>CAYVXY010000005.1:232171-380360 GCA_964454965.1 uncultured Polyangiaceae bacterium | reverse complement strand
GCGCTCCGGCAAAGTCGCTGCGCGCTCCGGCAAAGTCGCTGCGCGCTCCGGCAAAGTCGCTGCGCGCTCCGGCAAAATCGTTGCCCGCTCCCGCTCCGGCGCAGCGAACTGCCCCAGTTGCCGAGGCTCAAAGCGGTTCGACGCTCAGCACTGGCAGTAACAACTCGAAACGCCTCGCAGAAAACGTGATTGAAGAGCTCTGGTTCGGCGATGATGATCCCATCCGAACTCATATTCAAGCCAGTAGCTCGCTAGCCGCAACAACGGCAGTTGCGTCAGGATTGAAGCCGTTCCCAGTCATCGCTCAACGCGTCCTTAGCATGACGCAGTTGCCAACGACATCCGCTGCGGATCTGAGTCGCGTCGTAGAGCGCGACCCAGGACTCTCGGCAAAGGTATTGCGTGTTGCCAACTCCGCCTTGTATGCGCCTTCCCGCTCCTGCACCAGCATAGAAGCTGCCACGATGCGGCTCGGCATGCGCAACATCGGCCGTATCGTGGTCACCTTGGTCGCCCACGGCATGTTCGACGACATAGATCCAGTGGGCGCGAAAATCCGTGACCATTGCGTCGGCGTCTCTATTCTGGCGCGTTACCTTGCGGCCGATGTCCGGGCGCTGGATGCCGACGATCTGTTCTTGGCGGGTCTATTGCACGACGTGGGAAAGCTCTTGGCCCTGCAGACAAAGGATATCGACTACACGGCCATCGAGGGCGACATGCGTGACTACCCCGAGGATGGTCACCTCAAGGAGCGAGAACTCGTCGGCTGGGATCATGCCGTGCTCGGGGCACACGTGATTGAGCATTGGCAATTGCCGCGCGAAATCGCCACCATTATCGCGTGGCATCACCAACCGGGTCGCGCCTTTGCACAGGGTGGCGCCGTCGCGCAATCGGTTGCAATCCTTCGCTTGGCCGATCGCATCGACTACCAGGTGCTCAAGCAACGCGAATTCGACGAGTCCTTTGTCGCTGACCTAGAACGCGAGTCGGCGTTCGAGTACACCCAGTACGAAGCTTCGATGTTGCGCGCGGCTTGGCCGCGTCTCGTGGCCACCATCGACGAAGGCCGTAGCATCATCGGAGCCGGGACTAAGTAGCGCGCCTGCTACCGACAGCACCGAACACCCAAGCTGTAGTCCAAGTACTGCCGCGGATGCGTCGAGATCCGTGCATCGCAGCCGAGGCGTGTCGAGCGCGAGTAGAAACCGCCGTGGAATGCGCCTTGGACGTCGTCGACCCATTCGTCGAGATTGCCCACCATGTCGTATATGGCGTCAGTGCCCCATTCGCTCTTGCAACGCGGCGTTGTTCCCGTCTGCCGCAGGAGCGGTCCGCCGTCAGCTTCGACGAGATTGAGTCGCGGATCCAAGTGACCTTCCGACGCATTGCCATGTAGGACGGCGGCTGGATGCGCATCGCGAAAGACGTTGCAGGCGCCGTGAATGTATTGCCCCCCATATGGAAATTGCCGATTCTGCTGACCACGACAGGCCGTCACCCATTCGGTGGCGGTACAAAGGCGTTTGCTAGCGCGCTCACAAGCTTGTTGTGCGGTGTTGGCATCGAGGTAACCGCTCGGCACCACTTGACCCTTGGAGGTCGCCATCGGCTCCAGTTTCCCCTCGAGCTGAAGAGCGGGTAACTCGGGAAGGGCCATGCTCCTGCCGAGCGCAATGTCGCTCTGGGCGCGCTGCTTCTCCCAATGGGACAGCACGTTCTTTCCCCGCCCGTGATCGGGTGGATAATAGGGCGAGAGCGGTTCGCCGCTTGACCTGTCAACAAGCTGCACTTCGTAGCGATCGATGCAGAAGGCACCGCCGACATCGACCATTTCGCTTGGACAGCGTCGACTCGCAGGGTTCGTCTCAGTTTCGACAGCGCGACTCTTTGCCCCAACGAGATCGGAGCCCAACGCTACATCACCGCCATCGGGCAAGTAGAGAACCGCGGGTAGTGGCGCAGCTGGTTGGTCCAACTCCGTCGGAAGGACCGCGGCATCGACGGAGAGCGAGGCGGACGCTTTCTTCCCCTTGGCAGCGTCACGCCGAGCATCGCAACCGATAGACGAAGTGGTCGCGATGCAACAAACAAACACCAAACAACGAATAGCGAATCGATTCAGTCTCGCTCGGCTTCGGCAACGACCAAAGTCGTAAGCTGACCTTGCCCAACCGCGCGACGAGATTTTCACTTACCGCGGTATACGATGAGCCCGTGAGTCAAGTCATAGGGCGAGACAGCGACGCGCACGCGATCCCCAGGGAGCACGCGAATGTGATGACGACGCATTCGACCGCTGAGCTGCGCACGAACAACGGCACCACCTTGGTCAACCTTGATGTTGTATTGTCCGCCGCCGAGAGCGTCTTGAATGACGCCTTCCATTTCGAGAAGATCACCTTTACTCATTTTGCGTGCACATTCTCCTGAGGGTGGGCGGCCAACTGGTGGCAGGCCCCGAGCCGGGGTGCAATATGACACAGCATTCGCGGCCCGTCCGCTGGCACGTTGCCCGCTGGCGGCCCTTTGGCCAATTATGATGCTCAAGGTGGCGTAGATGACGTTTTCCGCCTTTCTGTTCGACTACAATGGTGTCCTCGTCGACGACGAACATGTCCATTGGGCCGCCTTCCGCGAGGTTCTTCGGCCCATGGGCGTTGAAATGACGCAGGCAGACTACTGGGAAAAGTACCTCGGCTTCGATGACGTCGGCGCCTTCCGCGCGGTGCTCGCAGACCATGGTCGCGACGTGGACGAGGCGCTCGTGCGTGAATTGGTCGAACTGAAGAAGCCCGCCTACCTGTCACTCGCCAAGGAGAGTCTCAAGGGTTTCGACGGTGCGGGCGCACTGCTTCGTCGACTTGCCGCCGCGGGTGCGCCGATTGGGATCGTGTCTGGCGCGCTGCGCGACGAAATCCTTCTGGGCCTCGAGGTGCTCGATGCAAAAACGGCGGTGCGCTTTGTCGTGTCCGCTGAAGACACCCGAGCATCGAAGCCGGATCCCGAAGGCTACGTCATTGGAAGGAATCAACTGCTTGCCATCCTGGGCCCCGACGTCGTTGCACGCACGCTGGTCGTCGAAGACTCGTTGGCGGGCATCGAATCCGCCGTTGGTGCCGGCTTGTCTTGTTTGGCTGTGGCCCACAGCTACAACGAGGCTCAACTGCGCGCAGCCGGTGCGGTCGACGTCGTGGAACGGATTTCGGACGTCAGTAACGAATACTTGGCAGGGCTTGCTTCGAGGCTCGGAGTCTAGCCGATGCAGCGAAAGGCATTGTCCGGTTGCTTAGCGGTCGTAGCGCTTGCGGCATTGGGACCAAGCGCGTCCGCCACGCCGCGTGCCGCGGCTGGCGCGGAACCTTTGCCTGTGAAAACGCCAGGGACTGCTTCGGCGCACAGCACGGCGTTTCCCTACCCTGCCCGAGAATACGCCTGGCTGCGCACGGGACTCGGCGCCATCCGCGGCACCACGGTTGGCCCGATCGAGAATCAATTGCACCCCGATCGCGGCTACGGTTCCGAAGCCTGCGCTCACACGATGCAAGAGATCCGTCGCATGGGCGGCAATTGGGTCAGCATCACCCCCTTTGGTCGCGTGTATGGTCTCGAACCAAGTGGCATATCGTTGCGCTTCGAGGCGCCCTTCGTCGAAAATAGGATTGCCGTCGAAAAAGCGATCGCTCAAGCGCATGCCGAAGGGCTACGCGTTTTGCTCGTGCCCCATCTTTGGGTCGAGACGGGTGATTGGCGCGGCCACATCGATCCCAAGACGGATGCCGGCTGGAAACGCTGGGCCAAGGCCTATGCTGACTTCGCCGTAGCCTGGGCCAGAGTCGCCGAATCGAGTCACGTCGAGCTGCTCGCCGTTGGCGTCGAACTGCGCAGTTGGGTCACCACCGCCCACGCACCCGCGTTCTTGCCTGTCATCGAACGGATCCGCAAGACCTACCACGGACCCCTGACCTACGCGGCCAACTGGGATGACGTCCACGACACGGTGATTTGGGACAAGCTCGATGTCATTGGGATCAACGCGTTCTACCCATTGGCGGAGAAGGAAGGCGCCAGCGACGACCAACTCGCGGCCGGAGCTGCACGCATTGCCAAAGAAACCAGACGGCTCGCCGAGCGCTGGGGCAAACCCGTTTTGTTCACCGAATTCGGCTACACCACGCGTCGCGATCCAGCGCTTCGCCCTTGGGAATGGCCCGAGCACCTCGCCAACGTCACCATAGACGAACGCGACCAAGCGCGGGCCTATCGAGCCCTACTTGGTGCCATGATCCCCGAACCCTGGTTCGTGGGGGTCTTCGTCTGGCGCCTATATGCGGATCCGAGCGACGTTTCCCAAGAACCCGAATGGGGCTTCTCGCCGCGAGGCAAACGCGCTGAACTCGAGCTCGTCGACGCGTTTCACGCCCATTGGGGAGCCGACGGTCCCAGACGCGAGGGAACGGCGCTCGGACGCTTCGCGGTCGAGCGGATCCGGGGGTTCTAGTGTCCTGCGAGCCCTACTTGCTGCCGTAGTTTCGCTCGCGCGAGTGCACCCGCCACCTCGTCATTAAATGCGACGAGCAAAACCCGGAGCAGCCCGGGATACGTCTTCAATGCCGCAATGACTTCACCTACTGCAATCTCGGCCGCCGCATCGACAGGAAAGCGATAGACCCCGGTGCTGATCGCCGCAAAGGCCACCGAACAGAGGCCCTCGGTCGCGGCAAGCTTTATGCTATTGCGATACGCCGCAGCAAGCAGCTCGCACTCACCACGATGGCCGCCTTGCCAAACCGGACCGACCGTGTGAATGACATAGCGAGCAGGGAGGCCAAACCCTGAGGTCATGCGCGCCTCACCCGTTGGGCAACGAACATTCGGGCGCAGCTCGGGAAGCTGCTTGCAGGCCGCAAGAAGTGCTCGCCCAGCCGCGTGGTGAATGGCGCCGTCGACCCCGCCGCCGCCGAGCAGTGTCTCGTTGGCAGCGTTGACGATGGCGTCCACTTCGAGCTTCGTGATGTCTCCCGAGACAATCTCGATGCGTTCGAGAAGCACGCCTTTCGCCGTCGCAAGTGTGTCATCCTCGGTCATCATGCTGCGCCGCAGCGTAGCAGGTTTCTCCAAATGGAGTGCCTATCCAGCAACAGCCGCTGATTCCTCGAGGATTTCCCGTCGCTCGGTCGCACCAGGAGGAAACCAGAGTGCGTCGAAATGAATGCGGTGTCATTTCAATCTGCGCGCCAGAGAAAAGCGCTAACCGCGCCGGTCGTCAGCATGCCTGCACCAAGATCGATGCTACCCTTGAATGTTCCAGCGATCCAGATGGCACCCGTGGTGGAAATCGCAATGCTGTTCGTGTAGAGCTCGTTGTCACGCCGACTGCCCAACACCGTGCGATGCGTGACCAACTCGTCCGTGGTGGGATCATATGAGTAAAACAACTCGTCCTTCTCGAAGGAACCAACGAAGTAGACTCTTCCGTCTGACGCGATGGCAAGATCGGTGACCGCACCCTTTCCGGCTAGCACCTTCGTCCAAGCTGCCTGTCCATCGGAGCCAAATTGTGCGATGAACCCCGACCCCTCCTGACTCGCCGCAACAACCTTACCGCCAATTCCACCACTCGACGACATGGAGCCGCCCACAACGAAACCACCTTCTTTCGTCGGCTTGATCGCGTTAGCCACATCAAACACCGTACCGCCGAATTGCCAAACTTTCACACTCGAAGCAGTGTTCGATATGCTTCCAATGAAGCCATTGTACATCGAGTATTGACCGCTGACTGCTTGGCTCGTCAACTGCGTCACACCCAGCTTGAGCCAGTTGTTGAAGGCTCCAGCAAATATCGCGTTTCCATTCACATCCACGTCAACATCGCTTGGATACGCAGCAGGAAAGTCTCGAGACGTGTCCATTGATCCCGAAGAAATGATGCTCCAGTCCTGTTGCCCCGTGGAGGTTATCGCAGTCAGCATGACGCGCTGGATCTGCGTCAAGTCAGAGAAAGCGCCCCCAACGTAACTCCTACCCGATGGGTCAACGCCAAGCCCATGAGGACAGAAGCGCCCACCAACGGCCGAAGCCGGAATCTTGACCTGTGTCTCATGCGAGATGATGCCCTCATTTCCGGAAAGACACTCCACGAGAGCCGATGAGTTGCAGGTCGAGGGCGTCAGCAGTGCATGGTTGGGCTCGTAGCCGCACAGGACATAGACGGAGGGTACGCTCGCCAGCGACGCGATATCCACCGGAACGCCGCAGGCTGCAAGTGGCACGGCCCACAAGCGTTGTCCTTGTTCGTCCAGTCTAGCAACGAATGCCTCGGAGAGGATCTCTGCGTCGAATGACTTGAGCCCCATGACCCGCGGGTCGCGCGTCGCGCCAGCGACGAACACGCCGCCATCGGTGGCTGGCGCCAAAACGAGCTCTGTCGCGTTCATGCCGTCACTACTGGTAACAAGCACACCGCTCGTTGCGGATCGCAAGAACGGGTCCTGGCCCAATGTGTCCGCAGCAGGCCCCGGCCCCGCCCCGGCAGCATTTGCTGCCCCCACGAAACCACCTGCCCCCGCAACCACGAACGTATTGGCGCCGCTGGAGCTGCCGGCCATGGCGCCGCTACTGCTGCCGCTTGCCGCATTGCCTCCGCCGACAGATCCAGCAAGAGCACCATTGCCACTGCCACTGCCATTGCCGCTCGCCGCATTGCCCCCACTTGCCAGAGTCCCACCGAGAGTGGTCGTCAACTGGCCACCATTGCTCTTGCCGTCGCTGCTCGACGACGAACCATGCGTGATGGTCGCGCCGCCGACGCCGCCCACGGCAGGGTCGCTCTTGTTGCTGTTTGCTGGCACGGAGCTGTCCCCACACGCTAAGGCGAACAGCAGCGATCCCACTTGAAAGGAGCGAGCCAGATCCATGACCCTTGAATGTAGGGCTTCTTTCCTGGCCGGTCGAGAACGGGTCGGATGCATTCATTGGCCTACAATATCCGACCTGTTTGGCATTGCGCAGGCGCACGCCGACAAAACGGCCTGCTCGACGACGAGGCGAATTGATTCATGAAATTGGACTCATGTGAAAGCTGTTGAAATCGTGTCAGTCCGGAAGGCAATCTGCGTGGCTAGTCCGGAGGGCATGGCAATGAGCAACGACACGAGTGAGCTGGGCGGGTTCGACCACGGAAAGGGTTTTGTTCCCGGAGCGACGTCCGGTGGACTTGGCCTCGGCCCGCTCGAGGTTGCCTACGAAGAGCTATTCGCCGAAGCACTTGCCGACGGGGTCATCACTGCGGAGGAACGCTCTCAGTTGGAGAAGGCCGCGGACAACATGGGACTCGATCGACAGCGTTTGCTTCGCCTTGAACAGGCCATGCTCGCAGCGTATCAATCCCATCACCGTGTTCAAATCGTAGAAGAGTACGAGGAACCTGTCGCTTCGCTCGCACCTATCCGAGTTCAAGCGGACGGTGACGCCGGCCGCACTCTATTGCTCAAACGCATCGAACAGCTGGAGGCTCGCGTACGCGAACTCGAGGAAGAACTGCGGCGAGCGCAATCAGCGATCAACGTGGAAGTCAATCTCACCGACTTCGAGAGTGCGGTAGCCGATGCCGGCGAGGATGCCGAGGAGCTCTGGCGCCGCGTGCGGCGCAATCCGACAAGCCCCGAACCGCTGCATCAATTATATCGGGTGTACTCCGCACGGGGTGAACTCGACAAGCGCTGGTGCGTCACCCAAGCCCTCTGCGCAATCGGGGAAGCCAATGCTGAGCAGCGCGCCCTCTTCGACCAATATCGCGTGCAGACACTGATTGCCCCGCGGGGCAGCGTGTCACCTGCGGCCTGGCACGATTTGCTGTTTCACCCCGAGGAGGAACTGCTCACGGGGCAGATCTTCGGACTTATCGCGCCGGCAGTATTGCTGGGCCGAGTGGCGGCAATGCGTAGGGATGGCAAACTGCATCTGCCCGATCCATCCGCGAAGCAAGATCCTGCGACGGCTACCGTAACCGCGGTGCGCGCCATGCCTTGGGCCGCCGCCATCCTCGGGCTGCCTTGCCCCCCCATCTATGTCGAGAAGGATCGTGACCTAGGCTACGCCCATATTCCGTCGATCCCCCCATTCAGTGTGATCGGCAAGCGCGTCCTTGTGGGCCTTTCGCAACTGGAACACGCATTTTTGGTCGGGCGCCACGTAGCGCTATATCGTCAAGAGCACTACATCAAAGTGCTATTTGGTGCAGTGCCCGATCTCGAGGATCTGTTCTTGGCGGCACTGACAATTGGCAGCCCCGGGCTACCGATTGCGGATAACCTCAAGCAGCGCGTCGCTCCGATTGCACAAGCCATCGAACCCTTGCTTGAGCCCACGCAAATCGATGCGTTGCGCGGTTGCTTCTTGCGTTTCGTCGAGGATGGCGGTCGCACCAACCTGCAACGTTGGAGTCAAACCACGGAAAAGACCGCTTGTCGCGCCGGACTCTTGCTCTGCAACGATCTGGCCACAGCCCTTCATCGACTCGAGCATGAGGAGGGTCAGTTCGGAGAGCATGGACGCGATCTTGTCGCCTTCGTGTCGAGCGATCGTTACTTCAAGCTGCGACGACAGTTAGGCATCGCTATCGATCAGAACTGACCCACCTCGTCTCTACGAAGCGCGCATAGATTCACCGCGAATTCGCTGCGGAGCTCTATCACCAACAAGCGCGCCCGCGGTCACTTCCTGCATCTTCCTTCGGTCAGTTCGACGCGAGAACATCGAGTTCGAGCAGGGTCACCTCGCTGCTCTCAGTCCCTGACCGCTCGGAAGGGCGAGCCTACGCTCCTGACCAATAAGCGTGACGATACCAGGAGTAGCCGCGTGTAGTCGACAGGTTTCGTGACGACTTCGTCTGCCCCTAGTTCGAGCAGTTCCTCTTTCGGGTATCGAGCCACGTAAGCGGTCACGAAAACGATGGGCACCGCTTCGAGCCCCTCGGGCATATGAATCCGAGCATGCCGCTGCTCGGCCCTTCCACGAAGCACCCGACATAGGGACATGCCGTCGAGCTCAGAACCACCAAGTTCGATGTCCAACAGAATCAGATCGAAGCGCCTGTCATTGAGCAAACGTAGGGCCTCGTCGCTGTTCCTGGCTCGTTCGATATCGTAGCGCTCGCGCAGGTAGCGCTCAGTGACCAGCCAGGTGGCGTCGTCGTCTTCCACATACAGGATCCGAGGCCTCGCTTGGGTAGCCATCGTCCGCGAGGTGGGATTGAAGGGTGTTATGCGCTTGAGAGCCATGAAGTCAAAGCTTCCGCAAAGCAGTCGCTAGTTCGTGCCGGGCTGCCCCAATGCACCCTGCAACATCAATCTCGAGACTAGCATCAGCAGGTGGGTGAAATCGACAGGCTTAGTAACGAGTTCTTTTCCGCCGCTGGCGAGGAGTTCTTCTCGACTGTAGAGAGAGGAATAGGCTGTCACGAAGACAATGGGGCAGGCTACGCGGATGTCTTTGACGTACTCCGGGCACGGGCCGGCTGTTTGCCCCGTCAAGGCTCTGCAAATCTCGATGCCATTCATGTCCGAACCGCCCAGTTGGATGTCCATCAAGATCAGGTCGAAGGTCTCCCGCTCGAGGATTTCAAAGGCTTCTCGCGCATCCCTCGCGCGCTTCAGGTGGAATTTGCCGCGCAGAGACAGTTGCGTCACGTCCCAGTTAGCGTCTTCGTCCTCGACGTACAGGATCCGGGACACTGACTCAACCAGGCGAGGCCTTCGGTGGCGCCCATCATCGACAGCCGTGTCGCCTGCCTGAAGTCCGCTCCCCACCAGACTCTCGATGTGCGCGGCGGAGAGAGTGCGCGAACTCCAAGGCTTCGGCAGCCAAAGAGCCCCCAGTTCAATGGCCTTCTTGCGGTTGTGGTGGAAAGCCGTAGACGCAATGATGGCTATGGAGGAGGTTTCTGGGCTGCGCTTGAGCTGGGTCAGTATCGACAACCCGGTCACATTGGGCATCATGATGTCGAGTAGAACGATGCGCGGCTGAAGGCGACGAACTGTCTCTACGGCCTCCTCTGCCCGAGCGACGAGCGCGACTTCGTAACCCTCCCGTTCCAATAGCTTGCCCGCCATGGAAAGCTGCACCGGATCATCGTCGACCACGACGATACACCCGTGACCAAGGCGCGCCACCGTCAATGTGGACTCGCTAAGATGTTCTGGCGGACGCGACGACGCTCGGGTGAATGCGGCGGACTGATCTTTGGGCCACAACACCCGAAATGTGCTGCCCACACCCAACTGACTGGTGACAGAAATCGCACCGCCATGCATTTGTACCAACTGCCGACAGATGGCGAGGCCCAGCCCAGCCCCGCCGACGGCGCGAGTGTGCGACCCATCCACCTGGCGAAAGCTCTCGAAAATGGCGTCGAGCTGGTCGGCTGGGATACCGATGCCGTTGTCCGCCACATCAATGGCAAGCATGCTCCCTGCGCCACCTACAGGTGATTCGACGCTCACCCGCACTTCGATAGTGCCGTCGGGCTTAGTGAACTTGAGCGCATTGCCAACCAAGTTGATGAGTACCTGCTTGAACTTGGTTCGGTCGGCAACCACCGTGACGGCGGATGACACTTCCGGCAGCACCAAGGCGCGTTGCTCGATACGCCCTGTGCCTCGAATGGTACAATCGACTTCAGCCATGACTTGCGCAACATCCACCATCGTCAAGTGGAGTTCCATGCGGCCGGCTTCAAGACGGGAGAAGTCGAGCACGTCCTCGACAAGACTCAGCAGGTGCGCTCCCTGCTGCTGCAAGAGTTTGAGGAACCGGTAGTGCTCCGAAGGATCCCCCGCGCAAGCCACGGAATCGCTCGACGCGAGCGGACCACCGCAATCCGGACACACGCCGATACTCGCGCTATCGTCCGCTTGGAACTTCGCTGAGCAACTGGCGCAATCCAAGACTTGCACTGGCACGTAGTCCGCGGCAAGCGCTGTCGGAACATTGACGATGGAGTTGAGAGGCGTTCGTAGCTCGTGCGATACGTTGGCCAAGAATTCGGCCTTCAAACGCACTGCCTCCTGGGCGATATCCAGGGCTTCCGAAAGCTCGCGCGTGCGGTCGGCCACCGCTTGATCCAAGAGCTGCCGCTCTCGCTCGAGCGCACGGAATGCCCTTACATTGTCAACGGCGGTTGCCGTGTGGTTGGCGAGGTTCGAAAATGCAACGAGCATTTCCCCCTCGGCAACGACCTCGGTCTGATAGCGTGCTTGCTCTCGAGTATTGCCTGCAATCAGAAATCCGAGGATCCCCCCGCCCTTTCTGGGCAGAACAAACGCGAAATATTCGTCGAGCATGACCAGTTGAGCCAACGCGTCCGCTTCGGGGCAACCAGGTTCGCTTTTGTAACAGACGAAACCGGCATCGCCGTCCATGCCAGCCAATGTGACTTCTTGTCCAGACAGGCTGGCAGACGACAATCGGGCGACGGAATCCGCATCATAGTAGCCTTCGAAGGCGTGCACACAGAACTGGGACTCCCGCTCGTCCCGCAGGAACGCGACACAACGCTCGTAATTGAATCCATACACAACGAACTTGGTGACTGTCTCCGCGATCAGGTCCACGTCCAGCAGTGACGTAAGCGTGCGGCCTACCTCCGCCAGACGCACGTACACTCGCTGCTGCGCGCTGAGTTGGTCCTGAAGACGATACAGTTTGTTCTCCGCAGCCATCAGGCGCCGCACCTGTTCGCGCAACTGCGCGTTCTCCTGCTCCAGCGCCCTACACTGCGCCGATGGATCGCCACCCGAACCAACCAGCGCCGCTTCCGGGCTACGCGACTCATAGGAAGGCAACGCACGGTCGTTACCACCCGCGGCGCCGTCGGATACGTCAGTTCCAATCCCTGGGAGACAGTCAATATCTGGCATGGCAGCCCTGAAAGTCTGGCAACACAATCACTAATCAGAACGTTCGACGTGAATACTAGAGGATCGCGGAGACGACCAAACTATAGTTGTGGAAGCTATTGACCCCACCAATGGGTCCAAACTCCCCATAGGTGTAGAGACCAAACCAAGGCGCCTTGTCGCCGGCAATTCTTGCCTGCAAATCCTTGAGCAATGACTGCTTCTCTGACTCGTTGAAAATGACCTGTCCGCGCCCAATGCACTCGATTTGCATAAGAAATCGGGGCTCACGACCATTGAATGCGGCTTTCATCTCGTCGGCAAGGCGCGCATTGCCGCTTGCAATCTTGTCGTGGTCACGCCGGGTCATGAAGAACTTGGTCCCTTCCGCCATTTCGGTCGGCACGTAGACGCCTCCACCAGCGTCGTCGCGCATGGGCATAAAGCGAATCAAGTAGTCATCGTAGTGTTTCATGTACTCCGGTGCTTTCACACCGATAGCCAGATAGACATTCGTCTTCTTCCAATCGCCTCCACGTTCCTCGACGGTGAGGTATTCATCAATGACGTCCAACGCTCGCTTGCCATCAATCTCAATGATGCGATTGGATTCCGCTTTGGTGATCGTAAGTTCATCCCCAACTGGAACGCAACCATGTCGCACTCGAGTCACCAGTTCTCCCTTGCCGTGGATCAGGGTTCCAACGACACCATCGCTAACAACTTCGTCGTTGCAGTACTGGTAGGTCTTGGTGAAGGTCCAGTCGTCGCTCGCTGTGCCTCCAAGCACTGGAATGTCGTTCAAGGAGGAGCGTTCTGCCATCAAGCCGCGCAAAATGGCGTCGAAGTTGAGCGTCAACCCGTCGGCCAGCGTTATCAAAGCCAATGCATCACTCGCCGACGCAAGCCCCAGCGCTTGACCAACGACGCGCCCTGTCCCCACTGCGTCTTGACTCATTCCGACTGACACGGCATTGCGGAACTGGATCTCATCGGATTTGACCACGCAAACGACCACGCCAAAGTTGGTTTCGTGGACGGCGCCAGGAACAATGACGCCTTCTCCAGAGCAGCCGCTCAACGGAGCCCTGCCAGTGGCCTCGCGCACGGCCTTCAGCAGCTGGTCTTGACGGTAGCCAACTGTACCGAAAAGAAACACGAAGTCTGGTCGATCGATGTTCGCGTTCGCCATTGCAGCCTCGGCTGCCAATCGACCCGCCTCACTTGGATTACGGTGCTCACTGAATCCAACCCCTGTCACAAGAGTCATGCGATGCTCCTCGGTTGCGCCGCGCTGCGTACTTGACTATTCTCATCCCGTCGCAGTGCGTAGTCGAGCCAGGCTATCAAAGTATCCGGGGGAGCGTGAATGAAAATACCGCGTCCCATTCTTCTGCATTCCGGGTGTGCGACGCTGCCAGCGCAGCCCACACGGTCGTCTCGCTCGATCCAACAAGGTGTTTGGCATGGCCGAGTTGTTTGGCCGCCAAGTAAGCAAATTTGGACCTACGCCGGCGCACTAGACCCTACAGCGCTCGCCGCCACCTGGCGCCGCGGCCTGAGTACCGGACAAGGCCGAACGTTGGTGTCACATTGGTGACTACACAGGTGAACGCATCCTCAGGATTGGGCTGTAGTGGGAGATCTGTTAGCCTCTGGACGGGTCGTAGGTCGACCCAACGGGAGGTGTTATGCGACTGAATGCGAAGCTATTTACGACGCTGAGTGTTGTCGGACTCATTGCCATGGCCATCAGTGATGGTTCGGCTCAGGCCACAGCGTGTCCCGGCCCGGTTGGACCCGACTCCGGCGACTACACGGGTGAGTCCGCACCGCTTTTCCCACAGGCATTCTACGATGTCAACGTGACAAGCCCGCAGACGATGCGAGATTTTCTTTGGGTCATCGACTCCACCTACGATCTCTTGTTGAGTCAAGGTGCACCTGCAAGACGCATCAAGTTCGTTGTGTCGCTACGCGGCCTATCCGTGGCCTTCGCGACGCAGGATTTTGGGCTAGGTGATCCGGCAAACGAACCATTGGGCGTGGAAATCCGTCAGTACTTGTCGACTTTACGCTCCAAAGGTGTACGCATCGAGGCCTGTCAGATTTCTTGTGATTGGGTTGGCGTTGACGCGAGCACACTCGACGCTGCCGTGCTCGTCATCGACAATGCCTTTGCTTCTTCGATCTGGTACCAGACTCGCGGCTATGCATTGATCCCAATTCACCAGCTGCCGTCATGACCGAACTGTAGGGTGGCTCTGACGAGCACGAATCACCTGTTTCAAGTTGGCTTTCAAGGCGACCGGTTCGGGGCTTCGACTCCGAACCGCGTCCTACTTTTCGTGACCCCACCGCTTGCCGGCGGCGCCACCTATGCCGACCGCAGCATTGCTGCCGCATCGGGCGGTATGGTATAGGTGTTGGTGATGTCGAATCCGCGCCTCAAGCTCCGCACCACGAGCGACGGACTTTCTGCCTTCTTGGCTGTGGCGGCGGGGTCGGCGCTCGAGGCTTCGGAGTTATCCGCCGAACTACAAGCGCGTGGCATCATCAGCGGCATCATCGCAGAAACCTACGAGCGGCTCGCAATGGGGCTCTTGGAGCCCACGTTCCAATGCGACGAGGAGCTGCTTGCAGTGGGTTACGACGCGCATCCGGGGACCGATGCCTGGTTCGAAAGTGCGTTTACCGCGGGGCTGCAGGCCGGTCACCTGCGCGAGGATGGCAGCATCGACTACCACGATCGCGAGCTCCTAAAGCCGGTGACTAGCGGCGACGTCCTCGGAATCGTTCACCCTGCGCTGTCAGGAGTCGCGGGACAACGTGTCGACGGTTCGCCCATCGCCGTCTCACCACCACGCCCGCTCAGCCTGCAGCTGCTCAGTGGAGTTACCGTCTGTGACGATCTTTTGATTCGCGCAACACGCGCTGGCGTCATCCTGTACGTAGCGGGGCAATATCTCGATGTCGTCAACCGTCATCTACACCAGGGTCACGTCGATATGCACTCGGGCAACCTCAACATGCAGGGCAGCTTGGTCGTCAAAGGCGACGTGTTGCACTCATTTTCGGTATCGGCCACGGGCGACATCGAGATCCTCGGCAATGTCGATGGCGCCACGGTTCAGGCTGGTGGAAATCTGCGTATCCGCGGTGGCGTGCGCGGTAGTGAAGGTGGCGCGGTGTGTGCTGAAGGTGATCTGACGTTGCATCACGCCGAAGCGGCGGAGCTGCATGCGGGTGGAGCGATACGACTACAGGAGTCGGTGAATAGCCGGCTCGAAGCCGTCGAGATTCATTCGGGAGGTCGCATTCGTGGCGGTAGCGCGCTTTCGGAGCGGCGGATCATCATCAAGGAGGCTGGGGCAATCAATGGCATCGACACCAGGCTCACTGCGGGCGAACCACTGGAATCGCCGTTGGCAGCGGCCCAGCGCTGCATTACCACTGCCAAAGCACAACGCCTTTCGGAACGTGTGCGCGGGCGCAGCAACGATCGAAACAAGAGTGGCAAGGCGGGCCGCGCCAAAGCGGAGCTCGGGGCGGCCGAGGTCCAGCGTCTCGCCGAGCGCGCCAAGCGTCGAGAGAGTCTACTCGAATCAGCGTCTATCCAAGTCACACTAGCGCATCCCGGCGTCAGCATTCGCATCGGCAACGCCCAGTTGACCATCGACTCAGCGGTTCGAGCCACGCGATACTCTCTCGACCGCGAGACAGCAGTGCTCCGCGTCGAGAAGACTTCCGCGTGAACCACACCCAAGCTCCCTGACTTCTTCTCCAAGGACCCAGCCCATGAGCCTCAAGCAACTGACAGCAGCAGATCTGATGACCCCCAATCCTATCATGATTGCGCCCACTGCCACCCTGCGCGCTGCCGCCCTGATCATGAGTCAGCAGAAGCTACATTGCCTGTTGGTGCCCGGAGAGGAGGGCCGATCCATCGGCGTCATTACCTCGAAAGACATCGTTCAGATCCTGTGCGAGGGCGAGTTGGAGCTTCTCGACCAACTCCATGTTGCCGATGCATTGACGAGTCCCGCCGTTGCTGTTCAAGAGGGGTTCTTGATCGTGGATTGCCTGCGGCTAATGCGCATGTGCGGTGTGCGCAGCGTGCCGGTCATGCGCGGGCTTCTGCCCTTGGGGATCTTGAGTTTTACCGACGTGCTGCATGCTGCGGTCGCAGCCCCCGGCGCCCCTCGTCCCGCCGGGTGATTCTGGAATTAGTGTCAAGGCCCTACTCGACGACCGCTTCCTTCAAGCCCTTCTGCTCGAGCTCGGCCGTGATCTTCTGCATCCGCTTGTCACTGAGCGGATAGATGAGCATAGCCCCGGCGCCCAGCACGCAGGTGATCATGGGGGCCCAGCTCATCATGAAGCTCATGATGTTCTTGACGTTCTCGGGCTGCACTTGATCGGGAACGTAGCCGGCAATACCGAGCAAGATCCCGGTGATCGAACCACCGATGGCCCAGCCGATTTTCTGTGAGAAGGAGCCGGCAGACATGACTAGCCCGTTCGAAATCGTCCCCGACTCGTTGCGCATATGCGCCGCAATGTCGGTGTACATCGCGAAAAGAATGGCACCCGTCGGCGCAGTCAAGAAGGAGAACCCCGCCTGAATCAGGATAATCGCGGTGACGTTGGTATTCGGGACGTAGTTGAAGCCGAGCGACAACAGGCCCGAGACGAGAATGAGGATGACGTACATCGTCTTCTTCTCGATCTTCT
Organism: uncultured Polyangiaceae bacterium; assembly: GCA_964454965.1. Classification (GTDB taxonomy): domain Bacteria; phylum Myxococcota_A; class Polyangia; order Polyangiales; family Polyangiaceae; genus FEN-1139. The sequence goes on along the minus strand of CAYVXY010000005.1, from coordinate 363,723 downwards.
TGGCGAAGGTGCCAAAAGCCACCACGCTGAGCAGGGCGGCGATCTTATCGAGGGTGAAGAACGCGCTGATGGCTCCACCTGGGTAGAGATTCCATTCGGCAACCGCTTTCTGATCCGCGTAGTACTTGAAGTAGTAGGCAGCGACCCCATACCGAAGGGTGAAAGCTGCAATGGTGAAGAAGGACACGAAGAAGAGCACCCACCATGGCCAACAGGTGAGGATGTTCTTCAAGTCCTTCGTGCCTTCACCGGCAGGCTTGGGCTCGGCCTCGACACGCTCGCGCGTCATCTTGCCTGCAAGCAGGAAGCATACGACCGCGAGCGCCGCGAAACCGCCCATGACCAGAAACCACCCGCGCTGCTGGTTGCCACCGCCGGCCTTCGTGACGAAATAGATGAGACCGGTCGAGATGATGAGACCCGCCGCCTGAGCGCCAACCATACGGAAGAAGCTGACGCTCTGCCGCTCGCTCGGTTCCTTCGACATCACACTCATCAAGGTCGAGTACGGGATGTTGATAACCGTGTAGATCACGCCGAAGGCCGTGTAGGTTACCCAAGCATAGACGAGCTTTGCCGTGGCTCCGACATCGGGCGTGAAGAAGGCGCTGGCGCTAATGAAGCCGAAGGGCAGAGCGAACCAGTAGAGGTAAGGTCGGTAGCGACCAAGTCCCTGGCGGGGCTTGGTTCGATCCGCAATGGCGCCCATGACCGGGTCGATAACGGTATCCCAAATCCGGGTTACCAGCAGCATGACGCCGACGGAAGCGGCTGAGATGCCGAAGACGTCCGTGTAGAAGAAGGTACCGAAGAGGATGAATGGCATCCAAAACAGGTTCGAGGCGAAGTCGCCTAGGGCGTAGCCAAACTTCTCCTGAAATGGGATGACTTGCGAAGGATCGACCTTGCGAATTTCCGACATGCTTCCTCAATCCTCGACCCACAGAAGGTCGCTCGAACGGCTTCTCGTTGCGCGTGGTCCGAACCGGGACCGGAGCCGGCCGCGAAGCTAGCATTGTGCCGCCGCCGTTCCTAGACCCCAGATGGGGCGGTTGCCGCGTTCGGCGATTGCGGGCACGCAAATGACGCAGCAGGGTCAACAAATGACACCGTGGCCTCATTTGCATGCCGATGCTCGTCGATGGCTGCCTCACCGGACTTCGGGCTTTTTGGCCGGTTCGGCCGAGCTTCGGCGCGGGTGCGCACGGCAGGGCTGCAGGAAGCGATGACGACGCACGAGGGCAACGCAGGGTCCCCGGATGGGTGGCACTTACATCGCTTTTGCGCGGACGGGCTCCATGATGCAGCCCTTTGGGTAATTACGCGGCCGTTCCACGGAACTCGGAGTCAACTGACTTCCACGTGCCAAGGCGAGCGCGACTATCGTCGTTCTTACGTCGGCGACCAGAATGATACCAGCACAAACCAGACAAAACGCGGACTCGCCTACCTGTCCCTGGGTCTTCGACTGTCGGCTTTGCACCAGTGCTTGCAAGCCGTCCAGATCGCGTATCCAGCACTATGCCCCAACATCCACTGGTGGATCGTGGCTGCTCTGTAGTCATTACAACCCAGAACGGCTCGAGTCAGGCGTTCGCGTGGTCAATCAGGGGTCACCCTAGTACGTGTCCGCACCCCTGTACCCGCCAATCACGCCCGTGGTATCGTTCTCGAAGCACGGTCTACTGGAGGGGAGCCATGACGGAGACGGACGGAACCGAACGACTGTCAAAGAGGATGCGCGAGGTAACAAGTCGTGGATCCAGACAAGCGTAGCAGTATCCTCGTCGTAGACGATGCGCCCGAGAACCTGCGGCTCTTAGCCACAATCCTCAAGCGCGGCAGCCTCGTGGCCCGTCCTGTGCCCAGCGGAAAGCTGGCAATCGAGGCAGCTCTCATCGACCCTCCCGACCTTGTGCTCTTGGACGTGAACATGCCTGGAATGTCCGGACTGGACCTGTGTCGGTGGTTCAAGCAAGACGAGCGATTGCGGAGCATACCAATCATCTTCATCAGTGGGCTTCATGGAACCGAAGACAAGGTTCATGCCTTCCGCGCAGGGGGTGTCGACTACATCTCCAAGCCGTTCCAGGAACAGGAAGTACTTGCTCGAGTCAAGACACACCTAGAACTCCGGACGCTCCAGAGCGAGTTGGAATCACGCAACCTCCAGCTGTCGCTCGATCAGCGCCGGACCAACGAACGACTGGAGGCTTTGAGCCGCGTAGCCCGTGATGCGCTCATCATGCTTGACAACGATGGCGCCATCTCGCATTGGAACGAGGCGGCTGAAGAGATGTTCGGATGGAGCCGTGCCGATGCGTTGGGACAGAACCTGCACACCCTTCTTGCTCCAAGCCGATTTCACGAGCCCTACCAAACCGCATTCGAGCAGTTTCGAACCACCGGACAAGGGGCGATAGTGGGCAAGACGCAGGAGTTCGCCGCGCGAAGGAAGTCGGGAGAGGAGTTCCCTGTCGAGATATCACTTGCCGCTGCGCAGCTCGACAACCGCTGGTGTGCCGTCGCCGTTGTTCGAGATGTCACGGAACGGAAGCGGGCAGAGAGCGCTCTGGTGTTCGGGAATCTTCTGATGACAACGCAGCGTGAGGCCATGCTCGACGGTATGTTGGTCGTTGACGGCGAGGGCAAGATCATCTCACACAATGGTGCATTCGTCGAAATGTGGGGCATATCCCAAGAGCTATTGGCTTCAAAGTCGGACGCCCGCGTGGTTGGCAGTGTACTCGAGAAGCTCGTCGCTCCTGAACAGTTCGTCGAGAAAGTCACTTGGTTGTACCAGCATCCAATGGAACGAAGTCGCGACGAGATTGCGCTGAAAGATGGCCGCACTTTCGATCGCTTCAGTGCTCCCATGGCTGCCCAAGACGGCAAGAACTACGGACGGGTCTGGTTCTTTCGCGATATTTCCGATCGCAAACGCGATGAGGATGCGCTTCGGCAAAGCGAGGCCCGCTATCGAGCCAGCTTCGAAGGCGCATCGGTGGGTCAAGCGCTCAACGGGTCCGATGGTCGGTTCTTGCAAGTGAACCGCACGTTTGCCGCCTTGCTCGGGTATGAGGAGCACGAATTGTGCGGCAAGACCTTCAGTGACGTGACCCACCCCGAGGATCGCCAGGCAAGCCTCGATGCAATAGGGGAATTGCTGCGCGGGGAGTGTGCCACCCAGCGGATGGAGAAGCGGTACCTATGTAAGGATGGCCGAATCCAATGGGCGGACGTGAGCATTGCGTTGCTTCGAGATTCAACCGGAAAACCGACACAGTTCGTCGCTCATGTGACCGATATCTCTGCCCGGAAACAAGCCGAGGCTGAGCTCAAACAAGCGGTGGCCGCGCGCCAGAAGGTAGAGCTCGACCTCATGCACTCACAAAAGCTCGAGGCCGTCGGCCAACTTGCATCGGGCATCGCGCACGAGATCAACACCCCCACGCAGTTCATTGGCGACAGTGTCCACTTCATCAAGGAAGCCTTCGACGGGATCGCCACCCTGCTTCCCCGATACCGTGCCGCGTTGGGTGCGTCGAGTGCAGGCCGTAACGAGCGCCAATTGCTCGAGGAAATCGAAGCTATCGAGCGAGAAATTGACCTGGAGGACCTCATCCAGAATGTGCCACCCTCGCTCGAGCGTTGCATCGACGGCACTTCTAGGATTGCAAGCATCGTACGCTCGATGAAGGAGTTTGCCCATAGCGACCAACACGAGCAAAGTCCCGCCGACATCAATCGAGCTATCGAGGCAACGCTTACAATCGCCAGACACGAATACAAATACGTCGCGGACATCGAGAAGAACTTCAGCGAACTCCCACCGATTGTATGCCACCTCGGCGGCCTCAACCAGGTATTTTTGAATCTAATTGTCAACGCTGCACACGCCATCGAGGCGGTGGTCAAGGATAGCGGAACCAAGGGGAGGATCTGCATCAGCACTCGCCGTGAAGGCGACTTGGTGCGCGTCGATGTCGCGGACAGTGGCAGCGGCATTCCCGAATCAGTGCGCCGACGCATCTTCGAGCCCTTCTTCACGACCAAACCCGTGGGCAAGGGGACCGGTCAAGGTCTAGCCATCGCGCGGTCTATTGTAGTCGACAGACATGGTGGAACGCTGGACTTCGAGACTGCACTCGGAAAAGGAACCACCTTCACAATCCGCTTGCCGATCCAAGGCACAACGAGGCCGAGTGACGCCAAAGAGCGCTAATTGCTTATCGAATCGATGCTGAGAACTCTCTGACCCAGCAGGTCAACCGTCATAGCGCGCTGCATCGCCCAAGCCCAGAAGGGCTTGCATCCCGTCGTAATCAAATTGTTCCGCCATCCGTCGAAGACTGACAGCAACGGCTGGCGTTGCGGTCTGAATGCTGTCGATGAGCCCGATGAGCTCGTCGTAACGAGCAGACACTATTGCGGTGCGCAACTCATCCGCAACGTCCTGAGGTAGCGAGCGGGAGGCCTCTTTGTCGAGCGACTGCCCATCGCTGCTAGCGCGGGTCTCGGCGTGGCTGTCGGTTCCGAAAGCCGGCTCCTGCGCATACACAACATTGATGACGTCGCTGTCCAGTACCTGTCTAACCTTCCGCGTCAGCTCAGTTCCTGTGAATGGCTTTGGCAGGAAATGTGTCCCTGCCTCGAGCACGCCGTGACGATCGATGGCGTCGTCGGTGTAGCCCGACATGTAGAGAACCTTGAGTTCCGATTTCATGCTCTTCAGGCGGTCAGCGAGCTCCCTTCCGCTCATCCGCGGCATCACCACATCGGTCACTAGCAGCGGAATATCGCCTTCATGTTGTCCAAAGACCAGGAGCGCATCGTATCCGTTTGCGGCCATCAGCACGTGGTAACCAGCTGCCACCAAGACTCGCATCGCGACATTACGCAGTGCTTCCTCGTCCTCGACCACCAGAATCGTCTCGGTTCCCGTGGCATGTAGCAGCTCCGCTTGGGGCCTGGCGCTCATCGCTTTCACGACCGACAGCTCGCGCGGCAGATAGATCTTGAATGTGGTCCCGTGGCCCAGTTCGCTGTAGAGCCAGATGTCGCCTCCGCTCTGCTTGACGATGCCATACACCGTCGACAAGCCGAGGCCGGTGCCCTTGCCCACCTCCTTGGTGGTGAAGAACGGCTCGAAGATGCGGACTCTCGTTGGCTCATCCATACCACAACCCGTATCAGTAACCGTGAGCCGAACAAAGAGTCCGGGCTGCAAGGTCAGGTGGTGTTCGGCGCTCTCGCCATCGACTTCTACGTTGGAGGTCTCAATGGTCAGCTTGCCACCCATAGGCATGGCATCGTGGGCATTGACGACCAGGTTCATGAGCACCTGCTCGATCTGGCCAGGATCGGCCATGGTAAGACCGAGGTCTGGCGCCAGTATCATAGCGAAGTCGATGTTTTCGCCCAGGATCCGCCGAAGCATCGTCTCGATCCCGATGGCGATCTGATTGAGGTTCAAGGGCAAGGGTTGCATCACTTGCTTGCGGCTGAAGGCCAAGAGCTGCCGAGTCAACGCTGCGGCGCGCTCGCCAGCTTTCGTGACTTCCAGAAGATCGTTTCTGAGAGCGTCGTCCCCCGCCGCGTTGTCGATCGCAAAGCTGGTGTAGCTCAAAATGACCGATATTAGGTTATTGAAGTCATGAGCCACACCGCCCGCCAGGCTGCCAATTGCCTCCATCTTTTGGGATGCGCGGAGCTGAGCTTCCAGTGTCTCGCGCTCCTGCTCAGATTGCTTGCGCTCGGTCGTATCGAAGTTGATGCCGACCATACGGATCGGACTGCCATCAGCGGTGCGGAATGTCCGGGAAGCTGCTTGTATGTAGTGGATCGAGCTGTCCGGCCAAATAACGCGGAATTCCGGCGTATACTCGCGCTCGCCGCGAAGTGCCTGCTGAATCGCTTCCTCTGCCCGCGCCTTGTCATCTGGATGGATGGTCTCTGACCATGCCGCATAGGCACCGGAAAACTCTCCACGACGGATTCCGTAGAGCCCGTACATGGCGTCGTCCCAGACCAGCTCGTCCTTCACCACGTCCCAGTCCCAGACGCCGATCTTCGCGGCTCGTGTCGCCAGAATCAAGCGTTCCGATGCCGTCTGCAGCTCGCGGTTCCGCAGAGCCAACTCCTCGGTCCGCTCTGTCACCAACCGCTCGAGTTGTGTCTTATGCGCCGTGACCTCTTTCTCCGCCTCGATCAATTTGGTCACATCAATCAGCGTGCCGGTCATTGTCAGCGCCCTGCCATCCTTGTCGCGAGCAGTAACGTCCGCTCGGGCATCAATCCACGTTACCGCCTGGTCCGGCTTCACAATGGGATAGACGACTCTGTACTTCTCATACTTGCCAGAGATAGTTCCAACGAACTGCTCGAGTGCCCTATCCACCATCTTAGCGTGCTCAGGAATCTTCGCTTGTGCCTCGCGCAATACCTCTACCCACTCGCTGATGCGGTACGCTTTGTTGGGCAATTGGGATACGGGTATCCCGATCATTTTGGCTGTTGTGTCCAATGCATGGTAGATGTCGTCCTCCTCGAAGTTGATCCACCAGGCACCGACCGAGGCGGACTCCAATGACACGAAGGTGAGTTGACTGAGTAGCTCAATCTCCTTGGTTCGCTCCTCAACCAGGTGTTCGAGATGAGTCCGGTATGCATCCAATTCTTGGCCTGCCCGCTTGCGCTCGGTAACGTCTCGCACGATCGCCTGCATATGCGGCTTTCCGCCCAACTCAAGTCGACTCAAGCTGACCTCTGCGGGAAAAGGTGTTCCATCCATTCGGCAGTGAGTCCATTCAAAAGACTGCGGTCTCTCCATGTAGGCGAGCTGAATCCTCTTGATAGCCTCCGCTGTTGAATCCCGCCCATCGGGTTGCGTTGGTGGGGAGAACACCTTCGGATGTGCACCAATGATCTGCTCACGAGTACAGCCGAATACCTTCAACGCGGCCCTGTTGCAGTCAATCCACTGATCGTCGGTGAACAGCAGTATGGCGTCGTCTGCGGTTTCGAACAGAGTGCGGTATTTCAGCTCATTGTCACGCAACGCCTCCTCAGCCCGATTGCGCTCGGTGATGTCGATGGCCGACACGAGAAGGCAAGATTCTCCCTCGGAAATGAGCTGCTCGATACTACAGAGCAAGGTCCGTATGCTGCCGGACTTGGTTCGCATCCGCGTCTCCACGTTGTGCTTTGCCTCGCGCTTGCTGACCGCGTCGACCACCGCCGCACGACGTTCCGCGGTTTCCCAAATCCCCAATTCGAGCGCCGTCCTTCCGATGACCTCTTCCCGGCGAAATCCCGTCACTCGCAGGAACTCGTCGTTCACATCGATGTAGCAGCCATCTTTCGAGGTGGAGAGTCCCTGGATGGATTGATTGCTCTGAAAGAGCATGCGGAACTTTGCTTCGCTTGCCCGCAACGTCTCTTCCGCCTGGCGACGGCCGGTGACATCCGTGAATGTCACCACAACGCCGACCGGCACCCCATCTTCAATCATGGGCGTACTTGCAAGCTCGGCGGAGAAGCTGGTGCCATCCTTGCGCCACAAGAGATCGATGGGGAACCGCCGCACCGCGCCGTCGCGAATGACACTGAGGATCTCGCATTGTTCAAAGGGATAGACACTTCCGTCAGCCTTGGTGTGGTGCCAAAGGCTGTGACTGGGCCGACCGAGAAGCTCTTCAACTTCGTAGCCCAGCATCGTTGCGGCGGCCCGGTTGATAAACGTGTGCTTGCCCTGCAAATCCAAGCCTACAATCCCCTCCGAAGTCGAGTTCAAGACGAGTTGGAGTTGGTGATGGAGCTGCGACAGTTGCATCTCCGCCTGCTTGCGCTGGGTGATGTCCTCGACGAACCCTTCGTAGTGACTGGGCTTGTCCGCTGCATCTTTGACGAGCCGCAAGTGCAACATGGCGTCCCAATGGGCTCCGTCGGCTCGACGATATTGAACATCGGCGCTCAAGAGCCCCCCCGCTTGCAGCGTCTCAGCCACTACAGCGTCGCGTTGGAGAGGCTCCGCATAGACCTGCTCGGCGATGTTGGTGATGGTGCTGACCACCTCTTCTGGGGACGCGTATCCAAGCATTTTGGCCAGAGCAGGGTTCACATCGATGAACGCGCCCTCTAACGTGGAATGGAAGATACCAAGTGCGGCGTTCTGGTACAGGCTGCGATACTTCTGTTCGCTCTGCTCCATGGCTCGTTCTGCACGTTTGCGCTCGGTGATGTCGCGGACGAAGCATTCCGCGCCGGCTACTTGACCCTGCTCATTCGCGAAGAACCGTGCATTGAGGGAGACCCAAAAGAGGGTGCCGTCCTTCTTGCGGCCCATGCCGATGCGGTCACACACGCTGCCGTGCTGCGTCAGAGCCTCCATGACACCATTCCGCTCTTCTTCGTTGACGTAGAGCGCCAGACTGGCAAGCCCAAGCATCTCCTGGCTCGAACCATAACCGTAAAGGCTCGCCGCGGACGGGCTCACCATGACGAGGCGACCCCCCATGTCGACGCGGATGTACGCGTCCTGCACATGTTCGAGAATTCCTCTAGCCAGTGCCTCACTGGCCAGCAGTTCCACTTTGACCAGCTTATGCTCACGACGCGTGCTCGCGTCGCGGATCTCTCGCTCCACAGCGGCGGGAAGCCGATTGAGCTTGTCCTTCATCACGTAGTCGTGAGCGCCTGCCTTCATCGCGGCCACAGCGGTGTCCTCCCCGATCTTTCCGGACACGATGATGAAGGGAATACCCTTTTCGCTTTCCTGAACGCTCTTCAGAGCCGCGAGGGCGTCAAAGCGCGGCAGTGTGTAGTCGCAGATGATGACGTCCCACACCTGTCCATCGAGGGCACGCTGCATCCCTTCGCGCGTGTCGACCCGCTCCCAGTGGGGGTCATAGCCGCCCGTACGCAATTGGCGCAGTACCAATTGGGCGTCGTCTTCACTGTCTTCGACGATAAGAACACGAATTGGAACCGTCATTGTCCCTCCCGAAAGCCTCAGAGACCATGGTTCTTGCCCGGTGCCTCGTTCAATACGAGCCAGTAAAGCCCGAGCTGTCGCACGGCCTCTGCAAACTGATTGAAGTCCACCGGTTTTCGGATATAGCTGTTGCAGCCGTGGGCGTAGCCGTTGAGCATGTCCACCTGTTCCTTGGATGAAGTCAAGATGACGATGGGCACGAGCTTCGTCCGTTCATCGGCGCGTACCCGCTTCAGGACTTCGATGCCGTCGATCTTCGGTAGCTGCAGGTCGAGCAAGACCAGCGCAGGCAGGTCGTCGCGGTCCTTGCCGGCAACGCCATCCTCCCCGAAGAAGAAGTCGAGCGCTTCCTGCCCGTCCTTTGCCACGATGACTTCGTTGCCGATGTTGCTCTTCTTGAAGGCGCGCAGCGTCAGCTGCACGTCGTCCGAATTGTCTTCCACCAATAGGATCTTCACGGGTCAGTCCCTCCCGAGCTACCTTTGAAAGCTGAAGTAGAAAGTTGCGCCGTATTCTACCTGTCCCTCTGCCCACACCTTGCCTCCGTGGCGATGCATGATGCGCTTAACGGTGCCCAACCCGATCCCGGTGCCCGGAAACTCATCCATCGAGTGAAGACGCTGAAATGGGGTGAACAGCTTGTTGACATAGGCCATGTCGAAGCCCGCCCCATTATCGCGAACGAAATACGTCTTCTTCACGCCTTCATTCGTAGAACCGAACTCGATGACGGCTTCTGGTCGCTTTCCCGTGAACTTCCAGGCGTTGCCGAGTAGGTTCTCGATTGCGATTCGCATCAACTTGGGGTCGGCCGTTTCTTCGAGCCCGTCGGCGATCCTGATGTTAGCTACGCGTTCGGGCTCGGACTTCTGTAGTTCATGGATGATCGACCGGGCGATCTCGGTCAGATTGACCTTTTCGACGACCATCTCCGCACGCGTGATTCTGGAGAGTCGAAGCATGTCGTCGATGAGGGTTCCCATGCGCTGGGTGGCAGCTCTGATTCTTCTCAGGTAGTCCTTGCCCGCCGCGTCGAGTTTGTCCTCGCAGTCCTCCAGGAGCGCGAGACTGAAGCCGTCGACCGATCGAAGCGGAGCGCGCAGATCGTGCGATACGGAATACGAGAATGCCTCCAGCTCTTTGGTGGACGCTTCCAGTTCGACGGTGCGCTCACGAACTCGTTGTTCGAGCTCGGCGTTGAGGCTGCGGACCGCCTCCTCCGCCCGCTTGCGCTCGGTGATGTCCGAAAGGGCCACGCACAAATGCCGGCGTCCGTTGATTGTGATGACTTCAGCACCAAACTCCAGCCACACCTTTTGGGGTTCCCCGTTCCGGCAAAGCTCCAGCGGCAATTCGGCACCGTGCATGGCGCCACCGCTCACGATCAAGGCTTCAATGCCGTTGCGCGCAGGACAAAGCAGGCATTCCTTAGCGTAGCCGCAGCCGCGTGGGTCCTTCGAGCTGTGAACGCAACGCAAGGCGTTGCCCGGCCGATGCTGCAAGACATCCGATACGCTGCCCCCGGTCAGGGCTACCGCGGCCGCGTTGGCCCTAACGATGTTGGTTGTTTCGTCCAGGATAAGCATGCCGACCGGGGAGGACTCGAAAACCGCGTCGAGGTTCGCCATCTCCGCTCTCAGCTCCGCCTCCACTCGCTTGCGCTCCAGCAACCGCCACATGCTTTCCATGAGAAGCGTCACATGCTGGATATCACTCTCTTCGTATCCTGCCACCTTGTCGCCCACCCCTGCGACGAGGACGATTCTGGATCCGTCAAACACCGGGACGTTCATATGGCGTTTGACCAGCACGTGGCCTTCGGGACAACCCTTCTTCAAGGGGTTCGTGGCAGCGTAGTCGTTGGTAATTACGGTCCGGCGCTGCCGGACCGCCTCGCCCCAAAGTCCGGTAGATGTGATGGGATAAACGATCGGCTTGTCGATGATGGCACAATCGGCCATGGCTGTCCTCGACCACGAGTGCATGGTGAGGACACTTTCATCGTGGTTGAGAAACGCCAGGTAGCCGATCGTACTTTGTGTCAATCGAACCGCCTCTTCGAGTGCGAAATCCGTGATCTCTTGCAAGGCGGCATCGGCCATCTGGTTAAGGCGTAAGAGCGATTGTATGCGTTCGGAGTTCAACGCGGCAACGGCCTCGATCCGCTTGAGCTCGGTGACGTCACTCACCACATGGACCGCACCAGAATACTCGGCAGCGGTATCGAAGGTGGCCTGCCATTCTGGAGCTGTCTGCACCAGCGTATCGACAGCGCGATCCGAGTGCGGGCGATTGTCGGCGCTGTCGAGTACGGCAAGGCGTCGTCGATGCCCTTGCTCTTCCTGCCCGAGTCGTTCACTGTCTAGCTCGTTGTCACTCATCGCGCGTCCCCTCGCTATGCCCCAAGTCTACTACCGTCATCTCGCTCCGCGGTTCGTTCGCAATGGCCGATGTCACTCACTTCTCTGCCCACGATCCAACGCCTGGTCGTGGATCCGGCGAGCTGCGCCGGCATCACCGAGCACGAAGACCTCTAGGTCTTCGTGCGTCGAGGGAGTCCCTTCGCTGGCGTGTGTCAGCCATTTCTCCAACGGCCAGCGCGACCGCGGCATCACCATAACCCTCCAGTTCCGTCGTCTGGGTCAGACGAAGCTCGACGGTCGGGAGGCGCGCGCTAATACATTTCCATGTAATGACGTGAGGATAGCGCCGGCCTCGATCAGAACTGGACCGGAGCCTACTGCGCGGCCGTCTGCTCGAATCGTGCCTCTTCTTGGCCGGTTCGGCGAGGTCACGACGGTTGGGCGAACGGCGAAGGCTACCAGTTCCGACTTCAGGCCGGACACGACGAGTTCTTCAACACAGCTGCCCCCCGTAGCGATCGAGCGCGGACAGCACTTGGGAAGCGAGCCGTCGACTGACCACCACTGGATCGACAAGGTGCGAAACGTCGAACTCGACCCCTCGCGCAGGCGAGACCCGTGCGCGCACCACGTGCGCTAAACCGACAAGACTCGAGCGATTCACACGCACGAAGGCGTGCTCATCTAGCAGTTTGGCCCACTGCTGAATGGTACGTCGCGTCTCGATGCGGCGGTCGTCAGTCGTCCACAACTCGGTATAGTTTCCCCCTAGACAGGTCACTAGCACCACTTGCTCGAACGCTACGAACTCACGCTTCGCTCTTGATCAGGAGGCGGGCCGACTCCGCTGGGAGCGTTGCCGCAGCGTGCGGCATCGAATGGCGGGAGACAGCCAGCAGGCGCAACAACGTCAATTCGAACCGCGTTCGCGTGACTGGCTTGAGGAGATAGTCGAGAGCACTTACCTCGAATGCACGAACGGCATGCGCGTCGATCCCAGCAACGAACACAACGTGGGTTGATCTTGGCAGATCCGGCATGAGCTCGAAGGCGTCACCATCCGGCAGTTGGACAGCTAGGAATGTCACGTCTGGAGCGTGGCACAAGAGAAGTGCCCGTGCGCGCTCCAAGGTCTCGGCTTCCCAACGAACCTCGATGTTGGAATGGGGAGCCATCAGCACCAGCAGGGCATCGCGAACAGACGCGTCACCTTCGACGAGCATTACCTTGAGCTTCATGTCCTATCCATTCCCCACCACAGTCCAACGAGATGACAGCCGCTAGCTCGGCGGTGATTCGTCGTTCAGCAAGCTCCATGCCGCCGCGGCGAACTTGGATTGAGGGCAAATTGCAGCATTTCGCGCCGTTGACCCCGTACGCGCGGACATGCGTGGACATGTGCGCCGCTCAGCGTCGAGGGCTGGGTCGCAGCGCCTGCACATACACAAACGCCCGAGACGCTTGAGCAACACCACCCGTCACCGACTTCGTACCGTTCGCCACAGTTGCATTGCGCCGAGCGCCGATGAGCGCGAAGCTGCACACAGAAACGGGGGCTGCACCGAATGGATCCGGCCAGTTCTTCTGGCGGGTTCATTGCAACCACGGCAAGCCGTCGTCCGAACTGCGCTACCGCCAATCGAGCGTTCTCGGCAATTCATGACTGCGCTGTAGTCAATACCAAGAGAAGGAAGTCCAAAATGAGAACGATGCTAACAGTGCTGTCGGCTGCGCTCGCTCAACTCGCCATCGTTGGCAGCGCGAACGCATACACCCCTGAAGTCCCAACCAATCTGGCCGTAACGATGAAATTGACGTCCGGCACGACCTGTTCTACCTCGTTGACGCGAGAGGTGGAATTCGTCGACTACCAGGGCGGAACCATCGCCGTGTCGGTTACACTGGTTCAAGGCGCCACTGCTTGTAGCTGCACGAGCAACCCGCTCAATGCAACAGAGCTCAGTGATCTACAATCGCTGGCAGCGCTCAACAATCGCTCTCACTGGGACACGATGAACTTCGTCAACAGCGGAGGAAACGTGACTCTAAGTATCGACCAGCTCGAGGTAGCAATCGAGTACTAAAACAACAACCAAACGACCATCTGGAACAACCGATACACGCCCGCAGGAAGGAACGCCGCCGGGACGCTCCCTTCGTACCAAGCAGCGCCAGTTGGAAAGAAGAGCCTCGAGCTGTCGACCTGGAAGTGGAAGGCCTGCTCCGTCTGTCACTTCCTGAACGCCAAGGGCGTCAAGGACAAGAACAATGCAGTCTACTCCGACTGCACATCGCGCAACCCAATGACGAGCTGCGTCGACAATCTGAATGCGAACTTCGACAGATGGACCAGGGAGTTCATGGATGACGTTGGCAAGAGTGGCTCGGACCTCGTAGACGACAACGGCACCAATCCAAAGTACGGCGACGACACCGCACTCTGTACGGAAACGACATCATGGTACTACGCCAAATTCGCGTACTCCAGCGCGGGCGACTACGATTTCTATCTCGATGACTTCAAAGCTCAGAAGAACATGTACGTGCTTAGAGACGTCTTCAAGGACGACGGTAGGCTCTATTGCTACAGAACCGCACAGGACAATTGGACGCTGAACACGACAGCCAAGGAGAACTCCGGGTGGGTCGAGGGCAACACGATTGCCCCTGCGGCGGGGGATGTTCTATTTTGGGAGTGGTCAACGGGTGAGCACACTCAGGTGGTGATCAATTGCGCCAAGAAATCCAACGGGGACCGCACCATGACCTTCATTGATGGCCCATTGGTTCGCGTCGGACAAGTCGACATTCAAGACTATGACGCCAGCAAGTTCTTCTGTGTTGGGCGCATTCCCGAAGATGATTGAACGAACATTTGTCGTCTAGTCCGTCGTTAAGCAGTCGGCGCTGCATGGACCGGTGTCATCCTCGGTCGCAATTCGGTCCTGCAGCGCCTACGCATTCGGCCGCAGTTGCTAGACTTCCGTTTGACTTCCGGGAGCAAACACAATCGCTCGCCAATCTCCTCTTTCATGGACTTGGGCAACCATCGACTCCAACAACGGCCGATAGCGTCCGAGGATGCTCGGCACATCTGTAGCAACCAAACCAGAAAGAATCATTCGACCATGGCGGGACAGTCGCTGACACAAGGGTTCTGCAAACTCCAAAAGCACGCGGTTGAGGATATTGGCGATAACCAGATCGAAGGTTCGCGGGGGTTCACTCAGCTCCGTACGCAAGTCGACGCGGGTGTCGACGCCGTTCAGTGAGACATTCTCGCGAGCGTTCTCGAGCGAAGGCAGGTGGTTCTCGATGGCTTCGACGCGTGCGCCACTAAGCGCCGCTCCAATGGCCAGGATCCCCGACCCGGCGCCAAAGTCCAATACGGAACAGGGCTGGGAACCAGACCGCAAGAAATGCCCCATTGCCAGCAGGCAAAGTTGCGTGGTTTCATGGGTTCCTACGCCAAACCCGATACCGGACTTGAGGCGCAGCAGCGTCATGTTCCCCGGTGGCCCGAAAGCGTTGGGCGGCATGTCAGGGGGCAACACTCTGAAGTAGGGAGGGATCTCTATTCCGTGAAAGGCCATGCGCGCCCGACTCTAGCCGAAAAGTGACGTCGGGTTGATGGATTTCCAGCGCTTCGCCTATCTCCCAGCAAAAGAGCGAGGTAGAGTTCCGCGTGGCTGCGTCAGGCTGTCGTGAATGGATGGGCCGATGAAACAGGGCCTTCGCCTCGGGCTGGTGAAATGGTTTCCGCTGTTGCCGTTGCTAGGCTGCGGGGCAGGGCTTCCGTCTCATCAGAGCTCGTCGGCGGCATGACTGTCGGTGGGACGACTGCAATGGGCGGGATGAGCGTCGGCGGAACGACTGCATTCGGTGGGGTGAGTGTTGGTGGTACGACTGCGAGCACTGCTGGTACAGGGCTCGCTGGCGGCTGTGGTAGTCCCGACGCCATCGCGTTCCAGGTCGTCGCAACGGGCAGCTCTCACACCTGCGTGCTCACCGCGACCGGCGCTGTCCGCTGCTGGGGACGCAATGACTTTGGTCAACTTGGTGACGGCACGACCACGCACCGCTCAAGCCCATCGACGGGCGACGTACTCAGCGGCATAGCTGGCCTCGCAGCAGGCGTCAATCACACCTGCGCTTTGATGAAAGCGAGCAGTGTCCGCTGCTGGGGCAACAACCTGCACGGAGAGCTTGGCCTTCCCCCGCCGGATCACTCGACGCCGAAGCCTGTCGTGGGGATTTGCTAGTGACCGATGCTAGCTTCTGCCTTGGATTGAAAGAACTACCCTATTGCCCGCCAGCCACGGTAGAAATTCCCGTCCGTAACCGGGTAGAGCCAGTACCTTCGTTGTTGAATCCACGGAGTGGATGAGTCAACTGAGGCCAGCGCTTCGAGTGAACCGAGGAGCGCCGAAGGGGCAGTCAACGACGCCGGCGATCAGCAGTTAGCGCTCAGCTTTCAGCTTGCGGAGGCCCTTCGGACCGGGACAACTCAATTGCAGGAGGGAACGCACGGACTTACCAGCCAGACAGGATACTTGGTAGCCGGTGACCACAAGTCGTGTTGAGCATTCAACCGCTCGTACTTAGTGACTTGAACGCGGGGATGCGGTGCGTGCAACTCCCATTCCACCTTGACGCCGGAGGTCGAAGGTCGACGCATTTGAAACCGTAGTGTAGCGAATACCTGAGAACCGCGGTATGTAGTCATTGGTGACGGCCGCCTAGCGCGTAGCGGCATTTTGCGTGCAGACGTGAATGTCACAATGGAACCAACTTTCGCGGGCTGGAGTTAGTAAAATCATGAGCAATCGTGCGATCACAAGTTCTGTTGAGCGATCAGTGTCCGACGCCCAATCGGTTCCGCACGGTCAGGCGTTGATGCAGCTCTTGTTGGGGGGTGCGGTCGTTCCGATGATCGGAGCGGCGGTGGAATTGGGCATGATTGCAGCGCTTGCAGCGGGCCCCCAAAATTCCGCCGAGGTAGCTCGAACGTGTGCGACACCTCTAGATACGACTCACCGTCTATTGCGTGGTCTATCTACGGTTGGCATCGTCTACGAACACATGGACGGCGGGTTCTCTCTATCACCTATGGGCCAATGCTTGCGGCCAAACATGCCGGGTTCATTCGACGCTCTAGCGCTGATGAACGGATCCGAATGGTGCGGGACCGCTTACCTCGGTTTGGCCGACGCGGTCAGGTCCGGGCAGGGAGCTTTCTCGCGACGTCACGGCGAAGGGCTCTTCAGTTGGCTGACCAAGCATGCGCCCGAGCGGGAGCTGTTCGCCAGGGCGATGTCGACGTTTAGTGGGATGGAAGTGGATTGGGTACTCTGTGCCTACGACTTTGCGAATGTTTCACACATCGTGGACATTGGTGGCGGTCATGGCTTGCTGTTGTCTCGCATACTTGAACGCAATGGTGGCGCGCAGGGAACGGTCTTCGATCTCCCAGAGGTCATTGAATCGTCATCGCGAGAGTTTGCGCCGGAGCTCCGTGAGCGCTGTGCGTTCATTGGCGGAAGTTTCTTCGAGGACGTGCCCAAAGATGGAGATCTGTACATTCTCAAGCACATCCTGCACAACTGGGACGATGCTCGCGCTGAAACCATTTTGCGACGCGTGAGCAACGCAATGCGCGAGGATGGACGTGTACTAATCATCGAGCAGGGCATTGCTCCTGCAGGGATACCCAACCCTGGGAAACTCATGGATGTGATTATGCTGGCGCTCGTCGACGGCGGACGTGAACGTTCCGCTGACGAGCATGCTGCACTCATGCAAAAAGTCGGATTGCGCTTCGAGCGCGAGATCAGTACCCAGGGTGCAATCACCATTTACGCAGCGTCGCGTTATCTTGGGGCATGACTCAATTTCGAGCGTTTGGGATCCCTGGTCCGGCTTGGAGAGACGGTTAGTCTAGTGCCAAGATCAGGGAATCGGCATGACGCCAGCCGTCACATTGATCGAGCCTTGGAAGTTCTTGGTCCAAGTGGGGGCATAGGCGCGTCCGCAGGCCGTCAGATTCAGTGACGCAGGGAGACCCTGTTCCTTCTGGTGGTAGGGATGTGGCTCAAGCGTAATGTTGCAACCGCCGTTGCTGAGCTGCACGATCCGTCCTTGAACCTCTATGCATCGCCCCCCGCCGCAAGCGGCTGGGAATTCACGCGGCTTGCTAGGGTCAAAACCCTGGCATGGGCACTCACGCAAGGGATTCATTTCGACATCGACACCGCTATTGGCTAGAAGTTTCGGAGGTGTGGTGCTGCCGGCAAGCTTGGTAGTTGGCGGCGGGCCGTCCCATATCTCGACTGCGACGCGGTATTTGCCGCCCTTCGGGAACTTGCGCTCGAAAGGAATGATCACACCGCGGTTACTTGGAGAGACGACGCCGCTCAGCACCGAGTCGTTGTATTGGTAGTTGCAGCACCGGATGGTCGAACCGTCGTCCACATAGAACTTGTAACCAACCTCCTTGATGTGGCGCGACAGTCCAGTGACGGTGGCCTTGAACTCCACGGGGGTGTTGGGAGCGCCGTCTTTGATATCCGGCGAAAGCTTCACCAGCGTGTATGCGTCGGGCTCGTCTAGCTCGATAATGTGCTCGACGACAGCATACTGCAGGTCGGGTTCCTTGTAGGTTCCAATCACCTCGAGCTTGAGCGCAACCGCGGAACCCGCGCGCGCCGCTTGCACGTCCCAAGCCTTGATCTCCTTCTCGAGACTCGACCCAATCGCAGTAGCCTTGCCTGCAAGCGTGGCTTCCTTAGAGGTTCCGCCGCTCACCGTCAGCCTTGCATTGATACCAGCAACGCCGCCGCGAGCAGCATTTCTTACTCGCGCCACGACTCGAAAGCTGCCGTTCGGATTCTGGGTGTACGAAAGGCTGGGCCGCATACCAGAGAAGCTTGCCCGCCAGGCCGTGTAGACAGCCTGTATCGCACGATCGATGCCCGCTTCTGGCTTGTCGAACAAATGTTCGAGCTGAGCGCGAGTGGCCTTGGCGCTGTCCTTGGCAAGGTTCTGCACTTGGAGTGACTGCGCAATCCACGGGTCTTTGAAGGTCGGTCCGGCATTTTTGAACGACGGCGCGGTGTTGTTCACGGTCGTTTGCTCGTGCTTCGGCGTGGCTTCCCACGCGATGTGGCTCGAAGTTTTGACCATGCCAAGATCGGTGATCCCGTTATAGTACCAAGGGTCGTACCAATCGACCTCGACTGGATCGGTCTGATCGCGGAATCGCGTGTAAGATTGGAGGAAATTCATCTGCCCGGCTTGCAGAGGTGAGACTGTTTTGAATACGAGCTTCCCTGTTCCTAGGATGTTCAATCCAAGGAACACTGCATCGGGATGCTTGCGCAGTTGCGTGTTCAACGTCCTGATTGCTTCGGCTCGAGGCATGCCCACCACGTGGTACGGAACACACATGTCCGCCAAGAAATGCGCGCCCCATGCGGCGGACTTCGCTGTAGCTTCCTTTTGCTTCTGGATCTGCAGCGTGGCACGCGCGAGGTACCCATAGTACTTCGCCGCTGAGGCTGGACCATCGCCTCTGCCTGTGGTGGGATTGTAGTAGTGCTCGGAGTATCGCGTCTTCCCTGCTGCATCCGGACTGTTGCCTACGAGGCCGATCGCCGTCCATTCTACCCCTTCGTGCACCGCGACCTCTGCCAGTGTGGGGAATCGGTCGGGATTGTATGCAGGATCTGCGCGCAGCAGCCGGTACGCCTCATGCAAGATGTGTTGGTGCGTCTGGGCTGGCGCCACTGATCCCCACGGCAGGGCCGTGGATGGCATCACCGTGAGGAGTATCGACCAAGTCATGATTCTGTGCAGCCTATCCATGTCACTCTCCGACCGTGAAGCCACGATAGCCCATTGAGGCGTCAATCAGACTATCACGCGAATTTCAGTTCGCCGCTTGCGATGAAAGCAGCCGGTCTCGGAGAGGTCAGCTGCAGCCATTCTGCGCCGTTCTGCCACAGTGTTGGTGCGAGGGTGTCTATGTCCTACTCGATGTCTCCACCGCAGAATCGTGTCGTCGATGCCAGAAGAGACGCCAAAGCCAAGGCTTCGCGCGTGACCGCGCCGCTTACGCACTACGGGCAAACGTAGCCGGTAGCGCAGCTAGTCGTGGCGTCGTATTGCAACGCAGCAGGGCCCTTTGCGCAAGCGGGCGTACTCTGAACGATGGCCGGGCAGAAGGCTGTGGTCGTTTGCGGGCAGACCACGGCGATCGTACAAGCCGTAGTCGGATCGTTGATGGGAAGGCTTCAGCAAGTCATGTAATGACGTTCGGCGTAGATTCTGGGCCATTTGGTCGGTTCGGTGCGAACACGACGCTCGGGCGCACCACAGGTAGGCTCATTGCTGATAGAAGAGTCCGTTGCGTTTGCAGCAAGGTCGCACTGTCGCGTTGGAGCCGCCTCCGTAAGGCACTCCGAGCACGCCGAAAGAAGTTGCTGGTGCAACAAGCTCCCACCGACGCGTTGGAGCCGCCTCCGTAAGGCACCTCGAGCACGCCGAGAGAAGTTGCTGGTGCAACAAGCTTGCACCGTTGCGTTAGGTACGGACGTCGGCCCAAGTTGGCGAAGGAGCGACGAGTCACGGCGGGTATGGTCCGACCGCACCCTTTGGTTGTCCGTGTCATGGGTTGGATGGCACGGCAGGCCCGAGGCACTTCCCCCCTACATCCGCACGGTGATGGTAGCCGTTTCTTCGCGTAGATTCTGCAGGGCCGCGACGGTCGCTTTCTCGAAGACGTCGCGCTGCTCGGCGTCGAAGACCACTAGCAATTTGGGCCTCTTTGGCCATCTGCGCTGGTACGCACGGATCTGCTCAATCGCGTGACTAGCGTTCTCTGCCGAGAACCCCTTCGTCACGTGAATCACTAAGAACCCGCCGAGGACTAGATCGGCAATGCCACAGGCACGCGCGCTACCGAGCCACACTGCGCGCCGACACTTGAGCCTACCGACGCGACTGCGCAAGAGGCGTCCGAGGGCCACCTGATACGCATAGGCATCGTCATACGAACGCGCCCGTCTGGCTCGCCATTTTGAGAGCGCGCTGAGGGTGGCGCTCAAGGGATCGCCATCGCCGAATTGACGCTCCGTGTCCCGGGTAAAATCAATGATGGGCGGTAAGTTTGCAAGACTTGCTCGGGCAAGCTGTGCCGCCTCGGGTGACGCATTGCCTACGCCCATGGCTGCCTTGGTCAGCAACGCGACGCCCAAAACAAAAGCAGCCAACCCCACCCAGAACATACCAGCCAAGGTGTCGGTAGGCGGCGCGTTGTAACCCACGCTGACCGCCACGACGATGGCAATCCCACGAAGGCCGAAGAGCAAACTGGCCACGAACACGAGGTGGGCACCGAGGCTTGCCCAACGGATCCGGGGGTCCGACTCAAGCAGCTCCAGATAGCCTTCCAGGCAAGCGCGCCACAGCACTTTGCAACGCAGCGTCACGGCCTGGCCAGTGAATGCGCAGCCTTCGTCCCGGATAGCGCCGAGCCAGCCGAAAAACACCGCCCAGAGCAATAGTAGCATCGCGTTGGACAACACCACCGTCCAAACCGGCTGCTGGTTGCCCTGCAACACATCGGCTACTGGCCCACCGATACCGCCAAAGAACGCCAAGGTGGCAAGACTCGTCAATCTTCGGCTAGCAACGAGTCGTTCGACGCTGTCACATAACACGAGCAGGCGAGACTCTCGCTGGCTACGCTTCGCATCGCCGCAATCCCCGTCAACATCGGGCAGCGACGCGACAGGCATCGACAGGACCGTCTTCGCATTCGCGAGATCGGGCTCGGACGATTCGCCAGTGGGCTGGGGCATCGAGGCCCGAGCGTCTCAGAGATTCTCTAGTCTTGCAATAGGACCGGTGAAGAGCGATGCTACGCCGCAAATGCGCTCAGCTTCGGCTCGTGATCCTGCTTGGCTGGCCATCACCGCAGCGGGCTCGCTAGCCGTGATTCTGGTCCTTGCTGGCATGAGCACAGTCAAGGTCCTCACGGCCAATTCGCGTGCCAAAGCGAGCGCCAATGGCACCCCTTGGCAGAGCACGCCGTCACGCGGCAATAGCCCAATCACTGAGACCAATACCGAATGGATGGACAGGCTCTTGGCTCGGTCCTGCGATGGCCCCTGCGTTGGCGGAAGCGCCTGTTCGATGACCGGTTTCAAGGCATGCCCTTCCAAGTTCACCTGCATTCTGGGCGAAAGGGATAGCGTGCTCGAAACGCTCATGCCGTTAAAGTTGCGACTTTCGACCGTCGTCGCTGAAGGAAATGCATTGGATACGTGCAGTTCAGGCGCCGTGGTTTGCTTTACGCCAGCGAGCACGCAAACCAGTACCTGCATCCCGATGAGCGATGCCTGCGGTCATGATGGTCGCGCCTCGATGGCATTACCTATCCTGGCGAGTGATTTGGTGTTTGGTGGTATCGTGGTTACGGTACGGAAAAGCTCGAACACCGGCGCGGAATTGGCCACCACCACGGTTCGTTATGGCACGCCGATTCGCCGGGTCGGCTTGTGCTCTGGCATGAAGGCGGGAGGGTTCACCAATCGACCCGGAAGCCACTTCAAGTTCGTCACATTCTTCATCGAGCCTCGCGGCAACGAGTGAAGCGACCATCACGCTCTCGCATGCCGGTGCTTCGTCCCGACTTGACACGATTGCGGATCCCGAAAGAATGATCGCCGCGCTCGGGGTTAGTCGTTGAGTCGCGCGACAATTACTACAATCTCGTTTACGAAGGTGCTATGCGGAGCCCATGCGTCGCATGAATAACCGTTGGCTCCCCGGGATGGTGGCATTGGCAGTCCTCGCGTTGGCCGGCTGTGGCGGCTCGAAAGAGCCCTGCATTCGCAGCAGCAGCACGGGGTGCGAAGCTCCAGCGCACCCCGTAAGCACCGGGAGCAGTGGTGGCACTGGCGGGTCGGGTGGCGCCACGCCAATTGGCTCGTGCGATTCCTATGTGCCGCCTGCCTATTCCAGCCTGACCGAAAATGCCGCGCTGCCTGACCCTTTCTTGTCTCCAGACGGCACGCGCATCAGCCGAATGGAACAGTGGCCCTGTCGCCGCACCGAAATTGGCGCGCAGGCGCAAGAGTACGAGTTGGGTGCCAAACCGAGCCGCCCTGATTCGGTCACCGGAGCATTTGACGGCAAGAGCGTCGTCGTGACGGCTTCGGATGGTAAAAGCACGATCTCGTTCTCTGCGGCGATCACCTACCCCACCACGGGCGCGCCTCCCTATCCGGCGATGATTGGTATCGGCGGGATCTCGCTGGGCGCAGCCAAGCTCAATGCCATGGGCGTCGCGACCATTATCTTCCCGAACGACACAGTCGCTCAACAGGCGAGTGGTAGCTCAAGGGGCCTGGGCGCCTTCTACGACCTTTACGGAAGTGACCACACAGCTGGGGCGCTGATGGCGTGGGCCTGGGGAATCAGCCGCCTTATCGATGCCATCGAGCAGACGCCTGACGCCAACATCGATCCAGCGCGACTGGGAGTCACGGGTTGTTCGCGCAACGGCAAGGGAGCCCTCATCGCGGGAGCGTTCGACGAGCGAATCGTTCTGACAATTCCTCAAGAATCGGGTTCGGGTGGCTCTGCCTGTTGGCGCGTTTCAGATGCCCAGATGGCCTCGGGAACGCAGGTTCAAACCCTATCGGAGATCACCGGCGAGAACGTCTGGTTCACTCGCAAATTCAGCCAGTTCAACCGCACCGCTGTGCGACTCCCCTTCGACCACCACATGCTCCAAGCGCTGGTGGCACCACGCGCCCTGCTCATTGTAGAAAACAGCTCGCAGGTTTGGCTGGGCAACGTCAGCACCTATTCTTGTTCGATGGCTGCCCACATGATCTGGGAGGCGATGGGCGCACCCGACAAGATGGGTGTATCCCAAGTCGGCGATCACGCGCATTGCGAATGGAACGGGTCACAACAGACCGAAGTGACCGCCTATGTGGAGAAGTACTTGGTGGGTGGCGGCACGGCGAGCACCCATGTCCTGAAGACAGATGGTGGTTACACGTTCGCCCAAGACACCTGGGTCGATTGGACGATTCCCACGCTCGAGTAAGGTTTCCAGAGTCCCGCCAAAAACGTGATACGGTACCGCCGCCTTGAGATTAACCCTTTTCACACTGCGTGAGCAATGTGACAAACTTGTGAAGATTGGTGAATTTCAAGGTCAAACGTGAGCGCCATGGAAGGACGGCCCATGGCGATCCATGGACGAGAAAGGTACCAGATGATGATCCGACGCTATAGCTCTAGAAGAGCCCCGCAACTGCTGATTCTCATTGCAGCGGCGATAGGTGGTTGCAATAACGGGGAATCGACCGAAGTAACGCAGACTGTGTCGAGCCAACAGGCTCTTAGCTCTGCAAAGTCGCCAGCTACTGGCGCGACGCCTGCCAAGTCGACGACGCCAAATTCCGTTACAGGCGGCTCTGCCAAGCCATCCGGTAACGATTTCGTTGCCGGACAACTCGTCGTCAAATTCAAGTCCAATGAACAGGTCGGCGTGACGGACGACGTGCAAACCTGTCTGTCACAGGGCCGCTCGTTTGCCTCCGCCACCGCGGACGGTTCTCCCTCTCTGGACGTGCACGTAAGACGCCACGGCATCTTCCGTGCTTCGAGTCTGGTTCACGGCAGAGAAGGAATGACCA
Source organism: uncultured Polyangiaceae bacterium (assembly GCA_964454965.1). Lineage (GTDB taxonomy): Bacteria > Myxococcota_A > Polyangia > Polyangiales > Polyangiaceae > FEN-1139. The sequence goes on along the minus strand of CAYVXY010000005.1, from coordinate 339,649 downwards.
CTGGTGCGGCGAAGGCACTCTTCCGAGGTCGTGCGAAGAGCGCCGCCTTGGTCAAGGCGCGCCACCACGTCGCGCCAGTCGAGGATCTGGTCAACGTATACCGGTTGGACCTGCCCGCCTCCGCGGATTTGCATGCTGCAATGCAAGACCTAAAGAACGATCCGCACGTCGACTACGTGCATCCGAACTATATTGCAAAACTCGCCTATGTACCGAACGACCCGTACTGGGCCAGCTCTGGAAGCTGGGGTCAGCCAAGGTCGGATCTCTGGGATCTGCAGCTGATGCATACCCAACAGGCCTGGGACGGGACACGCGGAAACGGTGTCGTCGTGGCGGTGGTCGACACGGGCGTCGATATCACCCACCCCGATCTTGCCGGCAATGTCTGGACCAACCCGGGCGAGATCCCGGACAACGGCGTCGATGATGACGGAAACGGCTACATCGACGACGTGCACGGCTGGAACTTCCTCCAAAATAGCAACCAGACCGACGATGGCGTCGGCCACGGCACGCATGTCGCTGGCACGATCGCAGCTCAAGACAACAACGGCTTGGGCGTCGTGGGCGTGGCACCGGACGCTCGGATCATGCCCGTGGGAGTCTTCGCATTCCACACGGACACCACCGTCTTCAACCTGAGTCAAGGCGTCCTTTACGCCGCCCAAAACGGCGCAGACGTCATCAACAACAGCTGGGACGCCTGCGGGACTAGCTGTCCCTCGGTTCCCGTGGTCGAGGATGCGGTTCGCACGGCGCACGCAGCGGGCAGCGTCGTGGTGTTTGCTGCAGGCAATGCGTCCAGTGACATTCGTAGCATCTCGCCCCAGAACCAGCCCGAATCGATCGTCGTGACCGCGACGACGCCCGGAGACACTCGAGCCCCATTCTCCAACTTCGGTTTGGTGGACGTCGGTGCACCTGGTGCAGGCGATCCAAACGACCCAGGCATCGAGCCGGAACGCGGAATGCTGTCGCTCAGGGCGGCGAACTGCCTTGACCCGTGGATCTGTAACGAGGACCGAAACGTCGGTGATGCTTACGTGCGGCTCTCCGGCACCTCCATGGCTGCTCCGCACGTGGCCGGCGCCGCCGCGTTGATTCTGGGACTTCACCCCGATTATTCACCGGAGCAGGTGCGGCAGGTCTTGCGTCGCACGAGCCTCGACGTCAACGGCAACGGCTATGATCCCGATCTGGGCTACGGCCGCGTTGACACCGCAAAACTCGGCATTGAACCGACACCGCTCGAAGCGCTGATTCAGTTGCCCTTGGTCGTGCAGACTCCGCAGGTAACTGTCGCGGGCAGCGCCAATGGCGAACAATTCCAGAAGTATATCTTGGAGTTCGGCAAAGGAAGTGCGCCGACGAGTTGGACGACCATCATCAGCAGTGTCAGCTCCGTTCGCGCGGGCACACTCGGCACCTGGGACGCGTCGAAGCTCTCCGATGGCGATTACACGCTGCGAGTCCGGGTGTTCAAGACCAACGGCGCGACGTATGACGATCTACATCAGTTGACGCTCGATCGCGTCGCGATCACGTCGCCGAAGCCTACCAGTATTGTCCGCGGCGGTGATATCTCCATCATGGGCATTGCCGCACCGGGAACGTTCAAGAGCTATGCGCTCCGCATTCAGACGCCTGAAAATGGTGCGCCGGTAACTGCAGACTTGACGCTGCCAAATGGTGGCCGGCAACCGGTAGCCAACGGCGTTTTGGGTGTATGGCGCACCCAGAACCTTCGCGCCGGTCACTACCGGATCATCCTGGACGTGACGAACACGAACGGCTCGGTCACCTCCGAGAGCGTCGAGCTGGTCGTGGATGCTCTGGTGCATTCGGGGTGGCCCGTCGAACTCGCCTTCACGAACAAGTACGCCAATATGCCAGTAGAGCCTGTCACCATGGCGGATCTCAACGGTGATGGTCAGGTCGAAATCATCACCGGCTGGGGCGAGAACGTGAGCGTCTTCAAGGGAGCCGGCACGCTCCTGCCGGGTTGGCCAAAGTCACTTGCCACTGCAGACGATGGCTCCCCGTCGCTCAGGGCCATGCCCGTGGTCGGGGATATCGACGGCGATGGCAACAAAGAGGTCATAGCAGTTAGTTCCTCGGGTACAATCTTCGTATGGAGTGCAACCGGCGTGGCGAAGCCCGGTTGGCCCCGCGCAGTCACGAGCGACGGATGGGCGTCGGTGTCGCTGTCGCTGGCCGACGTGGATCGCAACGGCGTGCTCGACATCGTTGCCACCGAGTCCCAGACGGGGATATACGTGTACAAGGGCAACGGTAGCTACTTGCCTGGATGGCCAGCGTTGCTCGGTTACGGCATCAAGGGCGCGGCCACGGTGGCGGACTTGAACAAGGACGGGAGAATGGAGGTGGTCGTAGGGCTCGATGGCAGCCCCGCTCAACTGGTCGTGCTCAACGCGCAAGGCACGGTCCTTCCGGGTTGGCCGCAGACGCTCTCCAATTCGTCATACGAATCCCAGGGAAGCTTCCCGGTAGTGGGCGACTTGGACGATGACGGCGACCTCGAAATTGCGGCAGTTACGAGCGACCCATCAGACTCTACCTTCGCGAAGGTTGCGATCTACCACCACACCGGGCAGCTACTGAGCGCCTGGTACCCGAACGCCACCATGCTAGATCCGCTCGTTCTCGCTGATCTGGACGGCGATGGATCGTTAGAGATTCTATCGTCGCTGGTAAGAAGCGATGGCACGGGTGCGTTCTACGTCTGGGACCGCAACGGCAATGTGATGCCCGGCTGGCCTCGGAACAACCCAACCGATCCTTCGCTCTTCAACATGGCCTTCAACGCGCCGATCGTCGTGGATCTCGACGGTGATGGACGCAGCGAAGTCATCGCATCGCGGCAGCAGGAGTACTGGTCGGAGGAACGCCAGCAGCGTTACGGGTTCGCGATGCAAGCGTTCCGCTACGATGGTACGTCCATCGCCGATATGGCTCGTCCCACTTATGGCGCCTGGCCTTTCCCCGACGCATCCCCAGGTGTCGCCGATATCGATGGCGACGGTCGCCTGGAGCTCGTGTGGACGGAGACACGTGATCAGGGGCTCAACGCAGATATGCCATGGCCGCGTCTGTTTGCTTGGGATCTCACGACCCCCGCAAGCAACGCCCAGCCTTGGCCGATGTACCGCGCCGATGCTCGTCACTCGGGGATTGCCCAATCCGTAGTCCCGGTCGTAAAGCTTACTCAGCGCAACGTCGTTCGCCGCGTGAACGGGCTCGGTCGATTCCAGATTCACACCGGCACGAGCGGCGTGATTCAGCTGAAGCATGCCTGGCAAGCAGCGGTCAAATACGCTGTCGGCAGCGACCTGCTGAAGCCGACCTCGCTCGGCTGGGGTGAACAGCTCTCGGTGCCGCCAAACCGGGACATCAAGCTCCGAATCGTCACGACCAGTCCGATCGACGTAACCATCGATTGGTGGTGAGTTGACCGTCTGAAGCATGGCCTGACGTGATCACCGCTGGCGAGATGTCGAATGGGCGTCTCGCTGGCGGCGAGGGAGCAGCCGACTCAAAGGTTTGCCGTGATGCTCGCCGTGTTGGGCAATGACTGCGCCGTTGTTCCTGGAACTTCGAGCGCAGTCCTTTATCATGGGGCTTATGGCATTTTGGCCCGTACTTGTTGCGCTCACCGCTGTGCCGCCTGCGCTCGGCGCAGGATTCGACACGTACTTCATGACGAGAAGTGAGCGCGTACGTTGGTACGATCGCCTCCTCGGATGGTGGGTCATTGTCGATGACTCTCGTGCATCCAGACTACCCTCAGTTGCTGCCGCCACATTTGCTAAAGGCCTGGATGGTGGTCTCCTTTCCGGTCCTGGCGACCGCCAACTATCCGTTTGACCTAACAGCACTGCTAGTTTCTCGGTAGATTCTCAGGAGAATCACGGACTCGTCGGGTGTAAGGGGGATCTTCTGGGTGTTTTCTAACCTGTCGATTGCGGGCGCCATGGCTTGGATCTGTGCAGCCATGGTGATACCGGGTCGAATTCTCGTTGGCTTCGAAGACTATGCTGGCAAGACGGATCTGGCGCTTCGGATGCGCCACTATCCACAGTGGCTGGTACTCAACTTTCGGGCATATCACTCACACAAGTACTTTCTTCTGTCGGCGAGCATGTTGGCTCCGATCGCAGTCCTTGCGACTGTACTCTTCTTGCTCTTTGCGGCCAAATGCGCCCTGGAAGGGGCGAAAAGGTCATGCTCGAAGACAACAAGCCTGATCCGCTTCCAGTCCTGGGCGCGCTTGGATTCCTCGTATCCATCGCGAACGTTGTCGTTGCCGCGGTGTTGAAGCTCGTGTAGCCAGGTGAGGGCAGAATTGAGCCAATCCCCTCTTCAAGGACACCCGCGCCGTCATCCGCGTCCACGCGGACGTCCGCGCTGACGTCCGCGTCGTCATCCACGCCACCCGATGGCTCGAACCGCTCGGCAACCGCGACGAACCGACCAGCGAGGACGAACCGCCTGTGTTCTCGGACGCGAACGAACGAACCGGCCTCCCCCCGGGAGCGACGCCAACGTCATCGAAGGCGGCCAGACCAGAACCGCGTCTAGCAGCGAAGCCACGGAAAGAATCGCGGTGATTGCGGCACCGATGGAGTGCCATGCGCGCACGTGAAGCCATGCACTTTGGACGGAGCTCTGGACACTCTTTAGCTCGTTCAGGTAGTCTAGAGGCGCTTCTCGGTCAGAGAAGCTGACTTTGGGCAACGAGGCCGCTCAAATGTCACCTATTGGGCAAATCATGAGACTTTATCGCTGTGGGCTGCCTCTGATGGCGGAATTGGCATCCGTGGTATTCGGTTTGGCTGGGTGCGGTTCACGTGGCGGACTCGTTTCGTCGACGGTGGAACAATGCCCGCCCGGTTCGGCCGCCTGCTTGTCGGAGCTAGTCGGCCAAATCTGCAACCAGCAGGGGCAGTGGGCCACCTTCCAGTGCCCCAACACCCAGGTGTGTCAGGACAAGACCTGCGTCACCACCAAAGAGCCCTGCTCGCCTGGCACCACTCAATGCCTGAGCAATCAAGTGAGCCAGATTTGCGACCCACAGGGGCAATGGGCCACTTTCACTTGCGCCAGCTCTCAAGTGTGTCGGGACAACACCTGCGTCGCCTCCAAAGTACCATGTTCGGTCGGCACCACCCAATGCCTTACCACCCAGATAGTCCAGACTTGCATCGAAGATGGCAAATGGTTCACCTCCGCGTGCGAAGCCGGGCAGAGCTGCAAGGACGGGAACTGCCACTCGAATGCCGCCTGTACACCCAACGCGCACGAATGCGTTGCCGACCGGACGCAGCGCATCTGTCTGGGTGATGGTTCGAGCTGGGTCACGTCCGAGTGCCCCGATGGATTCAAGTGCAAAGATGGTGAATGCATTGGGAGCTGCAACCCGGGGAGTAAAATGTGTGCAGCAACCCGGGTGGTGCGCGAGTGTCGCACCGACGGTTCTGGTTATGTCGAACACGAGTGCCTGACGGGAATGACCTGTGAAAAAGGTGTCTGTGTCCCAGATCTTACCGCTGCGTGCAGCGCAGGCAACGACAACACCTGTCGGGACGAGCAAACGGCTGTGGTCTGCAAACTCGACGGTTCCGGCTTTGAGCTCAAAACCTGTACTAACGGTACCAAGTGCCGGTGGGGCGCCTGCGTGGGCTCGACTTGCGCCGTGGGCGAGACCGTTTGCACCGAGAAGGATGTCCTCAACCTGGTTGGCGTGCAAACCTGCTCTGCAGATGGTTCCGGTTACACCGTTTCGATGTGTCGAGCCTTAGAGGATTGCGTCTACAACCAAACGACCGCCCATCACGAGTGCTACCTACCGCCCTGCGTCGAGAACAAGACCACTTGTGGCGACCCAACGGGGAATCACTCTAGCGGCGATCGAATGAGCCGCTGCGAAACGTTGGACAACGGTAGACTCGGTTGGGTAAGCTACCTCTGTAGTTCTCCTAGCGCCTGTACCGTCAACGACGACGGCGAAGCGGCCTGTTACGCCGATTGCGCACCAGGCGACCGTCGTTGCTCCGATGACGACACTGCGATCGAAAGCTGCGGTGAAGACGGCAAGTGGTCGAGCAAGAGCTGCAATGAGCTCGGCAGCGGAATTCTCGCGTGCGTCGTCGTACCAACGAACAACAAGGTTGTCTGTGGTGATGCGGACTGCGGCGCCCTGGAATACGACTTGGAGACGTACCAGACACGCGGGCGCTGTTCGGCCGAGAAGATCCGCAAGTGCGGGGACGATGGTAAACTCCAGCTGGCCGTCACTTGTGATGAGGGGATGTGCTTGCCTGAGAGTGACGGCTTCGGCATCTGTAAGGATCCGAATCGTTGCGACCAAGCGGAAGGCTGGCGTGAATGCGCTACTGAGGGAGGCGCCTACCGCACGTGCCAGTCCCACCACTGGGAATTCACCTTGTGCGCATCCGGCGAGGCGTGCACCGACAATGCCCAGGGACACGCGGCATGCGGTGACGCTTGTGCGCCCGGTGCCCGCCGATGCAGTGGTCCAGATTATCAGCTCTGCTCAGACAAAGGTGTCTGGGGACCGAACGTGGCCTGCACGTCCGGCGAGTGCAATCCAACGACGACCCTCTGCGAGGTTGTCTGCCAGCCAGGTGATATTCGCTGCGTGGGCGATGTCTCGTTAGCGTCCGATGGAACCACGCTTGGCTCTTCTGCTATGCAGACGTGCCAGTCGAACGGGCGTTGGGGAACCTCTCAGGCGTGCGTTGCTTCAGCCGGACAGGCGCAACATTGCCGCCGCTCGGGAAACGGTGTGCACATCGGTTGCGTTGCCTGTATCGGGGAGTCGGTACCTGGCGGCAATGAAGAAAACTCCGTCGATTCGCGCTGCAGCGTGGACAGTTCCGGTCGCCAGACTTGTTTGAGCAGCAACACCTGGCCGACCACCGTCGAGGCCTGTGCCGCAAGCGAGCAGTGTGTTAAAACTCGGGACGGCACCATCCGAGGCACCTGTTCTGACAACGGTTGCTCCTCCAATTCCTCGCGACGTTGCCTTGGGTTCCAATTGCTCGCGACTCCAGAGACCATCAGCGATTGCTGCGCCGGAGACTGCCTGTCGGCGACCGGGGAATGCTTGCACCGCCAAAGCCAATACGATCCGAGTTGTCTCGATAGCTCTTCGTGTTTCACGGGTCGCCACGACACGGACGGTGCTGAGATCTACGAGACCTGCTGCAGTGGCTTCTGCAAGTATGGCGAGGGCTGTCTGCGCATCAAGGCTCAGCCTTGCGCTTCTGTCACCAGTTGCGAGGTCGAGAGGCTTGGCCGTGTGAACGTATGCTGTGGCACTTGCCAGACGGACGGCAGCTGCCTAAAGGGCCAAGAAGCGGAACACCCTGTCGGGGAGTATTTCACTTGTAGCAGCACGAGTTACCTCTGTTGGAGTATCGGCTCTTGCTCCTGGTACCCGGGAGACCGCACCGGCGCCGCGTACGCGGACTGTCAAGACAAGCCGGACGGCGGCTGACACGAGACCCCAAACGCGGGCGGTGCAGACTTACCTGCCCGCTGCAAGTTGCGCAAAATACCGTTTGAGCGCCATACCCGTGTGCGAAGCCTTGACCTTGGCCACGGCTTCCGGCGTCCCCTCGGCCACGAGCCGACCTCCTTCGGCGCCACCATCCGGACCGAGATCGATGACGTGATCCGCTGCGGCGATAACGTCGAGATCGTGCTCGATGAGCACCACGCTGTTACCCGCGTCGACGAGGCGATGCAGCACGTGTAAGAGCTTGGCCACATCGTCGAAATGCAGCCCGGTCGTGGGTTCATCCAGGACGTACAGCGTGCGACCGGTGTCGCGACGCGAGAGCTCGCGACTCAATTTGACTCGCTGCGCTTCACCGCCGGACAACGTGGGCGCCGGCTGCCCGAGCTTGACGTAACCGAGGCCAACCTCCTGCAGCGTGGCGAGCGTTGCACGGATTGAGGGATGTGCCTCGAAGACTTCTAGGGCGCGATCGATGGAGCTATCCAAGAGTTCTGCGATGGATAGCCCCCGATACGTAACCGAGAGCGTAGAAGCGTCGTAGCGCTTGCCGTGGCAGACCTCACAAGTGACGTAGACGTCCGCCAAGAAATGCATCTCGACCTTGCGCACGCCGTCACCCTCGCAACCCTCGCACCGCCCACCCTTGACGTTGAAGCTGAAGCGCCCCGGGGCGTAGCCGAGGGCCCTTGCCTCGGGGGTCATCGAGAACACTTCACGGATTGCATCGAAGACCTTGGTGTAGGTCGCGGGATTCGAGCGCGGGGTCCGGCCAATCGGGGATTGGTCGACGAGGACTACTTTGTCGATCGCTTCGACGCCAGTCATCTTGTCATGGGCCCCGGCGCGCGCCTTGGCGCCGTGCAACCGAGTTGCCAACTCGGGATGCAGGATGTCGGAAACGAGCGTGCTCTTGCCAGCACCGGACACCCCCGTGACCGCGACGAGCACACCCAATGGAAACGCGACATCGATGTGCTGCAGGTTGTTTTCGGCTGCCCCACGAACCGTGATGTGACCTTTCGGTTTGCGCCGCGCAGAAACCGAGCTGACGCGCATTTTCCCGGCGAGATACTGTCCGGTCAAGGTCCCCGAACGCATCAATTGCTTGGGTGTCCCCTCGAAAACGACATGACCACCGAGCGTGCCCGCGCCAGGCCCAAAATCGATGACATGATCCGCCGCTTCGATCGTCCCGCGCTCGTGCTCCACGACGATCACGGTATTCTCGGCGTCGCGTAGCCGACGCAGCGTGCCCACCAGGCGGTCCATGTCGCGCGGATGCAGCCCAATCGAAGGCTCATCGAGTACGTAAAGCACCCCCGAGAGCTCACTGCCAAGCTGGGCGGCAAGGCGAATACGTTGCGCTTCCCCACCAGACAAGGTGGTCGAAGAGCGATCCAAAGTCAGATAGCCCAAGCCCACGGCATGCATGAACTCGAGGCGAGCGCGGATCTCCTTGATGACTTCCAACGAGATATCTGCAGCAGCCCCCGTAAGGTGCAGCGCACCGAAATACGCAAGCGCACGATGCACGGGCATGCGCAAGAGGTCAACGATGCTGTGGTCATCGATGCGAACATTGCGACCTACCGGGGCCAAGCGCGACCCTTCGCAATCGCGACAGGGCGCTTCCGACATGAACTGGGCGTAGTAACGACGCATCTCGTCGCTCTTCGTCTCACGAAAGCGCCGCATCAAGGTACGTACGACGCCCTCGAACTGCATCGGCCAAGATACCTTGCCGTGGGAACCCTCCCAACTGACCTGCACCCGTCGATCGCCCGTGCCAAAGAGCACCAACTGCCGCTGCTTCTCCGGCAATTTTGCCCAAGGCCGATCTAAATCGATCCCGATTTCGCGTTCAAGCGCTTCGAAGATCCCGAAGTTTATTCCGGAGCCCTTGGCCATGACGTTGGCCATAGGCAAAATCGCACCTTGACGGATGGTGAGCTTCACGTCGGGAACGAGCAGTCGCGGATCGATCTCGCCGGACATGCCCAGGCCATTGCACCCCTGGCACATCCCGAGCGGCGAGTTGAAGGAGAAGAGCTGCGGCGAGAGTTCGCCGATGGCAATTCCACATTGATGGCAGGCGCGACTCTGTCCGAAGCGCTGAACGGTATCGTTGGCACTGAGGACGAGCAGCGTTCCTTTGCCCTCAGTCAACACAGTCTCGAGCGAGTCCGCGAGACGCTGGGGCGACACACGCTTCGGTTCAAACCTATCGACCACAAGCTCGATGCTATGCTTGCTCCGCTTGTGCAACGTCGGAACTTGGTCCAAGCGCACGACGTCACCGTCAATCCGAACGCGAGCGAATCCGCGCTTGCTCAACCCCTCGAGTAGCTCCTTGTACTCGCCCTTACGATTCTCGGCGAGCGGCGCTAGGAGCGTCACCGTGCCAGAAATCTGGGCAATTCGTTGCAGGATCTCGTCCTTGGCCAGCGACTCGACGGGGACTTGGCAGGTGGGGCAATAGGGCGTGCCCGCGCGAGCATACAGCACGCGGAGATAGTCGAGGATCTCGGTAGTCGTGCCCACGGTGGACCGCGGGTTACTACTGGCTGTCTTCTGTTCGATGGCGATGGTGGGGCTCAGCCCCTTGATGTGATCGAACAGAGGCTTGTCGAGTTGACCGAGGAACTGCCGCGCGTAGCTCGAGAGTGACTCGACGTAGCGACGCTGGCCCTCGGCATAGAGGGTATCGAACGCCAGCGAGGATTTGCCGGAACCGCTGACCCCAGTGAATACCACCAGCTTCTGTTTGGGAATGCTGAGTTGTTCGATACAAAGGTTGTGCTCGCGCGCCCCCTTGATGACGATAGAAGACGGATCGCTACCGGACATGGCCCGAAGAGCCTACAACCAATCAGCAGGCGTGCCAGTTCACTGAAAGGTTCGCACCAGGGATTCGGCCGTGCGCCAGACGCTTTGGCCCAATCCAATGCGGATCCCCACGCGCGCGTACGAGGCGGGCTGGTTGTCCAAAATGTCGTGCACGTGGAGCCACCAACCGTCGGTACAGAAGGTCAACGGCTCGAATTGGGTACAGACCGACAGGCGCGTCGATTGGACATCTGCTTCGATCGCGCTGCGCAGAAAGTTGGCTTCGATCCAGGTGGTGCGCATGCCGAATCGACCGACGGCGCCCATGAAGAGCGGCCCGCTGCTACGGTTGTTCCGATCGAGTGTGACCGACGCCCAGCCAAGAGATGGCCACAAGAGCATCTCGCCGTACCAGCGCAGTTTGTTGATCGTAAAGCCAAATGGGACACCCACGTTGGCCAGAACCGCGCTCGCATCTGGTTCGAGTAGGGCAGCCCCCGATCCCGAAATCCGTGCCACGGCACCACTACCTCGCTTGTCGAGCGTCAGCAATGCCCCGGTTGCCAATTCACCGGCTAGCTCGCTGTGCACATTGCTCGAACTGCCACCCAAAGCGAACCTTAGGCTCGCGCGAGAACTCGTGCCCCACATTCCGACAACGGGCTCGTAGCTGTCGGCGGCGAGCGCCAACTCGCCGTCGAGCCGCAGATCGTTGTCTAGCCGATGGGTGACCGGCGATTGCCAGCGATCGTGACCCATCGAGAACCCAATGAATGCCGTGCCACGTTCGCGATCGATCCATGGCCGCAACAGTTCGCCGGGCAGGGCGATGGAATCGTCGAAGGGTTGCGCCCCGGCCAGCCCACGACCCCTGGCCCAATCCAAGATCGACTGCGCGCTTGCATCGGACACGCCTGTCGCGAGCACGCACACAGCACAAGCAAGACCGAGCTTCAACTTCACGGTAACGACTAGACTAGCTTCGGTCCAAGGGTTCGGCTACTGCCAACCGAGCGTCGCCCTAGTAAAGCCCGGTACAATCCTTCAATTCCTTTGGCAGGGAGAGTGAAAGTCCCTCCAAATCTCGGTCTAGGCCATGGAGGTAGCGGTAGAAAAGGAGGTTGGAAAGGACCCGCTCGACGTATTTTTGCGTCTCAGCGTAGGGGATTCTGGCGGCAAACAGCTCGACAGTGCCGGCGCCAGCATGCCGCTGCCAGAGCGCGACCGCCTTTGGTCCCGCGTTGTAGGCAGCCACGGCTAGCACCAGATCCTGGTCGAAAACATCGAGCAACTTGCGCAGGTAGGCCGCCCCGAGCCGGAGATTCGTCCTCGGCTCACTGAGCTCGACGCTGCCAGCCAGATTCAATTCCTCGGCCAATCGGCTTGCGGTCTGCGGCATCAGCTGCAAGAGGCCCACAGCACCCACTGGCGACAGGATGTCCGGATCGAAACCCGACTCCTGTCGCATGACCGCATGCAGCAAATGCGCTGGCAGGTGATACTCGGTCTCGAACTCTTCCACGATGCTCGCATAGGGTCGAGGAAACCTGCAGTCCCATTTCCACTTGGTCGCTAGGGTGGGTGGCTCTGTGGGTTCCACCGCGTCACGCAGCGCTCGCGACAGAGCATAGCCTCGCGCACCGTAGCCAACCTTCGACCAACCAGCGCAGGTACTCGCAGTCGTTGCCGTGCGCAAGCGTTCGCTCGCGTAGGCCCCAGCTGCCAACTCCTCAATCCCAAAAGCTAGCAGTTGTTCTGTTCGGCGTGATAAATCCGTGGGGTCGTGCCGAGCAAGCAGTGCCGCATCGAGCCTTTGACTCGATGCAAGCTCCCGAACGTCGCGCAGCCGAGCGGCAGCAAAGGCAGAAGCCAAACTTAGCGGGGCCTCTTTCAGTACGGTTCGCCAGCGTTCGACAGCTGCGTCCTTGTTCCCCAATAGCCACGCACCAAGACCCGCAAGCTCAAGCAACAGCGGGCGCTGCTCGCGATAGCTGCGATCCCCGGAAAGCTGCGCGAGTCGCGGCTCGGCCTGCTTTGCGTCCCCCAGGGCCAACCAAGTCAGCCCGCGTTCCTGCTCTGCGAGCCCGCGCCAACGACCCGCAGGGTAGCGTTCGATGAGACGAGTGTAGCGCTCGATGCCGCGCCGCGGTTCGCCGAGGATCGCGGCCGCGCGCGCCGCATAGAATTGAGCCTCCTGGCTGCGACCGCGATCGAGCTGGGCCACCTGGTCGTACAGGCGCAGAGCGTGGGCCAAATCGCCCTCACGCAGGTAGAGTCGAGCCGCATCGATGCGGCACTGAGTTGCGTCGTCCATCTTCGCGTCGGCAGCGCGCTCGAGAAACTTTGCGCCCTCGAGCTGCTCGCGACGAGCCACCTGCCGCACGCGTCCGTGAAGGTAGGCCGCAAGCGCTGGGCTCACCAGGCGTGCCGTGCTTGCGGAAAGTCGAGAAAGCTCCAAATCGACGCGCTCGACCCAGCCCGCGTCCGCCAAGCGCCGCAGCCGCTGCAACTGCTGTTTGGCCTCGAGGCTGAAACGCGCAGCGTCGAGAGCCTGGGCAACCGCCTCGCGCGAGGCGAGATGCGCCGGCGCTTCGAGTGCCAACCAGACCAGGTCTTCTTGGACGTGGGCCGCATCGCCCGCCGCCTTCTGTAGCTCGAGGCGGCAGGCATGCAGGTTGGCCGCAAGCGCGCTCATGCGCGCCCCTGACCGCGCCGTAGCGCGCGTCAATCCCTTGTCGATGGCCGTAAGCGCCGCATCGCGCTGCCCGAGACGCGCTAGCGAGCGTGCGGCTTCGAGCCACCCATCGCTTCGACCATGCTCGTCCAGCCACGCCGCACCAAGCAAAGCATCCGCCGTTTGGAGCTGCGCCTCAGCGCGCAACCGTTCGATGTCTGGAGCAAGCTCAGCGAGCTTGTCCTCCAAACCCAGCAGTAGCGGTAGCGCCACTTTGCCGTCGTTGTTCCGAACGGCTAGGTACGCATTGACGAACCGATAGGAAGGCTGAGCCGCTTTCTCCGCGGTAAGTCCAGCAAGCAACCGCTGCGCGTCAGCAAACCTTCGAGCGCGAATCAGCGCAACGAACGCGGTTTCGATCTCGATCGGTGGAGCAATTGGCGCTGGCGCAGCCGTCGATGGCATCGAGGCACGCGTTGGCACAGGAGCATTTGACCGTGACGGCGAACACTTGCAGCCCAATGTCATGCTGCCAAAGAGGCTCAAACACGCGAACGCGATGGAACGCCGACCCAGAGCGAAACTCGCTTGGATGGCGCGCCCCATGGCTCGCTCACCATCCCCAGCGATGTTCGACCCTCAACAGGGCCGTCGTGGCGCGCACAGCAACAGGCGTCCGATCTTCGGCAAAGGGCAGCATGTGCAGCCCGAGCGCGAGCGACAGGCCCCATTCGCGAGACCAGGCATAGTCGAGACCGAAGAGTGCGGCCATGCCCGGTTCGAAACTGTTACGCCCCTTGCCCGACAAGCCGTCACCCAGGTAGTAGCCGCCCACGGCGAGCCCGCCCCAAGGGATGAGCTGGATGACGTCAAGCTTGCAAGTCACGCCCAGGAGCGCCGCCCCCAATGGGTCACTCGAGTGCCAGGAGTTGATGAGTTCGAGACGCGCATCGAAGCTATCACTCAGACCATAGGCACCATGGATCCCAAAAGCTGGAGCCACCGAGCTGCCCCGATCGTAGTTGGCAATCCCAGCGCCGACACCCAAATGCCACTGGTTCTCGAAAGCTAAGACCGGCTGACTCGCAGACAACACAAGGGCTGCGACTAGGCAAAAAGCTGCAGGAAAAGCTCGCACGACGTTCCCCCATAGCATTGTCGCGGGGAAAGGTCGACTAAAGTGACCTGGTGCGTAGCATCGATCCGTGTTCGCCGCGCTGTGGCTAGAAGCGGGCTGCGCTCTAGGTGCATCCGGCAACGAGCCGGCGCGCCACCTCGGCATCGTCAAAGGGGTGGGTTTCGGGACCAATTGTCTGACCCGTTTCGTGACCCTTCCCGCAAATCACGACTACATCGTTGGGGCGGGCTAGGTCTAGCGCGCGGGCGATCGCCGTTCGACGGTCGAGCTCCACCTGCACGTGGGCTCGACCTGCTCGCCGACAGCCGCTTTCGATCGGTCGCGCGATGACTTTGGGTGCCTCGTCGCGTGGGTTGTCACTGGTTATAATGGCGTAGTCGGCGCGCGCGCCGACGGCTTGCCCCATGGGCCCACGCTTGGCTTGGTCGCGGTTGCCACCAGCGCCGAAGACAACGATAACCCGCGATGCTCCGAGCATATTGGCCAGCGCGCGCGCAGCGTCGCAGGTGCGTGCTAAGGCGTCAGGGGTGTGCGCAAAATCGACGGCTACCACGGGCGCTCGGCAAACCAATTCAAAGCGTCCCGGGACGCGGTCGAGCGAATGAATTCCCGCCAAGATCTGCTCGGGGGGGATCCCACAACGCAGACCGACGCAGGCTGCCGCGAGTGCATTCTCGGCGAACACAGCACCGAGGAGTTGTGTCTTCAACTTTGGACCCAATTGTTCGGCGAGTGCGGAGGGTGCCAGCGTGATCTCCGTGCCGTCCAGGGTGAGTTGGTGACTCGCAGCGGCCAGATCGGGCAAGACGAGCGAGGGCCCGCGACTGGGAGAGGCGTACCAACAGCGATGCACATCCGCGGGCAGCACTTGATCGATGAATAGCGACGCTTCGTCGGCCGCATTGAGGACCGCGTGCGCGCCTGGGGCGAGGTGCACGAACAGTTGCGCCTTGCTCGCGAGGTAATGCTCGAAGGAGCCGTGCGCGTTCAGGTGATCTTGAGAGAGATTGGTAAAAACGCCCAAGTCGAAGCGCCAGCGCTTGGCCCACCCGTTAGCGAGGGCTTCGCTGGTAACCTCGACGGCGAACTGGCAAGCCGCGCCGTCAACGGCGCGGCGCACGCGAGCGAGAAACTCACTCGCGTGGCGCGGTTCGTATTGATGGGTCTTGGTGCCAGCTCCGATGGTGGTCTCAACGCCAACAGCCTGACCTGTCGAGCGCAAGACCTCCGCAATCAGCAGCGTTGTGGAGGTCTTGCCGTTGGTACCGGTAACACCCACCGTAAACAGCCCTTCGGCCCAGGGTGCCGCTGCGGCAGTGGGCCTAATGACCTTGGGGGAACTTTCACCGGATGACATGCAAGAAAACGGCGATTTTGCGCTTGTTTGCCGGAAGTGGCAAACGAGGGGCTATGCCCCGTAGTGGCGACTGGCGCAAGTCGTGAGCGCTTCGTCGCAGGGCGAGCCCGCAAGCACCATGGCTTTCGCACAGGCGTCCACTGAGCGATACATCGATTCGAAGATGTAGGGGTAGTCCCAGAAAGCTGTACTGCAATCCGCTGCGGTCAGCGCGCTGCAGCTAGCGATCCGGGCGGCGCAGGTGGCGGTTGTATCGAGGTAGCGCTCCGGCAGGTCCAAGCAGCCTTGATAGGCCAGCTCACAGCTGTAGCCCGCGCCACCCTCGACGCAGGGATCTACGGTTGCCGCAGAACTGTCACTGCGCAGACTGAGATCGGCGACACATTCTGCGACCGATACGCCGGTACAACGTGCGCTCACATCGGCACAGGCAGTCTTGGCAGAACTTGAAGCACAGGTATTTTGCTTCACTCTCGTCAAACAATTCAAGGCTTGTGCGGCGTGAGCCTCGCCGCACCATCCCTCAGCGGGAACGGTTAGGGTGTTGAGGCAGGCGTACAGCGCCTGTGCGGAACCCTGGCGTTCGTCTGCGAAGGTCTCGCACAAATTTACGCCGTAGGGCACGCCCATGCCAGCAGATTCAGCCGTTGGATCGTCGCAAGGCTGATTGGCAAACGTCAGGGTGGTGCAATCGATGCCCGCTGCGCCTTCATCTGCGGGATCCCCTCCCGCGACGCAAGCCGGTACATTCGACGCACCGGCGACACCCGCGGCACCTGCGACTGACGAGGCACCCGCGACGGACGAGCCACCTGCGACGGACGAGCCACCTGCGACGGACGAGCCACCGGCGACACCCGCGGCACCTGCGACGGACGAGCCACCTGCGACGGACGAGCCACCTGCGACGGACGAGCCACCTGCAACACCTGGCGATCCTGCATCGGTCGCGGTACCGCCCACAGCCGGGCCACCCGCGGCGACCGAGGAGCCTGCGGCCGCCACTGCACCGCCAACCGCTGTGGTTGCCGCGCCTGCAGAACCGCCATTCGCGGTTGAACTGCTGGAAGCGCCTGCGGAGCTACTGCCACCAGTATCACTACTCGTGGAGCCGCCTTCCGAATCGTTGGTTTCGATGTTGTTGACCGTACAGCCCTGCAACCCGACGGTTCCAGTGGCCAACATGGCCGTAAGTTGAACGAACTTCTTCACTGCAATCTGCATGATCCTGTATTCTCCCGCGTGGTGCCTGCGTCGAGGTGCTATCAGGCAGCACGATCGGCGAAAGCTATCGCGATGCGCAGCTATTGTGGAGCGAAAAGTGCCCCGACTTTCACCAGAGCTGTATCTGCGTGCCGAATCTCGCAGAATCAGAGGTGGGTCTTTGTCGACAGACCTCCCGAATCTCTCGTCTGAGGGTGCTTGGTTGTCGCTTCTCAGGGTAAGGTCGACGGGACCGGCTCGAGCGCTCACCTATCACCCAAGGTTTTTGCATGAACGTCAAGCCATGGATTTTCGGACTCTTCTCGCTCGTGGTGGCATGCCAAAATAGGACCACGCCACAGGGGGCCGCTGCATCGGCTTCGGCGAAGCCTTCGGCTGCTCCAAGCGAGCCAGCAATGGTCCTGCCTGATAACGCCAACGTGCCAAAGTCATACCCGCCGGATATCAATCTTGGCGAGGTAACGCGCAAGCTCGATTGCGCCAAGGGCACGGCAAAGCAGGCTTGCAGCGTATTGAAGGAATTCGAGCAAGGCGAGCGCTTCACTGGCAAGTCGCCCTCGGGAGAGAGTCGCTGGTTCGGGAAAGCCTATGTGGTCGACAAGGGCGTCGAGCGCATGGAGTACCTGTTGCTCGTAGCGCGACAAGTTCCAACCGCACGCGTAGGCGCGAGCAGCTTGCCGCTTGGAATAAGTATGGGGTCCTTTCCGATCGAGGTTCAGGTCGAAGCGGCAACTCTGTTTCGAAAGTTGAGCCAGGGTCGCCACCGCGCTGGCCCAAGGAATCTCGCATTCAAACACCTCGAAGCCTTCGTGCCCAAGGATGACAACGGCGCGATCAATACGACCGGCTCATCCGTGCAGCTCACCGGCAAACTCGGAGAAGACATCGGGTATCTTCGGCAGCCGGAGTTGAAGAAACTCTTGCTCGTGCGCCCGTCGTTGGCCAACGACAGCAGTCCGGGTGATGGCACCTACGCGGAGCTTTGGCAGGCGATTTGGTAATCTCTACAGCATGCTCATTGGATCGACATCGACGATGAGATGCACGCGCCTGTCGAGTGGTGTCCGGAGCACGGCGAGCAACGTCTGGCGCAGCGCCTTGCGATCCGCACTCTTGACCAGAAAGCGGTACCGATAGCGATTGCGCACCCGAGCAATGGGTGCCGCTGACGGTCCCACCACCTCGACTGCCCCCTTTCGCTGAGCGCGGGCGACGCGCGCCAACTGTTCGACAGCAGCCTTGGTTTGCTCTTCGTTGAGCCCCTCGCAACGGACGAGACCCAGACGCGAGTAAGGCGGGTACATGAGCTCTTCGCGCGCGAGGAGCTCATGCTCGATGAAGCCATCGACGTCGTGGGACAGCGCGTAGCGGATGGCCGCAGCCTCGGGCTGGCGAGTCTGCACGAGCACGCGCCCCGGTTTGTCCGCGCGCCCTGCGCGGCCAGCCACCTGCACGAGCAGCTGAAAGGTCCTTTCGGATGCGCGAAAGTCCGGGAGCGATAACGCCGCATCGGCGTCTAGTACTCCCACGAGGGTGACCTCGGGCAGATCATGGCCCTTGGTGACCATCTGCGTACCGACCAAGATGTCGATCTCACCGCGACGCATGCGATCGAGTACCTTCTCGCTCTTTGCGCCGGCCGCTACGTCGCGGTCCAGCCGTTCCACCTTGGCACCAGGGAATTGTGCGGCCAAAACCTCCTCGATCCGCTCTGTCCCCGAACCCTCCTCGCTGAGCCGCGGACTCTTGCAGGCGGCGCAGCGATCTTGCTGCGGCAGGCTGTAGCCGCAGTAGTGACAAATGAGTGTCGGCCGATGCGCGCGATGCACGGTCAGTGCCACGGAACAGTCCGGACATTGTGCGATTACGCCACAATCGTCGCAGATGAGACTGGGGGCAAACCCACGGCGATTCAAGAAGACGATCACCTGCTCCTTGGCGGCCAATGCCTGCTCGATGGCGCGACGGAGTGGCAAGGTGATCAACCGGTCTCCAGTGGGACCTGGACCCATGCGGCGCAGGTCGACGATCTCGATCGCCGGCATCCCGGCGCCACTGCGCGCCCGAAGAGGCAGCCGAAGTTTCGTCAACTGCCCTTGACGCACGAGGTGTTCGCTTGCCAAAGATGGAGTCGCCGAACCAAGCACACATACCGCCCGTGCCCGATGCCCGCGCAGTAGCGCCATGTCGCGAGCGTGGTACCGGACGCCCTCTTCCTGTTTGAACGAGGGATCGTGTTCTTCGTCGATGCAGAGGAGCCCAATCGACTGAACTGGCGCGAACAATGCGGAACGCGCCCCAATCGCCACCCGTAGCTCCCCACTGCGCAAGCGTCTCCACATGGCATGGCGGTCGGCATCCGTGAGAGCGCTGTGCAATACGGCAATTCTTTCACCCAGGCGCGCCCGAAAGCGCGCCACGAGCTGGGGGGTCAGCGCGATCTCAGGGACCAACACCAATGCCCCGCGGCCCTGCGCAAGACAATGGGCAACCGCATGAATGTAGACCTCGGTCTTGCCCGACGCGGTAACCCCATGCAGGAGAAACCCGCTCGCAGACTGGGTATCGATGGCCGCGTTCAGGGCCGTGACGGCCGCCCGTTGGTACTCGTTCAGCTCGGGCGCCTGATCGCGTTGTACCTGCAAAGCCAGAAATGGATCGGCGTGCCGCGTCGAGGTCTCGATCGCGACAAGCCCGAGCTTGCCAAGTTTGGCTAATACTCCAGTTGCATTCGACCATTGCTTCGACAGTTCCGAAACTGGCTTAGCCCCCTGCTCAGTCAAGTGTTCGAAGATCGCTCGCGCGTTGCCCGTGAGTCCCCCCTCGGGCAATGTTACGTTTGACATCGCCCGTGCCGATTTGACGACACGACCGACGAGTTTTGCACCCGCGAGCGTGAGTTGTTCCGAGCCAGCCGCCTCCCGCTCGACCGCAGGCAAGGCGAGCCGCATCACCTCACCCATTGGCGCCAAATAGTAGCGGCCCAGCTCGACCAGAAAGGCCAGCAACTCTTCCGGAAAAACTGGCTCGGGATCGACAATCTTACTAACGGGCTTGAGCCTATCTGGCTCGATCTCCGGCTCGCGCTCCGCAACGTCGAGGACTACACCGAGTACCTGTCGCTTGCCAAACTCGCACAGCACTCGCGCGCCGGGGACGCATCCTGCGCGCAGCGCGGCCGGCACCAAGTAGGTGAACGCCTGGCCAAGCGGGACTGGAATGGCAACCCGAGCGAGCAGCATGGGAGCAGAATCTCCCGATAGGCTTACCGAGAAGCGAGCGCAGGGTCAAATGCTCATTTTCGTTCTCACATCAGAAGCGTTCGCGTCAAAAGTCACGCTCCAACGCAAAATCTATCCCCTGATCACTGAATAGGTCGGGCTGAAAACGCCTCAGGCAGTCCATCGGCGCATGCGTGTCGCGAGAGCAGACAAACACCCTTCGGTCAAAGGGCGCAGTAAGACAGGTCGTAACGAGTCGATCGAAGACAGCCTTGGCGCGGCTGTCTTGCACAATGACCTCGAACTTGTGCCCGAAGGTCATTTCGGCAAAAAACACGCACTCGTCTGGCCCGGGAGCGCGACGCGAACAACCCGAGAGCGCCAAGGTCGCAAGACCCAAGCGTATCGTCCACGCGAGTCGTCGACGGGGAAAGCGCGGCATCACTGGTCAACCTGCCTCACAGAATGAAGCCGATCCCGAACATAGCGCGGTAGGCGAAAGAGGACTTCGACAGTCCGCCTAGCGTCGTGCGCTGGCCGGCGTCGGTGAAGGCCTGAACGTCATTGTAGGCGGAGCCTGATTGGTTCGACATCAGCGATCCGGCAACCGAGAGATCGAACACGATCCAGTCGACGCGCGGTTCCCAGGCCACTCCGATGGCCCCCTCGTAGGCGACATACACTGCCGTACGATTGTAAGTGTGCAAGCGCGGCGAGGTGACAGTTTCAGGCGCGATGAAGCGCCCCCAACCAATGCCTAGCCCAACGTAACTGGACAGGGACCTGGTCCATCGAAGAGTAGGCTCAGCGCGCAATTGTAGCTGCGTAATCTCGAGCGTCGGCTGATACGCGTCGGCATTCTTCGCCAGAAGGCCCCTGCCGATTTCCAGCCGTTGATTGCCGCGCAATGCGCTCGCGCGCACACCGAGCCAGGTGAATGGCTCGATCTTGACGTCCAGACCCCAGAGGGGACCCGGCGTTGCCGTCCAACCGTTACGCTCGAGGGGGTGGTTCCAGAGCCCGACGACGGGCAGCAAAATGACGTGGCGTTCGGGACGCTCGAGAGGCAATTTGCCCTGGTCCTCCAAGCGTTCGGCTTTTAGCTGCGTCGTTGCACCAGTACCAGCTGCCTGCGCGCTGCTCGCAAGCAGCGTGACCAGGAACCATGCGGCGAGCGACTTCACGCGCCCCTCAATCCAGCACCGAAGCGCTCCTTGATGGCGGCCAAAACTGCAGTCTGGCGCGCATCGACCTCGGCGTCCGTCAAGGTCTTGGCTGTATCGGGATTCGTCCTTGCGCGAGGATCGCGGTAGACCAGGCGAAACGCCAAGGCGCGCTTGTCCTTGGGAACCGCTCCACCGATAAACAGATCGAACAGCTCGACCGACTCACAAAGCTCCCCGGCTGCCTTCTGAATTAGCTCCGTCACCTCACCCGCCGGAAGGGTTTCGGGCAATTCGAAGGAGACATCTCGCACAATCGAAGGAAGCTTGGGGATCGGTCGGTAGCGCGGCGTCACACGCCCGATTTCCTCGACCGCGGCTAGATCGACCTCGATGACTTGAACCGCTTCACCGAGATCGAAGGCATCAACTACATCGGGATGTAGCGGGCCAAAACAGCCGACAACGCGCGAGCCAACCAAGACCTCAGCCGCGCCACGCGGATGCAGGTGCTGAGTTGTCGGCACCGAAGGGCTGTGCCGCACGCTGACCCTCTGCCCCAGTAGCCGCTCGCATAGCTCGACGGCAAGGCCCTTGGCATCGAAAACGTCCACGTCTTCGGGCTTCTTCAGATAGCTGGGTCTGGGCCCCGCGAGCACGGCGGCAAAGCGCGGGCACTCGACGGGTAGCGCAGCTACGTCGTCACTGAGTCGAGGGCGCAGCCGCTCGGCTGTAGCAGTGCGTGCCGTACCGGGTGGCAGAAAGACGCTGCCAACAGCAAACAGGCGCACCAGTGGTTCGCCGCGCCGACGTGAGCGGCCCACGGCATCGAGCAGCCCGGGCAAGAGCGAGGTCCGAAGCACACTGCGGTCCTCGCTGAGTGGATTCTCGAGAATAACGCAACTCTTCGGTGCAAGCACCTTCTCGAGCGCCGACGGGGCCACGAAGCCATACAACAATGCCTCGGAAAGCCCCAAGTTCACGGCCGTTGCCACGACCTCGCGCTCGAGCAGGCCTGATTTGCGTGGGGCTTGCGGCAACATCGCGGGAAGTTTGGTCGGGATGAGGCCGAGTCCGCGGATCCGAGCCACTTCTTCCATGAGATCCACTTCGAGCGAGACATCCGGGCGATGGGATGCGCCAGCAACGCTCAGCTCATCCATTGAAGTCGACTTCTCGACGCCAAATCCAAGGCGCGATAGGATGCTCGCTGCCTCGTCCAGAGGCACCGCAATCCCAAGCAATGCGTCGAGCCGTGACGACCGCAACCGCATCTTCGGCAACGCCAACTCGCCACGACCGACAATCCGCTGGTCAGTCACGACGCGACCGCCCGCTAGCGTTGCTAGCAGCGCCTGACCGTAGCTAAGAACTGCCGAGATCGCTGCCCAATCGACCCCGCGCTCGAACCTGTGACTCGCCTCGGTGTGCATACCATGCCGACGCGCGGTGCGACGGATCCCGGTCGGCGCAAAATAGGCACATTCGAGCAGAATCCGCTTGGTTTCGACGTGGATCTCGCTGTCGGCACCGCCCATGACGCCGCCCAAAGCCTGTGGACCTTGCCCATCGGCGATAACGAGATCGTCGGCGTCGAGCTTGCGCTCCACACCGTCCAAGGTCGTAAAGGGTTCGCCCTTCTCCGCCAGACGCACGATGATCTTCGCGTCGCGTACGCGATCGAGATCGAAGGCGTGGGTCGGATGCCCAAAGAGCATGAGTAACCAATTCGTGATGTCCACCACGTTCGAAATCGGCCGGATCCCAAGGCGGTGCAAGCGCCACGCCATCCAGCTAGGTGATGGCCCGAGGGCGACGTCCAGCACAGCCGCAGCGCCGTAGCGCGGGCAGCGCTGTTCGCTGCGGTTCTCGAGCACAATCAGCTCATCGATGCCCGGCGCTGAGATGCGTTGCGCCGAGGGAATGCTCGGCGGCACGGGAAGCTCGAACGCCATGCCGAGTCGCGCAGCCAGATCGCGCGCCACCCCGACGTGGCCGAGCGCGTCCGGACGATTGGGCGTGATATCGAGTTCGAAGATGGCATCGTCGAGTTCCGGATAGACCTCGACCAGTGGCGTACCTGGCTTGGCGGAGCCTGCTTCGAGGATCGTAATCCCGTCGGAGGCTTCTTTGACACCGAGTTCGGCTTCACTGCACAGCATGCCCTCACTCGGGACTCCGCCGATGGCACGACGCTCGAGCGCAAACCCGACGCCAGGAAGGTTGGCGCCAATGCCAGCCAGAATCACCAGCCCCGGGGGCGCCGGCACATTGGGCGCGCCGCACACCACGGTCTGCTCTTGGCTGCTTGCCTGTCCGCTTCCCGCTCCGATGCCTTGTCCGCAGCCAGTGGCCACCGTCACCAAGCGCAGGTTGCTGCGACTCGGGTGGGGCTCGATGCGCCGTACCTCGGCAATGACGCACGCGTCGAATCTGCGAGAGTAGTCCTCGACACCGTCGACGGCCAAGCCGATGTCCGTCAACAACTCGGCGACAGCCGTGGCATCCTTCGGGAGAGCAGGGAGCAATTCACGTAACCAGCGCAGCGATACTCGCATCGTGCCCCGCTTTTAGCACGTCCCCGCAAATACGCCGAGGCCGCCTGCCGAGCGCGCGAATGCGCTAGAAAGACGGCCTCTTTGGCAATGGTGCCCTGGGAGCTCAGTGCATCTGCATACCGGGCGGCATGCCCTGCATCCCCATCCCCGGCATTCCGGGCGGTGGCTCAGGGGTCTCACCCGCCTTCTTGTCCTTTTTGTTCTTCTCGTCGGGCTTCTGATACTTGTCGAGCTTGGCCGTCACCCAATCCGCCGCGTATTGCGCGATGGTATAAAAATCGGGGTTGCCCTCAAGCTGGACCCAGCGATCGCTGCTCGACCCAGTGTTGCCGAGCCGAACGACTTTGCGCGCGCCATCGTCAAGCACGAAGGTCACGGTCGCTGAAGGCTTGTCGAGGCCGAGATCGGCTGCCGTCTTACCCTGGGCAAAGTCCAGAGCGGTCAGCGCCTTGAAGCTACGAACCAGATCGTCCACCTTGGCGGAGTCGAACCGCTCGATCGCCGCAAGCCCGCCAGCCTTCGCCTTCTTGAACTTGCCTGACCATTCAATCTTCGTGGTCTCGCCTTCCTTCTTTTCGCCGATCTTGGCAAAGTCGAAGGTGCCGTTCTCGTTCTCGATGCTGACCGTCTTGACCTTGTTGTCCTCGAACTTGGTCAGCGAAAGGTCGCGCCAGCTCTTCAAGTCACGGGCGTAAAGGTAGCTCGAGTAGCCTTTGGCCGAGTAGACGCCCTCTTTACCGGCCACACGCATCATCTGGCCGCGCGAACCACCCTGGCCGAAGTAGAGATCGACCACAATCTTGTCGCCCTGCTTGGCGACCACGTGCAAGGCCTTGTCATCGCTGACTTCGTACTGCGCGTAAGCCTCCTTTCCAGGGCTGATCTGCTCGCTGACCTTGATGGTCGGAAGGTTCTCCAGCAAGGAGTCGATATTGCTCTTGTTGGCCTTGGCCTTGAGTGGCTCACTGAGCTCCCAATCCTCACCCTTCTTTGCGAGCGCGACCTTCGTCGGCTTGCCGGCGTCACCCGCTGGCTGCTCGATCGTGAGCGAGTCAATACCCTTCTTCTGATCGTCGGTAACTTCGATTTTCGGTAGGCTGGCACTGATGGCCGCGTAGGAATAGGTGGCTTCTTCCTGCTTCTGCGCACGCTTCTGCAGAAAGAGCCCGCCGCCCAGCACGGCAAGCACACCGGCTGCGATATAGAGTTTCTTGTCGGAGGTCATCGCCATGATTCATCAATCCTTGTTGGTGAAAGATCGGAGCGCGCTCGGCGCCCCGATCTCCATAGGCCTTGGTCTTAGGCGGCCTTCTTGACCTTCTGGTTCTCGCGGTAGCGCCAACGCCCGAGCCCGAGGAGAGCAAAGAGCACGGGCACGCCAAGGGTGAGCGACCACTGCACGTTTTGCTGCAGGCCCGCTCGCTTCTGCCGGTATTCCTCGTCAATGCGCTTGATGTCAGCTTCGGTTTCTTTGCCCGATACCTTGGGCCGCCCGAGTGACGCGTAGGTGAGATTCGGCTCGGAGAGGATCTTCGCACTTGCCTCGACCAGATCCGAATCACCCGTCATCCAGTCGAGAATGTTCTTGACGGCGATGATCGTGTTGTTGAGGTAACGCTGAGCGTAGGGGTTCGCGATCGCCTGCAGCGTTGGATCCCCACCGATGGAGCCCATCATCTGGAACTGACCACCCAACTCCTGCCCATTACCTGAGTACGCAAAGGGGTTCGTCAGGAATTGACTGGAGGAGACGACGAGAATACGCGACGGCTGGGCCGCCACTTCTGGGGTTGGGATGCTGTCGTCCTTCTGGCCAGCGAACGCACTCTTGAGCTTGCCCTTGACGGTGGCAGCAATCACCTGCTGGGCCATGGGGGGTTTCGGTTCCCAATTCGTCTTGAGCTTCATGTCCACGCTCTCACCTTCAACCACGGTGGTCGAAGGAGTTGAGCGCGCCACGACCTTGATCTCCACGTCCGCAGGCTGCTTGTCGCGCAAGATCTCCAAGCTGGACGGGTACGGAAACGCCAGCTCTTGCATACGGAAGAAGCCCGCGAACTTCATGTCCAGAAGCTCCTCGTCCTTGTCCATGCGCGGATCGGCCACAACGTGCGCAATGCCAGGGTGTCGGATCTGCTGGATCTGTCCGGTTTGCGTCGGCACGATGATGGCAAACTGGGCGCCGAAATCGAGCACCGCGTTCTTCTTCATGTTGACGCCATAGCCGGCGAGCAACTTGTCGAGGTTGTGGGTCGAAAGCTGCGCATCCATTTGGGCGTCTTGCGGCTTCAACGTAACCGCCGAGGCGACGACAACGAGGCTCTTGTTGCCCTTCATCATGAACTCATCAATGCGGCGCAGTTCTTTGTCGCTGTAGTCCTTGCGTGGCTGCGTGATAATCAGACCCTCAAGCTCGTCCTTGATCGCCTCGGCACCGTCCTTCAGATCAACGTCCTCGAGCGTGTAGAACGGAAATGCCTGGGTCAGGATCTGCTGAATGCTCGGCGACCCCTGCTGCCCGCGACGGGGGACCAGGTTGTTGTCACTGAGCTTGAGCTCGTCCTTGTTGGTTACGACGCCCACCTTGTGCTTGATGTTCTCCGCCTTGTCGCGGATTTCCCGGATCTGGTTGGTGATCCAGAACTCGAGCCCTTCGGCGCGACCGGGGTCGAGCTGCGGGATGACGTCTTTCTCGCTCTTGTACTTGAACACGAGGCCCATGTATCCCTGGGCGATCGTCGCCTGATCACCACCTGTAGCACTGGCTTCGCCGAAGGTCATCGGCTGTAGCCCGGCTTCCTTCGCCTTCTCCTTGAGCTCTTCGGTAGTAGCTTCAATCAAGGTGAACTTGAACTTACCGTCGCCCTTGCTCTGGTACTCTTTCATGAGGTCGGTCAAGTCGCGCACGAAGGCATCGAGCTGAGCTGTGCCCTTGGCGACGTAGGCGTCGACCTGAATCGGCTCCTTGAGGCTCTTGACCAGGCGCCCACTGCCGACACTGAGCGTGTAACGCTCAGCGCCAGTCATGTCGATGCGCTTGCGCATGCCGATCGAGAACAGATTCACGACGACGGCAATGGCGACGATGATGACGAGGAACATCCCCGTCTGTGCCGCAACCTTTCGCTTATGTTCCTGGGTTGCCATCTTCAGCTCCACTTGCGGCGCTCGAGAGCGCGGAATGCGACGACCAACGAGACGACGGTCACCGATAGGAAGAAGATCACGTCGCGAGAATCGATCAGGCCTCGGGTGAAGCCCTCGAGCCGCGACTGAAAGCAGATGAAATTTAGAGTGTTCCCGAGATCGCCGCTCAGCCGCAGCGCCACCGTTTCGGAGAACCACAGCACTAGCAGCACGAAGAAGGTCACGAAGAACGCGACGGCTTGGCTCTCGGTCACGGTGCTCACCAGCAGCCCAATGGCCACCGACGCTGCACTGAATAGGACGAGACCGACGTAGCCGGCCCAGATCGGCCCGGTATCGAGCGGTCCTAGGTTCCACGGGTGCCAGAACATTGCGAGCGGGTAGAGGGCGGTCGCCACGACCAGCGTCAGTACTAGGCCGAGGGCGCCCAGGTACTTGCCCATGATTACGTCGCTGTCGTTGACCGGCAGCGTAATCAGCATCTCAAGCGTTCCGCTGCGCCGCTCTTCGGCGATGAGCCGCATGGTCACAACGGGCACGACCAAAATGCTTAGACCCACCGGGGTGAACTCGAACAACAACCGGAGGCTCGCGCGATCAATCTGCCAGAACCCGCCATAGAGAAAGATGGCAAGCCCCAACAGAAGGAATGTCAGGCACATGACCACGTAGGCCAAGGGGGAGTCGAAGTAGGAGCGAAACTCGCGTTTCGCAATCGTCATCATCGGTGACATTGGGCTTTACCCTCTCCCTTCAGGAGTCTCGTCCTTGGACGACTTGCTATCGTCATTGTCATCGTCCTGGACAGGGCGACCGCGGTCGAGCCGCTCGTCGCCTCGCGTCAGTTCGCGGAACACCGTATCGAGGCTCTGCGCATCGCGCCGAAGCTCGAGCAGGGTCCACCCCTTCTGAACCATCAAGCGGAAGATCTCAGCACGGAGGTCCTTCTCCTCGGCCCCCGAGAGCTCGAATTTGTGTGCCGTTTCGTCCGTAGGCATCTCCTTGACCTTCGTGGCTCCCGACAGCCCCGCGAGCGCAGACGACAGCTCGTTGGCCTTTGGAGGCGAGTGGCCCGCCTCAGCGTTCTTCTCGTCGACGGTCACCATGTAACGAACGTTGCCCGTCTTCGATCGAATCTCGTCCAAAGCACCGTCGGCTACGACGCGACCCTTGCTGACGATGATGGCACGCGCGCAGGCCTCTTCGACCTCGGCCAGGTTGTGGGTCGAGAGCAGAATCGTGCGCTCTTTGCCGATTTCCTTGATGTACTTGAGAACCTCGGCCTTCTCGTTCGGATCGAGATCGCTCGTTGGCTCATCCAGAATCAAAATCGGCGGATCGTGGATCAGCGCTTGGCCGAGGCCAACACGCTGACGATAGCCGTGTGACAGATGCGCGATCTGCTTGTCGAGGGACTGCCCAAGGCCGCACACCTCGATGACACGCGCAAGCCTTTTGTTGAACTTGGCTTCGTCGAGTCCGCGGATCTCGGCGGTGAATTTGAGATAATCGCGCACGCTCATGTCGTGATAAAGCGGCGCGCGCTGCGGCAAGTAGCCGAGCACCCGACGCACCCCGAGCGGGTCGTCGAACACATCGTGCCCGTGAACCTGCGCCGTTCCCGCCGAAGGCGAGATGAAGCAGGTCAGAATGCGCATCGTTGTCGATTTCCCGGCCCCGTTGGGACCGAGGAAGCCGACGACTTCGCCGCGTTTGACCTCGAAGGTTACTTTGTCCAAGGCTCGAACGGACCCAAATGTCTTGGTAAGTCCGCTCGCGCTAATCATGACGTCGGTTGACATCCGACCTCCATCCGGAGAAGGGAAATTTTGAGCTCCAAAGGAGCCCTCGAAACTGCCGGTTGCCCGGGGGGCGGCATCGTAGCCAGGGTCCGACCCCTGTCAACCGGGATCGGGCCCAAGGATGGAAGCACCCGTCGAGCGCGGAGAAAACCATCGAGCGTGGGAGCTATTCCCGACCGTTCGAAGATTTTGTTCCCGGAGAGTTGCAGGCTTTTCTCCGGGCCTGGCCGCATGGCGATGCCGTTGGCCCCACCTATGCCGCTTTTCATGGGGTCTGGGTCTCGCGACCACGAATTTTGCCCGAGGTCGGCAGGGTAGCGGAGCGGCCGCGGGGCCATCCGCAGTCATCACCCTGCCGTCGAGGCTCGGACAGGCGAAGCCAGCCGACTCGCAGGCTCAAGGCGGTCTGCCAGCACCTCCCGAACACCAGCGCATCGCAGTGGCAAGCGAAGCACCACGGCGCACCACGCCTGCATTCTCGCAGCACCTGGGGGTGGTGACGATACCAGACGAATTATTGTTGTCACGACGAACTGCCAGCCCTAGCGTAATTTGGCAGCCGGACGTTAGGCAAGAGCGTGGTGCTTGTCGAAGCTAGGTCAACACCTTCGCCGAGCGGAGAAGCATGATGTTGCGTCGGAACCAGCCCAATCAATCACACCTCGCCGAGAACGAGCATCGCTTGCTCATGCCCTTGGTGCAGTGCATGCGCGTTTGGTTGAAGCCGTGCTCTCCTACTCTTCATTGGACCACTGTCTTGGCGCTCTGCGTCGCTGCGGGTTGTAGCTTGGCAGATTTGGATCACCTGGGACCGAGGAGATCTAGTGGCAAAGCGGGCACTTCCGGTAGAGCGGGCAGCGCCGGTGCGAATTGCACCACTGCGGGCAGGCCTGGAGCGAACTGTGGAGGCAACTCCGGCGGTGGAGGGCTCGGTGCTGCGACTGCGGGAGACACAAACGTGCCCCCGGTCGGTGTCGGCGGTGCGACAACCACCACCCTCAACGCGGGTGCTGGCACCGCGGGGGCCACGGGTGCCGCAGTCGAACAGGGCGGCATGGCAGGCTCAGAATCACTCGCGGCAGGTAGCGGCAGTCTCTTGGCAGGGGCCAGCGGCGCAGCCGGTGTCGTAGCCGGTGTCATAGCCGGCACCGGAAACGTTGGTGCGGCGGGAGCTGCCTTCACTCCGTGCACAGGCGATCCCAAGCTGGTTGGCCCAGCGACTCGGCCACAGTTGACGGCCGCTGCCGCTGAAGAATTCACCCTCAATAAGTATCTGGCCCAAGCAGGAACGCTAGGTGCGCTCACCGTGGACAACTGGGATCCGACGGCAGGGCTTGGCTTTGCCTCCAAGTTCGTGCCGACCTATACGGTCGCCGCGGATGGGAGTGGAACGCACACGTCACTTCAAGCTGCCATTACAACGGCTGCGGCATCCGCAGAACTATCGCGCGCATTCATCCTGGTCAAACCTGGCATCTATCGCGAAGTCGTATGTGTCAATGCGGCGCGCCCCATCACCATCTACGGCGCAGACGCCGACGCCTCTCTCGTTCGAATCGTTTTCGGCAACAACTCTGGAAAATCGGTAGATACCGGCGTCAACCCCTGCGCGCCACCAGCCAGCTCGGCGACGACGTATGGCAACCCAGCCAGCGCAACCGTTGCCATCAAGTCGAACGAAGCACAACTCAAGAACATTACGGTAGCAAACGACTTCGTCGAGGGTTCAGATGTCTGGGCGGGTGGTCAGCAAGCCGTCGCCTTGCTGACACTCGGTGATCGGATCACGATCGAAAACGTGCGAGTTGTCGGTAACCATTTTACGACCCTGTTCAATTCCCCTGACCCTTCGATCGTCTCGCGTGTCTACGTTAAGGATAGCTACATCGCGGGGGACATGCAGTTCATCGTGGGTCGCGCCACGCTCGTGATGGATAGCTCTGAGATCCGCTCCCTGACGAGCCGCATATCGAGGCCTCTCGGCTCGATCATAGCAGCCACCACAGCTGCGCAGAACCCCTATGGTTACCTGTTCTGGCACAGCTACTTCACCGTCGATGCCAGTGCGGATTCCGATTGGGTGTTGATGGGGCGCTCTTGGGACGAAGGCGCGACCACCTACGTCGAGGGAACTTCACCCAACGGTCAGGTGGTCATTCGCGAGTCGATCCTCGAGTCACACATCAAGAAGTCCAGCCCGTGGGGCAACGCGTTGGATTCCGGACGTATCTACGACTGCCTAGGAAATCGGCTCTACGAGTACGCGAACACCGGCCCCGGAGCATGGCCATAACGCTCGGCACGCCGAATCAACCCAAATCGCCATGTAACTGGGCTAGCCCCTACATGGCACACCATGTGGCAATTGAGGTCAGGTGTTGCCGAACTAGAGCTTGACGCCGAGGACTGGATCCTCCGATCATCGGAGGCAAGTGGAGCCTTCTGCCGCGGAGCAAATCTATGCGGACAAGTTATGTCGTTCGACTGCTAGTGACCTCAGCCAGTACTTTCTCGCTGCTTGGCGCAGGGCTCGTGGGCTGCGGCGGCTCGCTGCCCATTCAGGGCACAACAGCAATCGCGGTCTTGGGCCAACTCCCGCCTCCGCCGCCGCCCATTCCCCCACCCCCGCCTCCACCCGAACCACCGCGCGCACCACCAAGGGTCGAGGTGCGCGACAACAAGATCGAGATCCGCGAGAAGATCCAGTTCGAATACAATAAGGCGATCATTCGCGACGTGTCCTTCGATCTGTTGGCCGAAATCGCCGATGTGATCAAGAAGCATCCCTACATCAAGAAGTTGCGCATTGAGGGTCACGCCAGCGCGGAAGGGGAGGACAACTACAACAAACTGCTGTCAGATCGGCGAGCCAAGGCTGTCATGAAGCACCTGGTGGAGCGAGGTGGTATCCCAGGTGAAACGCTGGTCGCCAAAGGTTACGGCGAAGAAAAGCCGGTGGCGCCCAATGATACTGAGGAGAATCGGGAAAAAAACCGTCGAGTCGAGTTCAACATCATCGAACAGGACATCACCCAGAAGAAAGTGGAGATCGACTCAACCACAGGCCAGGAGAAGCTGCTTGAGGAGACGCAGCAACGCCTCAAGGCCCCTGACGCCGATGAACCGAAAGACACGGCTCAGCCGGTAACGCCCGCGACCACCACCAAGACCGCGATGGCCGCCAAACCCGCCAAACCCGCGGTGGCCGCCAAACCCGCGGCGGCAGCCAAACCCGCGGCGGCCGCCAAACCGGCGGCGGCAGCCAAACACGCGACGCCCGCCAAACACGCGACGCCCGCCAAACACGCGACGCCCGCCAAGCCGCCTGCCAAACCCGCCGCTGGCAAGGCAACGAAGAAGCGCTGACACAGAGTTCATCAACGCACCTAAGGCGTCAACGCAAAGCAATAGAAGCCGCCATAGCCACCGCCAGAGCCCACGGTGCCCTCTTGCCCAGGACTGCCCGTGTCGATCAGATTGACGCCTGCGCCGCATCCCGACTCGTCCAACGCGGAAATCCAATGCGCCAAGCTGCCATCGCCGAAGACCGGATCATTGATATCGCGAGCGGTAGCGCGAGGCCAGCTGTGGCCAACGCGAGGTTTGAACGCGGGATCCGCGACGGAGCTCGTCCAGTCCGAACACGTTGAGGTGTCACCGTAAAGCGTCCCCTGTGCGTTGCTGCCGGTCAGAATGTCGTGATTGTCCACCTTCTCGCCGTCCGGCGCTTGATTGGGGACGCCATGCTCATTGGGGAGATCGTTACGGATCGCCGCATCGGCGCCAATCGGGCGTGAGGCAACGAGATCCGCCTTCGTTTGCGCGACGAGCCGCCCCATTCGATCGTAGAAGGGCCCATTACCCACCCGATCGATCGCATCAACCTGATTGCCGGTTCCATCGTCGGTAACACTGAGAAACGCGCGCCAGCTCTTGCCGTTCTTCGCCATGCTGCGCTCAGCTACCGCCGCGCAAATCGCGTCGGCGCCGCGCAGCCCCGCGCCGGCGCCCGTTTCCCCATAACGCAAGTCACCACCGAAGCCGTTGACGGTGCCGGACAGGATCTGGATCGCTTCGTAGCTGATTACGAAGAAGCTGAATCGCTCTGCCGTTGGCTTGTCGGCGTCGGAGCCAAAATCTCCGATCACTCCACAGCCGAGCTCAGTCAAGCCGGCAAGAGTGATGATGAAGCCTACCGCGGTAGATGGTTTCATGCGAATGCGTCACCTGAAGCTTACCTCAGTGACGTCACCAACGCAGCTGAACTCCTTGTGGCGGTACGCGTCGCACACGAGATTCTCATTGTGCCGACGTCGGCACGACGTCATCACGCCGCGCCGACATCAAGCCATGGACTCGGCTAGTCGTGGCAACCAGCGGCTACCGCGTCTTCTTGCGTCTTGCAAGACGTCTTGGCCGTGCATACATCTGACTGCGCGCTCAGGCATTCCCAATAGACCTTCGATAGTGCGGCACAGTTGGGGAATCCTGCTGGATTCTCATCTTGAATGGCGCACGACGAATACTCTTCGCAGGCACCCTGGGTCATCTTGCAGGAGCCGGTCGCATTCGACCTGATCGCGCAATACGCCTTGCAGGCGGCAACCGCGCTCGTTGAACTGGCGCCGCTGGCGCCAGAGCTCCCGCCACTAGCAGTACCGGTATTGGTTGATCCTCCAGAGCCAGTGCTGCTCGCCGTCGCTCCGCCCTGTCCGCCAACTGCTCCTGCATTGCTGTCTGTGCTGTCGCTGCAGGCCCCTAGAGTGGCGGTCGCAACAAGCATACCCACGAAATATAGCGGTTTCAGATTCATCGAAGATCCTTTCATTCGGGCTCGGTTCAAGACAGTCCAACAACATTTTCGCTGCAGGCTCGTCACCTGGCCGGAATACTTCGACTCGGATCGATTTGCGTCAAGGCACTACTCGCTCGGCCGTACGCAAGGCCCCTATCAGCGGTCCGCTTGCCACATCGAAACCGCAGTCCGCTGCGCGTCGCTTCGAAACGACGTTGCTGGCGTTCGGTATTGTGAGTGCCTCCTCGGAGGCTCGTCGCGGACATGGGCGCCACTTGTTTGCATTCCGCAAGAACAGAAATTTCGAGGTTCAACGAAGAGCGCGGTGTCTTGGGGATGTGAAAGTCCACACCTGTCGATTCGTCGCCGGAGACGGCGCTCATTCCATGCGAATCGAGTGTTCTTTGTCTTCTGCCCTGCCCAAACACTTTTGCGACTACTCGCAACCTCATATGTCGCTGCCGCGAAGCGACGGGCATCGAGGCTCTCTCAATCGGCCGGAAGCATCAAACCACAGCGGTCCGCTGAGCGTCGGAGAGTGAAAGTTACGTCATGATATCGTCATGGTGTCGACTCATTTGGAGACCCGTGCCACATTGCCTCCCTTGCGTCGGAAGAAAGCCGGAGCTCTGGAACTATCCACCATGAGCGAAAGAACGACGCACACCCCCATTTGGCAAGTGACCGATACGCCGAAATACCGGGATAAACGATGGAAACGCTTCGGGCAAGGTGGTGGTTGTTGAGCTCTCGCTGAACCAATTCGACACCAGGAGGATGGAGTCAGACATGCAGGTGGCCACAATTCAGCGCAGTTTGGCGGGAATTTTGTACCTTTGCGTATCTTGCAGCTCAAATAGCGGCGTTCCCGCCCTTGGGCTCGTCGGCACGGGCGGAACTGGGCAAACCGCGACTGGCTCGTCAACTGGTGGGAAAAGCAGCACTTCGTCGACCAATCTGGTGGGCGGGTCAGCGACAGCGGGCGGGGCAACCTCAGTGGGCGGGTCAACGTCCACGGGCGGGTCAACGTCAGCGGGCGGGTCAACGTCAGCGGGCGGGTCAACGTCCACGGGCGGGTCGTCTGGTTCAGTCGGTGGCTCCACAATAACTGGAGGCAAGAGCAGTTCTGGCGGTTCCACGAGTACCGGGGGCAAGAGCAATTCTGGCGGTTCCACGAGTACCGGAGGCAAGTCCACCACCGCAGGTGGAACGACCGCAACCAGCGGCACGGGCGGAGCCAGAGGCGGCCAAACCAGTGTTGGCGGTGCCAGCACGGGCGGGGGAACCAGCGCCGCGACGGAGCTCGCGAAGTCCCAATGCGATGGCAAACCCGGGCCCAGCTACGCGCAATTCTTCGACAACAGCAAGCTTGCCACACTAAAGGTCACGATTGATCCGGCCAATCTCGCAGGCAAAACTTCCGCTCAGTGGCTCGATGCACTTTGGTCCACCTGGGACCATTGCGCCCCAGGCCAAAAATACACAACTGCCAAGTTCGAGTACTCAAGCCCTGATTCCGCGGGAAATGTAGCCTGCTCCAACGTTGGCATCAAGCTCCGTGGTAGTTGGACTCGTGAAAAGGGCGAGGCCGCGGGTTTGATCCAAACCCGCGGGTTCAAGCTCGACATGCAGGTGCTCGACACCGCTGCAACCACCCATCGGCGCTTTGCGGATCTCAACCGGATAAACATCCTGTCGATCGAGACGGATCCGACGCACATGATCCAGTGTGTATCGTACAAGATGTTGCGCAGTTTCGGGGTCCCGGCGCCGCTATGCAACCATCTCAAGGTCTACGTCAACGGCGCCTACTATGGCCTCTTGGAGAACGTCGAGCAGGTGAACAAGGGCTATGCTCGTCGCCATTTTGGGACCAATACAGGTAGCCTCTATGCTGGCTCTCCGGGCAACGGCGACTGCCCGAACGGGATCCAGGACTCGACGGCAAAGCTCACCTACAGCGGCGACGCTTTCTCGAACTACACGAGCCAGTACGAGCTGACGAACGCCACGGCAGCGGACGCGGAAAAGAACCTCATCCCGATGCTCAAGTGCGGGGACAAGACCCAAACCGCCGACGACGCCACGTTCAAGACCTGTATCGCCCAATGGATCGACGTTACGGAGTGGCTGCACTTGATCGCGGCTGAGTCGGTCATGCCCGAGCTCGAGTCCTTCATCGGGTACTACCGCAACTTCTACCTGCACTTTACCCCGGATTCTTCGGCGCCCCATGGCGGCCGGTTCCAGATCTGGCCTTGGGATCTCGATACGGCTTTGCAGCGCAACACCTGCAGCCCAAGCAGCTGCGATCCGTTTACGGCGGTTGACTCCTTCTATGGACCAAGAAACGCGCGCGCCGCGCTCGTGACCCGGCTCACCACGGTGTTTCGCACGGAGTATTGTACGGCACTTAGGGCCTTCCTCTCCACGACCTACAAGACGAGCTTCGTGGATGACATGGCAAAGGTCATCGAAGCCGGCATTGCCGGCGACTCAAGCGTGACGCCGACTGCCTGGCAGGCGGAAGTCACGGCCATGCGCAACCACATCACCACCCGTACGGCGGCCGCGCAAACCCAAATCGATGCAGCCTGCAAGTAAACTAGCCTGGTCACGCTTCACAGGTAAAAAGTCCGTTTCAAGCGAAACGGGTAACTCAAGATTCAACGTCATGGTCAATCAGGAATTGGGAAGGGCTGGAAAGTGAATCGAAACCTCACCGCACTGCTGCCAATGGTGGCGCTCTTGGCCTGCAATAGCAGCGGCGCTCCGACTTCGAGTTCGAGTCCTGCAGCCGCAGGCGCCGCGAACAACCCGTACGTGACGATTGGCGGATGCCTCAGCAACAAATGCGGCCCCACTAACGACGTCTTCTTCAGCAACGATTATGTTGCAAACCTGAAGCTGACCTTTAGTGAAGAAGATCTAAAGCAGTACAGTTCCACGCCGGAGCAATGGGAAGACTTGCTGTGGTCCAAGTGGACGAGCCAATGCGGTAACTTCGAATGGATCCCAGTCAATATTGTGTACGAGCCCGGTGATGGCAGCAGGGCGTGGACACTCAACCAGGTGGGGATGCGTATGCGCGGCAGCAGGAGCCGCGGTTCGAACCCCTTGGGCGGGTTCAAGTTGGACTACGAAGAGTTCTTGCCAAAGGGCACGGATCGCCGGTTAGGGGACATGAATCAGTTTGACCTGCTTTCAAACGAGAATGACCCATCCTTGATGGTGCAATGCATGACCTACCAGCTCATGCGTGATTTCGGCATCGAATCACCGAAGTGCAATCACGTTCGGGTCTCCGTCAATGGTCAGCCCTACGGCTTGATGGAGAGCATCGAGCGGTGCGGAGACAGTCGCTATCTGAAACGTCACTTTGCCAACCCTGACGGTCCGCTCTTCGGAGCGTCAGCTTCTTCGTTGGTCTGTGGCTTTTCGCCATCCATGGGTGATCTCGAGTACAAGGGAGCAACGTTTACCGGCGACTACTTGAAGTCCTACGAAATTCTCGTGGGGACCGAGGCGGACGCCGAAACCACGCTGCTCCCCATGCTCAAGTGTGGGGACAATCTTCAGACCCCCAATGACGAGGATTTCAAGGCCTGCATTCAGGACTGGATCAAGCTCGACGAGTGGCTCAAGCTCATCGCGGCTGAGTCGCTCACGCCCACCGTGGAAGACTTCGTTGGTGCTCGGCGTAACTTCTTTTTGTACTTCGAACCAGAAGCTGCCGCTCCGAATGGCGGACACATGCGGATCTGGGGCTGGGACTACGATACGGCTCTGCAGCGTCAGTCCTGCTACCCCGGTCCTAAGACCACCACTGCTCCGGCTTGCGCTGATCCGTTCAAAGACGTAACGTCCTGGTTCGGCCCTCGCGGAACGCGGGCCAACTTGGTGCAGCGACTCACTCGGGTGTTCAAGGACCAGTATTGCACTGTGATGAAGGAGTTCTTGGACACCGTCTACCTGCCGGAAAAGGTCGACCGAATGGCGGCCGTCATTCAGCCTGCTATTGGGGAAGATCCGGTGGTTCAGAGGCAGGCGTGGGATTGGCCGGCGGAGGTTGCCACTATGCGCGACTTTATCACCACTCACCGGGCAGACATGCGCGTTGTGGTCGACAGCCTGTGCGCGGCTACGCCGGGAGCCGGAACAGCCGGAGCCGCCGGCGCTCCCGGAGCAGCCGGGGCATCATCAGCTGTGGCCGGAGCAGGCCCTGCAACGGCAGGCGCTGGCGGAGCGACGAACTAAGATCAACGTATTCGAGAGTACGGTAAGAGCGAGGATTTGGACTATGCAAAGGTTGACCGGAGTAATGTTTTCTGCGCTGCTAACCACAGCGTTATTGGGCGTAGGTTGCACGGATGCCACTCCTGCCAGCAATGCCAATACGGGCGGCACTGGCGGTACAGGTTCCACGGTGAAGTTTGAAGTCGGCGAGTTAGTCCACGTCACGGCAGGTAGCAACGCCACGAAGGCCGACGGCACAACCGCGCACCCATTTGCCACCGTGGCTGCCGCAATGGCCGCGATCGAAGCCAATACGGAGTGGACCGGAACCCTGGTCATCCATGCGGGCGAGTACGAG
The DNA here is from genome assembly GCA_964454965.1 of uncultured Polyangiaceae bacterium. Taxonomy (GTDB): domain Bacteria; phylum Myxococcota_A; class Polyangia; order Polyangiales; family Polyangiaceae; genus FEN-1139. The sequence continues at coordinate 301,583 of CAYVXY010000005.1, read as the reverse complement.
ATCCTTGCTGACGTGGTTCTGCCATTGGGCGTAATGCTGGAGGTGGAGGCGGGCACGACCTTCAAGATGTCTTCTCTGAAGGCCCTGCACGCTCAAGCTGACGTCAAGATGCTCGGTACCGCGGAGGCCCCGATCACGTTCACCTGGCTTACCGAAGGTCAGCCCTGGGGGTCTGTGACCAACTTCGAGCCTACGTCGCAGGCCAACGAATTTCGGTACGTGATCTTCGAGCATGGCCAGAACTCCAATTTCGCCGACAAGCTGTTGCGGGGCGCGTTGGGTCTGCACACAGCCAAGGCGTTGATCTCGCATTGCATCTTCCGTAACAACACGGGTGATGACGGCCTCACGCTGATCCAAAGCGATTCGATCGTCGAGTACACTCAGTTCCTCTACAACGCGTCGGATGCGATCGACCAAGGTTTTGGTCATGCGGAAATCCGCTACAGCTACGCCGAAGGCAACAAGAACGACTCTTGGGATCTAGGCGACGGAAGCACCGCTTGGGTGCATCACAACGTGTCGTACAAGTCCGGGGACAAGTGCGTATCGGTCGGCGAAGGCTCTGGTGAGGCCCTGATTGAGCACAACCTTTGTGTGGGCGGTGAGATTGGCCTTGCGATCAAGGACGAATCTACTCCCCTGGTTCGGTACAACACCTTCTATGGCAACGGGGTTGGGGTTTGGGTGTACCCGTCGGCCTCTGGCTATGGCACCGGCAAGGGCGTATTTACTGGCAACATCGTTTGGAATTCCACGACGGCTGATTTCGATCTGTCTGCGGATGCCGCAACTGTGTTTTCTTACTCGTGCAGCAAGACCCTGACGACACCGCTGGGTGGCACGGTCACTGGAGTAGGAATGACTTCTCCGGGCAATGGCTGCGATGATCCGATGTTTGCCGATCCGGAAAACCCAGATCCCAACCTGAAGGACTTTCACTTAAAGTCGGTGACTGGTCGGTGGCTGCGTGCTGCGGGCGAACCTGGTCTCAACATTGCACTGAGCACTGCAGCAGTGCCAACCTGGGTGACGGACGCTGCGTCCAGTCCCTGCATCGATGCGGGTGATCCTGCGGCCGATCCAGCGACTATCGTCGCTCTGGAGCCTGCCCCGAACGGCTCTCGAGTCAATCTCGGCTGCTACGCTGGCACCGAGGAAGCGAGCAAGTCCCCCTAGAAATTGGCACAGATTCGCCAATCTCGACACAGCCACCAAAATAAGACTGTTCTCCGGCATAGTAGCGAGTCGCGACAACGCGAATGCACTCTGTGCTCAGTGTGATTTCGATACAAGCAAGCTGGTACCGCTCATCCACCCCCACCTCAGCACCGATATGGCCAGGTGCAATTCAAACCACAATTGTCTTTGGGAACCTGGCATCTTTTGACTGGGGTCGGGGTGACGTAGCGGTCGCTAGTGTCGGTGGCCTAGCGCTTCGTGCAAGGCCTGATTGATGTCTTAGAAAGACTGGCAGCATGGGTGTGGACGACCTGCTGGCCGACAGCAAGCAGACTCGTACTGGTCCCGTTGGTAGTAAGATTGGCTTCAGTGCCATAAGGGTTGTACCAGTCCCACCAAAGCCATCCAATTTCGTTGGCTTGTGCCGCGGTCATCGCACCGGCAAAGTCCATGGTGTTGGTCGAACCGCTATCGGCGACGAGCGTAATGCCAATTTGGATGGGGAATGCAGCGCCGGCTGCAGCGGCAATTCCTTGTTCCAAAGTCATGCCGTAGAGGCGCTGAAACCAACCATTGACACCCCAGTATGCGTCCCAGCCAAGGACAATTCGGTGCAGCGGATCTGCCGCAACGAGTTGCGCGCCGTGGGTGAGCGCAGCGGGCAGGTCACGCCCATAGTTGTTGGACAGCACGACGAGCGGTACTTGGTATCCATAGCCGCGAACTCGCGCTATTGCGGCCAGTGCATCACTGACGAACTTGGGCTCGTCGTCGTAGCCAGGACCGAACGCGTCGAGAATCAGTCGATTCTGATACTTCAGCAACATGCTCTTGACAGCAGGGTCGGCTAGCCACGCACTGCTATCCGGGTTCAATATGGCGATGAGGTTGTGAGTTGCCAGTCTGGCAAGCACAGAATCTACCCCCGTCACTCCAAGAAATGAGGTATTCGGATGGATGCGGACGGCATTGGCTCCTGTGGCAGCAATCTCATCGATGAGGCCCGCCCAATCGTTCCCTTCGGGCAATTCCTTGCCTAGAATCTGCTGGACGCCACGCAGGAGAAGGACGTTTCCACACACGTCACGCAGGTAACGACCATCAACTTGCACAGTACTGCTCGTAGTCGCCGTGCCGCCGCTCGTGCCTGCATTCCCCGCGGCTGCCAATTGACCTCCGACTCCTGCCGCGCCTCCCTTCAACGACAGAGCGCCGCCAACAGCACTATTTGCGTTTGTGCCCGCAGTGCCAGCTTGGTCAGTTGACGAAGAGGTACCTCCCGAGTCAGGCGGGACTGACACAACCGAACTCGTTCCGCCGCTACTGCCGCTACTGCCGTTACCGCCGCTACCGCCGCCACCGTCCCTCGACGAACCAGCATCAGCAATGCCCGCCGTACCGGCATTCGCGCTTGAGTCTGGGTTGAATACCGTAAGTGCACCACGTAGGGTTGCCCAGCGGCCACCAGGAGTCATGAGTCTCAAATCGTAGAGTCCAGCCGTCAATGTGCCTGGCACAGCAATACGTAGCGTACTTTGATCCACGAACGCTACAGCATTGCTGGGCAAGGCCTCGTTTCCCAACCACACGCCAAACTGTCGGCTGACCGCTGGAGCCGAGCGAGCGTCGACGTCGACACTCAGTTGCGTGCGAAACTCTCGACCCCTAACCTCGGCATCCATACTGCTGCCTTGAAGCATTCTGTTTGGCGTAAGGCTTTCGATTGCCGGGTCGGAAGGTCTTGAAGTCTCACAAGATGAGGCAGCCACGACGGAAACCAAGAGTCCACGACGGACCCAAGTCCAAACAAAGAACCTTCGTTCAGCGGAAGCCATGCGCTAAGGAATGTACGACTCATCGGACAAATTCTTGAGTGCTCGTTGAGGTCCACCTAATGCGTACAGGTCCGCACCAGCCGAGCCGGATTGCCGCATTGCGACTCCCGACGGGTTGATTTGGCGAAGGCAGATCTGTCACATCGAACTTGAATCAGAATTCGTAGGCGTATCCGCCCGTCGCCGAAAGTCCACCCACATTACCGGTGACAAGTGGCTCGTCGATGCCAACGTGGCGATAGTCGCATTCGAGCCTTACCGATCCCGGGCCCAGGCGAAACAAGGCGCCCGCGATCCCAGTGTAGACAAGTTGGGCATTCCAGCCTACGGAACTACCCGAGGATGGCGATGACAAGCCAAGCTTTACCATTGCGACGCCTACTCCGACTCCCAAGTAGGGCCTGAGGCGTGAGCGCGATAACTCGTACAGTGCGCTTGCGCTGATCGGAACCACCGTTGTTTCGAGGGTAACGATCTCCAAATCCGTTGCGTCGCGTTCGGAATAGCGACTGGCAAGGTAGGCGACATCAACGCCAACGACCAAATGCTCGCTCAACCAGGGAAGACGTATGGATCCACCGATCGTTCCGAGTGGCGCCTCGAGCTTTCCGAAGTTCGTGGAATAGCCGAAGCCGCCCCAAAGTCGGAAGCGAATTGAAGTGGGCAATAGGTTCACGCGAACACGTGCCGTAGCCTGAGTCCCTTCGGCACCAATGCTGACCTCGTCGTAGGTCTGGGATGCGAATGCAGGTGCCTGATACGTTGCCTTGTAGTTTCCTGGCGACGTCGCCGCAAAGTCCGAGACTCGTCCGGCAGCCGCGATGACCCGAAGGTGAGCGTTGACTGGGTTGCCATACGCATCAAGAACGCGAGCAATCAATTGCGTCGTGCTGTAACCATCTGCCTTCAGTTGGTAGTCTTCCGCCTCGAGCTGCAATTGCGCGGGCGGACCTGCGCGTAGCTCGAGCGTCAGCTCGTCCTGAACTGGAACTGCACTTGCCGTCCGCACGGTCAGTTTCGCGCGCGACCGTCCATTCAAGTTGGCTGGAATGCGCCATAGGCTGGCATAGACTTCGGTAGATTGAGCAAGGAATGGCGATAGTTCACCGAACTCCGCCGTGATGTGCAGAGGCACTACGCGCGACTTCCGAAGTCCGGCAAAGCTCGCGCGTGCGATGACCTGCAGCGGTTCACCAATTCCCGCCGTCCAGGTCGAGGGAATCACGCTGAGTTGAATGTGATTCGGAGCTTCACCGACAACCGCCATTTGACAGGAGACTCGCGAGTCTGCCTCGCCCAGAATCCTGGCCTGGAGCTCAAAGCTCTGACCCAATTCGGCGTTGGCGGGAAGCGCCAAGGATGACCAGTAATAGCCCTGTGTGCTCAGTTGAGGCGCCGCGGGCGTTCCATGTGATGCTTCGACTCGCACATCGAGACCTCGACGCGGCTCCCCCACGGCATTCACGGCGAAAAGAAACAGCCCTTCGCTGGCAGGTGGACACACTGCGAACGAGGCGCGCGCTGCGGGTACACCGAGCTTGAGCGACAGATTCCGCTCATTGCCCAGGGCGTCCCGAACCAACATCTCGGCCGCATTGACACCAGGCGGCGCCAGGACACGCACTTCGACCCTTCCGCGCCAATTTGCCGTGATTGGGCCAAAATCTTCTCCGCCAATTCGCGCCAAAACCGTGGCGCGCTGCTCGCTCGTGGTTGTCACCAGAGGGCGACCAAACAGCAGAATTGGAGCCCAGTCGAGTAGCGTGCCGTCGTCACTCGCTGCAACTATCACGACCACTCTCGGGAGTTTGTCAGCTGGCGGCGTATAGATAGACTTGTACCGATTGTCTTGGTCGGGCTGTGCAACGGTTACCGTTCCAGCGCTGGCATACAGTGTGACTGGCGACGACGATGCCCGGCGAAAGGTCACTGTTCCTTGCGCGTCATGGCCCAACACCAAACGTTCCGGAACTCGCAAGTCCAATGGGCCGTTCGACGAGCGAACCTTAGCCGTCGCAATAGAGGGCAGCAGGCGAATTGCCATCTCCCTGCGCTGCCCGCGCCGCGGGGAAAGTTGTACCGACATTACGATTGACTCGACCACTCTTGGCGGAAGGAGCACGAGTTCCAGCACGCCTGGGCCAAGCGTCTTTCTACTCACCACCCGACCGGCACTTACGTTCACCTGAACGGCATCGGTTTCGGGTGCGCTTGCTTGATCCAAGGTAACGCGAAGTCCGAATGCAGTCTTTCCGTCACCAACGACCTCTGTAGGTCCCTCAAACGGGATGGCAGAAGTGGCCTGAGCTGCTGCTTGACCTGAAAACAGTACCCACAAGATCACGACGGAGCAGCAAACGTTGCAGAGCAGCGGCCAGCAACGGACTATCCCTGTTCTCATTCGGCGTTTCACGAGTCATCAACATGGACGGTTCGTCGTCCATGCAACCTAACCTGCGCGAGCTCTAACCCTGAATGGAACACGCTCGTCCCCATTGTAGGTCTTGGTAAGCTCGTCGCCCGACACTCTCGATACCATCGATGATTGTCAAGCGGCTCTCGACCGAGAGCTCTGCATCAAGTTGTGTTTGAGACGTCAGTACGAAGTGTCAGCCATAAGACCGAAGTACTTGGGAAGGTAATCCTGCTGCGGACCAGAACCGTTACGTAATAAAACGTGGCACTTTCGACTACCACCCGTGTGCTTCTGGTCGAAAAGGACCGAATAGTACGTGAGCTCTTGGAGGTGACGCTCGCGCACACGGAGCGAAGCGTGCATGCAGTGACTACGGTGGCCGAGGCGATAGATGCGGCGAGCCAAGGCGACCCGATTGACGTTGCATTGATCGAGAGTTCGCTACCGGATGGCAGCGGACTCGAACTCGGTCAACAGCTGAGAGCACTCGACTCGACCACGGAAGTCCTGCTGATGAGTGCCGCTCCATCCCTTGAGGCCGTTCTTGCAGCTGTTGAAGCGGGTGCAACCGAGTACTTCGCAAAACCATTCGAGGATATCCATCAGCTCACGTTGCGCATCGGCGCCGCCGAAGAACGCGCCCGACTGCGTCGCGAGAGTAAGTGGTTGCACAATGCACTCGTTGAGAGTGAAGAGCGCTACCGCAAACTTTTCGCCGCCACGCCAGATGCGTTGGTCGTTTTTGATGAACGAACCCTGCGCATCGAGGACGCCAACCCGGCGGCATTGCGGCTTTACGGATATTCACGCGAGGACCTCGTGGGGTGCCCGGTCTCGCAATTGCGTGCGCCAGAGGAGCGCCCTGTCTCGCTCGGCCCGACGCTGCGAGCCTCCGATCCCGCACTGGCCGCGGGGATTCAGCTGAGGCGGGACGAACGTCGCGATGGGGCGATGATCGACGTGGAGCTGGTTGTCGGTCGCTTCCAAGTCCGTGGCCAGGACAAGTTGGTCGAGATCATTCGCGATATCGGCGAACGACTGCGCGAGCAGCAGACGCGCAACGAGCTCGAACTCCAGCTGCAACAGTCTCAGAAGCTAGAAGCGCTGGGGCGGCTCGCAGGTGGTGTTGCCCACGACTTCAATAACCTGCTGGCGGTGATCTTGAACTACGCCCAGTTCGTTGCAGATGCCTTGGGGCAGTCACCCGCGAACGAACAAAACACATTGCTGCTCGACGATGTGGAACAAATCTTGCGAGCAGCGACCAGTGCTACCGCATTGACGCGGCAGCTATTGGCCTTCAGTCGTCGTGAGCTCATTCAGACGGAAGTGGTGGACGTCAATGTCGTCGTTGCCGCCACCGAGCGCTTACTGCGCGGAACGTTGGGCCCCAAGATTGACTTCTGCACCAAACTGGCACCGGACATAGCCAAAGTCCGCATCGACCGCGGGCAATTGGAGCAAGTGCTCATCAACTTGGTGGTAAATGCGCGCGACGCAATGCCTTGCGGTGGACGCTTGACGATTCATACGCGCAACATCATCCCTGACGCTAGTGCGCAGCATGCGGAAGCACCGCCATCCACCTGGGTTGAGCTCGAAATCAGCGACACGGGAAATGGCATTGATGCTGCGATACTCGACAAGATATTCGATCCATTCTTCACGACCAAAGACCGTGACCGAGGTACGGGTCTCGGCTTGGCAACGGTGAAGGGAATTGTTGAGCGCGCCGGCGGATGCATTGGTGTCACGACCCAGATTGGCGTGGGCTCGTGCTTCCGTATCGCTCTACCGATGACACACGATGCGAGCGAAAGGCGACCACGTTCGACTGCGCCGTCCAAACAAGCAATGAATGGAGAGTCAATACTGGTCGTCGATGACGATGTTGCGGTGCGGCGCGCATTGTGTCGTATATTGAAGAGCGCTGGGTATCAGGTGGCCGCCGCCGACGGCGGCGGCCAGGCACTTGCCGAACACGAGCGGCAAGGTGGTTCGGTGGACCTAGTCATTACGGACGTGCTGATGGCAGGGTTGTCGGGCGAAGAACTCGTGCTGCAATTGCGGCAGAAGCAGCCGGCCATCAAGGTCATTTTTGCAACCGGCTACGCGACGATAGCCGTCGTGGAAGGAGGGAATGCGAGCGAGCAGCGCGCTGTCCTGCCAAAGCCTTTCGACCAGCAGCGTTTGCTCGAGGTGGTTCGCGAGGTTCTGGATGATGGAGGCAATTCCGAGCGTGAGCGACTCGCTTCGAAAAATCGGTGAACGGCCATGAGCGTCCGGTTGAAACTCGTAATCATCGTGCTGTTCGTGGCACTGGTACCGATCAGCGTTTCGGCTTGGATATCTCTTGGGATTCACCAACAGGCGATCGAGCAGAACCTGACGACTTTGCACCAGGCGGCGGCGGCCCACGAGGCCCAACGTGTCGGGGCGCAGCTGAAGAACCTCGAGGACAACCTCCAAGTACTGGTCACAAATACCGTGCCTTGGGCAGAACTTTCGCCGATCGAGCGACAGGCAGCTCTCTGGCTCCTCTATCGCTCGCACCAAGACATTGTAGTGGTGATGCTGCTTGACGATAAATACGATCTCCTGTCACAACCTGCATATTTGACCGACGCAACGGCGGGAGCAGAGCCGCAGCACGTGCCGGAGCCGCCGTCCATCGTCGCGACGCTGCTTCGTCATCTTCCAAAGCCGGCTCTACTTGGCGAGGAACGCAGTTTCGGCAAACCATTCCTCGTTTCGGCTGACCAAGACCCGATTCTGCCGATCAGCTTGCCCCTGGTGAAGCGAGAACCGGGCCAGACTGGGTTCATTCTTGCCGTCGGCATCAGCCTGAGGACCATTTGTCAACCGGGTGTCAAACCCGAGGCCATCGATCTCTTGATCGTCGATTCAGCTGATCGCAATTTGTGTCAGACGCCGCATTGGCGCCCATTGACAGCGGCTGATGCCGCGCTCGGAAAACAGGCCGACGCTTCTTCAAGCATCCGCACCTACTTCGCGCAAGATGGTCGAGAGCTCCTCAGCGCAGTTGCTGCGTTGCCGCACGGTTGGCACGTCATTGCCGAACAGCCCGTTGAGAAAGCATTTTCAGCAAGTCGTAACATGCGTCAAAAGGCCTTGCTCTGGATCCTGATCAGCGTCGCGATTGCACTCACGTCAGGTTTGCTGTTGGCTCGCAGCATCACCTTGCCGGTGCAGCGCTTGGTGAACAGTGCCCAGGAGCTTGCCCGAGGGAACTTGGAACATCGATTGGACCTACCGGAAAGGGACGAATTTGGACGATTGGGACGGGCATTCAACCAGATGGCGACCGAGGTGGCCGCGCGCGATGCAGAGATTCGCGAATGGAATCTCGCATTGCAGCGCAGGGTCGAGGAGCGCACACTGGCCATCGAGCGATATCATGACCACCTGGTGCATGCCGAAAAATCGGCGGTGATTGCTCAACTGACTGCGGGGTTGGCTGCTGAGGTCAACGATCCGCTCACCGGCATTCTCGGAGCGGTACAGTTCATTGCTGCCCGGGCTAGCGCTGATCCGGCAAGGGCGCAGGAAGCACGGCTGTTCGCCAATGCTGAGCAGGGAGCCCAGCGCATTCGCGCCCTCATCAAACGCGTCCAGGCGCTTGGGCAGCGCCAGCCCAAATCGCAACTGCGTTCTCTGGCCGTAGGCGACTTGGTGAGCTCCGTCACTGGGCTTCTAGAAACATCGCTACTAGAAGCGCGCATCGATTTGCAATTACATGGTGCAGACACCGCTCCGACGGTTCTTGGCAACTTCACTCAGCTCGAGCAGGCTCTGTTGCAGGTACTGTCCAACGCCATGAATGCCTGCAGCGCTGCCAGTCGGCTGGCCGCTGAAGCGCTTTCTTCGGCTGAAATCGCCGGTCCTAAGGACAGTTCCGAGAGACGCCGTATCTGCATCCAGCTGACTCGCGTTGAGCAAGGCATGGTCCAAATCACTGTATCGGATGATGGAATCGGGATCCCGAACGCCGCTCTGGAAAGCATATTCGAGCCATTCGTTACCCTTCGACCTGACTCTGGGGCGGGCCTTGGGCTAACCATCGCGCGACGCATTGTCGAAGAACACGGCGGAAGGATCTGGGCTGAGTCCAACGACGGAGGTGGAGCAACGCTAAAATTGCAGCTTGCAACGGTGGGGGGGCAAGCGCCATGACCCGAGTGAGCGCGAGCGATGGCTAAACGGCTACTCGTCTCGCTACTTGTCGCCTGTGCGCTGATTGTGTTTGGCGTTATCGTCGAACGCACGCTGGTTACCCATGCAACGGACTCAGCCGGCAGTTCTGAACGTAGCGGCGCCCTGACTTCCAACGCCGGGCAGCACTCGATGCTTGCTGCCGCGCTCGAGATCGATGGCCAGGTCGAACGGCGGTCTCCCGGAGGAGCGTGGCAGCTCTTCACCATGGGTTCCAATTTGGAAATCAGTGACGAAGTTCGCACTGGACCCGGCGCTCGTGCACGTCTGCAACTTGGCCCTCAGGTAACCGTTGAACTTGCCGACAATACCTCTGTCAATGTAGCGCAGCTCTCCGAAACGCTCTCGCGCATTCGTCTGGACGATGGTCGAGTCATCTCGGAAGTGCGCGCGTCGAAAGGATTTCGTTTCCGCGTCCAGGTTCAGGGCAACAACGGTCAAGCTGAAGCTAGTGAAGGTCGATTTGGTGTTATGCGGCGCGGCAACGCCCCGGCAGTATTCGCGGCCGAGCAAGGCTCGGTGGAGGTCACTGGAGCGGGCGAAAGCGTCACCCTTCGAACAGGTGAATTGACTCAAGTCGTCGACGGAGCTGCCCCTTCACCACCGACAAAACTGCCGACTTCGCTGTTACTCAAGTTGGGTCAACCGCCACCCTCGCGCATCCGCACGAAACAAGTTCATGTGACAGGTGAGACGTCACCGTTTGCATCGGTAACCGTGAACAACCATTTGGTGGTCCCCAACCCATCCGGCAATTTTGCCGACATCGTAGCTCTCGTCGATGGTCCGAACGAAATCGTCGTGCAAGTCGAGGATGTTGCCGGACGCAGACAAACGCAGAAGTTTCCGGGAGTCACGGTCGACTCGAAGGCTCCCAACGTAGCTGGCAAAGTCGTTTGGTGATGGGCTACCGTCGGTGCCCGCCGGACTCCGACTAGCCTCCGGCCAGAGCGAGCGCGGAGCCAACGGCAACGCTGACCAGGGTGCACCAGGTGGTCCGTCAAGGCCCCACCACATGCAAACACTCCGCGCTCCGCCGACCGCTCAAGCCCCTCCGGAGGATTGGTCGAGGCGCGCACGCCCGGGATTTTACCCGTAGCGGACCCACAGTGACCGACGTTGCCGCGCCGCATCGACAAAAACCAAGGGAATGGCACTGCCTCGACTCGACCGCACAGCTGGTGATTGCCCTCGAACGCTCCAACCCGTATTCTGAAGCAGAAATCTGGGTGGCCGAGTTACGGCGCCCCGCTTCGACGGGTAACTTCAATGAACCGAGCAATTCTTCTGGGCGCGTTCGCAATGTTGGTTGGCTGCGGCGATGACAAGCATCCCGGCTATGTCGCGCCGGATTCCAACGGTGGCGCGCGCGCTGCCGGCGGAAAGTACAACAAGGCGGGCTCGGCAGGCATGGCTGGTCGCGCTGGCAGCAGCGGAACCAGCACTCGCGGAGCAAGCGGAGGAACGGCGGGTGATGACTCGACGGAGGAGCTCGGGGGGAGCGCGGGGACGGCGGGATACGCGGGGACGGCGGGCCAGGCGGGCCAGGCGGGATACGCGGGGACGGCGGGAGATTTGGGCGTTGCGGGCGTTGCAGGCGCAGCAGCCGACCGTTTGGCACCAGTTGTAGCGATTGTCAGTCCAGTTGAAGTGACGGATCCCAACGCTGCAGGAGTGCTGGTGGGTGACACCGTAGACGTTACCTGCTCGATTGTCCCCGGTTCGGCTCCTGGGTCGACAGCTGATCCTTCGTCGTTGCGGATCAAGATGAGTCAAGCGTCCGTGCAATTCTCGCCAATCACTAGCAACACGCCGGTGGGCAACTCTGTCACGCAGCGGTTCTCGCTGAGCGCGATTTCGCACGGGCCAGCAGCAATTACCTGCACTGGCTACGATAGTTCGATGTGGCCGCTGTCTGCCACCACCACTATCAATACGCTCGTCGATCGAGGTCCAGTCGTCGAAATCACCGACCCCAAAGACAAGGCACCGGTGTCCCTGAACGACGTGTTGCCGATCAAGTTCAAAGTCTCGGCCAATCCATTGCCGAACCTGGCTTCGATCGTCGACAACAAGGCCGCCATCAAACTTCCAAATTTGCTAGTCTCGAGCAGTAATCTGACGCCCACGTTAGCCCTATTGGATTCTGGGGTGTACAGCTACACCGCATCGGCGAACTTCGCGGACAGAGCGACATTCCTTGCGGGGACACTCCCGGACGGGTTGACGCCGATCCGCGTGACAGCAAGTAACCTCCGAGATGCAACGACTACCGCCTTCCGTGTCGTCAACGTTGACAGTGCGCCGCCGACCATTAGCATCACGTCGCCCGCTCCCGACGCATCGGTAGTCATTGGGCGCAATTCCCAGCTGATTTTTGAGGTTATCGATCCCGCGGTCGGCTCAAATCCAGGAACCGGCGTCGATATCGATAGTGTTACGGTAATCATCAATAATCGGCCTGAGTCATACAAGTCGGACAAACCCGTTCGATGGGTCCACACCCACCTCAATGGCGTTGAACGGTTCACCTTCTCCTTCGTACTCGCCGATCTCAAAGACACCGGGGCTCAAGCATCAATACAAATTACGGCTTCTGACTTGGCTCGCAATGCAACCGCCTCAGGAGTGACACAATCGTACAGTGTCGACACGGAACCCCCTACCGTTGATTTGGATCCCCCGACAGTCCGCGACGTATACACGAATGGCAGTAACGGGAATACCTGTTCGAGTGCCTTTGATCCGCTGGGTGAGGCCGTCAGTGATAAGCAAATCATTGCTGGGCAGGATTTCTTCCGAGTCCTCGTTTGGGAACAGGCAAATGCAGCTCCTTTGCTAAGATTTGCTGGCATTGACAACACAGCATCCACGGATACGGGCACGGATGCACCCGTTCAGCTGTGGCTCCAGACCGATGTGACGAAGTCGCTCTTGATCGATACCGACAATGACGAAAACCATTACTGCGACGAGATTGACAAGGCATCCGCGACACCCAAGAACCTCGCGCCCGTGACTCCTGGTGGCACTGCACCGAACATCCTCGGAGACGACACGCGCTATGGGACGTGGATACCGGCAAGCACGTGCGAGCGAGCGCCGTTCGGTGCGCTGCCCGCGTTCATGTGCGATGGAAATGCATCCGACATGCTACGCGTCATCAGGCACGACATGGTCAGCAGCAACCCGGTGCCGGTTGTCTACGGCCTACCCCCGCTGAAGAGCATCTCGTGCACTGGAAACTTCTGGGAACTTAGCCCGGTCATCAGAACATTGCGCCAACCGCTGGGGCTCGGCGTTGACGGTTGGCTCTGTCTTGCCGCGCGGGCGGAAGACACGGTGGGCAACGTTGGTGTATCTCCGATAATCCAGGTCTGCCTGGACGACCCCAATGAGCCGGGCCAACCCGACTGTGCGAAAACGGTGCTATCTCCCCCTGACGATACAACCATTCCGGCTTGGGTCAGGAACTGGGCCGGCAGCAATCCTGTGAGACTAACTCCGCCCAGAAGTGGTGATAGGTCGGTCAAGTGCGCACTTGGCTGCACGATGCGCCCGCAATCTCAGCGGCAGTACACATGGGGGATCTGAATTGGCGCAAGATATCGACGAGGACTTGCGTAGGCTTCCGCGACTCGAGACGAACCTCGTTGGGTCAAGGTGCCGCCAGCAAACCGACCTGGAGCTCGCTGTCGCCCACGTAGCTACCTAGCCGCCCCCTCATTCCGCAACACAATCGTTCCCCCCTCGCCCACGTCGACCGTCACAATCGTTCCCGCGGGGTGCCGACCAGCAAGCATGGCTTCGACGCGGGGATCCCGTACTTCAAACGCCATGAAGCCGCGTAGCGGGCGCGTAGCGGGCGCGCCTAACTCAGGCTCGTGGCGCTAGTTCTCGCGCGGCGTCGTAATCCGCTTGCGAGCGTTACGTAGAAGAAAAAGCCGTATCGCAATCCAGCAGCCAGTCGCACCACCAACCACCGTGCCAATTGCCAGGCCAATTTGCCCGAAAGCCTCATAGCCACGCACGCCATTGAACTCAAAGCTACTGCGGTAATTCCCGCCGTACCAGGAACCTAAGATCAAGCCACCAACACCGGAAAGGAGAGCTACAACCAACGAGATCCCGGTCACTAGTATCCACTGGTTTTTGGCAAGTCCACTTCTCATGCTGGCGCTTTCTAGCATTCTTGAAACCTCCTGGTCGATGGAACTGAATGTCTGGACCTGACTGACTCTGACGGTTCGGACCCTTTCATTGCGCCCGACGCCTGACCAGACTCCAACCCGTCCATCGCCGTGACGCGGCAAGCACCGCTAGAACGCCGAGCAAACTAGCGCACGAGAAGCGTCTTGCTTGCAACGCCGCAAACTGACAGCTGGCACTACCTACCTGTGCCGAATCGTCTCGGTCCACAGGCAAAGCGGCAGGCGTTTGCACCAAGTGGGATTGAAGAAATTCTCGTTCCGTGTCGACCCTTGTAATGTGAGCAGCCTCTGCGCATTTGCCATCGCCAGAGCTGACGATGCCTATCAGTTTTGAAGCTTCATCGAGCACGGGACCGCCGGAGTCGAGTACGCACGGTTGCGCCGGCCCAGGAACGACGTCGAATGAGCCTTCGGCTAGCACCGACACTGTTGCCCAGCCACTCCGACGTAGCCCTTCGTCCGATCGATCGGCACTGGTGCGCCCATAGGCGACAACCTTCACCGAAGCACCGATGCTTGGTGCTTCGGCAGCGAACTCGAATGGTTCGATGCCCACGCATTGTGCTAGTTGCAAGACTGCGACATCATGCTTGAAGCTCAAGGCTCGACCGATCACCTCGAACTGTGGATGAACGAAGACTATCGGGCTCTGAATACGGGCGCCCAGCAGATCGGGTCCGAGAGCAACCCGTAGGCCAGACTCTCCTTCGACGATGCAATGCGCCGCCGTAACGACTGCGCAAGGTGCGATGACGGCAGCGGTGCAACGATACTGCCCATCTGCCGCCAGGAGCCCTACGGAACCGTTGGTGTTAGGGTCGTGCTCGCCGCCAACAATCGGGAGCGATGAAGCACTGAGCTCATCCTCCATACCCGAGCTTGCGCATCCGAGTGCCAAGACTCCAAGGAGGATGCCCATACCATCCTGGATCCATCTCGGCGAGAGCAAAACCATGGTCATCCTCAGCATCGAACTCGGAGTGGACAACTTCACAGCCAATCGGCACAAATCCCGTGTCGTGGTGACATTGCGACACGCATCTGTCCGAGACCCGCGACGCCCCGAGGAGTTTCTGAGGGCTGAGCTAGCATCGCAACAGTCCTCAGCAACCCTTCGGAGCGCACGGAACACCTAGTGACCTAGGTCAGGTCGGACTCGCATGGTCGTACCATCGCCATGCAGTAGTCAGAACCAACTGTTCGACATGAATTCATCGCGTTCTAGCGATTTCCGACACAATCTGGTGCATAGTAGTGACTCGTAGAATCGATGCAAATACTATTCGGTCCGACGCCGGAGCTCCAGGTTGCATTCTGTCGAATGTTGTAGGCCTGGAAGTACGTGTCATCGTTGCAGTTGTGGGAGCCTGAGCCAGAAAATGCGCTATACGGCGTCGTGCACGCGCCGGTCCCATATGGATCCCAAGGATTGTATCGCTGAAATGCCGGCCAAGCATAGCTTCTTATCGCACTGTTCCACTCGCATCTGATGACCATGGGGTCCACGTCGGCGCAGGTACCATGGTTGCACGATACTTGCTTGCCTTGATAATACCAAGTGCAGGCAGAATCTCGGTACCACGACACCAACCAAATGGCGCTGTGGTCGAATGGAGTGACACCAAAGGCCGCCTTGTACATGACGTACATCTGGTGTTGGTATCCCGCGGTACAAGCATAGCCCTGCTCGTCTTCACCCGGCGGTACAACCAATTGCTGGTCTCGAATAGAGCGCCCAAGGGAGGCAAGGCGACTTCGTTCTGGGCCCATGTCAGCGGAAATGTCGGCCGTCTCCAACTCGTCGAGCAGTGCGGGCACCAGCTCGAGGTCTTTGGTTCGCTCTCTGGGATCGTTGATGGCCGCTGGACTCCAGCTGGGGTCCTTCAACGTGTCCTCGCCACCGCTCACAATGAATCCATCGCCCTTGGCGTCGGTGAATCGGGCATCAACCGGGTATTCTGGGGCATCCGGATCAACGGCGCGCGCCTCGTCGGGCGTCCTATCTCCGCGTACGGCAGAGAAGCGAATCGTCCGACCGCCCTTCGTGAATGTTCCATGCAGACCCTGGGCCGGCGAAGCTTCCGTGATGACCAAGCCCTCGGCGACGGTATTGCTGGTGGACTCCTGCTGAGGAGAACCGTCTTCGGCGCAGCCGACAGCACCTAGGGACGCAACCACGCACAATAATCCCGCACCCCTAACCCAACTATTTGTGAGTTTCATCGAATCTATTCCTTGGTAACGCGAGCGCGCTGTATTGGACAAAAGACGCTCGACCGTCCGAGTTTTGCACCGTGTGGGTGGGCGTAACGTCAGATCTTTGTCAAATCCAAATGGACTAGACTGTCGGATCGCCGTCATCCGTTTCGTCGAACCGTCACGAAGAGAGGCCCGATACAGGCCGACCTGTGTGTTCGGGCGGTAATGTGCGGAATTGATGACGGTATTGATATCCGCGCACTCACCCCCCACACTTAACTATGGAACGCACCTATCGCGCCATCCCAGCGATAGCCAACACCTCTCACTGTTGTCACCGCATCCTCGCAGCCGGCCGCACGCAGTTTGCGACGCAGCTCCCACAAATGCGTGCGTACTGAACCACCGTCACCCGAGGTCTTGAGCACCCAATATTGGAGTTCTTGCGACGGAACCACTCGCTCTCGGTGCGTGACGAGGTATTCGAGCAAGTTGAACTCGGCTCGCCGAATTGTTACACGTCTCCCTCCAATATGAACGGTTCGCGATGTGGGATTGAGGACTAGGTTCCCGGCTCGCACCTGTTCGCCGGAAACACGCCGCACAGGATCGGGGCGGGTTGCACATCGAGCCATCAATCGGTCAAGACGAATCGACAACTCCTCGTCGCTCGAATCGAGCGTGGCAAACTCGTCAACGTTGAGACGCTCGAGAGCGGCTAGACTCGAACGCTCTACAATCAGGAAATACGCAGCGACATCAAGTGCTTGATTGGCGAAAAATGCCCGATATCCGCGCAAATCGCAAGCAACCACGCATACTTGTCCTGCTGTCGGACGCGCCTCAAGATCATTGCCAAAGGGCGCGCCGCGCTCGCGCGCCCAACGCACCCACCATCGCTTCAAGCGAGATCCCTCAAAATCGCACAGCAGCATCCTCGCATCCACCAGCTATGACTGGTAAGCACGAACTTGGCGCTCTGGGAAATGGGAATGAACATCTAGGACTCGATCACGCTGGGGCCGTCGAGTTTGAAATCGATCGAATCGTATTGCCAACTGGCCGGCGTGTTGCCCACTGGACGAAGTGAAATGGTCACTGCGGGTGTTCCGCCGCCTCGTGGGTTTCCGTAGCCGCGTCGCTACGTCGCCGCCCCCTCGTTCCTCAACACAATCGTTCCCCCTTCGCCCACGTCGACCGTTACAATCGTACCCGCGGGGTGCCGACCAGCAAGCATGGCTTCGGCGAGGGGATCTTGAAGTTCACGCGCAATCACGCGGCGCAAGGGGCGCGCACCAAAGGCGGGTTCATACGCGAGCTCGACCAGGCGTTCCTCAGCGGCCTCTGTACAAGCGAGGGTAACGCCGCGCGGGGCGATGAGTTTGCCCAGGGATTTGAGCTGGATGCCGAGGATCTTGCGCAATACCGCGCGTGATAGTGGGCGGAAAACCACCACCTCGTCGATGCGGTTGAGCAGCTCCGGACGGAAGAAGCCGCGCAATTCCTCGAGCAGCGCCTGCTTGAGCGCTTCGCGGCCCGCTTCGGTTTCGACCTCGGATAGATCGGTCGAAAGGATGCGCTGGGAGCCAATGTTGCTCGTCATCACCACGACGGTGTTGGAGAAATCCGCGAGGCGACCGCGACCGTCGGTGAGACGACCGTCGTCGAGCACCTGCAGCAGCAGGTTGAAAACGTCGTCATGCGCCTGCTCGATCTCGTCGAACAGGACCACGGAGTAGGGCTTGCGGCGCACGGCTTCGGTCAGAAATCCTCCTTGCTCACTATCCGCATATCCAGGCGGAGCGCCAACCAGCCGCTGCGCCATGTGGCGCTCCATGAACTCGCTCATGTCCAAGCGCGTGAGCGCCTGCTCGTCGTCGAAGAGAAATTCTGCCACGGCCTTGGCCAGTTCGGTCTTGCCAACGCCGCTCGGGCCAAGGAAGAGAAAGCTACCAATCGGGCGTTTCGCATCGCGCAGCCCCACGCGACCACGCCGGACGGCGCGAGCGATGGCACCCGTTGCCTCGGGTTGGCCCACGACGCGTTCCGAGAGGCGCTCTGCCATCGAGGTGAGCTTGTCCGCCTCGGCCTCGAGCATCTTCGATAGCGGGATCCCAGTCCAGGCAGCCAGGGTTTGCGCGACCAGCTCAGCGGTGAGACAAGGCTTGGTGGAGTCGACATTGGCCCCGGCCGCAGCTTGTTCGGCCTTCTGCAGGCGTGCTTCCAGCGCAGGCAAGAGCGAATGCTCGAGCTCGCCAAGGCGCGCGTAGTTCTTACTCGCTTGGGCTGCTTCACGCTCCTTTTTCGACTGCTCGACCTCGGCGCGCAACTGGCGTACCGCGGCCACGACGCCGCGTCGCGACTCGCGCTCTTGGCGCAAGGCCGTAACGCGCGGACCGATCTCTCCCTGCTCAGCCTCAAGCCGCTGCCGAACATTGCGGCTGTCCTCGTCGCTTGGTAGCGTAAGCGATTCGATCTGCACGCGCAGCGATTGGTAGCGCTGGATCATGCCGTCTTTCTCGGCAGAAAGGCCGTCGGTCTCGACGCGCAGCTGCGCCGCCGCTTCGTCGAGCAAGTCCACGGCCGAGTCGGGCAAGAAGCGGTCTTGCAGGTAGCGCTTCGCGAGCTCGGTGGCACTCACAATCGCTGCATTGGCGATGGCCACTTGGTGATGCGCTTCGTAACTGCCAGATACGCCCCGCAGGATTTCGATAGCTTCCGGAATCGAGGGCTCGTCCACCTGCAATACGGACAGGTGGCGCAGGAGCTCGCCTGCCTTCTCGGTCAGGCGCCGCATGCCCTCGGGAGTCGTGGTGGCGAGCATGCGCAGGTCGCCCCGCGCGAGAGCGGTTTGCAGCGGCTCGAGCAGCCCGGTCGAACCCTGGCCCTGACCCACGAGCTGCTCGAGCCCGCGCACGAACAGGATGTTCTCGCGCGGAGCCGCGGCGAGCCCGGTCAGAACGCGCCGCAGCCGTTCTTCGATATCGGAACGCAGGCGCGTGCCGGCTAGTACTTGGCCCAAGTCGAACTCGAAGAGCCGCGCACTCGAGAGCGAAGTGGGCACGTCACCATCGGCGATCCGGCGCGCTAAGGCGCGCACAATCGAGGATTTGCCGACGCCCAATTCCCCGACCAAGAGCGGGTGACACTTGGTGCGACGCTCGAGCACGGTCAGCACTCGCCGCAGCTCGGCGTCGCGCCCGACCGTTGGCTCGCTCTGGCCCTTACGCGCACGATCGACCCAATCGACGAGCGACGTCAAGGAACCACTGTCGGTCGCGTTCGCTACCGTCGCCGATTTCGCTCGCCGCAGGATCCCATAGTGTGGTTCAAGCGAGCCGGGAAAGATTCCGTGGGCGGTCAAGAGATCTCCCGCAGGGCCACGCACCTCCTGAGTCAATGCGTGCAGAACATGCTCAAGTTCGATCGATTCCGAACGCAAGACGTCGGCTCGCTGCTCGGCGCGCTTGAGCAGCTCGAGCATTGCAGGCGATAGATACGACGGTTGTTCGACTGTGGGCAGCACCGAAAGTCGCTGCATCGTAGCGGATGCGAGGGCCACAGCGTCGATCGCTGCGGCGCGCAACAGCTCGAGGATGGCAGGCGTTCGCTCCAAGGCCCGCGCGAGCAAATGCAGCGGGAGAACCTGGGCGTGCCGACGTTCGTCGGCAGTACCCTGGGCCCCTGCCACGAGGCCCTTTGCCTCGGGGCTGTAGCGAGCTAGCGTCATAGTGGTCGGATCTCGCGGCGTCTCTCCCATAGCGGGGCTAGCGTAGCCGGAAAATGGGATGCATCGGGGGCCGATCTTGCGTAGGGTTGGTCGTGCTCTGCCTGGCCGAATTCCCCCCCGCCTTCTTGGTCTTGGTGGCCGTTGCGCTGGGACTCTTGTTCGGCAGTTTCCTCAATGTGGTGGTCCATCGCGTCCCACGAGGGGAAAGCGTCGTCTGGCCAGGGTCGCACTGTCCGGGTTGCGGGCAACCGATCCGCGCGCTCTACAACCTGCCCATCCTATCGTACCTTTTTTTGCTCGGTCGTTCCCGCTGCTGCAAGACCCAAATCTCCCCCCGCTATCCGCTGATTGAAGCCATCGGAGGACTTTACGCCTACGCGATCCTAGAGGTTCAGATCGGCGCTCTGCCCTCCGAAACGAGTATCGCCATTGCCCTGGCTTGGTTTGCAAGTTCGCTCGCTCTGGGGCTCGGGCTCGTCGCTGCGGCCTTCATCGATCTCGAACACCTGTATCTTCCCGATCCGATCACCTACGGTGGGATCGTCCTCGGCCTACTGACGGTTCCGCTGCGCCACTCCATGACCTGGGTCGATTCGCTATTGGGCGGCGCGATCGGCTTTCTCATCGTGTGGCTGCCCTTCGATCGGCTCTATCGCCTCATTCGCGGACGCGTCGGCATGGGGCTCGGCGACGCGAAACTCCTCGCCTTGGCGGGTGTCTGGTTTGGTTGGCAGGGCGCTGTTTTTGCCCTGCTCGCGGGCGCCGTTCAGGGCACGCTGATCCTCTTCGCGGTCGTTGCGGCGCGCGGTACGCTCGAAGAGCCTGCTTCGGTTCAGCTCCAACGCGAGGAGGCGCAGCGGGATCTCGCCCATGCCGTAGGTGAAGAACGGGAGCGCCTCGAACGCGAGATTGCCGACGATCCAGTGCTGGCATCCCCTGCAGCCTCGGGCTTCGCGGCAGCGCGCGTTCCTTTCGGCCCATTCCTCGTGCTGGCCATCATCGAGTACCAGTTCTTTGGGGAATCCGTAATTTTGCCGTATCTCCTCGACTACGGGCTCGGACCATGAAGCAGAGCCTTTTGCTCTACCTCGTTGCTGCCGCTGCTATTGCCTGTGCGTCGCGGTCACGGCTGGCACCCACCGTCGACGTGCCCGACAGCGCGACCGTCACGGGCTCAATGGTGGTTCCCTACCCTCCACCACCCGCCAAAGTCGAAACCATGCCCCCCGCCCCGATCGAGCGAAGCTGCGTCTATTTGGACGGTCAATGGGTCTTTGGCGCCCGCGACTGGCAGTGGCATTCCGGGGCTTGGGTCATCGCCCCACCCGGCTGCGCGTTTGCACGCTCGCAACTATTTTGGCAAACCGCGGGCGTCGACCGCTCAGAGCTAAGGTTCCGCCCCGGTCATTGGGCAAATGCCCAGAACACAGCCGTAGATTGCCCCGTTGCTACACCCTGTCCGGGGTCCACTCCCAATACTCCATGACGACATCGCCACCGCAACAACAGCCCGAAACTTGGAGCATCCGACGACTCGTCGTCTGGGCCACGGAGGATTTTCGCGCCCGCGGTTTCGACTCGCCGCGCCTCGATGCCGAGCTGCTGCTTGGCCAGGTTCTCGGCAAGACGCGGATAGAGCTTATCTTGGAGGGCGAAAGTCCACTAACCAAGACCGAACTCGACGGCTTCCGCGAACTCGTCCGTCGCCGAAGAACCGGCGAGCCAACGGCCTATCTGCTCGGCACACGCGAGTTCTACGGCACTTCCTTCGAAGTCAGTCGCAACGTACTCATCCCGCGACCTGACACCGAAATCCTGGTCGAAGTAGCACTCGACCGAACCAAAGCGAACGCGGCGGAAGGTCAGGCGCTCGATCTCTGCACTGGCTCGGGTTGTGTCGCCATTGCCTTTGCCCTGGTTCGCCGTGGCTGGACGGTCACCGCTGTCGATCTGTCCGCTAATGCCATCGAAGTCGCCGTACGCAACGCGGCGCGCGCCGGGCTCAGTTTCGGCATCACTTTCGCGACGGGAGATCTCTTCGCCCCACTGCCCGAGGGCAGTCGGTTTCAGCTCATTACTGCGAACCCACCTTATATCCCGACCGACGTCATTCCGACTCTCGATGTGGGCGTGCACGCCTTCGAACCGCGCTTGGCCCTCGACGGCGGCCCCGACGGGCTCGTGGTCACGCGCCGCCTCGTCGAACAAGCTCCCGCTTGGCTGGCACCAGACGGCATATTGGCGTTCGAGATCTGCTACGACCAGGGCGCGCGCACCGTCGAATTGATGCAACAACGTGGGTTCGTCGATATCGCATTGCACAAGGACTACGGGAAGAACGACCGCGTGGTAAGCGGACGGTGGGGCTGAGGCACGCAGCGATTACTCGGGCACGTTCAGAGCGTGCAGTGGGCCATGGCAGCACTAGTTGCCTCCTCGCAACCGTTCTGACAACCCACTTCGGTAATAATGCTGTTGCTTCCGCATGTTATAAGAACACCTGCCGTGGTGCAGCTCCGTACGTACGTCTGCGGATTGCAGTTGACACATTCCGCGAGCTTGTCGGTCAAAGTAACGCAGGCGACCGTGCCACAGGAAACGCTATCGAAACCCGATTGATCGCTCTTGCAGACGGACTTGGTGGACCCGCCGGTGCAGTAGCTTTCGCGCAAGTTGCAGGCAACACATTTCGTAAGCTTGCCTGGATCGCAGAAGCTGGTGCCGCTGCAGGTCACCGTGACGTCCCAACTTTCACCTGAGCCGTTGCAAGTCTCGATGGTCTTGTTATTGGTGCCGCAGCGCTTGGTACCGCCGAAACAAAGATCACAAACGCCCTTCGTGACGTTGCATAGGTCGGCTGAACAGGGGTTGCCGTCGTTCGTCCAAACGTCAACCTTGCAGACTTGGGGCTGAGCGTTATCACATCTACGGGCGCCGTCTGGGCTGCAGGCGTTTGGATTGGCACCCCCGGTCGCCGCGCCGCCATTGCCGTCAGCACCGCCCGCGCCAGCGCCGCCTGACCCGTCGTCGGCTCGAAACTCGAAGTCACCGAAAACCCACTGGCAACCACCAGCGCCTGAAGCGACGACCAACACCAGCAACCAGGTGGTCCAGGTCGATTTCGATGACGGTGAACTATGAGCGATCATGCGCGATGTGCGAGCTTAGCACCCTCGTTCTCTAGCCGCTGCCGGAAGCACCGGCAGCGCCGACAGGTTGATCGACACACACGCCTGACGTACATAACTGATTGGTCTCACAACCCGTATTGTCTGGCAGACAGGCGACACAGGACCCAGACGAGCAATAAGGTGTCGTCGACGCGCAGGTGTCGGTTTCCGAGACGTTGCCGACGCAGCGCCTACGCAGATTGCTTGCGCTACTGTCACATATCCAGTCTGAATTGACGCATTGGACGCAAGCGCCATTCACGCAGACGGGAGTCGGGGAGGAACAAGCCTGGGCAACCCAAACGTTGTCCTGACAGACCCGGACGGCGGTGGCCGAACTGTCGCAAGTTGGGGCCGAGGTGCCAGTACAAGCAACGCAAGCTCCACCTTGACAGTGTGGCGTAGCACCGGAACAAGTCTCCGTGGTCCAGCTATTGCTCGAACAATACCGACGCGTATCGGTGGCCGGGCAAGTTGGCAGCGAGGCACTGGTACAGGCGACACAGGCCCCGCTGGCGCAGTAGGGCGTGGTTTCCGTACAACTTTGGGTGACCCAGCTGTTGGCGCTGCAGGTCTGACTCGTGTTCCCGTCAGCGCATCCCGTAGTGCTACCGAGACAAGCTACGCACTTGCCGTCGAGGCAATTCGGGGTTGCCGCTGGGCAGGCCTCCGTGCCGGTGAAGACGCCACCCGAACAAGCCATCAGACTCGACGGTCCGGCACATTCCGAAATCGTGGCCCCCCATCCGTTGCCCGTGGATGAGCAGGTGTGCAAGCCCGTGGTTCCCACACAGGCGACCTCGCTTGGTGTGCAAGCGCTGGCACAATAGTCATCGCCCGAGGGATCCGCGACGCATCCGTAGGTGCAGCTAAAATTGGAAACCCAGCCACTTTGATCCGCAGCGCAGACGTGAGTCGCGCTGGGCGACGCGCATTGCACTTCGTTGGCCGTCGGGCATGCGGCACAAAAGTCCGTGTAACTACCAACAACGTCATGGCAGCCGAACCCAGCGCTACAGACCGTCGCAGCGTTCCATGCCTTATCGGCGGTTATCGTGCCACCAGTGGTGCTGGTTATCGTACCGCTGGAGCTGCAAGTTCGAATCCCATTGGCGTCATGGCAAGCACTATCGCCACTATTGCAGACTTTGCAGTACCCAGTCTTGCTGTCGTCCGAAATAGTACAGGTTAGGCAACCTGTCATGAAGTGGTCGTTCAGAGTTTGTCCGTCGTCCGAACACAACTGCAAAGTAGCTCCGCTGCACGCGAAGTTCCCAGCGACGCAGTTGTCGCATTGCTTGCCAGCGGCATCGCAGCGCTGATCCGCAGTGCAGGTGGTCACGGGATTCCACTTGTCGAGCCCGTCACTGCACACTCGCAGCGCTTGCCCAGAACAGCTGTATTGCCCCGCGGTGGTGCAGGTGACCGTGCCGCAAACGGCGGTGCCCGTACCATCAACACTGCAAAGCGCTGCACTTGGGCACGCTTTCCCCGGTAGCCACTCGGGCGCCTGCGTGTCTTTGTTGACACTACAGATCTCAATCTGCTTGCCACTGCAGCGTTGTGCGGGCGTCGGACATTGCCCGAGGCAACCCTTGGTCACGTCGCAAATTTGGCTTGCCGTGCAGGTCTCATCAATGACCCAGTTCTTCCTGTTGGCGTCACATTTCTCGTGATTCTGGCCGGTGCAGCGTGACTGCCCGGCGACGTCGCAAACAGGAGGTATGCAAGCCGCAAGGCCCTTGTCGCACAAGCCCGGAGTGGCGCAGGTTTGCTTGTCACTCCAGGCAAGCTGACTCGTCGGACAGACCTGCAGAACTGCCTTGGTCGTGCCCCCGCATTGCTGCGCCCCCGCTGGGGTGCATCCGGGTGGGTCGCAAACGCCGGTGCGTTTCTGAGCGCTACTGATGCAGAGCTCTTGCGTGACACAAGCGGCAATGTTCTCCCACGCCTGACTTGCGGAACAACGCTGGAGCTTGGCGCCGTTGCACTGGTAGTCGCCCGCGACACAAGGCATACAAGTTTGCTTGGCGGCGCTACATTGCGCAGCCGAGGGGCATACCTGAATCTGTTCGAATTTGGTGCCATCGGCAACACAGTGCAGTAGCTGTGCACCACTGCATTGGTAGGTACCAGGTTGGCAACCATCCTTGCACTTGCCGGCGCTGGCATCGCACAGCGCCGCCGTATAGCAGGTAGCCACGGCTTCCCAAGTATCGCGACTGGGCGGACAGGTCTGCAATTGGGCAGCATTGTCAGGATTGCAACGGAATGCCCCGCTGGTACAGAGGGGTGCATCGCATTTGCCGCTCCAAGTCTGGCCCTTTGCTTCGAGCACGGCCTTGGTTGTCCGTGAGGCCTCGCAGAGCGCGTTGCTCGCACACTCGTCCGCGCTAACCCATTGCTGTGCCTCGTTGCAGCGCTGAAGTGTGGCTTGATTGCACTGGTATTCGCCAGTAAGGCAGGGACGGCAACTGCGACTCGTCGTGCTGCACAAATTGGCATTCAAGCAGCGCGTGGGGTCCCAGTCCGTCCGATCTGCATTGCAGACATTGAGCAGCGCGCCACTGCAGTACGCTTCGTCGACGCCGCAGGTTGCACACTTTCCATTGGCGGCATCGCAACGAGCAGCAGTTTTGCACTCTTCGACGAGCTCCCAACCTTCGCCACTTGCCATGCAGCGCTCGAGTCGAAACGCCGAACAACGCAGGCTATTGGGCGCGCAGGGACGACAGCGCACGTGGTCCTGGTCGCATTGAGCGGCGGAGTCGCAGATCCGTTGCGACACCCACTGCGCGTTCTCGCACATCTCAAGCGCTGCGCCGTTGCAGCGATAGGTGCCGTTCGAATTGCATTCGGTGGGCAGATTCGAACTGCCTCCGCTGGTCGTGTTTTGTCCACCACCGCCACCTACGGCAGCCCCACTTTTCGCGGGCTTGAATTCGAAATCCCCAAAAAGTACCTGGCAGCCCGCTAGGAGCAATCCGAACGCGAGCCCTAACCCTTGAACCTTGGACCATCCAGATAGCTCATGCATCAGAACGCTCCCCTCAGCCCAACATCACCGATGGACACGTAGGGTACCACGGCAGCACGAGTCGGTCGCTGAGGGGATTCACTACTCTTGCTCGCTACGAGCAGCCAGATGCCGACCACCGTGCTCACCACACCCACACCGAAGCCTATCCCTGAGACGGTTCCGTAGAGTTTGTAGTCATCATAGAGTTGGGTCAGGCTCGGATTACCTAGTGGACACACCTCGCCGCCGCACTTCTCTTTGAGATCCGAGCGCTTGCCCAACGCGATGAAGCCGCTGACCGCCCCAACGGCCAGGCCCACTCCACCAAGCCCCAATGCCGTATAAGCAAGCGCATTGCTTGGTTTTTTCGCTGAATTTGAACGAAGGAGCGGGTTCTCCTTGGGTCTGTGTTTCACCCGTGGCTGAACTGGTACGATGCCGGGATCGAGGGACAAATCGAGCGTAACCGCACGTTCGCCTCCCTCTGGCATAGCGAGGGATATCTCCTTGGGTAGGTACCCGTTGGCGGTTGCGCCGATGCGGCGCGGCCCCGGATCGACCGCACGGCGAACCCCCAGCGCTGCCACGGGCACCTGCGTTCCGTCCACTAAGACCAATGGGTCGTTCGGACCAGTCACCGTGATCGTGAGCCACGCCACCTTGGGCTTCACGGAATTTACTAGCTGCTCGGCGTCCTGCATCGCCTTCTTCCACACCCACGGTGCGTTTTCTGCGACGCCTTCTCGGATTACGAGCTCCAACCGCTCCTGTGCCTCAACATAGCGCCCGAGGCCAATCAAGGCGCGAGCATGGTCGACCACGAGCGTGGGCGCATGCACGAGTGCATCGGCGCGCCGGAACCGGTCCTCGGCCGTCGTGAAGTCCTGAGTCTTCAGCGCAGTATAGCCTTCCGCCGCAAGGTTTCGTGCCGTGGCACGGTCGGCTTCGGTCTGGGCAAATACATCCACTGGGGTAAACCAGGTCACGAGCCACAAACTGACTAGCAGCAGGATCCGGGCGTGCCGCGGTGCGGCACTACGTAGGCAATGAAGCAGTAGTGGAATCCCAGACATTGGCACGGATCTCCATCCAGCGTGGGCGGAGCTATGTGGCTCACTGTAGCGGTGAAAGTCTCCGCTAGCACCGTCCGACCGCGACGCAATCCGTTCAACTATGGTCGGAATCTCCGCTGCTTCCGCTCTGTTGGCTGTCATCGCGCATTCCCCCCAACAATGGTCGCCCGTTGCCCCCCAGTCTGACAGAGCCCGTGCCAATCAGGGTATCATCTGTCAGGCATCAGCTGAACCTAAGAATCCCTGATAGCTACCGCTGAAGCCCTAATGGGCATGAAAACATTGAGAAATATTCCTCAATTCCTGGCATCGAATGCGGTACTGAGAGACTATATCCCATAGTCGGGCGTTCCAGCGGGACCCCTTTTCGGCCCCGGCCCCGCATTTGCTGGCCTCTTCGCTGGCGGCTCGGCGCGCGGCGGGTCTTCGACCGATGGCAAGGCGATGGGAGTCACCTCGGGACGAACTATAGGCGCCACTCCAGCATCATGCGCGCCGGAAGGAATCGGTGGAAGAGCCGCCGACGGCAGAAGGCCGAGCTGCGAAACGGAACCGTTCGCCTCCGGAGCAGCCAGAGTCGTAACCCGACTGGTCTGCGACATGGCAAAAGTGACAAGGGCACCAAGCATCACACCCAGCCCAATCGCCAATGTGACAAGAGGTCGCTTGGGGAAGGCCTTGAGCCGTTCGTAGCCCCAGGCGAGCCCCTGTTTGACTTGGTGAATCGACGGGCGAGTGCGCGTCACAGCGATGTTGGTGACGCTCAACGGCTCTCTTGCTGCCGTGCCAGCAGCCTCGACCTTGGCGGACGGTATAACTTCGTCGAATCGCGGAGATTCGCGAACCAGTAGCTGCGGCGTTCGCAATGGCGAAAAGGTGCCGGCCGAAAGTCGTATCGCCCCGTCATCGGGATACGATGACTGGCGACGAGGATGAACGGTCGGAACCGTCACCACGGTCTTCAGGCCAAGAGCACGCCCCAATTGATCCGTCAACTCGCGTGCCGACTGGAAACGGAGCTCTCGATCGCGCTGCGCCGCTCGTGCCCACCATTCCTCGATAGCCGGGGGCAAGCTCGGATTGGCTTCGGTGATCTTCGGGAGGGGCTCATACAGGATGAGCCCCATCAGATCCCCCAAGGAGTCGCTATCGAAAGGCGGCATTCCCGTGAGGCATTGATACGTGATGACGCCCAAAGACCAGAGGTCGGAACGAGGATCGGTCGGGCGCCCCCTTGCCTGCTCGGGGCTCACATAGTACGGCGTGCCAAGAAACGATCCCTCGCGGGTGGCGCGATCCTCGAGGTGGTATGCGGCATGTTGGGCGATGCCAAAGTCGAGAACCTTCGCTATTTCCTCGTCATAACCCTGAACGAGAAAGATGTTTTCCGGCTTGAGGTCGCGATGGACGATGCCCAACGCATGTGCAGCGGATAGAGCCCGAGCAACGTGCGCAATGATGCGATAGGTCTTCTCACCATCCAGCGCACCCACGCGCCCCAAACGCGTACAGAGATCCTCTCCCTCGAGATACTCCATGGCGATGTAGAGAATTCCGTCGGACTCGCCGCGGTCAAACACGTCAACGACATGTGGACCACGCAATTGCGCCGTCGCTTTGGCTTCACGAACGAACCGCTTGCGCACCTCTTCGCTGCGCGACTTTTCCGAATCGATGAGCTTGACGGCGCAAAGGGAATCTAGCGACAAATCGTCCGCGAGCCAGACGGTACCCATGCCGCCTGACCCAAGCTTTTCCACCAGACGATATCGCCCGGCGATGATGACGCCCGCCTCTCGCTCCAATGATCTCCGTCCGTTCTTCTTCGATTCCCGATGGTGTAGTGGTTTGGCCGTTCTGGCTAGGCCCCTCGCGTGGGTGTGCGCGAGTAGGGCCATTAACGCCACCTGACTACATACGATAATGGCCGCCTATGGGCAAGACGGGCGGTCGAATCCGCGGGCATAAACCAACGATATTATTGACTATCTACCAGAACGAAGTCGAGCCCGGCGGCCGCAATACTGGCCGCGAGCACGGCTACGCCTCTGCATTGACCCCTTGTCAGCAGGCCAGGCCAGCGCTGCCATCAGGGTCCAGACGTAAATGAAACCCGCAGCCCCAGCTGCGCCACCGTGGCTGTCATGGTCTCACTGAAGTAGAGCTCACAGCCGACAGTTGGTCCAATTCCCAAGTGGTAAACGCGAATCGATTCGTGAAAGAGTCCAAAGCCTGCTACGCCGAGCGATCCGCCGTCGGCGACCTGATGTGAGGCCTTGCTTGCCGTTAGCCATCCAAGGCCAAAGTTGGCGTAGACACCCAGATCGCGATAAGCGCCACCCAAGCTCCACAAGGGATAGAGCTCCGGACGCAGAATGAAAGCTCTGCCACTAGCAGTCGTTCCATTGCCCTTCATGCTCAGCATCTCGTATCCGAGCCCAAAAGAGAACCAGTCGCGGATCGTCCCACCCAGCCAAGCCCGACCAATCCCTCCAGCTGCAAATCCGGTGTCAGCTTCGTACCGCGGATCGTTGAGCTTCACTGCATCATTGGGATAGCCATTGGCGTTGCCCAATCCCAAACCGATATCGGCACCAATAGCGAACCCGCTCCTGCGTTGAGCGACTTGACCATACCCACCGTCCCACTCTTCGCTGGTCTGAGCTAAGGCGGTCGTCGATTGCAGCAAGCAGGCGAGAATGAGGAGTAGCTTTTTCACGGTGCCCGCTCGGGTTTTCGTCGACTAGGGGCCGCGGGTCAAGCCACCGTGCAATGATCGACGAAAACTGGGCCGGCCGGCCCAGGCTGTGTCATTGATGAGCCCATGTCCGCACATCCCGGCAATTGGTTTCTGGCTGTCAGCTTGCCGGCATTCGCCCTCGGTCAGGCTTCCTGCAATGCTCTTGAATCGTCCAAGCCGAGTCCCCCAATGTCCATTCAGCGGGAACAAGCATCCCCACTCGAAGGGGCCATGGCTGAGGGTCGGCCAACGATCGGCGCCCTCGCCCGACGCGTCCCAATCCGGTCGCGCCCGTCGCCGGCGGCTACAGCCCTCGGCTTCTTGACTGCTGGCGCGACCATTGGCCGCTCGGAGCAACCAGTGGGACGCGACGCTTGTCCTGAGGGCTGGTACGAGGTGTCACCCCGCGGCTACCTCTGCCTCGACACGCAGTCCAGCACCGATCCGCGCCACCCAACGCTGCAGGCGCGAGGTCTGCTAGCCAATCGCACCGCAGCGTTGCCGTATCCCTATGCAATTGCACGACGCTCGAGCGCTCTCTTCGAGCCCGATCCCGACCATCAGGACGGCGTCCGGGAACGCGGTCGCTTGAGCAAGGGAACGACGTTTGCCATCGTCGGTTCCTGGGAAACGCTTGATGAGTACGACCAACGGCAACGGCTCGCCATGCTAACGCTTGGTACCTTCGTTCCGACGCGGGATATTGAGCCAGTTCGCCTCGACAGCAGCATTGGGCTCGCGCTCGATGGCACGACACAGAAGCTGCCCCTTGGCTTCCCGCTCGGAGCAAAAACTCCGTCCTATCGCTTCAGCGGCACCCGACCTTCGCCCCAGGGCTTTCTCGATGCACAGAGTCCAGTCGCGCTAACCGTCAAGACGCGTTTCGTCGAGAACGACCGCTACCTCCTTCTGACCAATGACAACTACGTCGCTGAACGCGACGTAGTTGTGGCACGACAACGCCAAAGCTTTCCTGATTTCGTCGCGGCTTCCACGCACTGGGTCGATATCGACGTCGACCAAGGCATCGTCGTGATGTACCAGGGTGAGCACCCCACCTTCGTCACTCGCACGCGCGGTCGTCCCAACGAGTCCATCCAACGCGGTACTGCTTGGGTGAGGCTGAAACAGCTAACGGATCTATCCTCGATCAAGACCTCAAAGGAGCGTCGCGGCGGTGACTTCGATGTGCCTTGGGTCGTCGAACTCGATTCCGGCGTGACGCTGCGCGCTGGATTGGGCGCGCCCTCGGACACCTCCCCCACTCCCGCTACTACCATCGAGCTACATCCGGAGGATGCCGCTCGGCTATTTCGGTTCTTGGAGCCTTCCGTACCCGAGGGCTGGCACGCAGTGGTTGCGACCGATCCGAAGCACGAGTCGAGCCCCGTGGTGCTGCGGTAGGCGGACCTATACGAGGCAGCCCCAGTCGATTTTTTGTCAGTTCGGCGTGGGTACAGCGTTTCGCGAAGGGCCACCGCGTGGCTACGCCAAACCGTACCCCCGAGCGCGCAACGCCGCGAGGATTTCGAGGCTCGCCGTCGAGCGATTCAACGTGTAAAGATGAATCGCTGGGACATTGCCTTCGAAAAGGCGCGTCGCTTGTTCGACCGCGTGGGCAACCCCCATGGCGCGCACGGATTCGGCATTGTCTTGCACGGATTCGAGGCGTGCCAAGAGCCGCGCTGGGACATGCGCACCGCACATCGCGGTGAATCGTTTGATCTGTGACACGTTGGTGATCGGCATCAGTCCGGCAACGATCGGCACGGCTATGCCAGCCACGCGAGCTCGCTCTCGAAAGGCAACGTAGTCACGATCATCGAAGAACAGTTGTGTTACGACAAAACTTGCCCCCGCGTCGATCTTCTCCTTCAGATGCCGCATGTCGGAGGAGAAATCCTCCGCCTCGGGGTGCTTCTCTGGATAGCCCGCCACACCAATGCACATTTGGGGGTGCCGCTCGCGAATAAACGTCACCAGCTCTGAGCCGTGACCCATTCCACCAGCAGTGGCTTCGAATACCGTTTGGCCGCGCGGGGGATCACCTCGCAGCGCCAGCACGTTGTCGACCCCCGCTCGTGCGAACTGATCGAGCACTCTAGCTATCTCGTCCCGCGTGGCACCCACACAAGTCAAGTGCGCCATCGCTTCGATCCCGGTTTCTGCTTTGATGCGTTGAACCAGATCCACGGTCAGTCGGCGCGTACTCCCGCCGGCACCGTAAGTGACCGAAACGTACGCGGGATGATGCTCGCGTAGCTCCGTCACTGTCTGGAAGAGTTGGGCTACGCCGGCCTGATCCTTCGGCGGAAAGAATTCGAACGAGAAGCGCTGAGCGGGTTGCCCGAGAAGGTCGGCGATTTTCATGGTGTGCGAAGTTCGAATGGTTCCTGCAGCCGGAACTCGGAAACGGCCACCCCCATAACAGCGACTCGTGAACTGCTGCAAGCATCCTCACCCCGCAGTCCGGCCGACGAGACGCTTCCTGCCACTTATCGAAGTGCAAATACTACACGCCGGAAACTGGACGCGCTTTCAGTACTTCGGTTAGTGGTTGGCCATGAGCAAGCAAACCCTCGCACTGCGCATCCTCGTGACTCTGTATCGGGCCGCAAGCCGCGGCCGTTTTCTCAGCGAACCGAGCGTTTCCCGCTTGGTCGAACTCGACGAGCCCACCGTCTCTAGCCTGCTCGTCGAGCTCGACCAAGCGGGCTACGTCGACCGCTCGCAACTGCGTTTGACCCTACCGGGCCTAGCCGTAGCCGTGGCTGCGGCCAAAAAACCAGAAATGCGCGCGTTCGCCCGGGCCGCCTGAGCACCTCCTGTCTGCTACCCAACGACCAATGCGCATTCACCTCGTCGCAGTCTCGGGAACTGGCATGGGCGCCCTCGCCGGCCTGCTGCAGCAGCTGGGCCACGACGTATCGGGCAGTGATTTGGCCTTCGATCCGCCAATGGGACCCGCGCTCTCGAGCTGGGGAATAACGTGCCTGAAGGGCTTCGATCCGGCACATCTCGACCCTGCGCCTGATCTCGTGGTGGTTGGCAATGTCTGTCGACGGGACAACGTGGAAGCTCAGGCTGCATTCGAGCGTGGCCTCCGAGTCCTTCACATGGCCGCTGCACTTCAAGAGCTCGTCCTCGAGGGGACCTCGCCCTTGGTCGTCGCTGGCACTCACGGCAAGACCACGACCACAGCTCTTACCGCGTACCTATTGGATCGCGCGGGATTCGAACCTGGCTTCTTGATCGGTGGGCTCCCCGTCGATTTCGCTCGAAGCGCGAGGCCCTGTGTCAAAAAGCCACGTGCGCTGCCACTGCACGGGCAAGTCAGCCGTGCGGTCCCCTTCGTGATCGAAGGCGACGAATATGACACCGCCTTCTTCGAAAAGACCGCGAAGTTTCTGCACTATCGAGCCGAAGTGGCCATCGTCACCAGTATCGAGCAAGACCACATCGACATCTACCCGACCTTTACGTCGTACCGGCAAGCCTTTGAGCAGTTTGTCGCTCAGGTCCCAGAATCGGGCCTGGTTGTGGCACATGCGGGCGATCCAATGGTGGTCGACGTAGTTCAGAAGCATGCTCAAGCCAAGGTGAGCTACTACGCGCTTGCGGACGAAGCTCAGCCTGGTATCCCCGTGCATTGGCTCGGCGCGCCAGCACCAAGTCGCGGAACGAGCAACGAGTTCGATCTCTACGCGGGCGGGATATTCGCCGGGCGTTTCGCCACGCGCCTGCCAGGAAGGCACAACCTCAGAAATGTCCTGGCAGCGCTGGCCGCGGCAGCAGAAGGGTTCGGCGCACCGCTCGACCGCCTGCGCAAACCGCTTGCCGATTTTCGCGGTGTGGCGCGGCGCCAACAGGAGCTCAGTGCGCCGCGTGGGATCCACGTTGTCGATGATTTTGCTCACCATCCAACGGCAGTGCGCGAAACCCTCTTGGCGTTACGTGCGCGCTACCGAACTGGAACGTTATTCTGCGTCTTCGAACCGCGCAGTGCCACCGCCTGCCGCAACCTGCATCAGGACGCGTATCCCGAAGCGTTCGATGCCGCCGATGCCGTGCTCATCGCACCACTCGGTCGCCAGAATTTGCCACCCGAGGAGCGGCTCGATCTCGCTCGACTCGTGGCAGATCTGCGCGCGCGAGGCCGGCAGGCCGATGCTTTTGACTCCATCGAAGCCATCCTTGAGCGCCTCGTCGAACAGACAAAACCCGGCGATTGCATCGCCCTATTGTCGAATGGCAGATTCGGTGGCATCCACGAGCAGTTGCTGATGCGGCTAAACGCCGAGTAGGCCCGGACAACGATCGGAGAATCGCGTGACTTGTGTATGCGGAACGGGTGAATCCCTCGAGACCTGCTGTGGACCTTATCTAGCCAAGAAGGATTGGCCCAAGACTGCCGAAGCGCTCATGCGCGCGCGCTACACGGCCTATGCCCAGGGCGACATCGATTTCATCCTGGACTCGCATCACCCTTCGACGGCCAACACGGTCGACCGTGCCAGCACGGAGACCTGGAGCAAGAACGCGGAATGGCTCGGTCTCGAGATCATCTCCACTGAGTTCGGTGGCGAGAGCGACGAAGCCGGCACCGTCGAGTTCTTGGCGCGGTACAAGATCAAGGGCGTCGTCATCCCGCATCGCGAACGCGCACAGTTCGAGAAGAAGGATGGCAAATGGTACTTTGTCGACGGCAAGGAGCTCAGCGCTCCGACAGTGCGTCATGACGGGCCACGCACCGGGCGCAATGACCCTTGCCCCTGCGGTAGCGGCAAGAAGTTCAAGAAGTGCTGCGGTAGGGCAGCCTAGACCGTGCCCACGGACGATCGCGAACTAGCCCAAATCGCGCTGGCCGTGGCCCAAGAAGCGGGCGCCATCCTCATCGACGGCTTTCGATCGCGCCCCGCGGTCGAACTGAAGGCGCCCGTCGATCTCGTTACGGAATGGGATCGCCGCAGCGAAGCGCATATCGTCGAACGCCTGTCGCAACTGACCCCGCACATCGCCATCTTGGCGGAAGAAGGTGGGGGCCGAGTCACCAAAGCGCTGAGCTGGTACTGCGATCCACTGGACGGCACGACCAACTTCGTCCACGGTCATCCGTTCTTCGCTGTCAGCATTGGCGCAATGCAGGATTCTGTGCCCGTCGCTGGCGCCGTCTTTGCCCCGGTGTTGGGTTGGTTCTGGTCAGGGTCCCGCGGTAACGGCGCCGAGCGCAATGGCGTGGCTTGTCGGGTCAGTGAAACTAGCCTCGTCGGCAATGCGCTGCTTGCCACGGGTTTTCCGCCCAATCGTGAGCAATCCCCTCACAACAACTTCGACGCCTTCATGCAAGCCAAGCGTCGCGTGCGTGGGGTTCGGCGCTGTGGCTCGGCCTCGATCGATATGTGCTTCGTGGCTGATGGCACGTACGACGGCTATTGGGAGCGGTCACTGCACGCCTGGGATCTCGTCGCTGGAGCCGCCATTGTACTCGGCGCCAGCGGCGAAGTGACGGGCCTCGACGGCGGCCTCGCCCAATACGAGCGCGGACACATCATCGCGTCGAATGGGTTGCTACACGAAGCTCTCATCAGGCTCGTCGGCGAGCGACCGATCCGTTTTCCTCAGTCGTAGGTCGGCGCGACCTCGGGCAGCTACGGCCTCTGCTCGGGCATGGACAGTTTGACGCCGCGTCGAATACCGGTCACGATGCCATTCGACAGCGTTTGCTCTGCCTTCTGACACTCGGGCGAGCCCTTCTCGGTGCAGGCTTTGTCACGAGCATTAGCATCGCGCAGAATCGAAGCGTCGCGCAGGAGTGAGCGCTGAACGAATAGGTCCAATTTGGACCAATTCACGGGTGGATGTCGCGGATTTCCCGGCATGGTAGTGACCGCTTCGGAACCCTTGAGCGAGACACAGGTCCCATCCCACCGCAGCGCCAAGATGACTTGATCAGGCTTCTTCGCTGCCTTTGCCTTCTTGCCCGCGTGGACCGAAGCCGATTGCTCAGCCTCATCCATGGCCAAGACGAGAAGCTCTTCGGCATACTCCAAGGCTCCGCCGGCAGGTCCACCTTCCCCATTCTTCGCCGGCAGACCCGCCTTGGCGTTCACCCAGCGTCGCTGCCAAGGGCTCTTCTGCTGGAATAGGAACAACGCAGCGGAAGCGAACTGTCCGCGACAGAGACTTGCCGCAAAATCGCGCGCGGGCACACAGGGCTTCTGGTCGCCACTGCACCAGGTCGGTAGATCCTCCGCCACCTTCGGCTCGTCAACTGCTTCGGTCTTGGGCGGACGTGGGGGAGTCGAACAGGCCACCTGCAACACCGTGGCAATCAGGGCTACTCGAAGTCGCGTCATGCCCTGACCCTATGCGCAGACGGCAGCTTTCGCCAATCCGGGGCAAACCTGCCTAAAGAATGGGAGTCGTGACGTCACATTGCAGGGCGGGACCTTGCACGATGTTGTTCGCATCGTTGCACTCGCGGATCACATTGCCGGGATCGGCAAATCCCCATACAGTAACGTTGCGGCTGAGGTTCTTGCCCGCGATCTGGCCGGTAACGCTGCCGCTCGCGGCGATGGGTCCTGCCACGACGGCCTCGCCCAGAACGATTCCGCCGGTCGCGGGATCGCCTGCGTAGACGCGCACAACCACATTGCTCGCCGCGACGGTACCGTCGTTGTGTAGGGTAAAATCGATCTTCGGCGGTGTGCAGCCCGCGGCCTTGTCGAGGACCAATCGCAAATCCGCCATGACCTCGCCCGCAGACACCGATCCAGTAATGATGTTGTTCGTCTCGATGCATTCGCTGGCACTTTGGTTGGCATCGACCATGACTCGTACCTCTTTCGGCAGACCCACTTGGCCGCCGTTGCCGCTCTGATAGCTCACAGCAGCGGTCAGAGTCGAGCTTCCAGGTTCGAGGCTCTTGGTGACCGTAGTGGTAATCGCTGCACCCGTCGAATCGACGAGCGGGATTGGGTCAGCGGCGTTGTCCCAAATCCCGAAGAATTGAAGAACCACACCCGGACCCACGCGCAGATCGCCCGCGTTCTTGACGAGCACGGTGATTTGGATCTCATTGGACAGGGTGCCGCAGGCAACGTTGGGAGAAAACACCTGAATCCCTGTCGGTACGAGATCTGGCGCTACGTCGTAGTTGCGTGGTTGGGATCGGTAGGTGTTATATAGGCGTCCATTCCAAGGCTTCCAGCTCTCGGGCTCATGCATCGGGATGGCTCCGCTCTCGAGCACGTTGGTCACGTGATACGCGTGCTGATTCCACACCCGACGTGCGGCCACCCAGGTGTCACTCTGATCGCCGTACACCTCGATGCCATTGGGAAGTGAGTCTCGAGTCACCGTGCCACTGCCAATCGGCCAAGTGTTGAGACTCGTCTGGCCGCATTGCTGATAGGCGCTGTTCTGTACCGCGATAATTTCGGCGTTTCCGTCATTGTCGACATCCGCCACGACGGGGTTGTCCACCAGCGTACGATTCACCGACGGAAGTTGCAGATACACACCACCATTGGTGCCATTGTAAACGCGGAAGTAGCATTCATCGGCGTACACGACCTCCGCCGCCCCGTCGCCGTTGAAGTCGAATACACTGGAAGAGGTGACTGCACTCGAGTCATCCTCGGTGTTGCGCTTCCAACCGTTGTGCAGGCATACGCACTGGCCAATCTGCCGATTGCAGACCGCTCCCGCAGCGCAATCCGTGTTGTCCTTGCAAGTACCATTCGCGTCCAGCCCACCGGGGTTGCGCGCTGGATTGGTCTGCGGAGGCGCACCCGCCGCATCCAGACGGTTGGGCCAAGCCGGGCAACTCGTGTTGGGAGCCTGGAAATCGACGACCTGATAGAATAGCTGCATCGCGGTTGCGACTTCGGGGAAGCCGTCGCCGTCGAAATCATCGACGTTGGGTGCGCCACCGCTAACGCAATTGACGGTCCCGCCGACGCAATCGAACGTGGCCGTCGTACCATCTTGCAGGTTCATTTGACGCAGGATCTTCCCGGTCGCAGATTCCAACACTAGGAGGTAGCCATTGGCCACGACGATAACCTCCGCCACAGCGTCGAGGGGGTTGTTTGGACCGGGAGCATCTGCTGTGTTTGCCCCGAGCACGTCGGCGACGGCACAGAACCCCTCACGCTGCCCGGCGGAGAGAGCCGTACCGTTGACGGCGGCGGCATCCCAAACGATGTCCAACGGACAGGGTGTCGTCGCGGTGCCACAGTTCGCCGCGGTTGACGTTGGTAGAGCGTAAAGCGTAGTGCCAGCGACGAATTCGAGCCCAGGGCGGCTAGCGATGAGATCAGCTGGGCACACGGCCGGGCCATCATGCCGCAAATTGCGCGTAGCGACCTGATGCTGGACGCCTTCGGCCCCGCTACCCACGTAGATCTTGCCGATCGCAAACTTGTCGTTGGTCTTGGTGAACGTGAAAACCCGATTGCCTATGACGAGCTCCGCGAAGCCGGTCAGATCGAGATTGACGATGGCAGGCAGCGGGTACTTCCACTGCTCCGCCGAGTTCGTCCAAAGGTTGTCGGGGCTGCGCAACAACACGAGCCCACGATTGTCGAGCAGCAGAAAGCCGGCGGTTTCAAGCCCGACGACGATCTCCGGCCGACCATCAGCGTCGATGTCGCCCACCGCCACCATGGCACCGGGACGCACCAAAGCGTCTGCTAGACTCGTCTCGTCGCCAGCATTCGAATTGCAGTCTTGAACCACCGCTTGGCTTTCGAACCAGCTGGTACCCGCATTGCTCGATGGATCGCCGCAAGTCGCGAAATAGTCTTTGCCTTTGTTCGGACCACCACCGTGGATGGCACGCACCACTCCATTGGTGTTGACGTCGGTGCCCGAATGCGAAACGAAGATGATCTCGGGGAAATCCAACTCGTCGATCAGACCGTCACCGTTGTCGTCGTCGAGGTTGGCCACCATCGGAGCAGACGCGACCTGATTCGACCACTGAAACGGTGAAACGGCGCCCGTAGCGTCGACGGCATTCGGATTGGCTCGATTCACGCCGCCCCAATGCATCTCGGATTTCGGCAGTGCCTTGGCGAAGTCCACCGGTGGCAGAGTGCAGGTCGGCGCAACCCCCGTTCCGTCGCATACGCGCGATTCACAGACAGTAAAGGCAGGACAATCCCAATCATCTTGACAGCTACAGGCCGCCACGGAAGTAGACGTGCAAGTCGAATCGAAATACGCCTTGCTGCTGCAAGCGTAGGGCGTCGTTTGCCCACCACCGTTAGAGCCGCAGATCTGTAGCGCTCCAGCGTTGCAGCTCCGCGCATCCGCCGTGCATACGTCGTCTACGCATCGGGTGCCGTTGCAGTATTGCTCGACAGGGCATTCAGCGTCAGTGGTGCACGCCACGCTGACGCAAACGTTGCCCCCACCCGTCGCAGCCCGACATTCCTCGGTATCTTTGCAGGTCAGTTCCGCACAGGTCACGTCGACGCAACTGGCGCTCGTGCCCGCGGCTACGCAGCGCTGGCCCACCCCACAGGTTGTCAAGACACAGGGATCCACGGCCGTCGCCCCACCTTCCGCTGACGCGCCCCCTGTGGGGGTGAAGATCGAAGTCTGTCCGCCTGAAGCCGTCGACCTTCCGCCCGTTGCAGCAGCGCTGCTGCCGCCCGCATCCTGCCCACCATTGCCAGAGGTGTCTTGGCTAATCGAACCCTGAGGTTTACCTCCACCGCAACCAGACAGTGTGGCTGTAACAACCAGCAAGGCGCGCGTGGTCCGATTGGAACGCTTCATATTGGCCTTATACCGCCGATCTTGGATTGGATCACCAGATCACTCCCGCTGACTCGAATTTCGGCGTTACGGGGGTGTTGCAGCAGTGGTCCCATTTCGAACGCAACTGGTAATGTTTGCGATTGGCCACCAAGACCATGCCATGTCGCGGCACGCCCCTCACCTGACTCAACGCCACGCCTACCAGTTGTTACCATTTGTTCCACGGGCGCCCAGTGCCGTAGTCGCGGAGACAAGACCAATGAAGCAAAGAACGAACGCAGTCCCTGGTACAAATTGCGCATTACTGGTGCTAGCTGGTGTAACTCTGGCTGGCTGCGGTTCGACCCCGGCTGTCGGCGAACTGCCACCCGAGGGGGGCAGCAGAGGCACGACGACGAATGCCGGTGGTTCGGCAGGGCGCTCGAGTAGCGCGGGAGGGACGACCAACCCTGGCGGAGCCACATCGAGCACGAATGCCGGGCCAACCATCGGCAGCTGTGCGGTGTTTCCTGCTGACAACGCCTGGAATCAGGACGTCTCTGCTTTGCCGGTACACGCGAACTCCGCCGCATTCATCAACTCGATCGGCGAAACAGGCACGCTTCATCCCGATTTCGGTACGGTCTGGGACGGCGCTCCGATTGGGCTCCCCTACGCGCTCGTCAATGGGCTCGCCAAGGTCCCGATCGAGTTTACCGCCTATGGCGACGAGAGTGATCCGGGTCCGTATCCCATCCCTGCGGATGCCGCGATCGAGGGGGGGCCCGCCGCCGACGGCGATCGCCATGTCTTGGTGCTCGATCAAGCCGATTGTACACTCTATGAGCTCTACCGCGCGTTTCCCGTCAGTTCCGGCGCGAGTTGGCAAGCCGACTCTGGCGCGGTGTGGCACCTGGATTCCAATGCCGGTCGTACCCCTGGCTGGACCAGCGCCGATGCCGCGGGCCTGCCTATCCTCCCTGGGCTAGCGCGGTATGACGAAGTGGTGGAGCGCGGAGAAGTCCTGCACGCGCTAAGGTTCACAGTGGCGAGATCGCGTCGTGCCATCATCGCACCGGCTTCGCATGCAGCCTCCAGTTCCACTGACGCGAACCTGCCCCCCATGGGCCTACGCCTACGCATGCGCGCTGACTACGACTGCAGCAGCTACGCGACCGAAGTCCAAGTGCTCTGCCGTGGCCTCAAGCGTTTTGGTATGATCGTCGCGGACAACGGCTCCAATTGGTATGTCTCGGGTGCGCCCGACCCCCGCTGGAATGACGACAACCTCAATGACGTCAAGACCATCCCGGGTAGCGCCTTCGAAGCCGTCGAAACGGGACCGATCGTTGCACAGTAGCCAGGTCGCAATCCGTTTCACGAGCATGCAGAGCGTAGGCTGCAACACGCAACATGCAAATGCTTCGTAGGGAGTCGCCCGCATCCGTACTCGCCCCCCCAAACGACAACACCAGGTGTGTCAGGAATTTGGCGAGCCTTCATGCCCATGGCTCGTGCTACGGTTGAGGGCCAACCGCGGAGACACGTGACGGACTTCATTCCGAACGAGATGAATAGCGAGTTCATTCGCACTGCCTTCGAGCGCTGTCCGTCAGGGCTGTTGGTCGTCGACGCGGCAGGCCGAATTGTGGTCGTGAACGAGGAGGTCGAGCGTCTCTTCGGCTACCAGCGCGAGGATCTGCTCGGCCAGCGCATCGAGTTGCTGATCCCAGACCGGTTTGCTGCCGGACACTCGGCACACCGAGACGACTATCTTGCGCGCCCTAGTCCGCGCCGTATGGGCGCGGGTAGAGAATTGCACGCCAGACATCGCGACGGCCATGACATCCCGGTGGAAGTGGGCCTTAGCACCATTTCGACGACGGACGGTGAGTTCATTCTGAGTACGGTGGTTGACGTCACCGAACGGCGGCGCATCGAGGAACGACTCCGCCAGACCCACAAGCTCGAAGCTGTCGGTAACCTCGCGAGCGGTATCGCCCACGACTTCAACAACGTGTTGCTCGGCATCATGGGTTACACGGAGCTAGTGCGTGAAGCCGTGGCGGACAACCGCGCGCTGACCGATGATCTCGACGTGGTGATCGATACCGCCCGTCGCGGTCGCGACATGGTAAATCGCATTCTGTCGTTTTCTCGACAAACCGAGCCAAAGCGAGTTCACACGAACCTCGCCGCACCAATGCGCGAAGCGCTACAGCTACTGAGGGCGACGCTACCCCCCAACATCGAGATTCGGCAGGGATGTGATCCATCCACGCCGCTCATCCTGGCTGATTCGGTGGAACTGCATCAGATTATCATGAATCTTGCCGCCAACGCCGCGCATGCCATGAAGCGCAAAGGTGGAATTTTAGAGCTACGCGCGGCTCCTTGCACCTTGGATCAAAGCTTGCTCGCGGAACACCCAGAGCTGCATCCCGGTCTCTACGTGCATCTGCGTGTAACCGACACGGGCACAGGCATTCCCGAAGAACAGCTGCCGCATATCTTCGAGCCCTTCTTCACGACCAAACCACTCGGTGAAGGCACTGGCCTCGGCCTATCGGTCATTTTCCGTATCGTGCGTTCGCTAGGTGGCTGCATCCGAGTAAAGAGTGTCGTGGGCGCCGGTACTGGTTTCGACATTTACCTGCCCTCCGCCGTTGCTCCAAGCCAACCGAGGGAATCCGAACCACCCGAAGCGATGAGTCGTCACCGCGTGTTGCTCGTCGAAGACGAGGAGCATCTGGCTCGCCTGGGCAAGCGTGTGCTCGAGGGGGTCGAGTTTAGCGTCGACGCGTACACCTCCAGCCTGCAAGCTCTCGAGGTATTTCGCGCACATCCGGAACGCTTCGACTTGGTGATCACCGACAACACGATGCCGCACATGACCGGCCTCGAACTCGTGGCAAAAATCCGCGAACTCTGCCCGAACGTCCCGATCATGATGGTATCAGGAATTGGGGATTCCATGTCCATCGAAGAGCTCCACGGACGTGGGGTCACCCGCCTGCTGTCAAAGCCGTACCTGGCGGCGGAGTTACGAAAAGCGGCAATTGGACTCGTCAAACCACGCTAGCTTCTACCTGTCTGTGCCATAACGCCTTCCGACACTTGGCAAACTGCGCGCGTCGGCACGGAGAATCGAGTTCCTGCACGTTTTACGACCGTCATGAAGGCAAGCAACACTTCCTCACGAATACGCTGAAACTGCGCAAAATCGCTGGTCAAGAACCACGCCTGAACCTCGATGACCAACGCAGACTCGCCCAATTCCTTCAAGCGAACGGTGACGTTGTCCGCAAATACCAGTGAATGCTCGAGGAGGATCTTTTCGCACCCAGCCAAGACTTCGCGCAGCTGTTCAACCGTCGTTGCGTAGTCGAGATAAAGGTTGCAAGCTAAGCGAATTCGATCGCGCGCCGCATAGCATTCGAGGCGCATCTCAGATAGGCGTCCATTCGGAATCGTGATCACAGTGCGATCGAGCGTGCGGATCCTGGTGGAGCGCAAGCCAATCGTCTCGACAGTTCCTTGGAAGTCTTCGACCTTCACGAAGTCTCCGACGCGGAAGGGCTGATCGGCTCCCAAAGTGAACGCACCAAACAGGTTCTCGACCGTTTTCTGGGCAGCCAACGCCACAGCCAAACCGCCAACGCCCAGTCCAGCAACGATGCTTGCGGCAGGATACCCCATCGCGGACACCAGGTAGACAACGGCGATGACCAACAGCAGAATCTTCGCCAGCCGAACCCCGATTGGTACTAGCGATTTGGCAGAATGCCTCTCGTTGGCCCAGACTGAATTGGCAATGACCTTGCCCCAAGCCTCGATGACCCGCGACAGACCCCAGAAGAGGACGAAGTAGTAGCCCCCGCGAACCAGCTGGCGAACAAAGGCCTCCGCCGGCTGATACAATCCGAGGAGCGGAAGCGCGGCGTAGACCAGGGACAACGCCCAGATCAGTGTCAAAGGGCCACGCAACCGTCGGGGCAATTCTGCATCCCAAGACGCAGAAGCGCGCAAAGCGAGTCGGGAGATCAATCGCCGTGTCAAGTTCCCCAACAACCAACCAAGACCCCACGCCATGAGGAACAGACAAGGCAGGGCGATCCATTGCCACACCAAGAGTTCTTTCGGACCGGAGCGCAAGAGCCAGGCGGGAAGATGCTCAAGCATCCAACGCTGCGGTAGCTCCGCGTACCACTCGTCGATGTGCTTCACCGTTGTGCGGGAAAATACCCATGCCGGCAAGGCGCCCGTCGCCGCGCGCCGAAATACCCAAATGGATTCGGACTGCCCCACATCCGCGGGGAGTTTGGCGATAGCGTCGTACGCAGCAGGCAGACCATCGTTCACGTCGCCTGGCCCGAGCGGCGAGATGCGCTCGAGGTCAAGCCACACATGCCGATCGATGACTGCCTTGAGTCTCCGCGCCAAGATTGGCGCACGCCCCGCCTGCGACACAGGCACGTCCAAGTAGCGACCGGCTTCGGCATAATTGCCGGAACGACACAGTCTCAGGTATTCCGCAACGGTCGCCCGCGGAGAGCCGGCATCGACGGGTTCCTCCACCTCGTGCGCCAGTGGTTCCGTTGCTGTCGTCACTTGAATCAGGCTCTTCTGCCCAACGGCATGCGGGCTGAACGCGAGCAGCAGACAGCAGAGAAACCATCGCAGCGAAACTCGCCA
This sequence comes from uncultured Polyangiaceae bacterium, assembly GCA_964454965.1. Lineage (GTDB taxonomy): Bacteria > Myxococcota_A > Polyangia > Polyangiales > Polyangiaceae > FEN-1139. The sequence continues at coordinate 257,327 of CAYVXY010000005.1, read as the reverse complement.
GTTTGAGGCTCTCGAGCGATTCATGGCGTGTAGAGCAGCAAAGGTCCGGTCGGTTGTCAAACCGAGGGCGCAATGCCACGGAATCCTCATGGCCGAACTCACGCGGTGCCGCACGCTCCCGCGCAGTCCCGCGCCGAACGCCCTCGGGACACGCGATCGCAGATCGGCCGGAGGCACCCAGAGCACTCGATACGGCTGACCTGGTTTTCACCCGCAGTGGCCCGAGCTTCACCCGTGGGCTGCCCACCGATACGGAGTTGCTCGACAGCAATCGCGGCTTGTTTCCGTGACACAGTGCCTGCGTTGTACTGCTTTGCTTCGGTAATGATGCAGCCTTTTCTCGGTGAAATTTGGCCTTGCGCGTAAGCGCGCCCGAGGTCAGAGCTATCTTGCCAAGGCTGATCGCGCACTCGTTGTCACCAGCCGGCGGAGACCCCACCATGACCTTACCTCTCAGAGGCTTGTATACGTCCGTGATTTGTCTCGCATTCATTGGTTGCGATCCGGGAGGTTCGGCCGACACAGCAGCAGCCGGCGGAAAACAGGCCTCCACGAGCGCGTCCGCTGGAGGTGAGTCGCAGGGCGGCAATAATGGCGTCGACAGTACGAAAGCCGGCAGCGCGTCCGATTTGTCGTTGGCTGGCAATGCCGGAGTTGCGAGCAGTCAGCTAGACGTTCCGATCGTCCCAAGGCCGCCCGCCGTATCAGTCCATGGGCAGCTACATATTGAAGGCACTGCGCTCGTCGATGAACAGAACGTCCCCGTGCAATTGAAGGGGCCAAGCAGCATGTGGCTCAATTGGGAGAACAGCGGTTACGCGCAGAATCCCGATGGCGTAAAATTCTTGCGCGACAACTGGCAGGCTTCGTTGATTCGCGCCGCAATGGGCGTGGACGCCAGTGGCGCTTACTTGGTCAATCCCGAGAAAGCCAAGACGCAAGTACGCGCCATTGTCGATCTAGCAATAGAGCTTGGGCTTTACGTCATCATCGACTGGCACGACCACACCGCAGAGACGCACCAAGCCGAAGCTATCGCGTTTTTTACCGAGATGGCGACGCTTTACGGCACGTATCCCAATGTCATCTACGAGACCTACAACGAGCCACTGAAGGTAGACTGGGCCACTGTCGTAAAGCCCTATCACGAAGCCGTGGTAGCAGCCATTCGCGCCGTAGATCCGGACAATGTCATCATCTTGGGAACGCCCAATTGGTCACAGTACGTCGATGTTGCGGCGGAAAATCCAGTTCTTGGCACGAATCTGATGTACACGCTGCACTTCTATTCCTGCTCGCACACCCAGTCCTTGCGCAACCGGGGCGATGCCGCTTTGGCCAAGGGGCTCCCATTGTTCGTGACGGAATGGGGTGCCACCAATGCCGACGGCGGCGTTACTGGCACGCTCTGCCTGGATGAGGCGCAGAAGTGGCACGATTGGATGAAGCAACACAAGATCAGCTGGGCCGCGTGGAAGCTGGACGATTGCACGGACTTGAGCTGTTTCTTCAAGGCGGGAACTCCCGCCACGGGCAACTGGACCACTGCCCAGCTCAATGGCCACGCACCCTTCATCCGCGACCGCATGCGCGAGGAGTGACGAGGCGCTGCGCTAGGGGGCGGTCTCGCAGTTGAATAGCTCGTGCTGTTCTGCCATCCCAATGAATGAGAATGAAGCAAAATTGTCGGAATTGCTCCACGCAGTGCCAGGCAGTCCCTGCATGAGACAGTTGAGGGACTCGAATGCACCGATCGTAACCCGTTCGCCGCTTGGACAGGTGAAGTTCATCTGCATCCCAACGATTTCTTCCTTGAACTCACCGGACGCGGTCGTAAGGGAGAAACCGGAATCATTGCCGAAGTCGGTGTAGCTCGCGCAATTCGTGCCGTCGGCGGTGATATCGAAGTCCCATACGTAGCCATCTTTCATGGCGTCAGCGGGTGACGTCGCGAAGCGGATCTGCGTTCCGCTCGCGTAGCTGCAGGAGAGCCAGTCGCTGCCAAGCGTGCCAGTCGTACCGCTCTCGATGCAAGCGTTCGCTTCGGCAGCGCTCCTCTTCCAGCAGTTATCCCCGGCGAACCAGGCACAGGTGATGGGAGTGCCGATCCCTGCGGCGCCTGCAGATGAATCGTCGCTGTTACAGCCAGTGGCTGCGAGAGCCAGCAATAAACCAAGGGCTCGACAGGGCTTCGTCATATTCTTCATCCTCCAACTAGAGCGCAATAAAGCGCAAGGAAAACGACCCTTCAGTCGACACCGAACAGACAGGAGGTCCTACCAATCGACAAACGACCGCGTTCTTCGGCGTTCCGGACATGTACGTCACCCAGCGGCGCGGCCCTCCCCCGATATTCTCGTTCGCTGCAAGCCAAGGAAGGAGGTAGCTGACACTCGCGTAGGGTCGTTTGGTCGGGATCCCGCGGCTACGATGGATCCGAACGTCGATGGGCTTCGGGGTCGAAACCTATCCCCATCTCTTGTGCCACTGAAGCAAGCGCTCGATCGAGAGACCAAAGCATTGCCTTGGACTGAACCGAGCTGGCAACGATCTCAACGTCAACCCAGCCAACTCCCTTCCGCGCCAGCCGGCAACGCCGAATCATCGACAGGAGCTCCCCGTAGGGCACTCGTGCTGCCTGGGGTAGTCGCTGCAGCAATCGTTCCTCTCCAACCGACAGACCACCTAGTACGAGTTCGCCAACGACCAGAGGATGAACCAGGACCATTCCAACCTCGCCGAGGAGACCCCCCAGTGGCCTTGCCACCGCTCGACCCGCAAAGAAACTGCGCCAAACCGAGGTATCGATGACCACGGATCTCATGGCCGCCGACGAGGGGCTTTGCTCAACTTGGGCCGACGCCCCTCAAGGGCACGCAACTGGAGCCGCGCCTGCTTTTCGAGCAGTGCATGCAACCCCATCTCCAAGACCTCGGTCTTAGTCTTCGCTCCAGTCTCCTTGAGCGCTTGACGCATGAGTGCATCGTCGAGGTTGAGCGTTGTTCGCATGCATACAATTCAGCCACGATCGTATGCATCCGTCAAGTTGCGTCCGGACTGCCAATCCCCGCGCCGCGCAGCACATGACTCCGGACTCGTGACCCACGTTCAACCGCAATCCGAGCCACTTCGCTTAGGCTCGAGTACCCCCTAGGATCCGCTGACATTTTCCTGATTGTTGCAGTGTCGAGCTGCGCAGCCTTGCCCCCATGCCGTATTGGGGACAAAACCGGAACCGTGAGAACGCTTGGACTGCTGCTCCTCCTGTTGCCGACCGCCTGCGCCACGTCTGGTTCGGCATGGATCCGCGATGCGTATGGTCCAGCGTCCAACAACGACAACTGGGACGAGCGCGAGCTTCCCACCGTACCCAACAAGTCGCGCCCCCAGCGCGCCGCGCCGAATGAGAGTCTGACGCTCGGGCAACCCGAGCTGGGCCGTGACGACACGTCCCTTGCCAGCACGAACGACGGAGCACCGACGCGGATCGCCGAAACCGGCACAGTGCGTATGCCACGCCGCAACAAACCCAAAGGCGCCCTGGCGGGCAAGGTGCTCGGTAATTTTCGCAACACCTACTACGACTTCCCCTCGGAGAGCGATTTCAGTGGCGAGAAGGTCGCCATCCATAATCCGCAATGCAAGGCCATCGCGCAGGTGCCGCGCGGATTCTACGAGGCGGTCTGTGTGCAGGGCAGCGGGCTACTCGCCAGCGGCAGCCCCGTCAGCTTCAATCGGCGCGATTGCGAATGCGCGGAGATTTGCCCGCGCACGCAGCAGAAGATCTGCTTCGATGCCTTAGAACTCAGTAAGTTCCCTTGGGGTCGCGGCGCGACCGGAGGTCCTATCACGCCGCTTTTGACTGTGGCAGTCGATACCAACGTGATCCCCCTCGGCACCTCGCTCTACATCCCCGAATACGAGGGCCTGCCGCGCGACCCAGCGCGCCAATCGTTGCACGACGGCTGCTTCGTTGCCCAAGACCGTGGGCTACGCGTGCAGGGCCAGCACGTGGACGTATTCACCGGACAACGCGCCATGACGGAGTTGTGGAACGGCCTGGTGCCGAGCAATTCGGGGGTCACTGTCGTGCTCGATAGTCCGAAGTGTGCGCGGGCGACGCCCTGACCAGACCTCGGCTCAGCCGTGCCTAGCAGTCCGTTTCATCCGAACCGTCGGGGCAGTTTTGAGCGCCGTTGCACTTGACCTGAATCGGGATCGAACCACTGCCGTCCTCGCAAACGAACATACTATCAGCGGTAAACTGCACGGAGTTCTGAGCGAAGCAGGCGATTGCATCGCTGCTCATGTAGAAGTTGGTCACGTAGCTCTGCCAAACGTTGCACTCCTGGTTCATCAGGCAGGAGCGATTTGCGGTCTTGACCACTTCAGGGGTCGCATCGGCTGAGTTGCAGTTGACGGCCGCGTTGATGTTGCAGGAGGTGTTCTTCTGTTGGACTTCGTCACAGAAGGTCGTGGCATCGTCAGAGCCGCCACAACCAGCAACGAGCAGCAAGAATAGGGGAGCAAATCTCTTCATGTTCAGTTTTCCTCGAAACGGATCCGGCGCGACTTCGCCACCAACGGTAGTCACGATACGACACGCCGCACCGCTACGTAAAGCAATCCCAATGCCAGGCGCAACTTCAGGTTTATTTGCGAAGAATGGGTGTGTTCAATCTCGCTCGGAAGCACTCACTGACTGAACAACCATCGAACCTGCTACTCGTGCCGGTGCTTTCCGCAACGGGCATGTGCCGGGGATTCACAGGTGTCTAAGTTGCTGGACAGCTCACTCCCATGTCCTTCCACCACTTGCCATCCATGCAATCGTAGCGCACCGGTTTTTTGGGCGAGCAGTCCTGCTGCGGCCAGGTGATGGTCTGCGTACCAACGTATTGATAGAGCTTGCCGTCCTGCTTCACGAGAGCTCCCGTGTTCATCAAGATGTTTGGCAGCGGTGCCGCTACAGGCCATTCGAAGGCATCGCAGCAGAGGTCCCCTGAGTCGCAGGAAACTTCCGTGAGTGGGTGATAAAGCGATGAATCCTCGGTAGCGGCTTCCCACCCCAAACCGCTATCCGGTAGATCACCTGCCTCCGGCACCGCTGTCCCGCCGCCTCGGTTAGTGCCATTTCTGCCACCACTACCCGAAGCCGCGCCGCTACTCCCCCCAGCCTGAGTCACGAACGGATCGCCTCCGCCTGTCGAACAAGCTGAGGAGCCGACTGCCGCGCAGATAAGCAAGAAGAGCGTAAGTTGAACCTTCATCTAGTTGTCGTCTTTCGTCAGGGCGCCTAGGTGGTTGGGCTAAAGGAGCACTGGCGGTGGGGGTTCGACGATGACTCTCTGTACGGGGTGGCAAGGCGGCTCCTCGCCGAAGATGAGCTCACCCTTGCTGTAGACGGTGACGTATTTGTTCTTGAGCGTCGTAGAACCAACGCCTTGCAAACTCCAGTCGTTGTCTGGGTTCCACGGGCAGCCCGGCTGCGAATCGAGGCCCGTCTGCAGGATGACACTGCGCGGGGCGGTCAACTTCGGCATCTCGCCCCAGAACTTGGAACCAACGTAGCCAAGCTCGACGAACCAGATATCGCCATTTTCTTCACAGGGCTTCGGCTGCGTCAAGGTCGTCGGTTGGCCGTAGCTCGCACCCGTATCGTTGATGATACTCGCCTTGATCTTGGCCGGATCGACTCCCGCCGCAATCAGTTCCGTCACGTTGATGTAGTACTGCGCGGTCAAGTTCGTATCGTAGCGCGGCGGATGGATCGACTCGTTGACGAGAACGACTTCGGCCTGGGTGAAGCAGTCACCCTTCGTGTTGATCTTGTCGCGCGTGTAAAACTCGTCGATGCGCGGCTCGAGTACCGGGAAATTCGGGATTGGGCATTGCGAGCTGCCCATGGTGGCGTAGTTGGCCGAAAGGGCAGCAACGAAGGCCCCGTTATAGTCGATGGTTACTTCGTTGCCGGCAAAGTTACCGCGATTGTCGACGTGGCCGTCGGTCTTGAAGTCGGTGGGACCATTGACCAAGGCACCATAGAGGATGTGCCTATTCTCAGTCGGATTGTTCGGCTCACCCCAGATCGAGGCGTGGCCTGCGGCATGATGCGGTTGCAGGCAATACTTGTTCGTAAATCCCATCATGTAGGATTTTCCGAGCGGGTTATTGCCGAGTAGGTACTGCGATTGACTCTTGGCCCAACTCTTCATGTCTGCGGCGCGCGAATCGTCGGGGAAATTCTTTGCGTAAGTGAGCGCGAGGAACTGCGCCGCCGAGTTGTAGCGCCCCGAACCCCAATCGACGGCCACCTTGAGCGAGAACCCTCCAGGGGATTTGGGTCCGTCCACCCACGCTAGCGAGTCCTTCTGCGCGATGTCGCGCATGCGCTGGGCAAGCACGTATTCCGGGGCACTCGTGGGACGCTTCGAGTAAAGGCGATTGAGGATGTCGGCAAACTTCAGGAATACGGCCGAACGAACACTGCGCCAGACGTAAGTCCAAGATTCGGTCCAGCCGTTCACTGGACTCGAGAACCCAGGATACTTGCTCAGGTATCCCTTGGCCCAAACGGTTCCATCCTGCCAATTCGTTACACTTCCCACGACGTCATTGAGGTAGGTCTTGTCACCCGTGGCTTCGGCCAACCAAAGGGCTGCCCAAGCGAGTTTGTCGGCGGTGTATTCGCCTTCGTAGAGCCCGTCGGACGCTTTGGCTACGGAATCCGGATATTGCTTGGCAAAACGATAGAGCGCCATCGCGTGGAGCAAGCAGCGTTCGGCATAGGGAATGTCCACGCCGCGATCGTAGAAGTCCTTGCCAATCATCGCGAGGGCCGCCGCCGCAGTGGCCACCACGTCGGAAGCGGGCTTCTCTTGCGTGGCGAAGTAGCCCTTGCGCGGGCAGAAACTCGTTAGCCGTACCTCTGGCGGCATCCAGCCACAGGAGTGGTCTGTGCCGTCGCCAACCTGGTGCGCGAACGCGATGACCTCGCCGTTCTCGACGAAAGTGCTGCGCAGGAAGTAGTCACCGAACCAACGCAGCAGGGATAGCGCCTCGGGCTCGAGCCCCGTCTGCTTGTAGGCGACGGGAAACTCGAACATGCTCCAAGCCACCATGGATGCCGCGTAGGACGTGGTAAGGCCAAACTTGATGAAGTCTCCAGCGTCGTAGAACCCACCGCTCAGATCCACCTTGCCGTTACCATCCGGATCCAGCGCGGCACGATGGGCGTCGATGTACGCCTGTGACATGTCGACGCCGGTTGGACTGGTTGGGTTGAGTTCGATTTCCGCGTCCGTCAGATGCGCATTGCCACGCCACTGGTTCGCCGTGCACCAGACGCCGTTGCCCGACTTGTTGACGTTGAAGAACCAGAGAGCCTTCTGGAGCGCCTCGCCCCAATTGATGTCCGCAGCAGTCTGGGTCTGGTGCTCGTCCCCTTTGCAGGACAAGACCTTCGGAAACCGATTCGGTACGCATTGATACGCGGCGATGGCCTGAGGCACGCCCTTGGGCACCGTGACCCAGTTCGCTCCGGCTTGGCTCCCGCTTGTGTCGATACTGATGCTGCTGCCGGTACCAGTGGTACTGGGGATGGTCGTGCCCGTGCCACCCTGCCCGATGCTGATGACGCTACCGCCCTGCCCTTGGTTGCCAACGCCCATGGCGCTGTCCCCGGTCGAACAGGCAATGCCGAACAGCGAGACCAAACCGAGCAAAGCGATGGTTTGAGCGAGGGGCAAGTAAGAGCGTCTCATGGAGCCTCCGGGAGCCGCGCGGCTCCGCAGTCCGTGTCTTAGGCGCGGGCAGCAGAGGCCACCCATTCGCCAATGATCAGAAGATTGCTCCAGATTTGCAGAGGATCAACCGCAACTTAGGCCAATACTACCCTACCGAGACAATTCCACTGGCACGGTAATCTGGCGATTTCTGCAATCATCTAGAGCCTTTCGAGCAGGGGCAGAAGCATGTTCCGCCGCCCGATGGGCAAAACATGACCCCCAGGAAACCATAGCGGCAATAGTCCCCAATGCGCCGCCAGGGCCTGCCCTGCCGCGACACCGACGATGCCGTCGTGGCGCCCAAGCAGAATGTCTACACGCTCCGACGGAAGCGTCAGCGCGCGCAAGAGCGGGTTGACGGGCGCATACAAGGTCTCGAGAGTGGCTAGCAGGGATTGATATTCATCGCCATTGCGCGCAGCGACTCGACGTAAGGGCTCACTCATCCTGACCAGCGGACGATCGAGGAGCAGGCGTTCGGCGTCAGCTGTGACACTGGCAAAGAGCGCTGCAACGTTGGCGCCAATACTCGTGCCCGCAATCCCAATCCGCGCGTACCCGACGCTCCTGAGCCAACCGATGAGTTGTCGCAATTCGGCAGTAGCTAGCGCGAGCCCCAACACATTGGCCAAGGGATTGCGCGTAGGAAAGCCCGGCAGATGTCCCTTGGCTGCAACACGCCGCGAACCGTGGCCGGGCAACACGACATGAACCAGATCGTAGCGTGCAAGGATTGCATCGAAGGGCCACTCTCGACGATCCCGCGCGATGGCGCCGCCCAACCAACCGTGGATTAGAATCCACAAGGGGCGGCGAGCGCTGCCGTGCGCGGTCACGCCTGTGAACAGCGTCGCGCGCGCGCCCATGGTGCGAAGTCCGACGCCCAAGCCCGCCGCGGCGGCAATCACCGGCATGTCCCATTCGAGCCTCTTGGTCGGTTGCCCGCGGTAACGCCCCTCGGTTAGGCTCCTTGGCTCGAGCGGAGGCGGCGCGGCAAAGTAGGCTGTTTCCGTGAGCTCTGGCAAGGCGCGGAGCATTGCCGAAAGGCGCGTCGCACGCTCGACCGGGCGGCGCGCGACGAAGCGCGGCTCGACGACACAGCGCGACAGCAGCGCGTCGACCAAGCCCGACCAACGCTGCATCACGTCGCGCCTTTTGCACAGCGCGACAGCAACGCGTCGACCAAGCCCGCCCAACGCTCCATCACGTCGCACCCTTCACGATAGTGGTACGGGCCACGTAGCGCAAACGATGTAGCCGGTGGCCCGCGAGGCCCGCCACCACGAGACCTATCGCAAGCTCGAAGAGCTGCCACTTGGCGGGCGCCGTCGTGATTGGGAGGAACCGCTGGGTCAACAGGACGAAGAGATTGTAGGTACCGTGAGCGACCATCGCTCCCAATAGCGACCCTGTCGTTTGCACGATATAGCCAAACCCCAACCCCAAGATCGCCGTGGCTATGCCCTGAGCCACGTCGAGGTGGAATGCCCCGAAGGCGACCGCAGATGTGACCAAAGCTAGCATTGGCCTTATTTCGTCGAGGCTGCCGAGCACCAGACCGCGAAAGATACTCTCCTCGACGATGGCAGGAAGCGCGGTGAGAACCACGGCCAAGATCCCCAACTCGAACCAACTCGCACGGCGAACCAGCGTTCCAACATACTCGATGGCATCGAGGTTCGTCCCGGTCAGCTTGGCCACGAGAATGCCGCAGACGTTGGCCAAAGGAGCCAGTCCTACGATGAATAGAGCTGCGGTGACTGAGCGACTCGGACGCAGGCGGATCGCGCGCTTGAGGCCCTGACGAAGCTCCGGCATGAGACTCGCGCGCATGGAGGCCGTGGCCAACAGTGCTACCTGGATCACCGCAGCACCGACGGCCAACCCGATCGGACCACTGACGAGCCAACGCATCGCCCTTTCGCCCCCGAGCGATGGCACGAAGACGGCGATCGCAAACCGCGCCGCGAACCCCACAATCATCGCCCAGATGACAGTAGCGACCGCAAAGGTCCAACGCGGCGGGTCACTAGAAGGCAAGGTCATCTCCGTGCGAGCATGCCCCATCGGCCGGTCGGGTGCCGCAAACTTCGAGCGGTCCGCTCCGTTGGAGGTGCCGGGGCGCCAGCCTTCTGTTGCCCCAAAGCGTCTAGTGACTGGCCTTCTTTGCCTGTACGCCGCAATTGCGGGCACAAAAACAAAACCAAAGGAACCGGCTTCGGACTAACATCCGGCGGCCATGAAGCAGCAGGCACGCTCGTCAGGTCGAAGAGTAATCGGCAAAACCCTAAGAATGTTCGTCGCTTGCAGCGCCGTGGGCGCGGCCGCTGTCTCCGGCCTGATCGGGTGCGACAACGGCGAAAAGCCGCGCAATCCCTTCGATCCACCGAAGGACGCACCGGTGAAGCCACCGCCCATCACCGAGGCACCCAAGCCCAAGGGTCCACCAGAACTGAGCGTCGACAACATGAGCCCCAAGGTGGGTTACTCACGCGTGCTGCTGCAGAAGCCCGCCGATCGCGAGAAGCTCAAGAAGGAACTCGTCCAGGTCAAAGACGAATTCGACGGCAAAGAAGCCACGATCGTGGTCGATCGCAAAGCCGACAGTAAATGGGTCATCGCCATGTTGGAGGAGGTCGCCAACATTGGCGCCAAGCCCATCACCATCAAGACCTCATCGCGTAAGGATTTCCCGCAGGAGCTTACGATTGAACCGCAATTTCGAGCGGGCAAGGTCGCAGACTGCAGTGTCGTGACTATGTTGATGGAGGATTTTCGCACTGCCACCTGGAAGTTGAGCGGTGGCACTGCCGGGCGACGCGGCAAGGGCCTCGGCGGTCCAGATCTCTCGATGACAGCAGAAACCATCGAGCGCTACGGCAAGGGCTGCAAGGACTCCTCAACGGTGTTTGTCTCGGGTTCCGAAGGCGTCGAGTGGGGCCTCGTCTTCGATTTGGCCGCTTCCACGAAGGTGCTGCTCGAAAAGGTGAAGTTCGAACGCATCGTGCTGCTCTCGGAGCCACCGATCGCCGGACGCGTGGTGAAGCTGTAGCGAGAGTCGCCGGAGGCGATTGCTAGAAACGGCCCTCGAGATGACGTAGGGGCAGCTACCCCTCTACCCTCGCTACGCGCCTCGATTCACTCCGCGCAACACGCGGCCTCGGCGCTTGGACAAGGCCCTACGCGAAATTCAGCACCGAGTGCCGGAGTCCACTTCGGCTTACACCGAATCCGCTCCGCGGATTGCGTGAGCGGCTTTGATCAAAGTTGCTGATGCGGTTCCGTTGCTTCGAGAGCCGCTCCAGTCCAGCGCAACTACTCCGACCCCAATTGTCGCAGGTGGCGACCTGCGGATCGGCCCCTCACTGGTACCCCATGTACCACTCTGACAATGTTGCCCCAATCTATGGGCGGGTTCGTGTTCTGACATGTTGGTTTCCCCCCCCTAACAGTGGCCCGTGCCCCCACTCATCGTTACTCGCAGGGCGGTTCAATGCCGACCGAGGCGTTGCAGCGACTGTTGCGAGCACGCTCGCCTCGGGTGGTGAGCACCTGGCGCCTCAGAGAATTTGGAGTTTCATTGATCGACAACTCCGCACGCCTTCATGGCGACAAAGATGGCGCCGTGCATCGCGATACCACGAAACTAGCGTGCAATTGCGGACTGAGCTCGTGTCACGTAGTGCGACAGATGAAGCGTCAAGATTCTGACGCTTCCAGCCATTTCCAGGAACCTGAGTGCCACAGCGAACCACTCCAATCGTGCAACGCTTGCGTTGTTGCGTGAATGCCACGCACCAATCTGGACGGGTGGCAAAGTTGTATCGATGTAAGCGCGCATTCCGTACTGTGTCTCTGGTGTGTGCTGCGGATCGATAACTGGACGCAGAAGTGGCTCAAAAACACGCATTAAACACCCTTACATTCAACCGCGTATGCGTCATGCTTTATCAGAAGAACCAATGCCTATTGGTGGCGCAATGTGCGACGCACCGAGTCTCCGCCTGCGGAACTACGCACGCTTGGTCTTCAACTTGAATTGGCAGTCGATTGGCACTGCACGATTCGTCAGAACGCGAGGAGTCTAAATGTCAGCACTTGAAGGCATCCGTATCATTGACCTCACTGAAGCACTTGCAGGTCCATATTGTACGATGCTCTTAGGCGATCTCGGGGCCGACGTCATCAAGATCGAGCGACCTGGTATTGGCGACCAAAGTCGAAAGTGGGGGCCTCCCTTCATCGGCACAGAGAGCGCGTATTTCTTGTCGGTAAATCGCAACAAGCGGAGTGTTGCGCTCAACATCAAGTCCGCGGAGGGACAAGCCAATATGCGGCGATTGCTCGAGACTGCCGATGTCTTCATTTGCAATGTTCGACGTCTCGAGTCTTTGCGCGAAGTAGGACTCGATCCTGAAACGGTGCGCGCCAATAATCCTCGCCTGATCTACTGCTCCATCACCGCCTACGGACGAACCGGGCCCTACGCTGGTCGAGGGGGATACGATCTGGTTGCCCAAGGCGAAGCAGGCCTCATGGATGCTACTGGGGAAGTCGATGGAGAACCGTTGCGCTGGCCGGTTGCCATTGCCGACCTCTCCTGCGGCCTCTGGTCAGCCAATGCCATCCTCACCGCGCTTTACGTCCGCGAACGAACCGGCAAAGGACAATTCATCGATCAGGCGTTGCTCGATGGTCAGTTGGGCTGGGCGGCGGTCATGGCTGCCCAGTATTTTGCCACGGAGCAACGGCCACAACGCGTCGGCAATCGACACGCGAATATCGTTCCTTACCAGGTATTCAAGGCCCGCGACAAGTACATAGTCGTCGCCGTTGGAACTCAAGGTCATTGGGTGCGGTTCTGCGAAGCTCTGGAGGTCAGCGGAGCGATCCGCGACGACGCCCGGTATGCCACGAATGCCGCGAGACTCGAAAATCGCGCTGCTCTTTGCGCCCAACTGGCAACCATCCTTGCCGAACACGAGGCAGACTACTGGTTGGAAAAGCTGCGCGCCGCCGACATTCCAGCTGGACCGGTGAACGCCTTGGATGAGGCACTCAACGACCCACAAGTGCGACATCGTGGCATGATTGTCGAACTCGAACACCCGATGGGAAAGCTGAGAGTCCTCGGCAATCCATTGCACCTCTCCGATACTCCGGTCACCTATCGGCTTCGGCCGCCGTTCTTAGGTGAACATACCGCCAGAGTGCTCGAAGAGGTTGGCGGCAACATTGGACCAATCGTCAGAGCGCATCCGTCTGGCGTTCAGGCGGTGTTTCGGGCGCGCGAACCACGCTACGCCGTGGAACTGGCCGTCCAGTTTACTGCGTCGGCTCAGACCTCGCACGCCAAGACAGTCAATCTATCGGCGGACGGACTTGCAATCCGTTCTGTCGGGCCGCTGCCTCGCGTCGGCGAGAAGGTCAGGATTTACGTCGCGGACGATTCACATGATGTCGAGGTGAACGCAATTGTGCGTTGGATTGCCCCGATGGGTCTTCTCGAGTGGACGGCTGGGTTCAAGGTGGTCGATGAAAGTGCGACTGGAGAGTCTTGGGGGGCGCTGGTCAACAGCGCCGCCAGCGCAGACAGCCGCGTCGCATGATGGCGCAAATCGGCTGCAGCTTGCCTCCACCTGACTTGCTTCAAGCGTGCAAGTGTAGGCACGAGGCGTCTCTCGGTCTCGGCGGTAGTGTCGTTTTGCTTTGGTCAGGAGTTGCACGTGACATTCTGGATTGCGTACGTTGCGCTAGGTGGAGCAGTCGGCGTCCTCGCCGGGCTATTGGGCGTAGGAGGGGGCATCGTGGTCGTACCGATGCTCACCTTCCTCTTCAGCGCCCAGAAGATGTCTGCAAATGCCAGCATTCACGTCGCGCTGGGTACATCACTAGCCAGCATTGCACTGACGTCGATTTCCAGCATGCGCGCCCATCATGCCAGAGGTGCGGTTGATTGGCAGGTGTTCCGTCGCATTACTCCGGGCATCCTCGTAGGCTCCCTGCTGGGGTCGTGGTTGGCGGCTCAGATACCTAGTCGAATTCTGCGAGGCTTCTTCGTAGCTTTCCTCTTCTACGTCTCAATCCAGATGCTACTAGACGTCAAGCCAAAGTCTGCGCGACAGCTCCCCAGTGGAAGGGGACTTATCGGGGTAGGGAGCGTCATAGGTGGAGTCTCGAGTTTGGTGGGTATTGGAGGCGGTAGCATGTCAGTTCCTTTCCTCGTGTGGTGCAATGTTTCTGTGCGCAACGCGATTGGAACTTCTGCCGCCATTGGCTTCCCTATCGCCCTGGCCGGTTCCGCGGGTTACGTGGCAAACGGGCTTGCATTTCGGTCGTTGCCCGACCACTGCCTTGGATTCGTGTATCTTCCTGCATTCATCGCCATCAGTCTGACGAGCGTCCTTACCGCACCACTCGGAGCGAAGCTAGCGCACAGCGTGCCCGTGGCTCAGCTCAAGCGGTTCTTTGCGATGCTGCTCGTCGTCATGGGCATGAAGATGGCCTTTGAATTGGTCAGTCACTAGCACGACAGCCCATGCGCAATGATTACCGACGCGGCTGCATTCCAGCCTCATTACGGCAGTGATTCAAGATCCGCAACACCTCAGGCGTCGGCCATTGCTCTGGGCGTGCCGCTTGGGGCGCCGTCGACGGCTCCAAGGGAGCTGCCCATGCGTCCCAAGAATCGAGAACCCGCCGTTGTTGAACTGCGGCTGCCATGAGCATACTTGTCACAAAACGGTTGATTCTCAGTGCAATACCTTGGCTACGGTGAGTCAGGATGAGAAGGGCGTCCGGAGTGAAGAGAAGTGGCTCAGCATTTTGGTCCAACGTGTGGCGCAACCAACGTTCGATGTATTGAGCCACTTCTGACGCGCGAAACACCGACAGGTGCAACGTCTGCCAGGTAACTTTGTCGGCGACGGTAGGTGACCGTAACAAGCGCGCCTCGAAATCTGGTCCGGCAAGCAACAGCAGTCTGAAGCAATCGGTCAGGTGCGCGGCTAGAGCAAGGGAGGCGAGTTCCTCCAACGAATCTTCTGCGCAATCGCAGTCGTCGACTACCAGCAGCGGCGTAATGCGATTGCCGTGTTCTGTCAGACAATATTCGATCAGGCTATCGAGATCCGGACTAGCGCCGTGCTGCACGTTACCCGAAACGCCGAAGGCTCGCAGTGCCTTCTTCGCGATAGTCTGAGTCGGCCCTAGACCGCTACAGGAAATGTGAGCGCTCAGTCCGCTGGCGCGTTGCTGGGCGAGCAACTCTTGGGCAAGGGTCGTTCGACCAATGCCGTGGGGACCAATGAGCAGTACTATTGCGCCGCTGACTGAATAGACACGCTCCTCTAGGTCAACCAAAAGGGACGCAAATGGCTCACCCTGATAGGGCACTTTGCCGGGCTCGCACGGCGTGAATGGATCGCGAAGGAAGCCAAAAAACGATCGCCAATCGTCGTCCGTGAAGGTGATGGACTTCACTTCTGGTGAAGCGTATGCGGCCAAGTATGCAGGCATGGGCTGCGCACTTTGCTCGGAATTGGTAGGCTTGGGCGTGGACGCCGGTGGGGGCGGTACGCTTGCCAATCGCCGCAATAGCGCACGCGCTTCCCAGCCGACGGCCTGTGCCGAGGGGAATCGACGGTATGGTGACTTTGCCATGCATCGCCGAAGAATGTCTTGGCATCCCAAAGCGATGCCATCCGCAGCGTTGGGGATCTCTGGAATCTCCGCATTCACATGTGCGAAAATGAGTTCCTGAAGCTCCTTAGCGACAAATGGGGGGCGCCCCGTCAGCAGATAGAAATAAGTGGCACCAAGGGCATAGATGTCGCTCGAAGCACTTGCCGAGTCACCTCTCCAGATCTCGGGCGCCGTGTAGTAGGGCGTTCCAACTCGCCCCACGTTCACTTCGCTCGACTTGGCGGTATGAAGCGCCATGCCAAAGTCACCCAGCTTAGCCTTGCCGTCGCGACCGACCAACAAATTCTCCGGCTTGATGTCTCGGTGGACTACGTTGGCATCGTGCGCCGCCTGCAGCGCGCCAGAGGTCTGGATAAGCAATTCCGTCGCCTGCTCGACCGAAAACGGTCCATTGCGCTCGATCAAGACGTCCGCGGTTGCACCTTCGACGTATTCCATGGCGATGTAGCAGTACGCACCATGCCGTGCCACACTGTAGATCTGCACGACATGCGGGTGGTTGACTCTGGCTACGTTTCTCGCTTCCGCGATGAACCAAGCCTCGGGATTCTGGCCGTCAGATTCGGGAATCGACCAAGACAGAATCTTCACCGCCGTAGGCCGAAGCAACGCTTCGTCGCGAGCCAGATATACCACTCCCATTCGCCCGCGCCCAAGCAGTCGCTCCAATCGATAGTTGCCAAGTTTTGTGCCGACTAGGTTATCGCTCATGCCATCGCCTCGGATGCGAATCCAGAAGACTCAAATTGGGTCACGGCAACTCGCGAGCCTGTTCGTCCAACCCTTTGTAGATATCCAGAAGTACGGCTTGGGGATCGAGCGAAATTTCCACCTGTTGCGCGAGCGAATTCTCGATGACTTCTGGATCGAACGCAAACTGCCCATCGCCCCAGTTGAGCAGCTCGGCGATCGCGCTGCTCACTTGGGCACGCAGACAAGTCGCCACGTCCTCGGCAGATGCCCACCCTTCCCGAACTAAGACACCACCAATCGGCGACGAGTCAGTGTCAGCTTGTTGCAGAGCTGCTGCCTTGTCGGCTACGGCAACCGTCAATTTCCCTCTAGTCAGCAGCATAGCTCTAAGGCTCTGCGTTCCCGGAGCCGCTGCACCGGTGATACAACCATTCTTGAGATGGACTGCACCTATTCCTCGAACCGAACTGCAGAGGAGCGTTCCAGTGCGGCGACCCGCGCGCAAGAACTCCAGTACATCCGGTAGGCAGAAGTGGTTGAGGTTTCCCGTGAAGACTGGACTACCATGACCGACATGCGGCGCGGGGTTGCTGTTCTCCAGCATCGCCACCCTGGTCAGCGACGCAGGGGGTGGTTCGATGCCGGCCATTTCTATTGGTTTCGCAACACGCATGCGGCTGCTCGACTGGGTTGCCGGCTTCGCGGTTTGTAGGTGTCTTGGTGCGGCTTCAACTGTGGCCCGAACCTTGGCACCAGGCGTCGAATGATGGCGCTTGTTTGCAGCAAGGTATCCCAATGCCAGCAGCACCGACGAGCGAATATCATCGGGCAAGTCCCGTCGTTGACTCAAGCGCTCGAACACGACCGAAGCCCGCTCGCGGTGGCCGGCCTTGAGCAGCTTCCAACCGAGCGTGTCTCGGACTGTCTCAAGTCGGGGAAAGGCTTCTGCCAGTTCCTCTAGACGCGCGATACATGCGCTACTTGCGGGCGATTCTTCCAGTTCCAGAAACTCCGCGGCAGCATTCGTCGACACGCCAGACCCTCGTACCGCCTCGAGCAGTCTCGCAATTCGCGATATCTCGGTCGGCACTGCATCGCCGGGAAAACTCGCTGCGACGAGGGACTGGGCTCGGTCCAGATCGGATTCGCCCAAAGCGCAGCGGCAAAGAAACACCACCGGTGCGACCCAGAGTGGTCGATAGGCGTGAGCACGTTCCGCGGATTGGATTGCCTGAAGGCGCTTTCCGGCCGCAAGTAGTATCCTCGCCTGGAGCAGTGAAAGCTCTCCGGACTCGTCACGATCTGCGAGACTGTCCGCGAGTCGTCGCGCTTGGTCAGCGAACCGTTCCGCATGGTCCAGATCCTTGCGATAGAGGCAAACCTCGGCAACCAATCGGGCGCTGACCACGCGAGCCTCGACGTCCAATTGCTTCGAGAGTCGCCCCGCAGCCTCGGCCCACTTCAGTGCCTTGTCTAGGCCTTCAGCCGAAGCGATGCTTGCCCTGGCGCACCAGGTGATTGCGATCCAATCAAGCGAAGGGCCAATATCCGGTGTCTGACTGACACGCTCCAAATGCTGCAGCGCCGCATCGTTGTCGCCCGACAGAGTCGAGGCGATGCCCGTAATGAGTGGTTCAATCACGTCCGCCGAGGCACCCGATCCGCAAGGGTCGTCCTTTGACGGAAACGCCATCTTCAAATGTCCGGCAATCGCCCGAGCTTCTTTCAAATCACCCCGAATAAATGCTCGACGCAAGCCTCTCGCGTTCGCAGTAGCCAGGTTGGGAGCGTTCGATGGAAATACCGGCCGTGCCGATTCGGCATTGCGACGCGGTGCCGGTGGCTTTGGCACACGAGGCATTTCCACTGCCGGGGAATCTTTGGCTGGTTTCGGAGGCGGAGCCACTACCACTGGCACCTGCACAGTGCTCGGAGGTACGTATTGTATCTCTGCATCGACGATCTCCCATTCCACCTTTGGCACCCACTCGCCGCGGCGAACAGCAAACTCGACATTACTCGTGGGCACATTGGATTCTACGTCGACCGCTATCGAGTAGCCGTTTTGGTAGGCTACGACCCAGCTGCCACTCTCTCCTCGCGCAGTAATGATGGCGGCTTCGCCGATACCAAGGAGAGTACCAATTACCGAGAAGGTATTGCCAATCATCGCTGCGGCAGCAGTGACTTCTTCGCCTCCGCGATTTGGCAGATGCGCTTCGACAACATTGCCGCCAATGTCACCGACCGAGTATCCTCGCAAACCATCGACTCCAGAAAATGGGGAGGGTGGACTCATTGCGGTCCTCCTGCGTACGTTGTTCGATGCATCAGCTGCCCTTTACGGCTATTCGCGCACTTCAATTCACGCTCAGACGGAAAATCATACGGGCATGTCGTCGTTCCTTAGTTGAACTCTAGATTCATTCTAGTGCCTCGGCAGAGCGTTGTGGGCGCGCAATGTGGATGGGTATCGGGGTCTGCCGACTCTGGCTTCTCGAACCCGCCCTGCTCAACCGGGATAAGAAGTCTAGTCACCGGTATCGCATTGGAACTCGCCTCCGCCTCTGAAGCATCTGATGCTTGCGCTATGGACCTGATTTGACGATGATGAAGGACCGCAGATTAGGAATCTGGAGACTTGCCGCGGTAGGAGGCGTAGCGAGAGGACTTAACATACATCTGCAGAGGTCGTTTGCTTCGCTGCAGCTACTGCGCACCGCTTGAGTCTCATCAAAAGGCTTTGCAGGACGCAGCATTGGGATGCCTTTGATCCGAGTATCAATCGTGTCTCGGTGGTTCGCGAGATCATCTGTCGAAGTTCAGCCTTGGACCACATTCAATCGAAGGTTCACCGTCATGAAGGAATTCAGCGCAATTGCAAAGCTGCCTGACGTAATTGGGGCCGTACTCAGTGACCATTCTGGCGCCCTCCTCGAATGGTCCGGCGCCATTGATGGCGAAACGGCTGGAGCGGTCAACGCTTTCATGGTGCGTGGTTTCGCGAAAGCTGGTGAGCAATTGGGCATAGGTGCCTTCCAACGAGTGTCCATCGTCGGTCCCACCAAGGCGTGTGTCGTGGCCATACATGGCGACACCATCCTAGGCACATACACCGATCCGACCAAACCAATTGCTTCAGTGGAACGGCGCCTGCAAGAAACACTTCCTAAGTAGCGGAATGTCACCATGGAAACGATACTCAAAGGGTTGCGCGATCTCGAAGGCGTCAACGGCACGTTTCTGGCGGACACGTCAGGACAAATCTACGCCTTCAATGCAGAGAGCATCTACGATGCGACGCTACTTGCTCAAGTGAGCAAGTCTATTGCAAATGCAGTTGACTCAGTAAAACTCCTTCAGGAGGATTGGGAGACCATCACCGCCCAATTTGCCGAAGGCAGACTGCTCATCAGGAGTGTTCCGTCTGGCGCGCGCAAAAGCGGTCCAGCATTCACTCTATCCCTCGTAGCTGACTCCCGCCTCAATCCCTCATTTGCTACCGTCGCCATCCGCGTCGCAATCGGCAAGATCAAGGCATTGGTGGAAGCAAACGGCGGAACTTTGCCGATGTTGGGCATAGGGGGAACCGTTGCGGCCGTTGCTGTGGCGCCGCAGGTGATTTCGGCGAGCTCCCCCGCAGCCTTCAGCGCTTCGGTGGCAACTGCCGCCGCGACCGGCCATTCAGCGGTTACCGCACCGGAGGTGGCCGCCAGCGGCCTCAGTTGGTCGGGTTTGGGCGGTTCCTCTACGTTGTCGGCATCCGGGGTGGCGGTTGCTGACGCTGCAAGTTCGGCAGTGCTCACCGCCTGCACGAAATGCTTGGCCAGAGCGGTCGGACCCATGGCGAAAGTATTCGTGAAAGAAGCGGTACGTCGCATCGCTGCCGGTCAGCCCTTTGCCAAAAGTATGCTGCCCGCATTGGTGGCGGAACTCGAAAAGAACATCGAGGATCGTGCCGATGCTAGCGAGTTTCAGAAGGCTGCAATGAAACTGGCGTAGCGGAACACCCATTTACGTCTACCGCGCTCGCATGAGCGCAGCCTCTCGCTACGGGCCTAGCGGGGGGACGCACGAAACTCCACAGCTTTCATCAGGAGGTCTACATCATGGTTCTGGACGTTGTCCGCAGAAGCATTGGGCTGAAAGTATCGATATTCCTCGCAGGAATTACCGTACTAACGACCGCACTCGTTGGGTACGTCATCGTCACAAATGAAACCAAGGCATTCGAGGAGCTGACGCTCAGCAAGGCGAAAATGTCCGCACGCGTTGGCGCGCAAACATATGGGAGGACACTCGAAGACGGCGTTGACAACAACTTCCTGACAATCAATGACGTATTTGACACTAAGTACGAGGAGATCAAGGGGTACAATTGGAACGGAAAGCCCAAGTACCACACGAAGTACGACTTCTATACTGATCGAACCCTCGTGAGCATGCTCGATCGGTTCTTGGAGGGCGAGGAGGTTACTGGTGCGGTTGGTTCCGATATCAATGGCTATATTCCAACGTATGCAACGAAGTACATGCAACCCGTCACCGGCGACAAGGCCAAGGACTTGATCGGTAACCGGGCCAAAACGATTGGCAACTATGAGGTGGCCAAGAAGGCCGGCGCCAACGAAGAGCCAATCCTAATTCAACCATACGTACGCGACACGGGTGAACGCATGTGGGACGTTTCATCGCCAGTGTACGTCAAGGGCAAGCATTGGGGTGCCTTTCGTATGCTGATTTCGGTTGCCGAAATTGAGAATCGCAGCCGCAGCCTCGCCGTGACCATGGCGGTACTGTTCGGTCTATTTGCCTTGGTGTCGGCGGGCATCATCTTCGGAATGATTCAACGTTCTATGCGTCCGCTAGTGAAGCTTACTGCACTTGCAGATGAGTTGAGTACTGGCGAACGACTCGACAACCCGATCAAGGCGACCACGATCGACGAAGTTGGTCGTATGACGAAGTCAATCGATCGCCTGCGGGCCAGCCTCAAGTCGGCAATGGCACGACTTGGTGAGTAGGCGCAAAGTCCCAACCGAACTATAGAGGAAATTGAGGCACACCATGCAAATCTATCAAGTCAGGCGGTATTGCCGTGTACTTGCCACGGGACTAGTGGTTGGTCTGGCTGCATTCTCAGGAACTGCAGAGGAAAGAAGCAAGGCCAAGGATAACGACAAGTCCGAACCGGCGCCAGCGCCAGCTGCGCCGGCGGCTCGCGGTGAAGAACTCTCGGCACAGGCCAAGGAAGCGCTAACTTGGGCAAACGAGTTCGCCAGGGAGATTACGCAGACCATCGAGAGTTGGCTCGTTAGCGGGGCTGTGACGCAGGAACAGCTGTTCTCCTACCTCTACTATCCAATTCCCAATACGGATCCAACCAAGTTCACGACCGACTATGACCGCCTGGCAGATCGGGATTTTCAAGCGATTCTCGACAAGTTTCTAGCAAAGTCGAGCGCACTGATTTATTGCTTGGCCACGGACAAGAATGGATACGCGCCCACCCACAACCGCCAGTTCTCCCAGCCACTAAGCGGAAATCGAGCACTGGATCTGGTAAACAACAGAACGAAGCGGATCTTCGGTGACCAAATCGGATTCCGTGCCGCGCGCAATGTGAAGCCGTATTTGCTCCAGAGCTACGCTCGAGATACGGGCGAACTTGTTACAGATATCTCTGTGCCGGTCGTGGTCCGCGGTCGTCACTGGGGTGCTGTTCGCATCGGCTATCGGCAAGTCGAGCGCCAGTAGAAGGCGATTGGTCTGTACTGCACGGTTGCGTCAGGTGGCCACCTCCCACACGGCGCAACCGTCTAAGCCGGCTGCTCACGGTGAAAAGTGCAGCCGTCCTCGAAGGTCAGTCCAGCTCGGCCCAATGGTGACTTGTAGCGATCGTGACGCGAGCCCCGGGATCGGCAATATCGGTCAAAACCACATTTCGTAGAGCAAGCAACCAAGCAGAGCCCGATGCGGTTCCCCGTGGTGTTTTGGTCCGAGATCGTTCAAGCAGGGACTTCCCACTGGGTCCTAGTTCCTCCACGAGGAGTTGCTCGATATCTCTAAGCCGAGCGTTGAGCTTTGCATTGTCTTGTTCCAAGACTTGAGGAGGCGCATGTTCGACTTTCGCTGGGATGCTGATGCGGCCAGCACTTGCCTTGTCTTTGGTAATGCTCGAGAGGTCCTCAAGGGCGATGGCAGCGCTCAGATTGACCGACTCACGCACTGCAGTGGGGACAGCCAGAAGGCCAAGCATGCCGTCGTTCCCAATCGGCCAAGTCAAGAGGGACGCGCGCTGCCAGTGAAATGCAGCGGCACTTTGCTCATAGCCCGCCTTCTGCGAGATTTGGCTGACTCGTGCCAATGTTGCGCCAACTTGAGCGAGCCGATTGGGGTCATATTGAGGCGGCAAGCTCGAACCAATGCATTGATTCTGGTGCAGCACGAATGCCCCAACGACGCCCTCGAGTGACTTCAATTCCCGGCAAACGCTTTCGACCGTCTTCATTGTTCGAGTCCTGCCCAAATGTCGTCAGGGGTTGCGCCGTCCGAAATGGCGGAGAAATGGAGTCCATCCTTCGCTACTTGACAGAGCAATGCCCGATGGCTTGATGCAACGATTTCAAAACGTTGCAGATCGCGCATACCCAATATCGTTGCCAGGCTCTGTGCTTGTTTGAATGCGAGTGCGACCAAAGCCGCTTCTTGGGGCGTGATCCTTCCGACTTTTTCACTAGCGCGACCTGCAACGTCGGCAATGGCTCGTCCAAGTTCACCCGGCAGTAGTCGAGCCGAGTCGACGGACGCGGCATTGGACGGAGCTACAGGTACGGTCGATGTGGCAGCTTCACGCGGCTGTTCGATGTTGACAATGGGGGAAACGTCAACGCTCTGCTCGGTGACCACGCGATGAACGCCGCTTGTCCTTACAAACGGAGGCTGGTCGCCAGTTGATTCCTGCCGTGCCCGAACACGCTCTTGGTAGTGAGCCTTGATCGCCGCCATCATCGAATCGTGGACGGCCAAGTCGTGCTGAGCACTTGGCAATTCCGCTCCCGTCGTGAACTCAAACTCACCTTCGGTCATCTCAAGGACGCGATTGAGAGCGTCTGCCCCTTTGCCGCTATCCGACGTCACCGCCACGAGACGTCCCTGCTCGTAGTATAGCTCCGCGTCGAATTGATCGTTGAAGACCAACAAGCGACCAGAATTTGTCTTCGTCACGCCTATTCGCAGCAAGTCATAGATCCCAATCGCTTCGATTCGACCGCGAAGGGAGGTCCCAGTGGCGGGCTGTACCGATGCGCTTGTGCTTGCGGCGTTTGTGGTTGGAGTTGCCATGCAGCTACTTCCTTAACGGTGTCTTTCGGCTAAACTTTAAGCTGCGCTTCGGCAGTTGCATTTCCTCATCCAGGTCCCTGAAGACATTGCGTCCCTACTCAGCGACATTGTCGCCATCGTCTGGCGAGCGGTCACAGGGGGGGCTCAATCGTTACTGTCCGACAGGACCTAGAAGGGCATTCGCGTCGAGTCCATTAGTTTGGGCAGTTTATGTCGATGCGCAATTACCGCTGCAATTACGGCCTTGCAGTCAGTCGCGTAGGTCAGGGAACGACGCTGGTTGGCCCACATGGTCCGTGGTGAAACAGGCCCGGACAACTACTTGAGACTGCTCCCAATAGTCGAGCCGGCGCGGACTCTAAGGTCTAGACATGCGTTGCATATGCCGTCTTCGAACGTTTGATCACCGATTCTCAAGCAATATGACTTTCGTTGACGCATGCCACTGCCGGCGCCTGGCTCGACTAGTCTTGAGACCGAACACATGGGGAGCCTACCCCTCGGTTTCGTGTCGGTTTTCGGACAGCCGCATTACTACATGCCTCAATCAGGCAACTGACATGCTAGAATTTACGCTTTCTGGATAGTGACCTTCGCCGCCGCGAGAAAACCCCGCCGGGCAGTGACGCCGGACGGGGTCTTTTCGATTCGGTGTGTCCCGACGTTAGCGACTGGTAAAGATCACCAGATCCCCCAGTAAGCCCAGGCTTCATTGCCGGCAGGCACTTGGAAACAGTATCCAGCATTGACCTTCGCCGGTGGCGAATATGCCGGTGCGCCAGAGGCGCAGTTCATGGATGTGCCGTTGATGATCACCGTTCGTGGACTCACGAAGTTCCCACAATTTCCTTGCGTGAAGTTGCTCGTGGTTTCCCAACAGCCAGCACCCGTTCCAATGTTGCTGAAGCTAGATGTGCCGGAACCCACAGTAAACACCTTTGGGCTGCTACAAAGGCCTGCACAAGGATTGGTCGCCGCGCCGCCGGTAAATGCGATGCTCGACATATTCAAATCCAACTTGACAGAGGCGGTGGTTGCCGTGACACCGAAACCAATGCCGTTGATCTTGGTTTGGTCGAAGATGGAACCGCCGGTGAGCGAGCAGCTGTCGGTATACGCGGAATTCCACGTAAGATTGTAGGTGTGCGGTGCATTGTCCGCGGGGACTTCTGGGAATGTGTACACGCGTTGAACGAACTTATCGCCCGACGCAATGCTGTCAATATAGATGCTGATGGTCACGGGCGCAGCGGTGGTCCCGGTGCCAATGGTGCTCTTGTTCGTGATGGTCATACTAAGGCCCGTGTAGGGCTGCGAGGTCGCCAACGACGTCGCATTGATGCCAGCACCACTGCAGCTGCCGACGTTGTACGGCGAAAGCCCAGTCAATGACGTACCCGTCGTGATGGCGCTTGCCGACGTGATCGCGATGGCAGATCCTGTTGCGTTGAAGGTCACGCCACTGAAGGTCGCGGAGCCCGTGAGTCCCGTGATCCCGTCGGTTTCCGGCCGACAGAACAGCGTCTTTGGGCTCGCGGCCGTCGTGCAGGTCCCCGCGCCTCCGCCTGTCCCCGCGCCACCCGTTGCTGCGCCACCCGTTGCTGCGCCACCCGTTGCTGCGCCACCCG
>CAYVXY010000005.1:41333-232071 GCA_964454965.1 uncultured Polyangiaceae bacterium | reverse complement strand
CACCGCCACTCGTCGCACCGCCACTCGTCGCACCGCCACTCGTCGCACCGCCACTCGTCGCACCGCCACTTGTCGCACCGCCACTTGTCGCACCGCCACTTGTCGAGCCGCCACTTGTCGAGCCACCGGTCGTGGCTGCGCCACCGGACGTGGCTACGCCACCGGTCGTGGCTGCGCCACCGGACGTGGCTGCGCCACCGGACGTGGCTACGCCACCGGTGCTCGCTCCCCCGAAAGAGCTGGCAATTCCACCCGTTGCGTTCGTACCGCCAGAGGTGTTGGTCCCACCCGTGCTGCTTGCGCTGCCGCCTTTCGATGCCGCCGCGCCACCAGACCCAGTTGCCCCGCCCTTACCGACGAACGTGCTTCCGCCGAAGGTCCAGGGCGTCTCAGGCTCACCCGAATCGTCCGACGAACAGGCGAAGGTCGAGAACAGGCCAATCGAGAGACACGCGAGGGCACCAGATGAGTAGGAGAGATGCTTCATGTCAGGAGCTCCGAGGTTACCGACAACTACACGGACCGTATACGAGCAGTCTCGTCGAAGGCAACCTCCCTTTTTTCAGCCATACTGGCCTGGTCCGCGCGTCAATTGCGCTCAGACGCAACTCCGAAAGCGATACTGGATAAATCCCAATGCGCTAGCCACACGAGTGCCAAAATGCATGGCAAAGGCCCCCATTCGTACCAGGTACCATCGTTGCTGCACACGACCGCACTTCCCCGCAGAGCACGCCAACATCCTTACATGTTGCGTTCGTTGGTGCGCGGCGGCGTCTTTGGCAGGCGCATCGTGCGCTAGCTGACGCGGAAAGTTGGCGGGCGCCTCGTGCGTTAGTTGGCGCAGAAGTTGTGTCGAACGACGAAACACTCGCCGACGCACCGTAACCTCCCCGCTAGTCGTGCCAGATGGTGCCTCGCCCAATCGTGTGTCGCTGTCCGTGATGCACAGAACCGCCAGGTCCATTGATGTGCCGCGGAATACTTTGCACGCTGGCCTGTTTCCGACGCATCCACGCCAGAAATTCGAAACCACGACGAACCGGCCAAAAAACCTACACAATTGCTCAAAGCAACAAGCGCATAAAACCGCGTCATATCAGGGCGCTACGTGGACGACCCACAGACCGAGCGCCTTGACGCCTGCGCCCCTTGGGACAAGGCTCGTCCCGCCCGTTCCAAGCAAATACCCGTGGCCGCACGCTCCTCAAAATCGACAAGCAACGCTGAAGCCAAACGCAAGCCAACGCAGGCGGCAGCCCGTCGTGAGCGTAGCCAAAGTGGTAGGACGGAGACAGCGAGCGACGAACGCGATCCGGACGACGACCAGGACGCCGATGACCGCGGGGACGACGATGACGGCCTGGGCGAACCAGGTGAAAGCGACGTCATCGAAGTCACCGGCGAATTGGTCGACGATGGCGCCCTACTCGACGTGCCAATCTTTCAGGCGAAGCCCGTTTCGAGCGACACGTCGCTCGCTCGGGTCGATGCTTTGCAGCTCTACATGCGAGAGGTGCAGCGTCATCCACTCTTGACCCCAGAACAAGAGAAGGAACTCTCCGAGGAATACGTCAAGACGGGCAATGTGGATATTGCGGCCAAGCTCGTCACAGCGAACCTCCGACTCGTGGTCAAACTCGCCTATGAGTACCGGCGCGCCTATCGCAACATCATGGACCTCATTCAAGAGGGCAACATCGGCTTGATGCAAGCCGTCAAGCGCTACGACCCGTATCGCGGCGTCAAGCTCTCGAGCTACGCGGCGTGGTGGATCCGCGCCTACATGTTGCGCTACATCTTGAACAATTGGCGTTTGGTCAAGCTCGGGACAACGCAAGCCCAGCGAAAGCTCTTCTTCAATCTCAATAAGGAGAAGGCCAAACTCAGCGCCATGGGGATCGAGCCGACCCATGCCGAGATCGCCCTGCGACTGAACGTCGAAGAGAAGGACGTCATCGAGATGGATCGGCGGTTAGCCGCCAGCGATGCCTCGCTGGACACTCCGATCGGCGATTCCGATGGTCGGCAAACGACGCGCATGGATCTGATGCCCGCCGCCGGCGCCGGGCCGGATCAGCTGACCGAGAGCAACCAACTGCAAGAGATGTTGCGTGAGCATCTCGACGTATTCAAGGCGACGCTCGCGGGCAAGGATCTACTGATCTTCGAGCGCCGCATGATCGCGGACGAACCGATTACATTGCAAGAGCTGGGCGAAGAGTTTGGCGTGTCGCGCGAGCGCGTGCGCCAACTCGAAGCTCGACTGGCTGGCAAGCTGCGGAGCTTCCTCTCGGAAAGGCTCGGCGATGCCGTCCTCGTCCGCGACTGATCGAGTCGGCAAGCTTTACGTCGTAGGGACACCCATCGGCAACCTCGGTGACATCACGTTGCGGGCCATCGACACATTGAAGACAGTCGATCGCATCCTCGCCGAAGACACCCGACGCTCGCGCTCGCTGCTCAATCACCTGGGTATCACGGGCAAACCACTGGCCTCGATCGAAGCGCATGTGAGTGACGCGCGCTTGCGTGGCCTGCTCGAATTTCTGCTCGCCGGTGACCGACTTGCCCTGGTCACCGACGCCGGTATGCCTGGGGTGAGTGATCCGGGAGCCAAATTCGTGGCGCTGGCGCGCGAGGCAGACATTGCCGTCGAGGTCATTCCCGGACCCAGCGCGGTCACTGCGGCCATCGCGCTGTCCGGGCTCGTCGAAGGCCCGTTCTACTTCGCTGGGTTTCTCCCGCGCCACGGGACGCGGCGCACGCGCGCTATCGAGCGCCTGCAACGAACCGAGGGCGCGGTCATTCTGTTCGAGGCCGGCAATCGAACCGCTGCAACACTGCTTGATCTAGCAAAAAAGCAGCCGGAACGCCGGGCTGCAGTCTGCCGCGAGTTGACGAAACTTCACGAGGAAACCTGCTGTGGCACACTCGCCGAACTCGCAGGCCTCGAACGCGAATGGCGTGGCGAAGTCGTTCTGGTGTTGGCGAGCGCAGCTCCGCTCGAAGAGGGAGACGAACCTACAACGACGTCGCTGGACGACGCAACGCTCCGGCTGGAGCTCGACCAGGGCAAGACCGTTCGTGATTTGGTTGAGGCGTCGGGCCTGATAGGCAGGGCGCGCAAGGCACTCTACGTGCGATTGCTCGAGCTACGCCGCCGGGGCTAATTCTCCCAACTCGGCTCGATGCGCGTCGAGAACCAGGCAAGAACGCGTGCAACGCGGTAGCTGTGTTCGTCACGCAGCGAGCGGCCCGGTGGTGCGGGGGGGGTCTTCATCAATTCGCGAGCAATCGCCAGCTGGAGTTCCACCGAGACGTCCTCGAAGGCCAAACCGAGCGCCCGCTGATCCTCGCCCGGGCGGCGCCCGTGGATCACTCGCGTCACGCGCGCTTCCGCATCGACCCAAATTCCCTCGTGCGGCAACCGGAAGGACACAATCAGCTTCTCTCCCGTTAGGACCGGTTCGGCTGGCGACACCGAGAGGCCCGTGAGGGAAATGTTTTCCACGCGATCAGCAATCAGCCGGAAGTCGCGCTCGCGCACCACCTGACAGGGAAGTCGCATCAGATGACGAGGCATCCGACCGCTGGTCTCGAATTGGTCCATGGTATTGCTCCGGTGAATCGAAATGGTACCGGGAGCCCACGGAACGGGGCCAACTTTGGACCGAATTTTAGTTCATCGAGGACGGCAGACGCAGCACGAACGGCGGGATTTGGACCTCGAAACGCTCCCCGAGCTCGTTTACCATCTCATAGGTTCCACGCATGGACCCAAATGGGGTCCCTAGTGGACAGCCAGAGCTGTATTCGAACGCATACCCCGGCCGAAGGACGGGCTGCTCCCCAACGACACCAGGCCCACTCACTTGCTCGACGTGGCCTTCGGCGTTGGTGATGATCCAAGACCGATTCAGCAATTGAACCGTCTCATCGCCATCGTTAGTTATGCGAACTTTGTAGGCAAAGAACCAGCGATGCTGCTGCGGAGCGCTGTGCGACGGGGCAAATTCGCTTTCGACCTGCACGCTGATTCCACGAGTGGTTGCTTCGGGAGGGGCCACAATGAATGCCTGGGGTCGAGGGCTCGGATCCGCAAGCGGCGGGGCTCACCCCCCCAATCGCTTCATCACGTCCTCGAGCAGCTTCATCGGTGAAAACGGTTTCGATACGATAGTTACATCCGGAAATTCCTGCAAGCGCGCTTCCACGGCCTCGCTCGCATGTCCCGACATCAGCATGATTTTGGCATCGGGGTTGAGCGCTCGGATCCGGCGCAACACTTCCACGCCGTCGAGCTCTGGCATCATCATGTCGAGCAAGACTAGGTCGTGTTCGCCCGGGCGATAACGTTCGAGACCGGACAACGCGCTCGTGCAGGTATCTACGGTGAGGCCGCCCATCTCCAAAGAGAGCGCCACCACTTTCGCAACAGCGTTCTCGTCGTCGATGACCAGCACACGACCACCGGCTCGCGGTGCGACCGGTCCGGAGCGTGGCTCCTCAATCGCGACTGGATCGTCCGTGAGCGGCAGGCATAGGCGAAACTTCGCCCCCTTACCCAATTCCGACTCGACCGCGAGCGCGCCTTGGTGTTCGAGGACGGTTCCGTGGACGGCAGCCAGCCCCATCCCCGTGCCCGACTCTTTCGTGGTGAAGAATGGTTCGAATATCCTACCCACTATGTCCGAACCAATGCCCGTCCCGTCGTCGACGACCTCGACAATGACGTACTGCCCCGCGGCAAGGACCGGGTCGAATGCTGCGAGCGCTGCCGTCGCGTCACAGTTTTCTGTCCGAAAGCTGATGGCTCCGCCGCACGGCATGGCGTCACGAGCATTGAGCAAGAGGTTCAATAGCGCGTTTTGCAAGGCACCGGGATCCCCCCTTACTACCGATCTGGTTGCCGTCAGGTGTTGTTCGATACTGATCCGCTTGTCGATGCTACGCCGACCCACAGTGACGACTTCGCGCACGAGTTGATGCAGATCCACCGGCAGATTGCGCCGACGGCCCTTGCGCGCAAACGCAAGTAGCTCTTGGGTCAGATCAGCTGCGCGCTGGCCGCTGGACAGCACCGATTCGGCGCATTCTCTGAGCTCCGCGTTCTCGAGCAACCCGTTGCGGAGAAACTCAGCGTTGCCGAGGATCCCAACGAGTTGGTTATTGAAATCGTGCGCTATGCCGCCGGCGAGTTGTCCCACGGCGCGAAACATCTCTGCTTCTCGCACGCGCTGCTCGAGCCGACGGCGCTCCGTGATGTCGCGCACCACGGCAACAACCCGTGCCTGTTGAGCTATACGCGCACTGCGCAGGCTCACTTCGACCCAGAAGCTGCTGCCGTCCCGGCGCTGCGTCAGCCACTCGAAAGACTGGGGGCCGCAAGTCACGGCAAGCCGGAGGTAATCGGCAGCCTTGTCGCCGTTGAAAGCGTCCGCAGCTTTTTTCATGTCGAACGGAGTTTGACCGAGGAACTCCTCGCGAGAACAACCGAACATTTCCAAGGTCGGCTCGTTCACCGAGACGATTCGTCCATCCTTGGCGTCGTGGATGAAGATTGCCTCGGTGGTTGCGTCGAGAATGTCCTGCACGCTTTGATGGGCATTGCGCGCATCAACAATGGCCATTCGCATCAAACTGACCACGTAGTGAGCAAACGTGGCAAGCGCCCCCAACATGATGCAGATCTCGAGAATATCGTGGTACGCAAGGCGGTGTGTTTCGACTGGCGAAATAAAGCCGTGGACTTGCGCTATGCCAATGGTCGCTATGGCAACACAGGAAAGCAGCGCAATCACTGCCACCGATGCTCCGCCCAAGAGCAGGCTCGCTAGGAGGAATGCACTGGGGAGGATCAGCTGGGCATCGTCGTGAAGCCCCTGACCCGTCACTATGGCGTACAGTGACGTGGCAAGAAGCGACAGAACCACGACAACGGCGGCGGTGCGGACCAAGCCGCGTCGAGCAAAGTGAAGCATGAGCCCTGCAACTGAAGCGTTGGCAAACGACAGAAGCCAGGTCTTTTTGAATCCAATGACCATGGCTGCAACACCGAGCAGCAACGATGCAACGGCCATGATCGTCAGTACCCGCAGCAGCATTGGCGCGGCAATCTGGGGTTTCAGTGTTAGCTCAACCGAGGGCTCGTGCATGCTAGCTCCACCGTTTCTTTTACACCTAATCGCCGCAAGATGGCCGAGCATCCCCGCGAAAGCTCACGACCCCGTAACCGCGCCGCACCAACCCAGAAGCATACCCACGGCCGTCATCGCGCCTGCCCCACCTGAACCCACAACGCCGCGACCAGCGGCACCAACGGCTCGGCCCGGCAAAAATGTCGGGGTTCTGCCGCGGCCGGGGCCGGGGGAATTGCCCAAAGCGTCGACGATTGTGCGGTTTTTCTGCCCTGTAACCGTGGTCGGTTTCCCGTGGGCAGGGCTGTGCTAGAAGGCCGGCACCTTGTTCGACGCACTCATCAAAGGTTTTCGCGAGGCCCAGAACCGTCTCTCCGGTCTGACGGAGCTCACCGCGGAGAACATCCGCCCAGCCCTGCATGAGGTCCGGCAGTCGCTGCTCGATGCCGACGTCGAGTTAGGCGTGGTTAAGCGCTTCCTGGCGCGCGTCGAGGAAAAGGCGGTTGGCCAAACCGTGCAAGTCAAGGTCAAGCACGAAGGCCAGGTGCGTCGCGTCTCGGCGGCAGACACCTTCGTCAAGACCTGTCACGACGAACTCGTCGCGATGATGAGTTCCGAGACCGAGCCCCTCGTCATGAAGGACAAGGGGATTAGCTCGATCGTCATGGTGGGCCTGCAGGGCTCCGGTAAGACGACTACGGCAGCGAAGCTGGCGCGCTTCCTCAAGCAAGAGGGCAAGAAGCCCATGCTCGTCGCGGCAGACATGCAGCGTGCGGCCGCCGTCGAGCAATTGAAGATCCTCGGGCAACAGATTGACGTTCCCGTCTTCAACATTGCCGACGCATCACCAGTGCAGATCTGCAAAGCGGCTCCCGCCGAGGCAAAGCAGGCGGGCTGCGACGTCATCATCTACGATACGGCGGGCCGCCTTGCGATCGACGAGGTGTTGATGGCGGAACTCGCCGAGGTCAAAGCCGTCACCAACCCCGATAACATCTATCTCGTGGTCGACGCCATGATCGGCCAAGACGCCGTCAAGACCGCGCGCTCTTTCAACGAGCGGCTCGGCATCACGGGCGTCGTCTTGACCAAACTCGACGGTGATGCCCGTGGTGGCGCCGCCCTGAGCGTCAAAGAGGTCACCGGTGCGCCAATCGCCTTTGTGGGGATGGGCGAAACTACGGACAAGCTCGAACCATTTCGCCCCGAGGGCATGGCAAGTCGCGTGCTCGGCATGGGGGACGTCGTCGGTCTCATCCGCGATTTCGAGCAGGTCGTCGATCAGAAGAAGGCCGAGCAAGACGCACTGCGCATGATGAGCGGCCAGTTCACGCTCGAGGACTTCCTCAATCAGGTCAAGATGATCCAACAGATGGGATCACTCAAAGACTTGATGGAGAAGATCCCGGGCCTGTCGAACATGATGCCGCCCGGCATGAACATCGAGGACAAGGAGCTTACGCGTATCGAATCGATGATCCAGTCGATGACGCGTGCAGAACGGAACGATCCGAACGTGCTGGTACGTGAACCGACACGTGTGCGACGCGTCGCGAAGGGTTCCGGGAGTCAAGAACAGGCCGTCCAGGAGCTGATCCAGAAGTTTCTCTTCATGCAGCAGATGATGGGAGGCATGGGTGGCATGAGCGGCATGATGGGCGGACTCGGCGGCATGATGGGCAAGATCCCCGGCATGAAGGGCTTGGCTGCCGCCCGCCATCTGCGTCGCGCCATGAAGGGTGGCGGTGCACCACAGATGCCTGGCATGCCTGCCGGGATGCCCGGCATGCCGCCTGGTATGGGCGGCTTTCCTGGCATGGGCGGCTTTCCTGGCATGGGCGGCTTTCCTGGCATGGGCGGTAGTGCACCAGAAGCCCCAAAGATGCGCGAGTTGTCGCAAGCCGAGCGCAATGCCAAGAAGAATCAGCGCAAGCGTGAGCGCGACGCTCGAAAGAAGACCAAGGGCAAACGCTGATGCTGGCCTGGCGCAGTGCGCTGGTGGTCTCCGCGCTCGCCTGGGCTGCGTGTTCGCGTCAGAAGAACGACCCGGCGCCGGCACCTAGTGCCGTGCCTGACGCCCCACAGGCACTGCCAAGCTACGTCGTAGTACCACTCGGGGTGGGAGAAGCGATCGTAATTGACGGTCGTCTCGATGAAGCGGCGTGGTCGAAGACGACAGAGACTCGTGAATTCGTGCATCCGGGAACGGGCCAATCGCTGGGGCCGAGCGCCTCCCTGGGTGGCACGGTGCGACTGCTTTACGACGACGAAGCGCTCTACATTGGGTTCGAAGTACGCGACAAGAACGTGCGCGGAGGTTTCCCCGCTGACGCCATCGATCCCCATCTGTGGACCCAAGACACGGTCGAAATCATGCTGGATCCCGACGGTGACGGCGACAACCGGGACTACTACGAGTTGCAGATCAATCCCCAGGGGCTGGTCTTCGATTCCCAATTCGACGACTACAACCAGCCGCGCGTACTGCCCAATGGTCCCTTTGGCCATCAAGACTTCGACTCACGGGTGCGGCGCGCAGTCACCGTACAGGGTAGCCTCGACGACGCCAGCAACGAAGATCAGGGCTACATTGTCGAGGCCGCCTTGCCTTGGAAGAGCCTGACCAAAGCTCATCAAGTTCCACCACCGCGTGGCGCCGAGTGGCGCGCCAACTTCTACGTAATGAAGAACAACGGTGGCGTCAGTTGGTCACCGATCCTGGGGCAGGGCAACTTTCACAAAGCCTCACGGTTTGGGCGGCTGCGGTTCGGGCTACGGTAGCCGCTCAGTAATTGATTCCGTGCCGTGAAATTTGCTGATAATCCATGATGCCGGAGCAACTCCGCTGCAGACGCGCAAACATGCGCTCGAGCCGTCGGGCACATGCGAGTGGAATCACGAATCCCAATGTTCACCGAGGAACGGTTATGCAGAAACACTTGGATGTTCCATGGCGAATGCCGCGCTTTCACAGTGTATTCGACCGCCGCACGAGAACTCCGAGACGCTTTGCTATTGACTATGCGGCCAAATGTACTAGACGAGCCGCCGGATGCGTTGGTTGATGCGAAATGAGCGCTGGGTTTGGATCGGGTACGTCGCATTGGGCTACTACGTACACCTCGTGGCGAGCATGGGCACGCCACTCTGCTTCGATGATTGTAAATCCTACGTCGAACTGATGGGGCGAAGTAGCGTTGCTGAGTATTTCACAACGTTTCGGTCGATGGTTCGCGCGTGGTCAGTGCCCGTCTTCTTTTCACTGTTCGGTCGCTACAGCCTCGGGCATGCGGCAAATATCGTCCTGGCCCAAACGACTCTCTTGTATGTCTCGTGGATCTTGCTGGCCCGAGCGGGCTCTTGTTTGTTTTCTGGTGTCGCCAAGCGGGTTGCGTTCGTGGTTTTGTCACTCTGCTCGTTCGCTCAGGGGTACTACTATTTGAACCACTTCCTCTTGTCAGACTCATTCGCGATGTCTAGCGTCTTGCTCTTCTTGGCTGGAGTGATTAGTTTTCATGCCGTATCTAAGCGAGCTGGAAGGGGCAGAACCCTCGTAGGCATGGTCATCTTGGGGCTCGTCGCATGCGGCGCACGTGATGCGAACGTACTGATTGTCGCAATGGGCAGCGTGTTTCTGGTACTCGCCAATTGGAAGCTCCTCAACAAGTCTCTGGTGCTCGCGTTTTCCGTTGCGATGGTGTTGGTGTGCGCGAACCAAATGGCTCACGGGGAGGAGCGCCATCAATTCAACATCGAGAACATTCTTGCCGGTTTCGTGTTGCCGACCCCCGCCGTGCGCGAGTACTTCCAGCGGCGCGGGATGCCATCGACCATCGGGGCGGGTATCGAGCTGCCAACACAGCCGTGGTGTGCCGCTCCCGCAACGGGGGTGGTCGCCAACAGAGACGCAGCTAGGATTCCGCGTACCTACCTTAGGCAAGCTTCACGCACCTACGCATTGTGGCTAGTCACCCATCCGTGGCATGTCTTGCGGCAAACAGTTGCAGATGCAGACTGTATTCTCGGTCAGTCATTCACAACTTCATACGCGCTGCGGTTCGCCACGTTGGAGAACGCCGACGTGAGCGTTTGGGTGCCCTTTGGCGGTACCGTTCCCACGATCCAGAAGGTACCGAGAATCATGGCGCCACTGGAGTATCTCGGTCCAGATCGACGACT
This sequence comes from uncultured Polyangiaceae bacterium, assembly GCA_964454965.1. Lineage (GTDB taxonomy): Bacteria > Myxococcota_A > Polyangia > Polyangiales > Polyangiaceae > FEN-1139. The sequence continues at coordinate 221,752 of CAYVXY010000005.1, read as the reverse complement.
CATCGTGTCTCTGATTGCCTCCTGCATCTTGCTGGTTAGGTTGATCGTGCGACGCGACCGAGCATCCGCTGTGATTGTGTTTCTTGTGGGAACCGGGCTTCTGAATGCCGTCGGTGGATACTTCGGTGACCTCTGGGAAACCAATGAAATGCTCCGACATGCCCTGATCGGGTCGGTCCTGTTCAATGTAGGTGGACACCTTGCCTGCTTCTTCGTTGGCCTCCTGCTCATGCTAACCGTTGTACGAAAAGCCGTCGTTGAGCCGGCTGCGGCAGCTCTGACGCGAATACTGCAGGACCAAGGTGTCGTGCGAGAGTCTCGGTAGATCGACGAAGACATGAGCACTCGATGTATCGAGGTCCAGCACAATGGTCCGACGGCCAAAACCAACCATGGTGGTGGGCAACTAGAACCCAAGGTCGCACAAACACACCTGGGTCACAGCAGGCCAAACCAAACTAAATTGGAGTCAAATGACGCTCCAGGATTGCGACCACCGGCCGCACCAGCGCTGCCTGAAGCACAAGTCCTACATCACTGCAAATGGACTCGTCTTGAGTTGGGGCCCGTAACAGGGTACTTAACTCTTACTCGACTCGACCGATAGTTCTCTTGCCGCGGCTCAACCGCAAACAAGGGGGTAAAATTGGCAACTGTCCCAGAGAGATCGGCGCAGGGCCTAGGCAAGACCGCCACGCTAGGCGTCATGTTGGACTGGGTGGGTGATCCCTACCAAATAGCGATCCTCGCAGGAGTTACCGAGGCGGTAACGAGCACGGGCGCCAACGTACTGTGTTTCGTTGGCGGCTCACTTCCGGATGATAAAGGAGCCAGCGCACGCCACCGCATCTTCGATTTTGTTGGACCACAGAGCGTCGATGGAATGGTGGTATTGACCGCCACCCTAATGCATCAAGTAGGCCGTTCCGGGGTCGAGTCCTTCTGCCAGAGCCGCTTGCAGAACTTGCCACACTGTAGCATCGGCGTCGCATTGCCGGGTGTACCGAGCGTTACCGCCAAGAACGACCAGGGGATTCGCCAAGTGGTAGGCCATCTGGCAATAGAACACGGTCATCGGCGCATCGCCTTCGTACGCGGACCACTCGCCAACGAAGAAGCTGAACAGCGATTCCTGGCATATGTCGAAGCGCTGAAGGATCATGACTTGCCATTCGATCCGCGCCTCGTTGCCGTGGGAAACTTCATGCAATCCGGTGGCATTGAAGCAGTCCGCAGTTTTGCGCAAATTCCGGGAATGCGCCTCGACGACTTGGACGCGATCATCGCTTCAAACGACGGCATGGCCGTCGGCGTCCTCAAGGCTTTGGAGGAGCGCGGCGTTTCCGTACCTCACTGCGTTGCTGTGACGGGATTTGACGATGTTGAAGAAGCACGACTGGCAACGTCACCACTCACGACGATTCGGCAGCCGCTGGAAAGGATTGGAAAGCAAGCTGCCCGCAATGTGCTGGAATCCGTCAATTGGGGCACGACCCCCGCGAGCGTCGAGCTTGATACAGAATTGGTCGTTCGGCGATCATGTGGTTGTTCGCGCAGCGCGCGAATTGTTAGGCATTCGAAGGCGCCCGAGCTGAACTACTCCTTCGAAGCAGCATTAGTGCAGAGGCGCCAACACATCCTCGAGGCCTTGTCCCGCGCAGCTCGCGGTCGAATGGGTGTAGCCGGACCCGAATGGCAGCCCAAGTTGCTCAACGCGCTTATTGCAGAGATGACCGGAGACAGACCCGAGGCGTTTCGCGGCATGTTAGACGACATCGGTCAGAAGCTATCCGAACGTGGAGCGGACATGCAGGTCTGCCACGACGTTGTCGACGTGCTGCGCCGGCAAATATCTATAACGCTACGAACCGACCCGAACCGTCGTGATAGGGCCGAAGAGATCTTCTATTCGACCCACATCGCGCTGAGCGAGATTCAGCAATGTGGGATGTCGCGCGAAGGACTTCGACTCGGGCGTTGGGGGCGCGACATTAGTGAAGTCTGCAACAGCTTGTCGCGCACATTTGACGTGGCGGACTTGCGCCTCCGCATTCGCGAGTTACTTCCCACTGTGGGGCTGACCAACTACTTCGTAGTAGAATATTCTGCCGACCGCGACTCAGCTCGATCCGAGCTGCTCGCCGCTTGCGACAATGGCCGCCAGATTGGTCTTCCGAGTGACAGCAGCTTTGATGGCACCATGTTACTGCCAAGACACCTCACGGATTCCATCCGCACCGGACGGGCATTTGCCGTGATGCCGCTCACCTGGAAGGCGTTGAGCCTCGGGCATGTTCTCATTGAGCTCAACTTCGCAAGCCTGTTTTGTTATGACGTGATCGCAGAAGCGATAGCATCGGGGCTCTTCGGCGCGCGGCTGGCCGCTATGCATTGCGGCAAGTGCTTCGGCGGTCGAGTATCAGCTTGAACTAAGCAGACGATCCAAATGCTTCGTTGAAGCACCGCAGCGGCCGCGGTAGCTTGGCGTCTTGGCAGCAAGCTAGAATTAGCGCCTTCTAGGCCCCGTGATTGGCGACTGCTGCTGTTTGGTACTCGCGCCATCTGAACGCTACGCCCAGCGTTTCGGCGAAGCGGCGGCACTCGCTCTCGATGAGTTCCGGCACAGCCACGAAGCTGACGGTGACTTCCGGAAGTGCAAGCTTGGCACAACGGACGAATTCTCGCGCGGCATGCCAGGCAGTCTCCCCGTAATGACTGCAGCATAGCCGAGCATACGTGGAAGCATCGGGAGCATTGAGTGAGATGCTAACCGCATCGAGTCCCGCTCGCGACATGTCCGGAACGACGTCCCGTCCTTCACGCAAGTTGGCCAGGCCGTCCGTGTCCAGTCGCACTCGCCGCACATCCGCCTGCTTGAGGCGCTTGATGAGCTCCAGAAGCACAGAAAGACGCAACGTGGATTCGCCCACCCCGGTGAACACGACCTCAGAGCGCCCTACTATGCTAGCGTTGAGGGCCGCGATCCAGACCTCATCAGCCGTGGGATTTCTGGCTAACCTAAGGTCATGTCCAGCGATTGTCCAATCGTCGTCGCGAACCTTAGGACAGAATACGCAGGACAACGTGCACGCGTTGGTGAGGTTGAGGTAGAGCGCGTCGCCAAGCGGATAGGCTAGTTGTCCCGTAGGCGAGGCCATGCTTGCTGCAATTCCCAAAACCCGTCCCTGCATAGTTGTCCTTCGGCGCCTCGACGTGAGGGCGCGGCCCACAACCCGGATTGTCCACTGCTATGACAAATTCTGTCCTAGCGGCATTGGCGGAGCGTGGCGCTAGGATGATACCATCGCTCGGTGGATCTCTTGAATTTGTTTGCGATGAACCCCGCCAGCGAAGGGCGTATTCGCTCCGTGACCGGCGAAATTGCCGCGCTGATTGAACCGAATGAGACCCCAATGCTGTCAAGAAGGGACGCTGTCGAATGGCTGAACACTTTGGAACCGCAATCCGTGGACCTGGTCGTTACCGATCCGCCGTACGAATCGCTGGAAAAGCATCGAGCGATCGGCACAACTACGCGACTGAAGCACAGCCAAGCGTCAAGCAACGATTGGTTCGAGATCTTCCCCAATCAGCGTTTCCCTGAACTCTTCGCCGCACTCTATCGCGTCTTACGCAAGAACTCGCATCTATATCTATTTTGCGATCAAGAAACGATGTTCGTCGTCAAACCGCTCGCCGAGGCAGCTGGTTTCAGATTCTGGAAACCTCTGGTTTGGGACAAGCGAACAATAGGCATGGGCTACCACTACCGAGCTCGATACGAATTTATTCTCTTCTTTGAGAAGGGCAAACGCAGACTCAACAATCTCGGGATCCCTGACATCATCGAGCACCCTCGCGTCGCACACGGCTACCCCACGGAAAAGCCCGTCGCGGTATCTCGAATCTTGATCGGGCAAAGTTCCTCCGTCGGAGATACGGTCATCGACCCGTTTGCCGGGTCTGGCTCTGTAGGCGTGGCGGCCATCGGCTTGGGGCGCACGTTCTTCGGGAACGATATCGCCGAAGGCGCGCTGAGCCTTGCCACGCGACGACTAGCTAGCGCCACTTATACCGCCTAGTTCGCGAGCTATTCGAATGCCATCGTCAGCTGGGCACTCGTGTTCTCCAAAATCCACTTGGCCCAAGCCAGAACCGTTCCAGCACGTCGGTTCGGAGTCTTGCCGCTAAGCCCTGCCTGTTGACCAATCAGCGCCGCAACTCGCTCTCCCGAAGGTAGCTTCCCCGATACACTCGTCGCTTCCAGTACCTGCCGAAAGACTGGTTTCGAGGCGATCTCACGCATGAGGTAGACGATTCGTTCCGTGCGACGCATCTTGCTGAAGCGGGAGCCGCGTTCCGTTAGCGCAAACCCGCTTCCACTACGCACCAACAGGCAAAGAAATGTGGCCGCGTTCGCGTAGTAGTCGGCCTGTCGATCGTCCAGATCGTAGTGGGACGAGATCTCGACACGTGTCACAAGCCCTGCCGCCACCGAGTCGATCACATCAATGACCCGCCGCACATCGTTCGCTTGAGGGAAAGGAACTTCCGCCTCTCCCGCCTGTAGCTCTGTATCGGCCAAGAGTTCCTCGAGAGTCGGGATCGCCGTGGGCTCATCGAAATAGTAGTCCACGGACTTGGTCGCGACAAGGCCGTGGTAACGGTCCGCCTGAGCGCCCACCGCTTCGAAGCGGCGCAGTGAGAAGCACCGATTGCTGAAAGCGAGGAAGATGGCCGTGACGCGCTTGTCCGGAACAAGCTGCTGCCACATTCGAAACGGGTAATAGAGTTGGCGGTTGTGAAAATTCGTACGCGCACCAAGCTTGGCCTCGACCAAATGGATCTGCTGGCCCTCCAAACCAGCGTCCACTTCGATTTGGACACCGCTTGCGGTCAGTGGGATCGGGTGGCCTTCGCCATCGAACCAGAAATCGAAGCTCGGAGAGCGTAGCCTTCCTCGAATCGTCAATCGAACGGACTCCTCTAGAAACTCCTCGAGCAGTCCGGTCGCGAGTGCCATATCGAGTGCCTGGGATTCCGATGCTGGGCCGTTATCCCACGGCAGAGTCACGAGCTGCCTTGCTTTCGCTGAAACTGGCCACCTCCGAACCCTATTGGCGGCAGGCACGTCCACGTAGCCATCCCCCTTCAGCAGCACGTAGGTTCCGTTCGACAACGGTAGAATCGTCAGCCCTCGCAGCAGGCTCGGGCGGCTTTCACGGGTGTCGAACTTCGTCATCAGTCGTGGTTCGCGCCCAGTGATTTCCTTGATCTGCTGAGCCGTGATTGCGACAGAAAGCTCACCAGAGGCCAAACGTTCCTCCAATCCAATGGCGCTTGCGATGGCGCTCCAAGCAATGGCAGTTGGGTTTGGCATACTAACGGCATTCCTCTAGCGCAGGGGTTGGGCGATGCGCCAGCATTATCACCGAGACTCCAGGGTTTCTGTCGATCGCCAGCACTAACCAATCTATGGCGTTCTTCTCCTTAGCTGACGCAGCCCGACCATTCTAAATTCCATTGCCCCGCAACGCAGGACCAGCCACTCATGCACGCGTCGCCATCGTCATTCCAGGTGTAGTTTCCCGACTGGTAGCTGCAACCAAGTCCCTCCGGCGAGCATTGGGTTAAGCTGGCAGGCTCGACTATCGGACAGGGCGATGCGCTGTGGCAAGCGTACTGTGTGTGCCATCCCGGAGCAGTACAGGTATGGTCATACTCGCAATCCATCTCCCGCGTCTTGCGCGAGTACTTGCACACCAGCGTCGCGGTTGGGCAGGGCAGAGGCATGCTTTCGACACGGTCCGTCGCTGGACAGGCGGTGTTATTGATTCCAGTTTGCCCGGTGGAACCCGCCAGCGAGCTTACGCCAGTGGCTCCCGCTGTGCCGGCTGTTGCAGCGGAACCGCCGGATTCCACTGCACCCGCGCTAGCGCCCTCGGCATGATTCGAGTCTCCGCCCGTCGCCGGAATACCAGACGAGCCTGCATCGACGACGCCCCCGCTATGATTCGAGTCTCCGCCCGTCGCCGAAATGCCAGACGAGCCCGCATCGATGACGCCGGTTCCTCCCCGTGACAGTGATCCGGCCAGCTCCACAGTTGTCGTAGAATCGGTTACTCCACCCGCTCCACTGCCACCGAATGTCGTTGTTCTGGGGACGGCCTGTTCGGCTCGGCCACCACAGGCACCGATGAGGGCGGTATTGACCAACACCCAGTACCGACCCTGGCTGCGCATGTCCAGAGCCTAGCGCAGCGGACACGCTGATGCAGAACTGCTTTCGCGGGGTACGCGCCCGTACCGGAGGCCAAGCGTGCTGAAACGCGGGCAACTCAAGGTACGCGCATTTTCCGCGAAGCCCTCGCTCGAGAGCCTTTACCACGTCGCGCCAACCAGCCCCTGGCTCAGAGCAGCCCGCGATCGGGGCGGCGTCTTGGGACAGTGCCTGAAAACCGCCGACAAGCGTGTGTGCCGGTCGCATTGGCGCTGGATGATCGGCACGGCCTGACGACGGCGCTCGAGCGTTTCCCAACAACCGAGCGCTATGGATTTCCAGGCCCTGCGGGTGTCGTCAGTTGGCCTCCGCAGTGCAGCCTGGAGCTAGCAGCCCAATCGCGGCGTTCCACCATCAGTCTGCGGTGTGGAGTCAGCATCCCTGACCGATTTTGCGCAGTTTTGACCTTGGCATTCTTCCTGCATTAGTGGTCCCCGAACGCCGAGACGCAGCCACTGCGAAAGGCGAGCAGGCCTCCCCGACTACGTCGGTGTCTTCGCGAGAAGCGCCGCGTTGAGTGGAGCCCCATTCGACCCGAGGGTCATCGAAGGAGCATCGTCGCAATGAACGCAACTCAATATCCAACAATCGCTGCGCTATTCGCCATCGGTTCGCTATTTTGCGGATGCGCCAGCAGCGGCGACGAGACGCTGGTTGGTCTTAGCGTGAGTGGGTTGGGCGAGTCCAAAACGTTCGACGCCTGCACCGAACAGACCCTCAAGGTCGTCAGCAACTCATCAACGGACGAGCCTGCAACGTATACATGGAACGTCAGCGCACCGGCGAACGCATCGTACACTTCTGCACCGAATGCCGATGAGCTGAAGTTTGTTGCGCGTACGCCGGGCCTGTACCTGATCAGCGTCACGGAGTGTCGAGCGACGGAAACCGATTGTGCTGTGACAGAGTTCGCCGTCACGGTCGAGACTGGTGCGGACCTCGACGCGAACGGCGTTGGAGATCTGTGCGAAGCCGCTAGTTGCGCGCCGGCTTGCGACGGACGGACTTGTGGGCTCGACCCGATCTGCCAAAAGAGTTGCGGAACCTGCACAGGCGATCAAGCATGCAACGAGGAGCAGGGCCAGTGCAATTCAGTTTGCGAACCTGCCTGTGGCGGTCGCAAATGCGGAGTCGATCCTGTTTGTGGTCAAAGCTGTGGCTCCTGCAATGCTGGTGAGACCTGTGATGAGGAGCAAGGTCAGTGCAAAGCAACCTGCGTACCCGCTTGCGACGGGCGCACGTGTGGATTCGATCCCATCTGCCATACCAGCTGTGGTACTTGTGGCGAAGGCACTAGCTGCAATGCCGAAGGCAAGTGCGAAGCGGATGGACTGCCCGGTAGAGTCGTGACTATCGTAATGGCGCTCACGGACAGGCGATTGGCTTTTGCCGATCCGCATTTCAATCAGCGCAGCAAACTGATCGGTCAGACCGTGCAGTGGGTCAGCCCGACTGAAAACCCCAAGGTGCTGGTAGTTCTCGACGACGTGACCGCCGACTGGTCGCATGAAGCGCAGCTGATCCGTTCGACGCTGGTCAAACGAGGAGTTTCGGCAACCTTGATCAACGAGCCAGCAAGAGGACTACGTCCAGAACAGCTCGAGGGATTCGACGTCTTGTGGTTCACCAATCCCGCGTTGCCTATCGACGACAAGCAATCGATTGCGACGATGAAGGAATTTGCGCTTCACGGTGGCGGGTTGGTTCTTCAGGGTGACGACATCACTCAGCCGAGCGAGCTCGAGCCACTGACGCGCCTGCACAACGTAAGCACGGGCAAGTACTACTGCGGGCAGTACATCGACGACGATCGCGGCGCGAGCTACAAGGTAACCGTAGAACGCGTCAAGCATCCGGTGACGGCAGGCCTACTTGGCAACACATACTACTACGGCGACGACATCGATTCATCGACGCTGATCCCCGACACCAAATCCATCGTTCTTGCCTGGGCGCAGGTTGGGGGTTGTGCGCACGACGGACGACAGCCATCAAAGTGCCGGAAACAACCCGTCATCGTTGCGTACGATCTGAGTGAGTGAGCATCCGCTCGACCAAAGCACGACCCATTGCAGGCCGCATGTCCTAACGGATCTGCGGCCTGCCGCGTTGGATTGAAGCAGCGAAGTCGTGAACATCCATCGCGAGCGAGCGACACCTTGTCGGTCCCAGCCGCCAGCGATCGTTCAGCCAACAGGTCGGAGTCCATTCAGTGCGTTTCGAGTGTTGCTCGGCTGAATCGTCAGCAATGATGACAAGGACCTGTCAAACCATTCAAGATCGAGAACGATTGGACCGATGTCCCGAGGATTTGTCGCATGAACAAGGGGAGTCGCCACGGTGACGTGACTTTGATATTACCGCCAGACCAAGCGGTCACGACGGAATTGCCCGTACCACGACTCGAAATCGTGATTACGCGGGAGGCTGGCGTCGCCTGCAACCGCGCGATGACGCTCGAAGGCGAGCGCATTCGATTTGGCTCACATCCAAGCAACGAAGTACGGTTGGAGGATCGCTCCGTATCCCGGTTCCACTGCTCGCTCGCTGCCGGTCAGCACGGATGGATGCTGACCGACTCGAGTTCGTTGAACGGGACATTTCTCGGAGGTGCGAGGGTCAGAGACGTCGATTTGCCACGCCCGACCTGTGAACTCCAACTCGGCGAATCTACGGTGCAAGTGCACGAACTGGGCGCGAGCGTCGTAGCTCAAATACCCTCATGTTCTAGCTTCGGGGATCTGTATGGCAGTTCGGTGGCAATGCGTCGCGTCTACGCCACACTCGAGCGAGTCGCCAACAGCGAAGCGACCGTACTCATCGAAGGGGAGAGCGGTACCGGTAAGGAACTGGTAGCCAACGAGATTGTACAGCGTGGTCCGCGGGCGCAAGGGCCACTCGTGACGGTGGATGCAAGTTCGATCTCCTCATCATTGATCGAGAGTGAGCTCTTCGGTCATGTTCGTGGAGCGTTCACCGGCGCGGACCGTGAGCGCAAAGGCGCTTTCGAAGCCGCCAACGGTGGCACGGTGTTTCTGGATGAGATTGGTGAAATGCCGCTCGATCTGCAGCCAAAGCTCTTGCGCGCCATCGAATCACGCGAAATCCGACGCGTAGGCGAGACGACGACGCGACGCGTCGACGTGCGTGTCATTGCCGCCACAAATCGCAATCTGGAGCGCGAGGTCAACCTGGGGCGATTTCGTGGTGATCTATTCTTTCGCCTCGCCGTCGTAACGGTCCAATTGCCCCCATTGCGACACCGCTTGGAAGATCTGTCGCTACTACTGCAGGCGTTGCTCGAATCGATGGGCGCGACGGATAAGATGCCGCTATTTACGCCCAAAGTGCTAAAAGAGATGTCTGCCCACGACTGGCCCGGCAACGTTCGCGAACTACGCAACTACGTCGAACGCGCGGTGATTATGGGCGGTGTCAACACGATTCGAGGTGGCACTCAACCGCCGCCATTGCCAGAACAACTCGACGCGACCAAATCCACTGGCTGGGGTGACGACGACCTACTCGAGCCGTTCAAGGTGGCAAAGGAACGATTGATAACGCGTTTCGAACACGCATACCTATCGCGCTTGCTTGACAGCGCGGACGGAAATGTAAGTCGCGCAGCGCGTCAAGCTAAACTCGACCGGATGTACTTGAGTAGACTTCTACAACGTCATGGGCTCAAAGCGAAGACGTCAGACGGCTAATACTCCTGGTACCAGAACCAGGTAATCCATCGATGCCTGCACGTCCATTGAGTGTAGGGCACGGTACACGGCAGACTTGAATTGTGTGCACATTGGCAAGCAGTTGCGCGCAGCCTTCGGCTCGTCCACCATGGGCGGGTGCGCATTGCAGCCAATTGAGCAATATTTCGGACACTTAAGTCGCGCGCGACCAACCCCGTATCCTCATCGCACGTCCAGGTTGTCGAATCTCGCGCTGGTAGCATCTCATGGCCAAAGGCACCGAACTGAAGGAGAAGTCGACTGAGCGCGTCATCGGGCGCTACGCCATCTACGATGAAATTGCATCGGGTGGCATGGCGGTCGTGCACATCGGTCGAATGCTGGGGCAGGCGGGTTTTTCTCGAACAGTTGCGGTCAAACGGCTGCACCCGCAGTTCGCCAAGAACCCGAATTTCGTATCTATGTTTCTCGACGAGGCTCGCCTCTCGGTTCGTGTTCAACACCCAAACGTCGTCGCTCCGTTGGACGTGCTCGTCGTGGATGGAGAAGTATTGGTGGTCATGGAGTACGTTGCTGGTGACACGCTTTCGCGCCTGCAGCGTTCTGTGGCTACCAAGGAGCACCCTCCGACCCCAGCCGTGATTGTGGGCATCATGACCAATGCCCTATATGGGCTACACGCCGCACATGAAGCCCTGGGCGAAGATGGTACACCCCTTCACATCGTTCACCGCGACGTATCCCCCCAGAACATCATGGTTGGCATGAACGGCATGGCACGCGTCCTCGACTTTGGGGTCGCCAAAGCCGCCGTTCGTTCGCAGTGCACCACCAACGGGGAAGTCAAAGGCAAGCTCGCCTACATGGCGCCCGAACAGGTAGAGGGGGCGTCGCTCGACCGTCGAACGGATATCTTTGCGGCCGGTGTCGTTGCCTGGGAGTCGTTGGCACGTCATCGGCTATTCAGTGCCGATCAAGCCAGTGAAACGATGGCGAGGATTCTGCGTGGAAGAATTCCTCCTCCAAGCAAGTTTTCACCAGCCGTCTCCCCAGAGCTCGATCAAGTCGTCCTCAAGGCACTCCAGCGAGATCCCAAGAACCGCTATCAGACCGCTCGCGAATTCGCTGTTGCCCTGGAACGCGTGTGCGGCCCCGCCACACCAAGTGAGGTTGGGGATTGGGTAAAATCCGTCGCTGGAGACGAGCTTGCTGCCCGTGCCGAACGCGTCGCTGCTATCGAGACACAATCGTCGAGTTCGATCATTCGGCCACTCCAACTGCCGCCACGCATATCGGAAACGGTTCCGGTGCGCGTTCCTGCCCCCCAATTCGATTCCGATGCGAGACTGCAGCGCTCACAATCACGCATCACCATGCCGTTGGTCAACGAAGTGGACGCCCGATTCTCGGTGGTCTCTGTTGCGCGACCAAGTGAGGCGGAAGCCGAAACGCCTCATCTCGCCTCTCCCAAGAAAGGCGGCTTGCCTCTCAAGTCCAGATTCGCTCTGGCCGTCGGTGGCAGCCTAGTTTTGGTCAGCAGCACTCTAGCGGTGCTGCTCGTTGGCGTGCCGTCGAAGAAGGCGCACCAACCGCCCACATCAACGCCACTTGGTTCGAGCGCTGCGACAGCGACCGTTGAAAAGCCAACTCTAGCGACGCTTGCACCGGTGGCCAAGCCATTGAGCAATTCGTCCGCGGCAATCGAACCAACTGCGTCGAATTCCGCGTCGGAAGCTAGCGTCAGCACCGCTACGTCGCTTACGTCTGTCACAACAGCCAAAAAGAACGAAAGAAAGAAGCCAAGTCTGGTCGCTCTGCCCACAGCGGGCAGAAGCGCAGCGCAATTGACGCAGACCAACGCATCGAATCGCGCTGCGCCTGCGAAGTCCCAATCCAATTGCAGCCCGCCTTATGTCGTCGATTCCAAAGGGATCCGCCGACTGCGACCCGAATGCATGTAGGCCCGCAAAGAGAGCGCGAATGAGGCGGCGAATCGAAGGAAATATGTCTGGACGCAGAGAGGTGAATCGGATGTGGTCACGATGCGCAAATGCCATTTTCTGGGGTGGATGCTTGGTGACTTGGCCGAGTACTGCTCGAAGCGAAACGAATTCTTGTCCTTCCGCTTACGAACAAGCGCAAGAACTTCGAGCGGAAGGCAAGCTGAGGGAAGCTCGCCGCAAGCTCGAGGGTTGCGTCGCCCCAACCTGTTCGGAATTCGTTCGCGCTGAGTGCAGCCGTTGGCTAGTTGAAGTCGAGGCATCGCTGCCGTCGGTCGTACTCGTTGCCAAACGCGCCGGCAAAGAAGCCGACCATGTTCGGGTTCTTTGTGACGAGGAGCTATTGGTGGACAACCTGAATGGCAAGGCGGTCACCGTCGATCCTGGTCCGCATACGCTGCGGTTCCTCATGGATGGGATGGATCCGGTCAGTGATAAGTTCGTCTTCCGTGAAGGCGAGAAGAATCGACTCATCGCAGTGAATTTCGGCAGCAATGTTACGACTACGACTGCTGCTCCCAAATCGCAGCCACCAGATTTGGCACCCGTGACGCCGCAGACCACGAATTGGCTGCCCTACGGGCTGGGCGGATTGGGGGTCCTCGGCGTTGCTGGCTTCGCTGTGCTCGGCGCCATGGGCAACAGCGAGCTGGCCGAACGCGAGCGCACCTGCGCCCCTGCTTGCAGCAACTCGGAAGTAGGCCCCATCAAGACAAAGTATCTCTTGGCCGATCTGTCTCTTGGGATCGGTGTCGTGTCGCTGGGGGTCGCCGGCTATCTACTTGTCACATCACGTCACGACAACGGGCCGCGTGCAACCGCGCGCGCATCGGAATTCGATGTTCACTTTCTGAATCACGGCGGGTACGCCGCAATTCGCACGCATTTCTGAGTTCATGGCAGCACTTGAAGGAGCACCTCGGCATCGAACCAAGAGTTGAACGACGACGACCATGACAAGAACGCACCTGCCCCACACCACCACGATGCGACGAAGTCCTTCGAACCTGGCTTGGCTGACTTTGTCCTTGATCAGTGCCTGCTCGCTCAAGTCATTGGATCACTTGCAGGGAGGCGAGCCCAAAGACGTCACGTCAGACGCAGGGGCCACTGTGGGCGGTAGCAGCGGCGTCAGCGCCTTGGGCGGAGGCTTCCCCGGCGGCACTTCATTCGTGACAACGGGTGGAGTAACCCAAACCAAGGGCGAAGCCGGCACTCGTGCTCAGGGCGGGACCATGGTCTTAGGGGATGGTGGAGCGTCTTCGCCCGAAGCCGGTTCCACATCCGCCTCCGACGGTGGTAATGTGCCTGGCTTGGGCGGAGCTGGTTTCGCCGGAGGGGCTGGAGACTTCTCCGGGGGCACTGGCGGGGCTTCCGTCATTGCCGCAGGCGGAACGAGCGGTTCCGCTGGCTCGCCGGCTACGGGCAGCTCGACGTCGGCATCGGGAGCGGCTGGCTCGACATCCTTGTCAGGTACCGCGGGAACGTTCGGGCGTGGTGGTAGCACTGGAGTTGGCACGGCTGGCACGGCTGGCACTTCCGGCACTTCCGGCGTGGCGGTGATGGCGTACGGTGTTCCGGGTCAGTCTTGCGCACAGGGGCTAACTTGCCCAACGAGTGTCAGCTGTTGCACGCAGATCGAAGTACCGGCAGTCAGTTTCCCCATGGGGACCAATTCCGATGCGAGCCGAAACACCGATGAGGCTCCCCAGCATAGCGCAACAGTCGATCGATTCTTGATGGACGAGTTCGAGGTTACGGTTGGGCGCTTCAGACGATTCGTTCAAGCGTACGATGGGACGTTGCCACCAACGGGTGCAGGGGCACACCCCAAAGTTGCCAATAGTGGCTGGCAGGTTGGCTTCGAAGCAAACATGCCCGCATCCAAAGGCAGCCTGCAGTCAGCCATCAACTGCAACACAGGTCAATACCAAACATGGACGGAAGTGGCCGGGGTCCGTGAGACCATGCCGATGAATTGCGTGAGCTGGTACGTCGCATTCGCGTTCTGCGTCTGGGACGGTGGACGTCTGCCTACCGAAGCCGAATGGGAAGTGGCTGCCGCAAGCGGCACGAACGACTGGCGCTTTCCTTGGGGAGGGACGGATCCAGATCCGCTCACGCGTGCCGTCATGAATTGCATGGGCGATGGCATCGCTGGCTGTACACCGAGTGATTTGCTAGCCGTCGGTTCGCGCACTGCCGGCGCCAACCAGTGGGGACATTTAGACTTGGCTGGAAGTCTATGGGAGTGGACACTCGACTACTATGACGCCACGTACTACCAAGCCATCGGAACCTGTAACAACTGTGCCAATTTGGCCGCATTGACACCGAGAGTCATTCGCGGTGGAGGTTTCACGAGTACGCTAAATGCGCTTCGAGCGACTGGACGTGCGTCGAAAGCGCCAATCACTGCCGATGCCTACGCTGGATTTCGTTGCGTTCGCTCGCCATGAGTCCGAACCGCTGCGCAGATGCCTGCGGCAGCCAGGCTTGCTGCTATTTGCTCAACCTTCGACCAGTCAACTCCTCGAGTTCGCCTGGGGAGAAGGAAAATCGTTTGGTCTGGTCTTCGCATCGAGCGCTCTGTGCTTGTGCCAAGAGCGACATCGCAGTGTGATCGCCTTCATTGGCGGCGCGTTGAAGATAGGCGATGGCCGTACCAAAGACTGCCGTGGCTTGACGGTCCTGGCGAGCGTCGAGCTGGCCTGCACACTGCTCGAAAAGCAAAGCGACTTCGCGTCTCCATGCACCTTGGCTCATCGAGTAACTCTAGCGGAAGCATGCTGCTCGCGCTCATCGCTTCATGCGCAAATCGTGCGTTTCGGCACGAACACGGCTCTTGGTAACGAGTGGTTCTGGCGTTACTGCAAACGCAAGTAGTTGCAGGTGGGCAGCTGCAGCAACGTTCATTCCTCACAACCGCACAGTACGCGTGTGTATTGTCGCCCCCCGTCGCGAGTCCCTACAATAGCCCCCCTGCTGACTCGAAGCATAAGCCTGCAGACATCGGTCAGCATTTCACGCGCCGACCAGCGCGTAAGTTGTTGATACTTCATCGGTCTTCCAGACAAGTGAAACTGGCCTGATTCTTTCATTCGGGGTGCTCATGACTCAATTTTGCCTCGACGGGCGACTTCAGCGATTCTTGTCGCTCGCTGGCGTGCTCGTCGGACTAGTTCCCTTATTTGGATCCATCGATCTACTCGGCGCCTCGACGTCCAACACCCAACTCGTGTTGCCACGAATAGCTACCGACGATACTCGCACCTCCTCTCCGCTGCAGTCGGCGCAGCAGTCTGTCGCTTCGAGCCTGCAGGATGGAATTGGGGTTGGACATTGTCGACTCAAGTTCAGCGTGACGCCCTCGAATGTGGGAATCAGTTGGCAACTACCACTGTAGGGTCATCGGAGGCGACGGTATGCGCAAAACGTGGATAGCTTACGGCTTGGTGATACTGATGGCGTCGAGCACGACTCAAGTTGCCAGCGCACCGAACCAGATGCAATCGTTACGGCGAGGGACGCAAGTAGCGGCTGAAAGGCAGGCAAATTTGCCTGTTGTGGCGCATCCACCGGGAGTCGGCGTGGCAGAAGAACGTTCCGCCTGCTTGGCTCCCGTCCAGTACGAGCGACTGCGCGGCAAGCTTGACCGTGCGGTGGTCAAGGCCGCACAGCAGCACCTCAACATGCCGATGGGCAGCGGACGCTTCGTTACTGTGCGGCGCAAGGCCTATCTCTTCTGTCTCGAGCCGCATTACCATGAGCGCGGTAGTGGCCTGGGACCCAACGGTTGGCACAAAGGTGTTTCGGTATACCTCGCCAACCGAGCACAGTACAGGACACCATCGCAGCACGGTTAACCAGTTGCGCGCACGACTTCGCTCGCGGGGTAGCGCTTCTGGCTCAGGCTCGAAGTCTAGTCACACAGAGCCGCAATTCGCAGGACGCTCCGGTCGCGTCATCGTGTGCTGTCTGCGGTCGCATTGCAGACTGGAGGCAGCAGCTGCTGTCTCTAGTCTGCAATGGCGCGCGCTGGCGCACTACCCCCCACATGGTTGATTCTAGCGATTTACGCGACAACAGCCGTAGCTGCTTTGCCTGCGGCCCATGGCACCGAATGTGCAGAACGCAATGCAACCATTGCTGAGTGCTCACGCGAGAAGGAAACCTCATGTCGAACCTGATGCGCCGAACCTCCCCCCAGTATCTCAGCTGTGACTCACGACGCAACCCAGTTGCCAGCCTCTCGCACCGCTTTGGCACGTCACCACGCGCTCGGCAGCTCAAGGCTCGCCCTTCAAGCACAACGCTGATCGGTGCGAACTTTGACACGATACATGACACAGCGACCGAGGAAGAGCTTGAATCGGATCCAATCCCGCCTACTATCAGACTCCCGGTGAAGCGTTCGGGTATCGACCGAAACCCACTACAACCTAGCGAGGATGCAAGGGAGCCCCAATCTCCACAACACCTCCGCACCACCGAGCGAGTCACGTTCTTCGTTGCTGGAATCGTCGCTGGAATCGGCATGGCGACTGTCGTCACAATTGCGGCTATCGCAGGCTAGCGATACGCTCGGTGCACGGCCAGCGCCGACGTTTGCGCGCCGCAACAGACCCCATCAAGAACCGTCAACGCCGCCGCCTAGATCTGCGTTCCGTACCTTCTGCCAACGACCAGCTCGGCCTCGAGGCATTCGTGCGCGAGCTTGCGCGCAGCTTCGAGCTTCTGTTCAATGGCGGCCACCTCTTCGCCGTCGAGGCCATCCTTGGGTGCGGCGATTCGCTCGAGTGCTTCAACTTGAAGCTGGTAGGCCCCCACGCAGCGATCCCGTAGCTCACAGACATCGGCAAGCGAGCAGGGCACGCGGCTCAGCTCCGAAAGCTTCACGGCCTTGTCGGGATTTTGGGCCTGGCGTAGCCGATCGATGGCGGTAGAAATGCTCCTAACCTCGGCGCGCTTGTCCGCACCACCCTTGCCACAAGCAGCGAGACCGAGCAGCAACAAGGCCCAGGCGCAGTAACGAATCAAGCGTCTCAATCGAAGGTCTTGGGTGGAGGCCCAAGCTGGATCCGCTCACCGAGGTAGGAGCCCACGAGAGTGAACATGACGCCCACAGCGGCCAGCAGCACGTACATGAAGAGCGGAAGGGTCTTGACCGTCTGCGACTGGAATAGGAGAAACGCCGAAGGGAGGGCCACAAGAAAGGTTGCCACGACCGGTTCGATGAAGGTTCTTCCGGGCGACACGAGTCCCACCAGGATGCCACCTGCGAACCAGACTGGAATCGAAACCATCATTCCAGCTGATCCCTCGAAGTCGAGCAGCGGGATGACCAAGGGCAGCCCAACGACCACCGCGGTGGTCAGCACTCCCATGATCCCCACCGAGACCGCGAACCACAGGATGCTGAAGCCCTCCTGCTGATAGCGCCGCTCGAGCTCCTCTTGACGAGTCAGATTGCGCTTGCCAACCTCCTCTATTTTGGCGCCGCATGAGACGCAGCGGTCATTGGCGAGCGGGGCGGTATTGCGAAAACCGCAAGATGGGCACGTAATGGTCTTGGAACCGGGCATAGATCCCCTCGGAAAGCGTTTGAACTAACCTATCAAAGCGGGACGTTGCAGAAAACCCAACTTATTGCCATCTCGGAAAAGGGCCTGCGGGAACCTTCACCGTCGATGCTTGTCCGTGTACGGTACGAACTTGGACCAGGCTAAGCGATGAGCTCACCCAATGACCCCATGAATAGTGCAGCAGATGACAGGTCAGCCGACGGACCCGATCCAGAGCTCGTAGAGCTACCCGCGCCGAGACGGCCCTTTCGCAGTTTGACTCTGGCGACCCTTTCGCTCACAGCCTTTGCATCGGCAGCAATGGTGGTCGGTTTGGCGGGGGATCTTAGCTACGCGTTCACGCGCGGAGAGGTCCTCGACGTCGGGTCCCTGACCGTTCTGCAGCCTCGTTCGGCTCAGCGAAATGCCTGGGTGCGTGGTGAGGGCGAATTGGCGCCAATTGGAGGGATCCGCTTCGAGCGTCCCCTGGAGTCAGACAGCTTCCGTTTGGCGCCATTGCAGGGCAATCCCAAGCTCTGGGTCCAGATCCGCGTCCCCGCGGGCTACGAAAACGAGCATTTCGTAGCCCCGACCGTATTCGCGGGCCGATTGGTTCCACTTTCCTCACCCGGCCTGCGCTACGAAAGCCTCGCCGTCGCGCCTGAAGAGGCGGGCTGGAAGGCTGGTCACGTGGCCAATGACGCTTGGCTCCTCATTGATGGTGAGACGCCGAAGAACACGCGTTGGGTAATAGGGCTCATCGGCCTGTTCGCAACTTTTGCTCTCTTCTCAGTCTGGGCATTGTTCTCGCTGTTGCGTCCCGTTGGAGCTGCTGGCCAATCCAAACCCGAACTGGCAACTTGAACGGCAAGCCGATTGGCTATCTGTAGGAACTTGTAGCCGAAGCCGAGGGGGCTGCGCCTTCCGCGTGGTGCTATTACGGCGGCCGCAATGGCCATCACCTACCGACAGGCCGGCGTCGATATCGATGCTGGTGACGAACTCGTCGAACGCATCAAGCCACTGGCCCGCGCCACGCGCATTCCCGAGGTGTTCGACGACATCGGCGGATTTGCCGGGCTCTGCAGTGTGCCGCCAGACATCGAGGAGCCGCTGCTCGTCAGTGGCACTGACGGCGTCGGAACCAAACTCAAGGTGGCATTTGCCACCGGTCGCCACGACACGATTGGCCAGGACCTCGTTGCGATGTGCGTCAATGACGTCGTGACGGTCGGCGCACGCCCATTGTTCTTCCTCGACTACTTCGGTTGCGGCCGACTCGAACTCGGCGTGGCCGAATCCGTCATCAAGGGGATAGCCGATGGCTGCAAAATCGCTGGTTGCGCCCTAATCGGTGGCGAAACAGCCGAGCTGCCGGGCATGTACACCGACGGAGAATACGATCTCGCGGGTTTCTCAGTGGGCGTCGTTGCCAAGAAGAAGCTCCTCGGGCCACAGCGCGTCAAGGTCGGTGACCGCGTGCTTGGCGTTGCCTCGACGGGCCTACATTCGAATGGCTACAGCTTGGCGCGACGTGTCTTCGAACAAGAGATGCGCCTAAGCTACGATGCCCTCGTCCCGGAACTGGGCAAGACGGTCGGTGAAGCACTGCTCGTGCCGACCAAGATCTATGCCCGGCAAGTCCAAGCCCTCTTGGGTGCCATCGGCCCAGGGCTGCATGCGCTTTGCCATGTCACCGGTGGCGGACTGCCCGGCAATCTCCCCCGAGTTTTGCCCAAAGGGACGCGCGCGCGCATCCGACTACCGGAGATTCCCCCCCTCTTCCAGGTGATTGCCCAGGGGGGACCGGTCGATCACGACGAAATGCTGCGCACCTTCAATATGGGGATTGGTTTGGTCGTCGTAGCAGACGAAGGCCTGGCGGACTCGGCTCGACGTACGCTGTCTGGCCAGGGAGAAACCGTGTACGACCTCGGGACAATTGTTGCCGACACCGAGAGTCCTGAACCCATCGTCGAATTGCTCTAGGAGGTACTCTTGGCCACGCTCAAGCTCGGCATCCTGGTTTCCGGTAGCGGAACCAACCTTCAGGCGATCCTCGATGCCGTGGCCAGTCGCACGCTCGACGCGGAAATCTGCCTCGTCGTATCCAACGTGCCCAATGTGCGTGCTCTCGAGCGAGCTCGGGCCGCGGGCGTCAAACAATTGGTCCTCAGTCACCGCGATTTTCCAAGCCGCGAAGCATTCGATCAAGCCCTCGTCGATGCATTGCGCGCAGCAGGCGTCGAATGGATCGCCTTGGCCGGATTCATGCGCGTCTTGACCCAGCGATTCCTTTCGGCGTTCGAACGACGCGTCGTCAACATCCATCCCGCATTGCTCCCAGCATTTCCGGGAACGCATGCGCAGCAGCAGGCGCTCGACTACGGAGTCAAGGTGGCTGGCTGTACCGTGCATTTCGTCGATGACGGCGTCGACACGGGTCCAATTATCGCGCAGCGCGCGGTGCCCGTGCAAGACGACGATGACGCGGACAGTCTCGGCTCGAGGATCCTCGAGCAAGAGCATGCCGTCTACGTCGAAGTGTTGCGTTGGCTGGCCGCGGGTCGAGTCAAAGTAATCCCCGGCGATATTGCAGGCAGAGCGCGTGTCGTAATCACCCCCCCATGACGACGCGCTATTTCGACGTCATCGTCCTCGGACGTTCCATTGGCTCACTGTCGGCTGCGGCGCTCCTGGCTCGACGCGATTTTCGGGTCCTAGTACTCGGTCAGGGGACGCTCCCCTGCAACTACTCGTTCGAGGGCATGACTTTCAGGCGCCGCGCCTTCACCATGCTCGCCAGCTCGACTCCACCATGGAAGCGATTGCTCCACGAACTCGCGCAAACCCAGAGCTTCCGCCGGCGTCTGGTTGCGCTCGATCCGATGTTCTCCGTAGTGCTGCCTGACCAGCGAATCGAGCTACCACCGGATATCGAACTCTTCGAGCGAGAAATCGAACGCGAATTTCCCGAGGTGCGACAGGTAGTCGACGAACTCTATGGAACCCTCGCCACCACGAATGCCGTGGTCGACGAGGTGCTCGAACGTGACCTGGTGTGGCCACCAGCAACCCTTTGGGAACGGTTCGAAACGGGTCGAGCAACGCAAGGCCTGCCCTACACCCAAAGCCACGGCACCGTCGATTTGCTCGCTCGGTTTCCGCTCGGCCACGCGTACCGCCCGGTCGTTGACCTGTCGGCGCAGTTTGCCTCGCACTTAGCCAACCATCCGGACGCCCCGCCGCCACTCTCGGTGGCAAGGTTGCATGGTGCCTGGACGCGAGGCTTGCTCGCCCTCGAACGCGGAGAGGATGAGTTGACGGAGTTTCTGGTCGAGCGCATCGAAGCGCATGGCGGAACATGCAGACTCGATTCGCGCGCGACGACCATCGTACTCAACCGAGGACGCGTCGCCGGGGTGATTGAGGACGGAGATGAGCACCCGATTGGGACCGCGCGCGTCATTTCTGACCGCAGCGGTGAAGAGATTGCAGACCTTTCGGGAGGCGAGGGTGTCCTGTCGAGCGCTAAGCGACGCTGGCCCAAGGTTTCGGCGGCGGCTGGTCGCTACGTGGCCTCATTGCTGGTTCACTCCGACGGACTGCCGCAATCCCTCTCCGCAGAATCCTTTATCGTGCCGACTCGCCCCGGCCTGTACGACCCACGAAGGCCGACCGTACACCTGCAAAGAGTCGCTGGATCTGCAAACACGCAGGGAACGGTAGCTTCCGACTGTGAACTCCTGGTCGCCGAACTGCTGCTCCCGGCGCGCGGTCCCCTGACGTTGCTCGAGACACGTGAAGCCGT
This sequence comes from uncultured Polyangiaceae bacterium, assembly GCA_964454965.1. Lineage (GTDB taxonomy): Bacteria > Myxococcota_A > Polyangia > Polyangiales > Polyangiaceae > FEN-1139. Next base: position 200,405 of record CAYVXY010000005.1, on the reverse strand, counting down.
GCTTTCGACATTGCGCACCTGCCTGCCGTTCTTCGAGAGCCACTTGGTGGCTATCGATTCGCCCTACGACGGGCTTCCCCTGTGGCTCTTCGGTGACGGGATCCGACGCGAAGTTGACCGAATCCATGTCCGCGAGACTCTACCTCAAGGGGAAACCATGGCCTGTCAATGGGCAATCGAGCCGCGTGGCTACCTGGAGCTCTCTGGCGAACCCATCCGCGGACCGATCCCGGGTACCTATCTGGTCGGCAGCTCGGTCCTTCCGGCGCTCGGCCAGGAAGGCGAGGTCATGGCTGCCTTGAGCGTTGCACGTATCGTGACCAAAAAAGACGGTGGCCATCAGCGCATGCGCCAGAAGATGTGGAGCAGAATCGAAACCTCCTGACCCCCGAAGACGCCAAGGTCCGCTATCATGGCCCCGATGCGAGCCCGACACCTGCCCCTCCTCTTCGCGTGCTTGGCTTTCGCGCCCAGCGGCCGATGCCTGGCAGCCAATTCTCCGCAAGGATCGACTACGACCTCACGTGAGTCGAATCAAACCCATGTGCTCGGATTTGCCGCGGGCGATCATTTCGACCAGGCCGAGACACTGACGCGGGCGCTCAAGAAGACCATCGAGCTGTCGACGAATCAGAAACTGGGTAGCGGCGACTTCTCGCTGGAAGTGCTCACCGCCGCGCTCGGTTGTCCAGAAAAGCCCGACCATGCATGTCTGAAGAAGATTGCCGCAAAGACTTCGTCACAGCGATTCCTTTGGGGAACCATCGAGATAGCGGGGCAGCGTATCGAGGCAGAGTTGCACCTGTATGCGGAAGACGCGAGCGACAAGAAGGTCAAGTTCTCCTATCAAGCCAGCGTGACGGATCCGATGGATGGGGCGCTGCTCACCGTCGCCGCCAACGCCGTATCGCAGTTGATCGGCCAGCTGCGCTATCGTGTGGTCGTGCAGTCGAGTGAACAGTCCGGCGTCGTATTCATCGACGGGAAAGAGGCTGGCACACTCGTCAATGGTGAGACGACGCTCGACGTCCCCGTTGGCGATCATCAATTCCGCCTGAAGGCGGCCGGATCGAGCGACAAGGCCGCACCGATTCAGACGCTCGCCGAACAGAACGCCAAGGCGCAGATCGCCGAGTTGACTCGCGTGCGACTCGACCCGACCGAAGTCGCCCAGACCGGGGCCAAGGGGGCTCCGACCGAGGTTGTCCCCGAAGACAACCCTAGCGAGCAGACCCAAAAACAAAAAGTCGACTCCAATACGGGGCCAGCCGAGAAGCCCCGAGCCAGCAATGCACAACGCACCTGGGGGTACATCACACTGGGCGCGGGCGGCGTGCTCTTGGCTGGCGGTGCGTTAGCCGCACTGGACCTTTACGTCCTAAATCACAAAGACAACTTCGAGCGCTATCGCAGCGGGCTGTCACCCTCTGAGGATGCCTGCACCGAAGCCGACCGCGAACACGTGGTTCCCGGGGCAATGACACCCGCTGGCGTTCGTTCTCTGTGTCGAAACGCTTCGCTGCTTGAGATCACCGAGATCGTCCTATTGGCCAGCGGCGCCGTTGCCGCTGGCACGGGGCTGACGCTTCTGCTCACCAGCAAGTCGTCGACGAGCACGGCAACGCGAACCATCGAGCCGCGCATCATCATTGGCCGAGACCGCAGCGACTTTGGCGTGGTCGTACGGTACTAGAACAAGATGCGCGTCATCGCCGGGAGTCTGCGCAGTCGCAGGTTGCACGCACCACCGGGCAACCAAACCAGACCCACCCACGACCGCGTAAAGGAGGCGCTGTTCTCGGTGCTCGGTAATGTCCGCGACCAGCGTGTCGTCGATCTCTACGCAGGCACGGGCGCCCTTGGCATTGAAGCCCTATCTCGAGGAGCGAGCCACGCCTGTTTCGTGGAGCGCTCGCGAGTTGCCCTCGAGTGCATCCGACGCAACCTGCAAGAATTGAAGCTCGTCGAGGCGAGCACCGTCCTAGCACGAAGCGTCGAATCCTCTGCCACCGAACTATGCCGACTTGGCCCCCACGACCTTGTGTTCTGTGACCCACCGTGGGCTCACGTGGCAGACGTCATCAATCTGCTCGGTAGAATCGCACCGACGCAGTGGCTCGCCACAAACGGAATGCTCCTCGTAGAACACCCAACCAAGTTCGAACCGCCTCGAGCGGGGCTGCCGGGCCTTACCATCGTGGATCGACGCAACTGGGGTGACACAGCCGTGACGTTCTACCTTGCGGAGCCAACAGACGACGCCCGGGGCGGGCCACACGACGAACCCAGCCGGTCGTAGCGCCGCACCCGCTATCTCCACCCGGTGGAAATGCGCCATTTCCCGGAGTATTCCGAAATCTCCGCCCACAAGTCGGGTCAACCGCTCGCACGACGGACCGACTCTGACTATATTGCGCCAGGGGACGAGGGTTCCTCGGGCCCAGAATCGTTGGAAGCGTCGATGTCGAGTGAAATTCCAAAGAAGCCGAGTAGCAGTGGCAACAACGTCTTCATTGCATTGACGGTTGTCATGTTGCTCGCAATGGGTGGTCTCATCTTGTGGAAGTTCACCGGCTCACCATCGTCGGAACAGACCGTGGCCACGGCGGCGCCGGTGGTCGAGGATCGCGCCGCCGACAATCCATTGCCACCACCACCGCCACCCCCGGCAGAGGAGCCCTCGGCTGCCCCAACGGCAGTTGTGCCTACCAACGCCACGCTGCGCTCCGGTAAATCGGCATGCCCAAGTAAGTGCGAGGGTGAAGCCACGGCAGCGCTGAAGTCGGCGCTTGCAGGTCGGGGTGGCGCAGGACGACGCTGCTACGAGAAGTCGCTTTCGCAGAACGCGTTGCTGAAGGGGCGCATGACCGTCCATGTCCGTATCGGAACGAATGGTTCAGTTTGCTCGGCGAACGTAAGCCACGACGAGCTTCACGACCCTGGTCTATCGAATTGTATCCTTGGGGTGTTTCGGTCGTCGACCTTGCCCTCACCGTCGAACGGTTGCGTCGACGTCGATGTTCCTCTCAATTTCGTCCCCAACAAGTAGGCTCGCCATTCGCCGCCGCCGCGCGGAGCAGGACAGCTCCAGGTTGATGTTGGAGCCCCGCAAAGCCAGGATGGGTGGGACAGGACTGCGCGCAGGTTCAACCACCTCGCTGGTTCTACCAATTTGAATTCCAGAGTGCGAGGCTCCTGACCCGTAGGTACGACTGGCCACCGGCTCCGACTCAGCTATTGACCGAGCATGAGCCCATCGTGCAAGACCGGTGTCTTGCTGAAGCTGGCCTATGACGGCACCGATTTCTCTGGCATGGCACGCCAACCGCACTCGCGCACCATTGCCGGTGAGTTGGCTGGCGCAATCGAAACAATGGATCCTCACGCGAGCGCCCCGCGACAGGTCAGTCGAACAGACGCCGGTGTTCATGCGCGAGGTCAGATTGTAACCTTCGATACGATTCGCGACATCCCAAGTCGCGGTTGGGTACTCGGCCTAACGCGACAGCTTCCAGACAGCATTGCGGTCGTCGCTGCTGCCTCGGTTCCGTTGTCGTTCGATCCGCGACAACATGTCCTCCACAAGACCTATCGCTATCGCATCCTGCAAAGCAGCGTGCGCGATCCTTTCCTCGATCGCGTGGCTTGGCGCATCGAGCAGAGGTTGAACCACGATGCCATACGGCACGAGGCGCTGGAATTGCTTGGGACTCACGATTTTTCTGCGTTTCGTGGCGCCACGGATGAGCGCACGGAAACGACGCGCAACATCTTACGCGCCGAGTGGCAACAAGACGCTACAGATCCGCGTGTGTGGAATTTCGACATCACTGGTAACCGCTTTCTCTACCACATGGTTCGAATCATCGTTGGAACGCTCATCGATGTTGGAAGAGGTCGAACCAATCGCGGAGCCGTCCGAAGTGCTTTAGCCAGTCATCTTCGCGCTGATCTTGGCATGACTGCTCCGGCACATGGACTCGAACTGACGCACGTCGAACTCGATGAACATGGGACTGACCACTGGCCCCCCATTTGACGAAGCGATACCGCGGGCGTAGGGTCAAATCTCGTGGCGCCGTTGTGACGTTGCGCCCCCCGAAAAGCGCGATGCTGCGTACGAGCTACATGGCAACACACGAGCGAACGCACCTCGATCGGTGCCTTGAAGCGTTCTGCAAGGTCGGCAAGAAGTACGGCGTTATCTAGAAATCGAGGTCGTTCATGTCCGTGGAGATTAGGCGCACCCCCCTCGGGGGCAATCTGAGAGATTTCCTTAACGTCGTCGAGTACATCTACCGTAACGATCCGCACTACGTCCGGCCGCTGGACATGGAAATCAAGGAACGGTTAAGCCACAAACACCCGTTCTGGAAGCATGCCGAGGGCGTCATCTTCACTGCCCATCGCAACGGCTATTGCGTTGGTCGTTGTACGGCGCAGATCGATCGCGAGCATCTGGCTAGGTACCGCGACGACGTAGGTTCTTTCGGTTTCTTCGACACCATCGATGATCCGGAAGTCTCCAATGCCTTGGTGAACGCCGCGTCCCAGTGGCTACGCGAACGCGGCATGCGAAAGATCCGTGGACCGCTGTCACTGAGCCTCAATGACGAGATCGGTTGTCTCGTCGAGGGTTTCGAGCGTCCTCCGATGATCATGATGCCGCACCATTTGCCCTATCAGGGAGGGCTTATTGAGCTAGCGGGGCTCCCAAAGCTCAAGGATCTCTTTGCTTGGCGCTATATCGTTGGCTCGATTCCGGAACGCGCGCGCAAGGCCCATGATGACATCGACGCTTTGCCCGAGGTTACGTCGCGGCCAGTCGACATGAAGAACATCGACACGGAGCTCCGCACGCTGATCGACGTCTTCAACGATGGTTGGAGCGACAACTGGGGCGTCGTCCCCTATACCGAGGACGAAATCAAGAAGCAAGCGCGTGATCTGAAACTCATCATCGATCCCAGGCTTTCGCTCATCGTTTCGATCCACAACGAACCGGTGGCAATTGCCGTAGCATTGCCAAACATCAACGAGATGATTCGTGATTTCGACGGCAAGCTCCTCCCCTTCAATCTGGCAAAGCTGCTCTACCGACTCAAGGTCAAGGGCCCAAAGACGGCACGGCTCGCCTTGTTGGGGATTCGCAGAAAGATCCGTCACCAGAAGCGCTACGCCGGCCTGAGCACGTACATGTACGCTAAGATGAATCAGGTCGGTCAACGCATTGGCCTCGACTGGGGCGAGCTTTCTTGGACGCTTGAGGACAACGCGCCCGTCAACCTTGCCATCAAGTTCATGGGCGGGAAGATTTACAAGCGCTATCGCCTGTACGAAGGGGATTTGTAGGCCGCCAAAGCTACAGCCCCCAAGTCGCGAAATGACCTGGGGGTCCGTTTCAGTGGATTTTTGGCACTAGTAGCTGACTGTGTCGATGTGCAGCGTCGCTGCCGTACAGCCAACGGCCGCAGTGTCTCCACTCGTGTCGGTCTCGATACCGATCTGTCGAATCAAGGTCGCATTGTAGGTCTTGCCGGTCTCGGTCCAACCATTCGGATTAGTGCCGCTGCCGTCGAACGTGAGCGTCTGCCAATCGCAGCCTAACCCTTGCGCTCGTTGCGACACGTTCGATGGCCCCTTCGTTGCCGCAAGCTCGAGGACCATCGTTGATGGCGAATGGATCCGGGGCAACCAGCGGCCAATCCACGCGACACCCTACTTCTTTACTTCCTACATTCCGAGACCTCGTCATGACCTCGACTCCGGCCAATCGCCCTTCAACCGCGGTTCACCGCAAAAAATCCAACGAACGATTCCTCTGTCCGAGAGTCCGGGCGGAAGGCCTAACACCAACGAACATCGTTCTGTCGCGATTAGTTGCGGACCAGGGTCCGGGTGCTACGGTCGAGCGCCACGAACGTCATTGGTGCTCGTTTCTCTCGTCTCTCGCAAGGTCATGAGGGGTTCGTTTTCCGGAGGCGTCATGTCGGAGCAGCAACCGTTGCTGGTCCCCTCGCTGGTGTCGCCGCACTAACGATGAATGCAATTAGGCGCTGCCGGTATGGACCGGTTGATTTGAGAAAGAGAGAGAAAAATGGGTAATCGCCTTTATGTCGGCAATCTGACGTTCTCGACTACGGAACATGTTCTTCGCGATGCCTTCGCCAGCATTGGCGAGGTCACTGAAGCAACCGTCGTGAGTGATCGCGAGACAGGTCGTTCTCGTGGGTTTGGTTTCGTCGTGATGGGAACGGACGAGCTCGCCCAAGAAGCGATTTCGCAGATGAATGGTTACATGCTCGACGGGCGTCCACTGCGCGTCAATGAAGCCGAGGAGCGCAAGCCCCGCGGTGGTGGTGGCGGTGGTGGTGGTCGCGGGTTCGGTGGCGGCGGCGGTGGCGGTGGCTACGGCGGCGGCGGCGGCGGCGGCGGCGGCTACGGCGGCGGCGGCGGCGGGCGCGGTGGTGGTGGCGGCCGTGGTGGACGACGTGATGGTGGGGATCGCTGGTGAGTGACCCCAGGGTTCCGAGTGGGCCTGAATCGGGCCCACTCGGATTCCGGGAATTTGGGCTAAAGACCGCGTTGCTCGAGACACTCGTGTGTCTCGGTCACGCGGCGCCCACACCGATTCAACAGAAAGCCATTCCGCCGGCATTGGCGGGACGGGACGTGGTCGGTTGCGCTCAAACCGGCACTGGCAAGACCGCTGCGTTTTGCCTGCCACTTCTGCAGCGTTTCGATGACGGCAAAGGCCGCCAACCGGGGCGCGTACGCGCGTTGGTGTTGTCGCCAACGCGAGAACTTGCCGCTCAAATCGGCGAGAGCCTCGCCGATTACGGGCGTGGCACTCGTGTAAGCCACACCGTCGTGTTCGGTGGTGTTGGCCAATCTGGACAAGTACGTGACTTGCGCCGCGGCGTGGACGTGCTCGTTGCCACTCCGGGTCGCCTTGAAGATCTGATTTCGCAGCGCGTCGCCAACCTCTCCAACGTCGAGCTCTTGGTGATTGACGAGGTCGATCGCATGCTCGACCAAGGGTTCTTGCCTGCGGTGCGCCGCATCGTTCAGCTGATCCCGAAGACGCGTCAGACCATGATGTTCTCGGCAACGTTGTCGAAGGAATTGCGTCAATTGGCGCGGGAGCTCTTGAACAATCCCGTGGACGTCGCTGCCGACAACGTGGCTTCGACGCCCCTTGCCATCGAGCAGAAGGTTTTCTTGGTCGATGCGCAGCTCAAACGGCATGCGCTCGAACGGCTACTCAAGCGAAGCGACTTCACTCGAGCGCTCGTCTTTACTCGAACCAAGCACGGAGCCGATCGTGTTGCTCGCCATCTGAAGGCGGTATCGCTCGACGCGGAGGCCATTCATGGTGGTAAATCGCAAGCATCGCGAGAACGCACCTTGGCTGCCTTTCGCGACGGTAGGCTGCCGGTTCTCGTGGCCACCGATCTGGCGGCTCGCGGCATCCACGTCGATGACATCTCCCACGTCATCAACTTCGATCTGCCGCAGGATCCCGATAACTACGTACATCGCATCGGGCGGACCGCGCGCGCTGGAGCTAGTGGCCAGGCGCTCTCCTTGTGCAGCCATGAGGAGCGCGACAACCTGAGGAAGATCGAACGCCTGATCCAGCGCAAGCTTGAGCTGACCACCGATCCGAGTCTGACCGACGGCAGAACGCCAACGCCTCTATCGCAGCAGTCACCATTACGGCCGCCCCCACAGCGGCCGTTGTACATACCGAAAGCGCCAATCCGGTCGAAGGGCAAGGCCGCAGAGGCAACTCCGACGACGCAAGGCGAGCAGTGGGGTCAGCGGGCACACGCCGCATCGGTCCCCACCGCAAGCAATTGGCAAAGATATCAACGAAAGCGGATCTCCCGACATGATTGGCAGACCTAGTGTAACCAAGCGACGCAAGGAACAGGCGCGCGCCGAACGCCAGCAAGAGAAGGCCCAGCGGCGCCTAGAGAAGAAGGATCAACCGAAAACAGCCACGGCTGAAGGGGAAGATCCGGACATTGCCGGTATCGTCCCGGGACCGCAACCGGTCGAGTTCGAAGAGGAATAGAGTCTTTCTCAGCCTGCACGAGACGAGGAATGCCAAGAGCGGCATTCCTCGTCGTGTCTTTGTGATGCCCTATCGGGACCGCCCCTTCTACCTCGTGATATCGTTACCGCGATGAGTTTCTGGGAGCTGCTGGTAGAAGAGAGTGGAGTGCTGCGGGTAACGCAGGCCTTGCTCGTGCTCTTCTTGTCTTTCGTGTTGGTGCGCCTCGCCGCACCCCAACATGTTCGGCGACTTCGTGCATCGTTTGGCGTATCGGCGGTGTATCTATTGCTCGTCCCCGTAGCCGCCTATTTGCGCGCCACCCATTCGACGGCAGTCAACGACACGCGCCTGCTCGCGCTGTGCCTGGGAACTCTGGCAGGCATTTTCGCCATCGGTACTTTGGTCTTCGGTGCACTCGACGCGCGCTTGCGCCTGCGCATTCCGCGCATCGTCGCAGATTTGATCATCGCCACGGTGTCAATCATCGCCATCTCGGTGATGGCCTCGCGGATGGGCGTCAACTTATCCAGTCTGCTCACGACCTCTGCAGTCTTGACAGCGGTGATTGGCCTATCGCTCCAAGATACACTTGGCAATATGGTGGCCGGGATCACGCTGCAACTCGATAGCTCGATCCGTACCGGTGATTGGATCAAGATCGGGGACATTTCGGGTCGAGTCTCCGAGATCCGCTGGCGGTTCACGGCCATCGAGACCCGCAACTGGGAAACGGTCATTATCCCCAATGCGCAATTGATTAAGGGGCAGGTCACCGTGCTCGGTCGACGCACGGGCGAGCCCCAACGCTGGCGTCGCTGGGTGCACTTCAACGTAGACTTCCGCTACTCGCCCACGCAAGTCATCAATGCGGTGGAAGCCGCGTTGCGCACGGAACCCATTGGCAACGTCGCCGAAAGCCCCCTGGCCAACTGCGTGCTCCTCGACATCTGCGATAGCTATTATCGCTTTGCAGCCCGCTACTGGTTGATCGATCTGGCCACAGACGATCCCACTGACAGTCTGGTACGCACTCGAATCGTCAACGCGCTCAAGCGCATCAACGTCCCGCTGAGCATTCCCGCCAAGGCCTTGTTCGTAACGACGGACACGCACGAACGGCGTGAGCAAAAGCAACAGCGAGATCTCGAGGACCGCGTCGCCTGGCTGCGTCGTATCAACCTATTTGATAGCCTTTCGCTCGACGAAGCGACGAAGCTTGCCTCCGGACTAAATGCCATTCCATTTGGCCCCGGCGAAGTGCTAACTCGCCAGGGTGCGGAAGCTCATTGGCTATACATCATCCTGTCCGGCAAGGTGGCGGTGCGAATCCAGCATGAGGACATGGAGCGCGAAGTGGCACAGCTGGGCGAGGGACAGTACTTCGGAGAGATGGGACTTCTGACCGGTGAGGTGCGAACGGCCACCATCGTCGCCATCAACGAGGTCGAGTGCTACCGCCTCGGCAAAGAGGTATTCCACGAACTGGTCCAAGCGCGCCCCGAGATCGCGGAAGACGTAGCCGAAGAGCTGGCCCATCGCAAAACTGAATTACTGGCGGCCCGCGACGATCTCAGTGCCGAGGCGCGCCGCGACCAGGAGCGGCAGACTGCCAGCGACCTATTGCGCAAGATGCGTGCGTTCTTCAGTTTGGAGAAGGGCTAGAAGCCGAAGTCGCGTCACTTTCGGATGATCTTCCGAATTGCGCAATGGCCGGCGCAGTTTTTGCAAACGCTGCCGCTCGGCAACAGGCAATCGGCGTTGATGTGCTTCTCGACCATGCTCTTGATCATGTCGATCTTTTCGCCGTCACTCGGCAACGTCTTGACACTCATCGAAAAGACCTGCGAGGCAACCGCATAGGTATCCTGCTGCGTGAGCATCACCGGGATCTTGGCTTTTTGCAGTAGGTCGAGGATGGTGTCGTGCGGTCTAAAACCATGAGTAAGCAGGATTGCCGACACGCGAATGTTGGCTGCGTTGCCCATGAGATGTGAGCTGATGGATACTAGGATGTTATCGACCCGATCCCCGGGAGTTATCACCAACGAGTGGCGCGTGAGGAGCGGAATCACGTTGAGCGCCTCCATACCCGCAATCACCACGTTTTCGACGTATTCGACAGGTTGGTCCTCACCGCACAAAAACTCCACCTTGAGCTTCTTCGCAATCTGACTGATATTCGGCGAGCTGAGGTAGCTGCGATACGGCAAAAATGCGATCGGGCAGAGCCCGCGGTCCGCCAACGCACGGGAAACGACAGTCTTGACTTTGTCGTAGTTTTCTTCCCGCACCTTATTGACAATTGCCCCGATGACGCGCACCCCAGCGTTCTCGAAGAGTGCCGCATTGAGGACAATTTCGTCAACGGCACTGCCTATGCCTCCCTCGGAGACGATGACGACGTCGGCGCCGAGCATGCGCGCCACCGTTGCGTTCGACAAGTCGAAGATCGAGCCAACTCCGGCATGCCCGGTCCCTTCGATGATCACCACATCCTTGTCGCGGGAAACTTGCTCGTATGCTCGCATGATATCGTCTGCAAGATGAACGTATTTCTCCTTGTGCAGCACATACTCGGAGGTGAATCCGCGAGGCACGGATACGGGACTCATGATCTCCAATGGCTCCTCCATGCCGAAGATTTCCTTGAGCAATATGGAATCTTCGTCGACACGCAGGCTGTCAACCAACATGAACCTTTGCCCAACGGGTTTGATGAAACCTGTCCGCGCCCCGTTCTTGCGGAAGAAGTGGTAGAGGCCTAGACTAGTGGTGGTCTTACCCACGTTCTGACCGGTGGCAGCGACGAAGATCGGCATCATGATGGTGCCTCTACCTATAGCGTTGCATCGGTTCGGGTGAAATGCCCCCGCCCCATTTTCGCAATGCAGTCGCGAAAATCCTGTGATCCCGGGCGCCCACCGACAGCGGGCCGTTGCCCCCAAGCGGAACGGAGGACGCCGTACTTGCTCGGCCTAATGATGGAACAGCCGCAAGCCAGACAGCGCCATGGCCATCTGGTACTCGTCTGCAGCCGCAATCACTATGTCATCGCGCACCGAGCCGCCGGGCTGCGAGATGTAGCTGACGCCGCTTTGCGAAGCGCGGTCGATATTATCGCGGAAGGGGAAGAAGGCGTCCGAGGCAAGGCTGACACCATTTTGCTGTGCCAACCAATCACGCTTCTCGGCCGAGGTGAGACGCTTGGGCGCCGCAGCGAAGCATTCGAGCCACGCCTTCTCTTCTGCGGGCGAGAGGTTCTCTTCGAGGTAGAGGTCGATGGCGTTGTTGCGCTCGGGACGTCCCAGGTCGGAGCGAAACGCAAGATTTAACACGCTCGGGTGGTGACGCAAGAACCAGCGATCTGCCTTGTTTCCAGCGAGACGTGTACAGTGAATGCGTGATTGCTGACCCGCGCCAATGCCAATGGCTTGCCCCTCGTAGGCGTAGCAGACCGAGTTACTCTGAGTGTACTTCAGCGTAACGAGCGCAAGAATCAAGTCGCGCCTCGCGGATTCGGGGATGGTCTTGTTCGCCGTCACCACCTTCTGCAAGTGTTCCGGACCGGGCACCACCGCATTGCGCCGCTGCTCGAACCCGAGCCCGAATACCTCGCGGGTCTCGGTCTCGGGGGCCTCGAACTTGGGGTCGATCTCGATAACGCAGTACGAACCGCCGCGCTTCGACTTGAGGATCTCGAGTGCCTCGGGTTCATAGCCTGGAGCTATTACGCCATCGGAGACTTCGCGCTTTAGAATATTGGCCGTCGGCACGTCGACGACATCGGACAGGGCCGCCCAATCGCCAAAGGAACAGAGCCTGTCGGCACCCCGCGCCCGCGCATAGGCTGTTGCCAAGGGGCTCAAGACCAAATCATCAGCGAAGGAAGCTTGCGCTGTGGCATGGCTCATTGGAACGCCCACAGCCGCCCCCGCGGGACTCGCGTGCTTGAAGGAAGCCGCTGCAGGCAGCCCAAGTGAGCTGCGCAATTCCCGAACGAGCTGCCACGCATTGAGAGCGTCTAGCAAGTTGATGTAACCTGGCGCTCCAGACAAGACACGCAGCGGAAGCTCGCCTTCACGAACGAAGACGCGAGCGGGCGCCTGATGGGGATTGCAGCCATAGCGAAGTCGAAGTTCTTGCATGCGCAGCTCTTTCTTTGGGGAAAGTGGCGTAGCACGTTAAGGCTAGGCTTCCATGACTGCGGTTGCCCCTCGAAAGGCCTACCGCTCGCGTCAACCGGCCGACTGCCTACGGCAACCGACCTCTGGTATTGCCAGACTGTCAGGAACCCTTGGCAGCCTTCTCCTTCTTCTTCTGCTTCTTCTCCTTGATGCTCAGCTTCGGCTTGTTCAAAGTCTTCTGTGGCTTTTCTTGTCCCTTGGGCATGCTGGATCGCTCCTGTCCTCGGTCTGCCAATTCCTCACCGGAAACGGGCGCCGGGCAGGCACTAGGATAACTCCGGAGGGGTCGGGGCGTGCAAGTGTTGTGCAGATTGTCACGGCCGTCTGCCCCGACACCCCTGGTTGTCCAGGTCATTTTTCGAGTTTTTGGCTGGCGCGGAGTGGTAACGCGGCGGTGACGACGGCGCTTGGAAGCGATGGTCACCTACGTCCAACCGCACCTTGCGGCACCTGGACGACCACCGCCGTGTTTGGGCGTCCGTCGGTCTCGGCACCATGCTATGCCTGGTCCCAGAGATGTACAGAGCTCTGGAAGCCGCAGCATCAAGTACTCAGCACCAATTCTGGCTACTGCAGCAGCTCCAACCCGACACCACAGCGTACAACGTCCCGTGCCTATGGAAGGTGAGTGGCACTCTCGACGTTCCCTGTCTCGAAGCCGCATTTCGTGAGCTTGCGCTGCGCCATGACACACTGCGAACGACTTTTGCGCAACGTGGAGAGCGCTTGCTCCAGTGCGTACACGAAACGTTGCCGTTCGACTTCTGTGTCGAAGCAGCGACAGACCAATCCCTGGCCGAGCGCATTGACGTCTGCGTGCGACATCGGTTCGATCTCGAGCACGGTCCGCTGTGGCAGGTCCACCTCTGGGAGACCAAACCCCAGCGCTACACCCTGCTCTGGGTACTACACCACAGCATCGTCGATCTGGCGACGAAGACCATTTTCTCCACAGAGCTCTCGGCTTTGTACCGCCGTCGCATCCAGACCACGGTAACTGACCCCGAGGTTGCCAGCGCAAGCGACTTGCTCCCTCAGCAGGAGTTGCCGCAAACGCCGCTCATCCGCTACGCGGCAAAGGAAGCCGCCTGGAGAGCGTCGACTGAGCATGCCCTGTGTGAGGAGTACTTCGCAGCCCACTTGCGGGGTCGAACAACTCCGCTGTCACTGCCCGAAGAATTGGAACGACCCAAGCAACGTCCAATGAAGGGGGGATGCATTGCGTTCGACCTCGACGGTGCAATCTGCGCACGCCTTATGGAGCGCTGTTCCACCGCAACGACGAAGCCGTTTCTCTGGCTACTCGCGACTTGGGGGCTTCTGCTCGCACGATACAGCGGAGCTGACCAAGCAATCGTTGGTGTTCCGTTTTCCAACCGTCGCAAGTGGCAGTCGGCGGCGATTGCTGGCTGCTTCGTCAAGACTTTGCCGGTCGTGATCCCGACCCCCAACAGCGAAACCTTCGGACAGTTGCTCGGTCATGTCCGCGCAACCATGCTCGAACACCATCGACATCAAGAAATCGGTTTCGAACGGTTGGAGGCAGCGCCGGCGCGCAACCGCGATCCCGCGCAAAATCCGACATACCAGGCTGGTTTCACCTTCGAACCCCCGATGCAGCTGGACTTATTCGGGGCGAGTCCTACGGCCATCAAGGTCCACAATGGCGGCTCTCAGCTCACCGTATTCTTGACACTCTGGCCTACCAAGTCGGGGTTCTCTGGCCATCTTGAGTACGCGTCCGATCGCATCACGCCATCGACGGCCCAGAGAATGCTCGACAGCTACATTGCCCTGCTGGAACACACGCTTGAACCCGATATCCTTGCCAGTACCCCCGTCGGAAGGCTGCGCCTACTGAGCGAGTCGGAGCGCCACAACGTCCTCCAAGTATTCAACGACACACACGTCGAATACACCGCTCCGCGCCAACTGCACTGCCTATTCATGGAGCAAGCACGCCAGCGAGAAGACGAAGTAGCCGTTCGCTTTCGCGATGAACGTCTCACCTATGGCGATCTGATTGCCAAGGCATCCAATCTCGCACACTCACTTCGACAGTCCTCGGTCCTACCCGGCGATCACGTCGGCGTCTACATGCTTCGCTCCACCGAGATGGTAGTCGCGATCCTGGCCATCCTAATGGCGGGCGGTGTCTACCTACCGCTCGATCCAGACTACCCGCGCATGCGCATTTTGCAGATGCTGGAGGATGCGCGCCCGCGTCACGTTCTATCTCATGCATTGGTGGCAGACGCCTGGCCGGGTTCCATAGAGCACCTCTTCCTGTTGGACGCTGGCCAGCTCTCAAACTCACGATGTACGCCACCAGACGTCACCGTCCCCAACGACGCGGCATATACAATCTTTACGTCAGGCTCCACCGGACGTCCCAAGGGTGCAACGAATACGCATCATGGCATCATTAACAGAATCCTCTGGATGCAACGGGCATTCCAGCTCAACACGAGCGACGTCGTCCTCCAGAAGACGCCCTTCTCGTTCGATGTCTCTACCTGGGAGTTCTTCTGGCCACTAGCCGCCGGAGCCATCCTCGAGGTTGCTCCCCCCGAAATCCATCGCGATCCAGGGGCTTTGTGCCAACTGATAGGGGATGCGCGGGTGACGACGATTCACTTCGTTCCAGCCATGCTCGATGCCTTCCTGAACCACCCACTTTCGGCGCGATGCTCGACATTGCGCCGAATCATTGCGAGTGGCGAAGCGCTGATTCCCGAACTCGTCCGCCATTGTACAAGTCGGCTTCCCGCTGAGCTGCACAATCTGTACGGCCCGACAGAGGCGGCTGTCGATGTGACTTGGTGGTCCTGCGCTAGAGATCCCGCCATGGCACCGGTGCCCATAGGGCGCCCGATTGCGAATACTCGGATCTACATTCTCAGTGCCTGCGGCGAACCCGTGCCTATCGGAGTTCCGGGTGAACTCTACATCGGTGGGGTTCAGGTAGCACTAGGCTATGTTAACCGACCCGAGTTGACCGCCGAGCGATTCGTGCACGATCCGTTTTCGCGCGATCCCGCAAGCAGGCTGTATCGCACGGGTGATCTCGCCAAATGGCTACCCGACGGGAACATCTCGTACTTGGGCCGCATGGATTGCCAAGTGAAGCTTCACGGAAACCGTATCGAACTTGGCGAAGTCGAACACGTGTTGAATGCTTACCCAGGGGTCCGGCAGTCCATCGTGGTTTTGCGTGAGGTCAGCAACGGTCAGAAAGGACTCGTGGCCTACTTACGCCGCGACGATGACAGCGCCGATGAGAGCGAGTTCGTCCGACTTCTGCGCGCGCAACTGAACAGCCGATTGCCTGCCTACATGATTCCAGGCCACTACTTCGTCGTCTCGGACTTCTCGCTGACAGCCAGCGGCAAGGTCGACCGAGCCGCACTTCCCGAACCAGTCATCCAGCAAGAAACGCAACAGGGACCCGCCCCTGCATCGACGCCAATGCAAGCCTGGCTACTGGCTCAAGTTGCGGAGCTGGTCCATCTGCAGACTCTGTCTGTCACGGCCAACCTCTTCGACGTGGGTGGCAATTCGATCACCGTTGCCCAGCTCGTCGGACGCATATTCGAACATCATGGGCTGACAGTCCCGTTATCCAAATTCTTCGAGTATCCAACCGTGGCAGGACTCGCCGCATATCTGACCAAACTCGCGAACGGTCTCAAATCCACATCTGGCACCTTGGCCAGGGTTAGATCCAAAGCGAAGCAACGGCGTGAACTGACGCGACCGCCTGGTCGAACACGCAAATGACGAACGAGCAAGGCTCTCTGCAATGCGAGCTGCGCTAGGATTGGCTACGCTTCGGCACCAGCCGTTGCGATCGGATTCGGCGATTGGCTGCGTGGGCTCTTGCCTTCAGCAAGGCGTCGTCAGTGGGATTCGCTGTGGTGGCAATCGCGCCCAGGCACGCACTCAACTGCGCAATCGTGGGGTACTCGAATAGCCGCACCAGAGGAACATCGACAGAAAACCTCTCACGAATACGGCTCAACAAGCGCGCGGCCATAAGCGAGGTGCCGCCTACCTCGAAGAAGTTGTCGGTGATCCCAACTCCCTTGACCTCGAGTAACACGCTCCATTGCTCTGACAACCAGCATTCCATGTCATTCGTGGCAGCATTGTGCTGTTGAGTCTGTTCAAAAACGTCGACTGGCAATGCCTTCCGGTCTGCTTTTCCATTGGAATTGAGCGGAAACCGGTCGAGCACGACGAAACGATTGGGCACCATGTAGCTCGGAAGCTGCTCGATAGCGTGTGCGCGAAGCTCGTCACTGAAGTTCGCATCGACAGGAGTTGTAGCCGTAACGTAGGCCAAGAGCTGAGCGTCCATACCGCCCGCCACCCGTCGCGCCACGACAATACACTGACCAACGAACGGGTGTCGTTCCAAGACCGATTCAATCTCCCCTAGCTCGATGCGGAGCCCACGAATCTTGACTTGAAAGTCAGCTCGGCCCAGAAACTCCACATTGCCGTCGGGTCCCCAGCGCGCAAGATCCCCAGTGCGATACATCCTGGCCCCTGGCTCCGTTGCAAACGGGTCAATAACGAATGCCTTCGCAGTAAGGTCAGGTCGGTTGACATACTCAAGCGCCACTTGAACTCCACCAATATACAGCTCACCGGGAACACCAATTGGTACCGGACACTGCTGTGCATCTAGAATATAGAACTTGGTGTTCGCAATCGGCTTGCCAATTGGGACAGGTGACGTCGGAGCTCCCGACTGACAGAACCACCAACTGGCCTGTACCGCCGCTTCGGTTGGCCCGTACAGATTATGCAACTCGGCATCACTGGCTGCATGGAATCGCTTTACCAGTTCACCACTGAGCGCCTCTCCAATGCACAGAACTCGCCGCAGGGAGCGACAATCCGCCAGTGATACCTGCTCCAGGAACACCTGTAGCATGCTGGGAACGAAGTGAATCGTCGTCACGCAAGCTCGTTCAATCAGCTTCGCCAGAGCACTCGGATCACGATGCACACCCTCTTCGGGCACCGCCAGCTGCGCCCCCACGATAAAGACCCAGAGCAGCTCCCAGGCCGAAACATCGAAACTGTAGGGAGTAGTCTGCACGAGAACATCATCGGGCTGCAGCTGGAATGCGCTCTGCATCCACAGCATGCTGTTGCATATGGCGCGATGACTAACGGCAACCCCTTTGGGGCGTCCAGTCGAACCGGAAGTGAAGATAACGTACGCAGCACCGGACGGCGTGACACGGCTGTGCGGTGCCTGAGTCGCCCGAGAGAGCTGCTTCAGCTCGACATGGCGCAGACTCGTCCCAGAATTCTTCCACTGTGCGCTCAGGCTAGGATGTCCTAGAACGCATCGAGGCTGGGCGTCCTCGAGAACGTACTCTATTCTTTGCAGCGGAAACTCTGGATCGATGGGCACGTACGCCGCCCCTGCCAGAAGCACAGCCAGGACAGATACTACCATTTCGATGGATCGAGGCATGTAGATGCCAACCCGATCGCCATCACGGACCCCCTCTGCGCGCAACTCATTGGCTAGCCCCTGCGCATATTCCTGAAGCTCGCGATACGTGAACTGCCGTGCTGACCAACGAACCGCGACCGCGTCGGGCGTTTTTGCGGCCTGCTCGAGGAACAGCTCGTGCATGAGCTCGCTCCGACCAAAATGGTGTTCGGTTCGGTTAAAGTCAACGATGACCTGCTGCTGCTCGCGTGCAGAAAGGCAGTCGAGACGTCCGACTGGCTTCGTCGCTGCGGTCTCGGAATCAAGGGCGCGTTCGAGCAATGCAAGGTAGTTGCTAATGAACCTCTGCATCGTCGCGAGGTCGAAGAGCTCGGAACAGTACTCCAAATGTCCGTGCCACTTGCCCTCCGCTTGCCACATCGTCAAGAATAGATCTAGCTGCGAGCCTCCGGGGTGCACACGAAGGTTCTCAATTCTCGCCCCAGCCAGCTCCAGTTGCATGGGGTACTCGAACGTGAACCCAGCTTGATAGAGCGGATTGCGACTCGCGTCGCGCGTCGGACGCACTCGGCCAAGAATCTGATCAAGAGATATCTCTTGGTGCCGGTGGTGCCCCAACATCACCTGACGGACCTGCTCGCGAACCTGATGAAAGGTCAAGTTCCCCGAAACGTCGACGGACACGGGCAGCGTGTTCACGAAGCACCCGACAGTGTCTTTGCTCTCGGCTCGACGACGATTGGTGAATGGCACGCCCAGCACAACACGCGACGCCGCAGAGTACCTGCCCAACGTCAGGGCAAAAGCCGACAATAGTATCACGAACGGTGGCGCCTGACGTTTGGACGCAATCCGGTCCAACTCGGACCCTAGCGTATCGCCAAGCTCGAAGACTACACGCGCCCCTCGATGGGACTGCAAAGGAGGCCGGGGATGGTCCAAAGGAAGCGCAAGCGGTGGCATCTCCCCAACAAGATGAGCGTAGAAGTAATCCTCAGCATTCTGAGCCTTCTCGCTACGCCGCCAAGCCGCCTCTGCAACGCAAAAGTCCGAGTATCTGTGGTTTCTGGGCTCAAGGTCGACTTCTAGCCCCCCCAGGTACGTAGCGTATAGGGTCCCTAGTTCGCGTGAGAGTATGTCCTTGCTGGCAAGATCGACAACTACGTGGTGCATGGTCCACGCCAGGACGTGCTCGTCGCTCGTCGTTTGCCAGACACGGACACGTAACAAGGGCCCCCGCTCTAGTTCGAACGGCTTGGTAATCTCTGCTTCAATCTCGGCAGAGTTCGGGACTGCCAACTCGTTCGAAGTCTCGACAGCCATCTGACCCAGTAGCGAGACACGTTGAAATAACACTCCGTCTCGCTCTTCAAAGGTAGTTCGTAGTGACTCGTGCCGTGCAACTAGCTTCTGGAATGCGTTCCGCAGAGCATTGACGTCAAGATGTCCGCTGATGCGAAACACGGAGGCAACGTGATACGCCCGTGATTCAGGCTGCAATCGTTGCAGCAGCCAGAACTGGCGCTGGACGGAGGACGCTGGACAGACTTGCACGCTGCGCAAGACCGGGCTCATTCAAGCTCCCTACCACCGCGTCGAGGGCGATTCCACAAGCAAGACTCTCGGTTGGTGAAAAACACAAGGATATGGTCCAAAAGGGGTGCTGAAGCTTCAAACCGAACATGTTCCGGTGTAGGCTAAATGGGATTATGGGTACCGGCGCTCCAACCATCGTGTCTCCCAACGGCCGAATCGGGTTGCAGCTTCTCCGCGTTGCTGCAATCTGCCTGCTGGTTGGATACCACGCTGCGCTCATCGCTCCGTATCCCAACTCTGGCGTGATGGATCGGATCATGCGTCGAGTGGGTAGTGCGGGATGGATCGGAACGGATCTATTTCTTGCGATTGCTGGTTTCTTGGCGTTCGACTCGAGAAATCGTTGCACGAGTCAGCTACGCTGGCTCGCCTGGCGCACTGTACGAATTCTTCCGCCGTATTGGGCATTTCTACTGCTGTATCTGCAGGTGATCCCAAGTCTCATCGGCGCGTTCGGCGGACACGCTGGCTCGCTCTCCAACTACGGTAGGCTCGACCTGGCTCTTCACAATCAGCCTTACCTGTACAGCATGACAACGAATCTGCTCTTTGCGGGGGGGACTTGGATTGGAGCGGCACTAGAACCACTGCTCACTATCGCGATTGGCGTGCAACTCGTTTTGCTGACCAGCGTGCTTATGCCGCTGCGCCGCGGGCTCGGCTTCCTTTGGGCAGTGTGTTTCCTCGAATGCGTTGGTATTGCGCTCCGCTTCGCCTGGCGCAACGATCTCGCATGGCGTAGCTACTCTTTCCCTTTGACTCGCTGTGATGCGTTTCTGTTCGGTCTGCTCGCCGCTTGGGCACTGCATCGCGAAACCTTGCGCCATCGAATCGTTCAGGCGACTCCCCATGTCACGAAGCTCGGCTTGACGGCAGGCTTGGTTGCGTTGGTAATCACGCGTGGCCTAGATGTTGAGTCAAAGCTGTCCGTTCAGATTGGCTACCCTCTGGTTGGCCTCTGTTTCGCCTGCCTCGTACTCACAACCAGTCAAGCTGGCATGGTCCTACCGCCAGGCGACAAGCCGGGCAAACCAGAGTGGCCGAGGCTCTTTGTATGGCTATCCAAAGCAGGAGCCCTGACCTTCGCTGCCTATCTCGTCAAGCTCCCCGTGATGGGAATGGGCAAAACAATGATGGTGAGTCGAGGCGTTCACCCGACGGTCGTCCTGGTTTTCGTGGTAGGAGTAGTCGCGTCATTCACAGTCGGATGGTTGTGGTTCAGAATCGTTGAGTCATCTTTGTCGCGTGTTCTCTCGCGACTGGTTCGGTAGCCCCGGGGGGAATAGCGCCGAAGAAGCGTTGTCGCATCGCACTCAACCGTATCGCCAATTCCGCACCGACAATTTCAAGGTCTCTGGGATCTCGCACAACGCTGAGATGGTCCCCCGGTACTGCGATGACATCGAGATCCCCCTTGATGCCTCGTGACCAGCCATTGTCGGGAAATTCTGCGTAGTTCTCGGTGGCTCGAAACAGCAGTGCGTCACATTCTACAGTTGGCGGTTGGTAGTCTCGAATTGCCAAGTCGTACGTGGCAAGGGTATACGCGGTCCGCATCTCGACTGGAACACGCCCAATGGTCTTGAGTGCCCGTCGAGCCTTTCGAATGTCGATTGCGGCTTCCCAATGCTCCGCCACTAGGTACCGCCATCGAGAGAACGAGCGAAGACTCGACAAGGGATTCGGTCGAAACACCGTCGGATGCTGAGGATCCAGAAGCACCAGCAGGGGAACTTCAATCCCCATCTTGGCTAATTCATGGCAAACTTGGAATGCAATCATTCCGCCGTAGGAATGCCCCGCAATCACCACGGAGCGCCTGCCAAAGGCCGAAAGCCACTCGGCCACGCAGTTGCGCGTCAAGTCCTCGACCGTGGTCAGCTTTATCTCGTTACCATCGGCTCCCTGGTGCAAGTATCCAACGACGGTCTGATTCGAGTCCAGATACTTCGGCAGAGCATCCGTGAGTACGTCGCCATGAATGACAAACAGCGGCAGCTTGCCGTCACCTTGCTGCACGACGTGCAGCCCGCGGAAACTCAGATTCGCTTGGGTCGTAGATTGGCAAGGCTCCTGCATCGGGTCAAGGATTGGTCCCTTGGGAACGCGGGATTCCATTTCCGCCGCCAAGCGCCCGACCGAATTGTGTTCCATCAGCAAACGTAGCCCGACGCTCGCCCCCAGTTCCGTGGAAAGGCGCTCCGCAAGTTGAACGAGAAAGAGCGAATCGAAGCCAAGGTCATGAAAGGATTTGGTCGAATCGATGGTCCTCGATTCAACCCTCGCCTGCTGACTGATTGCGGCGAGTATCGACTCGAGTACGGTCCTATTTGCTGCCGGTGTGCCGGGCGAATCAACGCTTCTGCCGCCTGACTCATCTGAGCTGCCGGTAGCTGAAAACGCCTGTAGCTCGGGTGGGTCAACCCAGTAGCGCTTCCGCTGGAATGGATAACCTGGCAACCCGAACACAGTACGTCCGCTCTGCGGAGCGGCATCCGCGGGTAATGCAAGGCCGTTAGCCCACAACGCAAGTTCTGCACGTGCCAGAGAGTCAGGAGAGTACCCAGCCGGCGCTTCAGGCAGACTCCCAGGAATTGCAATCGTGTCGGTTTCCTTGGCTTCTTGGGACATAACGCCAAATAGGAACCGAAGCGCACTGCCCATCCCCAGCTCAACGACAAGCTTCGCAGATTGGCTCGCCACGACTGTTTGGCAAGCCAGGTCGAAACGTACAGGCTCGCGCAATTGCATTGCCCAATACTCGACGGATACCGCCTCCTCGTCGCTCAATCGGCTCCCAGTGACAGTCGATACGAGCGCAGTCCGCGGCGGCGACATGGACACACCGGCGAGAGCCGAGCGGAATGCCGCTACCGCTTCATCCATGTGAACAGTATGCACTGCGACGTCGATATCGGTGAGGCGACAACCAATCCCGAAGGCTTTCAGCCGTTCTGCCACGTCACGAACCGGCCCTGGTCTGCCGCCTACCATGCAATGCAATGGACTGTTGTGGCAGACGATCCAGGTTTCTCGGCCCAGGTGCGGGATCACTTCGGCAGCAGCGGCACTAACGATGAGTCCCGAGCCGGGACCCGTCGAGTGCATCCAATGGTCTCGCGCTGCAATCGCCCGAACGGCATCGGCTCGGGAAAACACGCCGCAGACATGAGCGGCAGTCCATTCCCCCAGTGAATGGCCTACGCAAATAGCCGGCACAATCCCCTTGGCCTTGAGCCAAGCCGCGAGGGCGGCGCCAAAGCAAAACACCGCAAGCTGCAACGCCGGACGCCCCGACGTCAATTCGGAAAGGCTAGCCTGCGGATTCTGAAACCAGGCGTAGAGATCCAAGTCGACGAATTCGGTCGTCTCGGCGCAGTAGGACGCCAGTTCCTGAGCAAACTCCGGACTATGTCGCAGTATTGCGGCGACGGCGCCCGGGCGGAGGCTTCCTTGGCCTGGAAACGCGAATACAACTTCTCGCTTTGCGACGGGACTGCGACCAGTCTCCCAGCGACTGCGCTCTCCAAGCGCCTGTATGGCATCGTTCCTGTCGGCAACGCGCACGACCCGACGGTGGACGAAGTGCCGACGTCGATGCGCCAAGGTGTATGCAACATCTCTCAGCGACCACTGCTGTGGCTGCGTGGACTGATCGCGTTCGAACCAGGTCTTCAATTCTGCCGTGGCAGCGTCCAGCGCCGCGGACGACGCGCCGCTCAGCAGCAGAGCTACACCGTTCGTCAATGGAGAACCCGGATTCGAGTCCTGCACCGGAGCTTCCTCGAGCACCGCGTGGACATTCGTCCCGCCAATGCCAAAAGAGCTGACGGCAGCGCGTCTTGGATGGCCTTCCGGCACGTCCCAAGCCTTGGGTGTAGCTAAGACAAAGAACGGAGAATCAGTGAGTCGCAACTCGGGATTGGGCTCCACGAAGTGTGCTGTTGACGGCAGCACTTGATAACGCAGGGCTTGAACTGCGTGGATCAGTCCCGTAACGCCGGCAGCCGCATCCAGATGTCCAACCGAACCCTTGATCGAGCCGAGACAGCAATACTCTTTGCGCTGCGATGACTCGCGATAGGCTGCACACAATGCCTCGACTTCGATCGGATCACCCATCGGCGTTGCCGTACCGTGTCCTTCAACGTAGCCAACCGTATCCGCACTGAAGTCTGCCAGCTCCAGCGCGGCAACGATAACCTCAGACTGTCCCCGAACACTCGGAGCTACATAGCTTACTTTGTTCGACCCATCGTTGTTGATAGCGATCCCGCGAATCGTCGCCAACACGGTGTCGCCGGCATCGAGCGCGTCTCGAAGCCGCCTCAAGACGACTGCTCCAGCACCATTGCCAAACACCGTGCCACAGGCCTTGGCGTCGTAGGGGCGGCAGGTGCCATCACGCGAGTAGATCGCACCCTCCTGATAGAAATACCCAGTCTTCTGGGGAACGGTTACGCAGACGCCACCAGCCAATACGATATCGCTCTCGTAGCTCAGCAGACTCTGCACCCCCATCCCAATGGCCACCAAGGACGTCGAGCAAGCCGTTTGCACGTTGATCGCTGGCCCACGCAAGTTGAACCGATTGGCGGTACGCGTGGGCAAGAATGCCGGGTCATTGTTGACCATTTGCGCGAACGAGCGAGCCCGCCGCATTCGCACGAATTCTTCCACGTCCGCGCGGGAACGCAGCAGGCAGTAGTGCAGGTAGGTGCTTGGAAACGTCCCGGTATAGACGCCTACGACTTGCCCGTGGTCATCGCGTGCGTACCCGGCCGATTCAAGCGCATGCCACGCCACTTCGAGCCACAACCGATGCTGTGGATCCAAGAGTGCAGCGTCACCAGGAGACACCCCAAAGAAATCAGCGTCGAAGTCCTCAACGTTTTCGAGAATGCCACGAACGCGAACGTAGTTCTCCGCAGACTCAACTGCCGCGGGATCGGGTTCGAAAGGGCGCAAGTCTTCAGCGGAAAAGTGACGCAATGTGTCCCCAGGCCGGGTGCTGACCTGCCACAACGCATCAACGTCGATGGCTCCGGGAAACCGTCCCGCCATTCCGATGATGGCAATCGCATTCGACTGGCCGTCGCTATCCGGATCGTTCATCACCAACCCCTCGCATCAAGTTGACGCCATCGTTTGGACAACGCAGAGAAACCCCAGGGTAGCGCCAACTTCGTCATTGTCTGTGATGGGACAAAAGCCAACGATACACCTCGAGATCTTGAAATGCGAATCGACTACTGTCGTGTCCAATGTCCTTCAGCTCACTGTAGCGGACGTCTGCGCCTAGTTGCTGCAGTTCTCGGACCATTACCCGCGTGTTTGCGGCTGGTGACACGTCGTCCTTGTCACCATGGAATGCCCACACGGCAGTCCGGGCCATCGACTTGGCGCGACTTGGGTCGTTGACGCCAGTTATCGGCACAGCCGCAGCAAAGACCCCCGGGTGACGCGTGATGAAGTCCCAAGTCCCCGAACCGCCCATCGAGTACCCGACCACGTAGAGACGCCCAGCGTCGATGGCGTACTTCGCCTGAAGGTTACGAATGACTTCGAAGACCATCTGCGAAGCCGGGCTCTCTTCTACTCGTGCCTGATCGTAGTTGCGAAATGGAACGGTATCGTGGCGATTGACCCACTCATCGCCCTCTGGACACTGAGGAGCCAAGACAAAGAAGGCCTCGATATTCTGAACCTTATCCGACACGAGCTCTGCCACGTCGTCCGACAAGTGCAGTAGATTGTCCGCGCCCCTACCTCCCGCTCCATGCAGATACAGGACGAGCGGATAGCGCTTCCGCGCGTCATACACCCGTGGCACAAACAACCGGTACGGCAGGGAATATGGCAGCCCGGCGCGACGATAGGTATCGGGCACCATGAGGCGACCCAGTGCAATTGCAGTGGCATCCGGGGCGGGAGCCTTCGAACGGCACCCTGCAAGAAATGCGGCTGCCGAAACCACCATTGCCGTCAGTCCTCTGAACTCAGCCGCAACCATGGGTTGTCTACTACTCCAGACCGAGCAGTTCGCGGTCTCCGCGGGAAAGGTCCAAGCGTTCAGCAATCTTGCCCAGGTTTTCCACTGGCTGATCCATGATCTTGCTCAGAGCTTCTACACGAGTCATCAGGCCTTTGCGAATCAGCTGGCTGAGCTCGAACTCGTAAGGACTGTACCCAAATTTCCGTTCATGCACGTAGTTATTAAACGTGTTTAGGTGACAATTCGAAGAACATCCATCGACCCCCAGCGGACGCTTCCAGCCGATTTTCGCCACCTCCGAGACAATCTGCTCCTCGGTGATATCTTCGAGACATAGAAGATTGACATTGTGGGGGTAGGACTCAACGCGATCTAATACTGCATCTGCAATCCCGTAGTAGTCGTCAACCTCCGAGCCGACAGCGTCCCGGAGCCGACCCAAGGATTCCTTGCGGCTATCCGCGAAGAACCTGAAATGGTTCCTGAAAACGATCCCGTTGGTGGGAATTTGGCCCAAGGTGAATCCGGCCAGAATGAACGGAATCCGCCGTTCGAGTGCCATCCGCAATGCGGTGGTGTTGACCAGGGAGATGCACGAGTTACACCCCGCAGATATCCGCACCTGGGTTTGTTCACGATAGATCGGCAACAGCGCAGAGGCGCGAATGACCGCACTGTAGAACGGCCGCGCAGGACGAACAGTGATTTGATCCACACCAAGTGCGTCGACAACGGTACGTATGTTCTCGAATGCCTGACTGGCAATGAATCCGTTGTCCAGGGTGAAAGAAACGACCTTCAGCCCATAGCGTTCAACCGCCAGCTTTAGGGTGTAAGCGCTGTCCTTGCCACCGCTGTTGCAGACGATAGCGTCGTAGGGATGTCCCTTAACCTTAAATAGTTCAGCGACCTGGGCCCGCGCACGTTCGATGGCCTCTTGTTCGCTAGTGAAGTAGACAGTATCCAGGCAGAAGCCACAGACACCAGCTTCGTCGAAGGTAATCCCGGGAACCGATTCCGACAGGATACACTTCACGCATCGTTGCATGACTACTTCTCCTCGGACATCCGAACGCCAATGAATCGTACCATCTTATTCATGGATCCGAATGCCTCACGCGTCATGTCCGCTTCGCGCACCTTGACTCCGAACTGTTGCTCGATGAATGCTGTGATCTCGACAAGGCCAAAGGAGTCAATGACTCCCTGGTCGATGAGAGACTGGTCCATGTCGATATCGTGTTCGGCAACGTTGAAGTTGCGAGTCACGAACGCGGTGAGCGATTGCCGCACTGCTTCAGCGTCGTTCATAGAACCACCGATTCTCACCCTTCTCGGCTCGCGGGAATAGAGAATTTTTCTTCATCTTCGAAACTACGTCATCGCGTCTATATGGAGGTGAGGCCATCGTGATAGGGTCCTAATGTTTGCGCCACGGCGCGCCCAATGGCTCCTCGCAGCCGCTGAGAGCCTTGGGAAAGATCCAATCAGGTGGAGAAACGGCAATGTGTGGCATAGCTGGAATTCTTGGAGGACCCAAGTCCGCGGTCGAGCGGCGCGCCGACCTCGAGTTGATCCTGGGGCAGCTCCAGCATCGCGGGCCTGACGGCTGGGGCACTCATGCATCACGGCTCATTGGACTCGGCCACGTGCGCCTGTCAATCATCGACGTCTCTGACGGCCATCAACCCTTCGCAATTGGCGAGCATTGCCTCAGCTACAATGGCGAGGTCTACAACTACATCGAGTTGCGACAGGAGCTCGAGGCACTTGGGCACCGTTTCCGTACTAGAAGTGACACAGAAGTCCTGTTGCGTGCGCTCATGCAATGGGGTCAGGGTGCACTTGAGCGGCTCAATGGTCAGTTCGCTTTCCTGTATTGGGACGCGACGAAGCGTCAGTTGCTCGCAGGACGCGACCGTTTCGGCGTTCGGCCACTCTATTTCACTCGGCATGATGGTGCCGTGTGGTTCACGTCCGAATTGAAAGCCTTCGGAGGAGTCTCTGGGCTCGAGCGCCGGCTCGACCCCACGAACCTGGTCGAACATGGACTGTTCTGGAACACATTGGAGGACCGCACCGTCTACGCCGGTATGCAATCGGTCGAAGCGGGCACTTGTGTTGCTTTCCAACTCGACGGCACGCAGCATACCCACCGCTATCACGAGCTGGGTGCCAGCTGCCACGACGAGAGTCCCAATGACTTCGAATCCGCGAAGTCCGAATTTCGCGACCGACTCGACCATGCCGTAGCACTTCGACTGCGGAGCGACGTGCCCGTCGGTGCATATCTGAGTGGCGGCATCGACTCCTCCGTTGTCACTCTTCTCACGAATCGTCTGCGTACCGATCGGTTCAAGACCTTTTCGATTGCTTTCTCCGACGCCGCCTTCGACGAATCTGCATACCAGGCGACCATGGCGGATCAGCTGAATACAGATCGGTTCACTCTAACTGTCGACTACCGCACCATCGAGGACACATTTGAAGAAGCAATTCGACATGGCGAGCGCCCTGTGTTTCGCACCGCGCCAGTTCCGTTGTTCTTGCTCGCCAAGCACGTACGAGAAGCGGGGATCCGAGTCGTGCTCACGGGAGAAGGCGCAGACGAGATCCTTTGGGGCTACGACACGTTCAAGGAGCTGAAACTATTGAAATTCTGGGCGAAACACCCGACTTCCCAGCTGCGACCGCAGCTGCTCAGAACGCTCTATCCGCACTTGGCACACTACCGAGACAGCAAGCAGTTCGGATTGATGCGCATGTTCTATGAAGGTTTTCTGCAGACCTACGACAATTCCCTGCTTGGGTTGAATCTGCGCGTTCACAATAACCGCATTCTCGTGAACTATCTGAGGCAAGAGGTCCGCCCCAAAGTCGACGATGCTTTCCTCATGGAACGTATCGAAGCGATACTTCCTTCGAATTGGGGTCAACTTTCGATGCTTCAACGCAATCAGCACCTCGAGATGCGAACGCTGCTTCAAGGATACCTCCTTTCATCTCAAGCGGATCGCATGAGCCTGGCGCACGGTGTCGAAGGCCGCTATCCATTTTTGGATCATACCTTGGTCGATTGGGTCTTCCACCTTCCTGACCGGTTCAAGATGCCGCTCCTGTCGCAGAAGCACCTGTTGCGTGAGGCGTATCGCGCCGAGCTCCCGGCGAGCATCGTCGATCGCCCGAAGATGCCCTACCAAGCACCTGATCTCAAAGCGTTCTTCCCCAACGGCAAGCTCGGCGAGTTGGCCAGCAACCATCTCGAGCCTGCGGCGCTCGATGCGGTGGGCCTGTTCGAACCGCGCATGGTTGAGCGCTTTCTCGGCAAGTTCGCCCAAGGTGTTCCAGATCACGTTGGATACCGCGACAACATGGTCTTCTGCTTCCTCTTGTCGACACAGCTCGCCGCTCATCACGCTCGGCAGCTCCCAGAACCAAGAGTTCCTCAATCAAGACGCACGGTCGACGAAATCATCGATGGGTAGACGGGCATTCCGCTGCCGCTCGTCGCGCCAGATCGAAGTCACATCACTTGTCGCGCTGAAGATACGCCTCCCCGAGCCGTCCGCTGATCCGATCGAGTTCAATCTCGGTCCCGAGTGCGTCTACTCTTGCTCGCAGCCACGAAAGCCGGCTCGACCGGATCTGTTCCTCGGCCTCGCGCACTCGAATTGCCGTCGAACCACCAGTCTCGAAGAGCTGCTTTTCTGCCTGATGCTGGCGCTCCGCGAGTTCGACCGCATGCGCCGCTAGCTCGATACGGCGCCTCGACGCCCGACCTTCCGCATAGCTCTTGCTGAGGTTCGCATCCAGCTGACGCTCTGCTACTTCGACCCGCTTGCGCGCGGCGGTAGCGACAAACCGCGCCTGGGAAGCCTGCATCCGACGTTGCGTCGAGTCGAGCGAGGTCTCGTAGCGCAGCCCGACGTGCGCGCTCAACGCAGACATTTCACCCACTTGCGCCATCACGGGTCCGAAGTCCTTGTTGCTCAGGCCTTGGGCTTGGACGTAAGCATTGACGTCGAGCGCCGGTCGCAATGAATCGCCGGCAATGCTCGCTTGCGATTCCGCGAGGGCCGCGACAGCTTTCAACTCTCTGAGCGACGGCGAGCGAGCGTGCGCGATGCTGAGCAGTTCGGCATAGGGTGGTGCTTCCGTCATCACTTGCACCGGTGCCACTTCGAGTGAAGCGCCATGGGCGTCGAGGTTGCTCAATCGCAAGAGCTCGATGCTACGCCGCTCGACTTCCACCTCGGCGTCGCTGCTATCGGATTCTAGTTGTGCGATGCGCGTCTCGAATGAGGTCAACTCGACGGCGGCAAGTGCCCCGGTTTCGACCCGCGCATTGGCCTCGTCACGCTGCGCGGTAGCCAAACGCAATGACTCGACGTTGATCTCGAGCGCCTGCTGGGCGTACGCGAGCTCCCAATAGGCCCGCAGCACCGCTGCCAGATTGTCGGAGGTGATACGATGAAAGCTGGCCGCACTCTGCTCGGCCTGGATCCTCGCCTGGTTCAGGGCCGCTTCGCCCTGGGCATTGCCGAACCCGCGCAAAAGCGGCTGAGTCGCGTCTAGCTTGACGCTAGCGCCGTAGGCAGGACCCATGGTAAATGCCTGAGGCGGCAACCCGAAGTAGGTCCGCGTCGTGAAGCGCTTGCCGGACACGGTCACTCCGACGTTGCCACCGTGCGAAAGCTTCCGGCGAAGATCCGTCGAGATGGTGACGTCATCGGTCTGCGGCACCATTGTCCCAGCCGGTCCGAGCGATGGATTCTTAGTGCGCGTCACGCCCGCTTCGGCACCCCATACGAGAGCGTAGCGATGCTCTTCCCCCTCGACTAGAGACCGAACAGCACGCAGATCCGCAAGCGCTGCGGCCAACTCAGGGTTATATTTCGCTGCAGCGGCAACCGCGTTGAGTGGCGTGATGTTTCGTTTGGCCCCGGTGGTCGTTTCGGTGGTCTCAGCCCGCGCAGTCACCACGCCACTTACAACCAACCCGCAGAACAACCCAGCAAGAAGACTTCTATTCATGGCGCAATGCCTCAATTGGGTTCAAGCGCGCGGCCTTGCGCGCGGGAAGAAATCCGAATAGAACGCCAACCCCTGCTGAGAAGGCAAAGGCCAACAGCAAGATATTGGGCAGAATACGGAAGGGCAACCCGAGGCCACGCGCTGCTAGGTACGACCCACCGAGGCCTACGGCAACGCCAATCGTCCCACCGAGCAGCGACAAGACCACGGCCTCGACCAGAAACTGCCAAAGCACGTCACGCGTGCGCGCGCCAATGGCAAGCCGAATCCCGATCTCGCGAGTCCGCTCGGTCACGCTCACCAGCATGATGTTCATGATGCCAATCCCGCCGACCAGAAGGCTCACGGCAGCGATCGAACCGAGCAGAGTCGTCATGATCCCGAGGACACTGCTCACGGTTTTGATGACTTCTTTCATGTCACGCACGGCGAAGTCGTCACGCTGACCCGGTAGGATTCGACGACGCTCCCGCAACAGCGCTTCCACGCGTCGCCGCGCGCGGTTCACCTCTTCCGGCTTGGCTACTTGCACGAACATCATACTGACGTCAGTTTTGCCCAGGATTCGACGCTGAAAGATGCGCAACGGCATCACCAGGAAGTCGTCCTGGTCTTGGCCAAAAGTGGAGGGGCCCTTGGCTAAGAGTGTGCCGACGATCCGACACGCGACGTTCTGAACGCGCATCGTAGCTCCGATGGCGTTCGAGCCGCCAAGCAGGTTCTTTCGCACGGTATCGCCGATAATGCAGGCGAGCGTGCCACCGGCAAGTTCCGCATCGGAGAACAGCCTCCCGCTTTCGATTTTGTAGCCGCGAGTATCAAAATATGCGTTGGTGGAGCCGTGAGCGGTCGTGTTCCAGTTCGTACTGCCGTTGACCGCTAGCACCCCTTTCGTTGAGGCCGGCGCTACTGCGGCGAGCAACGGTATGGCTTCGAGGGCCCGCGCGTCGTCCAGAGTGAACAGTGCCGCTGTATCGCTGACCGGGCCCCGCTTCTCGCTGCCTGGTGTCACAATCAGAAGATTTTGGCCCATGCCGGCGATGTCTGCAGTAACGCGATCTGTCGCGCCTTGGCCGAGCGTTACCATGGCAATCACGGCCGCTACGCCGATGACGATCCCGAGCATGGTCAACACACTGCGCAGGGTGTTCCGTCGCACCTCGTTCACGGCCATCTTCATGCTGCGAAATATCATCATGGCGCGGCCCTATTCGCATGATCGCGATCGATCTTGCCGTCCTTGAACCAGACCATTCGACTGGCATATTCCGCCATGTCGGACTCATGAGTCACCATCACCACCGTAATGCCTTGTTCGCGATTCAATTCGACCAGCAGTCGCATGATCTCGATCTTCGTTGCAGAATCGAGGTTCCCGGTGGGTTCGTCGGCGAGCACGAGCGCGGGTTCGGTGACGATGGCACGCGCGATCGCGACACGCTGTTGCTGTCCCCCAGATAGCTCGGACGAAGTGTGATGTTCACGACCCCCGAGACCAACTCGCAGCAGGGCGCGCCGGGCGAGTTCTCGGCGTTGCCGCAGCGGCACGCCACGGTACACCAACGGCAACTCCACGTTGTCGAGCGCAGTGGTGCGGGCCAGTAGGTTGAATCCTTGAAAAACGAAGCCAAGGAAGCGCTGCCGTAGAAGCGCTAGTTCGTCGAGCACGAGTGGTCCAGTATCGACCCCACGAAAGAAGTAGCTGCCAGCCGTCGGCCGATCGAGGAACCCGAGTACGTTCATGCAGGTCGATTTGCCTGACCCACTCGCCCCCATCACGGCCAGAAACTCGCCATCTCGAATATCGAGAGATACCCCATCGAGGGCACGCACCTCAGACTCACCTCGCCCATAGACCTTCGTTATCCCCGAGAGTTCGACGAGCAAAGGCGCAGATGTTTGCTGCACCGTACGTGAAATCATGGTGCCGATGCCTCGACCAGGTCGAGAATGACCTTGCTCCCGACAGGCAAGTTGCCCGATTCGACGACCGTAACGCTTCCATCGCTTTGGCCGATCTTGACGATGACGGGCCTGGGTTCGGTACCGTCGGACACGAAGACGCGGCGTTGACGCGGATCGGTGGGTGGTGGAGCGATCTTCTTTCCAGGTCGCGTAAGCGGCACGAAACGAAATGCTTCACTCGGCACTTGCACGACGGACTTGAGTGTTTCTGACACCACTCTGGCCGTGGCGGTCATCCCAGGACGTAGGAGGCGCTCTGCATTGTCAACAGCAAGAACCGCTTGGTAGGTCACCACATTCTGTGCCACCTTGGGTTCGTTGCGTACCGATATGACGCGTGAAGCAAACTCGCGGTCCGGGTAGGCATCCACCGTGAAACTTGCGCCAAGGCCCTCCCGTACGCGGCCGATGTCGGCTTCATCCACCTCGATAATGAGGCGCATCTGCGAAAGATCCTCAGCTAGCTTGAATAGGATGGGTGTCTGGAACCCCGCGGTTACGGTTTGGCCCGGTTCGACGCTGCGCGACAGTACGATCCCGTCGATCGGCGACAGGATCTTCGTCTTCTCGAGACGCGTCGACGCTAGTCCCAGCGACGCTCGTGACAACACTGTACGCGCCTCCGCGCTCGATTGCGCCGCTCTCGCCCGCGCTGCTGCGGCGCGGGCGGACTCCAGTTGCTGTGAAGAGATGAGACCGCGCTTCGCCTGCTCCTCGGCGCGCGCCGCCGCGAGCGACGTCTCCTCGGCGCTGGCTCGCGTCTCGAGCACCGTTGCCTGCGCCGCAGAAAGCTC
Source organism: uncultured Polyangiaceae bacterium (assembly GCA_964454965.1). Taxonomy (GTDB): domain Bacteria; phylum Myxococcota_A; class Polyangia; order Polyangiales; family Polyangiaceae; genus FEN-1139. Next base: position 167,299 of record CAYVXY010000005.1, on the reverse strand, counting down.
GGCGCGCGACTGCTGTGTCGATGCTCGTAATTGTTCAGGATCGATGGTCGCTAACTCTTGACCCTTCTTCACTGCGTCGTTGAAGTCGACCGCCACATTTACGACCTTGCCCGTCACCTCGGCGCCAATCTCAACGGTCTTTTTGGCTTCGAGAGTGCCCGTCGCCGTCACCACGATCCGCAGATCTCCCTGAGTCACGTCACCGAACTCGAACCCTTGGACCTTCGGACGCGAGCGCCAGCGGTAGACACCGATTGCCGTTGCCGCGACCAGCAAGACCAAGATGATGATGAGAACCAGCCGCTTCGTCTTGCTCTTCTTTCGCACCTCGCCCAGAACGGCCATAACGGCTGGATCGACAGCACGTGGAGAGCGCATGGCTGCCTGCGCATCCGAATCGTTACGGGCCAACGGAGTGGAGGACGACGAGGTAGTGCTAGGCATAGCGATTGGCACGCGGATGAAACGCCCGGTTCCCTCTAGGTCTTCCTCGAGGGATCGTCAAACTGGTTGAACGGAATACGTCGCCCGTTCAAGGGTAGAATTCCTGGCCCCACCGGAAGTTCCCCGAGATCCGGACAAATATCAGGCACCATGCCGATGGTTGCCCAGCCGCGGGCTCGCAATTCAGAGCAATGAATGCTCCGATCGCCGCTCCTACGACGGCTCGATCCCCCAGACCAACGTCGTGCCCTGAAACACGGTCATCTTGTCGGTGACCGAGTAGGCGGTCGAGCGTGTGAACGAGTAGTCATCGGTTTCGTCAAGCAACTTCCATGAGGCTACGTCGTGCACGTCTGAATCCACTCTCAGTGTGGCTCCAGCGGCAAGGGTTCCCGCAGAGAAAGCAAACTGTGCGTAGTGATCGGCGGTGGCCGTTGCATCGAGCATGGCCACGATGCTGCCGGTCACGGTACCGCTGTGGGTTTCGTAGTCGACTCTGACCTCATTCACGCTTGCATCTGTATAGTAATAGCGAACGGTGACGTCCGTTAGGTCAACGGCAGTCGTGCCATTATTGATGAGGTAAAAGTACACTATGATCGATTGATCGGCAGGGGCACAAGTAGTCTGGCAGTTCTGGAGTTGGATTTGCAGCCCGGTGCTCACAGCAGTAGCTCCACCCGTTGCGACTGCGCCCCCGGTTGCCACGGTGCCTCCGGCTGCTTCAACACCACCGGTTGCGAGCGCTCCCGCAGCAGCAGTAGCTCCGCCAGTTGCGACTGCGCCACCCGTTGCTTTGGTCGTGGTGCCTGCGTTGGCGACCACTCCACCCGTCGCAACGGTTCCGCCTGCCGCAGGACCTCCGGCGGTCGAGGCCGTTCCGCCTGTGGCCTTGGAGCCAGCCGATGCAAAGGTTCCCCCCACGCTGCCACTGGTCCCGCCGATTGCCGTGACGCCTCCCGTCGCAGCGGTCGTGCCGCCCTGCCCGGTGACACCGCCCTGCCCGGTGACACCGCCTTGCCCGGTGGCACCGCCTTGCCCGGTGGCACCGCCTTGTCCGGTGGCGGTACTGCCTCCGGCAAGATTTGCCCCACCGAGTCCAGTCGCAACTGTCGATCCGCCCGAACTGCTGGAGGTTCCACCCGAACTCGGTTGACCTATGGCCGGCGCATTGATGCTCGCGCCCTCGGCGCAAGCAATCAGAACTCCAACAGCCACCAAAGAACAGCCAACACCGGGGCGAATCCAAGTCGATTTCAAGGCAGGGCCTCCTTGGCCAATAAGCATCAATACTACTCGTAGTATTGATTCTGACCAGTGGCGAGAATCGCGACAATCGGCTCAGACATTTCTTCCTTGCTGACGGAAACGACTTCGATGCTCAACCGCCAGACGGGTGATGGGGCATGAGTGCAAAATCCAGGAAGAAAGCGTAGAAACTGAAGCGTGCTCCAACATCGCCGGAGTAGCAAGCTGTCCTGCATGCACTTACATTGGGAATGCGACTGGGAACGCCACCGCGCAGAACCATTTGTCTGGCGGTAGTGAATGGTGCACTACTTTGCCAAGGCGGCACGCACGCGCTCACTTTCGTTGCAGTCGTAGTTGCCAGTTCGCATTAGAAAGTACCGCTGTTCCTCGGGGGCATCGCGCGCGTTCGCCTTCCGCGTTTCCGCGCTCTGCTTCCAAGGCTTCTCCAAGCGCGCGTTCCATGTGACTACGAAGGCTTCGGCTGCAACCCTCGGAAACTGATAGACGTAGCAGTAGCCGAAGATCCCAATGTGCAACAATGCCGTTGCACCAACGAGCCCGCGAATGGCGTGCCACCGCTGTTCGGCTTTAACCAAGATCACGGCCCCAATGAGCGACACGAAGGGCCACGCCCCAATGGCTCGTAGTGCGTGGGGCAGACCTTCCCAGGTCAATGCAGCCGGCAGAATCCCCAGCAAAAACCCCGATACTCCAAGACCAAACAACCGAGTCAGCGGCGGATTGCTTCCCGCCTCGACCGGGCGGTGTTGGTCGCCTCGCACCGCGATGAAGAGGAGTGCTATCCCGAGCAACAAGGCGAGATCGTCCACGAGTCCGAGCTCACCGACATATTGTGATGCGTGACGGAGATTCGGATCGCCACTCAGGAACAGAAAGCTCGGCCGCAGGTGCTCCGCGACATTGTCGAGCAAGTTGCGCACGAAGTAGAACTCCGAGCTCCAAAACCCGCGGTGTACCTTGAGATAGTCGGGGGTAAATATCGCCAGAAGACTGCCACGCCCAGCGAAATTGGGATCCAACATTCGGCGAATCAAGGGGATTGCCAGCGGCACACTCCCAATCGCAAAACTCAACGCACGGACTAGACGCTTTCGCGTAGTCTGCCAGGTGATGAAGAAGAGGGCAGCAAACACGAGCGGAGCTTGAATCCTCGCTGGTGGATAGCTGTACAAGGCAAGTGTGAATGCCACTCCCGCAAGTGCGCCACCGATAACGGGTCGCGTGAGCGTCCAGAAGAAGCAGCACCATACGAGGAAGGCTGGCGCCAATGGCGGATCCCAGGCTACGCGAGAGAAGTGGAACCCCCAGGGAGATAGGCTGGCCAGCAACAAAGCCCAGAACCCAGCACGTGAACCACCGAGACGGCGACCGAGGAAGTAGACCCCCAGCAACGTGATGCTGACAAATACTGCCGGTATCGAGCGTATCGCGCCGATCGAGATCCCAAACAACCGAGTCCAGGCTGCGCCAAAGTACAGGTAGACGGGGGTATAGAATCCACCACCGGCACCATTCGCGAACAGTGGCCACGCTTCGTTGTTTGCAGCTCTCCCGGTCTGCCCAAGGCAAACCAGATTCGTAGCTCCCATCGCTTCGTCCATCGAGAAGCCGGGCGGTGTAAATTCCAGCCCCAGGAACCTCACAACGACAGCGACGCCAATCACACTCCAAAGCAGCTTCTCAATCCATGAATTTAGATAGCTATTCGACGTTTGCGCCACAGCCCGTTGCTTCCTCGCACTAACAAATCAACGACCGAATGATGACCGAACCGACACGGACAGGCAATCCCAAGTGCGCCCTTGCCTCACGACGCGCACGATTCACGCCCCAATCCGATAGAACGTCGCCGACAGCACGGGCAACGCGGTCGGTGTATTTCGGAGGTTCTTTCCCAGTTGCTCGATGGCATCCTTCTCGACGTACAAGCCCGGACCCCAGCCGGAATCGCTACCCTCACTCGTCGTGGGTTGGGCCAAAGCTTCAGCCGCTAACGCCTTGCGTAGAGCCTCGCTCGGACCATACACCCGCGAGCATTCGTCATGCGAACGCGAATCCACCAAGGGCAGGGGCGACGCTTGTGCGTTGCTGTCGTCGGCATTCGGGGACGTACTGACACGCCATGCGCCACTCTCGCGCGCCTTTGCCGCACCAGCGACCGGGGAAAGGTCGCTGTCACTCGAGACGTCTTCCGACGAAGCTTGCACCCAACGTCCACCCGCCGTAAGCGCACAGATGTTGGGTAGATCGGCATCGATGAGCACTTGGCGCATGCTGCGCAGCCAAACGATGGGATCGGTCTGCTGGTCTCCATCAGCGAATTCCAGGTAAAGCGCATGCCCAAGCTCGATGCGCCGCAGTTCGTTGCCGAGCGGCTGCGCGGCTAGTCGCTGCTCGATCAAGTCCGCGAACCGCACCAAGTACTCGAGGAAAGCCGATTCGCCGAGGGAGTACTCGACGCTCTCGAGATCGTAGTGGGCCACAAGGACGCCAAAGGCATTCTCGTCTATCACGCTTCGTCCCCTTGCCCTACCGGCTCGTGCGCTGCCGAGCCGCGTGGATGCTGGCCAGGGCTGCGCGTGCTTTGTTGCGGGTTTCTTTGGCTTCGAGGGCCGGTATGCTATCGGCAACGATGCCAGCACCGGCCGAGACCTCGAAGCGGCCGTTCTGCATGACGACAGTACGGATCGCGATTGCGAAGTCGAGATCGAGCCCCTGGGTCACGTAGCCAATGGCGCCACCGTAGGCACCGCGCGGCCGCTGCTCCAACTCGCGAATGATCTGCATGGCTCGCACTTTTGGTGCACCGCTAAGCGTGCCAGCTGGAAACGCCGACCGCAGGACATCCCACGCCCCCTTACCGGCAGCGACCTCACCCGTCACTTCACTCACGATGTGCATGACGTGACTGTAGCGTTCGACAGCCATCTGCAAGGGCAATTTCACACTACCTGTCTTTACGACGCGGCCCAAGTCATTGCGCGCCAAGTCTATTAACATGACGTGCTCGGCGCGTTCCTTGGGATCGCTGAGCATCTCGGTCGCCAGCGCGACGTCTTCCTCGGGGGTACGCCCACGCCGTCGCGTGCCAGCGATGGGCCGCAAGGTCATTTGACGCCCTTCAACACGCACCAAGGTCTCGGGGCTGGCTCCGGCAATCGCGACCTCGGGCGCAGCATCGTGGGCTGGCAGTTCCAAGAGGTACATGTAAGGCGACGGCGACAATACACAGAGCGACCGATACACGTCGAAGGGGTCTGCCGACCCTCTGGGGGTCGAAAACGTGCGGGCATAGACGACTTGGAAGGCATCGCCGGCACGAATGTATTCCTTGATCCGCTCGACCCCCTGTTCGTAGGCTTCATCCGACATGGTAACGTCAATGTCGTCCGGGAGCGCCATTGGATCCGGCGGTTCCATGGGTGGCAATGGCGCCAGCCGCGCGAGATCGGCGACCGCCTCATCGAGGGCCGTCGCGTCGGACGCCACCAGAGTTGCGGTGTGCGTCAGGTGATCGAAGACGATAATCGTTGCGTCGGCAACGAGACGCGCAATTGGAAGTTTGGCGCCTTGACTCGGCCAAGGGTCGACCTTGGTCGCGGTATGCACGATGTCGTAATTGACGACGCCGACGAAGGCCGAAGCGAAGCGTTCGGCCAGGTCACTCGGTGCCGCCTGCCCCGTTGGGATTTGCCGCGCGAGCTCCTCGAATGGATCCCGCCCCGGCTCAGCGTACACGATGATCTGACGCTTCGGACGATACCCCAAGATCGAATAGCGGCCCCAGCGTTCACCCGGGATCACGCTCTCGAGCAAGAAGCTGCCACCTTGCGCGCGCCTACGCAGCGACCCATAGGCGGAGACAGGCGTAATGCCGTCGACGACGAGCGTTCTCTTGTGCACGGTGGTCATGTTCGGTACGCCGGAGCTTAACCATTCCCTTCGACGAATCACCCGGAATATTGGTAGTCTCCCAATATGCCTGGTCGAGTGAGCCTGGAATCACCTTCACGTTGGCTGCATTGGTTGGTATTTACGGCGGGACTATCGGCGTTGGCCGCTTCTTGTCGTGGTCGCACCGAACAAACCATCCAAGACAGCGATGGCCGCAGCTTTCTGTCCCAATGCTCGTCGGACCGGATCTGCGCCCTTTCCCAAATGGCCGGACCCGGCGCAACTGGCGCAATGGACGCGAAAGCCGCCAAAGCCAAGTCCTCCCAGGTGATCAAACTGCGAGCAACCGGACGACTGGTCGGCGTCTGTGGTCCAGTCCCAGCTGGAACCGAACCGACCATTTCGGATTGCCGGCCAGTGGTCTGCGAAGGCGACTCAAACTGCCCGGCTTCCGAGGGCCTCAACCAGGGTGTCTGCATCAACGGCCTTTGCACCGAACCGTCGCATCCCATCAATAGCGACGATTCGGTGATGCTTTGCCTTGCCGGCACCGGTGTTGGTGCTCACTCGGCCGAGCAGGTCGAGCGACTGGCGCTTGGACTGAATTGCGGCACCCCCTGCCGCATCCCGAAGCCTTGTCGCCAACTGTGAACCGCGTGAACCGCGCCACGGTTTGCCTCGGACCGAATCGCCGGGCGGCCCGAGGGACGCAACACTTATGGTCTGCAGACTGGTTTCTGGCTAACCTCGCCTGCCGCGATGCCGCACTCCGCCCCGATCCGCCCCAGTATTGCCCTTGCCGCATTCGCCGAAAAATTCGTGGACGGGCGGCGCGTCTTGGTTTTCGGCAACGCCCTGTCCCCGTTCTGGGAACAGTTGCTCGAGCGTGGCGCGCGGTTGGTGCATGTCTGTGACTCGGACGCAACCCGCGTCTCCGAGGCCGCAGCGCGCAACACCTCACAGAACGTGTCGTTTGCCCCGCTCGGCGGTGCAGGCTTGGCCGTGCGCGACGGTGCCTTCGATGTCGGTTTCGTCGAGAACCTCGCGGCCTATGCCGATCCTTCTGCAACGTTGCATCGGCTCAAGCGCGCGCTCAGCACGCGTGGGCTGGCCCTCGTAGCAGCACCGAATCCCGACGTCGAAGACGCGTTGATCGCCTGCAGTACCGACCACGGTCGCGCGCTCGACTACTACTCCCTATATGACCTAGTGCATCGTGAGTTTCCCGTCGTGCGCATGGCGGGGCAGATGCCCTTCGTTGGTTATTCCGTCGCGGAACTGGCACCATCTGACGAACCCGTGCCCAACCTAGACGCGGGTTTCGTGCCGGGAGGCACCGAAGAGCCCGAGTGGTTCGTTGCGATTGCTAGCCACCTCGACGTCGAATTCGATTCCTTCTTGGTCGTGCAGCTACCACACGAGCAGTTGACGAAAGGCGGCACGGAACGGTTGCTCCGCGAGCAGCTGCGCACCGCGCGCTCGGCAGAGCGCAGCGCGGTCGAGCGTCTGGCACGGCTGGAAGCCGAACAGCGCAAACTGGCAGAGGCCGCGGAGCGTCACCAGAAGGACGTCGATCTAGCGCGCCAAATCCGGCTGTTACAAGAGGAGCTCGAGCGCAAAGAAAGCTGGATTCTTCAGCTCGAGGCCCGAGCGGCTACAGCCGACGCCCGCGCCGACGATAGCGATCAAGAGCTCGAAGAGTTGCGCGCAAAGGTCGGAGTTCTCGAGAACGCGCCACGCCAGCAGCCGAGTGTGCTCGAGGATTGGCGCAAGACGATCGAACGCCTTGAAACCGAAAAGTGTGAACTCGTCGGAAGGTTGACCGCCGCCGAAAGCCACCGTCACGACACCGAACGAATCCTCGCCCAAGAGAAGACGAACCTCGCACAGTCGCTGCAGCAGGTCGAAGATCGGAAGCTTGCTCTCGAACGCAAGCTCGAGACTCAAAAGTCGGAAGCCCTCGCAGAGCAAGCGCTCGCTGAATCGCAACGCGCGCAAGTCGAACAGCAGTTCAAAGAAGCGCGCCAGCGCATCGACGAGCTCTCGCGAGCGCTAGAAGCGGAGGACCCAGAGCAGCTCTCGGAATTGAGCCATCTCGAGTCCCAGTTGCGCGAGCGCGGCGAGCGGATCCGCAAACTCGAGTTGGATCTCAAACACACCGAGGAGTTTGGCGCACGCCTCGTTCGCGAACTCGAGCGCACGCAGAACCGACCTCCGGCGGCGGCCGTCGCTCCCTCGGCCGTCGCACCCGTTGACCTGGTGAATGCGCAGCCACCGCCCACTTCAGTCTCGACAATAGCCACCGAGAGTTGGACCCACGGGCCGACCGTTAGCTCTCCTGCCAGCACGAGTACGCATCTGAGCGCCGATCAGGCTTCTGCCTGGGCAGAGCCTGAGGTCCAACCGGAACTACAGCCCCTGCGCGAAAAGCTCGATCGCCTGGCGGCCTTGGCTGCTAAGCAGCAGGCCGATCTGAGCGCTTGCGATTGGCGTCTGCAGCAGCTCCTGCGCGACAACGCCGCACTGAGCCAACGTGCTGAAAAATTTGATGAAATTTCCCAAGAGCTCGAGCAGACGCGTGCGCGTCTGCAGCAAAACGAGGTCCTGTTCTCCCAGCTGGGGGGACGTAGCGAACGCTAGGTTGTATCGGCAGACCATGGTCGACTCGCTCGCTCGTCGAGCGTCCGCCATTCGGCCGGTGCGTTGACATACGGCGCGAAAGCCTTAGCTTCGGCGGGCCCAATTTGCCCAGGCGAAGATGACGGACAAGCGCGACTACTACGAAGTTCTCGGCATATCTAAGGATGCTGCCAGCGACGATATCCGAAAGGCCTACAAGCAAGCTGCCTTGAAGTTTCATCCCGATCGCAATCAGGGTGACAAGGACTCCGAGGTCAAGTTCAAGGAAGCCACCGAAGCTTATTCGGTATTGTCCGACGCCGACAAGCGGCAAGCCTACGATCGCTTCGGTTTTGCCGGCGTAGAAGGTCGCGGCGGTGTCGACTTCTCGCAGGCTGGCATGGGCGACATCCTGAGCCAGTTCCAGGATTTGTTCTCCGACTTCTTTGGTGGTTTTGGTGGCGCGTCGCGGCAAGGTCGAAATGCCGATCGCGGACAAGACGTACAAGTCGATGTCACTGTCTCGTTGAGGGACGCGATGCTTGGCACCAAGCGCGAAGTCAACGTGCGCGGCGTTGCCCATTGCGATGACTGCGGCGGCAGTGGTGCCGCACCCGGGAGTCGCCCAGAGCGCTGCAATTCCTGCGGTGGTTCGGGCCAAGTGGCAACACAGCGCGGTTTCTTGATGTTTGCCACCACTTGCCCGCGCTGTCGCGGGCGGGGTGAAGTCATCAGCAAACCCTGCTCGAGTTGCAGCGGCCAAGGGCGCGTGGAACGGCAGAAGAAGGTGCTCGTCAGTATCCCGGCAGGGATCGACTCGGGGCAACGCCTGCGCGTGCCCAGTCAAGGCATGACCGGGCGCGCCAATGCCCCCCCGGGCGATCTCTACGTTGACATCACCGTCGAAGGTGACTCGAAATTTCAACGCGAGGGTAACGACCTCGCGTTGCAGATCACGGTGCAATTCGGAACCGCCACCCTCGGTGGGCGCACTGAGGTCGAGCTCCCGGATGACACACGTATCAACGTGAACATCGACGCAGGCACGCAACCCGGTACTGTCATCACGATGCGCGGCCACGGCATGCCTCGACTCGACCAACGCGGCGGGCGCGGCAACCTGCACGTGGTTGTCAACGTGGCCGTTCCGAAGAAGATCTCGAAGAAGGCCAAGAAGCTCCTCGAGGAGCTGATAGCAGAACTCGGGGGAGCAGAATCCGATTCGGCGGTACAGGAACGCGCGTAGACGCCAGCGGCTGCGAATCTGCCTTTCCCCCGTTTGGCCAGGCGGCATGGCACGTTGGGGCCGGAAAACCGCAAGGGTCAAGGCGCATTCCTGACCATTGCCGAGTATCGGGTTGGCGGGGTATCCTGATGCCTTCCAGGTATCCTCCAGACTGTTTCGGTGCTCGTCAGCCCCAGCGTGCTGCGGGCGCCCCAAAACCAAAAGCGGGACGAATTTCCCAACGGAAATCCGTCCCCAACACCACTGCGCGGACATAGCCATGATTTTAACTTCCCTACCTCACGCTCCCTCGCTTGCCTCGAGAATCGGCCTGGTAGCCGCAGGCGTTTCGATGCTCCTTGCATGCAGCGAAACCGTTGTGAGTCCGATCGCAGGATCGGGCGGTGCAACAGCTTCAGTTGGAGGTAATGGCTCAGGTCGTGGCGGTAACGCCTCTGTCGGTGGAACCACGGGAAACCCAACGCAAACTGGGGGCAAGGTCGGGATCGGCGGAAGCCCATCTGGCGGCGTTGGACAGGGCGGCACAACTTCTGCCTCCGGCGGCAGTGCCAGCGGAGGCACCACCGCCACGACCGGCGGAAGCAGTAGCCGTGGAGGAGCCTCTGCTGGTGGCACCGTAAATGCCGGCGGCACGACAGCCACTGGCGGCGCGTCCGCCATCGGTGGCAAGGCGACGTCGGGCGGCGCTTCGAGCGGCGGAAACACGAGCGGCGGAAACACGACCACTGGCGGCACTACAACTTTGGTTGGCGGCGCGGGCTCAGCAACCGGCGGGAATGCATCCGTGGGTGGAGCGAGTACCGCAGGTGCCCCGTCCGTAGGCGGCTCGACCGGCAGTCACTGGGTCGGCACTTGGTCCGCGTCGCCCTACGTTGATACGAATTCGAACAACACGCCGCCTATCTCGCTATCGAACAGCGTTGTTCGTCAGGTCACCCATGTTTCGTTGGGTGGCAGCCAGATCCGCGTGCAATTCTCGAACCTCTTCGGTAATGGTCCGGTCACCATCAATTCGGCTCACATCGCGCTGTGCAAGGCCACCCCGGCCGTGGACAGCACCATCGATACCGCGACCGACAAGGCGCTGGCTTTCTCCGGAACGGCGTCGGTGACCATCGCACAGGGCAAGGAGGTCTGGTCCGATCCGATTGACTTCACGGTCCCGAACCAGGGCAATATCACCATTACGACCGCCTTCGGTAGCGTTCCAAGCACGCTGACCCAACACTCTGGTTCGAGAACCACCTCGTACTTTCAGTCCGGCAGTACCAACGTCAGTGCGGCGAACATGACTTCCGCTCAGACGAAGGAACTCTGGTTCTTCATCTCGGGCATCGACGTCATGGCCGATGCATCGGCAAAGTGCGCCGTCGCTATCGGCGATTCCATTACCGATGGCCGAGGTACGGACAACAACAAGAACAATCGGTGGACGGACATTCTGGCAGCGCGCCTGCAGGCGAACGCTGCAACGGCGAATGTGGGGATGCTAAATCAGGGGATCGGTGCAACCAATCTGGTTGGTACCTCTGGCACGGCCGGTCAAGCTCGCTTTGCCCGAGACGTGCTCGGGCAAAGCGGCGTCAAATACGCAATCGTTTATCATGGCGTCAATGACATTGGAAGCAGCGGTACATCCTTTGCCGCCCTGAAGACGGCCTACGACGACCTGATCAGCAGAGCGCACGCCAAGGGCCTACTCATCTATGGCGGAACCATCCTCCCGTTTGGTGCCAACAGCTACTACAGTGCCGCACACGAGAGCGTCCGCCAGCAAGTCAACACGTACATCAAGAGCGGCGCGTTCGATGGCTACATCGATTTCGATGCGGCTCTCACGGATGGCGGAAATCCTCCCAATCTGCAGACGGTCTATGCCACTTGGGCCCAAACGGATGGTCTACACCCGGGTCCAGCGGGCTACCAGAAGATGGGCGAAACGCCGGCGCTGACGCTCTTCACGAAGTAGCACTGGCGTCGATGCAGCCCGCTTGAGCAGCAGCTCGCCCGAGTGCAAGCTGCTGTTCGCATTTGGTCGGTGCATCGCACTGACGAAACTCCAGAATGATCGGCAACGTAGCTGTGCGGCGGATTTTCGACTACATCCCACGAAAGACGCAGAACTCGTCCAACGGAGCGCGCTCGGTGCGTAAACGATTGATCGGAGCTTCTTCATCGCGATAGCCGAGCGCCATGCCGCAGAAAAGCATGAGCTCGGGCGCCAACTGCAGATGGGACTCGATGGTTTTGTGCCATACGGCCCACGACTCTTGGGCACAGGTATGCAGACCTTGTTCACGCGCTAACAGCATGATGCTCTGCATGAACATGCCAAGGTCTACCCATTGACCCACACCCATTTGCCGCTCGATCGCAAAGAACAACACGACGGGGGCGCCAAATAGTCGGAAGTTCTTCGCGAACTGCTGCAACCGCCCGGACCTGTCATGGCGAGCGATGTTGATAGTCGCGTATAGGTCTTCGCCGCACTTGAAGCGACGTGACCGATACGGCTCAGTGAGCTGCTTCGGATACACGTCATACTCAGTGCCTTCGCCGCCCGGGTTGGTCGATAGTTTCGCGCAAACATCACTCAACAATTCCTGAAGCGGTGCGCCGGCTAGCACGGTGACGTGCCACGGCTGTATGTTGCCGCCAGAGGGGGCGCGCTTTGCAGTCTCTAGAATGGTGCGCACAATCTGAGCCGGCACCGGATTACTCAGGAAGGCACGGCAACTCATGCGCGAGTCAATGGCTTCGGAAACATTCATCGGGGCTTCACCACGGGACAGCATCTTGCGCCCAAGGTCCTTGGTCCGCAACGGCAGATGCGCCATCGGATGCAGTCACGGCAACCTGCACCGAGTCGTCAATGTCACTGTTCCGAAAGAAATCTCGAAGCAGACCAAGAAGATCTTCGACAAGCTCAAGGCAAACTCGGGAAAGCGGAATCCGATTCAGCGGTCCAGAATCGCGTGAGGTACAACGAAATCCCATAGATTCGGAGTGAACGCCGGTGGAGCGACCACAAGCGCCTTCACCGTCGCCTAGTGGCTGCTTCGGTCGGGTACTGTGCGGTAAAGGAAAGTTCGGTTCGTGCCGTTGGTGACAGGGTGAAGCTCGCCTTGTTCTCCGGGATCGTCGCGACCGTGGTCGCGTTGAGCCAATCGTCCGCGCCAGCGCTTGCCCCGGCTGCACCCGCCGCGGCAAGTGACACAATGCCAGCGCTCGCCCGGAGAGACGAGAACACAACGCCCCGTCTCGCGCAATCTGTAGCAATCAAGTCCACGGCCGATCCGATGACCGTGCTCATGCGCACAGGTCACTGGTTCATCTACAGCCACGGTTGTGACAGCGTAAAGACGCGGCGAGACGTCATCATTCATTTTCATGGCGCCCACACGACCGTGATCCCGCGGTATCTCGCCGCCGGCCTGGATGCAGTACTGGTCATCATCAATCTGGGGCTCTTTTCCGGTCCCTACACCGACGCCTTCGCTATCCGCGCCAGCGTGGACGGGCTGCTTGAGCGCATCAAGACGGGGATTGCCGAGCAGTGTCACCTCGAGGACGCCTCGATCACGCGGCTCGCACTCAGTTCCTGGTCTGCTGGATACGGCGCCACCGAGCAATTTCTGCGCTGGCGCCCCGAGCTCGTTGACGCGGTCTTGCTTGCGGATGGGCTTCACGTCGGATTTTCCGATCGTAAAGCGCGAGCAGTCAACCTCAACAGTCTCGACGTGTTCGTCCGGTTCGCCCAGAAGGCGACTCGCGGCGAGAAACTCATGACAATCACGCACTCCAGCATCATCCCAGCTGACTACGCTGGCGCGGCAGAAACCGCGATGGCGCTGAGCCAGGCAGTCCACGCGCCAACCTGGACGGTGAGCGAGAGCAAGTACGGTATGCAGCAAATAACTGCCACGCGCCGCGGCGATTTCTACGCGGAGGGATTCGCTGGCAACGACAAGCCAGCGCATGCCCGCCACTTGTACTCGATCGGAAAGACAACGTTTGCTCGCCTGCGCGAGTATTGGGAGCGAGAGCCTCATGTTCGGTAAACCCAGCAATCACGGCGGCCACACTACCATCATCGGACGCGGAGCCCGGCTCAACGGGACGCTCGAACTCGAGGGCGATGTCCACATCGAAGGTCATTGCGAAGGTACGATTCGAGCGCAAACCCAGCTGTCGATTGGCCCACACGGCTCGGTGACAGGAGAGCTCTCGGGTGGCGTCGTGGTAATTGCCGGGCGAGTCGAGGGTACAGCCATCGCCAAAGAAACGCTGCATGTTCTGAACACTGGCAGCCTTCAAGGTGACGTCTTCTACGGGCGATTGCAGGTGGACTCTGGTGGCGTCATCGACGGCAGAACCCATCAGGGCCCGCCGCCTGCGCTACTCACCGCAAGCGCAGAGCCCGAAACCGAAGGTGGTCTCGAGACGGCATCGGACGACGAAGACCTATCCGGCAACGCCCGACTCAGGCAGAGCAGCGCATTCCCCACCGCAGCAGAGGTCGCCCGCTCCAACGCTCCGGGAAGACGGTGACCCGTGGCTATAGGCTCCTCGTCCTCGACGAAGAAGGAGCCCAGGTTCGTGAGCTATATGTTTCGCGTGCTGCTTTGTGGGGCGGAGTCGGCGGTGCTCTGCTGCTCTTCGCCGTCATGCCTGGGGTTGGATACGCCCTCCTATCCTGCCCACGGCCACCGACTCCGGCGGCTTCGCTGGACCGACCCCTGCTGCACCAGGGCCTCGCCCAAGTGGCCAACCTGATGGCCGCGCAAACTCTCCAGTCGCCGGAGCCACCCCAGGGCCCCTGTGGTCCAAACATGGTCCTGATCGATGGAAACTCCTGCCCTGCGGTCTTCCATCGGTGCGAAAGGCAGACCGATCCCGAGGGCAATGCACTGCACGGACATCGGTGTGCCGAGTACAAGCGGCCCGCAACCTGTCTTTTGCCCCAAAGGCAGCACCTTCGCTACTGCATCGATCGTGACGAACACGTGGTAGGCGGCGAGAAGCTGCCGCAGAGCCTGCAAACATTTGCCGACGCGGTCAAGACCTGCGAGAGCTCGGGCAGGCGCTTGTGCTCGAACGTCGAGTGGACATTCGCGTGCGAGGGCGAAATGATGAACCCTTACCCGTACGGATTTGTCCGGGACAGCTCGGCATGCAACGCCGATCGCAGCGGACTTGTGACCAAGGAAGGTAACCTTGTCGACTTGCGTGCAGCGCCCGGAACGTTTTCACGCTGTAAGAGCGCATTCGGTGTTCGCGACCTCGCCGGCAACCTCGAAGAGTATGCGCTCGAAAGTAGTACCGGGCAGCCCGTTCGCAAGGGAGGCTACTGGCAGCCCGGTGCCAACCACTGCCGACTGACCCGTCCCCATTCCGAGCCCGAGTACCGCGGCATCGAGGTCGGATTCCGGTGCTGTGCAGATCCGAAGCCCCTGTGAGCGAGCGCGCTTCCGGTTCGTGGACTGGGCAGCTGCGGACGACCGGAACCCGGGCGTGAGTCCTCACGCTCAAACCCTGGTCGAGCTACCCCGCTCGGATTGGCCGAGTTTTGTCTGGTACGGCGCGGGAACGGGCGCACTTTGAGCTACAAATTGGCCCTGTTCCGACTCTCTGCGGCAAAAGACAAAACTCATCCCGACTGGGATGAGTTTCTGGTAGAGACAGCGAGGCGGCCCATACCCCAAAGGGCCGCAGCCTTCAGGAGTTCACCGATGACGCCCACGCCCACGCCCACGCTGCGAAACTCGAAGCTCTTCACTCTGACCTCGCAGGTAACGTTGGTCGTTGCGCTCATCGCCGGGGTGAGTGGCTGCACGGACAAGGCAAAGCCAAAGTACGACGAGTGTGTGGCGCTTGAGACCAAGTGGGAGACGGCAAAGGCTCGCGATGCCTGCAAGGCGGCGGCCGAGATCGATCCAAATAGCAAGAGCGGCAAGCTTGCCGCTGGCAAGCTCACCTACTTGAACGAACAGGCTGAAAAGATCCTTGCCGAGAAGGCGAAGAAGGAGGCACCCTGCAAAGTTGGCAAATGGGTCACACACTGCCTCTATCAAGGCAAGCCCCGGCCCACCCTCCTCGAGGCAAATACCTTTGCCAGGTGCAACACAGAGGCGGATGAGGTTCGCGTTGTCGGAATGACTTGCCCGGTGTGCGAGTGTGCTGATCGGTTCGTCGATCCCTACAAGAAGGAAGGCGAGTAGCGAGCCAGCGCGCGACCCTTGCTGACGCGGCGGGTCGGGGCGCATTCAAGGTGCGGCTTCTGGCATGGAACACGAGCTCAAACAGATCAGGGAGCACAGCTTCTGGGATCGGTTCGGCGACGCTCCGGTGTTGGTCGATCTCGGCGCCAACGTGGGCAAATTCGCAGCCGAGTTCTTGGCTGCGTATCCCGCTGCCAGCCTACTGCTGGTGGAGGGTGACCCCTATTTGACCGACATTATCCAACGGACATTCGCCAGCTGCCCGCAGGTCCGGTTGTTCAAGGGGCTGGTGGGTCCCACAAGTGCCCCAAGTGCCCACTTCTTCCTATGCAAGGTGCCCGAGGGCAACTCGGTCTTTGCTCGCTTCAGTGACAGCTGGGCACCGGGAGAGAGTCGCGAGATCCAGGTGGAGATGATCTCCCTGCCCTCATTGTTAGAGCGCGCTAGATGCAAGCAGGTCGACCTGCTCAAGGTCGACATCGAGGGGGCGGAGTGGGATGTGCTCGGGAGCCTGACGGAGCGAGAGGCCCGAATAATCCGACAGATCTCCGTCGAGTTTCACGACTTCATGGACCCCGAGCTGCGCCCCCGCACCGAAAGTTGCATCGCCCGACTCAAGGAGCTCGGTTACAGCGTCCTGTGCCGATCCACGTCGCGCGTACAGGGTTCCCCCTATTTCGACTGCCTGTTTTACCGCCAAGAGTAGTTTGCGGCCGCGTATGACCCATCGAGGGGTGGATCGGGTGTAAGGATGGATCGGGCGAGGAAGCCGTGCTATCGGAGCCCCCTCAACGCGACAGCAAGTGTCGGAGGCGTGCCCTGCGGGTTCTGTTCGTCTGGCTCAATCACGATACACCGGTGGGCTTCAGCCATGGGTTAGCCGTGCTCTCTGCCGAGCTCAAAGCAGCGGGCCACACGGTTGAGGTCTTGCACATCAACGAACAGCTCGGGTGTCCGTTCGACCTGGATGTCATCGGTCAAGAACTCACTCGCCGACGGCCAGAAGTAGTGGGGCTGTCATTCGGCAGCAACCATGCCGCCGCTGCTGCCCAGGTGGCTAGTGTGGTGCGCAGGCTGCTTTCCAATTGCTGGGTGATGGCCGGAGGCGCCCATACCACACTCTATCCCGAGCAGGTGATGAGTTGGCCGGACGTGGACATCGCCGCCCTCGGCGAAATGGATGACTTCCGGCTTGCAGAGATGCTCGAAGATCTCGGTCGCGATCGGCTGCCCATCGGTCGCGCCGGGTTCTGGTTTCGCCAACGCGGCACTGCGGGCGGCGCTGTGGTCAGAAACCCGATTGGGTTGCCGGTAGCTCTCGAACATTCACGGCCCATGGATCTCGAGCTATTCGATCACCAGCGCATCCTCCAGATCAAGCGCGGCTGGGCCGATGTTCAAACCGGTCGCGGCTGCCCTCAGCAATGCAGCTACTGCTTCAATGAGCCCCTCAGACGTCGCTACCTGGACGAGCATGCTGGGGAGAAGCTCAACTACGTCCGCAGGCGTCCGATTGCTGTCGTCATCGAGGAACTCGAGCAGTACCGGCGTCTTTACGGCGAGCATATCCGCGTATTTTCCTTCACGGACGATCAATTCATCACCAACCGCCGTTGGGTGTACGAATTCCTGGAGGCGTACCAGGCGAATTTCCAGATCCCGTTGGTGTTGCTTTCCACGCCTGCTGCCATCGACGCCGAAGTGGCAACACGCTTCGCTCGCGCTGGGGTCTACATGGTACGAATGGGCGTAGAAAGCGGCAGCGCGCGCGTGCGCGAACAGATCCTCAACCGAAAGACACCAGCTTACGTCATTCGCCGAGCGGTTAGCACCTTACAGCATGCGGGCGTCAACGCCTTCGCCTTCTTGATGCTAGGGATCCCCGGCGAGACCATGCGCGACGTGTGGTCGACGTTTCGATTCGGGGCCCAGATGCGCACAGATGCGCTAAAATTCTCCAATTTCTGGCCCTACCCTGGTACCGAGCTCTACGCGCATTGCCAGGAGAAGGGTCTGGTCCGGCCCGGGCTCGAGTTCGTGGGCAACAATATCGATGATAGCCCCTTGCGCTGGCCACTTCCCCGCCAACTCCTCTTCCGACGACTGTCTCAGTTCTACGACGTGGCACTGAACCGATTCCTGGACGAAAAGAGCCCTGACCGCTACGCGGACGTGCTCGATCAGCTGCGAAAGCTCCCCGAAGCGACCTGGCAAGATGGCGGCATGCAAGACCTTCGACAACGAGCAGATGCTCTCAATCAGCAGGTGCTCGGTTCGGGAAGAGAAGTCTACATCGCTCCCTTCGGTGACCGACGCGACATTCTGCTCTTGCAGGGCAGAAAGCGCTCCCGGCCGCTGCTCATGTAGGCGCACCGAATCCTACTTTTGCCTCTACGGTTTCTGCCTACCCGGACTCGAGCAGAGCCGCCTGTGCCTCGTCGGGATGAGCTTTCAGCACCTCAAGCGCGGCCACTTCGTTCTCGGCCTCACCCACTCGGTGCATCGCAGAAAAGGCGAGGCGCTTCTTCTGCTGGAGCAGGCGGTAGCGCACGGCGGGATTCGGATCCGCGATCACATAGTTTGCAACTGCGCGCGCGAAGAGTCGCACGTAGGGCTCCATCTCTAACCGCAGGGACAATTGGTCCAGAACCAAATGTGGAATTCCCGAGGGCAGCGCCTGCGCCAGAACGTAGTTCACTAGGTTCATGGCGATGCATTGGTTAGCACAGCGGAACGGGTGCAGATGCACGTAGCGCCAGTGAAACCGAGCTGCGCGGTCGATCGTGACCCGCGGGTCGCCGCGTTCGGCGGCGTGGAGCGCCTCCGCGAGCTCGGCAAACAAGCGCTGGAAATGCACCGACTCGAACGGTCTGGGCAGACAGTACCAATCAGCAAAACCTTCGTCGTGCGCCGCACGAGCCACCAGCACTCGACCCCAGTCGAGACCGTCTTCGTCTCTAAAGGTTCGCTCCGGGTCGGAAGCTGCGGGATCGCCAATCTGGGCGTACAAAATGCGATGGTAGAGCTCACCGGCAACCGCGTGCACCCGCGCCCGCGGTCCGTTCACGAACAGCGTGCCACTCGGCGTGGCGATGGTTCGTGAGGGCACGTTCCACAACGCACCTGGCATCACGCCCGCATCGCTCACTGGACTCGACGGCTTATAGAAGCTACTAAGTGACTCGCCCATGGTCGCGATCACGTGGAGCTCGCACAAAAACTCGACCGCACGCTCCGGATCAGCAAGCACCCCTCGAAGCTGCTCTTTGATGGCGCGCCGCACACCCACCATGTTATCCCAATAGGGACGCGCGACTGCGTAGGGCGACGATGGGAATCGGGTAGTCTCGGTTCCCGAAAGCTCGCGCTCCAAGGCTTCGACAGCAGCTGGAGCGAAGACCATGAGCCCAAAGGTGCCACGCAATAGACGAGCGAGACCGGGACCTTGCCAGCCAATCTCTGCCGCGGTGCGCGTGCCATCCATCAGGCTGAGCACACGCGTCACTTCCGCTTTGGACAGCCCGTCGAGTTTGACTTCTGTGCCTACTCTGCCCGAACTGAGAACCACGCCCTGTTTGGTGGGGGTTACGACGATGTCATCGAGCGCGGCCAAGACGTCCTCCGGACGCGGTTCAAACCGCGGGCAATCGTCCGCGAACATGTCATTTTTGGCGCGAGCGACGCGCGCCTCCGTTTCCACGAAGCGCTGGTACTCGAAGAGCTCCCAGGGGAACTCGAGGAGCGAGCGGAACCGGTCAGTGGGGCGGGTGGGTGTCACGAGCGGTCGTCAGCTCATAGCACATGCCCGTTTGGTGCAGCTACCCCATCAAATGCAAACGCCTGCGCCATGGAAACAACTCAACATCCCGAAGAGCCGCCCACCTCGTCGAGCCTGCTCACTAGCCCGATGTCACAGGCTGAAGGCAGGTACGTCTAGCGCCCTCGCACCTGCGATATGGCCCGACCGCACGCACGTGCATTGCCCTTTGGACTGATGCGTGGAGCTCTGCCAACGTAAGATATGTGGCAATCCGGCAGGTCACGCAGCAATGGTGGAGATTGTTGCGCCCCTTCCACGGCATTGGCAAAGAACATGTGCTGACAGAGAATCGTGCACAAAGGTCCTACCTCGGCTGTGGTCATGCCCATGTCTAGGAAAGCGGCAGCCAGACCAAGTGCCAAGTTTGGATACAGCTCACGTAGAGACAATACAGCTCTGGCGACAGCATCCATGGTGCGCCAATATGGAAGTTGGTCGCGTTCGCGTGTCCGCATGCACCCTCGCAGAGCCACCAAGCGCTCATCATGCTCGTGAAATGGAGCGCCAAACCCTGAAATCATTCGATGCTTCGATAGGAACACCTCTACCTTGCGCCGCACGATTGAGTCATCGTCGGTGCGCCCGCCAATTGAATCATGTAGTTCGACCAAGACCGCGGCAGCGTCTGCGGTCTTCCAGGGACCAATTCGGGCAGTCTGCAGAATGAGAAGACCTGCGGCAACTGCGGGCATAGTTGATCCATAGGCGGCGACGAGTCTCGTAAGCTTGAGCGGCCATATTCGCGGATCGGCCAGCGTAGACACGCAGGCAATATCATCGAGGACATCGCAGCAATCCTTCGATAGCCTCCGTCCGACCACTGACAGTGCCAGAAGGCCCGTTAGCGACTCGCGACCCGCAAGCTCTGCAAATACCGCGTGGCCCCAATACTGATGGTCGACCCAACCCCAATGGGCGCATCTCGTTGGCAAATCAATAGAGTTTGCTTTCATCACTTCGAATCCTGGTAAGTAAACCGCGGGACATTCATCGAGTAGTTCCTGAAGTTCGCCGCGGTCTCCGCGCAGGCTTCGGCAACCACCGCCGGTAGCCGAGCCCAGACCAGCACGGCTTCGAATTGCTGACGTGTCCTAAAGCCAGCCGCGTGCAGTGCGGCCAACAGCGCGGCGAGTCGCGTCGGCTGCTGTGTTAAGATCGGAACACGCAGCCCCGTAGGCTCAAGTGCTGAGTTCAACCTATCGACTGAGGCCGCTTCCTCAAAATCTGTAGTCTGATAGCGAATTGGTGGTTCCCCATTCGGCTCATCAAGCCACCCTAGTAGCTCTTCATGCTCATCCACAACATACTTGGCCTGTTCCGACAGCGCGATGGCGGCTACCGATAGCGTAGCGCTAGAGTCGGCACCGGAAAGTTGAGCCAGCACCGCGGCATGCGTCGGTGCGTGAGCAACGGATAATGGAGCAAGAAACACGACAATGACGTCCAACGCCTTCGCTGCTTCTGGTTCGGGAAGCTCTCCGGTAAGGGCAAGGAACGCCAATTCCGTAGGACCGTAGCTCAGTGCCAAGTCCGATTCCACGTCGTAACCGTGCAAGCGGGGCTGGAAACCCTGGGTTACGACCCGAGCCAGCAGCAGGTCGGGAAAGTGGCCAGAATCGAGGGGACCCGAGCCGGTTGACGCGAGATGGTTGGGTGGGTTCATGATTCGCCGTCGCCTTTCGCGATTAGAGCAGCTGTCACTACTTGATCGACTAGGTTCTCGTTGCACCGGTTCGATTGGGTCAACATGCTCCTGAGGCGTGCGCGTGCCACAGCTGTGTGCACAGTTGCCCGAGGCAGGCGATCGTTGGGTCCCCTTTCGCAAGGCATTCTAACAGCCGTCCGATGACCAATGCATAGCACGAGCATTGGGCGATTGCGACGGAAAAACTCGAGTGATTGGAGGCAACCGGAGTGCGATTCATTGCTCCTTTGGAGCGCTGTCTCACCCGGTTCTTCTAAAGCGCGTCGGCGCGTTGGGAGCCAAGCTAGCTAGGGGATTTCCGTCGAGCAGGCCTTGACTGCTAGCGCGACTCAACAGACTCGTGACCGTCGCTACCTTCTCGGCGCCGACATGCCGAACGACGTCGTCGCAAGTGGCATGCACGAAGCACGGCCCGCGACGCTGACTAATCTGGAACAGGCTAACCAGAACGCCGCGCTTCAGAGCTGCCATGAAGCCCGTACCCTCCAAAACGACATGATAGCTGGAGCAACATTCCACGATGGCGGGCATCAATTCGTCGAGGTATCGTCGAACTTCCGCATCAGGTGGCGGGGCCCCATCGGGCACGCGCGAAACATAAATGATCGGACCTCCGTTGCGTTTCGTGGCAGCACGGATCCGCTCTAGCAGTCGTGCAAAGTCCACCTTGTTCGGCTTGCCCCAAAGCGCGTAGACGGCGCCAGAACTCTCGACAATCTCACATGCCATGCTCAGTCCTCCGCCGGCGCAACAATACCGTCAAGATCGACATGCTTTCGTTCACCGAGGTCCGCATTCCTTCACTACGGCCTATTGCACCGAAACCTGAGCGAGAACCCAGAGTCCGTCGCCATCCGTCCAATTCCCATTGAACCAGGTCTTCAGCGCGCAGCGTCTGTCCTACCTTGGGTACCGCCACCTCCAATTCTGCTTTCGGGCGCTGCCTTGGAACGACCATCCATGTGGTTGCCTGACGCACCGGGTCCCGGCATGTGCGCCCCACGCACGTCACTGCCTCGGGTGGCAATCGTCGTAGCCATGCACACAAGGCTGCCTCCCAGGGGTCACCGCCGGAGCACAGCGAGTCTCGAGCCAAGATCCTACCTCCAACGGGCCTACGAAGTCCGAGCAAGGGGCTCCAAGCTCGTCCGTTGACGCACTGCTCATACTGCACCCTTCCCAACGCCCTGTTGGTGAAGACTCTGATTGCGACGCCCGGCTGGCGCCAATTCGCTTCGGTCGACGATGACATCGATGACGAAGGGGCCCGACGCTTGCACTCCGAGACGAAGGGCGGCCAAAAGGTCCGATTCTCGCTCCACTCGAACGCCATCAGCACCCATCCCTCGCGCTATCGCCACGAAATCGGCGCGCAAGAATTCCGTCTCAAATGGCTTCCAGCCAAGCGACCCCATTCCCTGGGCAATCATCCCGTAACGGGCATCATTGAGGATTATCCACATGGCCGCAATCCCGTAGCTGGCAGCCGTATTCAACTCATTCTGCATCAGCATCGCTCCGTCACCGACGATGGCAACGGCCTTCTGTCGTGTTCCAAGGGTGGCACCGATGACGCCAGCACTCGCGTGACCCATGGAGCCAAACCCAGTGCTGACTCGGTAGCGCCGGGGTTCGGAGAAGCGAAGATGGTGCGTGCCGAGCGAGAACGCATTGCCCGCCTCAGTTAGTACGACAGCCGAAGTTCTGTCGACGATCTCACTCTGAATCATTTGCATCAAGAAACTTGGGCGCACCGCTCCACAATCCCTCGGCGCGCACATTGACCGACAGGGGGGTGTCCGCGCGGGGCAGCACTCCGTTTTCGACCGTTCAGGCCAGGCGTCGATCAGTTGGCGAAGAAATGCGCCAATTTCGGCCTGAATGCCCTGAGTCTGGACACCAGGATAGGCCGTGCCAAATACGTCGGATTCAAGATCGACATGGATCATTCCACCTGGTGGGATCAAGCTCTCGTCCCAAAAGGACGTCATCTCGCCGAGCCTTGAGCCAAGCACCAACAGTCGCTTCGGTTGCGCCTCGCTGAAGTACCGTTCGATTGAACCATAGCCGCCGAGACCTGTCACGCCCAGAAAAAGCGGGTCATCTTCGGACAAAGTCCCCTTGGCTCGGGGACTACACATCACCCTCGCCTGTGCGCGCTCCGCCAGCTCGCGCAGCTCCATTGCGGCATGTCTTGCGCCAAAACCGGCCCAGATCACGAAGCGGTCCTCGCTCAGCCGAGCGACACATTCCTGAACGGTCGATGCATCAGATTGCCGCGACGGGATGGTAGTCGCTCCACCCATTCTCGAAGGCGCTGCTTTGGCAACTTGCAGCGAAACGGGCAGCCCGAGATGCATTACGAAACCGTTGGCTCGAGACATCCCACTCTGTAAGCGCGCAATCACCGAGGGAAGTTCCCGGCAGTCCTCGACGACTTGCGCGTGATGAAAGAGCGTCCCTGCGCGATATAGATCGATCTGAGGTGTGCCAACACCACTGCACTCTTGGAAGGCCCATTTCCCTCGATGAGCCGGCGCCGTACAGCCGGATATGAAAAGGACCTTGGCTCCTTCCCAGCGCGCAGCCACCATGCCTGTGACCAAATTGGTGACTCCAGGCCCCGCCGTCGACACGACGACAGCAGGCTGTCCGCTCGACAATGACTCCTCGATGGCAGCAAATGCAGCGCCGGCCTCGTGCCTGCAATGCACGAGTGCAATCGGGCTGCGCGACAAGGCTTCGCAGAACGGCGCAATGGCACCCCCAAATACAGAAAAAGCGTGTTCTATTCCGAGGCCGACCAACGCTTCTACGATGGCTTCGGAGACTGTAGCGCTTGACTGCTCATTCACCGATACGGTCGCGTTCCTTGCTGGAACCACCATGCTATTTTGCGGGAATAGCCGTTCGATTTCTTCGTCGGTCCGGCGACGTGCCGAAGCGACAGCGCGGTTGTCCTGTCGATTCTGTGCCATTGTGTCCTTACCATACCGGTAGCGTGATGCGCGTCGTAAATAGTCGACCAAAGTCAACCGGCGATCACAGTGCGACGTGGAAGCGTTCTCGCGACCATCGAGCAGGAGCGTCAAAGGTTTGACGTCGCCGTCATCGCTGCGTTCGCCATTCTGGCTACGACTGAAATCGGAATGTCTTTAGTAGCTTGAAGCGAGTTTTTGCGAATTGCATTCTGGAAGTTGCCCGACGTCTCGAGGCACTGAGAGCTCGTCCCACAATCGAATCGATCCGGCTGAAGAATGCGGCATGCGGGGTGGGCAACCCGCAGGATGTGAGTTGGAGCCATCACCGTGTCGCCATGGTCCATAGGCGCGCGCAAGTCAGGGCATCCACTACGTCGTAGCTGGGCGTGGTCTCCCGCATCCAGGGAGGCTCGCTCGAAGGGCTCGAACGTTCGTTGCCACACGCTGATCAGACCGCGATTCTGTCGGCGATTTCGCCGTCGCAGCTTGACTCGACAGGGCCAATTGTTAGGGTCGTGGTTCTGCCTTGGCGCGGGACGCTGCCTTGCCGCCCATGCACTTCGACCGCGGAGGTCCGATGAATGCCCTTACTCCCGCACTGATTGCTCTTGCTCCCGCGCTCATTGCTCTGGTCGCCGCGCCTGCCCTGCAAGCCCAGCCGCAGACGTGTCCGTGCTCGCCGTCGCTCGAGGGAGCTCAGGTATCCAACGCCACCTGTACGTTTGCCGACCCATTCCCCGGACTGCGCCTGCGTACGCAAATGGACGGCCCACTGACTGTCAGCGGACGCCGCACCTGGAAGGGGTCGGCGCTGCCGAAATTCGTGCCGCTCGCAGACGCCGAGCTGTCGCTCCAGCTCATGGACGTGACGAGCGAAGGGTACTTCGCCGTGTGGCGCAACCTCTACGGCGCTGGCTCGAAACCGAACGAGAATCCACGCGCGCGGGCGCGTCTTTACGACTGCAAAGGGACAACACTGTGGACGGTCGAGCTCAACGAACTCTATAAAAAACGCGACCACCTCGAATTACAGGACGCCCGTTATGTCGACGGGATCCTTTACTACAACGAGGCCTGCCAGAGCTATGCGCGCGAGGCCAATGGTAAGTGCTCGTGGCTAGTTGCCCTTGAGCCGCGACAAAAGAAGGTACTGTGGCGAACCGCTGCGTTGACCTCGAATGGTCGATTCTGGGTGACCAAGCACTACATCGTGACCATTTACGCCTTCACTGCAGAACAACGCTTCGTCCGCGTGCTCAAGCGCCAAGATGGGTCGCTCGTCGCCAAGGCCAAGATCGTCGGCCACCACGATTGGGCAGAGCTTACCAACGAGGATTTGCACGTGCGCACCGAAGAGAGTGACGAATATTTCGCTCTCGATGGCCTGCGCGCTGGCACCCTCCGAACGATTCGCGTTCACGCGGGTCCCCCGACTGTGGCTGACGCAGGCGTCGTGCCCAAGCCAATCAAATCGCTTTCCTGTGTAGCTAGGGGCCCGGCACCGAACCTTACACCGGTCATCAGCGACCGCACCGACGCGGCGTTCTCGAATGACGGACGGATCAAGATATACACCTCGGCGAAGGAAGCCACGCTGGTAAACGAACGCCACCCTCAGGGCATCGTAGTGACGGACAACGACTACATCAATCAGGTCGTATTCTCGCCCAATGGTGACAAGGTGGCCTTCATCGAGACCAACCGGGGGATTCTAGTGCACGCGACCGACGACGGCCGCTTGCTCCGCATCATCGAGGAACCCAAGAGCGATCGCGGGCAGCACATGGTGCCCTTTGGTGTCCAGTTCAGCGGCCCGAGCCAACTCAAGTTCGTCGGCGGCTGCCAGCAGCCTCAGGCCCAACTCTTCACCGTGGACTTGTCCTCGGCCGCGCCAGCGCAGCCCGTCGGCGCAGCCTTCCAATGTCACGGAGCCTGGGCCACCACCGATGCTCGCAGCTACTTGATTGAAGACGATCGCAAGCCTGGCGCCATCTATCGGCTGGATGCAATCAGCGGCGCGATGACGCCCATCGTCCAAGGCACGGCAGAGGCGCCGCTGTCGGATGTGAGCACTTCCCTCAATCGAGATTGGGTTTGCTACGAGCGCAAGTGGCGGCGTACACTCCTGTTCTGTCAACACACCTCCGATGGTCGCCTGCTCAACTTGGGCGAGCGCGGCCGTCTCACCGGTTTTGCCGAAACCGGGGCTCGCACGATCATCGCCGGTGGTGAGCAAGATCGGGACACGGGCAAGACGCGCGAGCGGGTATTCTTCGTTGATCTCGAAGCCGGCACGTCGAAGGAGCTGCTGAATGCTCCCTACAGGTTCACGGGGGGGTACCCGCTACTCTTCGGTGACGGTCGTGTGCTCGCTTCCCCTACCGGCGCGGCCTTGAGCCTATGTGACGTAACGTCCGGTGCGGCCTATACGATACGCGAACGCAGTCTCTACGGACTCTTCGCTGTGCCAGGCACGAGCCCGCGCATGGTCGTGAGTCGCGAGCGCTCGAACGGCGTTCAAGCCGATCTGTTTCAGCTCGAGCTGCCATCCGCCCTGGACGCCAAGGCTACTCGCTAGGGCAGTCTCCCATCGAGCGAGAAGCGTCTTTGCGGGCTCGCTGGACCAGCGCAGTTCAAAGGCAGTTCAATGGCTAGTCCTGGACCGGAAAATGTGACACCATGAACGCGAACCCGAACATTGGTCGGGTGTTCCAATGGCAAGTCATTTCCCGGTAGTTCTTGTCTTGGTCGGCGCGGTCTCGATGGCGTGCGATCCAGGGCCAGCCGTCTATCGTAGCTCGAACCAAGGCGGTACTTCGGGCAGCGGGCAATCGCCGTCTGGTAGAGGCGGTGCTGCGGTGACTTCCGCTTATGGCGGGAGTTTGGCCACGGGTCAGGGTGGCCTCGCGATTTCGGGCGCTGTGTCCAACGGTGGCGCTGCAGCAAGCGGCTCGGCGAATTCGGGCGGAGCAGCCGGAAACGCCACAGGGGTCATCACGGGTGGTTCATCGAATCATGGCGGTGCTGGGACTGGGGGCAAGGCCGACACTGACGGAGTTGGCGGAACGGTCGCAATCGGTGGATTTGCTTCGGGAGGCATTGCAGGAAGCGGTGGAATCGCGGGCGCTGCAGGAACGCCGGTCACTTACCCCAATGCGGGCGCTGCAGGAAAGTCGGTCATTTACGCCAATGCAGGCGCCGCCGGCAATGCAGACCGTGGCTGCACTGACCAGGCAACCTCGACCGCCACGTTGTCCGCGCAATATGCGCGCGCCTACATCACGGCCTCGAACCACCCCAACAAGAGCTACGTGGCGCTCACCAACTGGTGGGGCAAATTCGCCGATCAAACGGTAACCGTCGACGGCATTGGCTTCTCGGTCACGACCAGCGCGACCTCAGACAACAACTATCCCGTAGGTTTTCCAAGCCTCTTCATCGGTACTTACCAGAGCAATGCCAGCAGTGGCAGTAATCTACCCAAGCAACTCTCGACCATCGAAAGCGTGTCAACGGTATTCGACACCAACGCCACCAGCCTCGATACCTCGAATTTCAACGCCGTCTACGATATCTGGCTGACGGCTGACAGCACTCCCTTGAGTAGCAGCGAGTATAGCCCGGGCGCGGGGGGCGCCTACGTCATGGTATGGCTGTACAAGCCAAGTAACCGTCAACCGCGCGGTAGCATCAGAGCCTCGGAGCAGACCGTTGGTATGGTGGGCAACACTTGGGACGTCTGGGTGGACAGCTCGACCCCACCCGCTATCTCCTACGTAGCCAAGACGCCAACCACTTCGCTTTCCTTTGACCTGAAGGACTTCCTCACGGACTCCACGAAGTATGGCGTCAAGACCAGCATGTACCTCTCCGTCATCTTCGCCGGGTTCGAGATCTGGTCCGGTGGCAATGGGGCCAAGGTGAATCGCTTCTGCGCCGACGTGCGCTGAACCACCGGTTGGTCCCGGCGCAGGTGTCGTTGCATAAGAGCCGCCGATATTCTCGGTCATGCCCCACATTGCCGAGCGTATGGCGCTCAAGTAGACTCGCCGCGTGTCTCACGTCATTGTTCGCCCTGCCAATTCCGGCGATCTCGAGGCTGCAGCGGCCTTGGGGGCGGAAATCATTCGCCTGCATCACGCCACCAATCCGAAGCGTTTCTTTCCGCCCGACGACTCGGAGAAGGGATATCTCTGGTGGTTAGGCAAGGAGCTCGCACGCAAAGAAGCAGTCGTACTGGTTGCAGAGCTCGACGGCATCATCGTTGGCTACAGCTACGGCACGATGGAGGAGCGCGATTGGAGCATCCTCGCCGAGCACCATGGGGTCATTCAGGATTTGTGCGTCGTACGCTCGGCGCGCCGTCAAGGTGTTGGTCGCAAGCTAGCGCTTGCGCTCATCGAGCAGCTCGAGGCTCTCGGCGCAGAGCGCGTGCTCTTGCATGCCATGGTCCAGAACGAAAGCGCGCAACGTCTCTTTGCGAGTCTCGGGTTTGTTCCCACGATGGTCGAGATGACCCGCGAGCGAACGCCGCGTTAGCCCAGGGTCGGATGACTACGGGCGAACTCCGCACTGGTCCAGGGTCGGATGACCACAGGCGAACTCCGCGCCAGTTCAACTCCGACCGATCGCAGTCACGCTCTGGCTTGCGCGTCCCGACGTCTGTGCTAATTGAAAACGACTTTCAATTGCAGCAACCGTCACCGCGATGCCCAAGCTAAACAAAATCATCGAATATTCAGATATTTACCCTCGATTCGGGCGCGCTGCGCTCCTTGGAGCGGCATTGCTGGCTTGCCCAGCCCTGGCGCATGCGGGCGATCTGTTCGAGATCCAGGTGTACGAGGCCGAGGTGAATCGGCCTTGGCAGCCGGGGCTCGAGGCGCATCTGAACTACACGCTGAGTGGGCGGAGAACCCCGGCCTACATAGGCGAGCAGGCTCCGCATCAGGTGGGGCGATTGACGCTCGAGCCTGCTCTCGGAATCACCGAGTTTCTCGAGATCGGTGCCTACCTGCAGAACATGGTCAATGCTGATGGGCAATTCCGTTTTGCCGGTTGGAAGTTGCGCACCAAATGGGTATTACCCAAACGCTATACAGGCAAGTTCTTCTTCGGTATCAACGCCGAGATCGGTAAGGTACCGCGCGCAGTCGAAGCAGCGGGCTGGGCCAACGAATTCCGCCCGATTGCCGGTTACTACGATGGACATTGGCTGTTCGACATCAACCCCATCTTTGGTTATGCGCTATCCGGTCCAGACAAGCTGCGACCCGATTTCGAACCCGCGGGCAAGATCGGTTTCAATACCCAATATGGGTTCATGTTGGGCGCCGAGTACTACGCTGGACTCGGTCCCCTGTCGTCGCTGCCGGCACCCCAATCCGAACAGGATCACCTACTGTTCCTAACGCTGGACTTGGCCGAGACGGCGTCCAACAGCGCCGCTGGCAGCCAGGAATCGAAACCCGAAGATGCAGGAGAATGGGAGCTCAATCTGGGACTTGGACGCGGGTTGACTGAGGCGACGCCTCAGCATTGGATCCTCAAGACCATCGTCGGTAGGGCATTCTGAGCGGCACTAGCCCCGGCTTTCGTGTAGTCTGGGAGCGTCATGTTCACGCGAAGCATTGTCGTTCTAGGTCTGTTACTTGCATCAGCCTGCCAAGCCAGCGCCGGAGCGCAGGTGCAGGCCAGAAGCTCGGGTGAAGTCGATGCCAACGCGAATGCCGATTCGAAGGTCACGCAATCTCGATACGCTCCCAGTTCAAGTTCCTCTGGACAGGACGGCGCCGATGGATACGGGGACGCAGCGTCTAACCCAGCAGACGCCATGTTGGGGGCGCGCGCGGGCCTCAGACTGGTGAAGCCTGCCTCCGCCACCTGTCAATGTCTCGGCGTGTTGGTGGGACCACCGACGGATCCAGGGTTCACTTGGGAGGGCTCCAGTCCCAAGACCAACCCTGCGACACAGCTCGTCATTGGCCTGAGCTCCGAGGGGCTGTCGTGCCCCGCTGCCACAAGTGACTCGCTCGGTGCCTCGTATCGCGGCTACGAAATCGTTGGCAACGACCTGGTCGTCCAAGTCGAGACCGCCCGGCTCGGTAGACCTATCGCCCAGGGCGCCGTCATTCCAAAGCCACCCGAAGGTGGACGGATCTCGGTGCGTTCCAGCGACGGCAAGAGCCCCTATGGAAAGAGCGCCGACGGCAAGTCATCGAGCTGCGTCGTGTGGCCCAAGCCCTAGCCAGACCCCATCAACGCGACTCGTAGACATGGCCCGCCGGCAGCTCACAGGCCGTGAGAAAGCCACCGCATCCCGCTCCGGTATCCACGCCGATGCAACAGGGGCCCGCCCAAAGATCCGTAGGATCTTCGGGCGTGTAGCCACTCAGTTCTTCGGGCAGAAACTCAGTACGGGTGTGGCCAAACACCACGGTCTTCCCGCGATAATCGCGAAAGAACTTCTCATCGCGCAGCCACAAGAGGGCCACCTTGGGCTCGGTCTCCGATGGGTGAAAGAACTCCAATTCAACCTGCATGAGCCCCGCGTGCACGTAAATGGCGTGGTCGTCCTCGTACCAATGTTTTAGGTCGCGCATCCAGCGAACGACCTGCTTCGGGAAGAAGCTGCCCGACGACAGCACTTCCTGCTCTTCTTTGGTCGGTTCGTCTTCGGCAGCGCACGGCACTTTCGTAAAGCTTCGCAGAGTCTCGAGACAACCATTCGGTCGTGGGGCAATGAACGCGTCCCACCCCTCGTCAATCACTCGCAGCCAAGCGTCCTCGTGATTTCCACGTAGACAAACCACTTTGGCCTTGATCTGGTTCGGGAGCTCCATCAGCCAGTCGATGACGCCCGCCGAGTTCGGTCCCCGATCGAGGTAGTCCCCCAGAAACACGATGGTATCATCGCTATGAAGCTCGGGCAGACGACTCATCAACACGAAGAGTGCCTGCGTATCCCCGTGTATGTCGCCAATGGCAAAGGTCCGTGACATGACGCAGCCTCGCAGCCTAGCCGAAGAATCCCTGGAAGTGGCAATGAACCCGCCCTGCCACAACGAAGCGCTCAAACATCGCTGCTCGCTTTCCTCGGAACCTCCGGCCAGGCGACCACCGGACCGAGCGTATTCCGCCAACGGAAAAAGCACAGTGGCGCCCCGAGCGCTCCACAGCTCGAACTTCTGTCAGACCGGCACGGCGCAACGAGCAAACTCGAGTGACCTGGCTCGTGCTCAATGCCAGGCAGGATGCCCTCAACTTCCAATCGCGCCTCACGCCGCTCGATTGGCTCTTCACGAGAAAATGCGGGCATGAACTCGAAGGCTCTGGACCATTGTTCACCACGATTTTGCGGGAACTGTCGGTACGCTGCTGCCGACCGGCAGCGCTCGTGCTCGCCTGGACTTAGCTGCCAACGCACCTGACGCCGTCGCTCGGACGAGTCCGGACGGACACCACCCCGGGGAATACCGAGGAGCTCAACGAGACGTTGATCCACATACCAGCGGGTATGCAGATCGACTATCTGAAGCCGCTGCCGCCCCAAAACATGGCAAACCTCCGACAATACCGGACAAGTCTGGTCGATAGGCTCGGGGGGACGTTGATTCGCATCCCCGCTGGTATGTTGCTCGACACAGAGCTGCAAGGGCGAAACCTGCCCCTCAGAGCCATCTGACCTGGCGAGAGTCGCTCATCAACCATTCGACCTGGCAAGAGCCAACGCACACCTGCAGCGCCAAGCCTGACCCGCAGCAAGTCGCGCCGGAGACAGCCCAGCAAACCCAAACCAGGCTGCCAGCAAGGCGCCAGGGCGGCCGGGGCTGGCGGCAAAATCCGTTGCTGACGCCTTCAATTGCCGGCAGCGTGTACTGAACCCCGCGACCTGCTCGCCTGGCGAAGACTTCGCGCTAGAATGCAGCCCGGTTCGTCGAGATGTCAGCGTTACGTATCGTTGAAGCGTCGAGTTGCACCGCGACCCAAGGTGGGTTGGGGTACGATACTGCGCTATGTGGGAGCGGTAAGGCGTCGTTGGCGGAACTCGTCACCATCATTGCAGCAACGGACCGACTCGCTCAACTCAAGGACGGTGATCACTTGACGCGTTCAGCCGTCGAGTTTGTGCGCGACGCGCTTGGCATAGAACGCGTCAGCATCTTCTTGGTTCAGCCGACAGCAACCCAGGTGGTCATGCGCGGCACCTGGGGGACGAACAACCGCGGCAGCACGACGGACGAGAGGAGCATTGCACACGGCGACTGACCGGTCTTGCGCCTCGAGAGTCTTCCTCGACTGGCAAGCAAACCGAGAGCTGAGTTTGCCCCTGGTCTGCCGGTCGATTCACTGCGTGAACCGACATCTCAGAACTGCGCGGATTCAGTCAGACTTCTGCGATGATCTCGGACGGCTATGGCGTCATGGCAAACTCTCGCGATTGGCGGCGTCCCGTTCAGCCGAAATCCCCGGAGGATCCCTTGAAATCTGGATTTTTGACCGCAGTCCCCTGGCTGCTCTGCCTGGCCACCGCTTGCACTGCCATCACCAAGATCGAAGGCTCCAGCAACAACATCGTTACTTCTGGTGGAGGAGCAGATAGCGCGAACCATGCCGGCGCGAGCAATGCCGATGCGAACCATGCCGGAGCGAGCAATGCCGGTGCGAACCATGCCGCCGCTGCAGGCCTGCCCGTTGGTCCCGACGTCGAGGACGTCGCTATCGAGGGCGAATTCCCGATCCCAGCGGCGACGGGTCTGGCGCCGACTCCACCCATGGGCTGGAGCAGCTGGAATACGTTCGCGTGCGCAATCAAGGCCACCGATGTAATCAAGACTGCCGATGCCATGGTCAGCAGCGGCATGAAGGCCGCCGGTTACACCTACGTGAATATCGACGACTGCTGGCAAGATTTTGGTACGGCTCGCGACGCGAACGGCAACGTGCAAGTGTCAACGAACTTTCTCTCCGGCTACGCCGGCACGATGCAAACCCTCGTGGACTACGTCCACTCCCTGGGGCTAAAGATCGGGCTCTACTCCGACCGGGGCACGGAAACGTGCGGTCACCGCGCTGGCGCACAAGGGTTCGAGCGGCAAGACGCTCTGCAGTACGTCGCCTGGGGGATTGACTACCTCAAATACGACAATTGCGCCGCCGATGCCGCCACCATCAAGACGCAATATCAGTTGATGCGTGACGAACTCAATGCAGCCGTCGCCACATCGACGTCACTGACTGCGCATCCCATCGTATACAGTATGTGCGCTTGGAACTTCTACGAGTGGGGTCTCGAGACCGGACAGCTTTGGCGTACCACAAAGGACATAACCTCTAGTTGGGATTCCACGGGAAGTGAAGGCTCGGTGGTAACCTGTGCCATCCTCAACACGCCTTATGCAGCATACAATGGCCCGAACGGATGGAACGATCCAGATATGCTGGAAGTGGGCGTCGGCAAGTTGGCCAGCGACGTAGTCGAGCAGCGCTCCCACTTCAATCTCTGGGCGATCATGGCGGCGCCACTCATTGCCGGCAATGACGTGACCAAGATGACCGAGACCGTGAAATCAATCCTAACGAACAAGAAGGTCATTGATGTCGATCAAGATCCATTGGGGCTGCAGGGGTTTCCCGTCCGAAAGGCGGGACCCGACAACCTGCTCGAAATCTGGGTCAAGCCACTGAACGGCCGTGGGAAAAGAGCAGTAGTGCTCTTGAACAAGAGTAGCGCCGCAGCGGACATTGCCATGACCTGGGCCGATCTGAATCTGGCGCTGGGACCCATGACGCTCGAAGATCTCTGGACCGGTGAAGTGCAGCAGAACGTGCGAGCTCCCTACACGGCGGTCGCAGTGCCCTCCCATGGGTCGGTCATGCTCCAAGTCCAGGGGGTTGAGCCACCACCTCCGACCGGAACGCAGTATCTATCCGACCTGACCTGGATCTATGGTGCAAACGGCTCCGGGCCCGTCGAGAAGGATATGACCGTGGGCAGCAGCGCTGGCGGGGATGGCAGTGCGATTACCCTCGATGGCTTGACCTACCCGAAAGGCCTCGGCGTGGCCGGTGGCTCGAAGATCATCTACCGACTGGGCAAG
Organism: uncultured Polyangiaceae bacterium; assembly: GCA_964454965.1. GTDB lineage: Bacteria > Myxococcota_A > Polyangia > Polyangiales > Polyangiaceae > FEN-1139. The sequence continues at coordinate 132,997 of CAYVXY010000005.1, read as the reverse complement.
AACTGCAGTCGATTCACAGCCAAAGTCAACGTCGACGAAGCGATGGCGCTCAGCGGCAGCATCGTGTTCAAGGTCTTGGGTGACGGCGAAGTCCTCTTCGACAGCCAGGTGATGAAAGCCGATTCGCCGACGCAAACCATCGACGTCGCGGTGACGAACAAGTATCGCCTCACGCTCCTAGTGACGAATGGCATGGATTCCGTCAATAGCGCGGACCGTGGTGTGTGGGCCGACGCAAAGGTCGAATGTAACCAGTGGCATGTGGCAGCAAACTAGCTTCAGGTTCTGACAAGCCGCTGGCGGATTACCCTAGCCCTGTAGCTCGGACTGGGTGCCTACTGGCGGTCGCTCGCTGCCCGCATGCGAACCGGTGACGTACTCTCGCGGAGTCGTGCCCACCTGACGACGGAATACACGATGGAACTGCGCATAGCTGCCAAATCCGGCTTCGATGGCCGCTTCGTAGAGGTTCCCTCCACCACGTTCGACGAGGCGCAAGAAGCGCTCGATGCGCAAACGATTGCGATACTCGACCAGTGACACTCCAACCTCGGTCTTGAACACGCGAGCCAAATACCCGGCACTGATGTTCAATTCGCGAGCTAGCTGTTCCCCGCTCACCAACGGATTGTGGTTGAGCGCACGCTGCACCTGACGCACGACCGAACCGCGCTCGGTTTCGCGCTGAGCCGGCCGCGTAGAAACGCCCTTTCGTCGAGAAACGATGAGCCCAGCGAGCAGACTGCAAAACACCGCCGCACGAACCTGCTTGCCTAGATCTATCGGGGCATGGGTGAAGGCCGCATCGTTGTACAAAACGCCCACCAACTCACCATCCGAGACCAGAGGAGTAATGGCCAGCCAACCCTGTCCGATGACGATGCTGCGCCCCGGCTCCTGTGCAATGTGATCGGCCTTCTCGAAGTACAGCCACCTTGCTCCGTGCCGCTGAACATCCAACAGGCGCTCGCGGTCGGCGTCCGAGAGTTCATGCCCGAGCTCGCGCTCGTCGGTCGTTTCGCCGCAGATCCCCGTGCCCCACGCGCCACGCAAGACACACGATGGCAATGGATCGGCAACGTAGAGTCCAGCGCGCTCGAGCCCAATGCAACTACGCGCCACCTCAACGGATTGGCGCAACAGCAGGTCCATGGACGCGCAAGTCCCCAGTTCGTCGATTGCGGAAAGTACGGAAACGACTCCACGCCATTCCTGCTCACCTTCTGAACTGGCAACCTGGGTCGCAGGCTCCGATGAAGGTGGCAAATTCAAGAGACGACGTGGAGAACTCTCGTACGTCATGGGGGGCTTCAAACGAGCTTTCATGTCTAGCGCATCCCCGCTCCGGCGGCGATGCCCCAATGAAGAGCCAATGAAGATTTTCGGCTCTTCCAAGCCAAATGTGGATATATCTCGAGAATTCGGCGGATTTGGGTCCGCAAAGATGAGCCGAGACAAGGTGTCCAGGTCCGGCTGCGCCGAGCTGCCCAAACCTTGGAAGGAGTACCTCATGGCTCTGGCCCTGGAGAATTTTTGACGTGCGCTGGTCATAAAACACCGAGTTCTCGAATATGCCCAACAACTCATTTCCAGATCACGCGATGTCCCACAACGCGACAATGCGACCGATGGTACTGCCTTGCTCGCAGACAAGCCGAATTGATGCCAAAAACACGCCCCGAAAATCGGCTTCGGGCACACTTCTACACAGACTGGAATGCTACGATGCAGCTGTCGTGGCGCCAAGACCGCTCCACCCATGGCTCGGCCAAGCAGCGCTGCAGGCCACCCCTCCCCTTCCCCACTCTGTATCTAGTCAGCCAATTCCGGACGGCGAAAGTCCTCAGGCAATTCTCACTCCGCCTTGGCGTGCCCAGAACCATTCCCCGAGCGCCGTGGGCCACCGACGGTGAAGTAGAGCTTGGCAAACGCAGCAAGCTGTATGTCAGTCGGATGAGTGATGGTTTCCACGCCCAAGATCCGTGGATCTATCGCATGTTCGTTCTTGTGCATGTAAGCAACGAACTCGACCTTGGTCTCCGAGGGACCGACGATCAAGATCTCGTCGGCGGTGTCCAGAGCACGCGCAACGCGGTTGAAGTAACCGTTCGAGTCCGCTGCCTCACTCTTTGCACCCTCCGGTTTTGGGATTGCATCTAGAGCGACTTGAGCAAAAATGGTCGATTCATGCTCAAGCCCGTTTTCCATTCGTAAGATGCTCGCCTCTTGGGCGTCAATCCAGACAATGGTTTGGTGACAGGTCATGGGACAGGCCTTCCTACCGTTCCCGAAATTGGCAAAATCCCTCAATCCAAGCGATTGCTGGATCTGTGGGTTCTGAAACCTGACACGCATGCCGCTGCTTCGCCCTGAATCGTTCAGAATTGCACATTAGGGCGTTGCCTTCCTTGGCAGCCGGCTGCGCACGTAGATTGGTCGAGCGGGCATCAGGATCTCGTCATGCGGGAAACGTGCCAAATGCGAGCAACGCTCTTCCCGGGAATTGCCAGGTATTTCTGGGCGCTCGCTGGCAATGCGCAAAACCAACGGATGCTTCGCCAATGCTGGATTCACCTCCAGCACACCCCACATGAAGATCCGAGTTCTCAGGTCTATAGCATCAACGCTTGGCGCGTGCCCAACGATATAACGTGGAGAGATCGATGTTGAGGATCCCGGCCGCACGCACCTTGTCGCCGTCGGTTCGAGCAAGCACCCAGTCAAGGTACCGCTGGTTCATCTGCCTGAGCGTCCAAGGCACAGCCCCCGCTGCGGACCAGGTTTCTGAAGTGGGCCGGTCCAGCAAGGGCCCGAGGTCGCGTGAGCTGATCACTGACTCGCGACCAAGTACCACCAGCCGCTCGATGGTGTTTTCGAGCTCACGCACGTTTCCCGGCCATGCAGCGCTAACAAGAATGCTCATCGCTTCGTCGTTGATGGAGCTGACAGGTGACTCCAGGGTTCGTTCCCGAGCTTCCGCAAGGAACTGGGTAACCAGCGGCACGATGTCTTCCCGGCGCTCGCGCAACGGCGGCACGACTAGGGGGATGACATTCAGCCGGTAGCGCAAGTCCTCGCGGAAGCGTCCTTCACGTACGAGTAAGTTGAGGTCACGATGCGTGGCCGCAATCATCCTCACGTCCACATGCCCGAACCGATCGCTCCCGACGGGCCGAGTTTCCCCGAACTGCAGCACCCGCAGCAGCTTTGGCTGAAGCGTGATGGGCATATCGCCTATTTCATCCAGCAACAGAGTCCCACCATTGGCCTCCAGTAGCAGCCCGCGCCGCGCCTGGGTCGCACCCGTGAACGCACCGCGCACGTGCCCAAAGACCTCACTCTCGAGCAGTGAGTCGGGAATGGCTGAGGTATTGACGGCAACGAATGGCTGACTAGCTCGCGGACCACCGGCATGAATGGCACGGGCAACGCGTTCCTTTCCCGTCCCGCTTTCACCAAGGATGAGCACCGGTGCGTCAGACCGTGCCACAAGCGCGATGGAATCCACGAGTTCACGCATGACTACGCTCTCATGCGCGAGTTCACCCCTTAGCACCCCCTCAACCACTCGGGGCGGCCTAGAGGTCTTTGGGCACTGATGTGCGGCCGCGACTGCCTCAACCACGTCACCCACCAGCTCGCTGATATTGTACGGCTTCGCGAGGTACTGATGGGCACCGCGCTTGACGGCTTCGACCGCCTCGGCGATGGAACCTGACACCGTCCCGACAATTACCGGCAATTGGGGCTGAAGCGCCTTAATCCGTTCGAGTAGATCAAATTCGTTCATGCCCTGCATGCGCACGTCGCAAATGACGACATCGCATTCGAGCTTTCGAACGAGATCCAACGCGTGTTCCCGACTCAATGCCACCTCACACAGACAGCCCTCACGCGTCAGGCTATCGCTCAACCAATGCACCGATGGTGCATCGTCGTCTGCGATCAATATGCGGATGTCTTGCTTCACGAGATTGGCGCAATCTTTGTCGATGTATACCTCATTTCAGCGTCAAGGGACAGCGGCATCGCCACTTGAAAGCGAGAGCATCCGCCTGTCCCTGACATTGTGCATAGTTGGGGACGACTATCGCCATCGCTGGAAGTGCAGGCACGCTCCGCGTTCAAGCGCATGCCCGCGTCACGACATAATACTAACAATGAGCCGTGCATCGGTCGCACCCAGAAGGGCAAGGGATCGCGCTCCCCTTGCACGGACACCCGCAGTGTGGGTTCGCTCCGTGGCGCGAAGCCCATCACTGAGCGCAATGATTCGTGCTCGCTCACGCCGAAGTTTCCGAATATCCTTTAGGGACAAAGGCGTCGCATCCGCCCCCGAATGGCCAATAGAGCTCAAGACCTGGTCGAGGATGCCAAGGCGGATCAGATAGGCAGTGTACGTCGAGAACCTTTGGTCACATTGGGCATCAAAGGTCTCGATTGCCCGAAGCAGGCCGGCTTCACCCGCAGCAATTAGACCCGCCAATGGCAATCCGTATCGGCAATACGTCAACGCGATCGCAATTGCGTGACGCCTTTTGGCGCTAATCAAGTAATTCTTGGCGCGAGTGTCCCCGTGATCGTTCCAGCGTTGATACAGATACATCGCCTCGTCATTAGATAGTCTCGAGTGCCCAGGAATTGGATAATGGGTATTTCCTGATAACTCGAGGGTCGAGCGCCAGCTGCTACTTTCCAATGCGGATCCCGGAAATTGATCCAATGATCCCAAATACGCTCAGGAGCCAAAGTACAACAGCGATGATCACGACAACGTTCAAGATCGACTTGATCTTTGCGTCCATCGGGATGTAGGTATTGACGAGCCACAAAAGGACGCCAATTACAATCAGGGTAACGATGAGGCTGATGAGCGACATAAAATTCTCCACAGGTCTGTGTCGTTTGCGCTCACTAGAGCAATCCCCGTGCCATCCCCTGGGGAGCCTTCCATGAGCCGCCTGATGCCCAATCAGGCGTCGGAATGGTAGTTTTTTCGCTCGCCTAGCACGAAGTGCCCCCTTGGCATTTTGCGGAATTCAATTGGCGGTCTGCACCCCCCCCACGCCAAGCTGCCCTGGTCGGCACTGGAACAACCAAACGGCTGCGATCGCGGACGGTCGCTCGCGCTGCGAGCACAGGCAGGTCGCCCCTATTGGGCACGGTGGCCCCGATATTGCTCCTACGCGGAGGTGGCGCGCCGACCCCACCTGCTCAAGCCCCGGTTGCTTGGACCACTACCTCAGATCGACATGAAGGCCCCGAAAACCACGGCTCGGCCAATCAAGACGATGCCGAGACAAGTACTCAATATGTCGCGCCGCATCACCTGACTCAAGGGGACAGCGAATCCGAGCAGCGGATCACGGCGAGCATTCGGAAACTGATCCTGCGCAATGATACGCTTTCGTACATTGCCAAGAAAGTAAGTGTCTGCACGACCATCAATAAGGTGACGCTCCGAGGCCCAGTCAAGCGCGGGGTGGAGCGAACTTCGATCGAAATGCTAGCGAAGCAGACCGATGGGGTTGGTGTTGTCGACAATCAGATCGAAGTGAGAAACTGACCACACTCCAACGAGTCACGACTTGGGCTTGATGCCTGCACGGGATTTGAGCCATTGAAGTAGCTGCCGCGCCCATAAGAACTCGGTCGCCAAAATGGCAAGTCCGAGCGGGATGACAAGAGATCCGGGACCTGGTAGCACGATGAGCACCACACCAAAACCGAGAACGCTCAACCCAGCAACGCCGACAAGCACCTTACGTGCTCGACGAACCGTTATAGCTGGCCCCAGAGTCTGAGACTTTGCATACTTGCGACGCCTCCGTCCAACGATGGCTCGACTAGTCTTGTCCGCGATCCGCGCAAGGATTCGCCCAAACGGATCGAGAATCCACCGCTGGTAGCGGGAAACGGCTTCCACAGCGGTTACGCAGCGCGCATGCGCGAAGTGGTTTTCGATCCACGCCTCGCCTTCTTCTACGACGTGACCGTCCGCTACCTCAACCAGAACCTCTTGATTCGTTAGCGATAAAGGGTCAAGGTTGAAGCTTCCGACGAGCAAGCATCGTGAGTCCACGGTGACAACCTTAGCGTGCAGGACCGAATCATCCCACTCATGGATCTCCACACCCGCGGCAAAGAGACGACGGTAGAGGCTCCGAGTTGCCGCTCGCGTGAAGGGGACGTCACTTCGGCCAGCAAGGAGAAGTCGCACCTGAACGCCGCGACGCGCCGCAGCGGTGATTGCGCGTACGACACCGGGGTCTGGCAAGAAGTAGCCGTGTGCAAGGTGAATACTCCTTTTGGCACTTGCAAACGCTTTCAGGTACCGACGACGTAGACGCCATCCTCCGCCAAGACGGGAGAGGTAGATCCGCAGCGCGTCGTCGACTGAGTGCCTCGGTTCGTTGCGAATCATTTCGCCCAGCCTTGCGCAATGTGGACCGCGGATCTCGAGCGCTAGATCCGCCCAACCAAGATTCGTTCCCGCCGCCAAATTCTCGTCGCCGATGTTAATTCCACCGACAAAAGCAACCTGGTCGTCGACGAGCAATATCTTGCGGTGGTTGCGCCAAAAATGGCCGACGAAGAGTGCCAGCAGGCGGCTATAGATGAGTACTGTGCATCCAAGGCTGCGCAAAGCTTCCGCGACGGCACGTCCACCGCGCGCTGAACCCCAGCCGTCAATCACAACTCTCACCTCAACTCCGCGCTTGACCGCTTGCCCCAAGGATTCGATGAAGCGTGTACCAACTCCGACGGACGCGAAAGCATACACTTCCAGGTGCACGAACCTTTGTGCTTGCGCAATCGACAGAAGCATGCGCGGATAGGCCGCTTCACCTCCGTCAAGGAGCGCCAACAATGGCCGGCGTTCCCGGTCCAGTCCCATACCGTTGGCGAGCTCGAGTGTGGCAGCGTGACCCTTCACTAAGGTTGTATTGACGGGTTGGTCCAATTCACTTCTCTGAGGGAGCCCTCGTGTCGGTAATCAAGGTTCAGGCGAGGACTTCCGTGACAAGTCACGTCTGCTGGCTCCCTCACCCTCCCGTTCAGCCAAGTATGTCTCATTCTCTGGCGATGGCGGGGGTGTCTGCGGCGCGGACTGTGGCGGGCTCAGAAACCCAATCCGGGCGTGCGTTCCGTCGCAAAATGGACGCTTCAAGGAGCCACCGCAACGGCACAGAGCAAACTTCCTCGCGATCTGAGGGCAATATTCCTTGCCGTTCTCGTCCGTGAAGCTTGGCTGACCTTCGACGAGGAACGGGCCGTTCGTTAGCGCCGTGATCTTCATTGCGGGTCTTCTTTCCCACGCGCCGCGTCCAGCTCGCCGAGCTGCGTCGTTTGGTGAACGTGGGTTCTCATGGTTTCGCCATGCGCGGTACCTTATCTACGCTCCTCAAGCACTTGTTGAGGCGCCGCCGGTTGCAGGACGCCCGGCTGTCTCCATGAGCGTCAACTGCATCATATGTGCCAGCAATTGAAGGCGACTATTTCAGCACCAAGTGGCACCCATTGCCCTAACTCATGGTCGGCAGGAGCGGAGAAGCCCAGCCTCACGCCCGCCTGTCCCCATTGCTGCCCGCTGATCGCGCGATTTTCGCACCATTGGACACTCTGCGCGATGCCCTGTGGCATCCCCGGCATTCTCATTTTGCGAAACAGGTTGGCAAACAGCAAGACACTGCCAACGATTGGTACATCTCGTGCGCGGCATCCATAACGCAACCGGAAGGGCTACGTTAGCACGTGTCGTGCTAGGTCTCGACCAGCGGCGCGGCTCAGCGTTTGCATCGTCGTCCTCCGAGGCAGAGGACCAGCAGTCATTGTTGAACTGGTGGAATCTCACCGCCATCGTGAGGACTCAAATGACTCAGACGACTCAACCGAGCAATCCCTATCTGATCTTGGTCGGCATTGACTATTCAGCCTCCAGCGAACTCGCACTGGAAAGGGCGCTCGAACTCGCAGTCGCGAACGCGAATCCCGAGTTACATGTGGTGCATGTTGCTCCCTCCTATGACTTGGCACCGAACGGCAGTACCGAAACCGATTTGGTTGCGGACGCAGCTCTGCCAGATCAAAAGGCATTCCGGGAACTGGAGACCTACGTTGGCATAAGTGTCGGCGCTTTCGAGAAGAAGCGCAACGGCATGCCCAGTCCGCAACTGCGTGTAGTCTGCCACCTACGAACTCACGCACCTGACCAGGAGATTGCCCAACTCGCCGCCGACCTACAGGCAGACTTGGTCGTTGTCGGAGTACACGGACGCGGGGCAGTAACGCGATTTTTCCTGGGCTCTGTCGCAGAGGCTGTGACTCGATTGGCACCGTGCCCGGTGCTCGTCTTTCGCCAGAAGGGGCTCCCCCCAAAATATCCTAAGATCGAACCACCCTGTCCACATTGCCTTGCCGCTCGAGTTGAATCAAAAGGGTCACAATTCTGGTGCGAACAACACCGTGAACGTCATGGCCAGCGGCATACCTATCATCAAACGGATCGCATGTCCGAGAGCATCAACATGCCACTCATATCTACCAACACCGGCTTGCACAGCTAGTCAAATGTCGCGACAGTTCGTCGCCGAAGCTCGAGGGGCGCACTTTGCCTGCTGGTCATTGGGGTCTCGCGCGTCCTCAAGCTAACGGACGCTCTCAAAGGGAAGCGGCTGGCGAATCTGACCGTGAAGCCGGTGCGCCCGTCGCCACTTGCCTCATTCGCAATTTGCCTTGAGCGATTCGCATTGTGCGAACCGCTCGACCGCGACCTACAGCTGAGCGAGTCTGAGCATCCCGCTCTAAATACCTAGCGCGATGCGTAAGGGGGCCGCGTCAGTGACTGGCTCGGGCAGTTTTGCGCGCAACGCTGGCGACGAATGCATCGCGTCGAAACCGGCCGAGGCAATGGACTCCTCAGAAATTGCGCCGTCGTGGCAAGTCCTTCTCCCGTGCAGATTCGGCATGCTTCGTGCTGAGTTCCCAGCAGCTACGCTTCGTCGCCGACGATGTGGCGACGCCAAAAGCACATACTGCGTATGAACATACTACTCGTCTATCCAGAGTTTCCAGACAGTTTCTGGAGTTTCAAGCACGCGCTGCCATTCATCAGCAAGCGAGCTGCTCACCCGCCCCTGGGGTTATTGACCGTAGCTTCTATGCTGCCACGTGACTGGCAGGTGCGTCTGGTGGACGTAAACGTAAATGAGCTCACCGCCGAGGCTCTGGCTTGGGCCGACTGCGCATTCGTCAGCGCGATGGGTGTTCAACGAGAGTCTGCCGAGCGTCTGATCACTCGCTGTAAACAGGCAAGTGTTCGGGTGGTCGCCGGCGGCTCGCTGTTCACCGCACAACCAGAGCAATTTCCGCAGGTGGACCACCTGGTCCTTGGAGAAGCAGAGGTGACGCTGCCGGGCTTTCTCGAAGAGCTAGCAAACGGTTGTGCCCACCACTTGTACCGCGCAGAGACGTACGCAGATCTCCGCGCATCACCTGCCCCCCGCTGGGACCTAGTCAACTTCGACGACTACGGCACCATGAGCATTCAATACTCCCGCGGTTGCCCTTACGATTGCGAGTTCTGCGACATTACCGCGCTATTCGGACGCAACCCACGCACCAAGGCGGCGCAGCAGATCCTCGACGAGCTGGACGCGCTCTATGATCTCGGCTGGCGCGGTAGCGTGTTTTTCGTCGACGATAACTTGATTGGTAATAAGCGAAAGCTCAAGACGGAACTGCTGCCGGCGCTCGTCGAGAGACACCGGACCCGACCGGGCTTCGAGTTCAACACCCAAGCGTCAATCAACCTTGCCGACGACGCTGAACTGATGGAGACGTTGGTCGGTGTGGGGTTCGATTCGGTGTTCGTTGGCATCGAGACTCCGAGCGAAGAGAGCCTCGCCGAGTGCAGCAAGCATCATAATCTCGGTCGCGACATGAAGGCCGACGTGCGTCGCATGCAACAGGCGGGCTTGCAGGTCCAAGCTGGATTCATCCTTGGCTTCGATTCTGATACGCCAAAGAGCTTCGAGCGACTGACAGAATTCATCCAGAGCACGGGGATCGCTACGGCAATGGTCGGCCTGCTTCAAGCAATTCCCGGAACGCGCTTGTATGAACGTTTGAGGCAGACTGGAAGGCTAGTGGAGCGGGGCTCTGGGTACGACGTGAATGGCACTACGAACATCGTACCCATCATGGATCTAACTCAACTGCGCACGCGCTATGCAGAGCTGTTGCAGCGCCTCTATTCACCGCGAGACTACTATGAGCGTGTCAGGCTCTTCCTTCAAGTATATCGGCTCCCAGAACTGCGGATTCGTTGGAATGTCCGCTACCAGTTGCGCCAGTGGTTGGCATTCGCGAATGCCAATATTCGGTTAGGCGTCACTGGCAAGGAGCGGAGCGAGTATTGGAGGCTCCTGTTCTGGACGTTGCTACACCGACCCAAAGCATTCTCGCTGGCAGTGACGCTCGCCATCTACGGATACCATTTCCGGCTCAGTTCCGAGCAATGTGTTCAGTCGGTATAATGGTTAGAGCGGACCTAGCAACGACAGGCGACGATCCATGTCGATGGGTCGAAACCGATGCCGCCGCGCCAGCATCTCGCGCCACCACTCGTGGTAGTCCTGAATCGCTTGCACCTCGAGCGATTCGTGATTTACCTGGCTCCCGAGCTCCAGGCACACGTCGAGATTCGCAAGTTCCGGACGCGGTAGGACCCCGGATGCGTAGTCTGCCCACATTTGCTGATACAGTATCTCAAGCTGACTCACCAGCAGTGGCATGTCAAAAAGCGTACAGGTTCCCCGTCCGGCCTTGAGCCTGTCGCGGTACGGCTGCAACAAGGCAGGGTCTTTGCCAAACTCGACCGCGCGTTCGACGAACTCTTGAGCTGACGTAGAAACCAATTCCGGGAAACCAGCCGCCCGCACCAGACTTCCGCAAACACGCGACGCGAAGGAGCGACCGCTCAAGGTAAGCACTGGCACTCCCATCCATAGCGCGTCCGACGCGGTCGTGTGCGCACCGTAGGGGGATGTGTCAAGAAACAGATCCGCCAACGCGTAGCGCGCTAGATGATATGGATTGGCGAGCTTGTCCCCAAAGATCAAACGCTCACGTCCGATGCCACGTTGAGCCGCATGGTCGCGCAGCCGCTCGTTGGCACCGTCGGTACTACCAAGGAGCCACAAGACGCTGCCGGGAACCCGCGCCAAGATCATGAGCCAGCGATCGAGGGTGAACCGGTTGACCTTGTGTGTACCGTTGAAACAGCAATACACCATCGCCTGTTCCGGAAGCCCAACCTCGCTGCGGGACATGGGCTGGGCGAGAATGCTGCGTTCTCGACTGCTCGGTTGGTAGCAGGGCAATCGCAGTACCTGCTCCGAGTAGTAAAGTTCGCAATCTTCCGGAATGATCCAATCGTCCGCAATGAGATAGTGATGATACGGACTGCCCATGGTCCCGGGAAAGCCAAGCCAATTGACGATAACCGGAGCGGGCCGAAGTGCCACCAGCTTGAGTCGTGCCTCACGCGTGTAGCCGTTCAGATCGATGAGGATCTGAATGCCGTCCGCCACCATTCGTCGTGCGGCCGCGGCGTCATCCATGTGACTTATGTCAATCCAGTGCTCGGCGGTGGACTTGAAGTGCTCATGCAATGGGTCATTCGCATCAGGACCGCAATAGTACGCGAACACCTCGACCTTGGTTCGGTCGTGTAGGGCAAACACTTCCGTCATCAGATAGCCGACGGCATGCTCGCGCAGATCCGAAGATAGATAGCCTACCTTGATCCGTGACGATGCGACCGTTGCACCTGGCCAAGAAGCCATGGCAAGAGCAGGCGTGCCAACGTCAGTCTTATTATAATGCCAGGCCAATGCGAGCTCTAGCAATGGGTCGTCAGTGAGGGCAGCAATGGATAGCGGGGATAGTCCCTGCATCAGGCTGCTGTGGTCCACTCGCTCCGAAGGTAGAACGACCGGCCATTCACATTGACGCTGCCGAAGTGCCACAAAGTGTTGGATGACCTCACGCTGGTGACAATCGATCTCGAGACTCTGGCGCAACATGGCCTCAGCGGCTTCGTCTTGATTGGCCGTTTCCAAGGCGCGAGCGCTCTGATTGAGCGTGGTCGTTTTGTACGAGACGGCAAGGCCATCCACAGCGGGCATTCTAGCCAAAGCCGCCGACCATTGGACGACTGCCATCCCACCACTGCCGAGCCGTTCGTAGATGCGCCCGAGATTGATGTAGGCAGGAATGAACTCGGGATTGCCTGCGATTGCACGTTCGAGACACTCACGTGCCGCCTCGAGTTTACCGGACTCCGACAGTACTACCGAGTGATTGAAGAGAATTGCGTAGGCGAGCGGGTTGTCTTGATTGTGCTGGAGCCATGTTTCGTAGAGCGTCTCGATGGAACCAGGCTGACCACTTTGCTTCAGTATCTCGACGGTGCGAATGAGATCCTGCACGCTGAAGTTGCGCGCCATCGATTGAATCAATGCTGTTGTCAAAACGTCGTTCGCCATTGTCGATTCTCGCTGACCCCTGGGAGGATTTGATTCTGCAACCTGCTCTAGACGGGCTATCGGCTGTCGGGCAAGACCCTGAAATTACGATGACTGACGGCTAATTGCGGATGGCCATGAAAACGTTGAGTGAATACTATGCCAGATCGGGCAAACAATGAAGTTCTAAAGGATCACGCCTTCAGGTGCCTCGTCGGCGCTTTCCGAATCACATCACGGCGCTGTTGAGTGCGGCAATTTGCTCTTCAGTCATACTGGCCAACTGTTCCTCGGTGAAGGCATTGATCTGAGTCGCATTCAATGCCGTCAATTCCGTGGCGTTCAGACTGGCAATGGTTGTGACCGACAGCTCAGAAATCGTGGTCGTGGTAATCTCACTGAATTGAGTGGCAGCGAATTCCGTGAGCCGGTTCGGGGCCAGCGCGCCAATTTGTGCTGCGGTCAAACCCGCAATTTGCTCGGCGGTCAGAGCAAGCAACAGTGTCGAGGAAAGGCCCAGCCACTCGGTACCAGTCATGGCACCGATCTGGGTCGCGCTCAGCGAAGATATCTGCGTCGCCGACAACGTGTTGATCTGCTCTGTGCTCAGGGCTCGGATCTGCATGCGGACCAGTCCTTGGAGTTGATACTCGGTGAGCGCCCCGATTTCGGCGACGGACAGTTGCGTGACCGCCGTGGTCGTAAGCGCGCTCACCTGAAGCGGCGTGATGCCACTGAGCTGTGTGAGCGTCATCTGCTGAATCTGAGTTCCCGTCAGGCCGCTGATGCCGTTGGAGGAAAGCGCCTCGAGTTGGGTCGATGCCAGCATCTCGAATTGCGTTGGACTGAGCGCTGCAATTTGAGTCGCTGAAAGGCCACTGAGCTCAAGGGGAGTCAGCAGTCCGATCTGCGTCGTGGTGAGGCCGGAAAGCTGGGACACGGACAGGCCACTGATGCCCGTAGCTGAAAGGTTCGTGAATTGCTCATCCGTCAGGAGCTCAAAATCGCTCACTTCGAGGCCGGATACCGCCGAGGCGGAAAGCGCAGACATTCCCGTCGGGGTCAGCGCAGAAAGCTGCGTCGTGGCGAGATTCGTCACCTGAGTCGCCGTAAGCCCGCTTACCCCAGTGGCACTCATGGCAGCGATCTGTGCAGTAGACAGCGCGGCAAGTTGGGCCGTGGACAATGCTGCAACCTGAGTCGACGTGAGCCCGGCGATTTCATTGCCGGTCAGAACTTCCATGCGCGTGGCAGTTAGGCTGGCGATTTGCGTGGTCGTGAGTGCCCCCATGCCCTGCGATGACAGGCTGCCGAGCTGCGTTGTGGTTAGCGCTGCAATAGTACCGACAGACACGGTTGAGAGCGTCGTCGTCGACAAGGCGGCCATCTGTTTCGACGTAATCCCTTGAAGCTGTTCTTCAGACAACGCCATGACCAGGGTGGCAGTCATGCCAGCGATCCCCGTCAGGGATAGGGCGGCCAATTGCGAGGGATCGAGGGCGCGAATCTGCTGGACTGTCAGCGCCGCAACTTGGGTATCGACAAGGCCGCCGATCTCGGATGTGGTTAGATCCCCGAGCATCGCGCTGGTAAACGCCGCAAGTTGCCCGGTGGTAAGCGCACCCACCTGCGCCGAGGTCAAGGCTGTCAGTTGCCGCGTGGTCAGGGCTCCCAATTCGGTTGCGGTAAGACCGGTAATGCCCGTGGTGCTCAGCGCAGATACCTGCGTAGCGGTCAAAGCCGCCAATTGGGTGAGGGACAACGCTCCGACCTGTGTCGAAACTAGCCCACCGACCTCTGTCGGGGTCAAAGCCGCCAATTGGGTCGTACTGAGCGCCTCAAGTTGAGCTACATTGAGAGCACCGATGACCGTCGTGGTCAACCCGCGCAACTGCGTCATGGAAAGCTGCGCGACTTGAGTCGTCGAAAGGAAGGCTACCTGTGTCGTTGCCAATGCTCCTAGCTCATTCCCTGACAGGTGACTGAACTGGGTTGTCGTGATTGACCCGAACTGGCTCTCGGTCAAACCCTTGACAGCACTAGTCGAAAGCGCTGCAATTTGGGTCGTCGTAAGCGCTGCAATTTGGGTCGTCGTAAGCGCTGCTACTTCGCTGGAGGTCAGACCGCCAATGGCTGAAGCGGTTAGTGCGCGCAGCTGCGAAGTGGCAAGCTCTGCCACCTGCGATGCTTGCATTCCCGCAACCTGAGTCGCTGTGAGAGCGGCATATTGCCGAGTCGTCATCGCTGCCAGTTCGGCTGGAGTGAGGCCGCTGACCCCCTTGCTGCTCAATGCGGCAATCTGGCTGGTCGAGAATGCGCCAATCTGCGCCGCGGAAAGGGCCGCGACACCAGTGCTGGTGAGTCCGGACACCCCCGTTGTCGTCAGCGCGCTCATCTGCGTGGATGTCATCGCGGACAGCTGCGTCGCAGCCAATGCCGAAACCGCCATACTGCTAAGTCCGGCAACCTGTGTGGTCGTCAATGAGGCAATCTGTGATTCGGACAACGCCTCAGACTGATTATCGGACAAGGCCCCAATCTGCACCGCTGTGAGCTTGGTTAGAACCTCCGTGGTGAACGCTGCAATCTGGGCCGTCGAGAATCCACCAATGGCAGTCGCCGAAAACGCTGCGATTTGCGTTGTGGTCATCGCGGACAGCTGCGTCAATGTCACTGCAGGGGCTTGGGTTTCATTGAGTCCGTTGATTTCCGTGGGCGTAATGCTTCCCAGTTGCGTTGTCGTAAGCGCCGCGATCTGAGTTACCGAAAGAGCACCGAACTGCGATGCCGCAAAGCTTGCCAATTGCCGAGTCGTCAACCAAGTGAACGCTGTGGGGGAGAGCCCGACGATCCCCGTAGCACTCATCGCAGCTAGTTGAGTGGTCGACATTGCAGCCAATTGGCTGGCGGATAGCGCACCGACGGTGGTACTCGTCAAGGCCCCCATCTGGGTGGTAGTGAGCGCTGCCACCTGCGTCCCCGTCAGCGCCGCCACCTGAGGCGTCGTGATGGCAGCGATTTCGTTCTCGGTGAGACTCCGCAGTTGGGTCGTAGTAAGGCTCGCCACTTGTGCAGAAGTCAAGGCGACGATCTGAGTGTCCTCTAGACTCGCCATTTGGCTGGTGGTCAACGCCCCTATCTGGGTCGTGGTCAAGGCGGCGATTGCCGACGCTGTGAACCCATCGACGCCCACGACGGACAGCAGTGTCAATTGGCTCGGCGACATTGCCGTTAGTTGCGTCGAGGTGAGCGCGGCAACCTGGGTATCGACCATGCCGCCAATCTGGTCGAGGCCGAGTGCGCCGACTTGAGTGGTCGTTAGTGCGACTACCTGCGTTTCGGTCAATGCCCCAAACTGTGACGAAGTGAGAGCGGTCAGCTGATACGTCGTCAGCGCCGCAACCTCGGCGGGCGTGAGTCCGGCAATCCCGACCGTCGACAAGGCAGCGATCTGCGTGGTCTCCATGGCACCAAGTTGCGTCGGCGTCAGCACAGCGACCTGCGTGGACGACAATGCAGCTACTGCCGTGGTCGACAGTGCGGCCACTTGCGTCGTGGTTAGGGCAGTGACTAGGCTCGGCGTCAACCCGCGAACGGCACTAACCGACAACACAGCGATCTGACTCGCAGAGAGTGCGGACAATTGGGTCACCGCGATGGCCGCAACCTGAGTGTTCGTCAGTCCGCCAATCTCGGTCGTGGTCAAGGCCTGCAGCTGCGAAGTGCTAAGAGACAAGACGAGCGTGGTAGTCAGAGCGCCAATCTGAGCAGCTCTCATCCCGCCTAGCTGCTTGGTAGACAAGGCGGCGAGTTCGCCCACCGTCAGACCACCGATGGCCGTAGTCGTCAATGCCGCAAGCTGGGTTGTCGTGAGCGAAGCAACCTGCGTCGTCGCCAATGTTGCGACCCGAGTCGAAGTGAGTCCAGTCAACTCGGTTGCCGTCAATGCAGCTAGTTGCACAACACTGAGCGCTCCGAGCTGGGCGGCCGTTAGATCTCCAAACTGTGTCGCAGAGAGCGCACTGACTTGCGTCGTGCTCAAATTAGCGATTTGCGCGGGGGTCAATGCTACAATCTTGCTGTCGCTGAAGGCGCCGAGCGCGGTCACCGTTAGAGCACCGAGCTGCGTGGTGTTCAAGGCTGCCACGGCTGTCGTCGTTAGCCCGCTCACCGCCGCGGTCGATAGCGCCGCGACTTGCCGATCCGAAAGCGCAGCAAGCTGACTCAACGAGAAAACCGCGATTTGTGTGTCTGTCAGACCGCCGACCTGGGTAGCCGTCAGAGCTGCCAGCTGCGTGGCGCTAAGGGTCTCGACTTGTTTGGTGGTGAGCGACTGCACTTGCGTCGCCGTCAAGGGGGCGAATCGAGCAGCGTCCATCGTCGTGAGCTGAGTCTCGCTCAACCCCCTGACTGCCTCGGTGGACAATGCTGCGAATTGCGCCGACGTCAAGGCGCCAAGCTGGGTGGCGCCGAGCGCGGCAACTGCAGTAGCCCCCAACCCGCTGATGGCCGTGGCAGTCAGCGCAGACAGCTGTAGCGTGGACAACGCAGCCATCTGTAGGTTGTTCAACGCGCCGACGACAGCGCTGGTCAAGCCCTTGAGTTGGGTCGCGGTGAGCGTCGCGATTTGAGTCGAAGTCAGCCCCTCAGCGGCGGTCGTCGTCATCGCCGAGAGTTGCGTCGAACTCAGGGCCGCAAGTTGCGTCATCGTCAACTCTCGAACGTCCGTACTGGATTGGCCACGAATTTGCGCGAGCGACAGCGCGGCAAGCTGATTGGTGGACAGCGCCGCAAGCTGCGTCGCACTCAAATCGCTCACGGCTGTGCTCGATAGGCCAGCGATCTGCGTTGTCGTCAACGCCGCAAGCAGAGTCGAGGTGAGGCCACTGAGAGTATCGCTGCTTAGTGCAACCAACTGAGTTGCCCGCAGGGCGCGCAACTGTGTCGTCGATAGCGCGGAAATCTGGGTTTGCGAGAGCCCCGCTATGGCATTGCTCGCAAGGTATGCCAATTGCGTCCCCGACAACGCCGTCAGCTGTGCGCTAGACAGCGTGGCGAGCGCGGTCGAAGTCAGCCCCCCGATGGCCCGCGTCGTGACCGCAGCCAACTGAACCTCAGACAGCGCGGCCAACTGCGTGTCCGCGAACGCCCCAATCGCGGTGTTTCCAAAGCCCTTCACCTGCGTTGTGGTGAGCGCCGCGATATGGGTGACGGTTAGCCCAGACACGGATGTCACCGTCAATGCAGAAAGCTGCGACGATTTCAGCGCGCCGAGCTCGGTGACCGTCAAGTCGCGCAGGTCGGAGCTAGTAAGCCCCTGGATCTGAGTGACTGCCCAAGCGCCGATTTGCGTCGAACTCAGCGCGGCAACCTGCGTCGTAGTCAGCTCACTGACCGCGGTGCTGGTTAGGCCCTTGATCTGGGTCGTTGTCATCGCTGCCAATTGCGTGGCGCCCAAGGCGAGCACGGTCGTTGTCGCAAGCGCAGCAACCTGAGTTCCCTTGAGGCCACGTAGCTGCGTCGTTGACAGCGCGGCAATCTGCGTCGCCGTAACGCCGCTTATCCCATTGACAGATAGGGATGCAAGCTGCGGAGCAGTCAGCCCTGCCAACTGCGCGCCCGT
Source organism: uncultured Polyangiaceae bacterium (assembly GCA_964454965.1). Lineage (GTDB taxonomy): Bacteria > Myxococcota_A > Polyangia > Polyangiales > Polyangiaceae > FEN-1139. Next base: position 114,844 of record CAYVXY010000005.1, on the reverse strand, counting down.
GAGCGATTCGACCTCCGAACTGGTAAGTCCGCCCACGGCTGCGGTCGAGAGCGCAGTCAGCTGGGTGCTGGTCAGCGCGGCCAACTGCTCGCCGGAAAGGGCGGCCAAAAGTTTGCTGGTCAGGCCCCCCATCTGGGTCGTGGTAAGAGCCGCGATATGGTCGCCGGTCAGACCAGCCACGGCAGTCGTTGTCAGTGCAGCCACTTGTGCCGGTGTCAGTGCTGAAAGCTCCGCCAAGGTCAGTTCGCCGACGTCATTGCTAGTCAGCCCACCAATCTGCGTCGTGGTCAAAGCGACCAACTGCGTCGTGGACAACGCTCCGAGCTGCGCCGCGCTCAATGCGCTGACACCAGTGCTGGACAGCGCCCGCATCTGCGAAATGCGCAAGGCACCGAGTTGCGTCGTCGTCAACCCAGCCAATGCATCGGCTGTCAATGCCGACAGCTGCAGAGTCACGAGGCCGCTCAGCTGCTCCGTGGTCAGGACGGCAACTTGGTCGCCGCTAAATGCTTTGGCGGCATCCGCCGTCAAACCCGCAAGCTGCGTCGACGTCAAATTGGCTAATGCCGTCGCCGAAAGGCCAACGATACTCGTACTGGTCAGCCCTCGGATCTGAGTCGTGCTAAGGGCACCCAGCTGCGTGGTCGTGAGCGCGGCGAGCTGCGTATCCGCCAGTGCCCCGATGATTTTGGCGGTGAAGCTTCGAATCTGGGTCGCGGAGAACGCCCCCAGTTGTTCCTCCGACAACCCCTGGATGGCAACCGCATTCAATGCGGCCAGCTGCGTCGACTTCAACACAGCTAGCTCCGCAACGGTCATAGCCCCAAGGCTCGTACTCGACAATCCTTGAAGTTGTAGTGGAGTTAGGACGGCAAGCTGCGTCGTACTGAGCGTCGCTGAATCCTGCGATATCAGCTCATTGAGACCGGCACTATTGATGCTCGCGATTTGCGCCGTAGTGAGCCCAGCAAGCTGGGTAACAGCCAAGCCGTTGAGTGCCGTCGTTGTCAGTGCGTTGATCTGTATCGTGCCAAGCGCGCGCAACTGCGTGGTAGGCAACGTCGCCAGTTGATCGCCGGAAAGACCGCGAATCTGCCCCACGGTCAGCGCCGCCAATTGCGTCGGCGTCAATGCGTTCAGCGCCGTTTCGTCCAGCGTCTCGATAATGGCATTGGAAAGGCTCTTGACTTGTGTCGTGGTCAGCGCGGCGAGCTGTGTCGTACTCAATGCAGCGAACTGCACCGTGGAAAGGTCACTCACGCATGAGCTAGAAAGCCCCTTGACTTGCGTGACAGTCAAGGCCACAAGCTGGCTCTCGCTCATTCCAGCAATGGCGGTCCGGGTCAGCGCAGAGAGTTGCGTCGAGCTCAACGCAGAGAGTTCGGTCACGTTCAGCTCGGACACATCGAGACTGGAGAGTCCCTTGAGCTGAGTGACCGTCAAGGCCGCAACCTGGGTCGAGGTCAGAACCGCGAGTTGAGTCGAACTCAATTCACTCACTCCAGCACCAGAAAGCCCACGGATCTGCGCAATCGTGAACCCTGCCAACTGCGTGGTGGAGAGACTATCGATGGCCGTGGTTGTCAACGCACCAATCTGCGTCGCCGTAAACCCGCTAATCTGGACGGTGGTGAGGGCGGCAACTTGGTTCTCGGTGAATCCCTTGATGGAGTTTGCTGCCAGCGCCGAAAGCTGGGTCGAGCTCAGTGCCGCGAGCGATGTCACGGTGAGCTCCGTGACATCGGTGAAGGTGAGCCCCCGCATCTGAGTCGTAGACAGCGCGAGCAACTGCGGCGCGCTAAGTCCTGCAAATTGCTCGGCGCTGAGGCCACTGACGCAAGCACTAGTCAGGCTCCGAAGTTGGGTCGTGGTCAGAGCCGAAATCTGGCTGTCAGTCAGTCCCTTCACGGCAGTCGCCGTTAGGGCCGACAACTGCGTCGAAGTCAGCGCGGAAAGCTCCGTCAAGTTGAGTTCGCTGACGTCCGTACTGGTGAGCCCCTTGATTTGCGTCGTCGTCAATGCGGCAATGGCCGACGTACTGAGCGCGGCGACTTGGGTAGACGTCAGTTGACTTACCCCAGTCCCCGTCAACCCGCGGATCTGCGCGAGGGTAAATGCTGCCAACTGGGTGCCAGTTAGTGCATCGATCGCCGTCGTTGCAAAGCCATTGATCTGGGTGGTCGTCAATCCCGCGATCTGCGTTGTCGTCAACCCCGCGATCTGGTTCTGGTTCATTCCGGCGATACAAGCCTTGGACAGCGCCGCAATCTGCGTGGCGACCAGCGCGCCAACTTGCACCATGGAAAACTGACTGATGGCGGTGCTGGTGAGCGCCTTGAGCTGCGTGGTCGTCAGCGCGGATAGCTGTGTCGTGCTGAGGGCTGCGACTTGCTCCATGCTCAATGCGCTTACGCAGGTGCCCGTTAGCCCTCCGACTTGTGTGGTGGTAAGCGCGATGATCTGGCTCTGCGTCAGTCCGGCAATCGCGGTCCTCGTCAATGCCGAAAGCTGCGCCGAAGTGAGCTCTGCAAGCTGGATCAATGTGAGTTCGCTGACGTCGGCGCTGGTAAGGCTCCGGAGCTGGGTACTGGTCAGCGCCGCGAGCGTCGTTGGCTCGAGCGCTCCGACCTGCGTCGATGTCAAGGCACTAACGCCCGCCCCGGAGAACCACTGAAGCTGTGTCGTCGTTAGTGCAGCCAACTGGGTGGCAGTCAGACCCTCTAGCGCCGTCGTAGTCAGCCCGCCAATTTGGGTGGACAGCAAGCCGCCGAGCTGAGTAGGGTTCAAGACCGCCAGTTGACTGCTGACCAACCCCTTGACAGCATTGCCGCTCAAGGCCGAAAGTTGCGTCGGACTCAGGAGCCCCAGCTGCGTCAGCGTCAATTCGCTGAGATCCGTGCTGTTGAGACTCTTGATTTGTGTGGTGGTCAGTGCGGAGATCTGCGTCACCGTCAGCGCCGAGAACTGGGTGACACTCAGTGCGCTAACGCAGGCACCATTGAAACTCATGAACTGGGCAGCACTGAAGGCCTCAAGCAGCGAGGTGGTGAGACCGTCAACAGCGCGCGTGGTTAGCGCCCCAATCTCGGTGGTCGTCAATGCCGTGATCTGGCTGGCAGTCATTGCCGCCACCTGATCGCTGAGTAAGCCTCTCATCTGCGTGGTGGTCAGGGCCGCCACCTGCGACGTAGTCAGCGCCGCCACTTGCGTGCCAAGTAACTTGCCAAACTCCTGAGCGGGCACGCTCTGCAGATCGGTGATCGATAGGCAAGAGATCTCCGTGACGCTCAGCGACGATATCGAGGTGATTCCCACTCAGCTAACGACTCCTGTCAAAATCCTGACACCAATTCACAGTACACCACATGGTAGCGCCCTTCCTTGGGCGCTGCACGCATTGCAACAAGACGCCACATCGCCAAGGCACGACTCAGTAAAAGCAGCTGAATGAATGACCTGCGCCCACCCGCAGCTCAATGGTTGCGACGGGTAGGTTGATGAATCGACAACGCGCTGACGCACCGCAGACCCCTCGCCTAATCGTCGTCGTGCAAGCCAGAAAAGCCTGTGATTTCATACACTCTGCTGCGGCACTTCAGCATTGGCGCGGGGTGCCGTTCAGCTTAACGCATCTGGCGCGCGAACAAGCTTCGACATGGTGACTTTGGTTATTTTCGGCGCGCGTCTGCGAGGTGCGCCGTCCTTGTTGCTCGTGGAGCTACAATGACCGCGTGTGTTCGAGTCTCGATTTCACTCTCATAGCGGGGAGGCGATTGGCTGCAGAAGCGGCTTTGTGGCAGTCTCCGAGCAACGCCGTAAGACACCGACCGATGCATCCACGTTGTTCGACATTCTTACGGCAAGTGAGAGCATCGTCTCTAGTCTCATCGGAACGATAATCGCCGAGTGCCGCCTCCGAATCGTTCGGAATCCTTTGCTCGAGTATCATCGCGGGGAGGCGACTCGCTTCGTCATGCTGTTTACGGCCAATGCAAGCGGGACCACGGCGTCTGTGTTTGACGCAATGGGCAAGACGCTCGGCAGAGGCCGATTCAACGTCACGACTACGACGAGCCTACCCCGCGGCCTGCCCGCAGGGAGTAGTTGGGCGTCATGTAGGCAGCGAGGGACTGGTCACCAGGGGCGGCCATTCCCGTCCATCACTCGCCTTCAAGGGTGTTCATCGACACAGCTGCTCTCCGAAGGGCAGATAGGAGATTCTTGATGGCACCCCTCGGAATCCATCGCGCCTGTGACTGAACCGAGACAGCGGACGACAGCACGGCGGGCAATTCGTACCACTTGAGGCAACCAATCGTAAAGATTGGGCCAGGCATCTCACTTTCGCTCCCGCTCCAGAATTGAGAGTGCCTTCGCACAAAAGGCGCATTCCTGGCAGCTGAGGGTTTGGAGCCGCGCTCGCCGCCTCTGCGTAGCCGCGCTCGCCGCCTCTGCGTAGCCGCGCTCGCCGCCTCTGCGTAGCTGCACGGGAATTCGACGTCACAACTGCATGAGCTTGCTCGCCAAATTCCGAGTGATGCGAGTTGACGAGGCAGCAACGATGGGTGATGCTTGCTCGACGGGTCTTCGCCCGACGACATAGTCGCGCAAGCTTGGGCGTGGGCTCCTCTGTAGGTCCATCCGGACCTTGGATATGCCCTTGCTTGGGCTGCACCTCGAATTCGACCAACGCCTCACCATGCTTCGGAGGGTTCCTATGACTAGGGACTTGGTTACATACCGTCTTCTCTTCGCTCCACTGGCCGTCATCGCGGCTTGCTGGATTTCGGCATGCAGCAACACCGACCAAACCGGTATCTTTTCAGGAACCGGAAGTACTAACAGCGTCGGTGGCAACGGGAGCGGCAACAGTACCGCCAACCCGAACGCCGGCGGCTCGAACAGCGTGAATATCAACCCGACGAAAGACGCCGGTGGGGACGACCGCTCGGTCGTGGATGCTGGACCATACTGCGGTGACGGGATCATCCAGCAGAATCTTGGCGAGGATTGTGACGACAGCAATCGCATCGGTGGCGATGGTTGCTCCGGGATCTGCAAAGTCGAACCCAACTGGACCTGTCCAACGGCGGGTCAACTCTGTAAATCGCTGATTGTCTGCGGCGATGGCGTTCGGCAGATTGGCGAGGGCTGCGACGACCACAACACCAGTACTGGCGACGGCTGCGATGCTGCGTGCAAAGTGGAGCCAGGGTGGTTCTGCGCAGCGGAGAACACCCCCTGCAAGCGGCTCGCGAGTTGCGGAGACGAGCGCATCGCCGCTGGTGAGAGTTGCGACCTGGGCAGCAACAACGGTAAGGGCCTTGGTTGCGATACCAACTGCCGTCAGGAAGATGGCTGGGTTTGTCGACCGCTGCCCACTGGGTGCAAGCACGTCTCGGTCTGCGGGAACCGCAAGGTCGAATCGGGAGAGGACTGCGACGACGCCAACACCTCGAGCGGCGACGGCTGCAACAACCTCTGCAAGATCGAAGGCAACTACTACGACTGTCCATCGAGTGGTGGCCCTTGCACCGACAAGTCTCGTTGCGGCAATAGCAGCCTCGAGAAGCAGGAAACCTGCGACGACGGCAACACCACAGCCAAAGATGGCTGCGATGAAAATTGCAAGGTCGAAACCGGTTGGCAATGCCGCATGGCCGGCAAGGCTTGCGTTCCCCGTTGTGGCGACAGCGTCCTCACGGCCACCGAAACCTGCGACGACGGCAACGACAGCAGCAACGATGGTTGCTCGAGCTCTTGCCTGGTCGAAAGTGGGTACGCCTGTACTGGCACGCCCAGCGTCTGCACGAAGAGCATCTGCGGCAATGGCAAAACAGAGCCCGGGGAGAGTTGCGACAAAGGCGACGCCAATGGCCTCTTCTACGGCGACGGCCAGGGCTGCTCGAAGACCTGCACCAAAGAGCCCAACTGCCGTCCCAATGGGACCACCCAGGCCTGCAGCACTGCCTGTGGCGACGGAAACGTCGACTCGGGCGAAGACTGCGACGATGGCAATGCGTTGGCCGGCGATGGTTGCAGCGCGACCTGCAAGAAGGAAACGGGCTTCACTTGCACCGACACGGACATGCCGGACACAACGGATTGTTCAACCGGCAGCGGCAAGTGTCTGGTCCTACCTGTAACCTTCCGTGACTTCGAAGGGCAGCAGGTTTCTGGCGGCCATCCGGATTTCTTCTTCTATGGCGCGGCCGCAACTGGTGGGCGAACAACCGGCGTAGTCACTGGCACCAACAAGACGACCTGTGTGCCCAACGCAGGTGGCACCAAGGCCGTCGCGACTGCAGTCGGTGCTTGTCCGAATAGTGATGCGTCGGGCCCATGCCTGGGCCTTGTCGCCGACAAGCTCGGCAACGACGGCAAGCCGGTGTTCGCCAAGGGTACTTGCCCTTGCGTGTTTACGGATTGGGACCGCACCAGCATACTTGGTGCCTGCCCAACCTCTGGAACTGGCAATTGTACAGTGCCAACAGGAGTCACCGGCGTCACGGACTGCTACGTGGAGGGCGAAGGCAGTCACCGGCTTCGCGTGGACACAACAGTCACGGTCATCCAAAGTGCCGACAGCTTCAAGCAATGGTACTCAGACTCGAGTACTTCGACGCCGGTCAAGGGCAAGCTCGAGTTGGCCGCGCTGACTGGTAACCAATATCAATTCAGCAGCAGTGGTGGCCGCACAATCCCGGACGATGTTCACGACATCTTCATGAAGACCGGCGTCGTCAATTCGCTAACCAGCGGGTTCTTCCCACTCGAGGATCAGCCGAAAACCAAGATCTGCAACCTCTGGCCTTACTGGGCAGCGGGCCTCACGACCGCCGCCAACTGCGTGGCAAGCAACGGCAACCCCGTACCTTCGCAGTGGGATCCCAAGGGTTCCGGCACGGCCGGAACCGCAGGAACTGGTGGTCCCGTTGCGCCCGTTACAGGCATGATGCGCAACTTCTACTTCACCTCAGAGGTGCGCTACCTCTTCCGCTTCGGTGGGACTGCCAGCACGCTCGCCTTCTACGGTGACGATGACGTCTGGGTCTTCATCAATGGCAAGTTGGGCCTGGATCTGGGCGCGCCGCATGAGCGTCTCCAAGGCTCGGTTTCCATCGACGCCACGAAGTTTGGCCTCACCGCGGGCAAGACCTACGAGATCGTCGTGTTCCACGCCGACCGTCATCCGCGCGATTCGAACTACCAGCTCACGATGTCGGGCTTTAGTACGATTCGCTCTATCTGCGAACCGCGCTGCGGGGACAGTACAACGACCGCTGGCGAGGAGTGCGACAATGGCGCCGCCAACCAAGATGGCCTGTACGACGGGTGCACCACCAGCTGCAAGTTCGGCCCCTTCTGCGGCGACGGCGAGGTCAACGGCAGCGAACAGTGCGACGACGGTCAGAACACCACGATCACCTCGGCCGGCGCCGACACGAAGGCATGCGCCCCAGGTTGCAAACTCCCGCCCAGGTGCGGCGACGGCAAGGTCCAAACCGGCGAGCAGTGTGACGACGGTGTCGACAGCAACACGGACAACCAGTGTGGGGGTTGCAGTGCGACTTGCACCGCCAATCCCATCTGCGGCGACGGAAAAGTCGACAAGCAGTGTGGAGAAGAATGCGACGACGGCGCGAACATCGGTGGCTATAGCTACTGCAAGGCAGGCTGCGTGCCGGATTCGCGCTGCGGCGACAAGGTGATCGACTCGCAATATGGTGAAACCTGTGATCTAGGTGACCAAAACGGCGTGGCCGATGGAAGCGGAAAGGTTCAATGCACCTCTACCTGCGGCGTACCAGCCGTTTGCGGAGACGCGATTGTGACCCCGCCGGAGACCTGCGACGATGGCAAGAACGACGGTGCTTACGGCGGTTGCACGCCAGATTGTCAGCACGCTCCGTTCTGCGGCGATGGCGTCAAGAATGGTAATGAGCAATGCGACTACGGCTCCGCCAACACGCCACCAAGCAACGCGCTCTACGGCGGTTGTTTGACCACGTGCCTACTCGGCCCGCGTTGCGGAGACAGCATTCCGCAGAATCCTCCGGAGGAATGCGATACCGGAACGGCATCTTCGAGCTGTACTGCAAATTGCATAGCGAAGATATTCTAGGCAGAATTGGTGAGCTACCCCCGCGCCCGTGAGCCATCACGGGTACGGGGAAAGCAGCGGGTACTCGGGACGCCGGCAACGGCGCCCCGAGTTTCGCTTTAAGGCCGATCCTCCAAGCAAGCGAACGAGGAGAGACAGGTCACCTCAAGAGGCCACCGAATCACCCACCACCCGAGCGATCCGCTCTTCAAGGCCAAGCACGAACTCATCGATCCTCGCTGCCACAACTTCCGTGAGCTCCTCGGAAAGTCCAGTCTGCTCCGTCCCGACCAGCCACAGCTCGGCTTGCGGTACGCGACCGTACAGACGCTTCGTCCAAACGAGCAGGGCCTCGGGTGAGAGGAAATGGACGAGCGATACGTTCGACTGCTCATCGCAACCGACCTCACGCCGAGCCACTTCTCCGGGCGTCAGCTCGGCACACGCGTCGACGAAGATGACGCGTCGCGTATCCGCGAGGGTCGCGGCAAGCTCGGGAGTCAATGTGCTCGGCGCCAATAGCACGATGCGATCGTCGACGACGCGTCCGGACAGTTGCTCCACGACGGCTGGCCCAAACCCATCGTCCTGCCGGAGCGAATTGCCAAATCCGATGACAACGAGTTCATACATGGTCCCAACTATCCCCGCAGCACACGTTGTAGTTCGCTCCCGTCGCGGCCCATCACGCGCACATCGAATGGCATTCGCCCAAGCTCATGGCTTGCGCAGCTCATGCAGGGGTCGAAACAGCGAATCACGGCTTCAACGCGGTTGAGCATTCCCTCCGAGACCTTGGGACCGTGCACGTACCGGCGCGCAACTTGCAGCACGCTACGATTCATCGCAAGGTTGTTGTGCCCGGTGGCGACGATGAGATTGACCGCCGTGATTCGCCCCTCATCGTCGATCGTGTAGTCATGAATCAAAATGCCGCGCGGCGCCTCGGAAATCCCGACTCCGCGGTTCTTGTTTCCACGTGCCCGCGCCCGCACCTTTTGGCACAGGATGTCGTTGTCCGCCGTTAGCTGCTCCAACCGCTCGACAGCAAAGAGCATTTCAACGAGCCTCGCATAGTGATAGTGAAAGCTGCTACTGACGGGCTTGCCCGGCGAAAGCGCCCGAAATTCTTCCAATGCCTCGTCCGCAATAGGCGTACCGCAACGCTCGACGATATTGAGACGTGCGAGCGGTCCCACACGATACAAGCCGTGCGGATATCCCATGGGTCGATAGTACGGTGATTTGACGAAAGAATGGGCCTCGACTGCTTCGGCGATGACCTCGGCGTAGTCGTCCGAGTGTACTCCCTGCTCAATGATGTTGCCTTCGGAATCCTTGACGCGCAAAAGGCCGTCGTAGTGTTCCAGGTTGCCCTTGGCGTCGACCAAACCCATGAACATGGTTGGTATGTCCCCAAATGCTTCGGCCTCATCCCTGAAGCGTTTGACCACACCGCGATAGAGCCGATATGTACGCTCCGCAATCTCCATCGCCTCTGGCAGCATCGCGCGGATCTCAACGCGTATTGCCTCCGTCATTGGGCTCTGAACGCCGCCGGGCACAATCCAAGCAGGATGCACACGCTTTCCGCCCAAGCCCTCAATGATGCTCTGACCTATCTGGCGAAGACGAATGCCGTCGCGCGCCAATTGCGGGTGTTCACGCATCAATCCAAATACATTGCGGGCCGCCGGATCCGCATCCCAGCCGAGCAACAGGTCGGGCGATGAAAGGTGAAAGAAGCTCAAGGCGTGGGATTGCAGAAGCTGCGCCAGGTTCATCACTCGGCGCAAGCGGACTGCAGCAGGCGGGATCTGTACGGCCATCAACTCGTCACAAGCCTTGCTCGACGCAATGAGGTGACTCACTGGACAGATCCCGCAGGTACGGGCAGTCAGTGAAGGCATCTCGGGGAAGGGCCGACCTTCACAGAACTTCTCGAAACCGCGCAGCTGGGTAATGTGCAGCTTTGCATCCTCGACCTCTCCTCGGTCATTCATCTGCAGTGTGATGCGCGCGTGCCCCTCGATCCGGGTGATGGGTTCAATCGTCAGTGTGGGCATTGGGGGTTCCCTCGGGAGCAACGGGAGCGATTTTCATGGATTGGCGCTCTAGGCACCGAATCTAGTGAGCTTCAAGGTCTCGGGCCTACGGCCCGCGAGCAAGTCCGAAAGGACTCGATATATAGCTTCGGCCGGAGGGGGGCATCCGGGGAGAAATAGATCGACTGAAACCACCTGGTGTACGGGTAGTACCTGAGCGAGCAGCCGTGGAACACCGTCCGACGGACAGTCTCCGCCCAGCAAAGCTGTGTCGCGAAATGCCCGTTTATAGATCGCGGACAACGACACGACGTTACGCATGCTCGGAACGTTCCCTGTCACTGCGCAATCCCCGAACGCTACGAGAAAGTTGGACTTTGCTCGCAGCTCGATCACCAAGTGCCAGTCGTGATCCGTGCTGACAGCCCCCTCGACCAACGTAAGCTCGATGTTCTCGGGGACCTGTTTGGCATCGACGAGCGGCCCGTAGACCACGTCACATTGACCGGCGAGCTCGATCAGCCGCGCATCTAGGTCGAGCAACGACATGTGACAACCTGAACAACCGTCAAGCCACACCGTTGCCAGCCGTAAGCGAGGATTATGCCCCGGCGCAGCAGCATCAGTCACGTTCACCTCGCATCTGGGTCAGGTAGGGCAAAAAATCGCGGTGACGGTGAACTTCGGCAATGGCCGTACCGCGCTGGCTCAGCGCCCCGGTTGGACAAACGTGCACACATTTACCACAGCTCGTACAAGTTTCCGATTCACCCCAAGGCGTCTTCAAATCGGTGATGACTTGACAATCGATGCCGCGACCCATGATGTCCCAGGTATGTGCCCCTTCGATTTCATCGCAAACCCGGACGCACCGCGTGCACAGGATGCAGCGGTTGGGGTCGAGACGAAAGAGGTCGTTCGACAGATCGAGCGGCAACTCTGGGTATCGATACGACAAGCGGATGTGATCGACGCCGCACCGTTGGGCCAAGTTCTGCAGCTCACACTTGCCATTGGCGACGCAAACGGAACATACATGGTTCCGCTCCGAGAACAAGAGCTCGAGGATCGTGCGCCGATGAGCGAGAATGCGCGGGGTATTGGTCTTGACCTCCAAGTCCTGTGCAACGCGGGTGGCACAGGCCGCAAGCAGTTTGTTGGTGCCGGTGGTTTCGACCAGGCAAAGCCGGCATGCTCCCCAGGTACTGAGGCCTTCCAGACAACAGAGGGTCGGGATGAAGATCTCGTTGTCGCGAGCAACCTGCAAGATGGTCTCGTCTTCCCGAGCGCTCACCTCACGGTCGTCAATGCGCAACGTCACGACTCGCGCAGGACTCGTCACTCTGCACCTTCCTCTGTAATTGGCATACTTGGGCGCGATTTTCGCAAGGCTGCTTCATATTCCGCGCGATAGTAGCGCAGCGTGCTCCGGATCGGATTGGGCGCGCTCTGACCCAAACCACACAAGCTCGTCTCGCCAACGGTACGCGTAAGCTCTTCGAGTATCGAGAGGTCGCCGGGGCCCGCGCAGCCGCTGAGCATCCGCGACAGTATTTGGTGCATTTGGTAGGTACCTGCGCGGCACGGAACACACTTGCCGCAGGATTCACTCATGGAAAACTCCATGAAGTAGCGCGCCACTTCGACCATGTTCGATGACTCGTCCATGACGATCATGCCGCCGGAACCCATGATCGAGCCTACCTGCTGCAGCGAATCGTAGTCGACCGGCATTTCCAGGTGCTCGTATGGGATGCAGCCACCCGAGGGACCACCTGTCTGCACTGCTTTGATCCGTCCTCCACCAGGGACCCCTCCGCCCATGTCTTCGACGATTTCGCGCAGGCTGATCCCCATCGGTACCTCGATGAGACCGGTGTTCTTCACCTGTCCGGCCAAAGCAAATACCTTGGTACCCTTGCTACGCTCGGTGCCTATCGACGCGTAACTCGCACCGCCGTGCTCGACGATTGGGGCAATGTTCGCGTAGGTTTCGACGTTGTTGATTAGGGTTGCTCGCCCAAATAGGCCCCGCTCTGCCGGGTAAGGCGGTCGCGGTCGCGGCTGACCGCGCCGCCCCTCAATCGAGGAAATCAATGCCGTTTCCTCACCGCAAACAAACGCCCCCGCTCCGAGTCGAATATCTACGGAGAACTCGAAGCGCGTCCCAGCAACGTTCTGTCCCAATAGATTTGCGGCCTTGGCTTGTCGAATGGCCAGGCGCAGGCGACTGATTGCCAGTGGGTACTCAGCTCGCACGTAAACGTACCCGAGCTTGGCGCCGACCGCATACGCGGCGATTGCCATTCCTTCGAGTACACGATGCGGATCGCTTTCGAGTACGCTGCGATCCATGAAAGCCCCGGGATCCCCTTCGTCAGCGTTGCAGATCACGTATTTTTCCGGATCGGGACTCTTGGCAACGGTCTGCCACTTCAAACCTGTCGGATATCCTGCACCTCCGCGACCGCGCAGACCGCTCGCTTTCACCTCTGTGAGCACCTCGGCCGGTGTCATTTCGGTAATCGCGCGATAGAGAGCCTCGTAGCCGCCGACTGCTGCGTAGTCCTCGATGCGTTCAGGATCGATCCGCCCACAATTCGCGAGCACGATCTTGTGTTGCCGAGCAAAGAAAGGAACATCCGTTGGACAGATCAGCCGCTCCACCGGTGCACCACCAACGCTTTGGGTCAATGCAGCAGCGTCTTGCTCGGTCACATTTCGGTACAAGACCGCCGTCTCGTCATTCTCGACACGGACCAACGGCCCGGCGGAACAAAGGCCCATGCAGCCGACGGCACGAATTTCGACCTGTTCCGCGATTTGACTCTTCCTCACTTCGGCTTCAAGCGCTTTGCAGACGCGATCGGCTCCGATGGATTGGCAGCTCGCGGCGGTACAGACGCAAATGCGGTCTGGTCGATACCTTTGCTCGGCTTTGGTCTTGAGCATCACTAGTTCGTCGCTAGACACTAGCCGATCTCCTTTTCCACGCGCGCCACCAATGACTGTGGGGAAAGACTGCCTGCAACGTTGCCATCAATGACGACAGCAGGGGCAAGCCCACAGGATCCAATGCAACGCGTCGAGACAACGCTCAGTTTGTCGTCAGCAGTCGTCTCGCCAGGTGCCACTCCGAACCGCTCCTTGATTGCACTAAGCAGGGCCTGGGCCCCCTTGATATGGCAAGCTGTACCCGTACACACGACGCAGCTGTGCTCCCCCTGGGGTTTCAAGGTAAAGAAATGGTAGAATGTAGCAACGCCGTACACGCGACTTAGGGGGGTACGAAGACTCTTTGCTACATAGTTCAGCGCGTTGTCGTCGAGATAGCCGAAGGTCTGCTGCACCGAGTGCAGCGTCTCGATGAGGGCGTGGGAATCGTCACCGTTACGGCGCATCGTTGCATTGATGATCTTCCACCGCTTATCATCCGATGGCGGCTCGTTCCGAAGGGTTTGCGGGCACATGGTCTATTCTTCGTCGCTCATTGGCTCGCTAAAGCCTGAGATGGGTTGCGTTTCTCTGGTTGAGGACGCAAAGAAACACCTCGACCCATGCAGTTCGCTCATTCAGTCAATTGTCAGGGTAGTTTGCCTAGGAACGAGCAATGAGAAACGTTCCAACTACACTGGCGGTACTGCAATGACGAACTACATGGATCGGGGCAAACCTTTTGTGATGGTGCAAAGTCTTGAATGAGCCGCTAGATTCGCTCGTTCAGGCCTACCGTTCCGTGATTGGTCACGACGAAGCCACCCGAACACAGCTCGAAGCACGCGCCACAGGACGAGCACTCTTGCGCCTTGCCGGGCACGAAAGCCACTTTTCTATCGATACCGCGGCCTTCGAAGTAAAGGACGTTCTTGTGCGCGACCTCGCGACAATAGTTGACGCACAAGCCACACAGGTTGCAATCACCTCGCTCCGCTTCGAACCTTGATTTAGTAACACCATAGCGGCTGGCCAAGTGCAAGGCCGTTGGGTAGAGCAATTCGACCAGAAGCTTGCGGTGCTTTTCGATCTCTTTAGTGCTGGTCCGGACGACAATCCCCTCTTCGACCGGATAGGCGCAGGAAGCTACGAGTCTAGTTCGCTTGCCCTTCACGACTTCCACCATGCAGAGGCGACAAGCGCCGTGAGGTTTGATTTGCGCGTTGTGGCAGAGCGTAGGAATGTCTGCTCCGGCCTGCCGGGCCACCTCGAGCAAGCTCGTTCCCTCGTCTGCTTGAACGGATTCACCGTCAATCGTCAAAGTGATTCGAGTCATCGTTGTCTCCTTGCTCATACCGCCCGTGGGCTCATGCTTGTGGATTGTTCGGTCGCGGGCGCATTGCCGTCACGCTTAGAAATGGCTCTGGTTTTCGGCGGACACACGGTGAGACAATTGCCGCACTTAACACACGTTGCCTGATCGATACGGTGCGGCTTTTTTGCCTCACCGTGAATCGCGTTTGGCGGACAGTTCTTTCGACAAAGAGAGCACCCGTTGCAGAGCTCGGCGTCGATACTGTAGTGAATGAGGTTCATGCACGCCAACGATGGACATCGTTTCTCGCGAATGTGAGCCTCGAACTCGCCGCGGAAATGCTTGATGGCGCTTCGTACCGGATAGGGCGCACTCGTTCCGAGAGCGCAGAGTGCAGTGGCTTCAATGGTGTCACAGAGTTCTTCCAGCAGCTCTATATCGCCTTCACGCCCTTCTCCGCCGACTATTCTGTCGAAGATATGTAGCATTTGGCGCAAGCCTTCTCGACACGGCAGGCACTGGCCACAGGATTCGTGGGCGAGAAAGTCGACGTAGAAGCGTGCGGTATCCACCATGCAGCTGTCGTCGTCCATCACAATCATGCCGCCCGAGCCCATCATCGAGCCAGCCTTCCACAGCTCGTCGAAGTCTACGGGCAGATCGAGCATACTTTCGGGCAGAAATCCGCCCGAAGGGCCACCGGTCTGTACGGCCTTCAGGCGCTTATTGTTTGGGAGCCCACCGCCTATATCGTAGACAATCTGGCGCAGCGACATCCCCATCGGTACTTCGACGAGTCCGCTGTTTTGAATCTTCCCCACGAGCGAAAACACCTTCGTTCCGGTGCTCGACTTGGTCCCAATGTTTGAGAACCACTCCGCACCATTGGTGATTATATGCCGAATATTCGCCCAAGTCTCGACGTTGTTGAGACAGCTCGGACGCTCCCAAAGGCCACACACCGAGGTATGGATGTACTTCGACCGGGGCTGACCGACACGACCCTCGATCGCTGTCATCAGCGCGCTGGACTCACCTGATACGAACGCGCCTGCACCGCGATGAACTTCCACATCGAAGTTGAAGCCGGAGCCTAGAATGTTCTGGCCGAGTAGGCCATAGTCGCGGGCTCGTTCGATGGCACGCAGCGTGTTCTCAACAGCAAGCGGGTACTCCGCCCTGACGTAGATGTAACCCTGTTGGGCGCCGATGGCATACGCGCCAATGATCAGACCCTCTAATATGCTATGCGGGTTACCCTCGAGTAGACTCCGGTCCATGTAGGCACCGGGATCTCCCTCGTCGGCATTGACCAACACGTACTTGATATCTCCGGGCGCGTTGCGCGTTGTTTCCCATTTCCTACCCGTGGGAAAGCCGCCGCCTCCGCGGCCGCGCAATCCAGAGCGTTTGACACAGTCAACGACCTCTTCGGGGCGCATGTGAAAGAGCGCGCGCTCTAGAGCAGAGTACCCGTCAATCGCTATGTAGTCGTCGATACTTCGGGGATCGATCTGCGTGTTCGCATCGAGCAGCAGACGACGCTGCCCACGATAGAATGGAACATGCCCGAACGAGGTCGCGCTCTTGCCGTGCTCATTCTTGAGCATGAGCCGTTCGATCGGTTCTCCTTTGCCAACGCTCCGCTCCACAATCTCGTCAGCGTCGGAAGCCTTCACTCCGACGTAGAAAAAGTCTTGAGGGGAAGTGGTGACGATTGGGCCGCGTTCGCACAGACCATAGCAACCTGTTTCGCGCAGTTCGACCGTCTCGGAGAGACCCTGACGCGTGATGGCGTCCTTGAGTGCCTTGATGCAGCCGGATGCCTTGGCCGCCCGGCAGCCAGTGCCACCGCACACGCTGATGCGGCGAGTCTGCCGTTCTCGTTGCTTACGAGCTTCTAGTCGAAGTGTCACGAGGGCGTCGGGATTTGCGAGTCTGGACATTTCAGTTTCCTCCCTCTAAGGGGGCATCGTCGGCGCATTTTGCAAAGATCTGCTTGAGTTCTTTCATGGACGGATTGCCGTAGTAGGCATCGTCCACTTTGACTACTGGCGCCAGCGCACAGCACCCAAGGCAATGTACTTGCTTGAACGTGAACCGTAAGTCACTGTCAGTCTGCCCTGGCTGAATTCCGAGCAACGCCGAAATGGTCGCTGAGAGTTCTGGAGCGCGTCGCACATGGCACGCTGTACCCATGCAAACCTGAACCTCGTGGCGACCTTGAGGGACGAGGCTGAAGGCCTCGTAGAATGATGCTACCTCCAAAATGTGGCTCATCGGGATCCCGAGGCGGCGAGAAGTCCACATGAGCATGTGACTAGGCAGCCAATTCTTTCGATTCTGCACGTCGAGAAGGACCTGAATGAGTGCTGACCGCTTGCCTTGATGGCGCGCCACGATGGTATCCACGTCATGCAGATCCGCCACGAAGTCGTGCAGGGCTTTGCCCTTCTTCTGCACGAGTCCAAGCTGGCGCGCGTGGTAGCTGGCTTGTGTCTCCAGAGTCCGAATCTCCTCGGCAAGTCCAGAAGGGGTGCCCCCTAGCTCGGCGTACTCTTCAGCCGCCTCAATACTCTTGAGCAATGCGTCGGTTTGGCTCTTGAGATTTTTGGTTGGCTCCGCGCTTCGCTTGACCGATAGGTGCGGGGCGGGCGCGTACGTGCCCCAGTGATGGATCCCGCGTTGCACTGTGTCGAGCAACTGCGTGGTTTCGAAGGGTTTGGTAAGAAACTCGAACGCGCCGAGCTTCATCGAATCTACGGCATTTTGTACCGATGCGTACCCAGTGATGACGATTGGGACGATACGAGGATCGATCTCGCGCAATCGTTTCAAAACGTCGATACCGGCCACTCCGGGCATACGCAGATCGAGCAAAGCAACACGTGGCTTTACGCGAGCGAGAAGCTCAAGCCCCAATGCACCGTTGGCAGCCGTTTCAATTCGGAGCCCCTCACCTTCGAGTGCCATTCGGCAGCCCTCGCGAATCGTTTCTTCGTCGTCGACGACGACCACATCGACCTCTGTTCGGGGCGGCGATTGGAGACTTGGCATGATTCACCTCGTTGCGAGCCCGTTGGCCGCGATGGCGTCCTGAGCAAGAAACAGGCCAAGGCGAAATCCGCAGCGCAATTCGCTGAAATGGGCTGAAAATCCGCGATTTCTGTCGGCGGCCCGGGCCAAACCGGCCGCGCATTCGCGATACTTATGGTACCGCGCGCATCTCACGGCGGGGTGAAATGTACCTGACTTGCGCTGCGCGACGGGCAGCGTTGTTGCGCGCTCTTATGCTGAATTGGGCACCAGACTGTAGCGACGCATCTTTTCGCGCAAAGTCTTCCGATTGATGCCAAGGAAGTCCGCGGTCCGGTTAATTTGTCCGCCGAATTTCTCCAACGCCGAACGGATCTCGCGCTTCTCGACCTCGACGAGGTGGCCCTCACCAGTCATGTCGGCGCCGGCCGGAATCGGCTGGAAGAACAGCAAATCTCCGGAGTCGATGTGCGGAGGATCAGCCATGACCAGAGCACGCTCGACGGCGTTCTCGAGTTCGCGCACGTTGCCGGGCCAGTCGTATTCCTCCAACAATGCCAGCGCTTCGTCGGAGAAGCCGCGGATAGCGCGGTTGCGATGCGGCCCGTGCTTCTGAAGAAAGTGCAGCGCCAAAGGGACGATGTCCTCGCGACGCTCGCACAGTAGCGGCAAGTGGATGGGGATCACGCTCAGGCGATAGAACAAGTCTTCGCGAAACTTGCCGGCACGCATCTCCTCGACCAGGTCGCTATTGGTTGCGGCAACGATGCGCACGTCGAGCTTGACGCGTTGGGCACCACCTATCTTGGTCACTTCGCGCTCCTGAATCACTCTGAGCAACTTGGCCTGCATGTCGGGGCTAACATTGCCGATTTCGTCAAGAAAGATGGTCCCGCCGTTGGCAAGTTCGAACTTTCCGGTTGTTGCTTCAACCGCTCCCGAATAGGCCCCCCGAACATGCCCAAAGAGTTCGTTTTCAAACAATCCTTCGACCAGCGCCCCGCAATCGACCGGAACGAATGGTCGATCTCGTCTCGTACTCCCATCGTGAATCGCGCGCGCAGCTAACTCCTTGCCGACGCCCGTCTTGCCAAAAATCAGAACCGTGGCGTCCGTTGGCGCCGCTCTGCGGATGAGCCGCCCAACCTCCTGCATGGCCTTGGAATCGCCGATCATGGCGCCACCGCCAATGCGCTCCTTCAGGGCGAGGCGAAGTGCCGCGTTATCGAAGGTGAGCCGTCGACGCTCGATTGCCCGTTTGACAACGGCATTGAGCATGTCACTGGAAAACGGTTTCGGTATGTAGTCATATGCGCCAGCGCGAATCGCTTCTACCGCTGACTCGATCGTCGCGTATCCGGTGATCATGATGACCTGCGTGTCCGGCGCCTCTTCACGGAGTCGCGCGAGCACGGTCATGCCTCCAATCTCTGGCATCTTGAGGTCCACGACGACAACGTCGAACGATTCTTCGCGCGCGAGCTCGAGTCCTTCTCTACCGTTCTTGGCCGAGCGAACCTGATAGCCCTCCAATTCGAGGCTCTGGGTGCAGCCGAGACGTATGGACTCGTCGTCATCAATGACGAGCGCACTAACGGGGGGGCCACTCATGAATGTTCTCTTCGGTGGTAGTCTTGTTTGTTCGAAACACGGGGGCGTTCAAGCGTCTGTATCTCGAGCGGGTATGCGGATGAAGAAGCGGGTCCCATCTCCGACCGTACTTTCCGCCCAAATAGTACCATGGTGGCTTTCGATGATGCTTCGGCTAATCGAAAGGCCCAGGCCGGTTCCGCGGCCAACTTCTTTCGTGGTGAAGAAGGGCTCGAAGAGGCGCTCAAGATTCTCGGGCAAGATGCCACAACCCGAGTCGGCGATCTCGAGCTGTGCGGCGCGTCCCCCTTCCACACTGCGGGTGATAAGTGTAAGCGATCCTGTGCCATCCATGGCTTCGGCCGCGTTGACGACCAGATTCAGAATCACTTGCTGAAGCTGCGAAGTGTCGACCCAGCACTCTGGACTGGGTTGTTCGTATTCTTTCACGACCTGGATGTTGTGAAAGAGCGATTGACCGATGACCAGTTGAAGTGTGCGCTCAATGACCTCTTCGAGTATCGTCTGCTGTCGTTTGGGTTCGCGAGGACGGGCAAAATCTAGCAGCCCCTGGACGATCTTCTGGCAACGCTTGGCTTCGTTACAGATCCGTTCGAGTGCCGTACGGTTCGGATCGTCGGGATTGGCCTTTTTCAGCAGGAGACTCGAGAACAGCAGGATGCCGCCCAGCGGATTGTTGATCTCGTGGGCAACTCCGGCGCTCAGCCTGCCAATCATGGCCAGGCGCTCGGATTTGCCCAGCTGCTTCTCGGCACGATATTTGAGTTGCAGTTCACGTTCACGCAGCGCTCGGGCCATCGCACGAAGGCCGTTGCCAAGTTCGATGAGCTCGGTCGGCGTTCGCGTAAACGGCACCAAGCGAAGTTCCAAGTTGCCATGCTCGTAGGATCGCATTGCCGCCGCGAGTTCTTGAATCGGATAGAGCACGCGGCGTCCAATGATACCAGCAAGCACGAATGCCACGATGGCCCCGCAGAGGACAATTCCGATGAAGATGGCCAATGCTTCATTGCGCAGGAGGGCAAACTTGCGCTCGGGAATACCGAGCGAAAGAATACCAATCGGTCGCCCGTCCGGGTCATGAATTGGCTCGTATGCGGTGAAATAGACGTCGCCGAGCACGATCGCGCGATCGACGAGTGACGCGTTCTCGTCGAGGACGCGCTTTCGCACGACGGGATCGACCGTGGTCCCGACTGCGCGTTCTCCGTTTACCATTCGGATACTCGTTGCAACCCGCACATCGCCCAGACATAGGCTGGCACCGCCCGTTGCGTGCCCATCGCTGGGTTCCAAAGCGAAGATCGTGTCCTTGATCTGATCGACCGTAGCATTGTCGTGGTTCAAGAGCATTCCGCCTTGCAGGATCGCGATGAGTTCGCCAGACCCATCTTTCACGGCTGCGGCTCCCTCTAACACTAGCCCGGCAGTTACCTCACGAGGCGGCTGCGCCGCTCCGTCGGGTGTGCGCACCACAAGCCTCGCGCGATCCGCAACACCAGGTGACTCTCGAGCAAGCGTCGTGGTGTCACGTACCAGTGTCCCTACCGCGTCGACCTTTCCGGCGGCTACGTCGGATACCAGGGGTGAGAGGACCTGCTGCTCTGCGCTGCCACCTTCCGCTCGGACGAGCACTCGTCCCGAACGATCGCGAACGGTGATGTAGTCGTACTTCCAAGCCTGCTTGACGGCGAGGGCTTCAGCACGCATCGCGTCGGCGTTCCCGCTTGCGACCGCGTTGATGAGCGACCCGCGCATACTCGCAAAGCGCAAGTTCGTCCGCAGTCGTTCGAGGCTATCCTGATAGATGAGACGGGCCGAATTAAGGTCGAGACGCGCCTTTGCCTGCGCTTGCTGCGAAATTCCCTTTCCGATAAGCCATACGCCTACGGCCGAAGACGTGATTCCGGTGACTCCAATTGTCGCGAAGAACGCCGCAAGCAGCCAGAACCTGAGTGGAAAGGTCGATGGCAGAGGGGCACGTCCATTGGCCGCAGAAGCCACTGGATCGGATTTCAAAGCGCTGGGTCTCGACGCTAAGGGATCGGAACTCAACTCGTTGGCTCTGGACGCCGCTGGATCGGAGCTCGAAACGCCGGGTCTGGACGCTAAGGGATCGGATCGCGAAACGCCGGGTGGAAGAGTGGACATCTTGTCGTGGCTCGGCTGCTGGTTTGTACCCAAGGACGCACCCAGGCTAGACCAAGTCCCGCGAGATGAGCAATGTGGCCGTAATCCGCGCGCTGACGGCGCGCAACTGTCGACCTCCGGCCAAGAGCCCGCACCTTCGCTTTGACACTGGCCCAGGGATTCCGCTTCCGAGTGAAGAACTTCACGCAAGCCGAACGCCAGTTCTTCACTAGAGTCAGTCGTCGGCAATGGCGCGACGAGAGCGTTGCGCTTAGCGGGATTGCCACCACGACGGAGACGGAATTGCCTCGAATGCCCTTCTGCATCGGGTGATGACTTCACTTGCAGACATCACCCGAGCTCGCCTCCGTGTCCGTACTGCTCTAGCGTACCGCAAACTCTCGCGACGTTCCCTCGTAAGCCTTGATGGCGCCATTGACGCCGTTCTTCCACGCACCGCGGTGGCGAATGCGATAGGTGCCAGGGATGGCGTCGAGTGGAACATTCCAGGTTACGTCGGCAAAGGAGCAAGCGAGACAATCCACCGCCTTGTCCCTGCGCCAGACCATCTTCGCTTCCGGTGTCGAGTCCCACGCTGCGGTGGCCCAAATGTCACTGACCTTGCGTTCTACGAAGAAGTACGAATCATTCCTTTTCAGATCGTTCTTTGGATGGCCCGCGCGAAAGCTCACCGACACCGTTCCGCCGCGTGAAACGGACGCCCCAGGTTGCGTCATCACTTGGCCAAATGTCTCGATCAGACGCTTGTCGTCGTAGACCACACCGGTCTGAAGTGAGATCTGATTGCCTGAGAGATCCGGTGGCGTGGGTCCGGGTCCGACAGGTGTTTGTGCCACCATCGCCGCTGCGAGCTGCCCAAAGATCTGAAGGTAGGCTTCAAGCGTGAGTCGACCATAGAGCGTTGACGCGCCCTCGTACTGCTGGGTGTCGTACTCTTCCGGGGTCGCGACGTAGCCGCTGTACTCATTGGCAAGACCCGTCGTTACGACGCGTAGGATCCCTTTTGCGCGCAGGGAACCAAGTAGTGCCGCGCGCAAGCGCCTCCCGGCTTGAACCGTCATTTCGCCCGGCACGCCGGCGATCGCCAGATTACCAACGCGCAGGAGCTGGAACGGCAGAATGTCCGGGGCCCAGCCAAGTTCGCTGCTGGGGATCAGAACTGGTTTCGGGCGCTGACAGGTGTCATTGAACGTGTTCGAGACTGCACCGAACGCTTGGCGCAAATGCGTGGGAACCAGAGCCCCGTTGAAGAATGTCGCCAGGTTACTCCAACCCGCTGCTGCCTTCTGGTTGAAGAGCATGCCTTCGGCAAAGCCTGGGGCGCCACTCGGTCCATCTTCCGCTCCTGCTGCGAAGGAGAAACCATAAGCACCGTTGCATAGTGTGCTCTGGCCTGCACCGTTCTTCTGGGTCGTAGCAACCAAGAGGCCTGGCATCTTGACGAAGGTATGGCGGAAGTCGACCTCACCTCGGACCGTATTGTTCGGGGCATTGAAGACGTTGCTGGCGGCCCCAAACTCGCGCTCGCCGATGATGCGCATGGCGTCATACTCGGTCCCAGACCCTGGACCTTTGAAATTTGGAGCAATGTTTGGGGACAGATCGCCTTCCTCCGAATTGGGAAACGCGGCGACGAACTTACCCGGCGCCTGGTAGGGCAAGATGGTGCCCTGCATCTTCTCGAAGAGGTAGGAGGCATAACCCTTATGATCAGGACTCACGAGGCGATTGTTCCGGGTAAGTGATGTATTGTGCACCGCAAACCAGGCGATGACCCCAGCGGGGCCACTTGCCCGATCGATTCGCATCACGGTCATCTCGGGATTGACCGAGTTCAGCGGAGCGTTTGCCGGACTGTTGCGCACGTCACTGTTGGCATTGAATGCAACGAGCGAACGGTTGATGCTAGCTTGTTGCACATCGCCAACATCCATTCTGAGCGTGGCCGCGCCCAGAGTATCGTGGGCCTGCGAGATCGCTTCGGTGATGCCGTTCACGATGGCTTCGTAGTTCTGGGGAACGAAACCATAGGAGGTGAAATTGAAGATCGCGTGGTGCGAATAGCCACCGGGTCCGGCATGCGTGTGTGTCGCGGCGATCTGAACGTTGCCGTCGTTGTACAGGTTGCCGTACTTTGCTGCGAGCCGCCGAATGACTCCTTGCTTGATCGAACTGAAGAGTTGCCCGAGTTCGGCACTGACGAACACCACGCGTTTGCCCAAATTCGAGAACACGAACGCCCGGGCATGCAACCGCTGCTGAATTCCTGCAGCAATCTGGTCGCTGTTGGCATACCCCATCATGACCACCTCGGCGATGGGTCCCGTGATGTCAGATACGCCTGTGCCAACCTGAATTTGTGGCAGCGGTGCGGGCGGTGGCGGTGGCGCTGCAGGCGGCGGCGGTGGCGCTGCAGGCGGAAGGGCAACACCGGTCATGGGTTTGACTGGCTTGGTTTTCGTCGCTAGAGCGGCGGGTGTAGGGCTTGCAGGAGCCGGAACATTGCGAGTGTTCTTCACTTGGGCGAGGCCCGCCTTAGCGGGGGTTAGCGTTTCGCCAGAACCGGACTGGGCGTAAGTGGCGCCAACCAGCCCCACGCTACTCGCAAGCAATCCATAGGTGTGACGACGCAAGAATGATTTGCTGGGCATCGCTCACAGGGAACCACAAATCAAGCAGGCGAGCCACCGCTCACAAGCGTTGGGGCCGGCAGACTCTACTTCGCTGGCACACGCCCCCTTCGCGCTTATACGGACTTAGTGCGCAACCGCACTGACATGGTGAAAACTTCTGCAACTCAGTCTCGATGGCATCAGCCAACCGCACCAAAAACGCGGCCTACGAGGGCAGTACACACCATCGCCAACGCGCCCCAAAACGCGACACGGAGTGCCCCTTTGAGCACCGATGCACGGCCAAGACGAGCAGCCAATGCGCCCATCAGCGCCAGCAGAATCAAGGAGCCTACCATGATGGTGGGGGCCAACACCGACAATGGTAGCAATAGGACTAGGCCGAGGGGCGGCAGCGCGCCGGTTGCGAATGCAGCTGCCGAGGTCAACGCGGCGAGAATGGGGCGGGCGCGAGTCAACTCGGATATTCCCAGTTCGTCGCGTGCATGCGCACCGAGCGCATCATGCAGCATGAGCTCTTTTGCCACCTTCTCCGCAAGCTCAGGACCTAAACCGCGTGAAACGTAGATGCCAGCTAGCTCTGCCAGTTCGAGCTCAGGCTCGGCGGCAAGCTCGCGATTTTCGCGCGCTAGATCGGCAGTCTCGGTGTCAGCCTGCGAACTCACCGAGACATACTCGCCCGCCGCCATGGATAGCGCTCCCGCAACCAGCCCGGCGAGCGCTGCGAGCAGGATTGGCTCGCGGGATCCCTGTGCGGCAGCGACTCCCACTACGAGGCTGCTCGTCGAAATCAGGCCATCATTCGCTCCAAGGACCGCCGCACGTAGCCACGCGACGCGTTCGGTACGATGGAGTTCCGGGTGAGACATGGACTAGAATCTACCCCAAACCCCCGCACCGTCAGCCGTAAAGTATGGCGCAATGAAGGCAGTTTTTGGCGCTTGCTTCGATGGGGCCAAGAGCAACATCGTGACCCCCGCGGCAACGCCAACACCGCCAGCTACGAGCCCAACGATGGCGATGGTCCTGGCAGAATCCGCATCGGAATCCTTCTGGTCGACGGGACCGCGCTCGGTACGGTAGCACGCGTTGTCAGACTTCAGGCACTCAGCATAGAGGGTAGCCGCGTCGTCGCGTAAGCCTTTCGACTTAATGGCAAAAATGGTTCCGACACCCAGGCCTATAGCCCCGAGGCCCAAACCAACAAACCCCGCTATTTTGAGCGGATGCATGCCCGAAGACTGGGTCGACTGCGCAGGCGCTATCGAGCGTTGCTCAGGACTAGTTGCAGGAGTCGTGGCACTAGCCTGCGTGCCTTGCAGAGTAAGCACGACGGTCTCGGTAGAGCCCTCGCGCAGCTCCAGCTTGGTCACACTGGTGCGCATCCCTTCGGCCGTAGCCTCGAAGCGGTGCGTACCCGGATCGACCGGATGCGGTACCCCGACAAGCGCTTCAGGTACCGGGCGTTCATCCATCGTGACACGAACGGTGTCCCCTGCCAGACGGCCCTGAACGACGATGCTGACCTGACTCAACCGTGGCTGCAGCACATCGGCACGGCGCTGTGCCTCTTGCTGTGCGGACACGAAGGCTTCCGGGGCGCCGGGTGCCAGCTTCTCGCGCAAGATCTTCCGATAGAGCTCAAGGGCGACGACGAGGTGCCCCAACGCCTCTTCCGACTGAGCTTGATAGAGCAGATGCGTGGGCGCATGCACTAGCTTCTCTGCCCGCGCCATCAGATCGGCGGCCTGCGCCCAGCGCCCTTCCGCATAGGCCTTGACCCCTTGCTCCGCAGTCGCCCTGGCGCCCGCGCGTTCCTCCTCAGTTTGAGCCAATACTGACGGTGACAGCGACGTAACCAGGACACCTACCGCTATCAATCGTTCGATGTGCTTCATGAATTCAGCGCCCAATCAGGAGTTTGCTTGACGAAATCGTTTCGAGGCTAAACCAAACCACCAAAGCCATTTGCGGAAGCGTACCCACCTGCGCGAGCCTCCCACGGGACGGCTCGCTGGTGCGGCTACGCGAACACTCAGTTGCAGGTACCGCCAGGGAACGTGCCACCGGAAGTGTAGGAGCCACCGGTTCGACAGTAACAATTCCCGTTCTGGGCGAGGATCCAACACCCACTCGTCCAACCCGCGTTCTTCATCGACGTCTGACATTGGGAATGGCAGACGGTCGCAGTGATCGGACCGAGGTCGATCTGACTTACAGCGTCGTCGCCGGTGCCATTACAGATCTTGGCCGTGTTGGTCATGGTGCAGGTCAAACCAGCGGTAGCAGCGGCGAAGGTTGCTGTCGCGGCTTTGTCTGCCGTCATCGACACGGTGCAGGTGCCGGTGCCGGTACAGCCGCTGCCCGTCCAACCCGTAAACGTTGAGCCACTTCCTGGAATCGCCGTCAGAATGACGGAATCAGTGGGATTGTACAATGCCGAGCAGGTCGTCCCGCAGTTGATCCCGGCCAAGTTCGAGGTAACCGTCCCGGTTCCGTTCCCGGTCTTGGTGACAATCAGCGTGTTCTTGGCGACGGTTGTGCTGGTGCCGCCCGTTGGGCTCGTGCCGCCAGTTGAGACGGTGCCGCCCGTTGGGCTCGTGCCGCCAGTTGAGACTGTGCCGCCCGTTGGGCTCGTGCCGCCAGTTGAGACAGTGCCGCCCGTTGGGCTCGTGCCGCCAGTTGGGCTCGTGCCGCCTAGGTTCTTGGTGCCTGCGCTGCCGCCCATGCCGCTGGTGCCACCAGTTGAGACGGTGCCGCCGGTGGTGCTGGTGCCTGCGCTGCCGCCTAGGTTGTTGCTGGTACCGCCTATGCTGCTGGTGCCTGCGCTACCGCCCATGCCGATGGTGCTGCTCGCGCCTGCGCTGGTGCTGCCACCTATGCTGCTCGCGCCTGCGTTGGTGACGCCGCCCATGCTGCTGCTGCCCGCGCTGGTGCTGCCGCCCATGCTGCTGGTGCCTGCGCCGGTGCTACCGCCCATGCTGCTGGTACCTGCGCTGCCACTTCTTCCGGCCGAGCCACCCTCCGCGAGCGGATCTTCGTCGTAGTGGCGATTGCTTGAGCCACAGGCAACCACGAGCAAGAAGGTCGAGCTGAGCAGATGCGACCTCAACCTACAGACAACTGACTTCCCCATAATTCTCACCCCTATCAACAAGCCCTGCAGCCGTCAACACGACGAGCAGTTCTCTTATCATCGGGACCTGCCGTCCAAAGCAAATGACGAGCATTTGGTCAGTTCGACGCAGCCACGTAAATTTGGCGCGGTGCGACTTCGGCCCATGTGGAACACCACTCGCGCCGCTGCTAGCGCAAGAGGACCTGAAGTAACCTCAGCGAGCTCAGCCAACTGCCACCCGGTCTTGGGCGACGTTGGCTTTGGGCGACCGTGCCCAACATCTCTCTCGTTTATCGACTTTCTAGCATAGACGCATGGCTCCACTCAATAGACACCGCGGAAGCGTTCTTGTCGCGCCGATCGGCACGAATAGGCGCGCGCCACCGTCAACCGGTCACCAACTTCGGCGTGACCTTCGGGAACTTACGAAGACCTTGCCCGTTGCGACGCCGCAGCTCCTTCCGCGCAGCAGCTTGGCTCGATTTCCGATCCTCGACGCTAGTTCCGATCACCTCGCCGCCAGTGGAAGGACCTGCTGGCCGCGATTCGTTTCGCCGACCGCCCGTGAAATCAAACGGGGCGGATACTTCAGCTACTATGCCTGGGCGGCCAAATCCGGATGGCGCAGTTCAGACGACGACTACCAATTCGACTCCGCAATGGGATTCCGCCTCGTGCGCACGGCCCAGCCGTCGGAGACGTGACCAAGTCCGTCAACTCGGCTACATGCGGCGGCAATGGGAAGTTCACCTGCGGCTATGTTGAGCGACTGTGTCCAGCGCTCGAACCAGAATGTGCCTGCATCAACCGTTTGAACCTTCCGCAGAAGGCGGAATCTTCTGTATGATCCAGGCCTCCGGCGCCACCAAGGGGATCGGCGGATCCTCAGCCTTTCCGTCGAAGTGGTCGTGTGTTCGCGTTCGCCATCTTTCGCGCCACGAGTGCGTCGATCACTTGCTCATCCGCCGCATCGAGGGGAAGCGTCTCAGTCACAGCACGCACGTACTGGAGGAACGACTTCGCCGTAGCCGCAACCTCGGTTCCGCCCTTCTGGAAGAAGCCATCGCTCGTATTGAATCCTGTTGGGTGTTGCAGCATTTAAGTCGGTTCAGCAACGACATCTCGCAATAGCCTAAGCGCGGAGTCAAACGCTGCCGCCGCTTGCCTGAAGGACTCGTGCTCCGTCGGGGACTTGGGCTGAGTCTTCGGAATTTCGTCTTCAAGTCGGGCCAATGCTGCAATTAGATCCTCTGGCGGGGCAGATCGGGGCAAGACCAGATAGTGGCAAGGGTTCTCTCTCGGTCCCTCGACTGGATCGTATCGGGCATAGAGCTCAAGCTGAGTAATCTCACCAAGATGCTTCAGACGAATTTCTGCTACGTGAGGCGCTTGACGACCACCAATTGCTACTGAGCACTGCGGCGAGCAGCACTCGGCTGCATTCACTGATAGTCCGTCTGTACTGTTCGTCCACTTGCCACATTTGATTCGATAGCCAAACTCTGCACTGGCGTTGCCATAGCGCTTCGCAACCTCTTCCTTGGGTAGGTTGCGATAGAATACGCCGTCAGCAAGAACGGCTACACGCACGTCTTTGGCATACTGACGTGCTAGCTCAAGGCACTGACTAGCCGGCATCGCGTTTCAGGTGAGGCAACGTCGCCTCGAACAACGTTGTGACGAGGCGGTGGTGCTCGGCCCTCAACTTGAGGCTATTCGGGCTCTCCGGCGAATAGAAACGAACATCGCAACCGGGCCATGGTAGGCGTGCGGGCGCGACGAACCATCTACAGCCGGCACCCAGAGCAACGACCACAGCCCCATCCGGTCCCGGCTGTACGTCAATCGTTGAAGAATCGACGTCGATTTTTGAACTGAGCAAGGCAAGAAGCTGTCCGACAGCTGTGACTGCAGCGGGCAGACAGCCGTCTAGATGGGCTCTCATCCCCTCCAGCCACGGCGGGGCCTTTGGGGCACGACTGCTGTTTCCATCCAGATTGAGTGCGTAGCGCAGTCGAGCCTCCGCGAGTTGCTCGGTTTCCTTGATGCGACTAGCTGCCGCGGCCAGCGATCTTGAATCTCGTTCATCGACGATTTTGACGAACGTTGACAGGACGTCGACTTGCGTCGAGATACTCGCTCCCAGGCTCGTGGATTCGCACGAGGCACCCCTTTCTGAAACAGCAGTCTCCCACGGGGCAATGGATTGCCTGGCTGCTGCGAGCGGTTTGGAGAGAAGGACCTTGGTCCAATCGGTCTCGCTGCTCACGATGCCATAATCACTTGATCTTGCGGTCATTGCTCATCTCCGTCACGCAAGACCATAGTGCAATCGGCGATCTCGATATCCTTGTCGCATAGCAACTTCTTCATGACAGCAAGCTTCTGCTGCGCCTCGGCTATTTTTGTGCTCAGGTCCACGAGCTCCCATTCAGAAAGCTGAACTTCCCAAGTCGACGCTGGGACGCCATCTTCGAGCGATTCCGTGGTGAGTTTGAGTGTCGTCATTGGTACGACGGCCAAGACACGCTCTCGCCCGTCATCGAACACTGGACGAACATCAGTAATCAGCCGAACGCTTCTGAGCTCTCTGCCTGTTGCTCGAGCCACGGCTTCAGTCTTGTCGGCCAACTTTAGCCCAGGAAACTCGCCCAAGAGCATGGCAACGAACCGCTTCGCAAGATTCGCTAGCTCGGCTTCCGAGAACTCACTAGCAAGCGCAGCGTGCAAGGTGGCCACGAACGAATCGACCTTACCGTGCGCTGCCGTACGCCCCCAGCGGGCGAAAATTGGGATAATGCGCGTCAAGAGCCGTACTTGGCCCTCGTCTGCAATCCCAGCTTTCGCGATTTCTTCCTGAAGGCGGACCGAACCAAGGATGACAGGTGCGACCTGAAGCTGCGCTACTAACGTCGAAAACCTGTCGTCGTCGACCATCAAGAGGGATCGAGCATCACTCTTGAAGCCGTCGCTCTCAAAGGCCTTCTTGAAATTGGCGAGGATTGTCGGATTACCGAGCTCAGTCATGTGCCGTCTGCCTGCATTGCTCGCTCGTTCGCGGGACCAACACTAGTGCGGGCGCGATTATTCCGCAATATGCACGAGTACGCGCGCCAAATCGTCGATGGGCACCGGGCGTTCTCAACAAGATGGGCAAATTCTCCCGACAACCATGAGATTTGGTCAGCAGACCAATTGAAGTACTACGCTGGGTGGGTTGGTCAGCAGAATAGCTCGCGACAACCTCTCATCGCAGAACTTGACCGAAACGCTTGCTACGCAACGGTCCGCGGCATGGCCACGTCCTCAATCAGCATTTTCTCGACGACGTTCGTAACGAGGCCGTCATCCGTCAACTGCATGGGTGCCAGACGGATGCGCGAATTGCCGTTGGAACAAATGTAGTTCAACTCCCGCTCCACGTCGGCAGCAAGCGCGTTTCCAATGAGTGGCACGTACGCTAGGACTGCCCCATCGGTCTTGGGAATGGCCTCGTTTACGATCCCCATTATCTCATAGACGTTCTTACGTAGATCCGCCGCGGAACGAACGTCAGCATTGACGGAAACGGTGTGGTGCCAGGTGTGGTTCTTCCACGATAGCGGCGAATTGTAGTCGAAGTGGTTGCGAACGTTTGTGTTCACGCACACGCAATCGCCGTACTTCGCGATCAAGCTATCGCCTAGCGCAGCGAGCGTGCTCGTGATCTCACGACGTCCAATGTGGGGTGACGTCGCCTCATCGGCTAGCTCAGCCAGCTGTACTAGATCTTGGAAATGTCGATCTGGGTTCGTTGCGAGACCGCGGCGAACGTCGCCCCGACAAGAAGGACCCTCACTCATTTTTGGTTGTGAGACGGGTCCCTGCTTTCTCCTGTCGTGCAATGATTTCGGACGGAGTAAGCAGCACCACATTCCCATTGGAATCTGCTTCGACCAACTCCGTACCGGTGGCAATGGCAAGATCCTCGGCGCGACGTTTGGCTCTTCGCAACGCAGCAAGGGCGTCGTCAATGCGCTTTTGGTCTTCGGGATTGGTGTTGCTTGGGGCGTTCAAGGGCGTCCTCCGAACTCGATAAGGATGGACTCTGGTCCCGAATTGTCCAGTAGGACCCAACGGTCCGCGAGGTTCACGTAGTATTGCTTGAAACTTCGCCATCCCGCATCGAAACGCCGCCGTACGACCTCGTCGTCAACAGCGTGCCCGCCCTGGCGAACGCGACGTGCCACCCGGTCAAGCGCTTGTTCCGCTGACGGAAGGGCCAAGAAATAGATGACGACCAAGTACCCGCGATCTCGCCAACGTGGAATGGCCCGAACAAACGACTTGCCGGCAAGAGTCGTTTCGAACGCAAAGCTCTCCCCTTGAGAAATATGCTGGTCAATCAGCTCGATCATCAATCGCCCGGCGCGAATCGCGCTCAACGATTGGGTCCGGATCATGGTCCGGTGGGGCTTTTGCGGAGAAACCGGATCTGTGCTTGAAAACAAGCGTTCGCACCCCTGAGCTGACGCGATCGAGTCTAAGCCCTACAGCACCCGTGAAGTTTTTCCAACGACCGGCGGGAACGTGACCAACAACTCGTTCGCATCGCGACGCGCGCAACTTGTCACGCCATCGCGATATTCGCGCCGCGCTCATCGTCGGACATGGCAGGTTCCGCCCTAATTGGCCAGTTAGTCCCACTGTGATGCCACGGACCGGCTCGGGCCTGGGGCGTCACGCGGCGCCCCCCGGTGGTGTCCGAAAGGACCTGTGATGCACGGTACCTCTCAGGGCGAGCGTCAAGCATTCGAAACGGGAACGCGCACTCGCAAGCTTCCAAGTTCGAGCCGCAGTTCATCGAGCGCGACCTCGATATCGTTGTGCAGATCGATATTCTCCCCAAGTACGTCGAAGGTTACACAGAGCGCATATGGCGCGCTTGCTTCGAGTCGGCGATCCCATCCGGGGTGTCCGATGACGGCAATACAGAAATCCTTGGGGAGCTCGTCGCCAGACACATACGCCCAATCCTTCTGAACTGAGCCGAGATTTCGACGTGTTGACGTGATTTCGCCACTGTCCTTGCGATCACTCAATGTCCAGTTGAGTACCGACCCAGTGTCGCCTACAGCGCCTAGGTCGGCTTCCTTCAGCGCCCTCTTGAGAAAGGCATTCGCGTCCTCGCCAAGCTTGCTCGTCTTCCAATCGATCCAGGTGGACAAATAGCTCCGGTGCAATCGGCGAGTTCGTCTCGGCATTGCTGTGTACGCGAGAGTCACTTCGACGAGGACACGATAGCTGTGAGCAACGGTCCTCAGCGAATTCGGCACGCGCACTTGGTAGATGTGCGCCTCTCGCGGCATGATTCGCGGCTGTCCGGACACGAACAAGGTTACCCGCTGCGGCGTCGAGCAGGTGGCACGTTCCACATTCGGGATCCCAAACCCGATGCGATGCAAGACCGCGCAGCGCTGATCGGGCTGAAGCTCGGTCGTCCACACAGGCCATCGCGCTGAGTTCACGAGCAGTGCTCGATGCGTTAGAGTCGTTTCGCCTGGAAGTTCTGCGGCAAGCCGTGCAGCGATGTGCGCGACTTTGGGCGCCGCAAAAGACGTGCCGCAAGTGTCCCGACAATAGGCGGGTCCCGGAGTTGCGGTCCTACGAACGAGCTCTGGGTATGCCTCCCGCAATGCGGGCGGCACGCCAACATTGGTCGGAGGACCCGCGTCCACCCCAAAATCACCACCGTATTCCACTACGTCAGGCTTGATTGCACCCCATATGCCTGGACCGGCTCGCGAAAATGCCGATGGTTGATCGTCTTTTGCTATAGTCCTCCAACCGCCGCTCTCGACGTACTTCGCAGCAACCGAACCAACGGTCACGGCGTGCATGCTCTGGCCTGGGTTAGCAATCCGCGAGCTCGCTTCCGCCAAGTAGTCCGGGTAGTTACGTCCTTGCGTGAGATGATCGGCGACGCTGGGCTGACTGGGATTCGATGAGGTGTGCGGCACATTCCCAGCTGCCTGAATGACGAGCACATCCCGTTCTGCGCTAAGTGCATCTATCTCGGCGGCCCAAGCACTCATGTAAGTAGTTCTCGAAGCTACCGATGCGTTGATCGAGTGCACGAACAGCCTGGTTCCGCCGCTCGCAAAGGACTCCACAACAGAGCGCAACAGGCTCGGAGGGTACAGGGATTCCGGCAGCTTGTTTGACGAGTCGAGCACGCGTGCGTTCTGCAGCCAGCAAGGCAACTCGTACGTGCCCGCCGTTGGGATCCCTCTGGGATAGAGCACAGCTCCAGCCACTCTGGTACCGTGACCATCTGGCTCCACGGCATCGGCAACCATGGTCTCACCTGGAATGAAGCACTGCGATGACTTTGTCGCGACAGCTTGCTGCAACAGGATGTGTCCCTCCTGGATGCCGCTGTCAACGACACACACCGTCGGAGCGTGCGGCGTAGGGCCGGTCAACTGCACGCGAGTCGTATCCAGCGACTCACCGTTGAGGCTTGCTGGCTGGGCAATCTCCTCGGGAAAGGTCGCCTCGAACAGGAAAGGAAAGTTTTGGGCGATATCGCGAAGTCCGTCGCCATGTATGCGGACGCGCACCGATACCGAGTCAGGGAGCCTGGCCCCAATACGGGACTCGTCCGTGTTCCCCTGGATTTCGCCACCGTAGTACGCGACCAGCACAGCCAATGCGCCGATCCGTTCCTCTTTGAGTTCGTCCCACTGCCGGAAGATCTCGTCGCACTTGGAGCGGTGTCGTTCTTGGCGCTGGTCCCAATGCTCGTCCGACTCGTCGTCTTTGCGATCCTTCAGCTTGGGCAGTTCGGCTGAACCCAAACATTCGACCGATAGGTCAACAATGTAGTCCAGATCTTTAGATAGGGTGGGCCACGCCTGAAGCAGCTCTGGCGCAAGGATGCGCAATAGACGGTCAGATTCTCCAACAATGCCGTACAGCTTGGCTGCGCTGCCGCCACCTCGCGCTTTGGCGATGAACTTCTCCAGGACCTCTTCCAGCTTACGCAGATCGATGTCGCCCGCGGCGACCAGTAGGAATCCATCTTCTTGCTGACACAGGATTTCGAATCCAAATGCCGTGCGAACAAAGTCCACTTCAGCGTCAGCGTCAATCTTGAGGAGCAGAGGAACACCCTTTGGCAGCACGGGTCGCATTTCAGTTGCCCGCAGCTTCTGTCGCTTTGACCAATCGGATATCGCTGCGGCCGACTGCTGTCTCAACTTGGAGGCGTGACTCGGCGGATCCTGGCCGTTTCTTTTCGATTCTTCCGACGCCTTTACGGGGCGCGGAAGGTTTGCCCGCCCCCTCTGTCGCAGTATCAGTTCAAGATGCGGTCGCTGCTCCACTACACAGGATTCTCGCGCGAGCTGTGAATGTCCTTGGCTCGGTCGAAGTGGACACGGTCAACCTGTCGCGCCCCCTCGAGAACTGACAACTTGGCGGCATCTTGGGCAATTCGAACGACATCAGCCGCCGACGCGCCGACCAATGCCTTTGCGAGACGCGACGATAGCGCCTGCTTGCTCACTGACACACCGGAGAGTGCCATTCGAAGTAGACGCTGGATTTCCGCCTCCGCTGGCGATGGAATCTGGAATGCGTCGTCAAATCGGCGAAACAGCGCCGGATCGAGCTCTCGATCGATATTCGTCGTCGCGACGACCAAGCCAGGGCCGCGGAATTCATCGAGTAGCTGGAGCAAGGTATTTACGATACGGGATACTTCACCGATGTCGTGCCGAGCCGTGCGCGACTTGGCGATGTAGTCGCATTCATCCAAGAGTAGGACTGAAGGCACCTTCTGCGCGTGCTCAAAGACCTTCCGCAAATTCGAGGCGGTCTCGCCAAATAGCGACGAAACCAGTGAATCGAATCTCACTTGCATGAGGGGCAGTGCGGTTGTCCAAGCCAGCCGGTGCGCACCGAGCGTCTTGCCACATCCGGGCGGCCCATAGAGCAGGACGCGTCTCCGAGGTACCAAGCCGTGGTTCGCCAACCGATCGCGAGCTGCGTACTCCTGCTCGATGCGGACGAATCTCTCCTCCACTGCCTCAGCAAGCACCATGTGATGCTGCAACAGCTCAGGCCGAGTGATGGTGACCATCAACTCTTGGCGCTGACTGAGTGGCCTCAACTCGTGGACGACAGCACCCGTGTGCGGTTGGGATGCTCGCGCCGTGACATCGGGCGCGTGCTCCTTGAGCACGGCTTCGAGCTGGGTGGCGAGACGTCCGTGGCCATGGCGCCGCTGTTCGTCAAGAATCTCGGACGCCACCCGATTCAGGGCTGGGGGTCCTTCGTTGATGGCCTTGAAAAGCCGTCGTAAGAGCTGCGCGTTCATCGGCCGGATCCGGGTCTGAGCATACCATTCGACGCCGGAGATCCCGGTAATTTCGCCAGACACCCGAACATTCCTCGGTGTTCCCAGACCACATCGGGACGCTCCGTTGAATCCCGGCCGGATGGCAGAAGACCTGCGCTTGTCCGCCTTCGACGCTAACTCAAACGCCTGGCATGTTCACGTCGTCTATCAGCATCCGCTCGATGGCGGTCGCAACCGGAGCCGCTCAAGTAACGTCTCGTGGCAGCCCCGAACTGTCAATTGTGCTCGACTAGCGCGACTGTGCCCAGCGCTCTACTCCGTCGCTTCGCGCACCTCCAACCTCACCATCCACGAATCAATCTCCTCATTACTCAAGCTACCCTTGTCGAGCAGCTTCAGCAACTCCTCCTGGCGTGGCTGGCCAAAGACAACGCGGTAAATAGCCAGGCTGCGTTTGAGCTGTTCTAGCTGCTCAATCTCCCGTGAAAGCGGTAAAATAGGCACATGGCGTTCGACCTTGTGCGGTCCGTCGGCGAGCCAAAATGGTTTCAGCTCGCTTTCGCCCTGCGGGCGACATCGCTCGGCATGGTCGAAGAGAACTTTCCAGGGATCCTGATCCGAGTGCCAATGCGCCAAGAATGCCCTCCCGAATTCGTCGGCGACATTCTTTCGCACCGCGTGCCCCTTATAGCGATGAACGCGCCCCTCGCGTTGTTCGAGATCCACTGGATTGCCCGGGAGGTTCCAGTGCCATACGGCGTGGCACCAGGGGTGAAAGTCAAGGCCTTCCTGGCCAACAGATGTGCTCGCTAACACGAAGGGGTAGAACGGCGACTTGAAGGCCTCGCGCACCGCATCGTCGGAGATGTCGGTGGCTTCAGAGCTGGAGCGGAGAGTGCCGTAACGCCGCGCGAAGTGCGTGCGTATGGCCGTGCCATCGCGGATTATTTCGATGCTCCGCGGTTTGGATTTGTAGTAACGTGGTCTAACGATGCTGGTTCGCGTGCTGATGGCAGCCGCGGCCTTGTCCGTCACTCGTTGACCGATGGCATTGGCGTCGTCACCCGACCAAGCTTCAGGCTCCGCAAGTTGGTGGGCGTATTCATCCAAGACAGCCTGTAGGTTGCCTTCAAAGGCATAGGCCAGTGTGGTCCGCCAGTACGGCAGGACTCTAACGTCGTGGAGCATCTGAGCGACTGGAGGCTCGTTGAACAAGCCTCTCATGGCGTCGGCGAGTTGGGCCCCGAGCCTTCGCCGATTGCCATCATCAACCCCGAAGCAACGTAACGTTCTGGCCCAGATAATGGCTGGGCTGCCCAGTGTAAAGTCCACGAGCACGTCGAGAAGATCGTCGGGAAACGCACCAAGTTGGATTGTATCGTCGAGCATCTTGAGCGCTCGCTGCACGTGAAGACGGATCCCTCTTCGGCCTCGACGATGAATCGCGGCTTCGTCATCGGTCGCAGACTCGGCGGATTCGTCAGGGATGTTTGGCCCGGATTCGTCGCCTTTCGCTAGTTGGTCAAGAAATCCTCGAACGGCCTCGCGGTCTTCGTCGAGAAGAAGCAAAGCTGCCCAATACCAGGAATCATCTGCCGATTTCTCCGTTTGGGCGTACGGCTTGAGACTTTCAAGCAGTGGTGCAATCCGGGCCCTTGCAAGTCCTCGTGTGTCCGTCTCGCCAGCGAACTCAAGGGGATGAATAGCGGCCAAACGAAGACACGGCAGCTGTAGCGCTAGTGTCGTCATGCCAGTTGGCGTGCCATCGCCAACAGTGAATCGCAGGGGTTCCGTTCGCCGTCGATAGACCTCCTTGTAGGGGATCTCCTTCTGCCCGGCGCAATGAGTCACCATCCGCCGTTCAACCTCGTAGCTGAGCAGGGCGCTTACGGCGTCTGGGACTGCGTTCCATGCGGAGAAGAGCAGCTTCTTCGTGAAGTGGCCGTTACTTGCCCAGGGACCACGCAATGGCCAGTAGGGCAGGCTCGGTGGAAGCCAAAGCATCCGCCATCGGTCGTTCTCAATGACTTCATGGGTGAGTAGACGCAACCGTGCGTTACCGGGATCGATGGGGGAGTAGTTTTCGAGCTGTTCCTCAGTGAGATGAACTGATTCGTGACATTTGAAGACCTCACGGAGCGCGGGAGCGCGGTACTTGTCCTCAAAGGCACGGTTGAACTCGTACGTCTTCGCGAAATTCAGGAAATAGGGTGCGCTCTTCCAGAGATCGGTCAGATCCCGACTGTCCAATTGTTCTCGGAGCGCCTCCAGCGCGAGGTACTGCGAGACGTCGCTGGACGCGAGCAGCGCCGCGCCCGAGGGTTCGCTGACCATGGCGTCGCGTTCGGAGGTGGAGCCGACTCGCTCCTGGCGGCACATGACGCGCAGGAGCTGACCCTGAAGACGATCGCGCACAGCACGAATTCCCCCGGGATCGCACGAGGCTGCGCGCAGCAGTTGTGCCCGGTAATCCTGAAGGGTGCCTTCTAGGTCAGAGAAGCGACCCGTATCGTCCAGGAGAAAGCGAACGGTCTCCAAGAAGTCCTGATAATGGTCATCTGTCGCGGTCTCCGCACTAGTCGTGTACATCCGATACGGAGTCGCCGACAGCAGCAACAGCGCCACTTTGTTGTTTTCCGGCGTTCTGTAGGTAAAGAGCTGATTTGCCAGCTCCGCCGCAGGTGACATTTCGGTCTCGCTCGTGACCAGCAGATCCTTGAAACGCTGGAATTCGTCGAGAATAATCAAGTCTGGCTGCAGCGCGTCGATGCAAACCCTGGCGAGCAGATTCCGCAGATCACCCACAAGGCGATAGGCTTCGCCGGACAGCTCACCGGCAGCGACGCTATCGATCCGCGCAAACGGTTCCGCCATGGCGTCGAGCCGCGCCTGCAATTTCGGGGCCTTCTTTAGTTCGGCGAGAAAGCTGTCAGCCAGATCCTTGTCCAGTTCCATCACCTGCTTCGCAAGAGGATCCCAACGCTTGCTACCGACCTGACCCTGCAGGAGATTACTTAGCCACTTACCTGATTGCTGAGTCCCCTTCAGCAAATGAAACAGCACGACGCGTTCGTCGCAGAGGCCCATACCGTTGGTTCGCATGGCGGTGTCAGGCGTCAAGGAAATGAAGTTCAGTGGGGAATCCAGCTGATCCATTATCATCGGCAGGAGGGTAAGCCGTGTCGCGGGGATCTCCTTGCCCCCGTCTTTCCCGCCGACGCGGAGCTTCTTTAGGTTCTCACGCGCCAGGGCGGAGTTGCTGCATAGATATACGATATCCAGGCGACCAACGGAGCCCCAGTGGCGTTCGACAAATTCCGCGATGACGCCACGAGCCACGAGGGTCTTGCCGAGGCCAACCTCGTCGGCTACAAGAAAGCGCTGCGAGCCATTCTTGTCGAGCAGCCGCTCAACGACATGGGCAACGGTCTTGCGCTGGAAGCCACGCAAGCTTGCAAGGGCGGCTTCTTTGTCGGGTTTTTTGGTCATGTGCTAGGAGCCTCCCGCTTGGCCAGATGAGGCTCGATGACCGCCCAAATCTGCCGGAATTCCTCGGGGATAGTCGACGCCTCGCCTCCCTCTGTAGTGTTAGTGCGCTGAAGCAGCGCCGGGATCCCTCGCAGGCGTTCCGGATCGCTGTGGAGAGTTCGGAGCAGGTGCTCAAGGAGTCCCGAGGCAAAGGCGGCGGAGTGTTCAAGGTTGCCGTGGCGGTCGCCGGCGCGTTTTGTGACTGGTGCGCCAAGGAGGTCGTCCCCGCTGTTGGATAGGAGGCAGCGCAGGTACGACAAGAAGGCGGTGCGATCCTTGACGATGCTTCGAGCAATACGGGCGTCACGTTCCTGTGGAAGCCCTTCAATGGGGAGCTTAAGGGCAAGTGACTGTTCGAACCTTGCCTTACCGGAACCAGCCGTTAGTTCGAAGCAGAAAAGGGCGGTCAGATCCTCCATGCGTAGCCGGTCAAACTGCAGACGCGTGCTTTCCGGCGAGAGGCGTTGGGCGTGGCTTACCGGAAGGCTGATTGGGCGACAGGTGACGGTAACGATTTCGGCGAGCCTCACCAGACCGGTGAGCACGAGAGCCCAGTGGTCGCCGTCAGGCAAGCAGGTCAGCTCCAATTTCGCATCGATGAGTGCGAGTTTTGTCTTCTCGACGGCCGAGCGACTGCAGTCCTGGGGATCGTGGGGAGCCGAGCAGTAGTGGTAGTCCACCAAGAGCTTCTGGAAGCCCGCTTCGAGGAAGGCGTCGATCCCAACACTTGCGGTCTTTCCCTCGAGACATAGCATCAGTTCCACGCTGGAGCCATTGCGCACCGGATCGGTGAGGTTGCCGGAGCCTATCCACCAGGTAGTGCGACTAGCGGATTGGACTGCCAATGCCTTTGCATGAAGCCCTTGAGGGACTGGATCGGCCGAGCTAACCGGGATGGAGTCATCGGCCAATTCGGCATCCGAACAAGCCCCTTCATGGATAGAGAAGGCGCGCCACCGCTCGATCACCTCGGCGGGACACTTGCTCATTTCCTCGGGGCGGCTCAGGAGCGTACCTTCAGGCGCCAGCTTGCGTAGTTCGTCGAGGGTGTTGGGGCTAACGAAGGGAGAGATCGCGAGAACCTTGTCACCCTTCTCTGTCGGTTGGAATTTCCGGTTGGTGTCGGTTCCTATGACGAGGAATGTGGCGTTGCCTGTGAAGGGCGAAGGTGCCTTGAAAATGGTACGTTCCGCGTCTCGAGCGAGGCTTTCGAGCGTTGCTGCTCGGTCTTGGTGCACGGGCTGTGTGCTTAAGGAAGGCAGCGCGCGGATAAGCTCTGCCAACTCGCCACTGTCGGGTTGCCGTGACTTATCAGGTGAACCTTCGAGGCAGATGAAGCTGTCCCAAGCCCGGCTCGTCGTCAGATTCCGCGACAGGACGACGGCTCGCAACAGGATCTCGTCTGTATCGCGAGAGCTGTACCGGAAAAGCCAGAGTTTCGGGTGGAAGATGGCACCACCCCCACGGCCCCTGGCAGGCACAATGCATTGCTCAAGAAGGCTGTAGAGGCTCTGCGGTTTGTCCGGGACGTTGGTCTCGCCCGCGTGGCAGAACACTGTGACCCGCTCGACCGTGCGATGGATTGCCTCGAGCAACCCCACGGGTTCCCTGAGGGCCTCCTCGGGTTCGCCGTTGCCACTGCTTGCAAGACAAAACAGCGCAAAGAGCAGTGACTCTAGATCGAGTGAGTAGGTAGTACCGAGGGCGCAATCGAACTTGTACCCTGGGGGCGCGGCGAAGCACTCGGAGTAGAGCTTTCGATCGGTAGGGGCAAGCATGGTTATTGGTTCCCTTGATCGAGTCCGGCGTAGAGATCCTTGAGAAAGCCCCGAGCCGTGGGCCACCTGTAGGTCATCGCTGAAGTACCCGAGTCCCCACCCCAGTTCTTCCGCGCCTCCTCATTGCGAAACCGCGAACGGTTCCCCTTGAGCTGACTCTCTCGCTCCTCGACGAGCTGGTGAGCCTCCTTGGAAGCACCAATCGCCGTGTAATCCTTGGGCAGTAGCAACTTTTGCCAATCCTCAATGAACCCCCGAGTGCGAGGAGAAACGATCGTGTCCTGGTCCGCACAAAACGTCCAAAGCTCCTGCAAATCCCACCTCGCAACATCCGCGCTCTGCGCACGTTCACTCCAACCGGCCAGGGCATCCTCATGCTTCTTCGCCATGGCCCCGTGAGCATCCCCCAGTCGCGCTAACGCCAGATTGTAGACAATCGCCGCCCCCTGCATCAGTGCCGAAAACCGTCGCGCCAGCTCGACCGTCGCCCCGAGCTCACCGGGGAGGCGTTTGAAGGCATCCCAGGGCGCATCCACATCGAGCTCTGGACGTGGAACGTGAGGCTTGATGGCATGAGCCAGGAGCGCCCCCTCGCAAGTGTCGAGAATACGCTCCTGCAAGAACGTGGCATCTTTCGCCCGCAGCGCGAACCCTGCCGTTTTCGGGAAGCCCTCGGGCGCCGAGGGTAGCTCCGGATGCCAAGTGGCGACGCCATCGACAAGAACCCCTCGGTCATCAGCGACACGCTGCTTTAGCTGGCGCGCCCGAACCCTGTCCCAGTCGCGGTGATACGCGTCTTGGTAACAGTCCTCTCGGAAAATTCCCCACTGGCGCAACGCCAACCAGTAAACCTCACTAGGCAACCGCTGTAGGTTTGCACGAGAACGCCGTCCAATGACGCCAGGCCCCTTTTCGTTCTCCGACAATTGGTCGACGAGCTTCAGCTCCTCGTCCTTGGCCCAACGCTCGACGTTGGCGGTCGTTATGCGGTGGTTTCCCTCCAAATCGCGATAGATCCACGGCACGAAGAGGGCGTATGAAAGCCTGGTCTGGATTGTCGACGTCCCGGGAAATAGGTCGTTGGCGATTACGTCGCGGATGCTCCCAATGCCGAGTTCGTCGCGCGTCTCCGGTTGGGTGAACAGCGCGACCGCCTGCCGCATTCGATCGCGCTCCACGGACGAATAGTCGACCCAGGAGATGAAGGAAACCATCGTCGCGGATGGTCCTAGAAAAGTGCGTCGAATACAAGAAGGATGAGGGAAAAGTAGGGGTTGGGACGGTTTGCAGATTTCGGCTTGGGGCGTCGCGGTGACGGGCGGGGGCGTATTTCTGAGCGACGCGGAACGCGCGGTTAGTGACACCGGGGCCTGCATAGCCCCAGTCACACAGCTTCCGCTGAGCGGTTACAGTTCGGACCAAGTTTGCTTTAACCTGTAACGAGTGGGTGCTTGTGAACCTCGGCGTGCTTGACGGGCCCATCACTCCGAAGGCGTTCCACGACCACTGACTACGCGAACACTGTCGCGTCTTAGTCGGTGTCCAGCCGTCTACTGCCGAGGTTGCAAAGACGATGGAACAATGTACGTGGCTGGAACGAGCTAGCCGCTTACATTGCTGGAATCAGGTTAGGGCGGCAGCAAACGAAACCAATAGGGAACCCGTGACGAACAGTCAGTTCGCGAGCTGCCTGTGTGCACTGTTGCACTGGAAAGGAAAGCCAACCACATGGAGGCTCTCCCGAATTTCTTCTCCTGCATTCTCGACACATCTAGGCCATCTCGCGATTGAGCTACCGTTGAACGGTCAAGCTAAACGACCCGTTATCTCGACCCGTCTTGTAGGTTGTCGTGTCAGCGCCAAAGAATTCCCCTTGAGGCGACCATCGTCTAGCGCAAACGTTGAAGTCAATTCGTGAAGATGCAACTGTGGCTCTTGCGAGGAGATATCCGTTCATCGTCCATACAGTTTCGTACGCTGAACCAGCAGCAAGTGTTACGTGCTGCCAGTCTGGATTAGTCGTTGATGTGATGTCAGTGTTGTGCAAGTGCCCGCGAAGAATAACGTCGCAGGTGTTGCAAAGTTCGTTTCTTAACGCGTGTTCATCTCGAAGGTGGAGGGAATCGAGTGGGTGGTGGAGCATCACGACGCGAATGTCGGCTTCCATATTGCGGAGTGACTCCAGCGCTGGCCGCATCTGAAAGTCGCCCACCGCGAGATATCGCTTGCTGTCTTCACCGTCCTCTCCTGCCGCCCAAGACGATGTTAATCCTGCAACCGCAACGGTTGCTCCTCCTTTGCCCCGTATCTTGTCAACGAACCAGAGCTTCTCTGCGGAGGTCCGGCGACGAATGGGAAGTCCCTTTGCGAACTTCCAATAGGACGAAAGTCGTCGATTCAGAAGGTTCTGGATTTCTGGACTGGCCAACTGCTGACAGGTGTTCAAGTAATCTTCCTGTGTGCGCGCCTCGCGCAATGCTGTCAGCAGCACAGCCTTATGCTCCGAACGAAGCACGTCATGGTTTCCCGGAACGACAAAGAGCGCCGACTTGGGCAGTTCGCAAATCTTCATGATTTGCTTCAGATAGTTCCAAGCCAATTGGTATTCATCCGCAGCACCGGAAAAGGCGATATCACCTGTCACCGCAATAAAATCAGGCCTCCATCCCTTTCCAAGGCAACCCTCCAAATCGGAGCAAAGCTCCTTGAGAACACGATCGCGAGACTGCTGAGCAT
Organism: uncultured Polyangiaceae bacterium; assembly: GCA_964454965.1. GTDB lineage: Bacteria > Myxococcota_A > Polyangia > Polyangiales > Polyangiaceae > FEN-1139. Next base: position 71,511 of record CAYVXY010000005.1, on the reverse strand, counting down.
TCCGATCAGCACGAAAATGAAGGTCGGAGAGATGCAGCCACTCGACGGATTTTGCCGGGGTGGGTTCCGCAATTCCGGACGTCGAAATGTCAGTCACATTGGAAATCGCCGTTAGAGTTGGGCTTGGAGTTGGATATACAATTGTACCCAGTGACGCTGCCCGCCGCACATTGGTCATCCATTCGACGACTTGGCACTCTCTCGCAATTCGAGGCCAAAGCGTCCTGTAGTTCTGGCTGTCGGTGATTACCGATGGATGTTCGATTCCGAGCTCGAGCAAATCGAGCAGCTTGTTGTCCAGTGGCCTCGACTCGGTGCTTCCGCGAAACTGACCTTCAAGCAGCATTCGCATGCGGAGAGCGACCGCAAGACAATGCCGCACGCCCCCCAACTCCAGATACTCCTTCGGAGAGACAACCACTGTTGACTGCTTGTCAATTACGAGCACTTCACCTCGAAGGGAGTGGTTCTTCGCCTTGTATGCTTCGATCAGGGGACGATCCGTTACCGCGATTTGCTTGTGCCGAGTGCCAATAGCGACGAGTTCGTGCCACGGCACGTCATCCGCGGGAGTAGCGACGTTCGAGCACGGAGAATAGTCCACGATGTGAATGTAGGGGTACCAGCGATAGTTGACGCTCGTCGCAACTCGAGCGTTGATATCGCCGTCACGGAGTGCTGCGCAGATCTTTTCCACAGCCATGCGAAGTTGAGAGCTAAGGAGCGAAGGGTGGGCTGAGATGGCAACGAGATCGGCCGAGGAAACGGGTAGCGACATCTGTGGCGTTCGAACAAAGAGAGCAAACGAGCGATCATCCCTAGGGATTACGAAAACCTCAAAGGGAACTGTACCGATTCCGTGGCGAAAGAACGGACACTTGACGTTCCCTCGGATGTGGGAACGCCTGCGGAGACAAGACTTCAGCTCTTCCCGAAATGAACTCGAAAGCCCGAATGAATCAAGCTCAGTTGCCTCTGGCCATTGAAAGAACGACCAACTTATGGGCGGTGAAGCAATTGGCAGTGCTTTGCGCACAAGCAGGTCACCTCGCCCGCCGATGTCCGGAAGTGACCTTCCCTCTGGCAAAATCCACCATTCGATGTGCCACTTCAGTGCACGAAAACTTGAATCGCTAGACACGTCTACTGCAAAAGGCGATCGCGCGTTCGTCATTGGCCACACTGTGAGAAACGGAATTGCGGGGTCGGAGGAATTGAACCCCCATCTCTTCCCACCCAAGGGGGAAGTATCTTACCGTTAGAAGGACTGACCCCGTACCGATGCAACCACAGGATATCGCGACTGTCAACGCCGAGGACTTCCGTATTCGACCGTAGCGATGCACCACGATCGCTGGACGCTACGGTTGCCAGTTAATGACTGGGCTGGACCTGTTCGGCGCGACCAAAAGACGTCGAACCAGAATGTTCCTCCATCAACCGTTTGAGCCTTCCACAGAAGGCGGAATCTTCTGTACAATTCACGCCCCCGCCGCCGCCACGGCGATCGGCGAATCCTCAGCCTTTCCGTCGAAGTGGCCGAGCGTTGGCGTTTACCATCTTTCGCGCCACGAGTGCGTCGATCACTCGCTCATCCGCCACATCGAGGGGAAACGCCTCAGTCACAGCACGCACGTATTGGAGGAACGACTCCGCCGTAGTCCCAACCTCGGTTCCGCCCTTCTGGAAGAAGCCATGGCTAGTTTTGAATCCAGTGGGGTGTTGCAGCAATGCAGTTGGTCGCATGCGCGTCCCTTCTTCTCGGACTTCCAAGTTTCAAGCAGTTGGCATGTTCACGTCGACTATCAGCATCCGCTCGACTGCGGTTGCAACCAATCCATCGTCCGTCACCTCGATTGGCGCCAGGCGTACGCGGTCGGCAAACTGCGAGCAAACGTAGAGAAGATCTCTCTGGACCTCTTGGGCGAAAGCACTTTCCTTCGTCGAAACAAAGGTGAGCACGGCGCCATCTGATGTGGGAACGGCCGCTTCGAGGAGCCCCAGGGTCTCGCACATGCTGCGGCGCAAGTCAGCGGTGGATCTTATGTCCGCATTCACGGGGATGGTGTGGTGCCAACGGTGATTCTGCCAAGACAGGGGCGAATTGTAGTCGAAGTGCTTGCGGATGTTGGTGTTTACGCTTACGCGCTTGCCATACGTCGCCACCAAGCGCGCTCCCAGGGCCGTAAGCGCGCTCGTGATCTCGCGTCGACCGACATGCGGCGTACTCGCTTCGTCAGCCAGCTCAGCTAGGCGCACCAAATCTTGGAAGTGTTGTTCTGGATTAGTTGCAAACCCGCGTCGAACCTCTCCCCAACGAAGGCCAGCCCCCTCGCCTTCGACGACTGGAAACGCATCTCGAATATCCTCAATCAGGTTCGTCTGACCAGGAGTCTGGCGCGGGATTTGAGATCGGATCGCGGACAGTGCGCGCCCCAACGTGGATCGGCCGTGGTGAGAATCTACTTTGCGGCTGTCGCTGGCGAAACGAACCTGTTCACCGTCCCACTGCAGTACGCCGACCGTGACCTGATCGTCGGTAACCGCGTTGGTGACCGCATGGAGAAATCTGAAGCTAACGACTCGCGAGGACATGGACAATTCGATCGTTCAGGCTGTTGATGTGGGCGGCACGCGTCGTGACGAAGTATGCAATGTCGCGTTGGAAATGGGTAGCTGCCAGGACGTCGAGCCAACGAACGAGTTCCTGCTCGAACCGGCCCGCGAGACATCCACGCTGGATTTGCTCCAAAACGGGCAAGACGCTGCCTGGGGCTAAACGGCCTTGGCCGAATTGCCGGCGAAGATACTTGAATGCCAGGTGCGAAGGCCAATTCTCGTCGCGAATTGCCCTTGGGTCATGAAGAGATGCCCCGCTCTCCTCGACTGCCTCCAGCTGAAACAGAGCCCGCCCGTGGTCGATGGCAATCAGCCCTTCCGCGTCCCAGAGGAGATTTGGCGTCTTGTCCGTCCTGTCGAAGTGCCACATGAACGCATCCAAAACGAATAGCGCGAGCATCATCTCAGGCTGCTGTCGGGACTCCATCCCCGGAGTATGGTCATGTGCTGATCCGATGTACCTGGAACAAAATGCAGTGTGCCCGCCGAACGTTTCAAGCGCCTCGTCGAGTCGACACCACTCGTCGTTCTGACCCAACCCCAGAGGCTCCTCTGGCAGGACAAGGTATCCCGCATCTGGTGTCCGAACACCGGCCAATTCCACGAGCAGCGCACCGACCGCCTCTGCTGCGAGAGCCAACGGTCGACGACGCTCAGGGAGTTTCACCACCCAATCCTGCGACTTGCCGTCCTCACCCTCCAGCAGGCACACCAGTGGGCGTGTCGTGCCACGACTGAGCACCTTCACGGGAGAGCCGAGTTGCAGCCGCCGAGGAAGCATCAGTGTCTAGTTCGTCCTTTCCGCGACGGTTGCCACGGTACACTTGGGCCTTTTCGATGGCCAGTGGATTTGGTTTGTGCCGGCGAGGGAACGGATTTGGTCGTGGGCGTGACGGGGAGTGGCGCGATTGCGTCACTAGGATCCTGGGGAACGAGTTCGCCGCGGAAGGCTTTGGAGAGGATGGCGGAGTCGAGTTTACCTGGTGACGTTCGTCGGCTCGTCACTCCCGTGCTCGGCCATGCCTTGGGAAGAATAGTCCGAACCTCGCCCGCTCTATGGGTCGGCCTGGGCGGTCTCTTACTTGCGCTTCATCTTCTTCTGGAATTCGGTGTGCCACCTCTGAAGCGACAAAAGATCCTCCGCAAACTCTTCGGGTTCGGGAAGTAAAACGGGAGTCTCGTCTGGCTGCGCATGCTTGAACTTTGAGTACTTCGTCATCATGCGGTCGATGATACGGCAGTCGTCGGCTTCGATTCGCGAAAGCTGTTCGACCTTGCCCATTGTATTGATACTTCGCCGAAAACGAAGAACCACGCCGGCTAGAAGATCGTGCTCGACAATGCGTTCAAGCGTATTGCGCACCTCAGCGGCGAGAAGACCGGCGTGGCGGTCGTACTCATCTCGACTTACCGCCTGTGCTTTTCGCACGTTGGCCAAGCGGTCGTTGCAGAGGGAATTGAGGGCGGCTCGGGTCGGCTGTGCATACAATGGATTGCACTCTGGCTCGCCTGCTCCCCAAGTCTCACGGACGACTGAGACCGTCTCTATCGGCACACCATTAAACTTGGCACATTCATCGGCGAGCACCATCAGGCTGATTCTATGCGTGAACAGAATCACCTGTCGTTCCCTTGCGATTTCCACCAATCGTTCTGCGACGCGCTCCTCGAACAGGTGATCCAATGAGGAGACGGGATCGTCGAGCACGATCGGTGCCAAATGTTGAAACTGTGCCTCGGTCAAGAATGCCGCTAACGCCACAATTCGCAGCTCACCCTCGCTGAGCACGTCATTTGGCTTCGCGCTAGACTGCGCAGCTTTGAGAGTAACTTGATGCGACGTCTTCGCTTTTCCCGGATCAAGCTTCAGGACAACGCGCACCTTGTGCGCCCCCAAAAGTTTCAGCTCGTTCGTGAATCGTTGCAGGAAGGCATCTGTAAGCAGAAGCTTGGCTACGTCGTCAGCAAGATTCGAAATGGCAGTGGTCTTCGTCAGCTTGTCAATCAGCGTCAATTGCCTGTCCTGCTCGCGCCAAACTTGCCATTCACCGCGCTTGCTAGTCATCCATTGCTTGGCTCTTAGACTTGCCACCTCGAGACGCTGGGGTTCACGGTTATCGGCTTTCGCAGCGACCAGGCAATCAGATTGTCGCTTACGGAGTCCGTCAAGACGCGTTGTAAGGACCGGCCGCACACTAACGGGCACCGAGACTGACGCTGGTTTGCCCTCGAGCAAGGCATCACGAATCGAGCGAAGGGAACTTACGTTTCCGAGCACCAGCTCTCGAACATCACTTTCGAGTGCTGCACCATCGACGTGTCCGAGGATAGCGTTTGGATCCAGTAGCGCGCGGAGTTGAGTCTCGCGAGTCGCGAGGTTATCAGCAGCGGTTCTCGCGTCTGTCGCTAGCTTCCCTACCACGAATGCCTCGAACGATTGCAATCGCTCAACAACCTCCTCCGTCAGTGGTTGTTGGCAGAGGACACATTTGGCACCGCCATCTGTCCAAGGAAATCGCAGGCCCGGATACGCACATTGCTCCGAGAACTCCCGTGCTGCATTCCAGAGCAGTTTCCAACTTGAAACTGCAATCTCAGTGAGTGGGCGGCCATCAAACGCCATCCGCGCGTCACGGTGGGCCGCTTGAGTGGCCTCTTCGGCAATTTGTCGAAACTCTGCAAGATCTATCCATGCCGATTGAGTCAGTCGCTCCTCCGCCAACTTCAGGGCGTTGTGCAGTTGCTCCAATCGATCGATCTGCCGACCAATCTTCTTCGACTCTTCTTCCGGTGAACTGGTCGCGAGAAGCTGCTCGAGTTCGTTCAAACGGGACTGATCGGCATCGCACCAGGTGAATGTCGCCAGAAGCTGCTTCTCGTCGGGCAAGTGCTTCTCGGCCACCAACTTTGCGACCTCGGACGCCACCTTGTGCGCGTCGGGGACGCCATTGCGCCATAGACCGGTAATCTCGTATTGCTCGGTCGCGTCTTTCTTGAGTGTGTCGCAGACGAGTGATAGCTCACCTAGCACTGCGAGGGGACGCGGCTTGTAGACAAGCTCATTCTTCTTGCTGAGATAGACTTGCGCGCAGTCGGAATCAAATATCTGAATCGACTTGAGTTCGGTTGGACCATCACCCGTCCCCGCCCAATGATACGACTTGCTGCAACTGCCTACTCGGTATCCTATTTGAGCAGCCGGCTTCACCGACAGATCACCAAAGACATTACCTCGAATCGACACAACGGCCCGAGCTGCGCCGAATTGCTTGAGGATCCGGACGTAGCCAGATTTCCCCGACCCATTCTCACCATAGATGACCGACAAATGGGGACCCAACGTCAGCGCTTCTTTGGGGGCCAATGCATTTACGCCAACGACACCCGAAATCCTCTCGAGAACGACTGATGCGGCTGCCGCGTCCGCGGACGGATGCTGCTCGCTTGCTGTCAAGGTCCCTGGCAATTCGACGTCAATCGTCCGAGTGCCTTGTACCTCCTCGGCAAGCAGAGCTGCCAGCTCGGCGACCGCTTCTGCGCCGTGCACATCGTCTCGCCGGCAGATCCTCGCCAAGGCTTCCTGCTGCCACTTCGGGCGCGTAGGCAACCAGTTGTCGACCCTGGCCCACGCTTGCTGAATGGCACTTCTTTCAGTGTTTGATGTGTCGTTGCTCTCGCTGGAATCCGTAACCATTGATCCCCCTGTTGCCTGTCTATCTATGACGCGACCTCGACGGCGGCGTTGAACGCGTGGATGACTTTGCGTCACTTGTTTGATCTGGCGCGGAAACGGCACTGGTCGTTTCGATGTCGAATGGCGTCGAGATAACTTCGCTCGGGTCCTGGGGAACGAGTTCGCCACGAAAGGCTTTGGAAAGGACTAGGGCGTCGAGCTTTCCAACGGACGCGACGGCTTCACGTGTCCAAAGTTCCAGGTTTGGTTCAGCCTTAAGCGCTCGCGAGACACGGCGAAGAATTTCGACCTGTTCCTCGAAGGGTGGCAACGCGATTGGTAGTGTGTTGAGCGCTCCCTGGGTCAGCTTCGCTCGCCCCGTCGTGCCCGATAACCACCGCGTCACCGGGTAGTGCATGAGCGCGTCGCAGACGAAGTCAGCCTCTAGTGGCGATACTGGTCGAAGAACATGCGCATGGTTGTTGACCCAACATTTGCCATCAACTCGATACGCGATGGGTTTGGTGCGACCGTAGAAGGTTTCGTCCTCGGTCACGAGGACCAGTGGCTCATCAAAGAGATACTTCGCCACAGAGTCAACCTGTCCGTTGGCTCCATAGTAGGGATAGGGGCCCGCTTTCCGGTCTGCTCGCGTGATCGGAACGCGTCTTCCATCCAGACACTCGGTCAAGTCGGCCACGCTGGCCCAAACCCACTCGTCAGGAAGGTCTGGTTTGCCATTTTGGAAGTTCGGCTCGTCCGGTTCGACGTACTTCTGCTTCCACTTGTCGTCGGTGGGCTTTTTGCCTTTGGCCTTGAGCTTCGCGAGTTCGGCTTGTTCCCACTTTTTGCGGCGTTCGATGCGGATGCGCTTGAGGAGCTCGCTTGCCGGTTCCACATCGGGGTGCTGCACGCGCCAATCTGCCGTGAGGTCGCCGCGGAAGGCAGCCGCCAGAATGCTTTGCCGGAGCTTCTCGAGCAGTGGCGGTACGGCTTCGAGTGCCTCACGAGCGCGACGGCTACGCGCGTGCAGAGACTCGAGCTTGGCGACGATACGACGTTGTTCGGGGAGGGGGGGAAGAGGAAGTGGCAATTCCTCGATCCTGAATAGAGCCAACTTGGGTTGCGTTGTGGCAATCGTCGAATCCTTGATCTCAGACTGAAGCTCAGGACTCGACAACGCGCGCCAAAGATAGTCTGGGTCTACAGACTCGGTCGGCGTCAACTTTGCTGCATTCTCGGTGAGATTCGCGCCGTCCAACTTGTCCGGAACTCTTCCAGTAACGCCGATTGTCCCCGCAATTGAAATGTAGACATCGGACGAACGAATGATGTACCGCGAAATTGCGCGATGTGTAGGTTCGTCTATGTACCGCAGATCGCTAGAACGAACTGAGCCGTTCGAAAAGTCAACGACACGTATGTAGGGGTGCTTCGTCGGTTCTTCTGAATAGTCAGACCCAGCAGGAAGTCTCTTGCCACCTTTGACAGAGATGACATCTCCCAGCCGTACCGTCCGCCACCCCTCCGGCAACTCGCCGTCAATATCCACCTCGCCGTCGCTCATACCTCCCCCAACTCCGCCCTAAGCGCTTCCATCTCCGTCATAGCGACGCGCAGCTTCTCCAAAATCTCGTCGGCGATCTCCGTGGGCTCCGGCAAATCGTCGTGGTTCGTCACGCTGTCGTCTTTGAGCCACGAGATGTCGAGATTGTCCCCGCGCTTCGCGATCTCTTCGCGGGTGAACTTGCGGAACCGTCCCTCTTCACCTTGATCCCGTCGTTTGCTCGCGCCGTACTGATCCTTGCCGTAACACTTCTCGAACTCGGCGAAATGCTCTTCCGTCAAGGGAGTGCGCTTGCCGAACGCCGGGGCGTTGGCGCGCATGTCGTAGATCCAGACGGTTTTGGTGTTCGACTTGTCGCCTTTACCGCGGTTGAAAAACAAAACATTCGTCTTAACACCACCCGCGTAGAAGATCCCGGTAGGGAGGCGGAGGATGGTGTGAAGCTCGCACTTGTCCATCAAATCGCGACGGATGTCGGCGCCGGTGTTCTCTTCGAAGAGGACGTTGTCGGGTAGAACGATGGCGGCGCGGCCGCCGGGGTTTTTGCCTTGGGGTAGGCGGAGGGTGCGGTAGCAGTGTTGCAGGAAGGCGAGCTGCTTGTTGCTCGTGGGGAAGGTGAAATCTTGCCGCGTGGGGCCGCCGCCGCCCTTTTTGGTGCCAAAGGGTGGGTTGGTGAGTACGACGTCGGCTTGCGGCAGCTTCTCGCCATTGCTGCTCAGGGTGTCGCCGATGTGCAGGCGGCCGTGGATGTCGTGCAGAAGGAGGTTCATCAGGCCGAGACGCGCGGTCTCGTGAACGAGCTCCATGCCGACGAAGGCTTGCTCCTTCTGGAACTTCTGCTGTTCGGTGGAAAGGTCGTAGAGGTTGTCGGTCTCGTGCTTGATGTACTGATCGGCGGCGATGAGGAAGCCACCGGTACCAGCAGCAGGATCTTGGATGAGCTCGCCGGCTTCGGGTTTGACCAGGCGGACGATGCTGTTGATGAGGGGGCGCGGCGTGAAGTACTGACCCGCGCCGCTCTTCTTTTCGCCAGCGTTCTTCTCGAGCAGGCCTTCATAGAGGTCGCCCAGGCCCTCTTCCTTGGCGCTGAACCAGTCGAGCTGGTCGATGTCTTCGACCAGCTTCTTCAGGTTGCGCGGGTGCTTCAAGGAGGTTTGCGCGTCGGTGAAGATTTGCTTGACGCGATCGAGGCGGATCTGGGTGCCCAGGTGCAGGAGCAGGCCGCGGTAGAAGGTCAGCTGCTCAGTGCCTTCGCGGGAGGTCAGATCGTCCCAACGGTAGCCCTTGGGAACCTGGCCCTCGACCTTGCCCCCCTGCTCCTTGACCATTTTGAGGAAGAGCAGGTACGTGAGCTCGGTCACGTACTGGTGGTAGGTGATGCCGTCGTCACGCAGGACGTTGCAAAGGTTCCAGAGCCTCTGGACAATTTCTTGGGTCTTCATGAGCGAGCATGGCGTTTCTACTCGCTTTGCGACGGGGCGACAACGGGGGCGGCTACAGATCGTCGGGGGAAAGCCCCGTGTGCTTGGCTATCCGCGCGAGCATCTTTGGGCCGATCTCTTCGCGGTCGTGGAACGCGAAGATGAAGTTCGGCCAGCCCTGACGCACAAGCACCTTGTGTGAGCCGGTCTGTCTAGTGACTTGCCAGCCAATGCGGAGAAGTGCGCTAAGGACGGCATTTGCTCGCGATGAGGGCCAATCGGTCACGAGGGATCCCTAAGCGGCAAACGACACGTTGGCGACCGTACTGGCGTCAACTTCGCCGGACTCAATCTGATCGGCAAGGACGCGAAATGCCAGTGCCGTGGCATGCTGCGCCGCTTTCTCTTGAGTCTCGCCATAGGCCAGAACGCCCGGCAGCTGGGGGATCTCTGCGATCCAGCGTCCGTCGTCCTCATGGTCGAACTCGATCGTGAGCTTCATGGCTACTTCGGACAGTATGGCACCAACCCGGTCATTCACGCCACCCCCGCTCCCGCCCAAATCTCGTCGGCCAGCTCGCCTAGCAGCGATTCGAGCTTTCCGTCGAACTTCTTGTTCCAGCGGGCGTAGCCACCGTCGCTGGCAAACTGGCCCTCGTCGAAGCTCTGGCGGTCGATGACGCGCTCTTTCTTGAGCTGCTTGCCGATTTGGCCCAGCCACTTGCGCTGGGGATCGGTCCAGGGGCGGCTCGCCAGGAGTTTCTTCAGGGCTCGTTCAACGCGCTCTTCGTAGGCGATCAGTGGATCGCCAATAGCGGCCTTGCGGATGAAGCCCATGATGGTGGCGGCAATGTCTTCGTTGGTCTTGGCGCGCCAGGCAACTTGGAGGGCCTTTTCGTTGAAGCCCTCTTGGTCGAGGGCCAGGGCCAGTTCCTTGAGCTGTTTGCGGGTCAGCTCGCGTGGACGCTGGGCCACCACCAGCAGGGCTGGCAGTTGGTTGAGCTGGGCGCGAATGTAGCGCTCAAAGGCCTCGAGGTAATCCTCGGGCTTGTTGCCCTTGCCATAGCCGCGCTCCACCCGGATGAGTTCATCGTGATGGTCGGAGATGAGCAGGGGCCGGTTGCCGTTCGAGCCTTCCTCGAGGCTACTGACCAGCAGCGGATGCTCCGCGAACCACTTGGCAGCCTGCTCAGGGCTCTCAGTCTTGAGCTGACGCGTCAGCTCCTCGGGGGACATTGAGGCCAGTGTGTTGAATCGGTAGAGGGATGCGCCCTTCAGGCGTTGCTTCTTGCGCTGTAGCTTGGCAACCAGCTGATCCAAAGCCAGCTGCTTACCGGCCTGTTCCTTGACCTCGGTGAGCTCGCGCACCAGCTCGGTGAAGCTGAGCTTGGGGTTGGCCACCACGGCCTTCATCTGGGTGACGGGTTCGAGGGCTTCGTAGAGGGCCACCGCGTCGAAGATGCGGAAGCTGTCCTTTTCGATCTCTGGGCAAAGGCGCGTCGCGCGCCCGATCATCTGCTCGTAGAGGATCCGGCTGCGGACGCGCCGCAGGAACACCAGGTTGACGATCTTTGGGACGTCCACACCGGTGGTCAAGAGATCCACGGTCACGGCCACGGTTGGGATGTGCTCGTTCTTGTAACGGCGCAATAGCTTCTGGGGCTTGTCGGCGCTGCCAGTGATCTTCACCACAGCGTCATCGTCCACTTCCCCGTACTCTGCCTGGAACGCTTCCTTAAGCAGTTTCACCACCATGTCGGCGTGGAGATCAGTCGCACAGAAGATCAGGGTCTTGCCCAGATCGTTGGGATCGATCTGCCTGGCCAGTTCGGCACAAATCACCCGGTTGAAGTTCTCGGTCACCACCGTGCGGTTGAAGGAGTCAATCTCGAGATCCACATCGTCGTCGAGCTCGACCAGGTTCTTGGTGACTGTCTCGGGATCGAAGAGCGGCACCTGGGCGCCCTTGTCCCAATGGATCCCATGCTCTCCGAGGTAAGTCGTCAGGTTGATGGGCGGCTCGTGATCGATGAGACAACCGTCAATCACTGCCTCGCGATAGCTGTAGGTGAAGATCGGCGGTCCAAATATCTCCGTCGTGTGGGCAGCCGGGGTGGCCGTGAGCCCAACCTTGGTGCAGTCAAAGTGCTCAAGGACGCGCCGGTATTTCGAGATGTAGTCCGACTGGCTACGGATCCCGTATTCGGCCAGGCTAAGCTCGGTGTCACTCATCTCCTGATCGAGGCCATAGCCACGATGGCACTCATCGATGACGACGCAATCGTAGGCGTCGACCGTGGGAACGTCCTCGACATGGTCCGCGCCCTGCAGGCGCCGCACCATGCCTTGCACGGTCGCGATGTGAAGCTTGGTGTCGCTGTCCGCGGTCTGCTCGTCCAGACCCTTGACCCCGTAGATCTCGGAGAAGGTCTGCAGGTTCTCGATCTGCACCTCGTTGAACGCATCGTGCGCCTGAGTACCGAGGGTGGTTCGGTCGACGAGGAAGAGCACACGGCGGAAGCGCTGAGCCTTCAACAGTCGGTACACCAGGCCAATGGCCGTCCGGGTCTTGCCAGTACCCGTCGCCATCGCGAGCAGGATCTCCCGTTGGCCTTTTGCAACTGCTTGCTCGACCGCACGGATGGCACTCACCTGATAGTCGCGCAGCCCGAGGTATTCGGTGGGCTCAGCGGCGAGTTTTTCATTGGCTCGCTCGACATCCTGCTTCAGTAGGCCGCGCAGGCCCTCTGGGCTGTACCAACCGAGCAATGCCGTTGCGAGGTTCTCGGCGCGTCGGGCATCGCGAAACCAGATCCCACTCTTGGTGTCGAGCTGCTTCAAGTAGGGACGCCCGTTGGTCGCAAAGAGGAACGGCACGCGGTACTTGCCCCACGGGCCGCCAGCCAATTGCGCGCCGTTGTCCGCTGCAAATCCGGAGGCGTAACGCTTGCTCTGCTCAAGGGATGCCGCGACGTCCTTGCGAACCTTCTTCGCCTCCACGACTGCCAGAGCTGTGAGGCCGTCGAACAGCACGTAGTCCGCCGGACCCTCGCCCGTGGGCCACTCCGCGATCGCTAGCGTGCGACCCTTTTCCGGCCGCGTACCCCTACCAAAGCGTAGCTCTTGCGTGCTCGCCTCCCAACCTGCTGCGCGAAGCTGCTCGTCGATGATCGCGCGGGTTGAGGCTTCGTCCAGGTTGACCTTGGCCGCGGCCTGAACAGTGCGCTCGATTTGCTTCTGCTGCTCGGCGGGCGATTGCTGCTGTGTCTGGGTTTGTAGCGATGCAAGTTCGGCTTCGTAGCGCGACCGCTGGGCCTCGAGGGCTTGCTGAGCCTCGGCTAGAGCTTTCTTGTCGGCGTTGCGTTGGGCCTCGGCCTCGCTGGCCAGTGACTCCCAGAGTTCGCGTTCTTCACGCGCTTTCTGCTCTGCTTCTTTGACGCCGAGGGACTTCTTGGCCTCAGCCTGAGCTTCGGCCCGAGCCTGCTCGATCTCCTCTTGGCTTTTGGCGGCTACGGCGCGAAGGTCCCTAAGCTCAGCCTTCAGCGACTCGCTCTCGGCCTTGAGATCGCGCGGTGGCACAAACGGCCCCGGTTCAAACTTGCGATTGCTTCCAAAGGAGCGCTGGAACCAAATCGCCAATTGCCAAGCGATCTTCAGCTGGGTAAAGGCTTCCTCCTGACTGCCGATCCCCTCGTGACTCGCCCGATTGCCCACGGTGCGCAGCGTGTGAAAGAGCTGCAGGACGGAATCGTGCATGCCACGATTCTCGAGACACCGAAGCCGGTCAATCTGTTTCTCGTCCCGCATTTCCCCAAGCCCGAGCCGCACACAGGCAGAGCGCGCCAGGGCCTCTCCGAAGAGCCGCAGGTGGTTCAATGCCCCGACCGGGTCGAGGGCAATCACCAACTCCGCACGCGCCGCCGCCTCGACGAGGGACGCGCCGAAGTAGGAAAGGAAGGCGAAGTTCGAGGTGGGAGTCACAATGCCCCGATAGATCACGGGATTGAAATAGCCCTAGCGGATTTCGCCGAGAAATAGAAGGCACTACAGGTCGGGTCGTCAAATGGGCACAGGAATCAGGGCCATTTGGGGCGAAACGGCAGCTGCCAACAGCTACAGATTGCCGCGCTTGGACGAGCAAACAAGTCAAGCGGCGTCGGAATCGCATCCAGTCGCATACCCCGCAAACTCCAATGCTCGCTCCAGCGGTTACTTCACCACGTACTCGTCACAGATCCGTTGCGCTGCAATGCGCGCCGCCTGCGGTGCATCGGCTCTGACCAAGAGTACGAGGCCTGGTAGAAGCGCAATGCGTTGCCAAAACTCGTTGGGTGCTCCTCCAAGATCGATTGATGTCCTAGGCGTTGCAGGCAAGGTTGCCGGATCTAACGCCGAACCAGGCGTCGCCGTCGGGAGGCCAAGGGCCGCCGCTGCTGCTGGCGCAATGGGACCCGAAGCGAGCAACTTCTCCAAATCGCCCGAACTCATCGCATCCAGTCGACGCTGCTTTTCTGCGAGGGTGGACTTACCCTCTGACTTCAGGCGCAATAGGCCGAGCAGGCGCAGCAGTTGAGGTCGTTGGTAACGCGTGAGCGTGCCGCGAAACTCCGCCGGTCGCAGCAGGCCTTGCTGCACGTAGTAACGCAACGTGGTGATTGGGAGATCTGTAAGCTCAGCAAGCTCAGCCAACAGCCACCCGGTCTTGGGCGCCGGTGTCTTCGGGCGACGGTGCCCAACATCTCGCGCCCTCTCCCCACGACTCCGCCTTCGAACCATTTGCCCTCCCTTTCCTTCCCCCGTGCCGCCGTCCATAGAGTAACTCTATGGACGATCCTTGCCAGGAGGCACCGTCCATAGAGTTACTGGTGATAGGTCTTTGCCGGGAAGCACCGTCCATACAGTGACTCGTGGGACGGTCTTTGCCGTGAAGCGCCGTCCATAGGGTCGCTCTATGGACGGTCTTTGCTGGGAAGCGCCGTCCATAGGGTCGCTCTATGGACGGTCCTTGCCGCGAAGCGCCGTCCATAGGGTCGCTCTATGGACGGTCCTTCCCAGCTTGGGCAGAGGGCGACGAACGCCTGTTTTGTTGGTCCGGCGCGGGAACGGCTCGAGTACGTGGACGCGCCTGAGTCACTGGCAGGTCTCAGGTTTGGCGAAGATGAGGGCCTCTGACTTGGAACGCGCCGTTGGGCACAATGCTGCGCCGCACTGGCACAGCCCACGGACCGCACGCGAGTGTTCTTGGTATAACCAAGGGCATACCCAGGCCATAAAGACGGCAATATCGATTCCTGACGAAGTATTCAGACAGGCCGAGCGTGAGGCAAAGCGGCTCGGCGTTTCTCGGAGTGAATTGTTCACGCGGGCAATGCGCGAGTATCTGGGCGCGACCCGAGATGCAACGATCACCGCCACGTACGACGAAGCCTTTGCTGCAGATGACGACGAACTCGCTTCCTTCCGTCGCGAGGCGACCCGTAGGGCACTGCTCCATGTTGGTTGCCTTGGTGTGTCAGGTAATGACGGTTGATCGGGCGTTCTTTTCCAACCCGAACGCAATGCACTCTCGTGCGTAAGGCTCAACTCATTGGGAGCAGCAACGGAACCCAAGGTAGTTCGCAACGTGGAAGCGCTCAGAGTTCAAGACGTAGCCGCAGGTGAGCTGCGAGCTGCCATTGAAGGCATTGCCACGAATGAGGCAGGGACCATTGCAGCTGTCTTCCCACTCCCATACATTGCCGCTCATATCGTAGACGCCGGCAAAGCCGGTGGCCGATGTCACACAGTTCGTCAGCGAACCAACTGCCACCGTTTGCATGGTTGAGGTATTGCCGCTCCAGTAATCGAGACCATCACAATGGGTCGGCTGGTACGTACTGCCGTACGGGTACGTCTGCGTGGCTCCGGAACTACAGGCTCGGAACCATTGGCTTTGGGTCGCATCCTTGTAGCCGACAGAAGGATCAACAGCCCCTCCACCTATAGCACCGCAAAGACGTTTGCCGACGGCCTGACAGTAGGAGTACGCGTCGCACCAATCCACGTTTGCCACGGGGTGGTGGGCAGCGTCCGCACCCGCATAAAGTGCTCCTCCACTCGCTTGCTCCGCATAGGTAGTGACATACCCGCAGTTCAAGTCGGAGGCTTTCGGCAATGGCGGATTCGTACCAACCCAAAGGTCGTATTGGCCCTTAGTAACTTCTGTTACGTCAATACTGTAGTTGTTGGCCGCACTCGGCGCGGCAATCGTGGCCATCTTCGCCACACAGAGACCCGTGGTGGCTTGAACGGTTTCGAGAGAACCAGTACAGCCGCAACTTGCCGCATTGGACGTCCACGAGCTTGTTGATGTCGACGGCTGGCAAGACTGACATGGACCGCCGCTTTCGCTAGGTGCATGGTACTTTGACCCAATCCAACAACCAGCAACGCAGGCCGCCGCATGACACACCATGCCCCCTATGTTGCCGCAAGTGACTCCCTCGAGAGGGGACCAGGTTGACGTCGAGACACTTGGCTGACAAGCTTCACACGCATTCGAGGTGTTGGTTGCATTTGCCGCGTAATACGTTGACCCTATGTAGCAACCCGCTTGACAAGTGCCACTGTGGCATACGGTGCCACCTGCAGCGCCGCACGCGGTTCCCTCGGATCGCTGCGTCCACGTTGTGGCCGAAACACTAGCTGAACAAATCTGACAGCTATTAGCTTGATTCGCATATCCATCCGGGTAGACGGCAGCATCGATCGTACAAGACGGCGCGCCGCCCGTTGCCACTCCGCCGGTACTTGCACTACTCGTCGTACCTCCAGTCGAACGTACCCCGCCAGTGGTTGTCGTTCCGGCTATTGCCAGCGAACCACCGATGGACGTTGCGCCGCTCGTGGTTGGCAAACCTCCAAGGCTCGGAGTATTGCCACCCGTGTTTGCCCCGCCAACAGCAGCAGTTCCACCACCTGAAGCAGTTCCACCTCCTGAAGCCGTCCCCGAGCTATTTGAGCCACCGGTTGCCGTCGCTCCACCAACTGTTTGGGCACCACCTGTTGCGACAGAACCTCCAAGGGTCACTGAGCTGCCCGCGGTAGATGCAGCGCCGCCAATCGCCGTCACTCCGCCAACTGATTGCCGACCTGCGTTCGTCGCTGACTCGCCCGCCGTCGTTGTGCGGCCTGCACTTGTCGAACCACCGGACGCCTGAGCGTTGGTGACCGTCGTGCCTTCACAAGCAGCCCCCATCAGTAAGCAGAATACGCAGCCCATGGATAGGGCAGAACGCAAGATCAGGTTCTCTGTCAGCGGAATGTCCATGCTGAAATTTCTGGTACTCCGCACCGGGCTGCAACGCAAGATGCAACCGTACGGATCCGTCATCGAGCGGCGTTCACGGCAACGCGTAGGGACGTCCCGTGAGGCTTTTTGGGTCATTGGGTCGGTTCGTCGTGGCCACGAAACCTCGCCTCTCCAGATGCAACCAGTCGTCGTGATCGCAGTTTTGGAGGATCCGCCAAATTGGCTCGTGAGTGCGAGTCAGACACCACTTCCGACCACTTCAAGGCGTGGGACGCCGCAGGCATCAACCTGGGGAACTTGCTAGTCGAAGTGGTGCACAGATCCCCCAGATCGGGCTTGGAGTCTGGCAATCGAGCGGAAAGACCAAGAGTGCGCTACTTGCCACGCTCGACGCGGCTGCCATGAACTGGGTCGACTGGCTCGAAGAGGGCCTGGTTACGGGCTCGAACCGAGCAACGCAAGACTGACGCGGAGGGTAAAAATGCGAATGGGTCGCAACGGCGGTCGCGGCACATGAGTCGCGTCACCTTGCCGACGACGAGTCCACTCAGATGGTCTGGAGTACATCGCGTTCGTGGCCCAAGGCGTCGACAGCGGCTCGGCGTTTCCAAGAGTGGACTTTTCACGCGGGCAATCGAACTCGCTGCCTTCCGTCGCGAAGCTACCCGTAGGGCACTACTCCATGTCGATGGACAGTTTGCCCACCTGACCAAGTTCTGAATCATCAATTCGACGCATCGATCCCCAGGCTTTCTAGATATGCCGAGTAGGCGTTGCGCTGATCGGCTCGGACGACATCCAAACCGGTATTGAACCGGTAGTTGTCCAACATCTGCGCACTCAGAAGGGCCTTGGTCTTCTCCTTGCCAAGTACGTTCATCGCATAGAGAATATGCGGGGTTAGATAGCCCATGTAGTACTGGCGTTGGGCATGTGTTGCTTTGATCAGCCCCGAAGTCATGTACGATACCGTCTTCGGGTCAAAGTCGAATGCCACGATAGCGACATCACTGCCCGACTTGCCTGCTGCTTCAGCCGCTCCAGCGCATTCCCAGGCGTTCGAGAACATGCCAAGCATACCGACAACAGGGGGGTCGGAGGTCGCCAGCAGATCCCCCAGCACCGCCAAGTCCGTTACGTGGTTATCAGCCCAATTGATCGTGACTACTTTCGTTGTGTAGCCCGCCGCGTCAAGTACTGCCTTAGCGCCCATGGTTCGATTGAATCCGTCAGGCCAACCATTGTCTCCTTGGCCCAAGATGACCACCCTTCCACCACTCTGCGGCAAAAACCCCTTCAACGTATTGCCCGCTGTAATCCCCGCTTGAGTATTGTCCGTACCGATATACAGGTCACGATTCGAATCGGCCAAATCGGAGTCAATTGTGACCACTGGTACACCCGCAGCGACAGCGCCGTTGATGTTGGTGCGCAGCTCATCCGCCGCATACGGCGCAATTCCAAAGCCCTTCGTGCCCTGCGCAATGGCATCGGTCATCATCGAGATTTGCGCTAACGTGGCCGCGTCGGTGGAACTGTCTGAAGGTGCAGCCGTGACGCTCGCCACCTGCAATTCGGCCATCGCGCGATTCGCGCCAATAGCCGTCGGTCGGTAGTAGGTCGATACCGATTTGAGGATGACATCCAATCGCATACTGGTGCGGTTCGCCTTGTTGAGCTCTAAAATCAAGTTATTGACGATGGCCTCCAACTCGGTAGGCGTAAAGCTGCTTTGCTGAGTGGCCATGCGCACAATTGGGTTTGTTTGTGTTGCAGAACTAGTGCTGCCGGCGAAGCCGCCAGTGGCCGGGCTGCCAGCGGCCGTTGTCGAACCGCCAGTGCCACTAGTGCCGCCGATGCTCGAGCTGCCGCCGGAGTTGGTTCCTGCGCAACTCAATGTAAGCGCGCCGCACAAGCATCCAAGAACAATCGGAATCAGACGATACCGAAGGGTAACGAGACGCGGGGCAGACATAGGATAAGGGCAGCGTAACAGAATGTCGGGGTTCTGCGTTACTGTATTCGGCCGGGCCCAAACCGAAAGGCACAGCCCCTGCCTCACCGGACATCGAGCGTCTCAAAACGCATAGCCCAACGCCACCGTGAGTGTGGGGATCGTTCTCGCGACCGTTTCGTCGCCACAGCTAGATGTTACGCCTAAGACAGTACATTGCCAATTGGGCGAATTGAGCCGAGTGGCAAACCCGTAACTGACTCGCAGCGAGAAGCCGCTCGGGGCTCGCATCTCCCAGCCGATGTCGAACTGGAGCCACGAGACGAACTCGGAACTAACCTGGGTCCTACAGCCGCTCGTATCATGGATGCTGCAATCGCGCATGGTCGGCATCAGTCGGACTTCGCTGCCGGCATAATGTCCCTGGGAAATCGCTGATTCCAGCGTTATCGCGTGCAAGCGGCGGCCGCTCTGTGCGGTCATCACGATGGGTCGAAGTCGCGCGTGAATGCCCCATACTGGTCCGAGATCGTTCAACCCCACCCCGCCGCCGAGAGCCAACCGATCGAAAAGGCTGTACTCGCCAACGACCCCGAGAAACCCTACCGTTGTGCCATACCCCACGCGTCCCTCGAGCAGCATCGCGCGCTCGGTGAATCGACTGCGCGGAGCCGCGTCGCCGGCCATTTCGAATTCCTTGTCGGGAATGTGGATCGGCCGTTGATCGGGCGGTTCCTCTGGGATCCATTCGGTCGATGCTGGAGGCGCGGTGGCTCCGCTACCTTCCTGCGCATTGGCCGATGCAGCGACAAGCAGGCATGCGACGAGCGCTCGGCTTACCTGTGATGTGTTGCGAGAAGTCACGCTTGACCGCCTTAGCAAACGCTGTGCCCGGTGCGAAACCCAAGCATCTTGGCAGAACCTGCGCCTCAGCTGGCAATGGATTCGCCTACTGTGGCGCATCGCACGCATCTGGCCACCTGACCTGGAAAATCCATGAATTCGCGACCGCTGCCCTCTCCGCATACCCACGGCTCGGTCGTAGGACGAGCTACATGCTACTTGCACT
Source organism: uncultured Polyangiaceae bacterium (assembly GCA_964454965.1). GTDB lineage: Bacteria > Myxococcota_A > Polyangia > Polyangiales > Polyangiaceae > FEN-1139. The sequence continues at coordinate 51,917 of CAYVXY010000005.1, read as the reverse complement.
GATAGGGCTCCCCCAGCACGATGCTGACTGAGCTACGATGAGCGCAAGCATCGAGACTCCCTTGGTCAACTTCCGGCGTCGGCTGCTTGCGGCGCTGGTTGTCGTAAGCTTCACTGCTTGCAGAACACCTACGCTCGCGACTGAATCGACACCCGGACGCTCACCAAACCCGACGCCCAGAGTTGCGCCCATCCCCTCGTCACGGGAGGCGCCTGTCGAACCAACGCTCGAGCCACCCACCGTGACTCTACCGAACGGGCCATTTTGGGCTACCCGGGTCGAGTCGGGTGTCGCAACCTACGCGAATCTCGAGGTCGCCGAGGACGGCTTCATCCGCGGGGGTCCATTCGGCGCGTGGCAAAAACAGTTCGAGGAGAGTCAGAGTCCGGCCGTCATTGGTTCGTTGCGCACGACGACTCCCTGCGTCACGGTTCAGCCACCCACATTTTCGGCTACTGCGGCGAAAGACGATGTTAATCTCTTGTCTCTGCCGTCGCAATGCATGTCGCTCGAGCTTGCCGAACATCCGACAATCAAGGCAAGGCTGCAATGGTACGGCAGGCAGCCCGGCGAGCGTTCCGTCGCGGTCATGCAACCAGAAGCGCCTACGGATCGCCCGTGGCTGCTGGTGTTGGCCGATTCCCTCTTGTCGCCCGCTGGGCCCTGGCTCGCTTTGACGAACACTGACCTTGACGCTGACGGCCTGCAGGACATCGCGTTCGTGGCACAGGGCGTCGACGGCTGCGATCGGCGGCCTTGTCCACTCTTTTGGATCAACACCCTGATGTCACGAACGCACACGGTCATGCGCAACAGCAGTTCAGTCCTGCTGACCGTCGAAGACTACGAACGGCAGACAGGCTACGGCTGGTTCGAATCGCACCCATTGAGCTGGCACGGAACCGCCTTGGGAGCGCGCTATAACGTCGAGGCAACCGGCGGCAAGCGCAAGCTCGCCTGGTCGGTGCTATTGGAGTCGAACGAGCTCGTCGTGCAGAGTGGTTCCACGCGCCAACGGAGTCCGGGATCCAGTCGTCCGCGCAACCGCTGAGCCCGTCTATTGGCAACGTGAAGCGACTGGGCTAGAGTCGCCGCCCATGTCAGCAGAAGTATCCAAGGCGACGGTTACGCTCAGAAGTGGTGCACTGATCCCCCAGATCGGGCTCGGTGTCTGGCAATCGAGCGGAAAGACCAAGAGCGCGGTGCTTGCCGCGCTCGACGCTGGTTACCGGCACATCGACACAGCGGCTGTCTACGGCAACGAGGCGCAGGTTGGCGAGGCCATCTCTCAATCGACAGTGCCGCGCGAAGAGCTCTTCGTCACGACTAAGCTTTGGAACAATGACCAAGGCTACGACAAGAGCTTACGCGCCTTCGATGCCAGCATGAAGCGGCTCAGTCTTGAGTACCTCGACCTCTACCTAATTCATTGGCCCGTGCCGACGCTTCGGCTCGAGTCGTGGCGGGCACTTGAACGTCTCTTTGCCGACAAGCGGGTGCGCTCGATTGGCGTCAGCAACTTCCTCTTACCGCATTTGCAGCAGTTACTAGCGGTAGCCACCGTGCCGCCCTCCGTGAATCAAATCGAGCTTACGCCGTTTCTGCAGCGCAGAGACACGGTTGCTTTCTGCCGCGAGCTCGGAATCTCCCTCGAAGCGTATAGTCCGCTCACGCGGGGCCAGCGGCTCGGGGATCCGGTGGTCGTCGAGATTGCCAGGCAATTGGAGCGGAGCCCGGCGCAGATCCTGCTGCGTTGGGGGATCCAGCAAGGCTTTGTAGTCTTACCCAAATCTGTGAACCGCGCCCGCATCGAAGAAAACGCCAAGGTCTTCGACTTTTCGCTCGACGCGGTTGCCATGAGTCGGCTCGACGGGCTCGAAGAGGGCCTGGTTACGGGCTGGAACCCGGCGACGCAAGACTGACGCGGAGGGTCGAAATGAGGGCCTTCCCTACCTTGGCCGACGAGTGGCACCTGTGCCGCTGCATTAGGGGCTAAACCTTCTGGTAGAATCGACCCAAGCCCTCGCCGTCGCCCGCTGTTAGTTAGCCTGTGCTGCGCTGCCCAAAAGTCCCATTCCAGCGAATGAAGCCACGGCATCCTGCGGAAGAAGATTGGAGAGCGATCCAAGCGCGGTATCGCCGTGGGTACGCCTACCGAGCACTTTTTGGAACACTTGCCGTGTGTGCTTTGGGCTGGCTCGTCCTCACCAAAGGTGCTCCACCTACACAGTCGGACATGGACGCTCAAGCGCTTCGCGCGCAGAAAACCGTACGACCGTTCAAGCCTGTTCAACCGCTCGATCCAAGCATCCTGTCCTCGATTGATATGGTCAAAGTGCATGGACAGCTCCTTCCCGCCTGGTTCATGTCACTTCAGCACAGCCCTCACAGCATCGGGCGAACGGAAGCGGAGGCTGCCTTTCGCGCGTTGCGTGACGAAGCGGGCAAGGATCCGAACCTCGGCCTGCTGCTGGCTCAGCTCCATGAGAGTCTGATGAACGGAACCTATGATTTCCGCGGCGAGGTTCGCGCTCTGTTCAAGGGATGGAACGAGTACTTGGCTCAAGGCAGCGTGCCGTTTCGCATGGAGCACCACATCGAGCGGACGCCTCACGGTCCTACGATTCGCGTGCGCTGCTACCGCGTGGTCGCTGATGTCCCGGTGCAAGACCCGCATTCCACTTCGCATGTTCTGCTCCTTGCTCGACAAGACCAAACCAACTTGATCGAGGGCTTCCTCGGCCAGACCTCGACGGATCGAGGAACTGCCCTGGTCATGACCGACCGCATTGCCGAGTACGCGATTGACCAGCTCTGGCCGCTCTTCGCACCGCATGACGAGTCTTCGGAGCCCGCGTTAGCCACGATGGTTCGCAAGGAAGCACGTCTTGCGTTGGGTGAATCGGTGACCGACGTACTCGCACGCTCCTTCGCAGTACATCGCGCTCTTGAAGCCGAGCTATCGTCCTTGGCCAACCGCCGCGGGTGCGGCTCCGGCGTCCTCATCGAGCGAGTGCCCTGGGACGGGTTGTCTGAGCGGGCACTCGCGATGGTGAACCGTGTTGCGCGAAAGAATGACAGTCGCCATTGCACCAGGATAACACAGCGCGATGCTGATCGGGTTAGCTCTGTCTCACAGCAGCTGCGTGAGCATGCAGAGCTCGAGTCAGCACTCGCGACTCTCGGCGGATGGGTCGCAAAGGCGGTCGTGGCACATGAGTCGCGTCACCTTGCCGACGACGAGTCCACTCAAGGGGCTGGGGGCATTCAACTCTGTCACGGCTGTCCCGCATCGTTCGACGACAAAACCCGAGCGGAAGTTGCTGCGTACCTGGCGTCATTCGCGACCGAGGGCGTAGGTTACGTGGCCTTGTTTCAGGCCTGCGGCAACGATCCCGAGCGGCGCGGATCGCATTCGGCTGCACTCAATTTGCTGCTGCCGCGACTATTGGCCGCTGGCTGCACGGGTCCAATACCGGAGGATTTTCACGCTCGCGCCGCTGCCCTACGGGCGGAGTTAACTGGGCGCAGTGACACCATCGAGGTACCAAGCGGCCTCCCAGCATCGGTCCCAATTCCGCGCGGGTAGTTGGAACACGCATTGAACTGGCAGGGACGCGGCTCGAGAGTGCGCCGTATCGTCGAGGTTAGTCGTTATTCAGTCTGGCTCGCAACTGCATTTCCCAGGCCCAAGCGGAAGAAACCATAGCTTCTACCCCAAGTTGGGCTTTCCAGCCGAGCACCTGGTTTGCTTTGCGTGTATCCGACCACACCTGCTCAATGTCACCGGGTCGGCGGTCTGAGATGCAGAACCTAAGCGCAACCCCCGTCGCAGTCTCGAAGGCGCGGATCATCTCAAGCACTGAGATACCATCGCCTGTGCCGAGATTGAACACCTCATATGGGCTTTCCGACGCTCCTGCGATCAATCGGTGCACCGCCACAACATGGGCTTTGGCAAGGTCCACCACATGCACATAGTCGCGGATACAGGAACCATCCCGCGTATTATAATCACCGCCGAATACCCGCAACTGATCGCGAAGCCCAGCGGCCGTCTGGGTGATGAATGGCAGCAGGCAGTCCGGTACGCCCGAAGGCAACTCCCCGATCAGGGCCGTTGCATGTGCGCCCACGGGATTGAAATACCGCAGGGCAACAACGCGCAGATCGCTCATCGCGCGCACGGCGTCCATGAGCATGGCCTCGCAGATTTGCTTGGTATAGCCGTAGGGCGATTCGGCTTGCTTCAATGGCGCCAATTCGTCTACCGGCAAGACGTCGGGCTGCCCGTACACCGTGCACGACGACGAAAACACCAGTGGTACCCGTCGTCCTCGTTTCATCTCGTCGAGAAGGTTCATGAGCGAAACTAGGTTATTGCGATAGTACTTCAAGGGGTCGCGCACCGATTCGCCCACGGACTTGCTAGCGGCGAAGTGAATGATCCCAACGAGATCTGGATGGTCCGCAAACACCTTGGCGACATCCGCCTCACAAGCCAAATCGGCTTGGTGAAATTGGGGTTTCCGCCCAGAAATGGCGGCGATGCCATCCAATACCTCGATACGCGAATTGCTCAGGTTGTCCACCACAACCACCTCGAATCCATCTGCCTGCAGTTCGACTACCGTGTGCGAACCGATGTAGCCGGTGCCGCCTGTCACAAGGATTTGGGGATTCATCGCTGGCGACGTTAGCATGAGAAATGGCTGGGCAGACTACGCCGAGCTTTCCTGAAGTCTCCATCAGTATGGCACGAGCATTTCGGGATTAGCGTGCGTCGGCAGTCGGAGGCAAAGACTACCAAGGTCTTGTCAAATGGTCACACCGCGCCTGGGTGACGTAGGATTCCATCCGCGAGTGAACTACTCTCGCGGCCGGGACGGCAATCTCAGTGTCTCGCCGACGGTTCTCCGGATCCGTTGCCGGGCAGTCCGCAACAACGTTCGTCGGCAGACCGTGACCCTTGCGGAGTTGGAATCTTCCAGCGGGATGGTAGCCCGTTTGGGCAGCTTTGCCTGAAGAAACGGTATGACGGTTTTCTCTGAGTGCTGGCACTGCTTCGCATGAACAGAGGCTCTGTCGGCGCTGTGGAGGAACCCGTGCGTACAAATTGGCTGCTGGCTTTCGTTGCAAGTGTTGCAGTCGGATTGGTTGGCTGCTCAGAGGGCGAGACGCTTACGCCTCCGTCCGATGGCAGCGGCGGTTTCAACAGCATGCCGACCGGCGGTAGTGGGCCGAACCAGAACGTTGGTGGCAACAGCACCGCCCCAGTCGGTGGTAGCAGCGCCAATACCGCCGGGGGTTTCCAGTCGACAGGTGGTGCAGCAACCGGGGGCAAGGCAGCAACCGGGGGCGGCGAACCAACTGGCGGCAGAGCAGCAACCGGGGGTGTAGCCCCGACTGGGGGCAGAGCGGCAACCGGCGGCGTAGCTCCGACTGGAGGCAGAGCGGCAGCCGGGGGTGCAGCCCCGACTGGGGGCAAAGCGGCAACCGGGGGTGTAGCGCCGACTGGGGGCAAAGCGGCAACCGGCGGCAACGCAGCGGGTGGTGCAGCAACCGGCGGGCAGGCAGCAGTCGGTGGCGCCGTGTCGACCGGAGGCAAGGCGGCAACCGGGGGTGCCGGAACAGCCGGCTCCACGGGCACGATAGACTGCTCGGCCCCCATGCCAACGAGCGGTGCCACCACTCACTGCGGAAGCTATAGAACTGGCAAGGCGGGCAGCCTTAGCTGGGAGCTCTGGTCGAACAGCTACAGCAGCAACGCGTGTATCACGTATTACACCGTCCCGGCCTTCAGCGCCAAGTGGAACAACAACGGCGACTTCTTGGCGCGTCTTGGGATCGAGTGGGGAGGCAAGAGCATCGCCAGTTTGGGCACGATTACCGCTGAATACACCTTCAAGAAGTCGGGAACCGGCGGCGGCTTCTCGTACATTGGTGTCTATGGTTGGGCGACCAGTCCTTGCGTCGAATACTACATCATCGACGACTCGTTCAACGGGATGCCGTTCAGTCCCTGGAACATGCAGAATAAGGGCTCTGCAACCATCGACGGCGAGGTCTACAAGTTTTACTCGGGCTCCACCGGTGGAACCGGTGGCTCGCGCTGCGCCGGGGGCGGAACTTTCACCCAATACTGGAGCATCCGTCAGAAGGGTCGGCAATGCGGCGTCATGACCATTACCAAGCACTTCGAAGAGTGGAAGAAGGTCGGCATGAGTATGGATAACATTCTCGAAGCCAAGATCCTGGCCGAGACCGGCGGCGGTTCAGGAACCGTCGATTTTCCGATCGCGAGCGTGAAAGCAAGCCTGTGAACCGATAGGCTTCCCGAAGGGTTCATCGCTTGCGCCGTCGCCGTAAGTCTTCGCTTGGAAGCGGGCCATCTCTCTGCTCTCCTGCTCAAGCCAACTGCGTCGAAGTGGCCACTTGGTCACTTGGTCACTTAGTGCACGTATAATTGCAGGTATCGGCGAGATTCCCAGTGGCCATGGTGAAGTACCCTGGACTGGCGCTTAGCTGATTCTTCAGCGAGCAGACGGCGCATTGCGGGAGCTTCGGGTTCGAATTGACTCCCAGCTGTCCGCCAATGACACGCAGAGCATCTAGCCCGAGTGCTACGAGGGAGAGATTGTTGCCAACACCTAAGCCACCAGGAATCGTGGTCAAGTTCTTGAGCCCGGTCAGATCCACGAGCGAAGCATTGCCTGCCACGGTCAACGTGCTCTTGCCTACGACAGTGAGACGTTCAAGGCCCGTCAGCGTGGCGAGTTTTGGATTGTTTTCGATGCGTAAGTCGCCGCCGATCGAGTCGAGGCTCTGAAATCCGGCGAGGCTCATCAGTGCATCGTTGTAAGCGATCCCCAGATTCACCCCCACTTCGCTAAGCTGCCCGATTCCGTCCAAACTAGTCAATTGCCTGTTCTGCTCGATGCTCAAGCTGCCGCCAACTGCCGTCAGGCTATCGAGTCCCGTAAGATCCAAGAGGGAGCTGATGCCAATCAACACGCTACCACCAACGGTCTTCAGATTCTTGAGCCCCGAGATTTCCGCCAGGGATTCGTTCTGATAGACCTGCAAGTCCGTGAGTACACTACCCAGGTTGTCGAGACCCTTGAGACTGACCAATGCTGGATTGATGGTGACATACGCGCTACCGCCTAGGTAATACTTGCCGTTGACGGCGACGAGTCCTTCGAGACCACTGAGGTCCTGCAGTTTCGCATTGTTGTAAATCTCGAGGCCGCCGACCGTCGTCAGACCCCCGAGTCCACGCAGATTCGTGTAGACGCCCTTGGAAAGGTAGAGTTTGCCCGTAATCGACTTCAGGTTCTCGAGACCCGCAAGCGAGGTGAGGACGGCGTTGTCACTGATTTGAAGCTCTGGAAGCTGCTTGAGACTCGGAAACGCTCCAAGCTTCGAGAGTGCCGGGTTGGTGAAAATGTTCAAGACCTGACCTACCGAGGTCAAGTTCGTGAGCCCCGCGAGGCTGGTAAGCCCGCTGTTTTCAGCGATGACAAATTCAGCCCCAACGCTGGAGAGGCTTGCGAGCCCCGACAAGTCGCTCACGCGGTCGTTGTATGTAAATGAAAAGAAGGTACCAACGTCCGTTAGGTTCTCGAGGCCCGCAAGGCTGTACAGCTCTTCGTTCGAAGAGATTTCCACCGCGAATCCTACCGAGCTGAGGCAGCGAAGCAGTCTTAGGTCGGTACAATGCTGAAGTCGCAGCGTGCCGCTGATGCGCGTGTAGCCAAACAAGGTTGCCACGTCAGCCTGACTGGTTGCGAAGAAGTTGTCGTCGTAGAGCCCCTTGTCGCACCCAGGCTGAATCGTCCTGCCACCCGTAGCTACCACGGTTCCAGCGGCTCCGGCCGTCACTTGGGTACCGCCTTGACCCGCCTGACTACCGGCGCTTCCCGCAGCAGCAGCAGCCATTCCGCCGTAACTGACGGCGGACACACCTCCCGTCGCGAATGTACCACCCGTACCAATCAATCCGAACTGGCCCGCAATACCGCCATCTCCCGCCGTTTCGATCACTTCAACTCCGGCATGGCCTGCACCGTTCACAGGTAGCGCGCCGGCAGTACCACCCGATGCAGGCGGAATCCCCCCTGAGCTGGTTACGTTGTTGGGACTCCCAGCGGTATTTGGCCTACGTCCGCCGATGGCGGTGATTCCACCGGTGGCCAATCCGCCGCTACCAGCGACGTGACGAGCACTCGGTTCGGGATCCGCGTCGTTGCTACAGGCATTCGCGCCCATCAACCCGAGCCAAGTGAGAATGAGCCATGCCCGCTGGTGCAATTGCATGTCAACATTTTACAGAAGTGGCGCGCGGTTGGGAAGATGGCAAACGCCAAGATTGCCGCGGGAGTTCGCGTTTCACCGCCAAACGACGTTGACGGGCACCAGACTCTGTCCGACTGCGTCATTACCAATTTGACCGAATGCATCCGAACCCCAGCAATACAGGCCTCCACCAACGATGGCACAGGTATGAGTGCCACCCGCTACGACAGCAGTCACCGCGCCGTTGAGACCCGGGACCGGCAGCGCGGTAGCACTGTTCTTTATACCGTTGCTGCCGAGCTGTCCGTAAGCGTTGTAGCCCCAGCAGCGAACGGCACCCGCGTCCAGGGCACAGCCGTGGCCATTGCCGAGATCGAGCGCAGTGACGCCCAGGCCTAGCCCTTTGACGGATTGCGCGGAGGAACTTGGTTCGTATCCGAGTTCACCGTAGTTATTGTACCCGATGCATTCCGTCACTACATTCGTCACCGTACAGGTGAAGTCATACCCGGCTCCGATCGCGATCACCCCGGATGCTTTGCCTTGCATCTGAACCGGAACGAAGCTGTCGTACGTCGATCCGTTTCCAAGTTGCCTCGACGAATTGCGCCCCCAACACTTCGCGCTACCACCAACGATGGCGCAGGTGTGGAACGCCGTGGTTACAAGTGCTGTCACGCCCGACGTCAGCCCCTCAACCTGTACGGGGACGGCACTGTCCGCGAGACTGTTGTTGCCAAGTTGTCCCCAGCTGTTGTTTCCCCAACACTGGACGGAGCCGTTCGCAATCGCACAGGTATGTGCCCAGCCCGCCGCCAACGTCGATACGCCCGACGTCAAGCCTTGCACCGCGACAGGAATGCGACTTGTTTGTTTGTCACCGTTGCCGAGCTGCCCACTGCCATTGTGGCCCCAGCACTTTGCCGCACCGCCAACGACGGCGCAGCTGTGGTTATCGCCGACCGTAACGGATGTGACCGCGCTTTCGAGACCGAGAACCTGCGCCGGGACGGTGATGGAATGGCTCGTGCTATCGGTGCCAATTTGACCTACTGCGTTCCACCCCCAACACTTTGCTGCGTCGCCTACGACGGCACAACTATGCGCGTTGCCGACTGCCGCGGCAGCGACGTTTTCACCAAGACCTGCCACCGCCAGCGGGCTGGTACCGTGGTTGAACGTCGCGTTGCCGAGCTGTCCGTTGAAGTTCTCGCCCCAGCACCGGATCGTGCCGTCCATTGCCGCACAAGCATGCAGGTCACCGACGGAAACGGCTGTTGCCCCTGTCGCTAACCCCGAGACATGGATCGGTACATCACTGCTTACCGAAGAGTCGTTGCCGAGTTGTCCCATGTAATTTTGGCCCCAGCAGAGGACCGCCCCGTTCACGACGGCACAGGTGGTCCATAGGCCGGCGGCAATCGCCGTCACCCCCGACGTGAGGCCCACAACCTGCCCGAGCGCGACGGAGGCGGTGCCGGTTCCGAGTTGGCCATAGGTGTAGGCGCCCCAGCATTTTGCAGCGCCCTGCTGGATGGCGCACATGTAATCGTGGCCTGCAGCAATTGCCGTAACACCACTTCCAAGAGCCACTAGGGCGACTGGGAAAGGAGCTTCCGACGTGTAGGTGACACCTAGTTCGCCGTTGTAATTGCTACCCCAACACTTTACACCTCCGTTGACAATAGCACAGGTATGATTGTCTCCGGCGGTAATCGCGGTCGCGCCGGATGTCAGATCCTTCACTTGTACCGGCGTCGGACTAGCAATCGATGTCCCGTCTCCTAATTTCCCGAATTGGTTATCGCCCCAGCAGCGAACACCTCCGCCGACGATGGCACAACCATGCGCTGCGCCAAGCGCGACCGCAGTCACTCCGTCGCTCAATTCCGGTACGAGCAGCGGCACGTGACTCTCGCGGACGCCCGCGACAGTAGACGCAGCCGCTTCGGTCTTGCCCCAGCACCACAACGCCCCGTTGCTAACCGCACAGGCAGATCCGTCCGAGGTCGCAATGGCCGTGACGCCGCTCGATAACCCGTTTGCGGCAACGGGTGTGGGACTGTCTATCGTCGTATCGTTGCCGAGCTGACCGTGATCGTTCTTTCCCCAGCACCATACGCCGGCGTTTCGGATGGTGCAGTTGAATGCGATGCCCGACGCGAGTATTGGCGGCAGACTCGCCGCGACGCCCGCCGAGCCCGCGGCACCGGCTGCGTTCAGCGCGCCCGCCGAAGCCGCAGTCCCGCCTGTGACGAACACGCCGCCCGAAGCCGCAGTCCCGCC
>CAYVXY010000005.1:3212-41233 GCA_964454965.1 uncultured Polyangiaceae bacterium | reverse complement strand
CCGAAGCCGCAGTCCCGCCTGTGACGAACACGCCGCCCGAAGCCGCAGTCCCGCCTGTGACGAACACGCCGCCCGAAGCCGCAGTCCCGCCTGTGACGAACACGCCGCCCGAAGCCGCAGTCCCGCCTGTGACGAACACGCCGCCCGAAGCCGCAGTCCCGCCAGTGACGAGCGCGCCCGCCAAGCCCGACGCGCCGCTGAAGTCCATCGTTCCTCCAGTCGCGGACGTACCCCCGAAGGGCGTTTCGCCCGCTGTACCAGTCTTGCCCCCGCTCTCGACGCTTCCGCCATGCCCGGTGATGGCACCCGCTGTCGCGAGACCTACGCCGCCGCTCGACGCTCTGCCACCGGTCGCGATGCTTCCTCCGAATCCAGCAATTGCCCTCCGACCGCCGTCACCTGCTGGTGCGTCGCCGCCATCCGTCGAGCATCCGCAAAGCAACAGCACGAGCGTCACGCCCTGCGACGCACGGCGCACCCGTTGCCGGCGTGCCGAACTCCTACGTGCACTGACGCGCGCAGTTGGCTCGCTCCGAATACCATCGTTACCTTCGGTTATCGCGCTGCACATGTGGTGGCGATCATCCCTGAACATAGGTGGACACCTTACACTTCGGGACTTCGAATCTGCAACTCCAATCGAACATGGCAAGCCGGCATCGGGTGGCTCTCGCCTGCAGTGGCTGTGCTGAGCTGCACGAAGCGCCGGCCCCGCCTTTACCGCCGCAGAGTCTGCACTCTCCCAGCGCTGCACCCGTGCCTGGTTTGGCCGGGTTCCCGTGCAAACGTTGTAGTTCTGGCATCGCAGACGGCACCCACAACACATCCACTCATGCGTCGTCACTACGTCGTACTATTCAATGAGACCAGAAGCCATCAAACAAGAACCGCTGGTTCGTTCACGTGGGCACCCTTGGCTCGCATGGGTGGCCGCGTACCATCTACAGCAGTCGATTCCGCATGTGAAGCGGTATCGACTTGACGTGCGCACAGCTTTCTCCACGAAGAATGGGGACCAAACACACCGAAGAGGAGAGACTTGCACCAAAGCCTTCCCGTGAACCCACGCTCTGACTTCCTAGACAACGCGACGCAACTCGTGGCGCACTAGATCAAGTCGACGTCCCCGGGAGTCAGCAGCGATCGGTGTTCGCCGGACCGTGTAATGACGTCCGGCGCAAATTCCTGGCCATTTGGTCGGTTCGACGTGACCACGACGCTCGGCTGCACCAGAGGTAGGCCCATTGCGGGTGAAAATGCTTGTTGCATTTGCAACTAGGTTGCGCTGTCGCGTTAGGTACGGGCGTCAGCCCAGGTTGATGAAGGATCGGCTTGGAACGCGACGTCGAGGACTTGCGTCACTTTACGTCGTGGCGATGTGTGCTCTCTCGCTTGGTCTTTTTCCGAAAACAGGCTCGTGAGCAACCGGCCTCCTCAAGTCTATCTACCGATAGGTTGTCGCCCCATAAGTGGCTCACAGTCATCCGAAGACATTGGGCCGTGGAGACTACGCACCAGGTCCTCGACGTCACTTTCCAAGAGGACGAGCACCCGTGGGTCATTCAGAATCCGAGGCTGACTGCCACCATCATGATCCTGCATCGCATCGGGAATACGCTGTTGAGCATCTTCAAGCACATCACGCAGCGGTCCGACCATCGAAGACAAGAACCTTGGCGCGTCCTACTCACCAGGATGCACTGCGCCTGCGGCGCTCTTTCGCTCTCGCTCGGGCCGTAGGCCTCCGTGCTACTCGTCCACTGCGCGGACTGCGTGCACTCCGGCTCGCGATGCACTGCTACACGCTACCGCCGCAACCTTCGACGGCTTGCGCTGTCGCCAGGCTGAACCCCTGCTGCTCTAGCCGACTGGACTCGAATCTCCTTGGGCTGACGCCCGCAATCTACACGACATAGCGAGCACCTCGCACCTCGAGCAATCCCCTGCGCCGGCATCGGGAACACTCGCTGTGCGCCAATGCTACGTGGTCACTACGAACCGACCAAGAGGCCCGAAAACTGCCCCGGACGTCCATACACGTCGCGACTAAGACGGCTCGATGCTGGGGATGGTCTCTCGGGCTGAAAAGGGGTACCGTGCCTTCAGAAACTGAGCTCCCGACGGGGCACGGTAACACCATTACACGATGCGTTTGGGCGGCAGGCTCGATGAAGCGAGTCGCGTTCGGTTTGCCGTCGAATGTCTCGGTGCCAAGGTCTGGGAGCAAATGCAATTCCCTGCTGGTTATGGGTTCATGGTTGGGTTGGTGGCGACACTCGCCGTCGCGGGATGCGGGGGACGCACTGGAGTAGGCAGTGCGAGCGCGGAGTCGAGCGTCGCGGGCAATCATGCTGCGAGCGGCAGCACATCAATAGGCGGCTCCACGAGTGGCGGTGGCCGCATCATGTCGACTGGCGGAACCTACATGCGCGGCGGCTCAATGGGCTGGGGCGGTGTGGCACCAACCGGAGGGATCTCGTCGCTTGGCGGGTTCACGAGCAGCGGTGGCGGCAACACGTCGACTGGTGGAATCTTCTCGAGCGGTGGCAGTGCCATATCGCCAGGTGGAACCTCTTCGAGCGGTGGCAGTGTCATATCGCCAGGTGGAACCTCTTCGAGCGGCGGCATTGTGTCGTCGGGCGGCGTCGCAAGTACCGGTGGGATTGCCCCGGCCGCCGGAGGCTCGGCAGCTGGTAGTGGTACGGCCGTTGCCGGCTCCCCGAATGTCGGCGGGGCCGCGGCTATTGCCGCAGGCGACCACCACAGCTGCGTGCTGCTCGATGGCAACGTGAAGTGCTGGGGTAGCAATTCGTCTGGCCAGCTGGGGAACAACTCCACGCTCGACAGCTCCGTGCCGATCCAAGTGGAGGGTCTAGCGACCAACGTTGCTGCGATTGGGGCTGGCAGCTATCACACTTGCGCGGCAAAGGATGGTAACGCGTATTGTTGGGGCGAGAACGCCGATGGTCAACTCGGGAACGATGGGACAGCAGACAGCCTAGTACCAGTCCAAGTGGCTGGCCTCACTGGGGTCACGGCAATTGCGGGTGGACGCCAACACACCTGCGCGTTGGCAGATGGTCGTGTCTATTGCTGGGGCCGCAACATGAATGGGCTGCTCGGAGATGGCACAGCGATCATCAGCCTCGTTCCTGTGCAGGTGACTGGCCTCACAGGGGTCACGGCGATTGCCGTTGGCCAGTGGCACACCTGCGTGGTGGCCGACGGAGCAGCCTTCTGCTGGGGCAGCAACCCCTGGGGCCAGCTAGGCAGAGACAACACGGCTAGAACCTCGACGCCAGTGGCCGTGACACCTCTGGCGACTGGGGTCACGTCAATTGCCGCTGGCAGCGAGCACACCTGTGCCGTGGTCAAAGGCGAGACATGGTGCTGGGGCGACAACCGAAATGGACAGCTCGGAGTCGATAGGTCTAGCAGCCACGTGCCGGTCCAGGTGCCGGGTCTGGCCGGGGTTACGGCGATCGCCTCGTCTTGGGGTGACACTTGCGTGCTAGTTAGCGGTGGCGTGCACTGTTGGGGCTACAACGGCGGCGGCCAACTCGGCAACTACAACGCGTCGTGGGACCGCACACCAAACCCGATTCCTGGCCTCACGAGTGGAGTGACGGCGATTGCCGTCGGCAGTAGTCACGTGTGTGCGCTCGTTGGTAACAAGGTGAAGTGCTGGGGCGACAACGAAGCTGGCCAACTCGGCAACGGCAGGACGAACTGCAGCTCCATCCCACGCCCGGTGCAAGGACTGTCGACCGGGGTCACGGCGATTTCCGCCAGTGACATCGCCACCTGCGCCTTGACAGGCGGCAAGGTCACGTGCTGGGGCGGCAACGATTTTGGAGCGCTCGGAAGCAGTAGCCATACTAGAAGTGACGTGCCGGTACCCGTCCCGGGATTCGAGAGCGGCGTTACGGCCGTCGCAGCTGGCAACGGCCAGAGTTGTGCCCTCGTCGATAGCGGGGTGAAATGCTGGGGCCTATTTGCTGGGCCTGTCCAAGTGTCGGATCTTGGCTCCAACGTCAGTGCCATGACCGACAGCTACTGGGAGACCTGCGCAGTAGTCGGCGGCGCGGGTTATTGCTGGGACAAGGGCAGTTCCGAGCCGTCGCCGATGCAGGGCTTCACGGCTGGGGTCACGGCAATTGGACTCGGCTACTATCACAGGTGCGTCGCAACGCTCAGTGCAACGTACTGCTGGGGCGAGAACTGGGCTGGCCAACTCGGCAACGGCACAACGATCGATAGCGCTGCACCAACCCAGGCGCTGGAGCTTGGGACTGGAGTCACGGCAATCGTGAGCGGATACGGACACAACTGCGCCGTGGCGAACGGCAGTGCAAAGTGCTGGGGGCTCAACGAAGCCGGCCAGTTTGGCAACGGTAGCAGGACCGCTAGCCCAATACCGACCCAGGTGATCGGGCTCGGGGCAGGCGTTAGCGCGATCGATACCGCATACGATGGTCACACCTGCGCCGTGGCCAACGGCGCGATGAAATGCTGGGGCGACAACTGGTGCGGCCAGCTCGGCAACGGCAGCATGACCGAGAGCCTCGTCCCGGTCCAAGTCAAGGAATTGACCGGTTGGGTGACGGCCATGACCGTGGGCTCATCCCATACCTGCGCGCTCGTCAACGGCGGCGTCTGGTGTTGGGGTTCGGACCATTATGGTCAACTTGCTTCCGAGGCGGTTGGCGGCAGCCCAATACCCGTGGATGTCCTTCTACCGTAGAACCGTGCAGCGCGCCGGCTGGTAGCCCCCTAACTCAGATCTCGTTACCCAGCTGGCGCAGCGCGCCGCCGCCATCGTCGCACTGGGCACTTGCGCCTGCTTCGGTGGAATTACGGCAGCAGAACCCAACCCGGCCCACCATCGCCCGCTGGCTGACTTCGTGCCCCCTGGAAAGCCATTGATTCGCATTCCGGCAGGCCAAGCCGTCCAAACCTTTTCGCGGAGTCTAGCGATCCAGTGAAGCGAAAATGGTCTACATAACACAGACCTTAGGCGATCTAGCCGTCTACCCCGACGCCAGTTGACGGATCCTTTGGTCTATGCAGAAAGCCTCGATGCAGACTCGATCGATTGGGCACAATTCGTTGCCCTTCACGATGCGTTGGGTCAAATGGACCCATCGCCGGTAGTCCGCCTCGCGCGCGCTTGCCATCGCCTGTCGCGACGGACCCGAAGCTGGGTTATCGATAGTCGAGCGCTCCTCAATGGCCGTGAGTTGGAGGGGTACCTCCCGTTGCACGCCGCGGGGCGAACTGTGTCGCCGGCTCGGACGTCGAGAGGAAGCACTTGCGTCATACCGACACGCTCTCAACCTCGCCCGTCAGGATCCAGAACGGCGGCACTTGTTGCGGTGCACTATGGCGCTAAGCGCGCAAGGGAGTGCTTGAAGGTCCGGCCCCACCTCGAGGTAGACGGTATGGGGAAGCGTGTTCGCCGGACTAGGATTGACGCTCTTCTCGAACCGATGTACTTGGCACCGGCTGATTCCCGTCTTCGTCAGTTTGCGTGAGTGGCCTGCGTGGAAAGGCGACCGAGTGACCGCTCAATCGTCTTGCCTGTGACGCTCAGTCCGCGGCTTTCCGGGGTGCGATCCCAGCTCTGAACTGCGCACAAGGCCCGGACAATGCTCTTGCTCACGCGATTCAATTTCGATCCAAGCGAACAATCCAAGACTCAAAGCTAAAACCACCAAATACCTGAATGTCATGTGCGGCATGGCAGGGCGACAGTCTGGAAGGCGGTCCAGAAGACCATCTCATCAACGATGGTTGACCGGGTTTCGGTCATCCTGGCGGGACTCGCCTTCGCCTATCGTGGACAGACAGGAGCTCGACAATGTTAGTTCCGCGATAAGATTTGGCGCAGGCGCGGTTCGGTCACGGATGGTTCCACGATCGCGCCACTGACCGCGCCGTGTCTGCTCGGTACTGGCTCCGGTGAAACAGTTCCCCAGAAAAGGCGACAGCATAGGTGTCGCTCAAAGGATCTCCTCGCGGACTACGGTGACGAATACGCTGCGGCTCGTCTTGTTGGACAAATCGGCCAGATCGAACTCGCCCATGAACGCCAACCCGCCCGGAGCCAGTGAGGGGGAGTTGAGGCTTACGCCTGACGAATCGACCTGCTTACCGCTGGCCCTTTGGACCTTGCTGGACACGCTGAACGTGACTCGCAATCCCCGAGCCCCGCTTGGCAATCGCACTCGCTTTCTACTAGCCTGTTGACGAAATGACTGCAGCGCACTGGCCCAATCGCTCGCCGCCCCACGAATCAGCTCCACCTGATCAACCCCTCCTTGAGAGTCGATGGTGACCTGAAAGGCTGCCTCTCCACCGATGGGCCCAACCGTACGCACCGCGGAGGTCAAGGATCCGATGAGAACGTTCCCGCGGGCATGGCCACGAGCTACATCATCGGCCACAATTGAGGCATTTAGCTCTCGGGAAAGATCCGCCCCAACGTCGCGACGTAATCGCGGTTTCTCTCGCGCGTCCGCGAGCCGCGGTCGCAGAATTTGGCCATCGAGGCCAAGGTCGATCTTGGCGGCAACAGTGGGAGTGGATTCGGGCTGCCGGGAATTCGCAGTCTGGTTTGGTGGTTCGTCTGCGCTCGTCGATGCAGCGATGGGCTGAAGCGGTTGCACAAACGGGCTCGTCGCCTCGTTGGAGGTCAGTGAAGAGCGTGTCAACGGAGGTAGTGTTGACCGTGACTCCCCTTGCTCGACACGTGAGTGCTGTGCGGACATTGAGCCGACTATCGACGCAGCGCTCGGGGCGAACGCGGTGGTTTCGAACTGGATCTCCAGCTCGGTCGACGCAGCAGAGACGGCCGCGGGCGAGCAAGCTGCCCCCTGATCCAACCAACGGGCAATGAACAGCGCGCCGTGCAACAAACTCGCAACAATTAGGGCGCTGGAAAAACGCGACAAGGTTCGAATCCTGCAATGCCGACGGCTCCTTCGCAAGCGCTTCGAGCGTCCGACGCTGACAGGCGTGTCCGCGTAGCTCCTACCGAGCGCATGGTTCGAACCGACATCTTGTTACTTGGAACGACTGCCACAGGCCAATCCAAGCCCATCCCGCGCTGGTTGTTGCGCCATGTTGCGATACGCTTGTCCTCGGATTCGAACATGCGCATCAGTCCACGCCCAATCGGTGACGATACGATCTTTGCCGTGTGTCGCGCCATGATCAGCAGATCCTCCCGCAAGCTTCGGCAATTGGGCGGCTGCACATCGTCCCCGAGGGGGCAACGCATCGCCGCGAACACCAAATCTGCTTTCGCCGGCCATCGTCGGTGCGGCCAAGACATCCAACGTCAGCTCAAATGGTCCGACCGCCCCGAGGTGACATCACCTCCCAACCACGAACTACACTTCTTCACTCAGAGTCGAATTTCCGGATCTCGTGTCTGAGCCGTGGAGCGCGGTGGCCAGGCGTCCAGAAGTGGCAGTGTGCAATCGTCGTCCAGTGAGGTAAATCAATTTGCATGACGCGGAGTTGTGAGAACTTGCCGTTCACCGCTGCGTTAGCTGACGGATCCTTTCCACCACCAGCGAGGAAAGTTGGCACTTTTTTCGGGAGTTGGGCCCAAAATTGGGTTGCTGCCAATGGCGGAGCCCGGCGGTATCATTCGGCCAGAGGCATGACGACCACGTGGTGTAAGGGGATTGGCTTGACGGTGCTGCTGGCGTTCGGGTGCGGAGGCAAATCGTCGTCACCATCGACGCCAGGCACGGTTGGCGGGACAAGCGGGGGTCAGTCGAGCATCGTCAGCTCGGCAGCAGGCAGGAGCGCTTCGAGCGTGGTCGGCGGAGGTCAGAGTCCTGGCGGCACCACTATCTCACCTGCGACAGGCGGAACTCGAAGCGCGGGCGGCGATGATGCGATGCAGGCAGGCGGATCGCTTGGCGATGGTGGAACTTCAACAACCGGCGGAACCCAGGTGACTCAGCATGCGACTGGTGGGAGCGTGGTGTCTAGTGCCGGTGCCGCAGGCACGACGACGAGCACGCAAGGATCTTCGACGGGTGGCACAGGGCTCGTTGCCGGTGGCTCGTCGTTGCCTGCACTTGGCGGCTCGTCTGGGACTGGCGGCGCGGAAGGCGGTGGCACGGCTGGCGTCGCTGGCTCCACCCAGGCGTCGCAGAGCTGCAACCGTCGCGATCTCACGACCTGCGCTCCGGATGAAGTCTGCTCGTACGTCGTGACCGACACCTGTGTCCTAGAGAAGAACAACGGCTGCGCGGGATTCTGCACCAAGACCCAAAAGGCGCTTCCCTGCGACGGTACGACGGGCGAAAAATGCCCGGATGGCTTCGAATGCCTGCTGGAACCTGGGCATCCGCTGCAGAACAGCTGCGTTAGCACCGGCCTTCCAAGCTGCGCAAGCGACGTCGCCTGCCCAGCCGACTTCGACTGCGCCGCTGGGCGCTGCGTTCCCAAAGCGCTCACCTGTGACTATGCCCATCGCTGCACGTCCGAGGCATCGATCTGTCCGGTTGGCTATTTCGAATACAAGCTCTCGAGTTGTCCGGGCGTTTGCGTCTCGCACGACCATTGCGCGTGCACGAGCGATTGGGAGTGCGAGCTGACCTGTGACCCGACGAGTGGGCACTGCGTGACGCCCATGGCGCCCGAGCCGCGCTGCCAGCTGCCCCCTCCGCCGAACAACTGTGGAACACCGATCTCTCGGTGGGTCTTCGTGGATGGCGGCTGCGCCAAACGCGACGTCGGCAGCTGCGACACCAACAACAATCAGTACGATTCCGTCGAGGAGTGCATGCAGCGCTGCCAGGGCAGCCCGCTACCGAACCCCTGCCCATTGGGGCGCGAAATCCACACCATTTGTCTCCAATGCGGCGCGGCTGGCGGTTGCATCAAGACCACCACGGTCTGCGCCAAGCCTTGTCAGACGAACAAGGACTGCGAGAGCGATATCCCGATGTGCCACCAGGGCGTTTGCCAGATGTACGGCTGCATTTGAAAGTGGTCGCGAATCACGCGGCTTCGGCCTTCAGGATATCGTAGAGTCGGGCAGCGTCGACGAATTCAAGTGTGATGGAGGCAAACTGGATCGAATCCCCAATCTTGAGCGGGCAGCTCTCTCCCGGAGCGAGCTTCTTCCCGTTGACCACAAGGGGATTGGAGGCCCGGCTATCGCGCACACTAAGGCTGCCGTTTGGCATGAGCAGGATGTGCATTTGCACTTTGGAGACTGCGGGGATGCGCAAGACGATGTCGCAGTTGGGTGCGCGACCCAATGCGATTTGCTCGGGAAATGGAACGTCGGGACGCTTGACTACCGGCATGACTTGCCACTCGCGCGCATACGGATCGACCGCATTGCTCGTCGCGGTAGTCTCGAAGCCGAACCCTAACGGCGATCTCCCCATTGATGCTCCGGGTTTTGGGCGTTTGAGCAAGTAGTACCCCGCGTATTCGGAGACGAACGTCTGTCGGAGCGTCGAGCGCACGAGCGTGTGGAAGTTTGCGTTGAGCATGACCGTTTCGTTCGAATATGGCGTCAAGCGGCAGACTTTTCAGCTTTCTTAAGGGGTCTTCGGGAATAGCTCTGCGGGTTATGTGGTCGCCTGCCAATTCGAATGTGCTCGACACCGAAGCCGATGTGACAGGATTGGGTACCTTCTACGTGCAACGACATTTCATCATGCTGCACCTGGCTATGTGTTGAACCCCCCTACATTCAATTGCTTGGGACCAGAATTTCACCGAGTGATGCGGACTGCAGAAAACAGACTTTGACTTTGCGCTGCGTCTAGAGCTTGACGATTCAGCAGCCACGGACCGTCCGTCAAGGGATGCAAGCCTGCAGGGGGGCCGCGCTCGATTGCCTGGCGGACGATTGCGGCGCTCACGCCAACGTAGGTGGCAGCGTCTGTCAACTTCATCCACACCTGCGCCTGGCGCGTAGCTAGGTCGCAAGCACGACGGTCTCACGTCGGTCTCACGTCACGTGGCGTCCCCATGCATTATTGTCTGGCGCCGTCTGGCCTCGTCTGGCGTCGTGTCACCCGGACGAGTTGCCGCCCGACGATGGGGTGTCGCGCCAGTGCGATGGCGACGCTCACGAGCCGAGCTGATGGCGTCGGTGATTCGCTCCAACCCAAAGACTTGTTCCGCCGCGCAGAGGTTGTGGCTGCGGCACCACAGCCGGAGCGGAGCGAAAGAGGTGCGTGATCACCAGAGTGCAGACAAGCAACGCCTAGTCCAACGGATAGATCACCCGCTGCGTCGGTTCGACGAAATAGTACTTCGCTTACTCGGGCTTTCCGAACGTCACCGCGCCGAACAGATTGACCGCGAGTGCCAGGCCCCAGGCGGCCTTCATCGTGCGTGACCAGCGGTAACCCCCAACGGCCAAGAGTACGATCAGCAGGGCCGCATAGTCGTTGGAGAAGCGCTGGCCAAACTGGAGCCAACCGCTATTTTGGTACAAGAGGGACGGCGCGGCAACGGCACCGAGGCTCAGGTAGAGCGCGCGGCCAGAGCAGCCAGAGATACAACGGCGTCGTCACCCAAAGCGCCAACCCCTGGCCGTTGATTTGCAGCGTCCAGCCGTCCCGACCATGCTCCAAGTACGGCAGGCTCGCCAGGATCAGGCCCAAATTGCGGGCGAGAAAGAGGTAACCAAAGAGGCCCCATTTCCCGATCCGCGCATGCCAAGCCACCGTCAGACAGCGATAGCCGAATTCCGTCGGACTGCCAAAGCTCACCCAATTGTGCCAACCGAGGAGAGCAAGCGTGACCACGACGGGCAAGCCAAACCAGACCAACGCGCTGAAAGCGCCGGGGGCAGCGGCCAAGGCATCCAATGTCGGTTCAAATGGTCCAACCGCCCCGAGGTGACATAACCTCCCAACCACGAACTACACTTCTTCACTCAGAGTCGAATTTCCGGATCTCGTGACCGTTTGCTGCGTCAACCAAGCGAGGCTCTGAAGTGATGATGTTCTCGCCCGAATGCAAGCCGCCTTGGGCGATGCTGTGACTCACCTTCGTCGAAGTATAATAATCCGGCGCTGCAGGATCCCACGACCCGCCGTTCTCGGGGACGATGATGGGGTCGTCGATTTCCCTGAGGCTCGTCCCCGCCGTATTGCCCCAAAGGATGCAGTTCGTGACTAGTGGCTCCGAAATGTTGCCGCAGTACATCGCGGCGCAGCCATTGTATATCGCGCCGCCATGGTTGTTGGCGAACGTGCAGTTGGTAACCGTCGGTGACAAATAGCTGATGTTGTGCATGCCTCCACCAAATTCAGCACTATTGTTCGCGAAGCTGCAGTTCGTCACTATCGGCGATGCAGAACGGTTGTACATCCCGCCACCACGGTCCGTCGCATTTACCGAAACACCTTTCGCCTGGCCCCCAGTTATGGTGAGACCGTCGAGGGTTGCCACGAAAGCCACCACGTGAATGCAATGAGTTTCATCCCTGATGTCTCCGGATCCCAGCAAGCGGCGAGCAGTCGGAGCAGATCCTCTACCGATGCGTGCTTCAGACCGTGTGAACTTCCGAGAAGGACTCTACCACGGGGCACGGAGAACTGTAACCGCTGCGCGAACTGGGGTCTTTGGGGCTCCAACCATACAATGCCTGATCGGAGCAAGCGCAACCTCGACGGCCAAGTAAACCTGCCCTTTCCGAGAGTCCAAGGGATCCAAGCCGCAGAAGGTCAAGGCGGTAGAAATGGAGTATACTGAGCCTACTTTCGCGCAGTAGTATCCCCTTGGTGAGCTTACCGATGATTAGGGCGCGCTGTGCAGTTTTGATCCTGGCATCGACCGTCGTCTGTTCCTCCTGCTCCAATAGCGCCCAGAAGCAGTCGGACGAGGATTCTGACGCGGGTTCAGAGCCGGATAGCGGCTCGAGTGCAAACACCGATGCGGATGCGGACACTGATGCCGACGCCGATGCCGACGCCGATGTTCACGCTGAAGGTACCGAAACGGTTGACGGCGGTACCGAAGTGCCGGATAGCGGCAGCGGTCCAGTCGAACCCAATGCCGCTCCGCCGCTCGACGTGGCGGTAGTGCTAAATCCCTACGAGGGCGTTGACTGGAACACGTGGCAACAATACAAGGCCAACTTCCACACTCACACCACCAACAGTGACGGGTCCGATCCCCCGGAAGTCGTCATTCAGCAGTATCACTCGAAATCATACGCCGCACTGGCAATCACGGATCACGACTACACCACCTGGCCCTGGACGAGCTATGGAGTGGATCCGCTATTGTTAGGGATGCTGGCGGTAAAGGGAAATGAGTATTCCCAGTCTCACCATGTCAATGCCTTCTACGATTTCACCGAAGGTTCTCTCGATATGGCAACGGGAATTGCCCATGTTCATGAGCAGGGCGGACTTAGCCAAATCAACCATCCGGGTAGCTACGCCTACTCGAATGAGACTTACTCGAGTTACTTCGAACAATTTGCATCGTGCGTCTGGCTCGAAGTATTCAACACGGGAGACCGATACCCTGACGACAGAAAGCGCTGGGATCAGATCAATGAAGTACTGTTCTACAAGCAAGGCAGATTCGTCTGGGGGGCGTCCAATGACGACAACCACAACACCGCCGAACTCTATCGCAATTTCCAGTTCCTGCTGGCGCCAGCGCTGACGGAGAACGCCATTCGAACCGCGCAAAAGGGCGGTGCGTTCTATTTCGCCTACGAGCCGGAAGGGTCAGGCGACGCTAAGGTGCCGCGCATCATCTCCGTCGAAGTCGACAATGCCGCGAAGACCATCACCGTAGACGCCGCGGCCTACGATGCCATATACTGGATAGGTCCCGGTACCGAAGTAGTTGCGAATGGCAGCGTGTTCCACTTCTCGGATTACGCAAGAAGGGTGCGTGTCAGGTTCATCGAGGACGCCATCGCCGGTTATGCTCAAAGACCGTTTGTCAGGTTCGTCCTAGATGGCCCCAATGGCGACAGCTACAGCCAGCCATTTGGCTTGCAAACCCGCCCCCTGGGTACTGGGTCTTCGCCCTGAGCAAGGATTCGGCGCTTCGCGGGAGCGATCTTGCGCGTGACGGATCCGCTTCGGTCCTGCGCTGTCCGCTGGTGTGCCAGACCCAGCGCTCTGCGAGCTCTCTGGGTTGACAGACGGAGTAGTGCTTACTTGCGCAGCGGCGGGCAAGCTGTCGGTGCTGTCTTGCAGCAGGCTCGAGCCATGCCGCAGTCCTATCGTGGTCGACACCGACACTGGCGTCGAGCGTCCGCCTTCGGCGATCTCAACGGCGGGCGAGCTCCAACTCTACTACGAAGCACAGGCCAACTAGAAGCACGCCCTTCGACGCACCGTAGTCGATCGCGCGTCGCTCTCCGTCATCAAGCGCCAAGATCTCCTAGTGCTACCGGTGGCAGTCAGAGTCTCGAAAGCCAGCGCCGTCCGCGTTGGAGAGGCAGTATTGGCAGCATTTGGTTTTCCGCGACAGTCTGGGCTGTGGGACATCGAGGGCAACCAGCTCCGCGTCACCACGGCTGATCCGGCGAGCGAACAATGGGGGATCTATTGGGTTTCTTCGCACCGATACGGACCGATGATAGCAGCGGGAGGCTTCGTCTACGCACTCGAAGCGACGCCCTACGCGCAGCTTGACGTGTTTGGTACGACCCTGAACGAATTGCAGATTGATCCAAGCTCGTTTGCCACGCAAATGGTCGAGGACCTGTCGGGTGTAACGACGTTCTATGCAAACAGTAACTCTCCATACGGACACGCCACAGGGGTTCAACCATGGATCGCTCGAGCGCGAAGCGATCGTCATCGAAGGGAGCACAGGGCCAATCAACCAAGACAAGCTCTACTACTGCGACGGACTCTACTATTCTATCTTGGACCGTGACACCCACGTCGACCCCCCCAGGGCTTCGAACTCTATCGGTTCGATCCGAAGGATGCCATGCGTGCCGAGATGTGATCGAGCGGGTCGCCCTTCTGCTGGGATGAAGCCCGAGAAGCGCACCTGGTCGAACTTTCCGCGATACGCCGGCATGGGTTGGGGAATGCGGGCACAGGCCGCCCCGAGCGCTTCGCCGTAGAGCGACAGCCGAACGCTTGGATCCAGTTCTGTCTTGGGAGACGCGAGCGCCGAACTGGCCAGACCAACCGATCGAGTGGGATACTGGGTTCTGGAGCGGATTCGGGAGGTGGAGCGGTCGCAATCGCAAGTGAGCGGCGCTACAGCTCGCACTCAAGAGTGCCGCAACGCTCAGCGATTGGCGAATCCACAGGCGACGAAGGTAAGTCGACGCCGTGGTGTCGTGCAAGAGCTGCGCAGCTAGCTCGACGTTATTCCGACTTGCTTGAGGTCATCGTTGGTGACCGGGGTCTTCGCTATTGGCTGACGGCTTCCACCTCGACCTGCACCTCGGCTCCAGTCATGTCATCAATGATCACGGGCAAGTTGTAGGGATACTGCGTCACTCGGATCGGCGCCCAGAGGCTCATGCGGCCACCGGTGACCGGGACGGAAACGTCGTCAGGCAAAGTGGGCGCGGCAAAGGTGGCTCCCGTCGAGCTCACTAGCGGTAGCTGGGTCACTTCCCAGGGCGTGCCCGTCGTAGTGCCGTTGCCTGGTGTTGCACTCCCATTGAGCCGAGGTCGGAAGTCGAGGAGCTTTCCTGGCAACCGCGAGCGCGCTCGGACCAGCCAGGCCCAGCACATCATCGGGGATCGTCCAGACAGAGAGTCTTTGCAGGGGGTCGGAACCGAGGACAACACTTCTACGGGCCACGGCACGTAGACCGTCACGCTGGTCACGTAGGTCGCAGTCGAGACTGTGTTGGGGAGGACGGCGCTGCGGCTCTCGTACGTGTCTAGATATAGGGGCGCCGGATCAGGCTCGAGCTCGACGTGTAGGGTAACCTGTTGTGCTTGATCCGAGTTAACGAGCAATAAGAGCAGATCCCCATTGCTGATCAGGGTGCTTGATTCGATTGGGAGCTCAGGATTGCCGCGCAAGCCACCGCGAAGGATCCGAACTGCGCTCGCAACGCCACTTGGCAGAGTCCAACTGAGCAGCCGCTGCTGCCCGAGGGGTAGGTTTGCCTGATACGCGAGCCCCGCAGGTCTGAAGTGAATCGGCAAGTCCAAATGGTGATCGACGCTGAATCCGGGCGCGATGCTCTGCCCTCCGAGGGGCAGTTTTGCGAGGGGACTGTCTTGGGCAGTCTCCAGCCAGACGAGGTAGTCGACGAAGGTTTGTGCAAAAGAGCCCTTCAGCGTGGCAGCTGCTGCAAACGCCGACTTGCCTTGATCGGTGACCCAGGCGTTGAACACGGCATCCTGCAGGCCAACCAGCGTCTTGCCCTGAGATGCGAGCCAGCGCAGGAAGTGGCTCGAGGCATACTCGTGCTTACCGTCGATGGTATCTAGCGGCAGCGTCGTCCAGGTGGCTGCAATGTCTTTGCCCATGAGTCCGGAGTGGGTAGCCAGCGCGTCGGCGGCGTAGTCGGCAGCAGCTTCCACGAACCAGCGTCGCTCATCGAGGCTGAACACGTTCAGCTTGGCTCCTTGAAAGGCGTGGAACAGCTCATGCGCGAGCTCATGCTCGAAGACATTCATGTCCGAGGAGTAGATTCGGGACGTAAGATACACGTTGCCGGTCAACGGCCCATAGCCCGCTTCGTCGCTTTCGCTCAAATAGACAGGGATCTTCCAACTCGGCGCGCCAATTCCTGCGGCGACATAGGCGTCATGGTAAAATTCCAGTTTCGAACGCATACGCGCCATGACCTCGAATGGATCGTTGGTGCCCCAGGCGCTGATGTTGATGGCCGCTGGGAACCGGAACGTGAAGTGGGGCGAGGTCGCATGGACATCACCTGGTCCCAGGAGATACAGCCACCACTGGGAGAAGTGGTTGGTGTTCACCGTGACGGTGCCATTCGTCGCGTTCACCACACAGGGCTCTTCCACCAGTCTTCGCTTGGCGCCGTCCCAATAGACGACCCAGACAGCCTCCGATGCAGGGACGTCCTTTCGAAGCCGCTCTGGATCGACATGGAAGACGAGGGTTGCGGGCTTGGCGAGCGCTTGTCCCGCGCCGCCGTCACTTAGCTCAATGATGTAGCTGCTGGCGGCTATTCCCACGTTCGCGGCTACCGAGGGCGGAAAATCCCAACGCTCCACGCTCAGTGTGCTCGGTGCCGTGACAGCGCCTGCTGGCAACGTGACCTCAATCTGGCCGGGGATCTGAGCCACGGCAGGCTGGTCCGGGATCACTTTTGCTGTGGGCCCTGCAACTGCGCCTCCACTTCCCCCTAGGGCCGTTGCCATGCCCCCCAGGCTCGTTGAGCCAGCAAAGGCGCCCCCGCTTGTCGTGCCCCCGGAAGTCGCGTCGCTGACGGTACTCGTGCCGCCGATCCCGACGCCAATGCCCGTTCCCCCTTGAGCCTGGCTGCCGCCGGTCAGACTCGCGCGCCCAGCGCTGCCAATGCGTGTGCCTCCCGTCGACTTGGGCGTCTCCTCCGCTTTGGGATTCGACTCTCCCGAACTTCCGCACCCAATGAGTAGAGCCAAGCCCAGAGACAATAGCCAGAGCCGCGCCAGCCGAGACATCGCAACGCCTCCATGTGAACCTATGATCTCATCAACGTAGCTTGGCGGAGGCCATCAGGGTGGCAGAATCCTTCATGCTGACCGGCAGTTGTGGGGTCAATGCAGGACAATCGCCCATCTTTCCCGAGAAGTCTGGTGTAGGGGTCTGGCTGGAAAATGCCTTGGCTGGACTATAGGGGGTCCTGTTTCTCGAAGCGCGTCAATTTCACTTTCACCCAGGACCTAGGCTGACTCAGCTCGAGCACGGGGCCCTGTGGCAGCCAACCGCGCCGTTCTAGGATCTGCGCTGGATCGACGTGAAATCCGGCGGGCTCTGCGTCTACGAGCCAGACGCGACGGGTGGAGTCCAATATCGGCGCAAGCGCGTCAGTCGACGAGAGCCGGCTCGTTTCGTACACGCCACCCCCCGAAACGTCGAACTTGGCTCCCTTCTGCGTGACCATGACATGGCGAGCCGTGGACGCCGCGTGCCAACTCGGATAGAGCGCTTGAACATCGTTGTGAAACAGAACGGGCGCAGGCTCGCCTGCGTCGCGGACTCGTTCGGCAAGAGCCGCGAAGGGGCCGTTGAAAGTAGCGACTTGGGTCCGTAACCACGCCGGCAAGCCCAAACTTACCAGCAGGGTCGCACTCGTCACGACATAACTCAGTCTCGGTAGTCGGCAGATCCCGGCCGCCGCTCCCAGCAGAAGCAAACCGGCGCAGCACATCATGTAGCGCGGCATGAAGACTGGCTGAATCCATCTAGAGAACCCCAGCGCGAATCCAAGCGTCAAGAGGTAGACGGCCAGGGCATGTAGCTGCGCGTTTACCACTCGGGGCGGTCCGCGCCAAACCTTCACGAGCAGAGTGACTGTGACTAGAACGACGATGATCCCGAGCGCTACGGGTGCTTGCCAGGGATAGGGGACGTCCTCGAATTTGTACGTGAAGGGGGCGACGAGGCCGAAGACGAGCAGCTCCCACGACGTTGAAGGGATCCAGAACCCAGAGGTGACTGTCGTCACCTGGCGTGCGAACGCGCCGAACCATGGCAGGTACAGTCCGCCCGCGGCCAGGGAGGTGACGAGCAGCGGCCTAAGTCGGTCGCGATGCTTCACGCTTGCCACCCCGACGAGTACCAGGCAGTTCATGCCCGCGGCGAGCAGGCCAAAGTAGTGCGTCATGGCCGCAGACCAGGTGAAGATGCCGAACCAAACGAGGTTCGTCTTTCTTGGCTCGATGAGGCTCAACTGGCCGTAGAGCACTGCGCCCGTCACCAGCAATGCGGACAAGGTGTACATTCGTGCTTCTTGAGCAAAACACAAGACCCCTGGACTGGTGATGACGAGCAGAGCATAGACCAAGGCTGTACGATGCCCAAAGAGCCTGCGGACTGGGCCGGTAGCAAGCGCGAGCAGGCCGACCGCTGCTAGCAGTGACGGCAATCGCAAGGCAGTGGGCGAGTCACCCAACAGAACGGTCAGGAGCTTCAAGATCAGGTAGTAGAGCGGTGGGTGGACGTCACCGGTCGTGAGTCGTACGATGTCGGCGAACCCGTGTTGCGTCATCGCGAACGAGTAGGTTTCGTCGAGCCAAAGCGGTTCGTGGCCCATGCGCCAAGCGAAGAGCCCTGTGGCAACGGCCAGCACCACGAACCAGCCCAGCCAGTGAGACCGGCCGGCGGGGGACTCAGACGAGGGGTTATCCATCTTGCCCCTGGATGGAACGGTAGGCGAATGTGGATCACGAAGAGTGAGCTTGGTCTGGACGTTCGCCATGGGTGCGGTGCTAAAAGGGAGCGGCCAAGACATCCAAAGTCGGCTCAAATGGTCCAACCGCCCCGAGGTGAAATAACCTCCCAACCACGAACTACACTTCTTCGCTCAGCGTCGAATTTCCGGAGCTCGTGACCAGGTCGCGACTTCATTGTACGCCGCCGGCCCCAGGGTCGACAGCGAGCCCACAGATTCGGAGCTATTGAACGGCGCGTTTTCGCCCAGAAGCAGCGTTGGAACCGGTCAACGAAGGCAGCGCATCAAACACACGACTAGCCAGGGACATTGGGGTTCAATCTCCGGGATCCCAGGGGCTCGACGAAGCGCACCTGCCTGGCACAGGTCAGCGCATGAGTGACGCTCCGCGGCGTTCGTGTCGTTGCGATTCCTGCTGAGCCTGTGATATCAAGCAGACGATAGGCTCAAATGCCGCAATACTTCACGAACTGGTCGTACTACGGGCTCCTCTCATTGGTACTCACAACCAGCAACGTCGCTACGGCGCAGCAAGTCGGCGGTGAAACGACGGCGAATCCCGACGTCGCCACGGCAGTCGTAACACCTGCAACCGCGGGTCAGGCGAAGCCCGAAGACGAGACCGATGTCGTCGTGTTGAAGGCGGGTGGATTCTATCGTGGCGTGATCATCGAACAGCAGCCGGGATCGCACGTCACAATTCGACTACCCTCCGGAATCGTCAGGAGGGTTGCGCTGGGTGAGGTGCAATTCTCTGGGCCATTTGCCAACAAACCCAGTGCAGACGCAGTAGCACCACCCACCACGGCGCCAATCGTGGCATCTGGCGCTGCCATGGGTTCGAATGCGGCGATAGCGTGGCTGGGTGGCTCAACTGGTGTTTTGCTTCGTCTGCGTTCAGGAGTGCCCGACGCAACGGTGTGGGCAGCCAAAGTTGGGCCGGATGGTACGGAACCGGACAGCGACGGATGGATTCGCATTTGTTCGCTGCCCTGCGATGCCAAACTCGCAAAGGGCGTGTATCGCTTCTCTGTCGCACCACCAAACGATGAGCGCGTCGATGTGGACGAAACGGTCGAAGTCGCGGGCCCTGCAAGCTACATGGCGACTGTAGAACGACACAACGTCGGCCGAGTATTGGGTTGGGTGGCGTTTGGATTGGGGTTGACCACCGGACTTTCTTCTGTTGTTGCGCTGAAGGACGAAGCCAGGCTGATCGGTGCCACGTTCGGATTCGGCTCCGCCATCGTGGGGATTGGTTTTGGGCTACGACAAGATGGAGCCTTCGTCTCACCAGTCAAATCGAACGACACGACCAGCGCACGCCGGCAGCGTGTGCCAGAACTGGGAGTTAGTGGCGCATTTTGAAAGTGCGACGAACGTTCGGCTGGCGCGGCCCCTATTTGCCCCAATTTCACTCCATTTCGGCTTGGAGAACCAGTAAGACGGTCGATGTGCCGACGGAATCGTGACGCGGCGGATGCTGTTACACTGCCGGATCCTTAGTTTGGTACGCCTCAATTGTCCATCCGTTTTCGCTGGAGTTGAAGCGCGTGCGAAGCGACGCGCGTACCGAGGTGGTCAGACTACAGCGAGCATGTCCGTGAGTTGCCCAACCAGATATGGCGGCAGACTAGTTTGTACGAGACTCTGTTGCCTTGTGTGGTGGTGACGGAGATCGGCTTGACACTAGGCGGATTCCGATCGATGCGCACAGCGACCTCAAGCTGCTTGTCGAACATGAACTGATGCAGACTCTTCATGCTGCCAGCAGCTCCCGCCTTGACTACGATGGGGACAATGCGACCGGCGGCCTGTACCACATAGTCGATTTGGCCTGCGCGGCCTCCCTCGCGTTATCCAGAACCAATTTCGAATCGCTTGCGGCAAAGCAGCGCTCCAGGTTGGGGTCACGCTCCAAATTGACTTCCGCGAGCTTCCTCCCGGATCTGATTGCCGGGTCGCGAACGAGCCAGGTCTTGCCTACCTGCCTGGCACTCCGGAGAATCAGGTGCTTGTGAAGTTGGCTGGACAGCCAACTTTCTAGATGCTGGGATATCTCGCGTTCTATTGCTGGGACCGGACATAACAACGCGTTACTCTTGTCTGCCGCTAATCAATTCGACGCGTTGCCATGTGCGCGCCGGATGAAATGCGCGCGCTTACCGATCCATAGAGTTGCCAACTGGAGCGGGCGGGCAGAACCGGTCTGACGGCCTGGTCGCCTGTCACGCTGCGCGCAACGATGGCCATTGGGTGCGCATTCGATTCGCGATGTCCCGGTCCAATCCGACGCGCCGGGAACCACTGAACCCATGGCAGGACCAGAAGATGATCTGGTTGTTCGGAATGGCCCTAGCGGTCTGCTGAATGAGGCTAGAACTCTCGTGATGGCTTTTCCAAGAAGGAGTGTAAGTCATTGTGGAGTCGAATGCGCCCGGTGCCACGGTGTCCGCGACGCCGCGAGCTGCTAGGGCAAGCCGGGAAGAATTGCCTTGCCGCCAACACCGCGCGGCGGCTACCTTGGGCAGCATGGGCTCGTGGCTTGGCATTCGAAGCGGCCTGATACTCTGCGTAGTGTTGGGCACGAGTTGCATCTTTGGCCCATCACGCCAGCGCGTGGATTGTCTTCAGTCCTGTGCGCGCTACAAAGACGGTTGCATCCTGGAGAGTAGAACCGCCGCCGACATTCAGCACTGCGATGAGAAAGCTGCACTATGTTCCGAACAATGTCCGCAGTGACTGGGTACGCGAGGGTGCGAGCGCTATGGGTGGGGCTGATTGGCTTGTCGCTTTTCGGTTGCGTGCGCCAGTATCAGCCGCCCAAGCCGAATGAGCCTCACGCGATTCTCAAACTTCGGCGCACGTACGAAAAGACCGCTGGTGCCGAGTTGAGCGAGTCCGCACTCGTCGGTGAGTTCCAGGCATTCAGCAACTACAGCGCATCCGAAATGGCGGCTACGCCAAGGTCCGATGCGATCTTGGTCCACCCAGTCCCGGCTGAGTTGACCGTCAGTTCGCGGTTCTTGCATCGGGAGGTGCGACGGGTGATGGAGCACTACCACGAACAAGTGCCCTACCAGGCTAGCGAGAACTACGATTGCGGGACTGCAAAGTCCCATCGCACTTGCACCAGATTCGTGAGGCGCCATCGCTCGGAATCAAAGACGCGTTGGGTCAACAAGACCATCACCGTCGATGATGGCTCCTGCGAAGGCAAGCTCCGGCTAGCACCCAAGCAAGGTGCTACCTACCTCCTGCAATATACGTATCAAGACCGATCGCTCTGTGCCCTCTCGTGTTTCGAGCAGAAGCCGGGGCCTGATGGCACGATGAACCAGACGCCTTGCGGTTCGTGACCGATGACTACCGGATTTTGATCGAGCCCACGCGACCTACCAACCGCGCGCGGCCGCGATGACTGGAATCAATGTGTCAGCCATCCTCTGGTGGGTCACAACAGTGGGGTACCCGTCTAGCCCCAGGTTGGATTCTCCGTTGCCATTCTCACCGCCAGCTCAGCAATCCCAGGCCCTGTCGGAGGACGCCCGGGCCCTCGGTTAGGCGCTCCGTTGTACTTGGCTGCCACGAGCTTGCGATACCAGGCAAGCAGCGTACCTGGAGTGACGATGCTGGCGAGGCCCTGCAGAGCAGCTCGGCCTAGGGCCTTGGCTCGAACCGCGAGTCTGCGACGTTGGTCGTTGGTCAAGCGAAGGCGCTTGCCACCGAGTTGTTCGCGCAATACGCGGTTCTCCTCGCCGAGATACTCGATGACGTCTTCTTGCCCGCGATTGATCCAACCGGCAACAGTGAAGGCGAAGAATTGTAGCATCAGAGCATTCACACGACTACGCTAGCGTCGATGCTCTGCCGCGAACCCCCGCCGCGCGAAACCAGCAACAACGCCGCGAATCTCGCGAGATCCAGGTGCGTCGAGTTTTGGCAAACGACGGGCACAGCTACGCTGTGGTAGCGGACAATTGTCCGCCGGTGCACACGAGCAGCTGTCCGGTTCGCATTCGCCCGTTACTTCCCCGCAGCAAACCATAACGACCACGAAATGCGGGCTCCCCTGGGTACGGGCCCGAGCACCCATACTGGCACGCGCCGTGCAAACGCGAGCGTGACGGTCAGATCTCGGGATCTCGGGAGCCGTCAGGGAAACTCGACCATGAACGCGCCCACCTACGACTTGAGGCAAACCGATCCCGACGCGGGCGCCTGCAGGGCTGGAAGGCATTTTTATCCACTACCCAACCGGCAACCAATCGCTCCATCTTGAGGTTGCTCATTGCCTTGCGGTCCGATTCGAAGCGGCCGCCGAGCGCAGCCTGGAGGCCTTTACCAGAGGAGTCGATGGCTTCTAGCGCGATGAACTCGCCCCTCGCCTCGACCGCGAGGATACGGTTCAATGCTCGCGGCGCCGCGTCGAGTACCACCTGAAATTGGTTGGAGCCGAGATCCTCAATCGCGCTTGGCGCCGTGGATTCACGAGATCCGGGAATTCCGACGTCGGTGAACCAATCATGAGGAGACCGAAGACAGCGACTGCCAATCCGAGCGATTCAGTCGTTGCACGACAAGGCGCTAATCCGAAGGATGGCGCTCAAAGTAGAACATTTGCCGACGGAGGTGTTATGCGCTTGCGGATTTGCTTGTCCCTATTATTGCCGATTACGTTCGCTGCTTGCCAGAATGGCCCGGACGTTCCGCATCCAGTTGAATCACGCGACGACGCCGACTGCCGCAACTGCCACACACGAAAGGCCGTTGCGCCGGTAGACGATCACAATGGAAAGTCGGACTGCGTCGACTGCCACGAAGTAAAGTCGAGCGGCACGTACCCTCCCCTCATGCCTCACATTGGGGGTGACGTTGCAAAGTGCGTACTCTGTCACGAAAGAGGTAACGCCGGCGCAAAAAAGACCCAGCACCTCGGAGAGACAGACTGTTACCCGTGTCATGCGGCCACGGCATACGGGACGTGGCCGCCAGCGCTGTCCCACCAGGTGACCGAGTCGGATGACGCGAGCTGCCTAGCTTGCCACTCGACGTTGGCTCACAAGGATAGAACTCTATGCACGAATTGTCATGCGATCTAGACCGAAAGCACGACAGAGTTTCTAGTGAGGCGTTAGCGGCCAAGACATCCAAAGTCGGCTCAAATGGTCCAACCGCCCCGAGGTGACATAACCTCCCAACCACGAACAACACTTCTTCAGTCACGGTAGAATTCACGGATCTCGTAGCCCAGGCGGGCATACTCGCGCCACAGCACGTCGAAGTACCCTGCGGCGGCGGCCAGGGCCGGAAGTCCTCCTCCGGCTGGCGGTAAAGCGCGGCCCGGCGGCGCCGGCCCCGCTCGCGGAAGGTGAAACGCCAGGGCGGCGACGGTAGGATGCGCTTGCCCCCTTCTTCGAGAGCCCACCTGCGCCGCCCCACCAATTATGCCAATTCGAACACGCTTCAATCTCTTGGGTCTGGCGTTCCTCCTGCTGTGGATGCCGGGATTCGTCGCCTGCCTCGTGGTCGCGAAGCGCGTGGGCGGACAGAGCGGACTGGTCTTGGGTGCGGTCGTCTACGGAGTGTTGTGCGTGTCCGCCGTCTGGGGGCTGGCGGTGTCCCACCGTTGTCCGCGTTGTGCGCGTTCCCTTTGCCAGTTCCAGGGGACGACCGCCAGGTCCCCCTTCTATCACCATGCGCGAGAGTGTCGGCTCTGCTACGAGCCGCTCGACGTTGCGGCGGACCGATGACGCGGAAGAGCGCCTGCCGTTCGTCGACCGTCTTCACCCTCACAGCCTACGCCGTGGGCCCCGCAGGCGTGAAGAGCGCTGCGGCATGCTCGGCGCCCAGGTAAGTGTGGTAGTGCCCGAGCGCGCGTCGGAGAAACTCCATGCGCGCATTGGTGCCTCTGTCCGGATCCCACAACTCCCCAGACGGATCTCTGGAAGCGCCCGGCTCGGATCACACCGAAGGTGGACGATTGGCGATGACCGGGAGTCAGCCGGCATTACCCTATTATCCCTACGTGGTTCCTTTGAGCGCGAGGTTTATCATAGAGTTGGCGTACCTATCGCCATCGTATTGTCCCAAAGCCCAGCCTTCGAGAAATCGTTGAAAGTCGGCCCAAGCAACAGGGTAGAGCGCTCGCCATTCCTCCTCGACTGCTTGCGGATCACACGCTGACTGTTGCAGTGCGAGCTGACTTTCTAGCTGCTCGAAGTAATAGCGAAGGGAGCTTTCCGCATGGGCTTCACAGGCCGAAGGTGACCAGATGCTGCTGAAGAAATACGCAACGTCCTTTACCCCGCATCCTCCTCCCACGTATTGGAAGTCGACTGCGGCGACACTTGGGTATTGTTCGACCGCGGTCATAGGTGTAAAGCAAAAGTTGTCGATTTTGGCATCACCGTGAACGAACGTGCGAAATCTGCAGCCGTTCAGTCGCGCGTCGAGGTGAGGTGCAGCCTTGCGCAGCCTATCGTTCGTCATTCGGGCGAGTTCGTCTGGGCGAGTCGCGAGGTGCCAATAGCTACCAATCTTCCAGAGCCCTTCGGGAGCCACACCCAAATGCCTGGCGTGAAAAGCGGCAAGCCAACGCAATACCGCATGAGTTTCGGCAAGGTTTGGTGTCCCAACGCGACGAGGAAAGCCCGCGTAGTCGAGATCTTCGAAGATGAAGAGCGACGCATCCCCGTCTTTCGCAGTCCCCAGGCACTTGGCAACTCGACAAGTGGCGCCGCAATGCGGCGCATACGCCGTATACCAACGTTGTTCGACGGCATAGGAACGCAATTTGCGCGCATGCGAACGCTCATCGCCGCAGCTTTTTGCGGAACGCTTAACGTTTGGCGGGGACACCCACTTTACAACCACCTGAGGGACTGGTCCGTCCGTGAGTTCGACGCGAAGTAGCTCGCCATAGCCGCCCCAAAGTGATTGGATGCGTTCAATCACTTTGGCACGGTGTGCGCCGGTGAGTCTACGCACCTGCGCCAGGATGTCCGTCGATGACTTTACCACGACGCAGTCATACGTCGCTTTGGGTGCCTAATCCAGTGAACGCGGGTTTTTGGCGCTAAGCGCTAACTGAAGCTAGGCACCGTCAACTTCTCCAAGGAGGCGGGCTAGGGCGCGCTTCTCGTGCACCTTCAAGGGTGACAACTCGAGGTCACAATCGGCTTCATCAGTGACGCTCGGCACGAAGAAGAGTGCAACCTCGGTATCCGCAAATTCGCGTTCAAACAGGAATCGCGCGCGGGGTACATGGTAGTCAGAGGTGACCACGACGAGATAACGCCCAGCGTGCTCGAGAACGATGGGTTTCGAAAGACCGGCGTCTTCAAGGGTATTGCGACTGAGCGCGTCCGGCAAGAATCGCGACTCGGCAACGCCGAGGGACACCAACCGCTGCCTCAGATATGCGGCGTGGGGCCGACTGGTTGTGTTGAAATGCTGACCATACCCACCGGTGAGGAGAAGCTTCGCGTCTGGATTGTTCGCGGATAGGCGAGCAGCAATCTCGCATCGTTCGAGCGCTATCGAGTGAAGGCGCCCCCGTAGTGTCCGCAAACCCATCGCAACGCCTCAAGCTGCCTGCCGATAGTAATAGTTCAACAGCCCACCAAGACGTGACCGGCATTCAATCGGCCCCAGCATCGCGTTGTCGTTGCCCGGTGATGTTTTCGGCTTGATGATTTGGCTACCGATCCCTTGGTAGTAGCGCTCCATCAGATAGTGCTCGATGAACTGCTTGATCAGATGACGCAGATGCCGCTCGCCGAGGATCACGAAGTGGTCCAGACACTCGCTTCGTATCGTCTTTACGAACCGTTCCGCTTGCGGAGTGCAGTTCGGACTGTGCGCCGGATTCGGTACGCACTTGACTCCGCCGGACTTCAGGAGCGCCGTCCACGCTTTGGTAAACAACGGGTCTCGGTCGTGGATCAGGTAGCTCGCGTTGCGCAGGAATCCGTCCACCGGATCGAGCAGATTTCGGGCCAACTGCAGCATCCACGCCCCATCCGGTGCAATGCGAATCCCGGAAATGTGCACTGCGCGAGTCTCTACCTCGATAACGAAGAACACCATGTACCGGACGGTTCCGAACATCCCCAGAACCTCGACGCTGAAGAAGTCGCAGGCATACAGCGTCTCCCAGTGGCTCCTCAAAAAGTGCTTCCAAGTCCGCTTGCGGTTGCGTTCCGGTGCTGGTTCGATACCGAGCTGGGGCGCCCATCGAATCTACTGAGCTGACACCGCACCGGCGGTGCAGCCCGGTAGGTCGATGGGGGCCCTGGGGCTCCTGCTTGGTCTGCTCGCCTTCAGGTGTGTCTCGATTGTGCCTCGAAGGCACAGTGTCTTCCCTCGCCGTGTCTCGTTGATACGCCGTGCCAATACCGGACCGCGAAAGTCCCAACTCGCCCGGAAATTACGGCGCAACAACGCCTGGCACGCTCAGTGCTTAGGGCCCCCACAAGCAGCGAATTTGGAGGCACTATGGATTTTCGACCAACTGCATTGGCGTTGGCTGGGTTGCTACTTCTTGGCTTGTCCGACGCGACTACAGCGCATGCCGCCGGCACGCTCACACCGGTGACTTCGACAGCGGCTCCACCGACTCTGGTGGATCACGCTGTCAATGTCACGTTGAACAACGGATTTGCTCGGACCCAGGTCACACAACTATTCGAAAACGCAACCACTACGGCGATGGATGCCGTCTACGAGTTTCCCGTCCCGAAGGATGCGGCCCTTGCGGACATGACGATCCAGGTTGGTGAACGCACCATGCATGGCGAAGTGATCCCGCGTGCGGACGCGGAAATGGCATATGCTGCCGCACAGTCGTCGGGGCAGCAAGCGGGGCTTGCTACCCAGGACTCTTACCAGACGTTCCAATTCAGCATCGCCAATATCCCAGCAGGAGGTCAGGCGCTGATGAGCTTCGTCTACTACGAACCACTTATGATCGACGCCGCTGTCGGTCGCTACCTGTATCCACTGCAAGATGGCAATACTCGCGAGGCCGCTGCCACCTCTTTCTGGACTCGCAACGAGACCATCAGTGGCAAATTCACCTTTGATCTCGAGCTCAAGAGCGCGGTGCCAGTCGAAGAAGTGCGCATGCCGGGCTTTGCGCCGACGGTGACCAAGAAATCCGAAGGGCAGTACGGCGTTCACCTCGAAGCAGTGCAAGCAACCCTGAACCAAGATCTGGTCTTCTACTATCGATTGCCGGATAACCAGCCCGGTCGCGTGGAGGTGATTCCGTATCGCGCCGATGCGGAGGGTGCCGGCACCTTCATGATGCTGATCACTCCGGGGATTGACCTTTCGCCGATTACGACCGGTCACGACATCACCTTCGTGTTGGATGTCTCCGGTAGCATGGAAGGCAAGATCACGACTCTTTCGGCCGCTGTCGTCGAGGCACTTGGACAACTCACCCCGAAGGATCGCTTCCGTATCGTTGCCTTCGACTCGATAGCCTGGGAAGTGACCAAGGGCTACCAAGCGGCGACTGCAGAGAACATCTTATCAGCCAAATCAGCAGTACAGGCTCTGGCAGCGGGCGATAGCACCAACCTGTACGAAGGCCTGACCCTTGGCTTGTCCAAGGTGGATTCCGACCGCGTCACCGAGGTCATTCTGGTCACGGATGGAGTGACGAATACGGGGGTCGTGGATCCATTCGAGTTCTACGACCTAATGCGCGAGAGCGACGTTCGCGCATTCGGTTTCTTGCTCGGCAACAACGCCAATTGGCCGTTGATGGACATCATCACGCAGTCGAGCGGCGGTTTCTATGCTCAAGTGTCGAATCAAGACGACATCTTCGGGCAGATCATGCTGGCCAACGGCAAAATTACCCACGAGGCAATGCATGACACGAAACTTCAGCTGTCGGGCGTAGCCATCCACGACACGACGGACTTCGACTTCGGGAAGGTCTTTCGCGGTCAGCAGCTCGTCGTCTTCGGCCGTTACGATACGGCGGGTCAGGCTCACCTGGATCTGGCCACGAAAATCACTGGACAGGCGCGTCACTACGTCGTCGACTTCCAGTTCCCGGCGACCGATGACGCCAATCCCGAGCTCGAACGCCTTTGGGCTCTCGACATGATCCACGCGATCGACAGGCAGCGGATGCTGGGCCTGCTGCCGCCGGACCAGGCGGCAAGCGCGATCGAGCAGCTCGGCGTAGACTATCAGTTGGTCACCGAGCAGACAGCCATGCTCGTGGTTGACGATGCCACCTTCGCGGAGCTTGGAATCGATCGAAGTAACCAGCAGCGCACCGCGACGGAACAAGTGGCCCAGGCCAATCGCGCGGCTCAACCGGCCGTCGATTATGGTGTTGGAACACCCACGACAACGGGTACAACGAGTGGTTCGAACTCCAACGGTAGCACTTACGACGACACCGCGGGCGCGATCAGCCCCTTCGAATTGCTGTTCGGTGCATTGGCCTTGGCGGCGCTCCTGATCTTGCGACGCCGACCCCATATCGAGCTCGAACTTCCCTAGGGTCGGTACCAACATGACCCTAGCTCGACTACCCTGGATTACGGCGAGTCTGTTCCTGATCACCGGCGTGATCCAGGGAAACCCAGAGCTTACGGCTAGGCTCGAATTCGACCTGGGTAGAACCCTGCTGGGGGAGCTCTGGAGGCCACTGACTGGACATCTTTGTCACTTCAATCAGAGCCATTTCATCGGTGACGCAGTGGCATTCTGCGTTTGGGCAAGCGTCGTGGAACTCATTTCACGGCGTTTGCTCGCCTGCGCGTTGCTCGGTACTCCCGCGTTGCTTGGCGGATGGTTGTTGTTGCTCGGTTCTGCAACGCTGAAGTATCGAGGTCTTTCGGCGATCGATTGCGCGCTGGCGACGCAGATACTCACCATGGCATACCTATCCAACGCTGCACGTTGTAGGCCATGGCTGCGCGACCTATTCATCGGCGTCGGGGCGGTGATGCTGGTCAAGTCGGTATACGAGTTTGCCGTCGGGCATGCGATCTTGGCGCCAAAGCTCGGTCTTGGGGTCCGCTTGCTACCCGAGGCACATGTCTGCGGCGTGCTCGTGGGCTTGGTTACGACACTGTGGTGGCGAGCCCATGCTTGCGCCAGACATGTCGGGGCCTCGAGGGCGCCCGCTCGAGTTCGCTTGGCTTCTAAAGTCGAACGAACCAGGCGTCATTGGCCATCTGCTTGAACGCCGCTTCCGACGCAGCCGACGAACTGATTCGCCAATCCGTCTCCTTGTTGACATCGAACCAGTTGAGCCCCTTGAGCAACGGAAACTGTGACCTCATCGTGGGAATCATCTCTGAGATCCATTTGGCCTTGTCACCGCCGAGTTCCGTGGTCGCCATCTCGCCGATGATGATTGGCTTGTTCTTGGACGCCAAGATGGGGTAGATGTTCTTGAATACGGCGTAGAAGGATTGCCAACTGTCGTCAGTAGAAGACGTGCCCCAATTGTAGCCGTCAACGCACATCCAATCCACGTAGCTGTCCCCGGGATAGTAGTCGAGGGGTTCATTCCAACTGGCATCGGGAACCGAGGTCACGTTGGGACAGAATGCCCAGATGACATTGGTTGCACCTGCGGCCACGAAGATATCGTGTACATGGCGGTAGGCGGCAATATACTTCACCGAACTTTGGCCATTTTCGGCCCCGCTCCAGGGTGACCAATCACCGTTCATTTCAGCGCCAAAATCCACGAACAGCTGCTTATTCAACTTCTTCGCAGAAGCAGCCCGCTGCCCAATGAGCGTGTCATGAACTCCCGAAGCGATGTCATCGAGCGTTGCCCCAAAGAGTTCCCAACAGACGAAGGGAATGCGACCGGCATTCAGATCGGTGGTGGTCTCCCCCCTGGTCCAGTCGTCACTCCAAGCGTAGTAGGTCAGATGGAGCGGTACCGTTCTTCCAAG
Source organism: uncultured Polyangiaceae bacterium (assembly GCA_964454965.1). Lineage (GTDB taxonomy): Bacteria > Myxococcota_A > Polyangia > Polyangiales > Polyangiaceae > FEN-1139. The sequence goes on along the minus strand of CAYVXY010000005.1, from coordinate 10,933 downwards.
CTTCGTGGCAGTTGCTGCGATACTGGCGTCACCGTAATATAATCCGAGTAGTGCGCCCGTCGCGGGCTCCAGTATCGAAGAAAGTGCCGAGCCCGCAGCACCCGCGGTGCCGCCGAACGATGTCGCCCCCGCCGCGCTGCCGAACGCGGATCCCGCACTGGATGCGGCTCCCCCAATGCTTGCAGTCCCTCCGACCATTGAGCCACCCCTTGCCGCGTTTCCCGCGCCTGAGGTCCCGCCGAGTGCAGTGCCTCCGCCCGAGGTCGAGACGGTCGAATTGCTGCCGCCGCGCGCTGAACTGTTGCCGCCCAGCGCTGAATTTCCCCCTTTGCCACCAGTTCCGCTCTGAGTCGCACTCGAGGAATTGCCGCGTCCCGCGCTGCCCGAGGTGACTGGGGCGCTCTTGGTGCCGCCCGGAGTACCAATTATCGCATTGCCCGAAGATCCACCGAGCTGCGAATTCGCAGCAGAACTGCCTCCGAGCGAAACGGAGTTCGTCGTGCCACCGATGGTGGTCGCGGTTCCTCCCGTCGCAAGGTTAGTATGGCCACCCGACGCAGTATGGGTGGTGTTCGTGGAGCCAGCCTCCGCTGTTGATGGCTGACTGGGCTCGCCATTGGATCCCCCCGAACTGCAGGCGACAGCACAGAGGACCAGTGGGCCCGCAAGCAAGACAGACTGCCGTTTGGCCGCGCTATTCGATGGACAGGACATGCCGGGATCCTTTCGAGGTTGACCGATCACTTGGAGAACTGCCGCCGAGGACGCCATTTGCTATTCGACCAAGGGCCCAAAGAACGGACTTTCGGCCAAATGTCGGCCCTCATGGTAGTAACCACTCGCCGTGCTGATGGTCCGATGGACCGCAAAGACGAAATGCCCGCGTGGCATCGCGACTCGACGTTGGGGCGCCGCAGCGCTTACCGGTAGCGTTGGCGTTTGCGTCACGCATTGGTGCGATGCAAAGGCGCTATCCTTGACGAATACAGCGCAAGACTCAGCTTTTCTGGCGTAAAACCCGGGCAGCGATCGCTTGCCGATCGGGGGCCGAATTGCAGAAGTCTGGGGGATACAATCGCTGCAGCCATTGCGATGCTGCTCGACGGCGAGATGGATCGCGAGCAAGCCTCGCGCCTCGATCCCCCCACGTCGCATCGAGCGTTCTACCGAACGAATGTCCGGCAATCACCGGGACCGATTTGTTGAGAAATATGTCGCGGCAACGTCTCTAATTGAATGACAGCGAATCAGAACTCATGCTCGAAGACATCTACCAGCGCCACGTCGACTTCGTTTGGCGCACGCTGCTGCGCATAGGCATGGCTCTTTACCATCTGCCGAAGCGTTGCCAGTAGGCGTCGCGGGCAGCGTCGGCATCAAGATCGAGCGAGCTTCCGATTCAACGCGCAGGAGGCGACTCATGACCGATCCGGTACGCTGGTCAGATGCGGGGGACTTTGCGTCCGAAATTGAACAGTTGCTGGTCCAATCGGCACAATCACGGCAGATGCCAAGCAGCGACAGACAAGCGGTTTGGAACAGGATCGCGGAGGCATTGCCTGCGAGTTGCGCTCCCACGCCGGAGATCGGGTCGGTGCCCCGACGAATGGAGGCAGCTCCGGTCACGGGGGAACGGGGATCGGCGGTGAGTAGGCCGACAGCGGGGGCCGCGCAAACTCTGGCGGCGCTTTGACGAATGGGGGCAATGCCGGGCGTGCTGGAGCATCCACGAGTAGCGGCGTTACGAATGGCGGAGGTGGTTCCGGCGACAGCGGTACCACGGCCCAGGGCGGATCGGGCATTGGAGGTGAATGGGCCACGGGTGCCCGAATGAGTGCTCGCGGTCTGCCGGCGGGTGGCGTCACGCGCAGCGGTGGAAAGCCTGCGGGCGGGATTTCTGGTTCGAATGCGGCCAAGACATCCAAAGTCGGCTCAAATGGTCCAACCGCCCCGAGGTGACATAAGCTCCCAACCCCGAACTGCACTTCCTCACGGCAGCCTCCGGCCAGGGACTTGTTGCCAGCCCATCGAGGCCACGGATGGTTGTTGCCTACTGGGAGGTGGCTGGCATGGGTCGTGCAGAGGCAAGCCGAACTGGTGAAGCGCCTGTAAGCGCCAGCAAGCCCAGGAGAGGAAGGCACTCGAAAATGCGCATTTCTTCCATATTTGGGGGGTCTCTGGCGACGCTCACACTGTGCCAAAGTTGTGCCACAGCGACGCATGACCCAGTCACGGCTGCAGGTGGCCGCAGTAGTTCGGGAGTCTCAGCCAGCGCAGGCCAGCCTGACACGGCAACCGGTCCTGGCGGTGCCTCTACGTCCCTGGGCGGGTCGTCAATGGCTCAAGCCGGCAATGCGGGCACAGCAACGATGGCAGGACAGGGCGAAGACGGTCCGCCCACGACCAGCCCCGTTGGCGGTAGTGCTAGCGACTGCATAGTGACGAAGTTTCATCGCATTATCCGTGGACGTCCGGAATTCACTTACGAATACGTTCGCATTCGCTACGATGCAGCAGCGCGCATCGAGACGACTGAGTACTCGTCAAAGCCGGACTTCTCTGTGGTGACTTTCGTGCGTCAGGCGCTGTACGATGAGTCTGGTCACGTCTTGGCCTCAATCGGAAGTGACGCGAACAGTGGGCGCCACGACTATACGTACGACAGTGCTGGCAACGAAACTCACTGGGGGTTATCGGATACCATTGCACTCGACCTCACAGTGCCAGCACAGCCGCCCTTCCGCAGTTCCCGGGAATCGACGCATACCTATGACGCGCTGGGCAGACTGTCTGCTTCGACGGTCGTTCACTACTACTCTGGAACCACGGCGACGACCAATTACACCTACTCCCATGACGACGCCAGTCGCTGCGCGGTCATCACCTCCAACAATGCAGCGGGCAACACGCCGGTCAGCAAGACCGAGACGCGCACTTACCAGAGTGACGGGGGGATCCGTTCCGAGGCCACTGCCGTTGTCACCTCTACCGACTCGGTCATGACCACCGTTGGTGTTACCGAGTTGAAGGCCGACGCGTTGGGGCGTTGGCTCACCGTGGTAACCGACGGCGGTTCGTTCCTGAGTGGGGACGCCGATGGCACGCCAGACAACGCGCGAACCTATAGCTACGCAGCTGATGGCACTATCACGATAGTCTCCCTGGACTTCCTCACTGACACGCCCAATGACGAGATCATGCGCGACGGTAGGCTGATCTACGTGGGGCGTCAGGACTACACTATCACTTCCCAGTGCGCCAGCATGCCGGTGTCGATGCATAAGCTCGATGGCAATGCCTGTCGCTACCCGCTGCTCGGGTGGACGGAGAGCATCATTTACTAGCAGCTTGGTGTCTGTTCGGCGTGGTACTGACACATGCATTCTGCCGCGCGCTTGTCCTCCGCTGAACGACTGACGATCCTCGACTGGACAAGACAGGCCGAGAGCAACCTCTAGGCATCTGCTGCCTCGACTTCGGCCAACTGCGAGACTCGACCAGTCACGCACCGAGAATGAGGACGGCGCGGAAGCGGATGTCGTTTGCCATCGCCTTGCCCAATGCCTCTTCGGCTTGCTCGATCTCTTCTTTGTTGGCGGCCAAGACATCCAAAGTCGGCTCAAATGGTCCAACCGCCGCGAGGTGACATAACCTCCCAACCACGGACTACACTTCTTCAGCTAGGGTAGAACTTCCGGATCTTGTGAGCTGCGCCCGGGTCGTCGCTGGTCGTGCCCGAAGGATCCGTCACGCACCCGGACGCGAGCCGCGGCGGATTGCAGACGCCCGATTCACCAACCAAACAAGGGTCATCGAAGCAATCGCTATCAGACCTAGCCGCATTGTTGGCCTGCGACTGGAACCGTTGGTTTGCAAGGGTACTCGTTCGGACTGCGACGGTTTCAATTTCACGGCAACGCAAGAAGTGGTAAACGTGCGGGTATGCACGAGGGCGCTTTCGTATGGCTATATGCAACCATCGCAATGGGGTGTGGCTCTGCGAATTCCAGCAGCCAGAGCCAATGGCAAGGCGGCACGAGCGGACTCTCGGTCGGCGGCGGCGCAGCAACGGTTACCGGAGGTAATTCGACCCGCACCTCGCTGGCCAACGATGCGGGCAAAGTTGGATTACTGGCAACTTCGGGCAGTGCTACGGCCGGCACGACCGCTGGAGGCACAGCAACCAGCGGTGGATCCCCGGCGAACGGAGCTGCCGCTGGGATGATGCTGGCCGGCTGCCCCGGTACGGGAGGACCGACCATGGTCAAGCTTCCCGGTGGCTACTGCATCGACAGCACCGAGGTTACGCGCTCGCAATATTCTGCCTGGTTGAAGACAACGACGGCAGCAACGATCAACGCGCAGGATGTCGCTGCGTGCAACTGGAATACGTCGTTCGCTCCTGACGCGGCGTGCATGAGTGGCTCCTACGTTTGCACGAGCAATTGTGACAACATGCCGCAGGTTTGCACGGATTGGTGCGACGCGGTTGCCTACTGCAACGGAGTGGGTAAGCGCTTGTGCGGAATGATTGGCGGAGGCCCGAACTCCTACCAGGATGTCGAGAACCCGACCACGAGTCAGTGGTATGCAGCCTGTACGTCGGGAGGGACGAGTACATGTACGTATCCTTATTGTGGCGACTACTCCACAACCACGTGTAACGGATACGAGTACTTCGGCGGCGACGGCGACGTGGCAATAACGCGGGTAGGAACATTATCTGGTTGCCAGGCACCGGCTCCCTATGCCGGGGTTTTTGATTTGTCCGGCAACGTGGCGGAGATGGAAGATGCCTGCGAAAGTACCCCAGGTCGATGGGCGAACTGCCGCGTACGTGGTGGCAACTTCTGCAGTGTTAGCGCCAATATGACCTGCAGTGCCTGGGAAAGCAGCAACCGCGGAATGGTCAGCAATTTCATCGGATTTCGCTGCTGCGCGCCCTAGCGACCGAATCTAGAGCCATAGCTGGAGCCGACCGTCCAAAAGCGCGAACGGCGAATCGTCGACGGCGCGGTGGATTGCTGCCGGAAACGCCGAACTCGATCGGCGATTCGTCCGTTCTCCGATCGCGCTGGGCGCGATCGAGATCCGGCGGTTTGGCGAGATCGCTTCCACTTTCGAGTGGCTGACCACCTATGGGGTTACATTGAGGACGAACCCAATCGCCTTAGTGTCAAGCGGCGAACCTTCGAATACCTGCACCAGTACGGAATTGGCGTGGTGGGGCGCGCCATTGACAAGCCGGTACCGGCAGATGGTCGCTCGCGGTTCCTGCAGAGTTTTCACACCACGCTCAACAGCGCTCAGAACTTCTACGAGCAGCTCGACGATCCCAATGTACGCGAGGACGCCCGCCCATTGCTCAACGCTCTGCAAGTTTTTCAGCTCGTCCTTTCTGAGGGCACATGCAACCATGTTTGCGGAGCTCTCCATCCAAGCCCGTGTCGAAACCATGATCGTGCTGCGGATCATAGGCATGCCCGAACTCAAGGAGTTCTTTGGGAACCGCGTCATGACGCCTTCCCGAGAGCCCTGGATGACGAACGTGGACGTTATGCGCCGGATCATGCGTTGGGGTGACGCCTCGATCGGTGAGTTCGACACGCTGACGACAGCGGGGGAATCTTTGATTCTGTCGGCACGACTCGCGCCATTTGCGCCAAGTCAAATGGATCCGGAACCTGCCCGTGATTGGGCGTTCGAGTTCCGCAACGAAGTAATGCAGTACGTCCAATCGTACCGAACCGTGACTGGCGTGGATCTGTCCGAAGTTCCGGGCGCGGGTCGTGAGGTAGACGCCACACAACCCTCCGTTTATCTCGCGCAGCGCGAACGGGAGTACGAGCGAGGACTCACTCGCTAGACGGGTGGTGTGAGAAAGACGACCGCGTTCAGCACTTGCTCACCGCATTCAGCACCTGCTCACGCGGGACTTGCGCGAACTCCACGGGCATGAGGAAACCGTCACGTTTATGAGGAAAGGGTACGAGGCCTCTCCTACCATCGAACAGAAGACCCTATAGTTCTGTTAGTCAACCCCATCGTCGTCGTTCCCGCTCTACTACGTCGAGACGTTTTCTCACGAGGAACACCACCCAAGCCACGAACGCCAAACCGATATTGGCAGCGATGTAAGCCAACGCTAAAAGCCCGCCGCTCAGCGCGCTGCCTGCGGCATCGTTGTTACTGCTTGGGTCCTCTGCGAGGTACAAACACGTACCGAGAACGTGCATGCCTATGAGGACCACATAGGGAATGATGCTCTTCTCAGCGGCGACGCTTCTTTTGATGATCAAGACGTAGGGCACCGCGACAAAGCACCCTAGGATGAGAAGGAACATGACCGCGTCCAACATCACTCGAACGCCCGCTCATCCCGCACCTGGGTCTGCACGTCCCAACCCGCCTTCTCCATGACGGGTGTGATGAACTTCGTACCGACGTCGCGTTCAGATAGAACCATCTTAGCCGTGTAGGGTAGCCCCATCAGCCTCCCCGGCGCAATGACCGAGGCGGAAATGCCGAGGTTCGAGGGTTGCCTCGCGCGAGGGCCTAAGCCTCGTTTGTCCGGATTGCCACGCCCTGTCCTAACGATCCGGTTTTTGAAGCTTCGCGTCGGAACCTGAAGCCTTGGACGCATGCCACGAAGGCCTTGCACACGCCGCGGCCAAGACATCCAAAGTCGGCTCAAATGGTCCAACCGCCCCGAGGTGACATCACCTCCCATCCACGAACTACACTTCTTCACTCAGGGTCGAATTTCGGATCTCGTGAGCCTCCACTTGGCGCCGTAGGTCCGCCACGATCTCGGCGATCTGATACGCGGTCCATCGCCGGTTCGGAGCCGATCTTTGCTGCTGCTCGATGAATCGAGCGGCAGCATCGACCCGATCGAAGACGCGGTGGGGAAAATTTTGCTTGGCCATTAGAGTGATCCCAATGACGACACTACGAATGGTTGCGGCAATGAAGCCTGTGGCTTCGAAGATCAAAGCGGAGGCCTGTATCCAGTCTTCTCCGCGTCGAAGCATTTCCGCAATCGCTTGCCTCGGTTTGGCATCGGGCAGGGTTGCACGGGCTTCGACGATATTTAGCACACAGAATTCGCGGCCACGATTGGCACAGGTTCGTTCGACGTACTTCCGGCAAATTGCGGTACCTTCGAGCGTGGTGTGGTTGCGCCACACGAAGACCACGACGCCATCCGCCCCGCCCACGGCCAAGTTGGAATCGACGTGAAAGAGTTGTGCGACGTTTGACGACACCTTGGCTTCGCTTTCAAATTGTGACGAAACTGGATGACAGGGCGCCTCGGTTCGCGCCGCAACTGCGAGTACGGCACCAGCATAGGACGTGATAAGCGGTTTGAGATCTTCACCTACCGACTGGTCGGGTTGAGTGGCTTTTCCGGCGAGGCACAGCGAGCCCCCGTTGGGCTTTTGCTCGCCAGCTAGTGTCGACGCAGATGCCAACGCCTAGCTCGAAGTAGGTCAAGCGCCATTCTTATTGGCGCGCTAGGTCAAGTCGACGACCCCGGGAATCACCGCGGGACGAGGATCGACGGATCCTTTGATCCTTTGTGCACGAGGAGAGACTTGCACCGAAGCCCTCCCGTGACCCCACGCTCTGACTTCCTAGACAACGCGTCGTAACTCGTGGCGCACTAGGTCAAGTCGACGACCCCGGGAATCACCGCGGGACGAGGATCGACGGATCCT
>CAYVXY010000005.1:0-3112 GCA_964454965.1 uncultured Polyangiaceae bacterium | reverse complement strand
TTGATCCTTTGTGCACGAGGAGAGACTTGAACTCTCACGGTGTTACCCGCTGGAACCTAAATCCAGTGCGTCTGCCAATTCCGCCACTCGTGCGTGGGGTCGTAAGACGGGCGAGACATAGCGACAGAATCGCGAGCCGTCCACCGCGCCGCAACAAACCAGCCAAATACTGCCCAAATCCGCCGAAGCCGCCGTTCGGCCCCCGGTGACTAGCGCTGGCGGGCCGCCGGCTCCTGCTGCGTGCTGCAATGCAGGGTCCCGAGGCCCAACACCAGGTCGCGCGCGTGGATCCCGACGACCTGCCGCTCCGTAAACAACTCCGCAAGAATGCCCAACGCCTCGCGATCCTTCGGATCGTTGAAGGTTGGCACGAGCACCAAGCCGTTCGCGATGTAGAAGTTGGCGTAGCTCGCCGGGAGTTGCACACCGCCAAAGGTCACGGGCTCAGGCATCGGAAGGGTGACCACCTCGAGCTTCTTGCCGTGGGCATCGCGCGCGGCGCGCAGCACTTCATGGGCCTCGGCTAGGCGTTGATGATTTTTGTCAGTGCGTCGCGGTTCACGGCACACGACGACCACACCGGGGCGCACGAAGCGTGCGAAATCGTCGATGTGCCCCGAGGTGTCGTCGCCAGCGATGCCGTCCTTGAGCCAGATGACTTTCGTGATCCCCAGATACTCAGCGAGCAATCGTTCGCACCCGGCGCGACCCAAGGCGCGGTGACGCGCGCGCTTGCCGGTGAGCAGGCATTCTTCGGTGGTCAGCAGCGTCCCCTGCCCGTCCACGTCAATCGAGCCACCCTCCAACGTGGGCCGGCGCGTTCGCCCGCGTACCACGACCTCGGGAAACCAATGCGAATGAGCAAATGTCTCTGCTACGTATATGCCCGCAGCGTCGTCGAGCTTGTGGTCGGGATAGCGATTCCAGCCGTCGAACCGCCATTTCACCGCGCCAAGCTGGCGACGGCCACCCGCGCCGTGAACGATGAAATTCGGCAGCGAATCGCGAGTCCAAGAACGATCCGTATCGGCCTTGACCCAATCCAGCTGACTCATCACAACGCCAGCACGACCAAATACGCTTTGGCCCTGCCGCTGTTCGTTTGCGTCTTTGACCAGGACGCGCACACGCTCCCGTTGCGTCAGCAGCCGCGCCATCTCGGCGAACACCCAAACAATGGCATCGGCCTTGCCCGGCCAATCCCCGCGCTTGTGCGGCCAAGCAAGAAACGTAGCGGCGTGCGGTTCCCACTCCGCCGGCATGCGGTAGCCAAGCGCTCTAGGCGTTGGCTCAGCTGAGGCAAGCGTCCACGATGCAGTGCTCGAATCGAGACAGGATTGGTCCGTACTGCGTTTGCTCATGAGCAATCAAGTTCCACGTTGTTCTCGGCTGACACCTGACACCCAATAGCTGAATGCCAGTCTAGTCCCATCGTCATTCAAGATTTGTCGTCGATGTATCGAGCGAGCAGCCCCTGGTACGCATCAATGCGTCGGTCGCGCAAGAATGGCCACCAGCGTCGCTGTTCGGCGATCTGGGCAAGATCGATCTCGACGAGTAGGGTCTCCTCGCCTTCACCCGCCTCGGCGAGAACGACGCCACTCGGAGCGCAGACAAAGGAATGACCCCAGAATTCGATACTGCGGTCGCCCACGCGCTCGACCCCTGTCCGGTTGACTGCGACGACAAAGACCCCATTCGCAATCGCATGGGAGCGCTGCATCGTCTTCCAAGCATCAAGCTGTGCGGCACCCAATTCGGACTTTTCGCTTTCTAGCCAGCCAATCGCCGTTGGATACAGCAGAAGCTCCGCACCAGCCAACGCTTGCAAACGCGCCGCTTCAGGAAACCATTGGTCCCAACAAATGAGCGGACCCAAGCGACCGAGCGGAGTATCGACGGGACAGAACCCCGTATCACCCGGGGCGAAATAGAACTTTTCCTCGAACTGCGGATCGTCCGGGATATGCATCTTGCGGTAGAGGCCCAGCCGCGAACCGTCCGGTCCGAGAATGACGAGCGAGTTGTGGTAGAGGCCTTCGGCGCGCTTCTCGAAAATGGGTACCGCAACGACGACTTGGTGTTCACGCGCCACCTTCGCCATGGCAGATACGCTTGGCCCATCGAGCGGCTCGGCGCGCTCGAACTCGTTCGGATCGGTCGTCTGACAGAAGTAGGGTGCGTGGTAGAGCTCGGGAAGAACGATGAGCCTGGCACCGGCTCGAGCAGCCTCACTTGCCGCACGAGCGGCTTGCGCCACCGTGTCACTGGCGGAACAGGGGCGCTGGATAAGAGCGAGCTTGAACCGAGATGCCATGGCGGCCGTGAAGCTAGCATGGCTAGATGGGTAGTCGCGGACCGCCCCACCCAACCGGCCCGTTCTCGCTTGACAAGTCGGCCACCAAGCCTATTCCCGCCGAAGGCTTGAGAACCACTGGATTCGCGGGGGGTTTTCTCTGACCGCGGCGAGCGCCCTAGCGTGACGCTTGACGCTGGTTTATCTTGATCGGCCTCACGGCACGTTTCCTGGCTCGACTCTGCCTGTCTCTTGAAAGTGGATTCGGATTGTGGATGCGCGTTGTTGGTGGGACGGCCCACCTCGACACTTGGCTCGTGGGACTTCGTTCCGATGCTTGCGGCTAGTCGGGTGACGAGGCGGCATTCAGCAAGGCCGCAATGATCGAGAGAGAGACAGAATGAGCACTCGGATCTACGTGGGCAATTTGTCCTTCCATACCACCGTCGATACGCTCCGTTCGGTATTTGGAGAGTTCGGCGAAGTCGTTGACGCACATGTCGCGACGGATCGCATGACTGGGCAGTCGCGTGGCTTTGGCTTCGTGACGATGGGTTCGGAGGATCAAGCACGCCAGGCCATCGAACGTATGAATGGCACGGATCTCGACGGCAGGGCACTGCGCGTCAACGAGGCCGAGGAGCGTCGCCCACGTGGTGAAGGCGGCGGCGGCGGCCGCGGCGGTGGCGGCGGCTTCGGCGGCGGCGGCGGCGGTCGCGGCGGCGGTGGCGGCGGCGTCGGCGGCGGCGGCGGCGGGGGCGGGCGCGGGGGCGGGGGGGGGGGCGGGGGGCGGGGGGGCGGGTGGCGGTGCTGTCG
>CAYVXY010000004.1:466594-467564 GCA_964454965.1 uncultured Polyangiaceae bacterium | reverse complement strand
GGGCCTTCTTCTCCTTCATCTCGGTCTCGGTGGCCGCACCGACCTTGATCACCGCAACGCCGCCAACGAGCTTGGCGAGGCGCTCCTGGAGCTTCTCGCGATCGTAGTCGCTGGTGGTCTTGTCGATCTGGCCGCGGATCTCCTGCTGACGAGCCTTGATCTTTTCCTTGTCGCCGCCGCCATCGACGAGCGTGGTGTTGTCCTTGTCGATCTTGATCGTCTTGGCTTGGCCGAGGTCACTGATGGTGACGTTCTCGAGCTTGAGGCCGAGTTCCTCGGCAATGACCTGGCCATTGGTCAGGATGGCGATGTCCTTGAGCATCTCCTTGCGGCGATCGCCAAAGCCAGGGGCCTTGACGGCGGCGCAAGTGAGCGTGCCACGGAGCTTGTTCACGACCAAGGTCGCCAGGGCTTCGCCCTCGATGTCCTCGGCAATGATGAGCAGCGGGCGCTGCTGACGCGCAATCGCCTCGAGCACCGGGAGAAGATCCTTCATGTTGCTGATCTTCTTCTCGCTGATCAGGATGTAGGCGTCCTGCAGCACGACTTCCATGCGCTCCGCATCCGTCACGAAGTACGGGCTGAGGTAGCCGCGATCGAACTGCATGCCTTCGACGACGTCGAGAGCGGTTTCGGCGCTCTTGGCTTCTTCGACGGTGATGACGCCTTCCTTGCCAACCTTCTCCATGGCTTCGCTGAGCAGCTTGCCAATCGTTGCGTCGCCGTTGGCGCTAACGGTGCCAACCTGGGCAATCTCCTTGGCGTCCTTCGTGGATTTGCTCGACTTCTTGAGCTCCTCGACGAGGGCTTCGACGGCCTTGTCGATGCCGCGCTTGATCTCCATCGGATTGTGGCCGGCGGCGACGAGCTTGCTGCCCTCGCGGAAGATGGCTTGGGCAAGCACGGTGGCCGTGGTGGTGCCGTCACCAGCGATGTCGCTGGTCTTCGAGGCAACTTCACGCACCATCTG
>CAYVXY010000004.1:388305-466584 GCA_964454965.1 uncultured Polyangiaceae bacterium | reverse complement strand
TTTTTGAACTTGTGTTCGGGGTCGGTGCCCTTCGCGGCGGTCACGCAGTCCTTGCGGATCGTGGGGGGGCCGAAGGTCGTCTGCAGGCCTACGTTACGCCCCCTGGGGCCGAGGGTGAGCTTCACTGCGGCTGCGAGTGCGTTTACGCCAGCGCGGATGCGGTTACGGGCAGCAGGCTTGTTGACGATTTCCTTGGCAGCCATTGTTCTAATTCTCCCTAATTACTTTACGATGACGCCGAGGATGTCGTCCTCGCGCAAAATGAGGTGCTCTTCGCCGTCGATCTTCACTTCGGTCCCGCTGTACTTGCCGAACAGAATTCGGTCGCCAGCCTTGACCTCGAGAGCACGGACTTTGCCGTCCTCTTGCACCTTGCCATTGCCCACGGCAACGACCTCACCTTCGACAGGCTTCTCTTTGGCCGTGTCGGGGATGATGATGCCGCCCTTGGTCTTCTCTTCTTCTTTGACGCGCTTGACGATGACGCGGTCCTGCAGTGGTCGAATCTTCATGATCGAGGTTCCTCCGGTGATGCTTTCAACTAATCCTGAGAAACGGATCGGCCGAGTGACCTTTCGCGTTTCTGGTCAACTGAACACCTGCACATCTAGTTGAAATGTCAGGTTTTTTTGGCTAACGTCAGCACTCGACCGAGGTGAGTGCTAATCGCAGCGCACGGAAATTGGGCATTCAACCCGCCACTGTCAAGGCCTAGGCTGAGATCGGCCGGGCATCCTGATCTAACCACCCGAATTGAGGACGGTTGTGATAAAGATTCGGGCGGCCTACCGGCATTTGAAACGCCCGATTCACGGTGGTCCAGTATCTAGTGCGCGCGAGCGTTGGTCATGCCCGTCGTTCCCTTCGTTGCCATCGAGATCCCAGCCGAGGTCGCTCCTGAGCTTGCCTCGATGGTGATGCGCACGTGCAATCTAGCGCTGGGTTCGGGGCGCTGCCTTCAGATGGATGCAACGCAACCCAACTCGAATGCGCGCTGGCTCGCGTATGTTGGTGTGGATCCGACGCTGGCCAATTTGCTGCGCATCGAGCTGCGCGACGCCTTGCCGCTCCGTACGAGGACCACCTACAGCCGTGCGCTCAACTTCGAGGAAAGTGACGCCCCGGCGCATCGATGGTCCACCGTCGGGGTTGTGGTTGCGGCGCTGGTGATCAGTGCGGAGTCGGGGAAGGGCCCCGGGTCTTCGACGGACACGCCGCCGCGCCTGAACACCGGTTCGGGCGCGGTGGGCCCCAGCGACGCTGACGCGCGAGCAAACGTCGCCGCGCCGCCCAAAACCAAATCGAATCAGAACTCACCTGATGTGCTGCGCCCCGCAGTGGAAGCCAAGTTCTCGAAGCCCGAAAGTAGGCGCGCGCTGCGTTTCGATTTGGGCGGCCTAGCGGGATCCGGGGTCGAGGGCCTCTCGAGCCGCTTCGGCATCACGTTGCGACCCTCGATCGAGCTTACGCCCAACATCGTGGTGTGGGTTCAAGCTTCGGGCAGTCGAGCGAAGGACACCATCAGTGTGTCTTGGTTGTCGGGCGCAGCGGGCCTCGGGTTCGTCGCGGACATTCTGCCGCGTAGCTTTGCTGTCGAGGCGCGCATCGCCATCCTGGGTGACCGGCTCGCCTTCAACGTCACCGATGAAACAGGCGCCAACGATTCGGCGAGTCGCTGGCGTTACGGCGCCGGTGCTGGGCTCGACGCCGTGCTGTCATTGGGCGATTCATTGGGGCTGTTCGTCGGGATCGATGGCACGTTGGCGAATCCGAAGGTCAAGCTCCGTCAAGCCGGTAAAGATGTAGGACAGTCACCTACTACCGAGGCCCTCATTTCCGCCGGATTGCGCTGGCGGATTGCCTTCGGGCCCTAAACGTCTAAGGCGCGACAGATTTTGTATGGGTTGCACGACTATGCCCATACCGACAGACTTATGCGCTGGCGGTGAAATATGGCACTGGAAGCGAAACTCACCGAGATCGACTGCAAGCAGCTTGGGACGATCCCCGCAGGTCACAGTGACGCGTCCATTCTCATCGGGCTTGAGCAGCAACAGGCGTGGGCTGCAGCTGCACTGTTCGATCGTTTGGAGTCCGCCGTCGAGCGCGCACTTTACCGAGTTCTGCAGCAGCGCGGCAACGACTTTGAGGATCTCGTTCAGATCACGTTCGAGCGGATCGTGCGCACCTTGGTCGAGCGTCGGTTCTCGGCGCAGTGCAGTCTGACGACTTGGGCTTCGGCCATTGCCACCAATGTTGCCATCGATTCGGTGCGCGCCCGGGTGCGTGAACGGCGTGTCTTTGCCTCGGAATCTGTTGATGTGGCTGACCGCGAACTATCGCTGCGCGGTGCTGGCACGGATCGCATGGAAGTGCGCGCCGAGGTCTCGAGGCTAAAGGCCGTATTGGCGCAGATGAATCCGGGACAAGCCGAAGCCGTGTTCTTGCATGATGTCATGGGACATGATTTGGCAGAGGTGGCCGTTATCGCCGGGGTGACTGTTGCTGCCGCCCAATCGCGCCTGGTGCGGGGGCGTAAGGAATTCATGCGACGTGCCAAGAAGACGCCTGTCAGCAAGATTCAGGCTGACGGGGATGCGATTGACCCAAGTCGGGCCGACCAGGATTTGGATGGAGGGCAGGTGTCGTGACTATGGACGATCCAAACGACGTAAGGGGCATGCTGGCCGTGGCTTTTGCCGAGCGGCCTACACCCGTTCTCGACGCTGTGACCCGCGAGGAGCGTAGGCGACGCGCCGTCAGCGGGATCCAAGCGATTCTAACCAAACCGCGCCCCATGGGGCATGCGGTCGTGCATCGGATCCGCTGGGGCGAAACGGCTGCGGTCGTGGCATTAGCTGCTGGGCTGGCATTGGTAGTCGGGCAGCTTTGGCCGAGCAACTCGCAGCAGGTTCCCGTGACCGCCTTTCGTGCCGTAAAATCCAATGGGGATGTTCTCTGCGAGCGCGACGATGGGAAGAATTGGACGACCTGCGATCCAGCCCAGGTGGCTGGTATCGTCGGTCTGCGTACCCTTGACAACGCTGCTGTCACTGTCGAGACCATCGCGGGAGTGCGGCTCAACCTAGCGGCCACATCGACCCTGCTGATGACGGATTCGAACGCCTCGGCGCTGGCGAGTCGAGTGACGCTCACTGAGGGTAGCGTGGACGTGAAGGTGCCCAAGCTCGGGCCCAATCGCCAGTTCTCCGTCCTTACCCCAACGGCCACCATCACAGTGCATGGCACGGCATTCTCGGTTGAAGTCAACAAGGGCGCCAACCAGCCATCACGCACCTGCGTGCGACTTCGTGAGGGTGTAGTTTCGGTCCTGGCCGACAATCGCGAGGAGCGCCTCGTGGCGCCGGCAACTTGGGGTTGCGGTGGCGCCGCGGAAGGTGTGACGGCAGCGTCCGCGGTGGTCGTCGATTCAGAGCTGTCCAAGGATGGCGTCGCGTCGACGAGCCCACGCGCCCGCAGGCCCAACCTTGCGGGCTTGGACCGCTCGACATTGGCCCAGGAAACTCAGCTTTTACAACGGGCCCTCGGGGCGGAGCGCCGAAAGGACTTGGTCGCTGCGGAGAAAAGCCTAAAGGTGCTGTTGAACCTCTACCCGAATTCCGTCGTGGCCCCCGAAGCGCGGGCGGCTCTAGAGCGGATTTCGGGACAGCGGGTCGATAAGCGACATGAGTGATGTTCCGCAAGCAGGCATGGCAGCGCAAGCAGGCATGGCAGAAGTGGCGTCGCATTAGGCTCGGGGTGGGGACGTCGTCTGCGCTCACCATGCTCGTTGGCACGGCGCTCTGCAATGCCTGCACGGCCGTGACCACGGTCGATCTGTTTCCCGACAAGGCCGTAGGCGGAATCGCTGGCCAATCGCCCACTGGGCAAGCGGGTGCGAGTGTGAGTCTGGGCGGCAGCAATGCAGGTGGCAGCTATGCGGGCGTCGCCGGTGCTGCCAACACACCCGTATGCAGCAGCGCCTCGGGCGGCGGCAATGCGGCCGCTGCTGGTGCGTCGAGCGTGCCGAGGCTGGTGAATCGCTACGACTTCTCCGGTACAGGCACCGTTGTGGTGGACAGTGTGAGCTGCAAGAATGGCGAAATCATGGGCGGCGCCGTACTCGACGGCACAGGAAAGCTTACGCTCACGGGCGACCCGCTAGAGTACGTCAAGCTGCCGTCCTGGATGATCTCGTCGATGACAAGCGCAACCATTGTCACGTGGTTCACGTGGCATGGTGGGCCCGCCTGGCAGAGTGTCTTCAACTTCGGCTACAACCTGGAAAATAGCGGCGTGCCCAGCGAAAACGTTCGGGCGGAGGTCTTCTTCACGCCCTTGACTGCAACAACGACCCAGCCATCGTCCTTTCACGTATCCATCGTCTTTCTCGACGGTCAGAGCTCCATTGACCTCGAAGAGGCGTTCCCCACCAATCAACCGATGGTGGTTGCCGCCGTGCTCGACGGCGACCTCATGCAGCTCAGACTCTACTACAACGGCGTCATGGTGAAGGAGCCCACGACATTCAAGCACAGTCTGTCCGAGCTCAAGGACGGCAATTGCTGGCTCGGGCAGTCGCAATGGGAGCACGACGTTACGAAGGGTGGGAATTTCCGTGGAATGTACGACGAATTCCGCATCTATAGCGGCGCGCTGACCGCCGAGCAGATTCAGAGGCTGTCATTGACGGATCTGAATCTGCTCTAGCGGTGCAGTCGCCCAGGGTGCGGTAGATGCTACCTCGCCACCAATTTAGCTAGCGCCTCCAGCTGTGATGAAGACTCTTTGACCGACTGGCTGTATTGGCTAGCAAACTCAGAGATCCCAATTCCCATGCCTTTGCGGATCCGAGCGTCGAGCTCCTTCTCGTTCAACTCGAAACGTGGCTTGTCGACGAGCGAAAGCTTGCGATTGAGCTCCTGCTCATCAGCAAATAGGGTCTTGACCACCCCGCCCATTACCGCCGCCTCGATGAGATCTATGGGCGGGCAGGTCAAGCACGGCCAGGGACGCGGCTTCAACCTGTCCTCGAGCCACTTCCAGATGTCTCGGTCAACTTCGAACAGACCATCCCAGATCCAATCCCGCACCCAACAGGGGCCCAGCTTTGGCCAGAGGAAGTGGATGTGCGCTCGACCGATATCGATGATATTCCCAGTCAGATCCCGCTCCATTAGGCCAAAATACTCGAATCGAGATAGAACCAACCAGCAATGCGTCATCGCCTTGCGGAAGGAATTCGAAGCCAACCAGATCCCAATATTGATGTAGTAGCGCTTAATCTTCTCGTATTCCGTCTTGTCGGCTTCTGCAGCCAGACCATCCAGGTTCATGTTGAACCAGTGATGCCAGGTGGAGTCCGTCACGACGCGACCTATGCCAATTCTCTGTCCGTCGTAGACCGAGACCATTGGGAAATGCCGCGCGGGCTGATCCCCCTTCTCGAAGTCCAGCGGTGGGTCAGCCAACGTGTTTCCCCAGGCGATAATCTTTGGCAACGGCCGTATCCCACCCACGTTGGGAAACTGTTCCCCGCTGTAGCCATTGAAATTGTAAGAACCATCGCGGCGCGTGCTGATCCAAGTGGCGTCACTTGGATCGAAGCATCGCCCCTCGTGCGGATGGTCCGGCATAATATTGATCGGGCCAAGCGTTGGATGACAGAGGACCGGGTGCGGAGCCCGGTATCGACGCAAGGCCCAAGAGGACCAGCTATACTCCTCGACCCAGTCGATAGCTTGGGGGGTTGCGTCCCGCTCGACGGCGTTGGGGATCTCCGCTGAACCTGCCTTCTGCGCCGAGGTGACGGGTCGATTGGTGTCAAGACGCGAGGTTCCACCTATGGTTGGTACTCCGTCGGTGACGGTCCATCGGCGCATGATCCCAAGTCTTGGGATCCGCGAACACAGGCTAGCACCGAGGTAGTGATGATCGCCGGTGCCAAATAGTCCACCCTTTCGTTCGACCATCCATTTCGCCAGTTTCTCGAGTTCGGTGGTCGTGGTGGCCCACGGGTGAGCACTCACGTTGGCATCGATCGCAGGGTCCAGGTTGTTTGGCTGGTCGTTGCCTGGGGCAAAGCCAAAGCACCAGATCTGGTCGAAGTGATTGATGATGAGCGAACCATCCGACTCGGTCTGATCGAAGCGGAATCCCTGATACGTAAACTCGTGTAAGCCAGCGCCATTGTTCTTGCTTTGGGAGCCAGAACGTACAGCAAGTTTTACCTCGAACGAGGCACACCCAAGCGAGGCAGAGCTCATGATGTCAATCACCCTGCCAATTCCGAAGCCTCCGGCGGAGGACACATCAATGGACGGGTCGACTACCATCAAGATGCGGGATACACTACGAAAGGCGACGTGGATGTCATCGAGTATGTCGCGGAAATGCGGGTTGATCTGAAACAACTGATCGTGACTTTGCATAATTGACCCCTCGGTACTTGTTGATAAAACAGTGAATCGGACGCAACGCGCCCGACGTCCAGGATGCCGCTGCCGGTCAGCGGTCGCCTTGCGTGACTGCAGAACTATCCGCACCTCACGCAACACTTACCCCTTGGGCGTGCCTTCTAGGACGTCAATCCAAGGCGAGCGGCAAAAAATGACTTTCGCGCAAATGCTGACCATGCTCGCCTGTTATAGCCGTCGCGGCGTGTGCGGACGCTCACACGCAAGCAGTGCCTGGGTGCACGGTGGGTGTGGCGAGGCCCCGGGGAATTCCCCAACGCAGTGGGAAATCCCACGGTGCCAACACCAGCGAAGTCTGACCGCGCGAGGTGCTCAACTTGCCTTGGTCACGTTGGCGCAATGGCACAGCCTTGAGCTGCTTCTACTTGGCGGTCAGGTCCACGACCGTCGCTGCCGCGCCCAACGCAATGACCGTAGCTTCACGTTCCTTGGCGAAAGTCCCTGCAACCGAGTAGGTACCGACACCAGATACCGTTGCGGGCTGTTCGAGCCGCAAGCGTGCCGAGGTCGTGTAGCTATCTGCGGGTGCCAACGTGACTTTGACCGCCTTGGTTGAGGAGTCGTACTCGACCTTCTGGAACTGGCCAGCATCGAGCGTCAGCCAGAGCCCTACTGGAGCCAGATAGAAGCGCATGCGGAATGAGTCTAGGGGCACAACTGAGACGGTCGTACCCGACACGGTGACGTTTCCGCCGAAGCTCTGCCAGCCGAAATCCGGGTGATCTACCAGATAGGTGGCAGTGTTGTAGGCGTGGCCAAAGAAGTTGAGGCCGTAGTCGCCCGTAATTGCATCCCACTTCATGGTGTCGGGGAAGGAGTGGAACGCCATCGACGGGAAGCCGTCTTGATCGATGTTCGACAGTGAGCCCATCATGCCGGCGTAGCCGACGCGCAGCAGATAGAGGTCATCGGGGTGATCGCGGAAATCCGTCAGCACAGGGATCGCATTGAGGCTCGAGCCATAGTGATGGATCATGCGCTCGAGGCGATCGATCTTGGCTCCGCCATAGATGAAATCCCAGTAACGTCGCGCGCAACCGTTGTATCCCCAATGGGGAACCGTCGGCATGTAGCCGGTGATGGCGTCGAGACACACTTTAGCCTTGGCCGTATCGCCGAAGTAGCGAGTCCAACCGTAAACTTCTTCTTGACCCGTCGAATCCCAGGCCATCTCGCTGCCAAATGGATAGTTCTGCGTGCGCCACACGCTTTCGCGTGCCTTCATCTTGGTTTCGAGATCGCTCGCCTGGGGCGTCAAGGCTTCGCGCTTGAGATCCTTGAGGATCTCGATGAATACGGTTCCATCCATCAATCCGAACTGGGCGTAGTCGGCGCCAATCGTCGTCATCGCGATGGCAGTCTTGTAGGCCTGGTTCAAGTACCAATCCCAGGTGTGGTTGGTGACGAGCCCGGTCCTGTTGCGAGCCAACCGATACATGGACCAGTAGAGGGCCGCCACGTGCGGATAGTTGTACGAACGTGGAACCTGCAATGTATGCGCTTTGGTCCAAGCACCCC
The DNA here is from genome assembly GCA_964454965.1 of uncultured Polyangiaceae bacterium. Lineage (GTDB taxonomy): Bacteria > Myxococcota_A > Polyangia > Polyangiales > Polyangiaceae > FEN-1139. The sequence continues at coordinate 458,590 of CAYVXY010000004.1, read as the reverse complement.
AGTAGAGCTGTCCGTTGGCTGGATCCGTCCACGCTACCGAGCTGTCGTAGTAGCCTGCCGGCAACTGAGTGGGCTCGTAGTAGAAGAGTGTGCGCTTGACGCCATAGGCATTTGCACCGTCCTTGTACTGAAGGTTGCCCCACACCACACTGTCGACGAATTGCTGATACTTGGCAACCTGATCCTGAACGGGCTGACCGAGAAGCTTCATGGCACCCGCGAGCCAGGTCGCGCCGCCGTCATCGCCAAGCCCGCACACCCAGGCCTGCTTGGTCTGGGTCACGATCTTGCCCGCTTCGTGGTCGTAAGTCATGACCGAGGGGCTACGACCAAAGGGATCGCTCGAGTCGACGAACCAATCCTTGGTCGTCAAAAAAGTGCCCATGTCGCTGACAGCTTGGCTTGCTGCCTTGGTGACGTTGTAATGGATGGTTTGCACAGTGCCATCCGCGTAAGTGACGGTCAGGCGTGAGCGGCCCCACGTCTTACCGGCAACGGTGTACGCCTTCCAGCCGCTCGACGTATTCGGCTGGCTGGTGACGGTCAATGCACCCGCGGGATCAACAGTGGTCGAGCTTACGGCTTGTGGGTAGTTGAGATAGAGCTTGCCTTCGACGTCCGTTGGCAAAATGTAGCCTGGGATCCCGACGGCCACTGGGCGTTGGTATTTGAAAAGTGTCCTTTCGATGTTCCGTATCTGATCCGACAGCACGAACTGTACGCCGTAGCTCTTGGTTTCTCCGGCGGCCAGCGTCAGATCCGTTGCGGTGTTCCAAGGCTTGGCGTTGACCCATTCTTTCTCTGCATAGGCCTTACTGTGCACCATCCACTCGAGGAATCCCTCGAAGGTCTGGTTGCGCGCGGTCAATTCGGTGAAGACGGCAACCGGATCTTTGGAGCCAGTTTTCGGTGCGTTCAAGATCGGGTTGTACGCCTCGAAGGGTGTCTTCTTGTACGGCAACACGAGCAGCGCTGGGCTCTGTCCGCTTAGGCGCGTCACCTGCAGGTAGCCGGCGTCATTGCCGATATACGGGTCGGAAAACGAACAGGTGGCATGCGCTTGATCGAGCGTGCGGTTCGAGATGACGTTGTTGAACACCATCGGCAGGCCCAAGGCACCAATCTGTACCGAACCGGTCGTCTTGTTCTTGATGTCGAAACGCAGTACCAGGCGCCCACCTTCGGTCAACCAAGTGCGCGCGACCGAGACTGGGCTGCTGCTCGGCAGTGCGGGCGCCAGATCCGCAGCAGCCTTGACGTCGCCACTGACGGTTTGAGTCGTGACCTGGGCGCGATTCGACGACGTGGTGATGTTTTGCCAATCGCCCGAAGTTCCCTGGCGCAGGCGCAGGGTGATGTCGCCCAAGTGAAAGTAACCAGCGGCCGAGCGCGTTGCAACGAGATCGGCCGGTGTAAAATCGAAATTGGCGGCCGACTTTGGCTTCAATGCCGTCACGGTTTGCGAGGTTTTCGACAGGCTGACGCAGAATTCTGCAGTCTCGAAATTCAAGGTGCTCGTCGAAGTGCTGCAGGTTCCGGTGATCCAAGTGGGCTCTGGCATAGCGCCCACGCCGGCAGTTCCGCCGATGCTCGCGCCGCCAATGCTCGCGCCGCCGATGCTCGCGCCGCCGATGCTCGCGCCGCCGATGCTCGCGCCGCCGATGCTTGCGCCGCCGATGCTCGCGCCGCCTTGAGGGGCAGCACCACCTCTTTGTGTGGCGATGCCACCGGTTGTGCCACCCACCGAAGTATTGCCAGTGCCGCCAGTGGAAGTGCTCGTCCCGCCACCTGTGGCGCTGTTGCCACCAACCGCAGTCGTCGCACCCGAAGCGTTCTTGGTGCCGCCTTGGCTCGGATTGCCGCTATTGGCGCTTGCTCCGCCCTGGTTGCCACCTCCCTGCCCAACCGAAGTGCTCGACCCGCCGACACCAACCGAACCGGCAGGGTCGTCATTGCTGCCGCCACAGGCCAAAGCGGCCAGAGCGAACAGTGAACAAGATACAACCGGCCTTGAACGCATATGGACAGACTCCGAAGGGGCTTCGTATGCGCTAGTCGAGCGAGCCTCGACATTGCAGGCGTGAAGTCGCTCAGCGAGGCGCAAATCGGTAGAGTTCAACACTCGTGTTTGACGCAGCCGCTATGGTTTCTTGCACGACGAGTTGCTTTCTTGCCTGCTCAGTCGTGGGTCAATCGTCAAGGTCAAGAGGGGAGGCACACCTGCCAGGCTAGCGCCAAGTGTAAGGCGGAGCCGGGGTCTTGTCCGTACCTGGGTCGGTGCAGGTCGAGCTGTCGACGAAGCCCGAACAGGTGCCGCTCGAACGACTTGCCACGCGCATCTCCACGTCCCCGACGAGTGCGCCTCCAGTTAGAGTTCGCCCTTCGAAGTAATCGACCGGATAAAACGTCGTCATCACCTTGGTCGAGGCACCCGACACCGTGAACCCGCTGCCCATGACAGTGAGCGCGCCAACGGTGGCGTCCGTCACCTTGCCGCCGAGCACTTGGGCGTGGTCTTCTATGCGAGCCGAGCCGCTCACGCCGTTGCCCGTCACCAAAGCATAGGGTCCGACGTAGACCGTCGAAGCGAGGCCCGACGGGCCGCAGCCGCCGCCATTGGTGACGCGCACCGTGCCCGATGGACAGGCGTCGAGCTTGCCACCTTGATATCCCTCTGGCCAAGCATTGGTCAGCTGGATCATGTAGGGGTAGCGCGGAACTGTATTGTAGGCCTGATCCCAAACGATCTGCTGCTGCGTCGACGGCGTACCCGTGACAACCAGAAACAGAGACTCGCCCGACTTGATGCAGAAATCGAGTGCGGCGTCCGAACCCTTTTGCAGCGCGCTGTAGCGAGCCGTGGTGATCGCCGAGTCCGTGGCGACCAAGCCCCATCGCCAATCGGGGCTTGGGGTCGCCGACGTCACGCCGCGGAAGGTAACGTTCACGCTGGTCGCGCCAGAATCGGGGTAGAGCCGGATGATGTTGTAGCCAAAGCGTTGCGGTGCTTGGTAGAGGGGCGAGGTGAACCGTCGGTTGCTGGCAAAGTCGGCGTCGAGTTGCTCGAGCTTGGTGGTGCGAAACCGTTGCGTGTTCGGGGTCGTGTTGGTTACCGAGCCATAGAGGCCACGGTAGAATTTGCCCTGGTTATTGCCCGCGGTGCTTTGAGGCGGCGGATCCTGGTAGTCCCAGGTTATGTTGTGCGTGGCCCATTCACCGAAGAAGTCGTTGAGCTGGCTGATGTTCCACTTCATGCCGTTCATGATCGCCGTGAATGGATCGGCGACGGGTGTGCCGGTCCAGATGGCGTTGACTGCGCTGTAGCAATACTTGTCCTTGAGGAATTCCAAGAACTGATAGTTGCAATACCGATCCCTCGTCGAGCCGAGGTAGAGGTGGGGAGCATTGACGAGCAGTTCCGTACAGTGCGCATCCGTGCCGTGCAGGTCCACTTGTTGCTGCGCGGCATAGTTGGCGTGGCTTTCGTAGACCCAGCCGCAGGTGTTGGGGCCACTGCCACAGTTTTGACCGCCTGCCACACTCTGCACGCCGTGCATGAACTCGTGCGCGAGACCCCAGTGATCGGCAAGTCCACCCGTGCCAATCCACATGCCCATCCTGTTGGATGTCCAAGCTCCGCCAGTCAAGCCATTGGTTGAATGTACATGGACGCTCGCCTTGTACTTGGTTGCCGAATTGCACAACGGCTCTCGCATGTACATTGGGCTGCCGAAATAGTTGCTCCAGACCGTCTCCAAGTAGGTGACCGCGGCCTGTGCTCCCGTCGGGCTTTCGTCCGAGTAAACGGCGAAGTGCGTGGACTCCGAGAGCAACTTATAGCCGGAGTGATCTGGATCCGGACCGCCCGCGACCCAAGTGCCGGCAGTGCAAGTTGTGGGTGGAGCGGTAGGACAGTTGCTGGCCCAGGTGGTAGTCGTCGTACCCGCGTCGCAGCCGCCGGTATTGCCCGCGCCGCCCGTAGCTGCGCCCCCGCTGGCCGTGCCGCCCGTAGCTGCGCCGCCCTGAGAGACGGCACCACCCGTTGCAGTTCCGCCGGCTGCCGTGCCGCCCTTGCTCGAGCCACCTTGATTGTTGACGCCCCCTGTCGCGATACCGCCTTGACTGTTTACGCCCCCAGTCGCTGCGCCACCTTGATTGCTGGCTCCGCCGGTTTGGTTCCCGCCCTGACTGCTTGCGCCACCTTGAGTGCTGGCGCCACCCGTGAACGCGCCGCCGGACTGCGTCGCGGTACCACCTCGCGAGGTTGCACCACTGGACTGAGCTACTGCACCTCCGGACGTCGGAGCGATCGTCGTTCCGCCAGATCCTGTGCCAACAGGAGTTCCATCAGACCCAGAACAGGCGAGGGTGAGGAAAGTGAGCGGAACCGTCCAGACCGAAGCGGAGGCAATTCGTCGAAGCATGGCGACCTCGGGTTGTGGCGCGGAAGTAAGACAAGGAAGAGCCGTCGTCCTCGATCGGTCGCAGCAACTTCCTCGGATCAGGCAGAATATAGAGTGCGACGCGCCGTGGCCCGAACAGTCCGCGTTGCGCTCTTGCCGGCCAACGGTACAGTTGTCGCACAGTGGAATCTCGGGTCCTTGCTCTCCATCGGGCGACAGGCTCATGGCCGAAGGTCTGCAGAGCTCGCCTCCGGGTTCTGAAGCCTCCCTCCCGAGATTGGAAGCCTCGCACCCAGGGAAAAACGCCCGGCTTTGCGAAGGCGGGTCAGCGCCATCGTCTTCCACTGCCAAGGATTCAGCCAAAATTGGCTGTCTCCTCCCGGGGGAGGCTTCAGAATCCTGCGGGGAGGCTTCGTGAACCGGTGGGGAGGCTTCGCGAACCGGTGGGAAGCTTCGCGGTTCGCGTCCATGGCTTCAAGAACTGGATCCAAGGCTTCAGAAACCGGATCCTTGAGATCGCAGTCGTGGCGTTGTTGCCACGGCCCAGAAGTCGACCAGTTTGACTTGCGGCTTGTGGCACGGTTGCCATGGCCAGAAGGTCGATCGAGGCGATGATACACCGCTCAGCATTGCGGCGACGACCAGAGCCGCCCTGTCGTAACGTCGACGCCTGTTGTTGCTGTTCCGTAACGCCACAATATCGGTAGCCGCTAGCGCGCCGTAGTGGATTCGAGAATCGTCACCGTCCACTGGCGCCAGGCGAACAACAAGTGCGTGAGTTCAAGTGACGGCAAGATTCATGTCAACTCATCCGTTCTACAACCGGACTGGCAGCGACTGAATAGGACCCCTGAGCCTCACAATCCGAGAAATGGATGCCAGCTAGGTTCAACGAACTCTCGATATCGATTGCGAATCAAGGCTGCATATGGCGCCTGATGCGACAGCATCTGTCTGAGAACCTCTTGCTGCTCGCACACTGCGTTGTGCGCCCAGCACCCATTGAACTACCGCAGAAGCTGAAGAAGGCGGTCGTATTGTTTTGACACAGTCTTGTACCGTTCTTCGATTGCTGAGCAGATCTTCCTTCCGTGGAATTTGCTCCTGGAATGAAGCGCAGCCAATTCTGCTGCAGTATTCTTGGCCGCAATGTCACAGGGATCAATCGCACAAAAAGTTACGTTAGGATTTACGTCAATTGTAAGGCATTGGGACAATCGGGATTCCACGTCGTCCCGCGTACAGTCCAGCATGCCACCCTTGGGCCAGCGTTGTAGCCCAAGTTCTCGTTCGGCCGAGGGCCAAGTCTTTCGGCGCTTGTTGCAGTCGCCGTGCGCCGGAAACAGATTCATCCATTCGAACTCTAGATCTCGAAAATCGCACTTCGGACGGAGATGATCGACTTCGAAGCCGCTAGGGGTGACCCCTTCGCACAGGTAGCATTTGCCGGAAAAATCCTCGTCGAGTGCCTGCCTGACATCGTCGGCGCAGGTGCTTGAACGATGGGCGAGGCTTGGGGGCGACTCGGGGCGGCGTTCAACGTGAATCACTGACCCCTCGCGAGCTTGGCCTGCTCCAACTGCGTCCACACCTCCAGCGCCAGAGCGTGGGATGACTTCTTGAGCTGAAGCGCTAGTTGCTCGTACTCGGTTTGCTCTTCTTCCGACCTTTGAGGATTGAGCTGGAGCACTTTGAGCCGATGCAGCTGCTTGGTCGAGCGCAAGTCGATGTCTGATTCGATTCCAAAATGGATCTTCATCAATTCGCCGTAAGGCGTGCCGCGCAAGTCATCGCTTAGTACGCCTTCCATGGATTCCAAGTCCCATACTAGTGCATTGTCAATGCTGCAGATCACTGCTGGAGAATGGGTCGCAATGATGAATTGCACCATCGGAAAGGCGCGTACCAGAAATGGCAGAAGTTGCTTCTGAAGTGATGGATGCAGATGCGTCTCGATCTCGTCTATGATTACCACGCCGGGTGCGTCCGCGAATTTGCCGTCTTGGATGCCCAGTTGCCCTTCGGGAACTCGAAGCAGAATCTCCCCCAATATGTTCAGTATCGAGCTGTGCCCAGCGGCCAATTGATTGAAGTCGTATTCCGTGCCGCTCGGCTCGACGAAGCGTATGTCATATTCCTTGCGCAGGAACTTCAGTTCCAAGCCCGGGATCTCGAAGAGTTCGGCAAGCCCCGATTCGAGGGATTTGAGCCAAAGCTTGATCGACGCGGAGGCGCTAGGGTCCTCTTGTTCGGCGAGGCGAGCTTGGACTTCGAGATTGACGAGGTATTTCAGGAAGTAATGCGCGAGCGGCTGTCCGGGTTGGATTGAGTTGACGTCGACACGTTCAACGCCCTTGGGCTTCTCAACGCTGAGGGAGCGCTGCGCAGGTAGAAATGCGGCGAGTTGAGCAAAGGTTCCTATTGGCTTGGGGCACCACGAGGCCGCCACGGCGAACCTCGCTAAATTCGCCTTGTGCGTCGCTAGCCAGCTCTCCAAGTTGGGGCTCTTCTCCGAAGGAGAATCGAGAAATAGCCGCTCAAGGCGAGGGATTTCACGCTCCGCCTCCGACCGATCACTAAACGTAAGACAACCACCGCCTACGACGTCTCTCTCCAAACCTTTCAGTATCGTCGTCTTGCCGGAACCATTCCGCCCAGTGAGGATCAGATGTCGAAATGGCTTCCCGTTCGTCGATGCAAAGTCGATCGCAAAATCGGGCAGCTTGTAGTGATTGTAGACGTCGATGCGAGTGATCTAAGGCATGGCAGGTTGGTAGAGGAGATCGAAGGGGTCGGAACAACCTATCCGGTACGGCTGGGCAAAACTAGCCGAATAAGCCGTCGTTGACCATTGGGCGTCATCCAATGGCGGAAAAGCTGCCTCGCGCCGCAGGGGCCCGGCCACGATATCGGCCTCATGTCGTCGGGCATCCGTCTTGGACGCACCAATCCACTCGGCGGGGACGTAGCGTGAAATGTCCCTCAACGAAACTCCTGCTGAGTTCCTCGATGAGGACGTCCGGCAGCGCCTTTTGAATCTGGGAATTCGCGGAGGACGCTTGAACACGGATGGATCGAGAGCTCGACGACGGTTGGGGAGTCACCAAGGGCTCCGACCGCCGCTCCAACAACTGGAATGTCCATCCCGGCGGTGATGCGTTTCAGTATGAATACTGATTCTGGATCGACAATACGACCAACGCCACAGCGGACCGAGGCAACTGGGGCCTGCGCAGGCAACAGCCGCACTGGACAATGCGTTGACAGCCATGGCCTTCGACGGCAACGCCGTGGTGCATCAGATGGGCCGCGACATCGCCACCCGTGGAGTTTCCGTGAAATGTCGTTTGGAAACACCGGGACCAGGCAGCGTAATGCTCGTGGCGGCTTGATTGCCCAGGAGCGGGCAACTAAAATACGCAACAGGAGCGACTGTTGTCGACGAGCTTCGAGCGATACGTGCAAGACTCCGAGCAGTTGCTTTGCCGCACGGAGCTTGTGGAGCGCCTTGCCGATGCACCCACTGTGTTGCGCAGACATGCAATCTATGGAGAGGCCAAGGTGTCTGGGGGCTCACTGAATCCCTAGTGGCGTGTGAATCACGACCAAGGTGTTTGACTCAGCCGCGACTCACCGCTCTCGAATGCGCCGACTTGCTGCACCGGGTCGCTCGGTCGGCTCAACTGGTCCCCGTCAAGTGTCAGGCCCGACCCGGTGGACATGGGCGCGTAATGCTCAGCATTGGGCCTCCGGACAAGAATTTTGCCTGCTCTCGCCTTGTCGGACGTCATATCTCTACGGAGCCACTAGGCCTAATGGGCTCTTCGACTTCGTCCATAGGTCTGCGCATGGGCTGGCTTCACTCTCAGGGAATTGCTTGAACGGCAATGTTGTAAACCGCGCACCGAATACAACTCGACCTTGGTGAGAATCATGAAGCAAGCAATTCTACCTAAGAGCCGTGCAGCCATGCTGCTGTGCTACGTGTCTTTGGCTTGTAGCGGCGCGAGTACGACTCCCATAGACGGAAATGCGCAGGGCGGTTCACTCGCGACCCCTGTCGGTGGTGCATTGAGCGGTGGTTCGACTGCGCTGGGCTCGGGTGGTCTCGGCGGTACAGCGACTGGTGGGGCAAAATCCACGTCGAACGGTGGCACAAGCAACGGCGGCGCCACAGCTGGGGGTGCGACGAGCACTGGCGGAGTTGCGACGGGCGGCAAAGCGGCCACCGGCGGAACGAGTGCCACCGGCGGAACGAGTGCCACCGGCGGCGCAGCCACTGGTGGTGCGACGAGTACCGGCGGAGTTGCGACAGGCGGTAAAGCGGCCACTGGCGGTGCGACGAGTACCGGCGGAGTTGCGACAGGCGGTAAAGCGGCCACCGGCGGTGCGACGAGTACCGGCGGAGTTGCGACAGGCGGCAAAGCGGCCACTGGCGGTGCGACGAGTACCGGCGGAGTTGCGACAGGCGGTGCGACGAGTACCGGCGGCTCGACCACGCCCGCGGGCAATCCCCCGTCGGGGACCATCCGTGTGTTCTACCTTCGCCCGTCGGACGTTGCGTTCGAGCAGAAGTACCCGGATGGCATCGGCCAGGTCATGGTCGAGGCGCAGACGTTCTATAAGCAGCAACTGGGAAAGACCTTCAAGCTGAATGATCCCATCGTGGAAGTGGTGGTCGGCGAGCACGTGCAAAGCTGGTACGAGAACACGCCCGCTGGCGGAGAGAAGTACTGGTGGTCCGCGACCAATGCCGAGGAGGAGATCTGGCGCAAGTTTAAGCTGCCCGACAATCGCTGGATGGGGGTCAGCGAGGTCAGCGCCGAGGGCGAGGGCGCGGGCGGCGGAGCGATGGGCGGATGGGTCCTGCTGTGTGGACACGACGCCGACGGCGGCAAGAACTACCCCGCCGAGAAGGCGCGCTGGGTGGGTGGGATGGTGCACGAGTTGGGACACGCGTTCGGGCTGCCGGACTCCACCTCGACGGACGGCACATGCATGTCGGCTTCGTTCTATGGCTGGCCCAATTGCACGTTCACCCAGAGTATGAAGGATCAGATGTTGAACGGGCGTTGGGGCTCTGGAAAGTTCCTGTTCTGATTCGGGCTCCGCGGCGCGTCATGAGCCGTCGTTTCCTCTCCCTTGACGGCGAAAGTGGGCCCACTGCCTACGGAATGGTCGTCGTGACGAAGACCTCACTCATGATTTGGTACATCGCCGGCGAGTACTTCTTCAGCTGCTCCCGCTGAGTCAGTGTTCCGGCGTCGGGCACCGCAAGATCGCTGGGGTTCAGATCAAACCAGCGCAACGTGTCGCCAGCGAAGAACTCCGCATCATTCTGCAGATCGTAGTCGTTGTAGTACGCCTTGGTGCAATTCTGGAAAGCCCCAACACTTCGATCGTAGAGCGGCTTGTTCCAGAGAGACAGTGCAAATTGCGTAAAATGCCCCATTTCGTGTACGGTTGTCATCAATAGGTACCGCTGGCCGCTCGTCAATTCCTCTTCGAGGGTCACGGTCTCGATCATTCCGTTGGCGTCGGGCCAAGCGCACCATGAACGCCGACCCGAGTTGCCGGCCCAATAGAGGCTCTGGTCCTCGTTTTTGCCCAGAATGACGATGCGCGACTTGGATGAAGTGAACTTGCTGGACGCGGTGGGGATATCGGTGCAGAGCTTGAGCAACTCCACCTGCAAGATCTGCTGCGCTCGAATCAATGCTGCATCGGCCACAGCACTGCTTCCGACGACGTAGACGCCGCAGGCGAGCAGCGCCTTTTTGGCAGGCGGACGGGGGAAGTCCGATGGAAGCGCAAACACAGTGGGTGGCTCTTTGCATACAGCCGAGCTGCCACTGCTGCCGGCGCTCCCTCCGGTCCCAACATTGCCTCCGGTAGTGCTTCGCCCTCCAGTCCCTGTTCGCCCACCGGTCAGGCTCTGTCCACCCGTTGTGGCCTGGCCTCCAACACCTGTCCCGCCCGTTGCATTCGCACCGCCAGTGCCTGAACGACCCCCCGTGACCTGGCCTCCAACACCTGTCCCGCCCGTTGCATTCGCACCGCCAGTGTCTGAACGACCCCCCGTCGCTAGCGCACCCCCGGTGCTCGTCGCACCGCCGATCCCATTGCCGCCAACAGTCGAGGCGCCGCCGCTCGCGGTGCCACCCTTCGCGACCGTTCCACCTGCAGCTCCCCCAGAGTTGTTCGTGCCTGCGGTGCTGGTGCCCCCTGGTGCGCCTGCGCCAGTACCTGAAGAACCGCCTGCTGTTGTGTCAACTCCTTTGCCACCGGAGGCGGCCCCAAGTCCACCGGTATTGACAAGCGATCCACCGATCCCGCTGACATCTCCGCTATCGGGACTAGAGCCGCTACAGCCGACGGTTGCACCGATCCAGAGGAAATACAGACCCAGGCGAATTGTTGAGGCGCGCTTCATCGCAATTTCCTATCTCGGGGAGTCAGGTATCTCGAGGCTTCAAGTAATCATGACGAATCAAGCACCGACGGCCAGGCATCAACCTAAAAACTGCATCGGATAGCACGGTCCGACGGCTGAGTTAGGCAAGACATTCAAGCTCAATGATCCGATGGCAGCTCCGAATCAGGACCTCCCACGTCATCATTGACGCAATTGCATCCAGCAGGATTCATGCGGCTCATGCGTGTCTAGCAACACGGGGCTCAGAAGCGGCGTCGCCAATCATTGCACTCTTGCCTCGCCACGATGAGCTATGAGCAGGCTTCCTCAACGCATTCGGAATGTTTGGTTTGCACAGCGCAATTACGCAGAGCCTTCTGCTAATCGAACGATAGGGGGGATCGACCTGCGGGTCTTTCGCCCCTGGGAACAGACCACAGAACATGCTTCGAGTTCACCGTTCACACCGGTTTTGTGTCGATCAAGTGACGTTTCGTCGGTGTGACCATCGCTTGTGTTGAAGGCTCTTTTGGGTCTCATGTAAAGTATCCGGTTTGGACGCTAAGGAATTCACGTGCTGGTTGGCAGCGTTGCGCCCTTTGTCGAACCGACAGCATTGGCTGAAAGGAACTCCATGAACCGACCGCTATTTGCATCCACCCTAGTGAACGTCGTGGCAATCTCGACATTTGCTTCCGCAGCACCGGCGGCGAAGTCTGCGACTGCTGCAACCTCCGTAACGCCCAAAGGCGCCGCTAGCGTGGTGACCGCGGCGCCACCGATTCGCGGTTTTGCCGACCTACACACCCACCCAATGAGTCACCTCGGTTTTGGTCGCAAAGCATTGCACGGAGCACCCGATATCAACATGATCCTGCCTGCTAACACCACCCAAGGCTGCAACGGCAGGGAGATTCGCGCGAAATCGATGACGGAAGCCCTCGGTAACTGCAACGCTTCTCACGGTGGTTGGGGGGTTGATAATGCCTGCGGTGATCACCTGCGTGCGGCCATCATCAACGACGCTCTCGACAGCAAATTCTGGCACATCGTCGGACACGAGCGCAATCTTCACAACGATCACCCTCACGCAGGTTATCCGGACTTTGCGTTTTGGCCTCACCACAGCACGATATTGCACCAGCAAATGTGGTGGGAGTGGGTGAAACGCGCCCACGAGGGCGGCTTGCGCGTACTGGTTGCTCTAACCGTGAACAGTGAAACGCTGGCCGAGGTGCTCGCCGGCGACCAGCCGTGGGATGACCTATCCGTTGCGAACCTCCAAATTGCGGAGACGGAACGCTTCGTCTCGCAGCACCCAGACTTCATGGAGATCGCGCGTTCGGCGGCCGACTCAGAGCGAATCATTCGCTCGAACCGCATTGCCATCATTCTCGGCATGGAGGTCGACAAACTCGGCAATTTTGGCAAGCCCGGCGTGCGAACCGATGAAGCAGCAGTCAAGGCAGAAATTCAGAGACTCTTTGGCAAGGGGATCCGATACATCTTTCCCATTCACCTCATCGACAACGTGTTTGGCGGCAGCGCTATGTACAAGATGCTAATGAACATGGCCAATCGGCGCCAGAATGGCGCGTTCTTCTCGATCATGCACAGTCCAGATCCAGACGTTACGTACCAGGCAAACTTCGTCAGCGACAAGCCGGGCGCAGATGCTTTGGCATCCGGTGGCTTCTACAGTCTCCTCGAGATTTTCGGCCACCTGCCCGCTCCTTGTGGTGAGTTCTGGAAGGGTTGCGCCCCGTTTACTGTCGGGTGTTGCGGCAACTATCAACAGATCAAGAGCATCTTGACCCCAACGTTCCAGTGGGAAGCCTATAAGACCATTCCGCGAGGCCATGTGAATTCGAAAGGCTTGTCCCGTCTGGGCGAGGTAGCCATTACCGAAATGATGCGGCTCGGTATGATCGTTGACGTGGACCACATGTCCGAACTCTCGCTGCGACGCACAGTGGAGCTGGCGGAAGGCGTGCGCGAGGGCTACCCGCTCGTGATGGGTCACAACGGCGTCCGAGGTCCGCTCCCCGGCGCTTCCCGGCAGGACTACGAGGGTGACGAGCGATCCGCACCCGCAGACGTCGTAGGGCGCGTGGCTGCTTTGGGAGGTATGATGGGTGCCGGCACCGCCGAGACGAATCCGTCGGAGTTCGTCGTGAACTACCGTAGGACACTTAGTGTCTTGAAGGCAGGCGCCAAGACCAAAGGTGTCACTACTGGGCTTGGTCTAGGAACTGACGCTAACGGATTCGAGCCGCTGCCACACCGCGGCCCCGGCAGTCAGTACAGTGCCGACAAGGTTGTGACCGTGCCTGGGGACGCCTGGAATCAGCCGCCAGCCAGCCTCAGCTGCCGTGATGCTCGGGATCCCGCCAACACGAAGATCAGTATTCGCTCGGCACGCATTGGGTGTCTGGACATTCAGCGTGAAGGCAACCTTCTGCCGTACGTCGCCATTGCCTGCAATGGCAGAGCTGCGTGTAGCTACAAGGCGCCGAGTGAAGTCGAATACCGCAAGAAGGGAGTCGCTGCCGCTACACGGACGTTCTGCACCCAGGCGATGGAAATCGTCTACCGGTGCATGAACAAGCCGGTCGACGCTACGACATCCGAGAACTTCTATCCCGGCTTCTTTCGTGATTCCGGCGTAAAAAACAAACAGAAGAAGCCAAATGGGCAAGAGTGGGATTACATTCGCGAAGGTGGCGTGAGTCACTATGGCCTCTTGCCCGAGTTCTTGCATGAAGTACGACAGAGCGATCGTCGGGTGTACGAAGACGTCATGTCGTCGGCCGCTGCATTCGTGGATCTGTGGAAGAAGGTCGACCGCGTGAAGGCCAACGTCGCCGATGGTCCAGTCGAAGGCACCTTCTCTTACACCCTCAACCCCGTTTCGAATCTTTGCCCAAGTCAGAGGATTGCTGGCGACGCCGAATTTGGTGGACATGGTCCACGAGTCAGAGGACAGGTCCGCCTTGCGATCGATCCGAGCGGCAACTCGCTCAAAGCGATGATTGCCTTTTCAGCCCGCGAAACCGTCGCCGATTGGTCCGAGGTGCGCGGCGAGTGGACCGTCACAGTCGGAGAACCAGCCCCAGCGGGAATGCGCTACACGGCTATTGTCGGACCTACTACGGGCACGTTCGACCAGGTCCTCGTCGGTGGTGGTCGCAACGAAGTGTTCGAGGGCTGTGATGGTGGTGATCATCAGATCAACCTCATGGCAGGCACACAAGCGTTCGGTCGGCTGATCGTCGTCGGTGACACGGGCGGTGCGGACATCAGCGCCGACGCCGATTGCAATTGCGACACGCGTATCAAGAGCGTCGAACTTGCGCCGGTCCGCCTGACACTGGCGCGACGGTAGCAATCGCCGAGAACCGTTGCTGCGCCCGTTCAGCTCAACCACAACCGAGTTCGAGTGCCTGGCGGTTGCGAAGGGCTCAGAGGGTGACCGAGCATCGGGACTCCTCAACTGACGGAGCCGCACCGAGAGGCACGACGACGGCCTCGGCCGCGACATTTCGAAGCCAGGGGTGGCAGCCGGCCGCGTCTGGATCCCGTGGCAGATTCGGCCAGGTGGACACGAGTGGCTAGCATTGACCATGGGGTCCTTGGACAATTCTTGCCTGCTCTCGCCTCGTCGGACGTCAAACCTCAACGAAGATGGTCCGAGCTCAACCCTCTTCGCGAAGCCTAACGGGCTCCTCGACTTCGTCTAGTGGTCTGCGCATGAACTGATTCCACTTTCAGGGCACTGCTTCAACGGCAACGGTGTCGGCTGCTCCGAGCCTCAGCTAGCTACGTCGCGCGCATCACCAGACGCAGCCGCATCGCTCTCCTCGATGCACGACTATTCCACGGAATCGCAACAAGCCGGACAATCCACGATATGCCGAGAAGCCTACTTACGTCCAACCGTAGTCGCGCTGCATCTTTTCTACTACCCTGCTTCTCACTCTGCGGATGCAGCGGAAGTTCTGGTGGACCGATGCAGAACAACGTAGGAGGCAGCCAGTCAGGCACTATAAGCAGCGGTGGGAACAACTCGACCACGACGCCATCCAGCGGCGGAGTGGTTGCCAACGTTGGTGGCACGAACGCAAATGGCGGCAGTGCCAAGGGAGGCTCCGCCGCGGGCGGGGTTGCGCAAGGTGGCAACAGAAGCGGCGGCGCTAGTTCGGGTGGGACCGTCAGCGTAGGTGGCGCGCCTGCGGCAGGCGGAACCAACAACTTTGGCGGCGCCGCGACTGGTGGTCAATCAGGTGCAACGGGAGGAAGTGCCGCAGGCGGCAAGGCGAGCGGAGGCCAAACCGTGGGCGGCGCTGCTGCCGGCGGCAAAGCAGCGGGTGGGTCCGCCGTCGGTGGGCAAGCCACCGGCGGCAATGCCACAGGTGGCGGTGCAACTGGTGGCGCTGGCGTTGGTGGCACTGCTGGGACCGGCGGTTCGACGTGGAAGCAGTGTTACTCGAACGACAAGATGCCGACCAACCCCGTGCTCAAGGTCGACCCCGACGCCACCGGATACACGACATCGATCAGCAACAGCAGCTATGTCGTCATGCTGATCGGCCCCAATCGGCCAGCGTGCATTACGGATGACGTGGCCAAGCGCGATCTCGCATTCCTCGACGAAGGGCTGAGGGAAGTGGTCGAGCTCGTGGGATTCCCCGCCTTCCCGGAATGGAAGAAGGGTTACTACCTGAACTGGGTGATCTTGAATAGTGGGATCCCCAACGCCACCCTGCCGGATGAGGGCGGGCACCAGGGCAATAAGTGGGGGCACATGAATTTCGAGTCGACGTACACCTGCCCTTGCACCTGGGACGACTACCAATCTGGCGGCGCGCTGCACGAGTGCGTCCATGCTCTGCAAGCCGAGCTCTACAAGTACAATAATCGGGCTTCCGGCTGGGCCCACGAGGCGCACAACAACTATTTGACTACCCAGGCCAATGCTTTGGCGCACAGCAAGTACACCATGGGGTGGTCCGCATCGCTGATCCTGAACATGCCGCACGTGCCCATCGAGTCGATGGGGCTGAACACCGACGATTCGGTAGCGGGCCCCGCCGATCAAAACGCCAAAACGTACGTGAGCACCCAGGTGCGCTACGGCGGCGAGATCTTCTTTCTCAGCCTGAATCAGACCATGGGGCGAGGGTTCGTCAACTGCCTCTGGATCGACGCCCCGGCCAACAACCAGAAGTCGATCTTCCAGATCCTGCAGACCTTCTCCGGCGAGGCCGGTGTCGCCAATGCCATCATGACGTTCGCGGCCAAGAGCGCCATCCTCGACTTCGAAGGCTGGACCGAGACGATGCGCACGCTGATGAAGGGGAACTGGAACAACACCACCTGGTGGTTCTACATGTATCCGGGCGGTGACGGTACCACGGCCTTCCGCCCGCCCACCAAGCAGATCCCGCACCATCAGGGGCGCAACATCATCCCGATCAAGGTCAATACTGGCGCCACTGCGGTCACCGTCGAGTTTACGCCAGATGCAGCGGGCAGCAAGGGAACGAAGGAGAACATGCAGGCGCAGCTCGTCTATCGAGACAGCGCAGACAAGCCGGTCTATGGGACCGTATTCTCGAGCGGACAGGGCACGATTCAGCTCCCCAGTGCGCCGCGCAATGGCATCGTGAACCTAGTGGTTGCGGTCACCAATGCAAACGCTGCATCCGGCGGTGACGACGATTCGAACAAAGGCTTCGATGCTCAGGAGCACTTCAGTTATCAGGCGCGGATCGTGAGCGGTGGTGTCATTGCGCCCAATACAACTAGGCCTTGGTGATCGCGATGAAGCCAACTATTCCTGCGCTGCGCAACGCGTCCGTTTTGCTAGCTAGCGTGTCTTTGGCTTGTGGCGGCGCGAACACCTCTCCTATCGACGGAGAAGCGCAGGGCGGCTCTCTCGCGACGCCTGTCGGTGGTGCATCGGGCTCCGGTGGTCGCGGCGGCGCGGCGACTGGTGGGGCAATATCCACATCGAACGGTGGCAGCGGCATAGGTGGTGCGGTCAGCAATGGTGGCACTACCGCTCGAGGTGGAGCCGCAACCGGGGGCTCGACGAGCACCGGCGGCGTTGCGACAGGCGGCAAAGCGGCTACGGGTGGAGCCGCAACCGGAGGGTTGACGAGTAGCGGCGGCGTTGCGACTGGAGGCAATGCGGCTACGGGTGGAGCCGCAACCGGGGGCTCGATGAGCAGCGGCGGCGTTGCGACCGGTGGCAAAGCAGCCACTGGCGGAGCGGCCACCGGAGGGTTGACGAGCACCGGCGGCGTTGCGACTGGAGGCAAAGCGGCTACGGGCGGAGCCGCAACCGCTGGCTCGTCGAGCACCGGTGGAGTGCCGCCCTCAGGGACGGTGCGGGTCTTCTATTTGCGGCCGACGGATGTTGCCTTCGATCAGAAGTTCCCCGATGGGATCGGCAATGTCATGCTCGAGACGCAGGCCTTCTTCAAACAGCAGCTCGGCAAGACCTTCAAGCTAAACACGCCAATCGTCGAGGTGGTGGTCGGCGAGCATGTGCAGAGCTGGTACGAAAACACTGCAAACGGTGGTGACAAGTACTGGTGGTCTGCGACCAATGCACAGCAGGAAATACAGCGCCGTTTCAAGCTGCCCGACAGTCGTTGGATGGGGGTGAGCGAGGTCAGCGCCGAGGGAACCGGTGCTGGCGGCGGGGCAACAGGCGGATGGGTCCTGCTCTGTGGACACGATGCCGATGGCGGCGCTGGCTACCCTGCAGATAAAGCTCGTTGGGTAGGTGGCATGGTCCACGAGATGGGACATGCCTTCGGACTGCCTGACTCCACCTCAACGGACGGCACTTGCATGTCCGGTTCGTTTTATGGCTGGCCCAACTGCACGTTTACCCAGAGTCAGAAGGATCAGATGTTGAACGGGTCTTGGGGCACTGGGAAGTTCCTGTTCTGACATAGATTTCTTGGTAAATGCTCTGAATCGAGCGCGCGATGCCTGGTCGGAGCCGGGTCATTCGTTGAAGCTAGAGGTGTGTCCGCTCGTAGGGACCCATGACCGAAGGACTCTCAGAATGACCACACGATTTCTCTGGCGATTTTCGGCTCTCCCGACTTTAGCTCTGGCAAGCCTAGCTGGGTGCGGCGGGACGGATTCAAACAGTGGGAATCAAACCGGGGTCTCTGGACAGACCGGCACTGGCGGTCGCGCTTCGAACGAGCCGCTGGGCGGCGCTGCTAACCAGACTGGCGGCGCTGGCAATCAGGCCACTGGTGGGGCTCTCGGAGCAGGTGGTAGCATCGTTGGCACCGGCGGTGCCGCCCTAGGCACTGGTGGTAAGGCTGCCGCGACTGGCGGAAGCGCAGTAGGCACTGGTGGCAATACCAATGCGACTGGCGGAAGCACTGTTGGTACCGGCGGAAGCGCTGTCAGTACCGGCGGCAAGGCAGCTGCCACTGGCGGCATGGTCAGTACTGGCGGAAGCGCTGTCAGTACCGACGGCAAGGCAGCTGCCACTGGCGGCAAGGCAGCTGCCACTGGCGGCGCGGTCAGCACTGGCGGCGCGGTCAGCACTGGCGGCACGGTCAGCACTGGCGGCACGGTCAGCACTGGCGGCGCGGTCAGCACTGGCGGCGCGGTCAGCACTGGCGGCGCGGTCAGCACTGGCGGAAGCGCAGCGGTCTGCAGCTTACCGGATCCGAGCCTAGTCAAGCTCAACTTGACAGTTGGCGGCGGCGGCACTCAATACAAGGCATCGGATCACTTCATCGTATTCGGAGCGAGTTCCCCGGATGCTACGCTCAATTATCTCGAGGCCGCGCACCAATGCTACGTTGAGGAGTGGTGCTGGCGATCGCCGGGGCTATCCATTACCGAGAGCAGTGGCACCTACTACAAGTTGAACGTCTACACGAAGAGTCTAAGCGGAGCCGCCGGCGTTATGCAGTACGACTACAGTGCCGGCCTCGCTTACCTCGAGGTCGTCCCCGGTTCTATCGGGAGCTCGGAGGTCGTCGTGCACGAACTCGGGCACGCGCTAACGCTTACGGAGAAGGGTTGGGTCGACCAAGGGCGCACGGGCCTGTGGTGGGAATCCGTGGCCAATTTCGTTTCCGACACCTTCCATACGTCCCCGTTCTGCGCGAAGGCCCGGACCGACCATGGCCTTGCCACGGGACGCACGATCATCAACCTGGACGCGACGATCAGCAATTCCTTCCGGGTTATCGTCATGAACGGGAACCACTACGAGGCCTGGCCGTTCCTGGCCTACTTGACCTACAACCCGGACAACTACGCGGGGCTGGGCAAGATGGTGCTGCCGAACATGTTCCGCACCCACAAACGCAACAACGAAACCCCGTTGCACGTGCTCGAGCGGCTGAGCACGCCGGTTACCGTGCAGTCCATCGTCGGGCGCTACTGGGCACGCATGGCTTTCGTGGACATCGGCCACCCGTCTGCGCAGGCAACCTTCCTCGCCGGCCGCAGCCGGCTGAACTACGCCAACCTCACCGCATCAGGCACTGGCACTTACACACCGATCACCGCGCGTCAGCCCAAGTACTGTGGTTCCAATATCGTCCCGCTCAAAGTGAACGGCACCACCGTCAGCGTGCAAATCACGAACCTGGGCAATGGCCAAGCCGACAGCAACTTCACTGCAACGCTCGCGATCCGTCCAAGCAGCGGCGCCATTCGCTACGTGGATCTACCTAACGGTACTGGCTCAACAAGTGTCGCCACTGGCGAGGAGGTGACTCTAGTGGTCGCCAATACCCCGAAGACACTCTACCTGTACGACCCCTCGAGCATTGGCGCGAGCGATCCGGCCAACGCCGGGCTGAACTATCAGGTGCAACTCACCGGAGCCACGCCCGCCAACTAGGACGGGTCTTGGGGCACTGGGAAATTCCTGTTCTGACTCGAATACTGGTAGGTGACGGGAAAATGCTGGTGCCCCCGCACACCACCTGCGAATGCCGGCCGCTGGCCGTCGTTATGCGACAAGTGCAACGCGCTGCACACGATGGGCACTCTGTGGGTGCACAACTTGTGCAGGATTGCGGCAGAGTCCGTATCACTCCCCCGCTGAACCCGGTAATCGCGCCGCACAAACGACAAGTGGCCACGACGGAAGGACCCCCAAACGTGGCCGGGACTTTGCAACGCAAAACCTTGCACGGCTACGCGTCTTTGTGAGCCAAGGACGCACCGACGCACCCTGAACACGAGGCTTCATTGCACGCGGTGTGAGGCGCGTTCATGATCGTAATCTCGTAGCCGATGCTCTGAAGTTTGCATCCGATTCGCGCAAAGAAAGGTCGTTGTTGCATGTCCAGTCGCGGAACAGGCGAGGTTCAACATTGGATTGCGATTGTTACAGCTTTGGCGGCCTTAGCCAGTTGTTCTGCAAGCGAAGACAGCGGAGTTGCTGCTGGTTCAGCTGCTGGCGGAGCCGCTACGGCTTTGGTCGGCGGCGCTAGCTCGACTTCAATTGGCGGCACCATCTCGTCTGGCGGACTGATGGCGCGCGGGGGGAGCCCATCAGCATCCGGCGGATTGCTTGGGCGCGGCGGGAGCCTAGCGGCCGCTGGCGGTAGCCGATTCGGATTTGGGGGACTACCGACCTTCGGCGGCGCGTTCGGCGTTGGCGGCCTAGCGCCGACGGGTGGTGCGGTTTCAGTCGGTGGCGCAGCAGAAGGTGGCGCCGCCACCACGGGTGCCAATCCCAGTCTCCCGCCGATCGTCGGCGAATGCCCCTCGTTCAAGACCGGCACGGCCACGATTGGAGGATTGTCTGGGATATCGCTCCAAGTGGGCCCCCAGAAGGCAGGCACGGGTTCACTGGTCTTCTATTGGCATGGCACCGGATCAACGGCGAACGAGGTCAACACGCTCGTGCCTGCAGCGGTGCGACAGGAGATTCTGGATCAGGGTGGAATCATCGTTTCGTTCCAGGGGTCCCTCGGGACTGGGGGCGACTGTTCGGGGACCTCCACCTTCAGCAAAGACGACTTCAAAGTCGCAGATCTAATTGCCGCCTGTGCCGTGCGCGATTACGGCATTGGTGCCCGCCGAATCTACACGACGGGATGCAGCGCCGGTGGCCTTCAAGCTGGGTGCATGGGCGCGATGCGATCGAGCTATATCGCGGCTTCGGTTCCAAACTCCGGTGGCGAGGTGACGCGGCAGACCATCCAAGATCCGACTCGTGTCCCTGCGGTCATGACGATGCACGGTGGCTCGAGCGACGTGGTGGTTGTCTCTTTTGCGACGACCAGCGCCACCTATGACGCTCACATGGATTCGGCAGGAAGTTTCGTGGTCAACTGCAATCATGGCGGCGGCCATTGTCAGGCGCCCGCAGGGCTCTATGCATCAGCCTGGGACTTCATGAAGGCCCATCCGTTCGGTGTTGCTCCCGAACCGTACGCTAGTCGGCTTCCTAGCTCATTTCCGACCTATTGTGCCGCCTATTAGCCTTGACCTTCCGCATCCCGGTCGCTGCGTGATTCCCAACGGTCACTCGAACTCATTTGTCGGGCTTCAGCTCCTCCCGCCGTCAACTCCTTGAGGATCCGTGCAAGCCGAGACTCTTGGCTGGACTGGTTTCACCGTCTTGCCTACCTCACAGCATCCCTGTAAGCTACTGGGCTAAGGTGTTGGAAACGGCGGAAGACCTTGCAGAAATGATTGGCGTTAGCGAACCCACAAGCGTCGGCGACTTGCTTGAGCGGCGCGCGGCTGTGCAGCAGCAGGCGCGTTGCCTCATGAATGCGCACCTCGGTCGAAAACTTCGCCGGCGTCAGGCCAGTCTTGGCCTGGAAAAAGTGACTGAAATGGCTACGGCTCATCCCGTATTCGGCGGCCAGCTCATCGACCCCTACGGCTTTGGGTAGGCCTGCGACGATCTGCGCCCGGACCGCTTCTAGTAGACGCTTGCGCTCACCGGAGCTGTCGCTTGCCTCGTGCGCCCAGCGCTCGTAGGCCAATACGAACTCGAATAGTGCAAGTTCCACCGCGTAGCGGTCACGGAAGTCTTTCTTGATTGCGCCGCGCACGAGGCGGAGCGCGCTTGCAGTCAATGCCCCGTCAGGCGGGGTATCGACGAGTGGACCAGTTACGGCCACTTGCTTTATGACTCGGGCCAGCAAGTACGGGTGATAGATCCCGATCCAGCCGAAGGTCCACCCCGGGGAGTCCTTCGGCAAGTAGTAGCGATGCTCCGAAGGAAGGATCGCGAAGAATCCGGTTCCCGGAGCAACTTTCTGTGCAGGCTGCGCATAGCGCTGAAATTCACCCCAGCCCGCAAGAGTGAACTGGAAGAAGAACAGCGGGTGATCGTTGCGGCCCAGGCGCTTCATTCCATCCCAATGGTAGCTGGTGGGATCCAGTCGCGTCTCGACGCTACCAAAGTACGCTGACCTTGGAGTCCACCAAGTAGGAGCCGGTGTCGGTGAGCGTGAGAGCTCGGTGAGCTGCTTCAGCGCGCGCGTCCATTCTGGTGGCGCTGGTGGACCGGGCCTCTTGCTTGCAACAACGTCCGAGGTGAGCACCTCGTTGGACCGAGAACGCCACTCGGCTGCCTTGGACTTCGGGGATTTCAAGGCTGTCACAAATCGACCCTACTTCGAACATCGCAACCATGGCTGCGAGATTTGGTCGGTCGTACACTGCGATGCGAGTAAGCCACGTTCGACACAAATAGACGTAGGAGCGCCCCCATGGCAGTCATCCATCGAAGAACCGCCACGCCCGCGGCACTATTGGTAGCCGCGCTGGGAGTTTCCAGTATCGCGCCAGCCGCGCAAACCACTATTGCTATCTCGACGGCCGCTTCACCGGCCACGCCGCGGATCCAAGCGCCCCTCACGTTTGCGGCCTTCCCGAATAGCGCCTTCGTTTTTGCGATCCCCGCAACAGGTCAAGCGCCCCTTTCCTACTCGGCCACGGGATTGCCGAGCGGGCTGTCATTGGCAGCGGACACCGGAGTCATTTCTGGAACCATGCCTGCGGCGGGTTCTTACCCAGTCAACGTGAAGGTGACCAACGCCGCTGGGAACGCGAGCGCAACGCTTACTTTGGTCGCGGGCAATACACTTAGCCTCACGCCGCCAGTTGGCTGGAACAGCTACGACTCGTTCGGCGCAAGCGTTACCGAGAGCGACATGCTCGAGCAAGCCAAGGCGCTCAAATCGCGCCTGCAGCCGTACGGCTGGAACTACGTCGTCATCGATTATCGTTGGTACGAACCCGGACTGCCCATCGACGCCAACGGCCGCTACCTGCCCGCAACCAGCAAGTACCCGTCGGCAACCGGTAGCAATGGCTTCAAGAGCCTCGCGGACAAGATCCACGCCACGGGCCTGGGCTTTGGCATCCACATCATGCGCGGCATTCCGCGCAAGTCGTACGACGCCAACACCCCAATCGCGAATTCCACCTTCAAAGCCAAGGACGCCGGCAATGCGAGCGATCCTTGCCCTTGGGATCAGCATATGTGGGGGGTGCGCGGTGACACTACTGCCGGCCAGGATTGGTACAACTCGCTATTCGAGCAGTACGCCGCCTGGGGAGTCGACTTCATCAAGATCGACGACATGCTCAACAACGACACGCGCACCTATCATCAGGCGGAGGTCGACGCTATCCGCAAGGCCATCGACAAGTGCGGGCGCTCCATCGTGTTGAGCTTATCACCTGGCCCGAACGATCCAGCGTGGTTCTCCAGTTCGGCGAGCCACTTGGCCACCAACGCCAACATGTGGCGGGCAGTGAACGACTTCTGGGACTATAGCGCGCTTACCGACCTTCCCGGTGTGTTCACGGCAGCGAGTACCTGGCAAGACGTCACTGGTCTGGGCGCGGGACATTGGCCCGACCTCGATATGTTGCCCCTTGGCTACCTCGGCCCACGCAATGAGTGGCACGCGTCAGGTCAAACCACATTCAGCAAGAACGAACAGGTCACTATCATGTCCCTGTGGGGGATCATGCCTTCCCCGCTGATGTTCGGGGGTAACGTCGTGTCCTTGTCTACGGATGATTGGACCACCGCGCTGCTCACCAACGAGGAGGTCATGGCGGTCAACCAGGATCCGAGTGGCACGCACGGCAAGCGGATTGCCCAGCAAGGTAGCACTGAGGTGTGGACTCGCGATCTAAGCGGCGGTCGCAAGGCGGTGGCGCTCTTCAATCGAGGCACGCAGGACGCCACCGTATCCGCTTCATTCTCTCAGCTGGGGATGACAGGTACGCCCACGGTTCGAGACTTGTGGCATCGCTCGGATGTGACGGGCATCACGAACAGCTTGTCCGTTACTGTGCCATACAGCGGCGCATTGATGTACACACTGACGCCCGCCGAGGCCGGCACGGGTGGCGGGAGTGGCACCGGCGGCGCGACGGGCACCGGCGGCGCGTCGACGAGCGGTGGCAGTACTGCGGCTGCAGGCAGCACGATGGGCGGTGCTGCCACGGGCGGTGCTGCCACGGGCGGCAGATCGAGCGGTGGCCAGGCAACAGGTGGCCTTTCAACAGGCGGCACTCAGCTTGGTGGCAAATCAGCGGGTGGAGCTGCCACAGGTGGCAATGCCACAGGCGGAAATGCGAGCGGCGGAGCGACCACAACACCCATTGGTGGCACGACGATGGCGCCCACTGGAGGTGCAGCCCCGTCGGCAAGCGGAGGCTCCACGACCACGACTGGTGGCTCCAGTGCATTGGGCACGGGCAGTAGCGCGCAGTCAGTCGGTGGTGCCGCCAACGCTGGCGGGGCACTGGGCAGTTCGGGTGCAGTGGATGCTGCTGGAGCCGCGCCCGGGGAAGCCGATGGTTGCAGCTGCCGGATCGCAGGCACACCCGCCGAATCGAAATCCTGGGCGGGCCTTGGATTGTTGGGACTCGCACTGCTTGGACGGCGGCGGCGCGGCCGCCTCGTCTAACACTTGGAGCCGCTGGCCGAGCCTGCTCAATGGTTCGTGGTTCGACTAGACCACACTGGAAGTCCATTTCTGCTGCACCGTCCGGGTCGAGGGCCCTGTGCGACCTTCGGTGCGCCAACTGTCCGCCAGCGCCTTTCGGTCTTTATTGAGGTTCACGTGCAAAAGAGAAGTGTGGTTGCGATCGCGTCCTTGGCGTTGGCGGCAGCAGCTTGCGGCCCATCAGATCCGGGGGCAGATATTTCCAACTCGGGCCAGGGTGGAGTTGGCAATGGTGGCGCGCGCTCATCAACGGGGGGCGCCGTTGCACCAGCGGGTGGCTCAACGATGAGCACGGGCGGAGCGACCGCTGGGGGCAACAATGCAACCACCGGAGGGTCTAGTCCGGTCGCGGGTGGCAATCAGGCTGCTGGAGGAGCCCAGCCGAACGTGGGCGGAAACGGCTCGACGACTGGTGGCACGGCGAATAGAGGTGGCGCCACCGCCACTGGCGGCAATGGCTTCGCGACAGGCGGCGCTGTCAGCAAAGGGGGGACTAGTTCTGGTGGCACCGCGGCTGGTGGCGCAGACAGCGGCGACACCACCGCGACGGGCGGAACTTCGAATACCGCTGGCAGCGCCGCGGGTAGCAAAGCCGCTGGAGGCACAGTAACGGGTGGCGCAAGCACTGGTGGCAAGGCAGCCGGCGGTGCCGCTACGGGTGGCGTCGCGACCGGTGGGACTTCGGCGACCAATACCGGTGGCTCAGGCGCTTGCACCTGGTCAGACCCGCCATCTAGCGTTTCGGCGTGGGTCAATGAGAGCTGGAACGCACAGCTCGGGGCCAACGTCAAGAACCTCAAACGTTGGCTCCTCGACAGCGCGATGCTGGGTAAGGGCCAGATCAACTTGTGTATGCGCTGGGGCGCGAGCACAGCTCCGAGTGCGACCGTAAAGAGCGGGATCGCTAGTACGTATCAGAAATGGTTCAACGGTTGGTTCTCTCAACTCGAGGGCTACGGCTGCTTTCCTTACCCCAGCATCACCGTCAAGGTGACGGGCTGGGCGGTGAAATCCGGCAACACGTCATGGGTGTCGGACGTTGACACCACCACCGCCAAGATCTACACGGCGACTGACGGCAGCGGAGAACCCAAGTGCCCCGATAGTTGCTCGTTCTTCTCCAACCCGAGCCACTCCTTTCCGAGTTGTCCTGGGGGCGAAACGTTCCACCATGACTACTGGGTATGGATCGACGATGGTAACGCAGCGGCCGGCGAGGGTGGCGACTGGGGCATTCGCGTTCCCGTTGCCGCCCTCAACAACGCGATGAGCAACGTCGCCTACGATGTCAATACCTTCATGCACGAGATGGGCCACGGATTTGGCTTCCAGGATTACTACGACTGGACGGGGTCCACGCCGGCAGGAGGCTCGCTGATGATCGTTGGCCCGAACACTACCAGCCCAACCGTCGGTGACACCTGGCTGATACGTCGCACATGGAAAGAGATGAAGACCCTGCGCGGGTGGTGAGGGAAAGAAAGGGCGTCGCCCGAGGCCAATTTCGTCAGCCGATCGAGACATTTGCGAAGGACCGGCCGCGACGTCGGCGCCGCAATCCGAGCGTGAGTGCAGCTAGGGCGCCCAAGATCGTGCCTAGCTCCTTCGTCGAACCGAGTCTTGTCACCCGCGTGGAAGAGCTCTCCGTCACCTGCGCGCACATTGTGCCCTAGATCGAATTTGCCGTCCGCCTGTTCTACGGATATGGCGTAGTGCCTAGTCGGGGTCATGTCCTGCCAACTGTTGTCACCATCCTTGTCGATGTGCCAAATCAGCCGGCCCTGATCTGGTGGGCTGCGCCAGGCTGCCTTCGTGGCGTACTCGGCAACGAAGTACGCCGTGGACTTGCTGGAGTTGTTGTAGCGCAGCAATGAGGTCCCGTTGGCAGTCAGCGAGTACACTCCCATGCCGCTCGTGACGACCGTAGGCTTCATCCACCCTGCCCACATCCGAAACGGTGCACAAGGGAGATCTGTCTCCGTTGATGTCCACATAGGCATAGACCTCGTCGTAGCGCTCTTCCGAGGTACTGTAGTCCCATTCGGCACTAGGCGCGTTGTAGTGAGACACGCAGTACTTCGCGGTATGGTACCCAACGACCTTATGCTGGACGCTGGTGGCCCCGTCGGAGATCGGCTCACTCCACTTGCGAATCGAGCCGCGCCAAGTACTGCCGTAGGTACCCGTGCCGTTGAAGGCATTCGCGACCTCGCTCACTGCGATGCTGTAGCGACGATCGGGGAAATCGACAAGAACTACTAACCCCGTGATGGTGCCGCTCGGAACCGGCTCGGCGATGGGTTGGAGCACTTCGAAGCTCGATCGTCCACGCGCGGCAATTCGCGGATTGATCTTGCCGAGGTTCGGGTTGAGACGACAGCGCTTAGCGTTGTCTGACTCGTCGCGACGCTCCCTCGAGTGAATTGCCCCCTTGGTGATCCGGAGTGCCAGCAGATCCGCGCCGTTTGCCGCGCCGTCATAAACAACACCAGAGGACACGAGGTCACCGTCGGCCGTTCTGAGCGCGTAGCAAATGTAGCTGGTGATTGGATCCACGATCAGGGTGTAGCCGTCGGGCGTTACCGCACGCACGTGGAACTCGTCGCCCTATACCAATACGTCGACGCGCGAGCCGTCCGGCTGCGTCATGTCCAGGACCTCGCCGCGGTGAGGATAGGCTGCCGCATGGCCAGACAGAAGCATTAGCCCAAGGAGCTCTCAAAAACTTTGGCGAAGGCGCAAATGGCGCGTTGATTGGTCTCCGTGCAACGCGGAACCATCCGCATGCCCAATGTGGCTTCCAGGGCAGGCAATGGTTCTTCTTCTCTGCATGACGACGCACGACGAAAAGGCAGGCACGAGTCGAAAGGAAGAGCGATCATTCGGCGAACCGAGCCAGGTCGATCGGAGGTACTGCCGATGTCGAGGACAACTCAGTCGCCACGCCTCATCCGGCAAGTGCGCGCCAATGTGACTGGTCAGGGATGGGTCGTAGGCCCTAAGTTCCACAAACCGCCAGCTACTGCCTGGTCGCATATGTCGCCCAAGGGAATGCTCTCCACGAATTCTCCACGAGGCATGGCGCCAAACTCGCGCTAAGAAGTGCGCGAATGGGCAAACCTCAAGCTATCCTGCGCGTCATCGATCCCGTGATCTGGCTGGCTGCGGGTGTGGGACTCCTGCTCTACCTCAGTAATCGCATCATCTTTCATTGGTCAAACAATGCGACCAAGAATGCGACGACGGTGTTGCTTTCTGTGGGTATGTTTCTCTTGGCGCGGTTGGCAATGGCCAACCAAAGGCGCGCATTGTGGCGCGTGGCTCCTGTCGTGCTGCTCTGCAGTTTCACGGTTGGAGAATTGCATCGCGTGTGGCTGCGTCAGAAGTACCGCGGTCACGCCGAAGACGTTGGTGAAGTTGCAGCAATCAACTGGCAACGCCCCTGGACGACGACTGATCTGGTTGTTCGTCGTCACGCGGTCAATTTGCCTCAGGAAATGGGTCACCTGCGAATCGTTCACTTGACGGACCTCCACATAACGCCGTCGATCCCTTGGGCGTACTTTCAATCAATTGTGGAGCGCACCAATGTCGAAGCACCGGACGTAGTCGTCATGACGGGCGACTTTCTGTCGAAGGCTTCGTATCTGCCTTTGCTCAGGCGCTGGCTCGCTCTGCCTTTGCGGGCGCGGTTGGGCGTCTACGCGGTTCTCGGCAACCACGAATATTGGGCGGGCGCAGACCGGGAGGTGCGGCAAGCGCTCACTCTGGCCAACGTGAGAGTGTTGTCGGGAACATGCCAGCGATTGTCCGGTGGCGGCGCTGATCATGTGGTGTTGTGCGGTACTGAATGGCCCTGGGGCAAAGACTTCGACGTTCCGCCTCTCACCGCGGGTGACTTCGTCGTGGCGCTCAGCCACACGCCGGACAACATCTACGCGCTACGTGGGCGGGCCCACGCCGTATTCGCTGGACACAACCACGGTGGACAGTGGCGCATTCCAGGAATAGGAGCGCTGGCAGTGCCGTCGGTGTATGGTAGGCGTTTCGATCTTGGTGACTTCTTTGTCGATGGCACCGAGCTATTCGTATCGGCTGGGGTCGGCGCAGACTATCCACCGCTGCGACTCTCCTGTTCGCCAGAGCTGCTGCTGGTCGATTTCGTTGCCCACCCGATCGCGGGCGTGGCGGTTGCAAAGGGCTTAGAGGGTGACCGAGCATTGGGCTTCCTCAACTGAGCGAGCCGCAACGAGCGGCACCAAGACGGCCGCGGCCACGACATTTCGAACCCACGGGTGGCACAAAGTGGCACATTCACTGGCCGGCTGTGCCGCCCGCTCGGGGCCATTGGCGGGAATTTGGCGCCATTTGTGTCGGCAAGCGGACACTGGTGACAAGTGCAACCGGTCCCAATTTATGCCGCCTGGGCGGGCTCGTCTTGGCATATCGTTTGCGAGTTGGGACGGCGGTAAACCATGCACGGTCAAGTCGAAGCCAAGCGGATGTCCTGCCCTAGAGCGGTCGCGTTGGGGCCGCGGCTTTGGTCAGCCCCGCCCGCGGACGCAAGGCCGTTGCTGGTTGGGTCGTTACATCGCGGTTACGAATGGCAGGACGAGCTCGGCCATTACTGTTTGCTCACCGACGTCGTTCCGGCAATGAGCAATGGCTTGCGTGCGGTTCAGACCAGGATGGTTCTCGAGCAGCTCGAGGCCCTGCTTGCCCGCGCCGGTTTCACTTTCGACCAGGTACTTAGAACTTGGTTCTTTCTCGACGACATTCTCTCGTGGTACGGCGAGTTCAATCGAGTTCGTACGCGGTTCTATTCCGAACGTGGTTTGCTTGGGCGAGCTCCCGCGAGCACAGCAGTGGGCGTTGCCAACGAGCAGCGTGGTGCACTCAAGGCGCATCTGCTCGCATTCCGTCCCAAGGTCGACCAGGCAAAGGTGTTGGTTGGAGATTCTCCGTTGCAAGGCGCGGCCTTTGACTACGGTAGCGCATTCAGTCGGGCGATGTGCTTGCGTTGGCCTGAAGGCAAGCGCTTGTACGTATCGGGCACTGCAAGCATCGACGCAAACGGCAACACGCTATTTCCCGGGCAAACCTTGCGTCAGCTCCAAGAAACGTTTCGCGTGGTAGCGGCGCTGCTCGAGCACCACGGGCTCGGGTTTCGTGACGTGAAGTTGGCAACGGCGTACTTTCCGAACCCAGGGGACGAGAAGCTGGTTCGCGCGGTCTGGGGCCAGCATCTCGACCTCGAGTTCGAGATGCTGCATGCCGATATCTGTCGTCGTGATTTGCGCTTCGAACTCGAGCTGATGGCGGAGTATCGGTCGTGTTAGCCCCGGCGTTGCTCGGCATTGCCCATGCGCTCGTCGATGCATCGACCGTGACCGCCGTGATGCGCGCGTCACATACCGGACCCGTCTCGCCCCAGCTAGCATTTGCCGTTGTTGTCGGATACGACCTCATCGCGTTTGGCTCGCAGGTGGCATTCGGTTGGTTCACGGATCGCTACGCAACACCGAAGCTCGCCATGCTCCTCGGGTTGGTTGCAACGCTTCTAGCCTTGGCAATCTACCCGGTGAATTGCCTTTCTACCATGGTCTGCGCCGGTGTCGGCAACGCCTTGTTCCATCTCGGTGCAGGTGCTACCGTTCTGCGCGGTGGTCTCGAGCGCGCGGCCCCGGCGGGGATTTTTGTCGCTCCCGGCGCACTCGGGCTCGGGTTTGGCATGCACTATGGAGCCGGTCAGCATTCCGGTCCAGTGTGGCCCCTGCTGCTGCTGGTGGCAGTCACACTTCTACTCGTGTCGAGCTATCGCGGTTTGGGGGCACGCCGAGCGGCCAGTATTGCCTTCGCTTCGGGTGTTCACCAACCGAAGATCCGTTACGCCTACTTGGCCGTGACGCTGCTTTTGGTATCAATTGCGGTCCGCAGCTTGGTCGGTATGTCTGCGGCGCGCGGGTACGCTCGCACTGAGCTACTGGTGCTCGGGCTCCCACTGGCCGCCTTCTTCGGCAAATCACTCGGTGGGTACCTAGCCGATCGCCTCGGCTGGATCGAGACCAGCGTCGTGGCGCTGCTCCTATCGATGGTGCCCATCGTATTTGCGGCGCCCGTTCTCTGGCTGCTCCTTGGGCTCTTCGTGTTTCAGATGACCATGCCGGTTACCTTGACCGCCGTTGCGCGTCTCTTGCCCAATAGACTTGCCACGGCCTTTGGTTGGACCTGTCTGGCGCTGATTATCGGCGCGCTTCCAACCATGCTACCTGGCGGAGGTCCGCTTTGCGCTCGCTCGCTCCTTGGGCTCTGGATCGCGATCGGGACAGTTTGCGTCTACGGGGGGTTGCGTCTGCTTGGAATTGGATCGAAAATCCCAGCGTTACCTTCTTTGTCGGTGAATGCGGAGATGAAGTCATGAATATGCGTAAACTACTTACTTCTGCGGTTGCTTCACTTTTCTTGGTCGTGGCTGTGCCGGCCCTTGCCGACGTCGCGCCGCCGACGGGTGGCACTACATCGACAACGACTGCCACCGCCGTTGCGGGCAGTGGAACCGCGATAGATCCCAACAACGATGACAGTGGCTGCTCGGTCGCCTTAGTGCGCAACACCTCGGCTGCCGCCGCGGGGCTGATTGCCGCGGCGCTGGCCATCGGCATGATGAGGCTGCGGCGCTACGGGATGCGTTGAGCAAGTTGCGCCAGTCATGCAACTAGCCTGGTACGCGTGGTTGGTAGGCTTTGGCTTGACGCTGACGTTCGAGCTTCCGGTTGTCCTATGGTTGCTGCGTCGCGTCGAGCCAGGCCTCTGGCGAAGGCTTCAAGTCGTACTGTTTGCCAATTTGGTCACCCACCCGCTGGTCTGGTTCTTCTTTCCGGTGTTGCCGCTGCGGTACGCTACAATTGTCACCATTTCGGAACTTTGGGCCTTCGGAGCCGAAGCCTGGTTCTATGCCACGGTCGTGTCCGGCCTTGGTCCGTCGCGCGCCCTCGTGACGAGCTTTCTCGCGAACGCGACGTCCTTCGGGCTCGGGTGGATCGTCGTGAGTCAATGGGGTCGTTGGCTGTTCTAGAGGCACGGCGCAGGACAGGGCATCATGATTTTTTGCAAGTTCTAGCGGAAGAGAAACCATTGCGTTCGAGTTGCTCAGTGAAACTTCTTGGCGTTGATCAATCGATTCGTTGAGGCTGACTTCTGCGGCTCCGGGAAACGTTCGGGGTAGAGGTCATGCAGTACCCGTGCGATGTCTTCGGGCAGGGTTGAAACTGGACCACTCGTGTCCGCATCGAAGTCGAGCCGTTGCACGAGGAGTCTTTGAAGCCGTTGGATCTCGGGTTCGCCCAAGGTGTCGAAGGTACCAATGAGCAACACCGTGGAAGTGGCCAGTCGGATCTCGGCAGTGAACGCCCCATCGCGTTTCCGTTCGGCTGAACCCTCTGGGTTGAAGGCCTTGGCCATCACGTGGCGTTCGACCATGGTCAGCAGGCCATCTACGACGGTAGGTGCCATCTTCGACAGCACGGGACCGAGCGTCAGGTGAGAAACGAGGCCACATTGTCTAGCCTCGCGCGACAACAGCGTATCCTGATGCAGGCCAAGATCCTCGTACAGCGTAAGGTAACTGAGCAGCCGTGGTTCGGGTGGAAGTCGATCGAGCCTTGCGTAGAGCCGCGCCGGCGTATAGTCCGCGAGGTACGCTTTGACGACTCCGGGCGGGTTGAGCTTCCGTAGGCCCTTCTGGAAGTATTCCGGACTCGTGTCCTCGCATACGATGAGCAGTGTGACCTGTTCACGCTCTGCCTCAGTTCCAAATAGGCCACTTTCGTCTAAGTCCTTCAAGGCGGCGACGATCTCGGAATAGATCCGAGCATCGCGCTTATCACCCACGCCCGAAGGTAGCGTCAAGTCTCCAATGGATTCGAAGAAGTCGTGGTACTTCCACTCTGGCGTCGACCAGCGGAGCTCGCGAGCAATCGTTGCAGGATCACTTTCGGGATGCTCGGACAACCAAGCATTGACGCGACGTGCGAGGCCCTCTTCGGTATTTCCCGACACGGCGAGGTACTCGAAGTCAGACTCCTTGCTGGTGAACACGGCGAAGGTGTAGAGCCGCTCCCCTGCGGAAGCCTTCCGAAGCGTCGCGAATGAATCCCGCAGAGTATCCGTGAGCAGCTGACGGAATGCGGTATCAGTCATGGAGAGACTATATCCGAGGTGACGCCATCCGAGGTGGCGCCTTAACGTATCTGGCCATGGCTCGTCTAGCGATGTGCCGCGAATGATCCCGCAATACTAGAATAATTCCCGGTGCCTAGCTACATGACCGCTGCCTCGCCGACGGTTTGGTTGTGCGGGTGCGAAGGGAGGTCGCCCTTCAGGGAATCGAGATTTGGCCGT
The DNA here is from genome assembly GCA_964454965.1 of uncultured Polyangiaceae bacterium. Taxonomy (GTDB): domain Bacteria; phylum Myxococcota_A; class Polyangia; order Polyangiales; family Polyangiaceae; genus FEN-1139. Next base: position 425,378 of record CAYVXY010000004.1, on the reverse strand, counting down.
CTGCAGATTGAAGCTGCTGGGGACCATGCCTTGGCCGAGAAGGGACAGCACATGAAAGCATCGCGATTCTATGTTGGCTTCGTCGTCGTAGCGATGGCGTTCGGGTTCGAAGGTTGCAGTTCGAGTAGCGGCGGCAACACGAGCAAGTCCGGGCGCTCACCGACCGGGGAATGCAACTCATCGAGCAGCTCGAGTGAGGGGTCGACCTGCACCGGACAAGAAGCCCATGATGCTTGCATACAGGAGGCATGTGGCACCCAATACCAAACCTGTTTTGGAGCGAGCTATTTAAGTGGCAGCTACGCGGGTACCTGCAAGACCGAGATAGAATGTCTCTTCGCCTGTTCTTGTGAAGACACCGCTTGTGCCGTGACCTGCTATACGAATGCCTCGGCGGCCTGTGCCGATTGTTTTGACGCCATCGACAGCTGTGAGCAGCAAAGCGGCTGCGCAGAGCCGGTCTGTGGTACCTCCGGCGTTGGCGGAACCAGCTCGACCGGCAGCACTACCGGACAAGGTGGAACCAACTCGACGCTCACAAGCTCGGGCGGGACGACTGCTCAGGGAGGTGGCAGTAGTACTGCCACAGGCTCAGGCGGCTCCACGGCAGCGACCGTGTGTCCCTACACAACGGCGAGTTTCGATTGCACTGAGGCTTGCACGAACCTGAAGACAGTCGCCAGCAAGTGTCAGACCGACCCGTCACTATCGGCCGATATCCAAGCCATTCTGACCTTGGCAAATAGCGGCAATGGTACCGCGTGCAAAGCTGGTTGCGCGGCGAGTTCGCCGAGCGCATTGCCCCAGTGGAAGTGCTACCAAGCGGTGCCGACCACGGCAGATTGCACCGCTATTGCCGGTTGCACCTACGCCAATTGCCCGCCATAGATCAGCGCAAATAGCCTCGTTTCTAGGATGGGGCTGGGACAAACTCCGGAATTCTGGCAAGAACGGTCATGCCGATCCGTAAGATTGCCCAGCTCGGGGAACCCGTATTGCGGCAGCAAGCCCGTTCGCTTGCGCTAGACGAACTCGCTACTGCCGAAATCCGTCGTCTCATCGATGACATGATTGTCACGATGCGTGACGCGGATGGTGCCGGCCTAGCTGCGCCCCAATTGTACGAATCGCTGCAACTCGTCGTGATCGAATTGCGTCAGAATCCGCGCTACCCGAATACGGGTGTGCTCCCGGTGACGGTGCTCGTGAATCCGAAGCTAACGCCGTTGGTCGATCCAACTCTAGGGACGCTTGCTGCCGAAGAGTCGATTCAAGTCTACGAGGGCTGCCTATCCGTGGCGGGATTGCGTGGACGCGTTACGCGTCCGCGCCGTGTGCGGGTCGAGGCGTTCGACGCAACGGGCAGCCCAGTCGACTTCGTCTGGGAAGGGTTTCCTGCCGCAGTCGTGCAACATGAAACCGATCACTTGAACGGCACTCTGTACGTCGATCGTGCCGATCCGAAGACACTCACGTTCCTCCGTGAATTCGAGCGTTACGTGCCGGCTGAGCTGCGCGTGGTGGACGGGGGCGCTAAGGATCCGTAGCGTCGCACCAACCACGAGAACCATCGCAGTTTTGCGGGTAGGCAAATGTCGGTGTCAGATTTCGTATTTACGCTGATGAATGACTCGCGGCATGATTCGACAGATCTCCCGATGCAAATGCGCAAAATTCGACATGTTGCGACCCTGCTGTTGGTTGGTGCGGCGTGGTTGCAGACGCGGTCCGCTGGTGCGGCCGACGCGGAATCCTGTCGCCTACAAGGGCTCGCAGTGCCGGACATCGACACGGAGATCCGCGATGAAGCGGGTCAGGCGATTGCGCGGCTGACGGGTACGGCGACTCCGCTGGAGGTCAAAGCCTTGCCCGTCATGCCCAGTGCCCTGGCGCGCATTGTCACGAGTACGGCAGAGGTGCGCGGCTTTCGCATCGAAGGCTGGGCGTCGGTCCGCATGCTCGGGATCCGCGCCAAGACGCGCATCGAAGTCGTCCCGTCCGTCTTGGCATTGACGCCGGGGGTGCGGCTCGATGCCGTGGTCCGCGTGGGCAACGATCTCTTCGTTGAAAAGCGGCTAGAACGCGATTTTGCTCAGACCTTCGTGGCACGGGCTGATTGTGCGATGTTGGGCTTCGCCGATGCGAGCGTTTATCCCGATCCATTGCCGCCCAAGGCGCGGATCTACCGGCTCGATAACGCCAGCCTGTCGCTGTTCGATGCCGCGACGAACGCTGCCAAGTCGCTGTATACCTTGGCGCGCCATGCTTCCTCGGATCCGGTTCTGTTCTTTGCTATTAGTTCCGAAGGCAACTGGGTCAGCCTGCGCTACGACGGTGAAGTCACGATCACCGCATGGGCCAAGAAGCAGGATCTTGCGGCATTGCCACCAGGGGAAGTGCAGGATCAGCTCCTTCCTGCTCGGCGCCAGCGCACACCACCGAAGCTGGCGTTCGGTGGTTCACCGCAGTTGTTGCGCGCCGCGCGGTCGGCTCCGCTGCGCATCCAAGCTGCAGCGTCGGCCAAGCCCGTGGGTGAGCTCGAGAGTGACGCAGAGTTCTACGTGCTCGAGGTCGTTTCGGGTTGGGCCAGCGTGCTGCCGCGTTCGCTCGCGATCATGCCGGCACCGAATCGGCTGTTCTGGGTCGAAGCGAAGGCGATTGGGCTTTAGCGATGTGAAGCCCGTGCGCGATGCCCCCAGCGGGCTGGCTCGATCCGCCTGCGACTCATACGTCCCGCGGTTGGTTCGAGCTCAAGTATGTCAGGTACAGCCTGGAGGCAAAGGGTTGGCGGTGGAGTTCGCGCAGGGAATGGGGCGCGACGTGGAGCCTGCTTCGCATACAACTCGAGCGGGCCAACTGGCTCGAGCATGAGACCGGTCTCCTGCGTCCAATGGATCGTGATCTTGGCTACTTCGAACACCCCACGAGCTTGACCTGGTCCACCGCCATCTCGTAGAACTTGCCGGGCGTGCTCACGACCCATGCGATCTGGCGAAGGCTCGAGGGATTGAGCTGAACATACTGCTCGCCGTAGTAGGGGCTCTGCTGCAATCCCGCAAAAAGCACCGTGTACTCGGTCCACTCCGAGTTCAGGCGAATCGGAGCGTAGAATGGGGAGCAATCGGTGCAGATTCCTGCGCCAGGATCGGTGTTGGCGTCCATCACCTGAACGTCCATCGTTCCTTCACCACGCGCCCAGAACGAGATCCCCTGAGCCATGCTGGCGTCGAGGGGTTGCTTGAAGTCGAACGAGAGTCCACCCTGAAAGCCATAGGCGCCCGTTGCGATCTTGCCCGACATGGTCGCCGCGTAGGCTGAGCTGCCTGCTCCTGGGCCTTGAACTAGCGCCCCCTGGGCGGTGCTTCCCAGGGAGTCGAGGACCTTGTGCCAGGCTCCGAGGGCTCCGTCTTGGTTCCCATCCTCCAAGTCGTCAAGCATGGCGTTCGCGCAGGCGGGCAGAGGGGCGCCGAATGCCGCAGAGAACCTCGTTGCCTGCACCGACGCGGGATCCATCCCCAAGGCCTTCACGACGGGCGCGTCGAGCGCCCACCCGCCTTGCCCGCGGCGGACGATGCCGTACCCTTGCTCGTAGTCGTAGAAGGTCCAAGGGATGCCATACTTCTGCAAGGCGGAGCGTACGTCCTCGACGTAGCGCACCTGATCTGACTCGGTCATGAACACCGAATCCGCACCGAACTCGGTGCAAATGAGTTTCACCCCACGCCCGTCTGCCCAGGCCTTCACCTGGGCGATGTTGTCGAGGTGCCTCTGAGCGTCCCATTTTCCGGCGGCGTATTCGCGGACGAGCGCTGCCGCGCCCGGGGAAGGCACTGATTGTTCGAACGCGTTCAAGTCTGCCTCGGTTCCGGGATAGGGAAGCCCTCGCAACTGCGCGACTTGGAACGTCCAGCCTTCTGTCTGATTTTGGTAGTACCCTTGGAAGGTGAAGGTTTGGGGCTCATAGTAGTGAAAGTCGACCACTACGTTGCGATCGGTCAGCGGCGGTAGGGCCATCACCGCCTCGCGGCTCGACCAATCGTTGCCCGTGACCAAGATCGTGTGTCGGGGTGCGCCTTGCCGAATCGCCTGCACGAGACGCTCCTGCTGGTTGGCCCATTCGGCAGCTCTCCCCTCGAAGATCGGCTCGTTCATCGGCTGAAGCAGAACCCGATCGGGGTCCCGCACCGATAGGTGCACGGCGAATGCTCGCCAGAACTCGATGAACTGCTCAATGAAGCCCGGCTCGTTCTCGAGCCGATAGCTATAGAGTTCTCCGCCCGACTCCGGGTCGGTGTTGTGCAGGTCTACGATCACGCGAAGGCCGTGGGCGAGCAGTAGGTCGAGGCCCGCGTCGAGATCGGCAAGGCCATGCACATTGAGCACGGCAGGGCTGCCCTCGGTGAAGACCTGCGTGAGGTGCACGAGAACACGCGCGTGGTCGAACCCGAGAGTTGTCAGCATGGACAGCTCGTCTTGGTTGATGTAACTGGCCGGGCTCGTGATCGGCGTCAGAAACCATCGGTCAAGATTGATCCCCCGCGTAAAGCCAGCAAGTCGAGCATCCACATCCACGGGTTTTGCCTCACTGCTGTGCGGCTGCGACGCTCCTCCCAGCCCATTGCCTCCCGTCGAGATGGGTCCCGCCCCACCGCTGTGTGGCTGCGACGCTCCTCCCAGCCCATTGCCTCCCGTCGAGGAATCAGTAGACCCGCATGCTGCGGGACCACAAGCACATAAGAGAATCAAGTGCCAAAGTGTGCAACCCATGCTCGGCATGATGCACGTACCGTGAGTCTTCAGCAAGCGTGCTACGGCCAGCACGTGCCGCACGGGTAAGTTCTCGGTGCCGTCTGAAGCTGCATTCGGACGGCAGCATAGGTGGCCCGAGTGGTCGTCAATTGACGTCTTGTGTGACGCTTTTTGCTATGATTCAGGTTAGCGGCTAAGGCCTTACATTGCGCCAGGCAAAGTCTGTATGAAAGGGAAGTCAAATGCGGATAGTGAAACGAAGTGACTTCAGAGGCTCAGCTGCGAGAGAGAGTTGCGTGACGGTACTTGACTGACGAGCGCTCCGCGCCGGAACCGCGACGCGAAAACCATACCATTCCCAACACCTGCTTACGTGACGCAAACTTGATTGATGGAGGCTTGATGCTTCGCCAGGAGAAGACGGACACCACGCGAACTGCCCAGCAACGTGATCCAGATCTTCAACGAACAGTACGCTAACGTCGAATGGGCGGATGAGGATCGCGTTCGTACACTCATCTCCAAGGACATCCCCGCCAAGGTCGCAGCTGACGAAGCCAACCAACAAGCCCAGCAGAACTCTGACGAGCAGAATGCCCGTCCTTCCTACGCGAAGTGTGTGCGCTAGCCTCGATCGGGTTTCCATCTCCGCTGCCAAATTCCGCAGCCAACGAAGATATTCTAGTGCCTTGGCAAGAACTAGTCGTTTTGCCGCGTGCTGTGACTGACTTCGGCGTTCAAAAGCTACGGTGTAATGGAGCGCCCCATGACACCTTCGCGACACTCCATCCCCATCGCCCTTGTTTCGGTCTGCGCTGGTCTTTTTGGTTGTTCTGGTTCTAGCGCGGACCCAGTCCTTACGCCCACTGTCGGCGGGGCGTCGAACCATGGCGGTTCCGCAGCCACGGCAGGTGGGGCGACCAATGAAACGCCCGAGGGTGGCGCCCTTACTTCAGGCGGTGCAAACCCTGGGAGCGGTGGCACAGCGATCAACAATGCGAGCGGTGGTCAGTCGATAGGTGGCAACGCCACTGCAGGTGGAACTACCAGTTCGGTAGGTGGCAACGTGAGCATGGGGGGGGCAGCCCTGTCGGGCGGAGGCGGCGTGTCGACTGGGGGCAAGGGTGGCACTACTCCAACGACTGGCGGCGCGGCGACGACCACCGGCAGCACTACTAGCGTGGGCGGAAAGAGTGGCACGGGTGGGGTGATTGCTACCGGTGGCAAGGCGACCGGCGGCGGGACGAGTACGACCACCGGTGGCACGTTGACGAGCGCAGGCGGAGCTATCAGTGGCGGTGCTTGCGTCGAGTCAACTTGCGGATCGCACAAGTGGGCATGCTGGAAGGTGCCTACACCGGTGAGTGAGAATCTTCCCAATCCGCAGAGCTACACCGACAACGGGGACGGAACCGTCACCGACAAGGTAACTTGCCTGACTTGGGAGAAGAGCCCTGCCACGACCAAGACCAATTGGCAGGGCCAGTACGACAAATGTGCCGCGCTCAACACGAGCAGGCTTGGCGGTTACAGTGACTGGCGCCTGCCAACGCGCATGGAGATGGCCAGCATTACTGACATCACCGCAGGCGGCTATCCCAAGGTGTTTGCGGTTCCGAGTGCTTACTACGCCACGGGCTCGTGGTGGTATAAGACCATTTTGACCAATGACACCACCAGCGTCAACATGGCATGGGGCTATGGAACCAATGGCTTTACCAGCAATGCGATCGTAATGAGCGACGTCAACGTGCTCTCGCGTTGCGTGCGTGGCAACGGCACTGGCGAAGCATACAATGCCTACGCCATCGAACCCGCAAACCACTACAGCATCGGCACTGACGCAGTAACGGACAACTACACCGGCCTGATGTGGCAAAGGGCCAAGTCGCCCACCCTCTTGGACCACGCGGCTGCAGTGACCTACTGCGCTGGTCTAACACTCGACGGCACCAGCGGTTGGCGACTACCGTCCTTGAACGAGCTAGCGAGTACCGTCAATGAGGCAAAGGTGGGAGGTGCCATCGTCGCTGCTGCCTTCCCGAACAATCCCAATGGCTGCAAGGATCCCATGTATTGGTTCTGGGCAGCTGAATCGAGTGGCAGTAATTTCTGGGGCCTGAGCTACTGTGACGGGTTTACCGGCGTCAATTCAGGTGCCAGTGGAGTCTGGAATTACTTTCCCACCGCCAACGCGCGTTGCGTGCGCAACCCGTAAGTTGGGGGGGAATTCCCCAAGGATCTCGGCGCAAATAGCTCCTCCGCAGCGCCAGCTAGGCGACGATTTTGCCGGCCCCCCTTGCGGTGGCGTCGGCCGGGCTCGATATGGCGCATAGTTCGGAGGAATCGAGTCATGACGCGTCACCTGCCTACCGCTGCCCGCATTCTGTTGGGCCTCATATTCTTCGTCTTTGGTCTCAACGGGTTTTTGAATTTCATTCCAACCCCGCCGCCCGCAGAAAAGATCGTGCCGTTCATGACCGGGATGCTCTCGACCGGTTATTTCCTGCCATTGCTCAAGGTGACAGAAGTAACCTGCGGCTTCTTGCTGCTCTCGAATCGCTTCGTGCCGCTTGCGCTCGTCGTGCTTTCGCCTGTCATCGTGCAGATCGCTGCCTTTCACTTCTTCTTCGAACACGCCGGGTCCGTGATGGCCGCGTTTCTGATCGTTGCGCAGGCGTACCTTGGCTGGGCCTACCGCAGTTATTTCCGCGGCGTGCTCACCGCCAAAACGGAGCCCGCTCGCAATGTGGATTCGCCGAGCTCGAGTCGACTGGCTGCCACCGCGAGCTGAAGCGAAAACAGAGCGCTCGCCTTCTCTCCGCAAGGTCACCGAAGCTAACGCTTCGTTGACCTTGTTCGGTTTTGTTGGTGCGACGTGGCAATGTTTGGCTCTCGCGGTGCAAGGTCTTGGTAGGCGGAAGTGCGCCTACTGACCGGGCCATGCAAGCGACCCAGTTCAGGCAGCCTGCCGGCTAAACAGCGCGACTTTGGCGGCCCGGGAACATTTCAGCTCGTCTGACGTCCGTATGCTCAACCAGGGAGACTCGGATGACAACGAATCGGCATGTGCCGCTGCGTGTGGGAGCGGTGTTCCTTCTTTGCGCCCTAGGATCCGGATGTGGGTCAAAATCGTTCTCGCTTTCGGATTCCAACGACATTTATGGCGCACAAGATGTGGGCAAGACCTCTGTATCTGGCTTGAGTAGGGTACAACGCGACGGCTCGCCGTTCCGATTGACATCGTCGGAGGGCACCGAGCTTCGGATGACAGGGCTCGAGGTCAAGGGGGTCGTAGTCGGGCCGCTCGCTTTCACCGAGCTGCACTTTACCTTCAAGAATGTCGAGTCTCGGATCATCGAAGGGCGATTTCGCGTTGCCTTGCCCGAGACGGCCAGCATCAGTCGATTCGCCATGAAGACTGGCGCTGGTTGGCAGGAGGGCGAAATGGTCGACAAGACCCGCGCGCGTACCGTGTACGAAGACTTTTTGCACCGTCGCCAGGACCCGGCCTTGCTCGAGAAGGCCCTGGGCAATGAGTTCTCTGCGCGTGTGTTTCCGATTGCCGCAAACGAAGAGAAACACCTGATTTTGGCCTATTCTGAGGAGCTACTTGGGTCGAAGCAATACGCTGTAGCCCTGGCCGGTATACCAACTTTGGACCAACTCAACGTAGATGTTTCGGTGAACGGCCCCAAACCCGTTCACCTGAAGTTCGAGCGCAAGGCGATGGCACCCACTGAGGATCTACTGCTCGATACGGCGACGGGGCAGGTCAATACCGTGGTGCAAAATGGGGATTTGGCGCTGATACGCGTCCGGCCCAAGCTCGACGAGCAACCCATGCCGCTCGGAAGTACCATGCTCTTATTCGACACGAGTGCCTCACGGGCACCTGGATTCGAAAAGCAACTCGCGTTGCTCGAGCAACTCGCACGTCGCGTTGCCCAAGAGCCCAACACGAACCTGACGGTGGCAGCGTTCGACCAGACGCAGCAACTGATCTATCAGGGCAATAGCTCGGGCTTCGGTCCGAGCGTGATAGATAGAATTCGACGTCGCGCTGCCATGGGCGCTACCGACGTTCAAGGTGCCGTAGTCTGGGCAGCGCAGGAGGCGCGGCGCCATCCAGCGCGGCGCCTCATCATCGTTACCGATGGTGTGACGACCATGCACGACGTGGAGAGTGACCCCATCGTTCCCTTGGTGCGCGCGCTGGGCGACGTTGGGATCGAACGTCTGGACGTCGTGCTGTCCGGTGGAATCCGCGACAGCGATGCCGCGCGTGGTTGGACCGCTCAACTGCCAATGCCCGGCATGGTCTCGGATGCGGAGTTGCCATTTGCCACAATCGAACGCCGCTTGACCCATCGAGCCAGCGGCAAGGTTTCCGTCGAAGTCGAGGGTGCCACCTGGTATTGGCCCACGGAGCTGGACGGCCTGCAAGACGGCGACGAAGCCCTCGTGTACGCCGAGCTGGCACCGAAGCAGACCCTGGCCTTTCGCCTTGGGGCCCAGTCAGTGAAGCTCCGGCACTCGCAGCTTGCCGACCGGGCTTTACTCGAACGCGCTTGGGCAAGGGCAAAAATCGCGAGTCTGATCGCACGGCAGAAGCGCGAACAAAGCGACCAGAGTCTCGTTCGGCAGATTGTCGAGCTATCCCAACGCTTTCGCGTCATCTCGCCGTATACGGCCCTGCTCGTGCTCGAGACCAACCTAGATTACGACAGATACGGCGTCAAACGAGATACCAACATCTTGCGGATCGCGAATGGAACCGTGACTGCCACGGGTGCAGAGGCAGAGCCGTCGCGTATAGCCGGCAAAGTCGCGACAACTCCGGGTAGGTATGCCGCCAAAGGGTCGAAGCACGAAGCCGCTCTTGAAGAAACTCGACAGTTTGGTGCGATTGGTCGGCTCGAAGCAGGAGCAGCGCCAAGTGACCTGAGTCCGCCCGCCGTCCCCACCGAATCTTGGGGCAGGGATTCATCGATGGGTGATGCTGTGGGCGCGCGCGGCAATCTTTGGGGCGACCCGATCGGTGACGCCTTCGGCGCGGGCGGTCTTGGCCTATCGGGAATTGGCGAGGGCAAGAGTGAGGGCATAGGTTTGGGGCCAATCGGCACGATGGGTCACGGCGCGCCGCCCGCCGCAGCTCCTGCAGCCAACGCTGTGCCAACAGCAGGCACGGGACCATCGAGCGGATTCGGCAGTGGAAATGGGCGCCTGGGGGGCGCGCATCGAAGCCTTTCGCCCAAGGTTCGGATGGGAAAGACCGTAGTGAGCGGTCGTCTACCCCCGGAGGTGATCCAACGGGTTGTTCGCCAGAACTACGGGCGGTTCCGGATGTGTTACGAGCAAGGTCTTGCGCAGAATCCGAACCTCGACGGTCGAGTCCAAGTACGCTTCGTGATTGATCGCCAAGGGCACGTCACAAACGCGCAGAATGGTGGTTCCGCGTTGCCCAATCCAGCGGTGGTTTCCTGCGTGATAAGTTCATTCTATGGCCTAGAGTTTCCGGCTCCGGAGGGCGGCATAGTGATCGTACAGTATCCAATCATGTTCGAACCAGGTGGCGTTGTTCAGGCGCTATCCACCAAGGCTGGTTCCGGCAATGCTCAACCTGGGAGTTACGACGAACCTTGGGACGGAAAGTTCGCCGAAGTGATGGCAGATATCACCGCCGAACGGTTCGAGCTAGCTACGGCGAGAGCTCAAAAATGGCGTGACGACAAGCCATCGGATCTTTTGGCTTGGGTTGCCTTGGGGCGTGCCTACCAGGCGCAAGGCGAAAGTGACAAGGCGGCGCGCGCCCTGGGATCCATCATCGATTTGTGGGGATTTAGAGCCGACTTGCGCAGATTCGTGGCCGGGGAGCTGGAAGCCATTCATTCGCCTGAGTATCTGGGCATTGCGGTCGATAGTTATCGCCATGCTTTGGCGGACAGGCCCGACCATCCAAGCAGTCGATTGTGGTTGGCCGTCGCGTTGATGAAGCAGGGTGAGCTCGTCGAGGCGCTGAAAATCCTCGAGACCGGCCATTCACGTAGCTACGCTGCGCGCTATCGAGAGTCACGGCGCATCTTCGCCGATCTGATTCAGCTCTGCGCGGCGGCGCAGATTCGAAAGAATCCACAACACGCCGCTCTGATCCAGAAGCGAACCGAAGAAATGGGTCTCAGCGTTGCCAACGCGCCTAGCGCGCGGTTCTTGCTAACCTGGGAAACCGATGCCAACGACGTCGACTTCCACGTGTTCGACCAGGCGGGCACGCTTGCCTACTACAGCGCGCCGGTGCTTCCCGATCGAGGCGGTGAGTTGTACGCAGATGTAACCGATGGCTACGGTCCGGAATGCTTTGGGATCGACGCTCCGCGTCAGCGTGGTGACCGCAGATACTCCCTGTTCGCGCACTACTTCCGACGTGGACCCATGGGTGCAGGTTTGGGCAAGCTGGAGATTATCGAGCACGACGGAAAGGGCAATCTGTCGTTTGAGAGTCGTCCCTACGTGGTGACGCGCGATGGCGCGAGGGTTCCGCTCGGGGATGTGCATTTCGAACGCGGTCTCGCAATGAAATAGACGAGAAATTCGCGGCGGCCGCCGAATTAGGCGGCCGCCGCCAGTCGTCCATGCGCGTTCGGGGATCCAACGGACCCGTTGCCTGGCCGGCACGGCCCGCGCAAACCGCCCGCCCGATTCCGTAGTCTCGGCGCGTTGACGCAATGACTCTGAGAGGACGGCAATAGTCTCTCGCTGTGGAGTCTTGTCGACACTGTCGACACTTTGCAGCAACCCGCTGCCCGAGCGAACGGGCCCACTCGGTGAGGAACCACGGAGTGGGTGAGCGGTTTTCCGTGATGCACGGAGTCCACTAGTCCGGTGCGGTCAACAGCGATGTATTGCTTGGATCGGATCTTGCTATGTACAGTGCCACCGCATCCCGCACGGAAGCCGGTATACTGAATGTGACGAGACGGTCGAACGAATCGAGGCGCCGCAATGAGACGTTGCAGAGCAAGCATCTTCATAGTTTTGGTTGGCACGGTTGCATGCAGCGGGACTTCGACTGAGCCTTCGAGGTCAGGGACTGGTGGCGCAAGGGGCGGGACAGCGAGCAACTCAGGTGGAACCAACACAGGGGGTGTCCTCAACTACGGGCTTGGCGGGGCCGCTTCCGTGAATGGTGGCAGTTCGATGGGTGGTATCTTGGTTGGCGGGGCGTCCTTGGGCGGCGCAAGTACCGGTGGTGCAGCGACTGGAGGTGCGGTCAATGGTGGCGCTGCCAATGGTGGCGCTGTCAATGGTGGCAGCCCGTCTGGCGGGCAAGTAGCTAGCGGCGGCGCGAGCAGCAAGGGCGGAAGCACTGCTGGCGGAGCGGCGACCGGCGGCGGCTCCGGGGCAGCACTTGGTGGAAAGGCATCCGGCGGAACCGCGACAGGCGGTGCTGCAACTGGCGGCAAGGCCGTGGGAGGTTCAGCCATTGGCGGGAACGCGACGGGTGGCGCAGCGACGGGTGGCGCAGCGACGGGTGGCAGCGGCACGAGTTTGCCGGTGTTCATCTTGGGTGCCGACATCTCGAGCGTCGATGAGGCGATCGACAAGGGCGCGCGTTATGCGGACACCGATGGTACGACGAAATCCATCTTCGATATCCTAAAGAACCACGGTTTCAACTTCATTCGACTGCGCGCATTCGTAAACCCTGGAGCACAGTACGGATACGCCTACGGCACGGGCGGCAGCTGCATCAAGTCGGAGACCTACTGCGACACAGCGCATACCGTAGCATTCGGGAAACTCGTCAAGGCGGCAGGAATGGGACTCTTGCTCGATCTCCACTACTCGGACAACTGGGTCGATCCAGGCAACCAAATCATCCCAGAGGATTGGCGCAACGTCAGCTCCATCACAGAGCTTGCCAATTACGTGCAGACCTACACGCAGGGAATCGTCTCGGCCTTGTCGACGGCAGGAGCGCGTCCGGACATCGTGCAGATTGGCAATGAGACTACACCGGGCATGCTGATGCACATACCCAACTCGAGTACCGACTGCTGGGGCAACAACGTGTCTTCGGCACCCATCGGTGGAAGTGCGGCGAATTGGAGTAACTTGGGCACGCTGCTCAAGGCTGGCATTGCAGGCGTCAAGGCTGTTGACAGCACGATCAGGACCATGATCCACATTGAAAATACGAAGAGCGCGAGCGGTGTCGTGAGTTGGGTGAAGAGCGCGCGCAATCAGGGAGTGGCAATGGATATCGTTGGACTGTCCTGCTATGTCGCGTTCCAAGGCCAACCGCCGGTTTGGAATACCGCGTTTACCACCCTGGCCAACACCTTCACGGACCTATCCTTCGTCATTGCGGAGTACAACCCGGAACGTACTCAGGCCAACCAAATCATGCGCGATTTGCCCAACGGAAGAGGTCTTGGCACGTTTTTCTGGGAACCAACCCAGGGTGGCGAATGGGGTACCTCACTATTTACTTCGTCGGGTACCACGCTGCGCGCCAACACGACTGACTTCCAGGAGTTCGACAGCATTGCCGCTACGGTGGGACTGAAGTAGGTCCTCCGCGGGCTCCGACGACGATTCTACGATTTAGCAGCGGCCGCCACAAAATAGCAGAAATACCGTGCCGGCCAGTGAGTCATGTGACCGCCACATCTTCGCCACATCTTCGCCTTCGTTTCTCCTTCGCCCCACCACCAAACGGTAAGACCGCTTCACTAGTCTGATGGGTGAGGAGTCAAACATGCTCAGACTGTTGGCGATCGCGTTCATCTGGATTGGTTGCACCGTGGCTTGGGTGATACTCGGTGCGACGTTGGTGAGTCGCACGAACGACGTTGGTGAGTCACTGGATAGTCAAGTGCACGCGCTCTTCGGCCCCCCCGGGCGGCAAGCTCCCCCCGTGGGCAGCTACGAAGTCAAAGAGACCGTCAAGGAAACGGTTGTTACCAACCAGAATGGAGCCGTACCAATCCAACAGGTCGTGGAACGCGAGAAGGTCACCGAACATCCGCTGGTGCTCGACGGATCCGATATCGACGTCGAGTTCGAGCTGCAACACCGCAAGAAGGGCCTGTTGTGGTTTCCGACCTACGGCGTGAAATTCGGCGCGCATTACAGCTTCAAGAACCCGAGCAAGGACGCACAGAAGACGCTGCTCAAATTCCCGCTCAATCGCGGCTCGGCCAGTCGTGAAGAAGGCGGTTCAGCGAGCCATGTGAGCCTCGATGACTTTCACGTGACCGACGCGGAAGGGCACGCGGTAGAATACCGCATCGAAGGCGGGGTAGCTGTTTGGGACTGTCTATTTGAGGCACAGGCGCAGAAGCGGTTCAATGTGAACTACCGTACTCGTGGTACTTCGAATTGGCACTATCTTCTTACCGAAGGCAACGGCGAGGTGAAAAACTTCGAGCTCCGTATGAAGACCACCTTCCCCAATGTGGACTTTCCGATTGGCACGATGAGTCCGACGGAGCACTCGGCAAGCAACGGTCTCTGGAATGGACATTGGAAATACGCCAGCCTGATCTCTGGTGCACCGATCGGTATCGCAATGCCGCAGCTACTCAACCCGGGACCACTCGCCTCCAAGGTGACCTTCTTTGCCCCACTCTCGCTCCTCTTCTTCTTCTTCGTTGTGGCGATCTTGGCCATCGTGCAGAAGCGTGAAATGCACCCGATGCACTACCTGCTGTTGGGCTGTTCGTTCTTTGCCTTTCACCTGTTGTTCGCTTACCTGGTGGATCAAGTTGCCTTGGTCCCGAGTTTTGTCATTGCGTCGCTGGTGAGCCTATTCTTGGTCGTCTCCTACGCGCGCCTCTTCGTCGGTTGGCGCTTTGCGTTGCGCGAGATGGGCCTTGCTCAGTTGATCTACCTCGTGTTGTTCTCGCACACCTTCTTCTGGGAAGGGTTCACCGGGTTGGCCGTCACCATAGGAGCCATTATCACGCTGTTCATTGTGATGCAGATCACTGGCCGGGTAAATTGGACCGAAACGTTCCGTAAGGCACCACCACCCACAGTGCCGCTCGGAGCGATGGGGCGGGCAGTCGCCGTGTAGTCGCAATAAATGCAGCGAGGATTGGGTCAGGGCGTCGTAGTTGCGAGCCCTGACCTTCTGTCGTCCGAGGTAGGCGGGAGTCAGGATCATGAATCCCCGCTTCACGCAGCTTGGGACTTATGCCTATGCTGAACCGGTACCCTGAGACATCCGCCATGAGCCTTTCCGTTACCTTCCTCGGAGCTGCAAAGAATGTCACTGGTTCGCGCCACTTGCTCGAAGTAGACGGCGTGAGGGTGCTCGTGGATTGCGGGTTGTATCAGGAGCGGCAGAATGTGGCGCGCAACTGGAATCCATTCGCGGTGCCACCGCCAAGTATCGACGCCGTGGTCCTCACGCATGCTCACATCGACCACGCGGGCTGGTTGCCGCGGCTAGTGCGCCAAGGTTATCGTGGGCTGTCCCACTGTTCGTCTGCGACGGCTGAAATCGTACCTTTGGTTCTGGCCGATGCCGCCCGTCTGCAGGCTGAAGATCTTGCCTGGAAAGAGAAGCGCCATGCGGCAGAGGGGCGCCAATCGATTCATCCCGTCGAGCCCCTCTACGACGACGAAGACGTCGAGGCAGCGTGTCAATCCTTGCGCGGGATGCCATTTGGCGAGAAGACGCCGATTGCCCCCGGTATCACCGCGACGCTCTTGCCCACCGGGCACATCCTGGGCGCGAGCATGGTCCACCTTGAGCATGCGGCTTCGGGCAAATCTGTGCTATTTTCCGGGGATTTGGGACGCGAGGGTCGTCCCTTGGTGCCCGATCCCTCGCCGCCGCCCAAAGCGGACTTGGTGGTCGTCGAGTCCACTTACGGTGATCGGATCCACGATGACGCGGTCGACGTGGCAACTCAGCTTGCCAAGGTCATCAATGTCACCGTGGAGCGCGGCGGTTCTCTGCTCATCCCCTGCTTCGCTGTCGAGCGGGCTCAAGAGCTGCTCTATCACCTGCAGCGGTTACGCAAGAGTACCAGAATTCCCAAGGTTCCGGTGTTTCTCGATAGCCCCATGGCCATCAACATGCTGAAGATCTTTGGGCGGCATCCAGAAGCACTCGATGCACATTCACGTGGGCGCATCGCGATGGGGGACTCGCCCTTCAACCAGCCCGAGCTGCGACTCTGCTCCACGCGCGATGAATCGAAGTACATCAACGAGCTCGATCGCCCCGCCATCATCATCGCGGGCTCGGGCATGTGCAACGGGGGTCGCATCAAGCATCATCTCTCGCGTCACCTCGAGAACGAGTTGAGTACGTTGCTCTTCGTCGGTTACCAGGCGTCGGGAACCTTGGGGCGCCAGATCCTCGACGGTGCGCGTGAGGTGCGCCTGTTCGGCGGCTACCGTCCGGTTTGCCTGCAGGTCGAGCAGATCCACGGTTTTTCGGGCCACGCCGATCAGAATGAACTATTGGATTGGCTCGGCAAGATGCCGGGCAAACCACAGAAGGTTGCAGTGGTCCATGGCGGCTCGCAGGTGACCTCGAGTTTTGCTCAGCTAGTATCGAATCGTTTTGGTTGTAACGTCGCGGTACCGGAGTTTGGCGAGAAACTCGAAGTGTAGGTCAGTCAAGCGCAACGCTTGGAGGAAAGCTCAGGTCGACCTAAGCCCTCCATCGCCCTAAGCCATCCAGCGAGCCATTAGCAGCCTTGATATACGTATGCCGAACTACTTGGCGTCGAGACGTTCAGATCCCGAAGCACGATGCTAAGGCCTGGATACGCGCTGCACCCCGATTGAAAATCCTGCGACCTATACTCGATGATGAAGAGCAGATTGTCGTAAACTGCTTGATAGGTACCGCACTCGTCGTAGCGGTTGCACTCTTCGACTACGGCAAAATCGGTCCCCATGGCGGCGACTGAACCCAGCAGTTCACTCGAGTTCTTCTGCGCAATAGCAAGCCCGTTGGCGTGGGCCGTAGCCGAAAGGAGCGCCATGAATGCGACATTGTTCGCCTGAGTCAAGAGGCCACTCGAGCGACTGTAGCTGTCGAGGTTGTCGACTTCGACGGCGTTGAATCCGTCGGCTTTGCATTTGGCGATCCAGCTGCCGACAACTGTCGCAAGTTCGGTCCGTTTTGCTGCCGTACTGGTGTCGAGCAGGATTTCCCCCCAATCCTCGTCCACGACAGCTTTACCCGAAGCATCCTTTAGAATCAAATTTGAATGTTGCGAAGTCCAGAACGATTCCTCGTCGGGCTGGATCTGAAAACCATTGACGTAGCAGATGTTGTAAAGGCCTTGAGCGGGAGCGCTGTTGCGATCACGACTCACCACCTGAACACCACTCGGTGGCGTGTAGGCGCCACCTATCTGATAGTCGAAAGACGCATTCGCCGTCGGCAGAACGATGCTGGCTCCGCCCCCAATACCGTTGGGCGCGCCGCCTGTTGCGCTGCCGCCCGTCGCTTTGCCGCCGGCATTGATGCCACCTGTTGCGCTGCCGCCCGTCGCTTTGCCGCCGGCATTGATGCCACCTGTTGCGCTGCCGCCCGTCGCTTTGCCGCCGGCGTTGACACCGCCTGTCGCCGCACCACCCGTTGCCTTGCCGCCGCTGCTCACGCCCCCGGCATTGGCGAGGCTTCCACCCGTTGCCTTGCCGCCGACACTGCTGCCACCAATGGATAAGCTGTCGCTACTGCCACCCACTGAAGCGCCAGCCACGGCTGTAGCAGTGCCCCCCACCGTCGCGGAGCCACCTAACGTGGCGTTCGTGGCAGCGCCCCCCGTCGTCGAGCCACCCGTTGCGCGATTGCCCGTCGTCGTGCTGCCGGTTGCCGTGGTGGCAGCGCCGCCGTTTCCGGTACCACCTAACGCGGTCGCGTCTGCTGGGCCACCCGCGGAGTCGGAACAAGCCGAAACCACGAACACCACGGCGCAAATCCCGAATTGAGTTGTGGCACTGCTTCGAGTCATTCTGTACTCCTAGCTTGGCGGACCAGCTTCGGGTCAGCTCGGTTCATCAGTGGCAGGGATGAGGCGAAACATGGTCAGGAAATCTCGGCAGCCGCGATCCAACGCATTGGAGGGGGATCACGGACGAAAAAGCTAGTTGGCATGCCAACTAGCTTTCGCGACGCGCAAAGCCATGCTTCCGGGCCAGCGGATAAGTTGCGGCGACGCGCGCAGCAATCCTCAGAACGCCCAACCGAACCCCAGCACGGCGCTGCTCCAGGTCCCATCGACGACTAAGAGCGGCGCACGCTGACCGTAATTTCCCCGTACAGACCACAAGCTGTAGCCTTCCTCAAGAGTGACGCCTGCGAACAGCCCTCGCCCGACTGGTGCCCGTAGGCGTACTGCAATGAGCGGACCACCGGTTGGACCAACCAACTCTCTCCCGCTCGCGTCGGCAGATTTCGCTTGGCCTTCCAGCGCGAGACGTCCAACGCGCAGGCCGCCAGAAGCGCTGAGTTCGACAGGGCCGAAATCGATCACCAAGCCACCATACGCGGCGACACTGATGAGCTGCCAAGTCACGTTGGCGTCGGTCAGCGCGTTGCTGCCCCATTGACCGCGCAGATCGGTGCCGAAGAGCGCAATCCTTCTGACACGCAACTCGGTGCCAAGGGTTAGCCCCGTAAGCCAGGTGCCTGGGTCACCCAGACGACCTAAGGTGAGCCCCACAAAAGGGAGAAATCGAGGTCTTCTTGGGGTTCTGGCGTCGAAGGAGACGACTTCGATGCGTGGCAGAGAGTCACGTTCAGGTACCAGGGCAATAGGCGAGCTTCGAAGGCTCTGCTCGACGAGTTCACTGGCTGAAAGCGCGATCAATCTGGGCCAAGCGGCCTCGTCGGTCGAAGACAGATCGACATCCATACTCGACAGATCGTGGATCGACTCCGATGTCTCGTTTGGCAGCGACATCGCACGTTGTTCGTGGGTCAGAGCCGATGTTTCACCTCGACGCGCGGTTGCCGCCAGCGCGTGGCTCGACTCTGAGGCTTCGCGCAAGCGCAGCGTCGCGCGCTGGCCGTGGCAACGGATCGAGACCGTCAACGGTGACGTCTCGGCGACTCCGAGCGTGCGCAGTTCGACCGCGAAGAGCTCACGTGTAGCCGTTGGATTTAGTGCAGGGCAATCCGCGATGTCGAGCCGAAGCTCGGAGCCCCACACCGGGGACGTGTGGCAGCAGACACCCAGCAGTGCAATGTAGGCGGCGCCTCGCCCCTGGCGTGTGACCTTCACTGCACCATTGGTACTCCCCAGTGGCACTTGCGGAAGGCGCGGGGTCTTGTCGGCTACGTCGTGGAAGATGAAAACGAGCTTATTCGCTCTTCGGCGCCTTGCCTAGTTGTCGCAGCTTGGCGCTTCTTCGGCCGCTCGGATATTGCCTCAAGTACTCCTCCGCCACCTGTTTCGCGGCTGCGTGCTGGCCGGCTTGTTCCAGCGCTTCCGCTTCGCGCGCCAACGCGTCCTGCACCAAAGCCCCCGCGGGCGCAAGTTGACGTACGAGGGCGAAGGCACGCGCGGCCGAAGCCGACTGTCCTAACTGGTTCATATAGATTCGCCCCAGCGTAAACGCTGCCAGTGGGGCGCGTGAGTCACGTGCATGTTCTTTGGTGATGCGTTGCAGATATCCCACGGCTTGCGACGGGTGGTTGGATAGCCGCGCGGCGTCGGCGGCCATCATCAGGTCCTCAGCAGAGCTCTCGAATAGGTTCGGGGCGCGGTCGATGATCGAGAACGCGGCTTGATAGTCGCCTTGTCGGGATAGCTCGATGAACTTTGCCCGGTCGTTGACCGAGGGCAGTGCCTTGGGCAGAGATTTGGCAGTCTCGACCAATTCGGTTGCAGACGGATTCGTGGCTGGGACGGCGGTTTGCGGCATCGGCGGAAACCAACCGGACTCGTCAGCACCGAGCTCGGTTCGCCCCGAAGGCCAAGTGACCTCGACGCGACCGCGTTCGACACGAACCTCGACGCGGCCCTCTGTCTGTGCGACCAAAAACTCGGTCCCGAGCACACGCACCGTGACGTCGGCAATGTGCACGACGAAGTGACGTGCCGGATTCGGCATGACGTTGAAACGGTAGCTTCCCACCTTTGCAGCCACGTCAATCTCCGAGTCGGAGGTCTTCTGCACCTCGAGCACCGCCCCTGGGGTCAATGCCGTCGCCGTAGAACCATCGCGGAAGCGTGTTTCGGTAGATGCCTCTGTCCGTGTCGTGACGGTTGGCTGTGCCGTTTGCGCGCGCCACAGACCAAGACCACCCCAAAATACCGAGACCACAGTCATGAGCGCGGCGAGTGCAACAGTGAGTTGCTTCGTGCGATGCCGACGCTGGAGGCGGCGTTGGATTTGATCGAAATTGTCGGCCATTCGCGGCGGACCCCAATTTGCCACGAGACTGCGAGTTACCTCGGAATCGAAATGGGTCATCGCGACACCTCGCGGTCGAATCGAGCTTCCGCGGCACGGATCCGGCGCTGGACTGTCGACTTGGAGCATTCGCAGAGTCGAGCAATGTCGTCGAGTGACTCCCCCTCGATGTGGCGCAAGATCCAAACGACGCGCTCCTCGGCGGGAAAACGCGACAGGGTGCGGTAGGCGTGCTGAACGTCGGAAAGCTGCTCTGCCGTCAGCGACGAATCGACGCCGAGCGATTCCTGCGCGTCATCCAATTGAAGGAAGGATCGTAGGCGGCGGCGCCGCAGTCGACGTACGGATCTTCTGACGCAGATCCGCGCCAGCCAGCTGCGTACGGCACCTGCATCTTGCAACTGCGACAGCCCGCGATTGGCCTCGATGAATACCTCTTGCACCAGATCGTCGAGCTCGGCATCATTGCCCAGCAGTCGGAACCCCACCGTGGCAACATAGGCCGAGTGAAGGCGATACACGCTCTGCAGATCGAGAGACGTTTCGGCCACCGCGTCCGCGTCTTTGCTGACGAGGCGCAGGTGCGGGCGGCTCGGCGAGGTGACGCGGGTGGGCTCAGTCATCGGAACGGCCATTCATGGTGCTCGATCCCTAAGTGGCAGAGCCTATGTCAAATCGAGTCAACTAAATGAGCACAGAACATTATCCCGCAATTTCCGGCACTTGCAACCAATTAGGGCTGGCAGGCGATGCGGCTCGCGCCGAGATCTTGGGGCTTGACGAGTAGGTTGATGCCGCTGCCAGCGACGCCTTGGCACAGCATGGTCGCCGTCGTTGCATCGCCAAACTCGAGCGCCAAGACGGCCTTGGCGGCGTCCACGAATGGAGCATAGTCGCTGCACTGCGTGTCGACCCAGCAACCTTGAGCATAGGCCCAGTCGAAGTAGGGCTGCATTGTCACCAAACGATCGTCGGCAGTGCCCAAGCCTGCCGCGAGTCCGCGTGAATGGAGTTGTCCACCCAACCAGAAGAGATACTCATCCTGCTCTGTCGTGCTGATCGCGAATCCAGAATCCTGACCTGATGTAGTCACGTTGGTCACCACGACGCTGCTGCAGCCAGCGGATTTGAACCGGTCCAGGCGCGCGAGCATCAGCTTTGCCACGACGGAACTGCGAATATCGAGCCAGCGTTCATCCGGGTAGTCGGCAAGTGCATTGCCGAGAACCTCGGCGGGGAATGCAGCCGCGTCGCTGCGCCAGGGTTCGTAGCTGCCAGCGCTCAGGTAGCAGGCCAATTGGCGATCTTGGCTCGTGATGGAAACGCGTTCGGCACTGGTAAGATTATCCAAATCGACGTAGTAAAGATCCACGTCGAAAGATGCATCGAAGCGGCCCGAAAGCTGCACTTGCCAGCTGAGATCGGTAGCTGGCCGAACGATGGTGCTGTCCGACGGCGCGCCTGCCGCGCCCACGCCGCCGCCTTGACCCACACCGCCGCCTTGACCCACACCGCCGCCCTGACCCACACCGCCGCCCTGACCCACACCGCCGCCCTGACCCACGCCGCCGCCTTGACCCACACCGCCGCCTTGACCCGCGCCGCCGGCGAAGCTCCGGGCACCCGCGTGATTGAGCACGATGAGGGGCCCCTCGGTGCCTTCACACGCTAGTGTTGCGTACATCAAAGCGAATGAAATGCCGATGCGCTGCAATTCCCGCCTACTCTTCCTTGGTGGCACCCAAGCCGGGCGCCAGAGTCGTTTTGGCTCGCTCGGTCGCCTGTGCCAAGAGAGGACTCTCCCGGAGGCACGCAAAACAATCGTCGCTCTGGGTGGGTCCGCAACCGGACTTCAACGCCAATTCGGAAAGCCGCGTTCGGCTGCGCGCGTCTGCGTCAGTGGCAGCGCGACCCAGGATGGTCAGCAGCTTTTCGCAATGGCTGGTGAAGGTGAGCTCGATGGCAGCGCGTAGCGCGGGACTTGCTTGGAGGCTCAGAATGATAAGCTTCTTAGCGAGCTTATCGGACTGCTCTTTGCGATCGGGCGCGATTCGTTCGCGCTGCCACATCTCCCAGATAAGGTCGATGCCGTGCTTGCCGAGCACAGTTTCCGACAAGTTGAGCACCACGCGAAAGGCCTTCGGATCCTTGGAGGCCTTGAGTAGATCGGACAATAGGCCCGGATCTTTGCGGAAGTCGGCGCGCAACGAGAGGAGCGCCTGATAGGCCATGACAGACGGCTCGTCGCGTCCGAGTTTGGCACTGCCGCGGGCGAGCAGCATCCAGTCATGCTCGGTGCGTTGATAGACCTTAAGCATTTCGATACGCGCGAGCTCAACGGCAAAGTCCGATTCGGACATCGAGGGCAGTAGGGAAGAACCAGTGGGCGCGGCTGCGACGGTGCTCGACTCAGTGACTGTCGCATTCTCGCTGGAAGATGCGGGACGCAGCAGTAGAGCCAAGCAAAGGAGTGGACCAGCGAGAAGAAGCGACCAGCTTGCTGTCGAAAGCGTGACACTGCCTACGCGACGCTGCTGCTTCAATAATGGCCAGAGTTGCGTTGCGAGTGTCGTGCGTGCCGAGCCGAGAAGTCTCTGCGCCCGGCTCAACGCGGCCACACCCAGTTTGGCATGCTCTTGAGCCATCATGTGCTCGAGTGAACTTACGACCTCCGCGGCGGAAGCAGGGCGATTTGCCGGATCCTTCTCCAGCAGCGAATGAACGAGTTGTCGCAGCGGTTCGGGAACCCACGCCGGCAGTTCGGTTGGTGTGCCATTGAGCTGTTGCATGATGAAGCCCAAGGCGTCTGCGGCGTCGAAGGGCAGTTGGCCCGTGAGCATCTCGTGCAGGATGATTCCGAGCGAATAGAGGTCGCTGCGACCATCGACCGCTTTGCCGCCTGCCTGCTCGGGCGACATGTATTGCGGCGTACCAAAGACGGCCCCCAGCTGGGTCAGCGGTTGGTTCTTGTCTTCGAGGGTGATCTTCGCGATCCCGAAATCGAGCACCTTGACCAGATCCGGATTGCCCGCGCGCTCGACAAGCATCACGTTTTCTGGCTTCAGATCTCGGTGGACGATCCCGAGGGGGTGGGCTGCAGAAAGCGCGCTGGCGATCTGACGTCCGATGGTCAGGGATCGGGGGAGCGAGAACTTCCCGTGGTCGTCGAGTTCATGCCGCAGATCGCGCCCCTGCACGAATTCGAGGACGAGGTAGTAGCGACCGTTAGGCAGATGACCGAAGTCGGTCGCAACCACGACGTTCGGGTGGTCGATGCGTGCTGCTGCCACTGCCTCGCGCTCGAATCGAGCCACGGCTTCTGCAGAGCGCAGCATACTAGCATGCAGTGTCTTGAGGGCGACCTGCTTTCTGATATGGACATGTCGAGCTCGGTAGACACAGCCCATGCCGCCTACGCCGAGCAGTTCTTCCACCTCGTATCGATCGGCCACGAGCTGTCCCACGAGGGCAAGGGGATCGTCATCCGCTGGACGCCACTCAAGCGAAGTGGGGCTATGAACCGAAACCAGTGGGACCTTGGGAAGCATGAGAATTCGAAACCCTACCGATGCGTTCCTTGCGCGACGTTCTGGGTCGTGCGGTCACAACTTAGCGCGGAAACCTCGGGCGACCCAATAGCCCAATCATTTCCGGAAGAATGAGTAGGGACCACCGCGTTCGCTCCTGTAGCGAAATCTGCAGAAAATCAGCAGGCCTTATCGACTGCCTGCTCGTCGGCGTATGGGCCGTCAGGACCAAGGCCCAACTGGTCCAACCCGTCAGGAGCGGCGGAACCATGGACGTAACCAACGTTCCGGATGAAGGCCTGACCCTTGGGTTGGTAAACTCCGAAGGACGCCAGTTTTCGCGCAGCGTGTTCCCCGTGCGCGACGCCGCTAAAGAGAAGATAGGTGCCGTGTTCGTGTTGACGGATGTTACTCGGGTGACCTCTGAGTTGCAGCAGTCCCTGACGCGTACCATCGTTGCCAGTTTCGTGCTCGTTGTCGTATTGATGGCAATGCTCATCTTGATTCTGAGGCATCTCGTATTCCGGCGTCTCAACGAGATCTCGCGAGTCGCGACGCGTGTTGTCGGCGGTGACTTCGAGACGCCAATCCACGTTGGCATCAAGGACGAAATCGGTCGGTTCGAGGAGCTCCTCGAGCAGTTCCGTGTCGTCGTCGTGTCGCTGATCGCCGACACGCTACGACTGCAGAGTGAGGCAGAGTCGAGCAAGAAGCCGCCAGAATAGCCAGCGCGTTGCCGCGCCGCAGTAAACCAACTGGCGAGACAGTAGCGGTGAATCGGTCCGCATGAAGAGAACGAGCCCGGCGCACACCTAGCGGTCGGGCTCGACTTCGTTCTGCGCGCTGCTCCTAGAACTGCATCCCGGACGTTGGCGTGATTTTAGCGATGGTGCCATTCGCGGCAACGGTGAGCTTGTCGACCGCCACCATGCGGTGATAAGTGCCACCGCCGTTCGGGCCATTGCTGATGTGGTAAACGAGGTACCATTGACCAGCGAATTGCACGACGGCTGGGTGACTCGTAGCAGCATCGGTGGAATTGGTTGGTAGCGGATCGAGGATGCGACCCTTGTAGGTAAAGGGCCCCATGGGGTTGGTTGCGGTGGCGTAATCGATGGAAGCGGGGTTCGAGCCAGCGGCGTAAATGTTGTAGTAGGTGCCGTTGATCTTCGTCAGGAAGGGCGCCTCGAAGACATTGGTGAGCCCGTTGACGTAGGTGAGCTTACCGTTGAGCGAGACGTTGTTGCCGTCGAGGTTGAGTTTCGCCCCGGCGATCCTGCCAAAGCCGCCATACTGGAGGTATGCCTGCCCGTCGTCATCGACGAAGACCGTCGGATCGATGGTGAAGGGCGAGTCGCTGTCGAGGGTGAGATTCCAATTCGACATCTCGATCAGGTCGTCGATGAGAGGCTTGGCGAGGTAGTCGGTGAATGGTCCCTCAGGGCTATCACCGACAGCAACGCCGATGGCCATGCCGCAATTATTCGGGCAGCTGCCCGTCTTGTTGACTGGCACGAACCAGTAGAATTTGCCCCCCTTGGTCACCATCTGGCCCGCCCAGGCGTTGGCATTGGCCCATTTGAAGGCGCCGAGCGTCAATGCCTTGTCGATGCGCGTCCAATTGACCATGTCCGTCGACTTCAAGATGTACCAGTTAAACATCTCGAAGCCGTTTCCAGAACCTTCGTCGTGACCACAGTTGATATAGAAGGTGCAGTTGTGAACCAGTGCGCCAGGATCGGCCGTGTACACGTCGGTGAAGAGCGGATTTTTGCTCTTGGTGCCCGCCTTGGGTGGAGTACAAGTGCTGGACGCTCCGGCAGTGCTTGTCACTCCGCCCATTGCGGCCCCACCTGATGCGGCTCCACCTGATGCGGATCCTCCAGCCGCTTTCCCACCCGTCGCAGCGCCGCCCGTAGCATTGCCACCGGTTGCCGAGCCTCCACTGCCGCTGCCGCTGCCGCCCGACGCCTTGCCGCCCGTAGCTGCACCGCCCGTAGCTGCACCACCTGTGGAGGCGCCACCGCTCGTGGTCGCTCTCGCCCCGCCAGTGGCACTTCCGCCGTTGCCGGAGCCACCGCTATTCGTTACTGAGCCGCCGGTGTTGGTATTGAAGCTGCCGCCAGTCGCCTGTGACGTGCCGCCATTGGCTTTAGCTCCGCCGTTGCCCGGCGTGCCGCCTGTTGCTAGCCCGCCTTGGGCTTGGTTGGTTGCACCACCCGTTGACGCCGAGGCGCCGCCTGCACTCGCCAACCCCGTTCCTGGATCGGAGGACGAGCAGGCGATGATGCCGACGCTCACGGACAAGTAGGCGATGATTTCGATGAATCGATGCGACATCACGGCTCCAGCAGCGCAAGAGTTTTCCAAGGTTCTCGAAATGGATTCGTGGATTCTTGCGCTTATGGGTCTCTGGTCGTTCGAGGCGAGGGATTGCAGGCGGGCGATCCTTCGCGGGCGAATTGTTGGCCCGAGCCGCTTCAGGTTGGTCTTGGGTAGTTGGCCGGTTCGGCGTGACTACGCCGCCTCGCGTGTTGCGCTCGGATGGTGCCCTCCGTAAAATCTTGCATTGAGCCGCTGGACTTTACGGAGGGTCACCCCGGATCCACTTCGCGGATTGCTAGAGCGACTTTCATTGAACAAGGCTCATGCGTTCCCTTGTCTGCGAGAGCCGCTCTAACGCGGCACGACGCTTACGATGTCCTCGGCGAGACGCTCGAGGGCGAAGAGCGACCGCGTCTGCCATGCCAATTTGGAATCCACGATGAAATGAATCGGGCAATTGGCTTTCGTCGACATGAGTTCGAGCAGGAACGAAGCGAACAGCTTCAGGCAGCTCGAATTGAGCAGACGCAGGCGTCGAATGTCTACCTCCAGGCTCGAGATTTCCTTGAGCTGGACCTTCTGCTGAACCCGAGCGAGGCAGTCTCGCAGTGGTTCCAGGGCCACGATATCGCCCGTTCCCGTCAATTGCAGAACGAGGCACCCGTCGATGAGAGACGGAATGATTCCAAAATCCTCGAGGGTCACCTTGGGAATGTCTCGTAGCATCTACCCCGCCTCCCGTAGCAATACATTCATATAAGCCGAAATCGTGAGTACGCTGCCAGCGATCGAGTACTCCACGCTGAAGTTACCCTCGGCACGCAGACGCACTAAGCCCAACCCCGACACATCGAGTTGCGGCGCGGACTCGCGAATCAAACGATCGTAGAGCCCGACGGGATCCTCCGACGAAATGAGCTCCGTCAATCGACGTTCGACCTCGCGTAGTTGCTCCGCACTCGCTTCGTTACTGGCGCGAACGTAGAGCCGCTGCCCCGGGGTGCCGCGCCGTAGCTCGACCTCGAGCCTGACCCGCGGACCCGCGGAGTACTTGACCACGTTTTCCGTCAACTCTTGGGCAGCCATCTGGAAACGTGCTGCCGTGTCGTCATCCAGCGCGATGTTGCGGCAGTGCTCGAAGACGAGTTGCGAAATCGTCCGAATGATCGCCACACTCGACGCTGACGACAACGACACCGATAGCGCAGCTTGGGCAGTCATCGGCAGAGCTCCTCGAACATGAAAGCTTACGGTGGCTCTCGACGTGAATGTTAGGAAATGAGCTCGCGGTACCGCAGGGCGCCACGAAACCTACAAAGGCGCAGTGTTGGCGACAGCGATTAGGTGCCTGAGCGTCCCGACCGAGGGGTCGGTGAGCGGCAGTAGTGTTCCGCAAGCGTGAGTTCCAATGCGTCGACAGGCTCGCAATGCACCACCGTGTCGCCACTCCACTCCCCCACGCTGCGATAGGTGCCGCCGTCGAGACGTAGCCGCCCGAGAGTTTGAGCCAAGCTCACCTGCACTCGATATCGAACAGCCGCACTTCGTCCGCACTGGCCGTTGCCGCAACCAATTCGACTTGGCCATCTCGATCGAAGTCACTCACGCTCGAACAGCGGGGCGCATCTCCCACTGGGTACACTTGCTGCGGTCCAAAACTGCCGTCGCCGAAGCCCTGCAACAAACTCGCCGTCCCAACTATTTCGTTGGTGGTGACGATATCGAGCTGACCGTCGCCATTGATGTCCCCCAAGTTGAGCGAGCGTGGCCCAAAGCCGGTCGCATAGTCAGCCCGCTCACCGAAGCCCTTGCCTCCATCGCCCAACCAAACGCTCGCGAAGTCTTGGCCAAAATTCGCTGCGACGATATCGAGCCAACCGTCAGCGTTCAGATCAGCCAAGGCGAGCTCTATTGGGTAGTCCCCTGTCTGGTAACGCCCGCCCTTGGTGAACTTGGCTTGGCCCTCGCCGATCAGTAGCGCAATCTCGTCGGTTTCTGGAAGGGCAACTGCCAAATCCATGATGCCATCGCGGTCAATGTCACCGGCCACCACAGAGCTTGCCGGTGTCTGCATCGGAAATTGGACCGAGGCGCCAAGCTTGCCGTCGGGTTGTCCGAGCAGGACGCTCAGTGCGCTCGATGAACCCAGCGCGACAGCCACGTCATTCCAGCCGTCAGCGTTGAAGTCAGCGATGGCCAGGGCCACGGGACGACCACCTGTAGCATATTGCGGGGGGATCCCGACAGTCGGTTCCGTGATGCCCTTGCCGTCGCCCGGCCACACGCCAACGCTGTCCAAATCATTGTAGGCGAATACTAGATCCAGGTTGCCGTCTCGATCCATATCGGCAATGGCGATATCGGACCGCGCAATATCATCCCAGCTTCCCTGCTTTTGATAGAATAGATCGTCGAATTCCCAACTCAAGTAGATCGAAAATGAGCCAATTTGGTTGTTCGCGAGTACTAGATCGGACCTACCATCACTGTCGAGATCGCCGGACGCTAGCGCTCCGTTGTTCGGTGACCAAGCGATGACCTTTGGCGCCCCCAGCGCACAATCCTTGAGGACAGAATTGCAACGCCCCTTGCGGCAAACCTCGTGACTGCCGCAGACGCTGCCGCAGCTGCCACAGTTGGTAGCGTCATTTGCCAAGTCGACACAATGCGGCGCCGTGCCTTGGTCGCACATCGAGTAGCCCAATTGGCATCCAGACACATCGCCCGGTGGCGAGCCGACTGCTTCGTCGGCAATCCCCGTCCGTCCGCCGCACCCGAGCAAGCTCAGTGTGGCAATCCATCCGGCTAGGTGACGCATGCCCACCCTTCTACTCGAATTTTCACGATTTTGCAGCAGTGATGACCGCCCGTGGGGTTCGATTCCAGATTTACCTTGCGCAATAGTAAACCCGGGTTAATAATAAGCCCGTGGCAGCCAAATCCGCCCCCGCCGATGCACACGCCGAAGCCCTTTCGGCGATTGCTTGCTTGCGCCAGCTCACCGAGCTGTTTTCGGCGCGGCGCGAGCAGTTGGCGGCAGCGGTCGACTTGACGGAGCATCAATGGGCCGTGCTCGAGCAAACCACGAACGAGCATTTCATGCCCAGCATGTTTGCGCGCTCGCGTCAGAGCTCGGCGGCTGCTGTCAGCAAGACGTTGCGTCAATTGATCGACAAGGGGCTAGTGAGTGCGGCCATTGACGAGAAGGATGGTCGACAGCGACGCTACGAGCTCCTGCCGAAGGGGCGCCGCGTGATGGAGCAGTTGCGCCAAAGCCGTGAGGCCGCGGTGCGTGACGTATGGTTGAAGTTCGAGCCGAAGCGCCTGCGCGCATTCACCGAGTTTGCGACGGAACTTTCCGAGCGGCTCGAACTTTACTCGCGACGGGCAGACAAAAAACAGTAGGTTGGTTCGAGTCAATAAGGAGTATCAGTCATGGGAAAGACGCTATACGAGAAGGTCTTCGAGCGTCATACGGTGGGTCAGTTGCCTTCGGGTCAGTATCAACTCTTGATGGGGTTGCACCTGATCCACGAGGTGACTTCGCCTCAGGCCTTCAGTATGTTGCGCGAACGCAATCTCAAGGTCTTGTTTCCGGAACGCACCTTTGCCACGGTCGACCATATCATTCCAACCTCGAGCCAGCTGCGCCCGTTCCAGGACGGTTTGGCCGAGCAGATGATGGTGGCACTCGAGAACAACGTCAAAGAATACGCCATCAAGTACTTTGCTCCCGAGAATGGTGAGCAGGGGATAGTCCACGTGATAGGTCCCGAGAATGGTCTGACGCAGCCAGGTATGACCATCTGCTGCGGCGACTCGCACACGGCCACGCACGGCGCGTTCGGTGCTATCGCCTTCGGCATTGGGACTTCTCAAGTGCGCGACGTGTTGGCCACGCAAACACTCGCCATGGGCAAACTCAAGGTGCGGCGCGTCGAGGTCAATGGGACGCTGCGGCCCGGTGTCTACGCCAAAGACGTCATTCTCTATTTGATCCAGCAACTCGGCGTTAAGGGTGGCGTCGGCTTCGCCTACGAGTTTGCTGGTGGCGTGTTCGACCGCATGACGATGGATGAGCGCATGACCGTGTGCAACATGGCCATCGAAGGCGGCGCGCGCTGCGGCTATATCAACCCGGACCAAACCACGTACGACTATCTCAAGGGCCGCAAATATGCCCCGGCCGGTGCGGCCTGGGACAAGGCCGTTGCCTATTGGGATTCGATCAAGAGCGATGCTGACGCCGTCTTTGACGACGTGGTAAAGTTCAAGGCCGAGGATATCGAACCCATCGTCACCTGGGGGATAACGCCGGATCAATCGACGGGCGTCAGCGGCAAGGTCCCGGCGGTGGAGAATTTCGCGAAGGATACTCAAGAGTCGGTGGAAGAGGCCTACAAATACATGGGCGTTGCGGCGAACAGCCCCATTGCCGGCACTAAGATCGACGTGGCCTTCATCGGTTCCTGCACCAACGGCAGGCTGAGCGACTTCGAAGAAGTGGCAAAGCTCATCCGTGGTAAGGGTTTCAAGGTCGCGCCGAACGTCCAGGCACTCGTCGTGCCAGGCTCGCAGAAGGTCCGCGAGCAGATGTTGGCGCTCGGCCTGGACAAGGTATTTACCGAAGCCGGGTTCGAGTTCCGTGAAGCAGGTTGCTCGATGTGCCTGGCCATGAACCCCGACAAGCTCAAGGGGCGTGAGGTCTCCGCCTCCTCGAGCAATCGGAACTTCAAGGGCCGTCAGGGCTCGCCCACCGGGCGCACATTGCTCATGAGTCCCGTCATGGTGGCTGCTGCAGCCTTCAAGGGCGAAGTCACCGACGCGCGCAAGTTGTTTGGCATTGGAGGCGCGGCGTAGGTCGCACCGGAAAGGGTTCTACCGTCATGTTGGACACCAAGAGAATCAAGCTCAGTGGAAAAGCCATTCCGGTGCGTGGTAACGACATCGATACCGATCGCATCATCCCCGCACGCTACCTGCGTACGGTCGTGTTCGAGGGGCTCGGCGAGCACGCCTTCGAAGACGATCGCGCACAGCTCGAGCGTGAAGGCAAGACGCACCCGCTCGATGTGCCGAAGTACCAGGCAGCCAAGGTTATGCTGGTAAACAAGAATTTTGGCTGCGGTTCCTCGCGTGAGCACGCCCCTCAGGCGATCAAGCGTTGGGGCCAAGGCATCGTTGCAATCGTTGGTGAAAGCTTCGCCGAGATCTTCTACGGCAATTGCATCTCGCTCGGTTTACCCTGTCCCATTGTCAGCGAACCGGACATCGAGCGTCTCATGGCCGCCGTCGAAGCCGAGCCGACCGTGGAGGTTACGGTCGATGTGGAAAAGCGCACGGTGACGGCTGGTGCCATCAGCGTTCCCTTCGAGATGGCGGACGGCGTACGTTCATCGTTCCTGCAAGGGCGTTGGGACACGACCGCGGAGCTCCTGGCGAACAAGGATCAGATCCTCGCGGCCGCCAAGGGCGTCCCTTACATGTTTGGGTTCGTCTGAGCGGCGCGTAGGACAGCGACGCATACACCAGGGGCGAGTTCCGAGAGGGGCTCGCCCCCATTGCTTCAAGACCCTCTACCGAGCACTATCGGCGCGGCGCACCGAATCTCGATCACGACGCATCAACAAAAGCAGTCGACTAGCCCTTGCCACTCGACAACTTGGCAAGCAAGTGAGTCTCCTTGGCGCCGAGCAGTTGGAACTGCACGCCAAAGCCGTCGGGCTTGGTCCAGCGCACGATCCCGGAGATTTGCATGTTCTCAGTGCCTGCGATGCCCAAAGCCACTGCCACCTTGGACCCAAATGCCGGAATTTCATTGCTGTCGATGAATGCCCCGCCCACGCTCAAATCGCGCGTGACGCCCCTCACCACTGCCCCCCCTTCTGTGGTACAGGTCACTTGAATATTGACCGAAACTCGTGAATGGGCGCGCTTCTCGTGCACGATATCCTCGAACGACCGGACCTAAGGCGAGTACCCGTTGGGGCACCCAGTTAGCCTATGAGATTCCGCCCATTCTCTGTCAAGCATTCGCCGAAGCAAGCAGAATCCGGCCCAGTTTGGTTGGTTTGGCTCGAGGGCTGGGGTCTCATCTTCCCGTCGGTTGGGGTCGCGTTGCTCGCTGCTTGGCTTGCCCTACCGCAAGGTACGATGCCCAACTACCTGCCGCTGCCGCTGCTGTCGCAGTCGGAACTCGCTTCGGCGCGCCAGGAGCAAGTGTCCGAAGCGAGGCAGGCTCGTAAGCTACCTCTGGTCTATTCCGCGCGGGCAGTGGGCGAGTCCTTCCGCCAGCTGGGTCGTCTCGTGCATGGCGGTGAACCTATCGACGTCGAGCGGCGCAATCGGTTTCGCGACTTTGTGCGCAGTGTTCGGCGTGAGACTGGCGATGGACCGCTCAAGCAATTGCGTGCCATTCAAACCGACCTATTTCTTTTTGCCTTGAAGGACTGGGAGAAGACCGGGGTCGAGAATGACGATCTCATCGAACTCGGTGGGGATTTCATCAACGTTGCGACAGAGCTAGGTTGGGTCCGCACCATAGCGAAGGCGAAAGCGGTAGCTCCGGCAAAACCTGCGGCAAAGACGCTACGCACTCTGGGGCTCGACCAGGATGAACGGATTGCACTATTCGTGACGCGCTGGACCGATCTCGCTGGCCTCTCGGAGGATGCGTCGCTGCACCTACCCAGTGTGTGGCCTCTGCTCGCGTTGCGCGCGCGCCTGCGGTTGCCGCTGTCCGAGCTTGGTCCACGCGATCTGAAGCTCATCGAACGTGTTAGGCGGTTGGCGCCCACCTACCCCGAACACTTGAGCCGTGGCCTTTTGTACGCCAAGTTGGGCGATCGCGGGCGAGCGATTGAGGCATTTCGCACCCATTTGCTGCATAGTCCTGATGGCCCCTACACGCTGCGGGCGAAAAATCACCTGCTGTATGCACTAGAAGAAATGGCCGGTGATGGAGACTGACCGTGGCGTAGGCCTGCCCGAAGAGCGACGACTCGTGGCGGCGGAAGTCTTCGCTACCAGCGTCGTTGCGGCCGGAGTAGGACACGGTAGGCTCTGCGGTCTCGCGGGTTCAGCCGGCGTGTATGCAGCACTGGCTCTGTCGCATCGCTTATCGAGATCTGTTTGGTACGTCGTAGCAGACAGCGATACTGCGCTCGTGGCGGCTGCTGACGCCGAATTCTACGAGCGCGAGTGGGTAGCGCGCAATCGAGCAACGACTGCTGACGCCAAGTCCAACGACAGCGATGTGGTCGCTTCCGAGCGCGCGTCGGTTGTAGAGGTCATTCTGCCTTCGGAAGATCCGCCCTGGGCAGCGGTACATCCAGATCGTCGCGCTGCCATGCACCGCCTAGCCGCGCTCTCGAGCCTCGCGCTCGGCAAAGCCCCACGTCTCGTGATCGTGACGGCGGGCAGCCTCTTACGTCGCGTCGTGCCGCCCGCCTTGCTGCGGTCGAAAAGTCGCGTCGTCCGCCCAGGTGAGCGATTGAATCTCGAGGAATTGGCCCAGTTTGCCGCCCAAGCGGGCTACCTGCGCGTCCCGCTAGTGGAAGATCCCGGGACGATTGCCCTGCGCGGCGGCCTATTCGACGTGTGGGCACCGGGTGCTGACGAACCCTGTCGTATCGAGCTCGATGGGGACCGGGTGCAGCGGCTGCGCAGCTTCGATCCTGAGGCCCAGCACACGGTTGATGAGCTCGAACAGTACGCCATCGTCCCTGTGGTCGAGTGCCTGTTGGGTGATGAGATCGAGCGAGCGCTGCGCAAGAACATCGGCGAACTTGCGGATCATATCAATTGGCCTTCGAAGCAAACCAAGACACTGGTCGATCAGTTGTTGGAGGGCCGCCCCTTCATCGGTTCTGCGGAGTATCTTCCTGCATTCTGCAAAACCGTGTCTGTGCTTTCGTACCTGGAAGCGGACACACCCATCGTCGTCGAAGACGCGGTGCAGGTGCTCTCCGGATTGCGTGCCGAAGAGGCAGAGCTGCGGCGTAGCGCGGCGGCGGTCGACCCTGGACCGCATTTCCCGTTCGAGGCATGGGCTGAAGACGAAGCCGAACTGGCAGCGGAGCTCGGAAGTCATCCGGTGTGGTCGCTCTTGCGCCTCGCACAGAGCGCCAGCCTAAGCGAATTGCCGCTCGATTGGCTCGAACAAGCCGACGAAAATACTGGCTCGCTGGGCGCTACGAGTCATGCGGAGCTGACGCGCAGTATCGCAGCCGCGCGCAAGGAGGGTGGCGCCAACGGCGCGCTCGGACCGCTCGTTGCACAGGTTCACGCCTGGCAAGACGTCGGGTACGAGGTATGCGTTGTCGCCCGCGCCGAGACACAGCTCGATCGAGTGGCCCAGCTACTGCACCATCGTGGCCTGCGCGTCGTGCGCGATTCAGCTGCACCTTGCCGTAACCGCGACGGTACAGTAAGGCCGCGATTGCTTCTGGGGGCCCTAGCGCGGGGCGTCGTGTTGCCAGCCGAGCAGCGCGTCTACATCACGGAAGAGGAAATCTTTGGTCAGCGCAGCCATCGTCGGCAGAAGCGGGATCGACCCGCTGAATCCGGGCTGGAAGATCTGCGGCACTTAGCGCCGGGCGACTACGTGGTTCACATCGAGCACGGCGTGGGACGCTACCTTGGGCTCGAACGTCGAGAGATAGGTCCTACTGCGGTAGAGCTCATTTGCATTGAGTATCAGGCAGGCAAGCTCTATCTGCCGATCTATCGGCTCAATCAGATCGCTAAGTATAGTGGGGGTGATGCGCAACCGAAGCTCGATCGCTTGGGCGGCTTGTCGTTTGCCAAAACCAAGGCCAAGGTCCAGCGGCGCGTACGGCAGATGGCCGACGAGCTACTGCGCTTGTATTCAGAACGCATGGTCGCCGAGAAATCGCCAATCCCTGAGCGAGACGACGACTATGCGGCTTTCGAGGCGACGTTTCCTTTCGAGGAGACGCGCGACCAAACCATCGCGATTGCAGACGTACTTGGGGATCTAGAATCCTCCAAAGTCATGGACCGCTTGGTGTGCGGTGACGTTGGCTTTGGCAAGACCGAGGTGGCGCTGCGTGCGGCATTCCGCGTGGCAATGGCGGGGCGCCAGGTCGCCTTGCTCTGTCCCACGACGGTGCTCGCGCAGCAACATGCCACAACCTTTGGTTCGCGGCTCTGCGACTGGGGTCTCGAGGTGCGGGCACTAAGTCGCTTCACCAAGCCGACCGACACCCGAGACACGCTCCTTGGGCTGAAGCGTGGGACGGTGGACGTTGTGATCGGCACGCATCGGTTGTTGTCTAAGGACATAGACTTCAAGCAACTCGGGTTGCTCATCGTCGATGAGGAGCAGCGGTTCGGCGTGACGCACAAGGAACGCATCAAGCAACTGCGCGGTTCGGTCGACGTGCTCACCCTGAGTGCCACCCCAATTCCGCGCACCCTGCAGTTGGCCGTGGGAGGCCTGCGGGACCTATCGATGATTTCGACTGCACCAGTTGACAGGCGCGCCATCCGTACCATCATCGCCAAAACCGAAGCGGACATCCTGGTGGATGCGATCTCGCGCGAGCTCGATCGCGGGGGCCAGGTGTTCTATGTCCACAACCGTGTGGCGGGTCTCGAAGAGCGGGTCGCGCGGCTCACGCAGCTCTTTCCCGGTGTTCCATTGGCGACGGCGCATGGCCAGATGCCAGAACACCAACTCGAGCGGGCCATGCTGCGCTTTGTCTCGGGTGAGGCCAAGATCCTCGTATGCACGGCCATTATTGAAAATGGCCTCGACATTCCACGCGCCAACACCCTGATCGTTGACCGAGCCGATCTCTTCGGCTTGGCGCAACTCTATCAACTGCGAGGGCGAGTGGGGCGTTCCAAGGAGCGTGCCTACTGTTATCTGTTAGTGCCGAGCCTGAGCGAGCTGGGAGAGGAAGCGCGAAGTCGGCTTGAGGCCATCGAGCGCTTCACGGAGCTTGGGTCCGGGCTCAAGGTCGCGGCGCTCGATCTCGAACTACGCGGAGCCGGGGACTTCCTTGGGGCCGAGCAGAGCGGCTTCGTGGCAAGTGTCGGTTTCGAACTCTTTTGCCACATGCTGCGCGACGCGGCCGCCGAGCTAGAGGGCACACCGGTACGCGCCGAGGTCGAGCCAGAACTAGCCTTCGACGTCGAAACGTTGTTGCCGGAAAACTACATTGCCGACTTGGGCGTGCGACTGTCACTCTACAAACGCCTGTCTTCAGCGCGAGACATGCCTGAAGTCGACGAAATCGCTTGGTCGATGGAGGATCGTTTTGGCCCCGCGCCCAGCGAGGCGCGGCACCTCGTCCAACTGATGCGGCAAAAGACGGTGTTGCGTCGTCTATCGGTTTTGGCCTGCGAGGCCTCTTCGGAGCAAGTGCGATTGCGGATGCGCGAAGACACTCCAATAGATCCGGCTCGAATCAGTGCGCTCGTGTCCAATGTTGATAGCGGATTTCGCCTGTTGCCGGACTCGAGCATCGTCGCACGACGGCGTGCGGGTGAGAACGTCGAACATGGATTGCAGCTCTTGGAACGCGTGCTCAATGAACTCGAAGAATGTCTAGTCAAAAGTCAAAACTGAGCCGATTGCTCGCGGAAGCGTCAGTTGCAGTGCGCAGGGCTGGCGTAGTGGCCGATACGGAGAATAGTTCAGTATCGATCCATGCAATGCGGACGATGTGTGACAACGGCGACCTGGAATACTGCAGCGGCCACTGACACATGTCGGTGCTGGGGTGACAGAATCGACTAAAGCAGGAAAAGTCTGTCGTTCTATGCCTTATCGCGTGGACATGAACCGTCATTGTCTAGGACGATTCTATCGCGCTACGGCCCTGAAAAATTATCGTAACTGTTCACGCCGGGCCGTGCGACAATTTCGAATCACTTGAGGAGAGGCCATGCGACATCGCCCCATCACTTTTGGCTCCTATCTAGCAATCTTGATTCTGCCGCTCGTCGCTTGTAGCGGGAGCGACAGGTCTGGACAGACTACAGGTCAGGGGGGCGCGGTCGGCAATGGCGGCGCGGTCGGCAATGGCGGCGCGGTCGGCAATGGCG
>CAYVXY010000004.1:334371-388205 GCA_964454965.1 uncultured Polyangiaceae bacterium | reverse complement strand
CGGTCGGCAATGGCGGCGCGGTCGGCAATGGCGGCGCGGTCGGCAATGGCGGTGCGGTCGGCAATGGCGGTGCGGTCGGCAATGGCGGTGCGGTCGGCAATGGCG
This sequence comes from uncultured Polyangiaceae bacterium, assembly GCA_964454965.1. Classification (GTDB taxonomy): domain Bacteria; phylum Myxococcota_A; class Polyangia; order Polyangiales; family Polyangiaceae; genus FEN-1139. Next base: position 388,100 of record CAYVXY010000004.1, on the reverse strand, counting down.
GCGCGGTCGGCAATGGCGGCGCGGTCGGCAATGGCGGCGCGGTCGGCAATGGCGGTGCAGTCAGCAATGGCGGACAGGCCACGGGTGGTGCGGCAGTTACGGGTGGCAAAGCATCAACGACCGGGGGAAGCCTTTCGACGGGCGGAAGCGTTGCTGCGACCGGTGGCGCAGCTACCGCGGGAAGCAGCAGCTGCGGAGCGTTGCTTGACCAAATCAACGTGAGCAGCTCGACAGTGCCCGAGGGCGTGCGTGCGGGAGTACGCAACTATCGCGTATGGGGCTCTTCGTCGTTGGGGATCGCACCGGTATTCACGGCGCCACTTGCCAATTGCGGGACCTTGGTCTGCTACACCACCGGGAGCAGCGCGCGTACGGCGCGGGTGGCTCGGTTTGATGCCAACGACCAACTCGTCACCACGTACAGCCTAGGTACATATGAATGCCGTGGTCTAGCAGCCGAGCCCGACGGGCATTTTGCAGCCCTGCTCTGGGCGCCGGGCACTGCCGAGGACTGCAGCGATCCGACACTGAATGGGCGTATTTATGTTGCCCGTTACGACAACTCGGGGGTGGCCACCTGGGCCACACCCAAGGAGCTCACCAATCTCGGTACTGATCGCAACTGCCCAACGCTTTGGGATCTCGGTGAGGCACGTTTCGAATACGGTGGCGGCAAGTACGGCGCCTACTATCACGTGCATTCAGCGACAGGTCACGAGGGCGACACGCTCAAGTACGTCGATCTGACGGGCGTCGAGACAACGACCTGGACCTGGGGTTGCTCGCACAGCATGAGCAATCTGCTGCGGTATAACCCGACGGATGCTAAGTTCATGCCGGCCTGCGCCACGGACTGCTACCCCGGAACTTCGGGAAATGACTTTGCAACAGTTAGCATTGGTGGCGTATACATCAACAACAAGAACAAGGTGCTCAGCGTCGACGGTGGGTGCGATGGCAATGTTGCCGGTGAGCTTGGCGGTGCAGCAATCGCGCCAAACGGTTGGAGGATTGTGTTCAATGCGCATCAGAATGCAGCAACCAATGGCCAATCATCCTACTCGTCGTCTTCGATGAACCAGGATATTGGGTTTGCGACCATTGCTCCGGGACTTACGTTGTCTGGTGCCGTCACTTGGCTGACGACGACCACCGCCATCAACGAAGCTGATTCTGGGATCGAACGCTTCAAGCCCAGTTGCGACAGCGCCGAGCAATACATCGTAGGATGGTCTGAGCCGGGGACGGCCTACAAGTACAAGCTGGGGCGCTTGAGTGCCTCGGGTACCTTCCTCGAAGGCCCGGTGGATGTCAGCGCCAAGGCCAAGTGGGGGAAGCGAGACGATCCCTTCCGCACCCACGTCAACGGCGACGTCGTTTGGGCGTGGTTCGACAGCTCTGGCAGCACCACGCTGAAGCTCGGCCGGGTGCGATCCGGTGGCACTGCGCAATGCGCGGCGTTTTAGCCTGAACTCAGGCAAGGTAGTTGCGTCCGGCGAAGATGCTCTACGCTTCGCGGTGCGATTCTCAGAAAAGATGCGCGGAAAATCCCCGGTTGCAGGCCGAGTGAAGCTGTGCTGTCTTGAAAGGAGTTACTACTGCACTAGGGAGGCGCGCATGCGCATTCAGGTTCTTGTTCTTGTTCTTGCTCTTGTGCTGGGGATATCTCTTTCTGCCTGTTCTTCGGACGACACGACCGATGCCGCATCTGACGGCATCGGTGGTAAGGGCACGGGCAGTAGCGGCACAGCCAATGCCAGCTTGGGAGGGCGATCGAACCTCGCTGGCAGCGGAAACCAATCCGGAACGGGCGGGACATCGAGTCAGAACGTGGCTGGCAGCGCCAACGTTAACGCCGGTTGCGCAGCGTGGCCCAAGCAGAAGGTCTTTCCTACGGTCGGTCCGTTCTTCTACGGTCCGAACCCGGGTCCGTGCAAGATGACCGTTCTGCCGACCTCGGCGACAGTTGCGGAGCAGATCTTCACGTTCAACTACGATACCACCAAGCAACTCGCGAGCCAGACAAGCGGAGACGGTGCGGCGGTGGTCACATACCAATTCGAGCAAGGGCTGCTCGTGAGTGAAACCAGCACCACCAACGGGGACGCAACGGTCACTACCTACACCTATTCGGGCAACACGGTGACCTATTCGTCAACGACCTCGGGCGGAGTCATATCTGGCTATCGCTACACACTCGATGCGCAGGGCTATCCGATAGCCACTACCGCGCTCAACCCGCCAGCAACGGTGACTGAGTCCACTCCGACGTACTACGCCTACGAATACGAGAACTGTCGGATCGTAAGGCGAGTAGGCTACAACGCAGTGAACGCGGTAGTCGCCAACTACTTGACGCAATACACGTACGACAGCCTCGGCCGAGTCAGCCATCGCACATCGGCTACTCGCGACGAATTGTACGACTATTCTTGTTGGTGAGTCGCAACCACAGGACAGGCCGCCAACCACATTTCGCGTGCATTCGCTGCCAGCGATGCGGCGGCCTCAGCGAGGTTGGTGGTTCAGCCCCTTGCTCATTGCAGAGACGAGGAGGCAATACCTAACCTTCGATGGAGCTTGCCAGTATCGCACGGCGCAGCACGAGGCGTGCATCATCGCTTGGGTGCAGCTTCAGCATCGCGCTTCTGAGACGCGATTCGTCGAGTGGCAGCGCTTCCGCGCGTGCCTTGGAAATGACGCCAATGCAGTCCTGCAGATCCTGTTCCGACAGCCGATCCATCTTGAGCAACACGAACAGCGTGGGTGTAGGACGGTAGAATGCGCAATGCGCGTACCGCCGTAGGACTTCAATCTCGTCGCGCCATCCGGGGATTCTGTGCACGAAGAAGTCAGCCGCCGAGTTTACCACCTCAATCGGGAGCCCCAGGGAGAACACCGCGTCCATCAGGGCAAGACGTTCGCTTGGCGCGCCTACCAACCCCAGAAGATCGATATCCTGCGTCACCCGCCGCGGTTCGACCCAGACGCTGACGAGGGCACCACCTACGAGCAGCCATTCGCCGCTCAAACGTTCACCCAGCTGGTCGAGCAGCTCGCTAATCTGCTGTCGGTCGAGTTCGGCGGCCTTCATGCTACAGTAGATATCGGCAATGAACGCGAATTGGAAGCTTCTGGTGCAAGCGGGCCTCCCAGACGGGGCCGCACGTCGCCCATCGGGCGCGACCATCGGAGATCCGGTGGCCTTGCGTCGTGCCGTTCAGAGCCTAGCGGCGAGCAACTTGGAGCCGACGGACACAGATCTGCTGGCAGCTTGGTTGGCCGCGTTTAGCCATCACTGGCCTTCGGCATTCGCCGAAATACTCGGCGAGGTCGGGCCAGAAAGCTTACGAACGCTCACGTCTCGAGTCGAGCCCAATCGATACCTCAAGTTCCGCCGCATCGCGGTCGCTAACCTGGCGAAGATCCTCTCGTAGGCATCGAATTTGGGTCAGTATGACTGACCAGGACAAGAGCATTTTGGCTGGTGCGTCGTGGTAACGCGCGCCATCCCGGATCTCGTGAGTCCCCGTCTGGTGCGTCCCTAGAACGTCATGCCCGCCTGAGTCAATACCCAGAAAGCGATGGCGGCAAAGACCGCGCTGGCTGGCAACGTCACCACCCATGCCACCATGATGCTGCGCGCGACGCCCCAGCGAACGCAATTCACGCGTCGACTGGCGCCGACGCCCATGATGCAGGCATTGATGCAGTGGGTCGTCGACACAGGGATGCCAAGCACGCTGGCGGTGAGAATCGTCGCGGTAGCGGCGGCATCGGAAACACACCCCTGAATTGGCAAGATCCTAATGATCTTACAGCCCATTGTCTTGATGATGCGCTTGCCACCCGCGGCTGTGCCGAATGCAATGGCGGTTGCACAAGCAAGCATGACCCAGCGTGGCACGTCGAAAGTGCCGCCATGCTGGGCGGGTGCGAGAATCACAGGTAGCACCGGTTGTGCGCCAGCCGTTACATAGGACACCAATGATAGCGTGATGATCCCCATGACCTTTTGTGCGTCGTTGGAGCCATGGGAGAAGGCCATCGTGCAAGCGGTCACCAATTGCACCTTCCGCGAATTGCGAACGACGGTGGCATGGCGCATGTGACGCACAATCCAAGTGACGATGATCATCAGAGATAGCGCCACGACGAACCCCATCAAAGGTGAAAGCACCAACGGATAGAGCACCTTGTTTACCAGATTGCGCCATCGGAACGCACCCCAACCGGCGTGGACGACGACTGCGCCTGCCAGTGCACCGATCAGCGCATGCGAAGAGCTCGATGGGATCCCGTACCACCAGGTAACGAGATTCCACACGCTGGCGCCGATGAGCACTGCCAGCACCATGGTCTGCGTGACCTGGCTAGCATCGGTGAAGCCGCCCGCGATGGTCTTGGCGACAGCGGTTCCAGTCAACGCGCCGATGAAGTTGAACACGGCAGCAACTAGGACCGCAGTGCGCAATGGTAGTACGCCCGTTGCCACCGAGGCAGCGATGGCGTTGGCAGCATCATGAAAGCCATTGATGAAATCGAAAATCAGCGCGAATACGACCACGGCGATGAGAATGCTAAGCATGCTTCACCGCGACGCTCATGAGAGTCTCAGCCACTGCATCGCAACTGTCCACCGCTGTCTCGAGGTGGTCGAGAACCTCGCGGGCGCGAAGGATGTATTTTGCATCCACTGTTGGATCGTGAAAGAGCCGGCTGAGCTCCGTCCGAAAGATTTGATCGGCCTTCTTCTCCAATTGGTGGATCCGCTGGCACCCCTGAATCAGGGCTTCGTACTGCTTCCTGCGTAAGCACGGCATGATCTCGACGAGAACATCGCAACTCTCCTGGAGTACCTCGAGCTGCTGAACCATGGCTGTGGTCGGGCGGTCGAGGGCGAAAATGACCAAGGAGCGGGCTGTGACGTTGACGTAATCGAGGATGTCGTCGATCTTCTTCGAGAGGCGTTGCAGATCCTCCCGATCGATGGGCGTGACAAAGGTCTGTTGTAGGGCGTTCAACACCTCGTCGACGATGCGGTCGCCCTCCTTCTCGATTCGCGTTACTTCCTCGCGAATGGCCAGGTAGTCGGACCCCTCGTCCACGAATCGTCCGAGGACCGGGATTGCACGTTGGGCGACCCTGACTTGCTGCTCAAGGTAGCCGTAGAAACGGTCCTCGTGTGGAACCAACCAGCCGGCGATTCGTTGAAGTGACATTTGGGAAACAACTCCGCGGCAATCTCGCGACGCTTAGTCAAGCTCGCGACACGGAATAGCTCAACATTCGCTCGGATCCAGCAGCCAGACAGCCCCAACGGGCTCTCGTCGCTTGGTGTTTCAGTGGCTACGGAAAAATCCAGCGCGTCGCAACGGGCTCGCGACAGACGGTCGCTTCGACCTAGCCAATCCGCCCGGCGCACTGTGCGCGCCAGCGCAGCCAATGATCGGCGATGACGAGCGCTACCATGGCCTCACCCATCGGGGCAAAGCGCGGTAGCAGGCAGGGGTCATGGCGTCCGAGGGTGCGCATCGTCGCTGGTTGCCCGTCGCGCTGCACCGTGGCTTGGGGACGCGCGAGGCTGCTCGTGGGCTTGATGGCGGCGCGCAGTACGATAGGCATCCCCGACGAGATCCCCCCGAGCATGCCGCCATGACGGTTCGTCGTGGTGACGATGTTCGACGGTGTCGAGTTGCCTCGCGTCGTGGCGACGCCGTCCGACGGATCCGGGTCACTCCGCGTCACGAAAGTGTCGTTGTTCTCACTGCCGCGCGCGGTCGCTACGGCGAACCCGGCGCCATACTCGACGCCCAGTACCGCAGGTAGACTAAACAATGCCTTGCCTAGATCCGCCTTGAGCTTGTCGAACACCGGTTCCCCGAGCCCGGCGGGAATGCCCGTGGCCACGAGCTCCGCGACGCCGCCAATTGAGTCGGTCGCGCGCCGCATCTCGTCGATGAGGGCTACCATCTTTGGCACTATCGCGTGATCCGGGCAGCGCACGATGTTTGGGCTGCCGTCGGGCATCTTCTCTACCGCGTCCAAGGTGACCGTTTCGGGGGCTTCGATCCTCGCCACCAAGGGTCCGATCTGCTTAGTATACGCGACGACCAAACCACCAAAATCCTGCAAGATGAGCTTCTTGGCCACGGCACCGGCAGCAACACGCGCTACCGTTTCTCGGGCACTCGAGCGACCACCGCCGCGATAGTCACGCTGCCCATATTTCATGTCGTAGGTGAAGTCTGCGTGTCCGGGGCGATAGACGTCCTTGATGTCGTCGTAATCGCGGCTGCGTTGATCGGCGTTGCGGATCAAGATAGCAATGCTGGTGCCGGTCGTCTTACCGGCGAAGACACCACTCAAGATCTCTGGTGTATCGTCCTCGCGTCGTTGAGTGACGATCGCACTCTGACCGGGCTTTCTACGGCCGAGATCCTGCAACAGATCCTGCTCGGACAATTCGATGCCAGGTGGGCAGCCGTCGATGATGACGACATTGCCCGGGCCATGAGACTCACCTGCAGTGGTGATTCGAAACGCTTTGCCGAAACTATTACCAGCCATGCCATCGGCCACATACTACGTTGGGGCCCGCCTGCCCAATCGGACGCATCGAACGACGGCAGCGTTTCGCATCGATGCGGCGCACGGCGGCCTATTTGGGCTCGATTCAAGGCATGGGTCCAGCGCCCGAATCGCGTCCGCAGCAAAGAAATGCCCAACCCAGTCGTTGGCTGCGCTTCGCCTTGTCGCGCTGCCAGCGGGTGTGGCGATAAGTCAGCCGATTTGTCGGCTGCGCTTTGCCTTGTCGCGGCGCACGAGCAGCTCTTCCAGAGTCGTTGCCAGCTCGCCAGCTCCGGTCGTTTTTGCGAGCCAGGCGTGTAGAAGGCCCGGTGTGATGATGCCGGCGGTTTCCTTGGGCTTGCCCGAGGCGATGACTCTAAGTGTCGTTGGGAACTGGCGCTTGATGCGTCGAAACAGATCGATGCCGCTCATCTCTGGCATCTCGTAGTCGCTGACTACGACGTCGATGGGTTCGCGCGCGAGGCTGGCCAATGCTGCTGCGGGGCTTGTCTGAATGGTGATTTGCCAATCTGGACGTTTGGAGGCCAACGTGCGTCGCATGGCTCGCAACACGCCGGGGTCGTCGTCCACGAGCATCACACGCAGCAAGGGGGCAACGAGCCGCATGTGGGAGGGGGGATTACTCTTGCTCATTGAACGAACCGTCAAGCCGTCGATGCTGCCGCATCTTGCATGTCCTCGAAATTGTAGCAGCCGCAGATGCGCCGTCTCGGGGGGCGAAGGCCAAGCCAAATCCCGTCGACCATGTGGAAAACTTTTGTCGCTGCAAACTACCAGTCCTACAGTTGTCCGCCTACAGGTCCTCCTGAGTGGGCAAACTCCGGAGATATTGCGCTTTTTTGGCCAAGGGCGGAGTCGCATTTCCGTCGCGAAATTTGGCAGGGAACGCAAAGTTGAAGACACGCGATATCGAGGGTCGCAGCCTGCGGCGGGGCAGAAATGATACATTCTCAGCCTCACCGGCGAATTGGCTCGCGCACCGTGCGCAGTCGTAGCGGCTTGCCTTGTCGTTCGAGTTCGAGCAACACATCTGAGTTCTCGCGTCCCGAGAGGCGTGCTCGAGCGTCACTTGTGTCACGCAGCGCAACGCCGTCGATGGCGATCAAGTGATCGCCAGGCATGATGCCTGAGCGTTCGGCTTCGCTGGCCGGGGCCACCAAATCGACGACGATGTTCGTTCCAGACTGACTCATCGTGATCGAGACGCTCGCAGAGGCGGCGGCCAGGGACTCGTCCACTACGGCTTGATCGAGCTTGATTCGCACATCATCGCGATCGCGACTGCGAAGCACTTCGACGGGTTCGGAACTGCCGCGGCCAACGCCGGGCGCGAAGGCATGCAACACTACTTTGCCAACCGCGACTGGCGACAGCCGATATTGGCCGAACCTGTCGGTCACGGTCGTTCCCTTGGGCAAGGCCGCTGCCGGGGAGTAACCAGAGATCGCGGCGGTGCTTACCTGTGCACCCACGACGGGATCCCCACGGGCATCGATGACCACGCCGGCGACCGCACCCGCGTCGGGCAGATCGACTTCACCTAGATCGAAAGCGCGATCCAATCGGGCTTGGCGCACGACGCTGCGGTCCACTTCGATGACGGGGAAATCCGGGGCTTCGATCGTCAGATGTACCGGACCTTCTGGGACATCCGCCATCTGCCAAGCGCCCTCGGAATTCGTGTTGGCGATGCGTCTGCGCCCGGCGCTGACCACTGTGACACGCGCGTTCTGGACTGGCACGCGACCGCGCACCGAAGTGACGTGTCCGGTCACGACGACACCGCGCAAGAGCACGAGCTTCGTCTGAGCAGGGGCTTTGGCCAGACGCTCGACAGTGGGAGCGTAGCCCGGGTTCTCGGCGGTGATCGAAAGCGAGAGATCGCGCGCATCCTCGAAACCAGCGCGCCCATCCGGACCGGTGAAGCGCGTTTGCCGCAGCGGGGAGCCAGGTTCAAGTGATGCGATCACCACTTCGACGCCTTCGAGAGGTTGATCGCGTTCATCGACGACCAGTACTTCGACCGCCTCGCGCGCCTCGGGCAGGACGATGCGCACGGGCTCACGCTTGCCCTCGCGCACCGTGACGTGTTCGCGTACAACGGGGCGATCGGGACTGTCGCCGCGCGCCACCGTGATGGTGACCTCGGAGGGCAGTGAGGCAAAGGCGAAGGCGCCATCGTCGGCGGTGTAGGTCGTCTGAACGCGCGAACCGAGCGTGGCGGCAAGCTCGACGCGGGCACCACCAATCGGGCGACCATAGCGATCGACGACGACGCCCTCGATGGCGCCCCCGGCATGCAGCACCACCTTGACCTCAGCGCTTCCACCTGGGTTTAGGGTGATAAGCTCACTCAGCCCCTCGACGTAGGCAGGGTGCCGCACCAGAGCGCGCAGGCGCCCAGGAGTGACTGGATGGGCACGGAAGCTGCCGTCGTAGCGCGTGACCCACTGTTCGATGTCGTTGGGATTCGTAGCGGTAATTGCAAGGCGTCGCCGCAGATCGTCGCTCGAAAGCAGGTATTCCGCGTTGGGGGCAGCCCCTGGGATCGGTGGGATCGGTCCTTGCGTGATCCCGAGTTCGCCCACGGCGAGCAGCGCTTCGGGACCCGTGAGGGCTTGTGCAAACCCGGCCGCTTGCAGTTCGCGATAGCGCGGAGTTTCCGCGACGGGTAGGCCCGAGAAGTCCGTCCCCACGATTTCGATGCTGGCGCCGTCAATCGCGTGATCGAACGGATCGACGACAAGCCCTGTGATGGTGCCACCGCGACGCAGCGCCACACGGATCGGCGCGGTGTCACCCGCGGGCACCGCGACGACGGTGGTGCCGACGAAGTCGCGCGCGGTTGCCGAGGCCGAGAGTGGTCCGGGCTCAAAGGGCCCGAGGGTGATTCTTCCGTCGGCCTGGCTGCGTCCACGCTCGGGGAAGCTCGAGAGGCCACCTTCGGTAACGACGACGTCGGCATTGGCGACCGGTACGACAGGTTCGCCCTCACCGTCGGTGACGAGCACGGTGATTTTGCGTCCTTGGATCAGCTGCAGTTTGACGGCTCGTTGTTCGCCGCGCGATAGGACGACACTCTGCTCCGTACGACTGATCAAATCGCCCTTGATAGCGCGCAAGTCAAACGACCCAGCCAAGAGCCCATGCACGTTGGCTTGGCCGTGATCGTTGGTGGTAACGCGTCGCGCGGGCCAAAGGCTTGTGCCCGAGAGCGTCACCGTGGCGCCGGAAACTGGCTGATTCTCGCCTTCTACCACCGTTACGAGTAGCGCCCCGAGTCGACGCAGCTTCACCGTGACAGCCGCATTGATTCCGCGCAGCGTGGTTGATTCGTAGCCTCGGGCGGAAACCTTGACCGTGTACGGTGGGGGCCCGAGTCGCCCGACTGTGGCCTTGCCCTCCTTGTCCGTCAGCGCGCCGTAGGGCAAGGGATCCGTTGTCGAGACGAGCACCGTGGCCTGCTCGAGCGCGGCACCCTGCTCGTCCTTCACTTCGACCAGCTCGCTCTGCGCTGGCACAAGGATGAGCTCTTTGTGCCGCTCCGGATCATCCATGACAAGTTGCGTCGATGCGCGCGCCATTCCCTGGGCAACGGCTGTGATCCAGAGCACCCCGCGTGGCAAGGCCGGGATGCGTGCTCGTCCCTTGTCATTCGTCTCGGCCGCACCAACCAAATGAAAGCGACCCTCGTGCTCGTAGAACACGCTGACCTTGGCCTGCCCGACGGGCGTCGGACTCTCTGCGCTTGCCATGACGCCAACCTCGAGCGTTGCGTCGCGCTCGAAGGGCGAGGGGGCGGGTACCGTTGTGGGTTCGGGTGGTATTGGCAGAGGTGCAGGCGTGTCGCGGACGCCGAGGGCAAAGACGAGGCATGCCAACACCGCGATGGTGATGGCAATTCGCTCGGACAGGGGGCGACGTGGCACCATCGGACCATAACGCGGGCGCGGCTTTCGGGCGAACCTTGTGCAGCGTGGCGGGATGCAGCCCAAATGCGCACGCGGGCCGGGGAGGTTCTTGCGCTAGGATGGGCATCAAGATGCGTTCCATCTGCCGCGGCATGGTTGGGATTCTGGCCCTTGGGGTCACGCTCGGCGCTGGCTGCGGCAAGGCGGAGCATCCCCCGGCGTACCGGACTTCTACCAAGACGGCCTCGGATGCGGGCACGGATGGCGGTCTTCAAATCCCCGTGACGGGCTTGGATGCCAGCACTCCGCCGTCGCCCGACGCTGCCGGCTTGTGTGGCAACCAGTTTTTGCCACTCACCTCGACGCGCAACAACCTCTACTTGGTCTTGGATCGCTCCGGCAGCATGAAGGATCCAATCATGGATCCCTTGTCGGGTGTCTCGATCAAGAAGTATGCAGCCTCACTGCGGGCCATCCACGATGTGCTGTTTGCCCTGGGACATCGCTTGTCTTATGGCGCCGCGGTCTTCCCCTGGTTTGGCGTTATCGGCACTTGCGAACCGGGCGACGAGGCATACCCAGTGACGGCCGGCGACTCTGTCGCCTGGGCAGTGGCGGGTAAGGACGGCCCGAACCTTACTGCGTTGATCAAAAGGCTCGACTCCTACGTTCCCGAGGGCTCGACACCGACCAGCGCGACCCTGGAGAAGTTGGTCGAGCGCCTGATCGCTCTTGGCAGCGGCACCAGCGTGATCCTAGCCACCGATGGCGCACCGAACTGCAACGAGAGCATTACGTGCGACATTGCCCATTGCATCCCCAATATCGAGAAATGGCCACTGACGCCCGACCAATACTGCGGTACGTCGTTCAACTGCTGCGACCCTAACATTGTCATTGGCAGCGGCGCTGGCAATTGCATCGACGCTGACGCCACGGTTGCGCCGGTGAAGGAGTTACTGACTTACGGTATCAAGACCTACGTCATTGGTCTACCTGGCAGTGAAGCCTATGAAGACGTGCTAAATCGCCTCGCCAATGCGGGTGGCACTGCGCGTGGCCCGCTAGGTACAACGACTCCCGCGTACTACCCGGTCACGGATGCAGCCAATCTCACCGCGTCGCTCAAAGGCATTACCGCGTCGCTTGCCATCAGCTGCACCATCGCTCTCGACAACGCGCCGCCGGACTGGACGCAAGTGAATGTCTATTTCGACAATCAATTGATCAAGATGAGCGTTGACAATGGTTGGAAGCAAGTGGACACGAGCACGATTGAGATCACCGGCAGCTATTGCGAGGTGTTGAAGTCAGGTGACGTGTTTCAGGTGCAGGTGGTGTCGGGGTGTGAGACGGAGGTGTTGATTTAGGGGAGGGTGGGGAGGCGGGATCTGTTTTTGGCTTGTCCGACGTGGTGACGGCGAAGGGCGGACGCGGTGGCGCGCGTGGTGACGGCGAAGGGCGGACGCGGTTGCTTGCGTGGTGACGGCGAAGGGCGGACGCGGTTGCTTGCGTGGTGACGTCGATGGCCGGTCGCGGGTTGGCAAGACGTGCCGAGTTGGCGCCGACGGCGATCGGTCGAAAAGCCGCGATAGGGCGCAAAGCCGGGAGGCCGGAAGGACCTCGGGCGGCATTTCTGCCGCAATTCGAGCGGTCGGCGCGGCATGGGAAACGCAAATTCGACAGGCAAATCAACGATGCGCCTTGACGAATAGGCACGCGTAGATAGCCTTGGCCCGACCGTTTTCCAGCTTAGCTCAGTCGGTAGAGCAGGCGGCTGTTAACCGCCGGGTCCCAGGTTCGAGTCCTGGAGCTGGAGCCAAATGCCCGCGCTAGCGCGGGCATCAGCTTTTTGTCCAGGACTCGGTCCTCAGTGCGACGAAGAGCGATCAAGCGCTTCGCAGTGTCACATTGCGCGTCTGGTGGAAGGCGGTTCGAGTCCTTACGCTGGAGCCCTGAGGCTGCCTTTGGCAGCCTCTTCTGTTTTGTCCAGGAGTTCGATCTCGCCTCTATTCCTGGGCGAGTGCGATACGAATACGTTCGAGCGCTTCCTCGATGCGGTGACTAACCATTTCGGCTTCGAGCCGCAGCACGCGATAGCCCATGCGAGCGAGCTTTGCGTCACGGCGCCCATCCGCAGCGCGGCGCTTGCAGTGGTAGCCCGTAATGTCCGAAAACTCATGCGTCATCCTCACGCCGCAACGCGATGGTAATAGTTGAGCAATCCACCGAGACGTGAGCGACACCCAATCGCCTCCGTCTCTGAGTTATCGTTTTCGGAAGCGATTCTGCGTGCAATCAACCGTCCATCCAATCCTTGATGAAAGCGTTCTCGCAGATAATGCGCAAGATACTCACGAAGAAGATGGCGAAGATGCCGCTCTCCAAAGACGACGAAGTGCTCCAAGCACTCATTTCGAATGGTCCGCACGAATCTTTCAGCGTAGGGGTTGCAGTTTGGGCTACTCGCTGGAATTCGTACCGATTTCACTCCGCTTGACTTGAGTAGCTCGCCCCACGCCCTCGTAAAGAGCGGATCGCGATCGTGAATCAAGTGAGTCGCGTTTCGCAGGAAACCATCCTCGGGATCGAGGAGATTGCGCGCAATCTGCATCATCCAAACTCCATCCGGATTCACTCGCGCTCCTGCGATGTGCACGGCGCGTGTGCGCAATTCGATCACGAAGAAAACCATCACACGAACAGTTCCGAACATGCCGAGGGTTTCGACCGCGAAGAAGTCGCACGCGTAGAGCGTTGCCCAATGACTTCGAAGAAACTGCTTCCAAGTGCGGTTGTGAATCCGTTTTGGCGCCGGCTCGATCCCAGCCTCTGCCAGGATGTTGGCAACCGTCGAACGACCGATCTCGATCTTGAGGCCGCGAAGGGCGTCTCGAATTTTCGTGTAACCCCAACCGAGATTATCTCGCGCTAACTTGACGACGAGTTCACAGACTTCGTCAGCTTTACGAGGTCTTCTCGGCTTCTTACGCCGCATTGAGCTGTCGTACTTTTTGGCAATCAGCTGTCGGAACCAGGCCAGAATCGTGTTGGGACGAACAATTTGGCAGCACCCTTCCCTCTCGTCAGGCGTCAACGCCTTCCCTTTGATGGCTAACCGGCGCCGTTGCTCATCCGTAAATGGAATCCGCTTTCTACCAGTGGTCTCACTATAGACCTCCCGAAGTACCCGGACTTCCTCAAGAAGATAGTCGATCCTTCTCGCCATCCGCTCATTGATGGCGTAGGCAACCATCGCAATGATGAACTGAAAAGGCAGAGGGAGCATGTCCGGCGGATGGCACGATACCCAAACTCGACGTCAAGATCGAGGCTGTGTAATTCGGACAAATTGTGCAAGAATCGCCGCGCGATGAATATCTGGATAGTACACGCTCCTTATGTACTTTCGCGCCCCCGGCGGCGACGAGATCACCATGAAGCGCATGGACAAAGGCGCGTTCATCCTTCCGGCTCCGACTGAGTCCGGGGCGCCGTACGTCATCATGCGGCCCGCCATGATACCTCGACTGTTTCGTGCGTAGGATGGATCAGGCAAGCGCCACTGAACGCACCTAACGAACCACCTAGCGCACGCAGAGCGGCCATTTGTCGGGATGTGCGGCGCAGGGACGACGGAGAGCGGAGCTAATGGGCGGAAGGTGCAGCTCCTGAACAGGTGTTGAGATATGGGCCTGTTTCGAAGTAGAATACGCCGCCTTGGATCCGAACCCTCCAGACAACAGCCGCGGCGCCGGTGGCAACACTGGTCATTCAGTGATGACCGACGACGCTGAGCTCCGCGCGCTCGAAGCCGCCGCGATGGCCGAGGTTGCGTTGCCTGCCGATGGCCACGTCGTGGGTGAGCCTGTCACGATCAGTGCGATTCGCTACTTGGGGTTGCCGCGAGTCGGGCTCTTGGCGACCTGTCAGTCCGGGGAGAGGACGCACGAGGTGGGCCTTGCAGACGTGGTCCTCCCGCCCGGAAGCAAGGGAGCGGCCTTCGTCGCTCGATATCGCGCGTGGCTCGGCTTCGACGAAGTGGCCGGAGCTGCGCAGCCCGCGCAGGAGCAGCGCCCGCACAAGGTCGCGAGCGACGACATCGTTGTTGGCACACCGGTCGAGCTCATTGTGTTGGCGACCAGGACGAACGCGCTCCGATGCCGTCTGCTTGGCAGCACGCGCGAGGTCACGCTGCGCACGGCGGTTGGCGATGAGATCCCGGGCGCGATCATCAAGGTGACGCTCCGAAAGCAGTGGACACACGCTCGTCACCCGTACATTTCGGGCGATGTTGCTGAGGAGCGCGTCGACGTGGCGGCGCTCGGGCTCGTGCCGCTTGCGTTGCGCGACGAAGGCGAGTGGGACCCCGAGCACGAATCCTGGGGCGAGGAAGGTGAGCCCATCGACGAATGGGTCAAGCCGATCATCGCGCGCGGCAAGCGGACGATGTTCGAGATGGAGCAGGTGCTCCCCGGCGTCGATCCCGAGGACTTCGACTCCGACCCCATCGTCGAGGCGAGCGAGCTCGAGACGGCGGGGGATTGGGCGGCGGCACGGGAGATCCTGATGAAGCTGCTGGCGCAGGACCTGCGCTGTCTCGACGCCCACGCGCACCTCGGCAATTTCGCATTCGACCGTGGCCCCGCCGAGGCACTGCGTCACTACGAGATGGGAGTGAGCATCGGCATGCTCTCGCTCGGCAAGACGTTCGACGGCGTACTCGCGTGGGGGCTCATCGACAACCGGCCGTTTCTGCGCTGCCTGAATGGCGTGGGCCTGTGTGCGTGGCGGCTCGGTGATTTTCGCAATGCTGCGGAAGTTTTCGGGCGGATGCTGTGGCTCAACCCCAGCGACAACCAGGGTGCTCGCTTCAACCTCGCCGCGGTCGAAGCGGGCAAGACGTGGGAAGAGCTGGAGGGCAAACGATGAGTCGCAAGAGGAAGTCCACCGCTGTCTCCCTCGTTCGTTCTTCAGCGGCCGAGTATCTGACCTTCGTGGCTGCCAGAGAAGAACGAGCCGCCTCGGAGGTCGTGTGGCTCCCGCAAACATCCTCGGCCTCGGCGCGCATCGCAACCTCGCGTGGCTTCGCGATCAGGACGTACACACACCGCACAATCCAAAGGAAGCTCCGCATGACAGCTAGGAAGAAGCCGGCAAAGACGGCGCGCCAACCGCTGCGGTCGAGCACTGCCTCGACGGGCCGCGAGACGCGGCTGGCGCTCGGGCGCGCGAGCGAAGACGGCGAGGCGTCGTTCCCTGTAGCACCCACGACAGCGAGCATGCCCGAGAGCTACTCGCTGACCTTGAACGAGCTCCGCCGGCGTATTGAAGATGCGCGGCTCCGCGCAGTACTCGACGCCAACGCGACGATGACGCAGCTCTACTGGCACATCGGGCGTGTCATTCTTGCGCGACAAGACGCGGAGGGCTGGGGCGCCAAGGTTATCGACCGGCTCTCGCTTGACCTGCGTGCTGCGTACCCTGACATGGGCGGCCTCTCGGCCCGGAACCTCAAATACATGCGCACGTTCGCGGCGGCGTGGCCCGATCCGGAAATCGTGCAACGGGCGTTGCACAAACTTCCCTGGGGCGTGAACGTCGAGCTGCTCGACGCTGTAAGAGAACCCAAGGTACGGCTCTGGTACGCCGAGCGCGCGTTCGAGCATGGATGGTCGCGTGCGGTCTTGTCGATGCACATCGAGCGTAAGCTCCACACTCGTCAGGGCAAGGCGCTCACGAACTTCACGCGTACGCTGCCGCCCGGGGACTCCGATATGGTAGGTCAGCTCTTCAAAGACCCATACCTCTTCGACATGCTGGGCACCGCCGATCCGCGGCGCGAAGCCGAGGTCGAAGCCGCGCTCGTCGCGCAGGTCGAGAAGTTCCTGTTGGAGCTGGGTGCCGGGTTTGCCTTCGTAGGGCGCCAGGTTCCGCTCGAGGTGGGAAGCAGCGACTTCAAGCTCGACTTGCTCTTCTACCACTTCAAGCTGCACTGCTTCGTCGTCGTCGAGCTGAAAGCCGTGCCGTTCGAGCCCGCGTTTGTCGGTCAGATGAACGTCTATCTGTCGGCGGCCGACGACCTGCTCAGACAGCCCGGTGACAAGCCTACAATAGGCCTGTTGCTCTGTCGTGGAAAGGACAAGCTCGTCGTCGAGTATGCCCTGCGTGGTCTCAAGAAGCCGCTCGGCGTCGCCGACTGGGAGACGCGACTCGTCGAGAAGCTACCGAAGGAGCTCGCGGGGGTTCTGCCCACCGTCGCGCAGATCGAAGCAGAGTTTGCGCCGAAAAAGCGGGGTAAGCGATGAGCGAGATGGCCGACGACGAGCAGAGCGTTGCGGTGTGTGCCCGCGGAAGGTCGCGGCTGCGCATCCCGATTCTCGAATTGCCATTGCCCACAACCCCGCCAAAAGGTGCCGACTGGACCCTGGCCTTTCGGCGCTGGGCCCAAGGAGACAGGTAGCTGTGGCTCGCCAGCCAACCGCGATTGACAAGGCCAAGCTGCGGACGACGATACGCAAGCTCGGAAACGAATACGTCTTCTACATGCTGGACGACGCCATCGATCTGCTGTCACAGGCCAAGCTCCACCAGATCGCCAGGAAGTACCTGGATGTCGAGAGTCTGCGTCCGGATGGCGAAAACGCCGCGAACGCAAACCTACTCGTGGCCGTGAAGACCTTCGATGAAGCGAGTCGTGCTGGTGACTACTACGAGTCGTTCATGGTCGACTCCAGGAATTGCACGGAGCAGTCCGCGGGAACGACAGCATGGATCGCCGAGTTCGGACGGCTCCTCGACCGCTGCGTGGCAGAGCACAGGAAGGTTCCACCAGCCGAGTCCAAGGAGGCATTCGACGTGCTCTTCGGGCTGCTTGACTACATCGATGAGTGCCACGACGACGTGATCTTCTTCGCCGACGAGGGGGGAGCGTGGCAAGTCGGCGTCGACTGGGCGCGCATCTTACCGCCCTGGTTCCGGGTCTTGTCTGCCACGGCCTCGCCTTCGGAGTACGCCGAACGGATCACCACTCTCCTCCGGCACCACTACGCCTACGGAAGTGACAAGATGGTCGCTATCGCCCACAAGAATGCGACGGCGGAACAACGCCAGGCTTTGGCAGGCGTCGTGGACCGGCAAACGAGCCAGCATCAGGGACAGGCGAAGCCGTGAGCAGGCGGCAATACCGCGGCTCACCGGTGAAACACGACAGTCCTCGCGGCGATGGCACCTGTCTCCAAGACGGAAACGGTTCAAGCCGTCCGGACGCGAGGTTACTGCCGAGGAGCTCGTTGGACCGCACAAGTCCATTCCTCGTAACCCGCTCATTGCGGAGGCTTTCCAAGTACTGGTGCCGTGGAGATTTGGGGTCGCGGTACCAACCGAGTGATTGAGTCATGCCATCGGTACGGAATCGATCCTCCCAGCTTTGAAGAGCGCGATGGCGTGGTTTACGTCACCTTCAAGGCTCAGGTGCGACCTCAGGGGGAGGTCACCCCGCAAGTCCTGGCAATCCTTCTCGCCGCAACCCGACCAAGAACGCGTGGCGAGCTGCAAGATGCGGCCGAGCTGAAGGACCGCGAACACTTCCGCAACGGATACCTCGAGCCGCTCATCGAGGCCGGGCCGCTGGAAATGACCCTGCCGGATAAGCCCACCAGCTCTCTGCAGCGGTATCCCATCACGGCGGCTGGAGAGAAGTACCTCGCAGACGGGGGCGACAAGTCGCGGTCTGAATGATCGCCACGCCTCGAGACTTGGTGCTGCCCAACTGCCGGCCAACTGAGCCAATTCCGAATCCGCCAAGAATCCAGCCAAAAAATTCCGTCTTCCGCTTAAGACTTTTTAGGAGCGCCTCCAGTCTTTGTCGTGGCAGTTGGTCTGCGGCTACGGATGGGGAGCTGAATGCCCACCAAAGGTGGGCATTAGTCTTTTGTCCAGGACTCGGTCCTGAATGCGTCGAAGGGCTTCCATGCAGCTCACGTAGCCACACTGAGCATCGCGAGGCAGACGGTTCGAGTCCTTACGCTGGAGCCACCGTTGTCACGTGGCTGTACAAGCGCGATTACCCTTTTGCGAGCGCGGCGCGGATACGTTCGAGTGCGGACTCAATGTTGCGAAGGACTAAGCCGCTTTCGACCCTGAGCACTTGGTAACCCATGCGAGTGAGCTTGGCATCACGGCGGGCGTCCGCCGAGCGGCGTGTGCGATGGTAACCACCGTCAACCTCCACGATGAGTTGCGCACTTGGTGCCAGGAAGTCGACGACGGCGTTGCCGATGGGCACTTCACGCCGGAACCAAACGCCGAGTTGGCAGTTGTTGATGCGCGACCACAGGAGCAGTTCGCTATCCGTGGGGGCAGCGCGATGTTGTTGTGCGCGTAACGTGAGAACGGATGAAACATTGGAACGAATTGCCATGACGAATCCGCGACCGAAGCGGCTCGGGCGATGCCCAGCGAAGCCCGAGCTGCGAGGCGGGTCTTACGCAGGCGGCGAGTTGAAACTTCGCGTCGCGGGTCTTACGCAGGCGGCGAGTTGAAACTTCGCGTCACGCGTCACGCGGTGCGCCAGGGGAGCCCCTTTTTCAAAAAGCGAATGCCTGACATCGCCGAAGTATATGGCGATAATTTCGGCGAATATCTAGGTGCTTACAACTGGTAGAACATCGCTAGAGTGCTCTTTGCCGATACAGCAATGCAAGGCACCCAACACCACGTACCGCTGGCAACTATAAGGAACTTCCTAATAGTTGCCTCAGCCCACTTGGCGAGCGGTTTGCCCCCCGCGCCCCCCGCGCCCCACGCGCCCCCCGCGCCCCCTGCGCCCCCTGCGCCCCCTGCGCCCCCTGCGCCCCCGCGCCCCACACGAAGCGGTGATCGAAGGCGCGAAAGAGAAGCCTCCCCCGCGGCGCCGCGAGGCATCCGCGCGCAAGCCTCGCGCGCAAGGCGCAAATGAATTGCATCAACGTAGTCGCGATGCACGTCACTGCGCCCGAGCACGGAGCGAGCACGGCGCCGAGCCCGCCGCTTGGGGGAGGCAGGACGCGCGCAGGCCAAAGGTGCAGAAGACATCGTCACTGTGATTGCCAGATGCGAGGCCGAGCACGGAACGGTGCGGGGCATCACCAGCTCAGTCGGTAGAGCAGGCGGCTGTTAACCGCCGGGTCCCAGGTTCGAGTCCTGGAGCTGGAGCCAAAAGTAGCCAACCGCGAACCAAGAGAAGCCGCTTTATCGCGGCTTCTTTCACATTTCTGGGTTGTGACGAAGGACGAAAAGCGGCCGTTGGGGATGCTCTGATTGCCCGATTGGGGCGAGCAAGACAGGCTCGCCATTACAATTGCCTCAGAATCCCACCTGCAGCATTTTGAGTATAAGTACGACGCCAGTGGATCCCTCCAGCACATCGAGACCTACGACGGTAGCATCTCGGTAGGTTCTACGGATTTTGCCAATGACGTTTTTGGTCGCTTGCACAATCAGAACGAAATAGGTCCAATCATCCTGCATTCGACCACCTACGCCTATTCTCCAGGCGGCGACATCCAGTCCGTTCGGGAAGGTAGTGTTGGCGGCACAAGCATAACTGCTGAATCCTATGCATATCAACCTTCACGCCCGCGGCTTGTCGAAAGCATGGGCACGACAACCTACGGTTATGACCTCAAGGGCAGACAAATCTCGCGCAATGGCCCAGCCATCGAAGGTGCCAGCCAGAGCATCGAGTACAACGATCTCGATCTGCCCGAGCGCATCACTGTCGGTGGCACCCAAGTGCATCGCTTCGAGCACGATGCCGGCGGCAGCCGCACAGTCAAGCGCGATCCCGCTACCACGACTGTCTACGCAGGAGAGCATTACCGCTGCACCGGGGCGACCAATCCGTCGAGCAACACGGTCTCCTGCACCGAGCATCAGTACGGGGTGTTCGTAGGCGATCGACTGATTGCCGAAATCACGAAGGATTCGACGGGCAACACCGAGAAACAGCGGTATGTGCATAGTGATCATCTAGGGTCATCAACCTTGATCACAGATGAAACCGGAGCGATTATCGAGAAGCGGAGCTTCAAGCCCTTCGGTCAGGCGAAAGCAGCTCTCACTGATACCGACTTGCGCGCCGGGTTTGCGGGGCACGAGCATGACTCGGAGCTTGGGCTTATCAACATGCGGGGTCGCATGTACGACCCGAAGCTACGCAGATTCGTGACGCCCGATCCGTTCGTGACCGAGCCTTGGAACCCGGCAGGGTTGAATCGGTTTGCGTATGTGCAAAATAGTCCGCTCAATTTCGTGGATCCGAGTGGGTTCGTGGGGGAGCAGAATCGCGGTGGTGACGTTGTCTTCAGCCTGGAATACCTGTACTCGACCCCGACTGCGCAGAGTAGTACTGCACCGGTCGGTACTCCAGGGGCGCCATCAGGCGGTCCAACTGCGTATCCGGATCCCCAAGCAGCGAACCAGTGTCGCGATAGCCACCTGATTCGCGTTGAGCCGAACCCGCAAGTCATTGCCCAGGGTCCAAGTCCAAGTTCGATGGCTGCGGCAAGTCCAGGTGACCAGAGCGGCGGGACCACGATCACTACCACCGGGCCCAATACACCCATGGGGCCGCAGCGAAGTGGGGATGGGAGCGGGCAGGCGGCGTCCCAAAGTGTGGACGAACGTTCGCCTACGCTCAAAGCCCTGGGTCTGGCAGATGGGCCACAAGGCCTGTACGCGGCTCCAGCCTATGGGGTGAACATTCAGGCGCTCGGTCAAATGCAGATTGAGGACACGTCGGAGACTTGGAAGACGATTTTCCTCGGAGTCACCATATTCGCGCCGGGCCCGGAAGTTGGGCTACTCGGAGCTGCTGCAAGGGAGGGCGTTGCGCTGTCGCGCGCCGAGCGGCTTCTGAAGCCACTTGGGGAGAAGATCGGGACGGCAGGAACCAGCAGTCGCATTCGATTTGTCACCGGGGGTATAGAAGCAGCCGAGAAGTTGGTTTCTCGTCTCCTTGGAGGCGGAGCGACTCGGATTACTCCAGCGGGCTCCGCAGTAGAAATGTTTGAGCTGGCTGAAGGCGGAAGAATTGGGCTTAGGACTGTCAGTGGCTCCGCCGGTGTAGAAGCGACCATTGACGTAGCGATTGAGGGCATCGGAATATCCAAGATCAAATTCGTTCCATGACCGAGCCATTCAGCGCCAAAGATTTTCTCCTCATAGAGGCAGCAGATGACATGGTTGAGCTTCGACTTGTCGCTCAGCACGTCGCGGACGTTCTGCGCACTGACGATGTCGAACGAATACGCGAAAGAACGTTGGCGATCGTGCAAGAATTAATGGAAAGCGAGTTGATTTTTGCTGGAACACTGAACGTGGCGACTGGCGCGCTTGAACGTTGGGACAGTAGCGGCACGAGCATTGTTCTGCGAATCAAGCGCGAATGGGCGTCTCTATCGGCACCGTTGGGGCTTTACGAAGTTGCTTGTTTTCGCGCTACAGAACGAGGGAAGGAGGCGGCGCAACGATTGCGGGAAGCGGCAGCCCGTTGAACAATCGCTGAGGATTCGGTCGTTGTGCCCTTGCAGTGCCACGTCGTCTGACATTCTTTGCGCCAGGCAAAGCCGTGCTCCGTCTCACGACCCGTCGTGTCCCAAAACTCGTCGCTGTCCTTCATGCAGCTTCTCCGTGGTAGTAGTTCAGCAATCCGCCAAGACGTGAGCGACATTGAATTGCGCCCGTGGTGGAGTTGTCGTTTGCGGATGCTTCTTTTGGCATGAGCAACCGTCCGCCCAGCCCTTGATGGAACCGTTCTCGCAGATAGTGCGCCATAAACTCGCGAACAAGGACTCGAAGGTGCCGCTCACCAAAGATAACGAAGTGATTCGGGCACTCGGTCCGGACTGTTTTCACGAACCTTTCCGCGTAGGGGTTGCAATTCGGGCTGCTCGCCGAAATTCGCACCGAATTTACTCCGCTTGACCTTAGCAGGCCGATCCACGCCGTCGTAAATAGCGGATCGCGATCATGAATCAGGTGAGTCGCGTTTCGAAGGAAACCATCCACGGGATCGAGGATATTGCGCGCAATCTGCATCATCCAGGCGCCAGCTGGATTGACTCGCATTCCGGCGATATGCACCGCGCGTGTGCGCAGTTCGAACACAAAAAACACCATAACGCGAACGGTCCCGAACATGCTGAGGGTCTCTACGGCAAAGAAGTCGCACGCATAGAGCGTCTCCCAATGACTCCGAATAAAGTGTTTCCACGTGCGCTTGTGAATCCGTTCAGGCGCTGGCTCGATCCCTGCTTCAGCCAGAATACTCGCCACCGTCGACCGCCCGATCTCGATCTGGAAGCCGCGAAGAGCGTCTCGGATTTTGGTGTCGCCCCAACCTACATTTTCTCGCGCTAGCCTGATGACAAGCTCACGGATCCTGTTGAGCTTGCGAGGCCTGCCCGGTTTCTTGCGTTGTGTGGAGCTGTCGTGCTTCTTGGCGGCGAGTTGGCGAAACCAGGTCAGGATCGTACCTGGGCGAACGATTTGGCAGCAGCTTTCCCGTTCCTCGGGCGTCAACGCCTTGCCTTTGACCGCCAGCCGTCGACGCTGCTCGTCAGTGCACCGGAACCGAAAGGTTCAGCGAACTGAAGCTTTCGGTGGAGGTAGAAGGTCCTGCGCGGAGCGCAGGAATCGGCGAAGCCGATATTGAACGGGATGCGCTTCCGACCGGTGGTCTCAGTGTAAACCTCCCGAAGTTCGCGAATCTCCTCCAAGAGGTAGTCGACCCTGTGCGCCATCCGCTCGTTGATGGCGTAGGCCACCATCGCAATGATGAACTGCAGGGGCAGGGGAAACATCTCTGGCGGACGGAAGGATGCCTTCGGTCTGCAGTAAGATCCAGTCTGTGCCGCGGTAACGGATCATGCGGGAATCGCCACGCGATGAGTTTCCGGACAGAACGGGTTTCACTTACATTGACCCGTGCTAGGATTCAGTGGGCACGTGCATGCCATGGTGCCACTGCGAAAGTCCATGACACCAGTATCGGCATTGAGCGCGCAACGATTCGAGACACAATCGCAATGCGCGACGCGGGCATCCGTACTGCACAGGTTACTTTCACCCCCAGTAACCCAGCCGAAGTAGTACGAGGTTTGATAGTATTCATTCGTCACCTCGGGGATCGGTCCCGGTGCTCTTTCCAGTGTCAACTTCAGCGACGTGCAGACATTTACGAGTTTGCAACCAGCCGCTTCTACTTGTTTGACCGCATTCTCCCGATCGATGCGCGGCACCGTGTCACTCGATGGTCCCAGGTAGGCCAATTTGTCACCAAACTTGGTGCCCCATTCGATTGAGCCATCGATGGTCAACGAGCCGTACGTCATGCGGATGACCAACATCTCCTTCCCCGGCGCAGGAACGTAGGGGGGCTGGTAAAAGCGAAAATAGGTCTCGATGTACTTGGAAGAGAGAAAAGCCGTCAGGAAGTCAGAAACGACTGTGGGAACGTCCCGAAACAGGACTTCGGTTAAGTCGTCCCACGACACGACGCCGTTAGGCGCACATTGGTTCGGACCAAAACTGGGTGCGCCGGCAACGGCGGTCGTTTGAATGTCGCTCGTCGACTGGGCGCCACCGGCTTGAACGGATGCGTTTCCACTCGCGGGCTGCTCGATGCTCGCCGACTGGGCGCCAGCGGCTTGAGTGGCGCTCACGACTCCGCTACTAGTACCCCCAGCATTTGCCACGGTTGCGCCTCCGATCGTGGTCTCGCCCACCGCGGGGAGGAATGAGCTATTTCCGATCACCGCAGTGCTTCCGCCACTTCCGCGATTCGGAGCATCGTCGGAAGCCGCTGACCGCATATCGTTACCGCAGTTCGTGGCTACAAGTGCGAGCAAAGTGCACGCCAGAACGTTGCCGCATAGCTGCTCGTTCTTCTTTGGTAGTAGATACATCGGCCTAGCCTCTCCTCCATCAACTGGCGTAAAGATGCGCACCATGGTTATTCATTTTGGCGGCTCAGCGAAACTACCAACGGATGGTGTATGTGCCAACAGTTTTGGAGGAGCGATTGAGACTATGTTTGGCCATGGATGTCACTCCACGGATCCTATCGCGAATGGTGCACCGCTCGTGGTCAAGAAATCCTGAAACTTTCCTAACACTTAGTCGCGCTAGGCGACCTATTGTCCATGCCGTAAAGGCAGTAATGCTCACTGGGCCACCAGCAATCGGATCTCGTGCATATCTTCTGAGTCGGAGTCACACCTGCGACTTCGGCTGCGCCCTTGGGCAATTGCGGGAGGTATCTGGTCGTCGCGGCTCGAATGACAGTTGATCCGTCACCTCGCGGCGCGGTGAACGGCGAGTTCGCATAAGGCGAACGATTTGTCAACTCGACGAAGACTAGCGGGCTGACTCGGCCTTGGTCGTCTTGGCCTCCCTTAGCCGCCTACGCAGGTCTCTACACCGATCAAGCTGGTTCCCTCGGTCACTTACGCGTACGTTTGGAGAAGGGGCTACTCGCCATCGACTATCTCGATGGTCCTCCTCCCCTGCTGCCAGCAAACTTTCGCTTCGTTTTCGAACCGGGCTCTCCAAACGCGCAATACGTTGTAACAGCCGTAAGAGTCGGAAGACGCACCGACGAGTCAGCATCCTCAACGGCGGATGAGCGGTCGGGGAGTTTCTTTATTGACAGTGGATGAAACAGAGAGTGAATGGCCAAAAGCGAGCTTATTCGACGGTCATCAAGCTGATATTCGAGGGTTGGTCCGAAGACGGGAGCTTTTGGCAAAATTGCGCTGCGTTCTCCTTTCGACCGATTGACACGAGCTGCTCACTACGTTCTCGGAATTCGTCAACACGTCGCCGGAGGTCACGGAAACCAGAGTCCTTTTCGTCGATTAGCATCGAGAGTACGCCAGCTGACGGATCTCCTGACCGAACCGCATGACGTCTACCTTCTGCTCAAAGGGAAAACATGAACTCGGACTCTCGCGCTCCGTCGCGCCTCTGAACTGAACAGACAAGCCGCATTGACCGGCAGCTCCGCTCACACGACCATGCGTCGCGACGAGATCGCCACCCTGACCAAAACGGAGCGGGGACCATTCGAGCGGAACGTCGTTGCTATCAACGAGTGAAGGAGGATGCTATGCAAAGCAAGTGCGGGTTCGTTGGTGTCGTTGCGGTCGCGCTGGCCGGCGCTTCGATGGTGTTGACGTTTGCAGCCGCGGCATCGGCCGCGGACTACGTGTTCAGCGATCTCGCGTTAACACCAGGTGCAGATGCGAGTGGTTTGAATTTCAACTGGACTACGCCAGACGGTGGCAGCGGGCAATGCATCGTCGAGATCGCCAAAGCGAGCACGGGCTTCAAGAACTCGACTGTCTTCTCTGGCACGAAAGCCGCTGCTGATACCAACGGCGATGGTTCCGCCGAGTACTACTATTGCGCAGCGACCATCGCAGGGCTGAACAACCAAGTCGACTACGTCTACCGCCTTGGGGACAATAACGGTCTCTTTAGTGATACCTATTACTATTCGACACAGAACAGGAACAAGTACGGTTTCGTCTTCCTCTCCGACGCTCAGATAGGTGCTACAGAACTGGGGACGGATACGACCGGCTGGGCCAATACCGTCAGTGCGATACACAGCTACTTCCCCGAAACCGCTTTCATTCTGTCGGCTGGCGATCATATCGAGCGCCCGGGAAATGAGAGCGAGTGGGCTGGGTTCTTCTCTCCGGATGAGCTGTCATCCATTCCCGTTGCTCCGACGCCAGGTGCTCACGATGAGTTGGGCAACGGCAGGGGATTTGCCCAGCCGTCCTCCTTCGCCTACGACTACCATTTCAACCTACCCAACGAGACCGCGCACCTGTTCTACAAGTCATGGCAGACAGCAGCAGGTGACTACTACTTTACCTACGGCGATGTACTCTTTCTGGTGCTTACGATGGATTCGCACGATTATGCTTCGCATTACGGGTTCATGCAGGAGGCGATCGAAGCCAATCCCGGCGCCAAATGGAGAATAGCTGCGTGGCACTACACCATCTACACTGCGGCGGGCCGTGGGACGATGCCGGCCGGTGCGCGCGAAGCCTTGGTTCCGATGATGGATGCATTGGACATCGACGTCGTCCTGATGGGTCACGATCACACGTATTGTCGAACCCATCAGATGTTCGGCTTCTACCCTCAGGCGGTCCAGACCAACGACAAGGGTGAGGTGGTCAACCCAACCGGCACGGTCTATCTCAGTGCCAATTCCGCGAGCGGGAGCAAGTTCTACGCGCTCGCCCCGGACGTTGCGGATCCGATCGCGCGCCCTTGGATAGCTGCCTATGGTCAGCCCAATGTCCCGAGCTTTTCCTACATTGATGTCGACGCAAATAGCCTCAACATCTCGACGTACTTAACGGACACGATGCAAGCCGTCGACACGTACACCATCCGCAAGGTTGACTGAGGAATGGGTGCTCTTGAGCGTCGGGGCGCCTTTCCAGAGCCCCGACGCTGCGACGTGCCACACCAGGGAACACTGGTGCAGGCCATCGATCTGGAACGGTGCGACGTTGGCTGTGCCGTTGGAGCCATACCTTAGCCAGGCAGGACAGGTATCCAGTAGTGTCCCAAAACTCGTCGCTGTCCATCATGCAGCTTCTCCGTGGTAGTAGTTCAGCAATCCGCCAAGACGTGAGCGACATTGAATTGCGCCCGTGGTGGAGTTGTCGTTTGCGGATGCTTCTTTTGGCATGAGCAACCGTCCGCCCAGCCCTTGATGGAACCGTTCTCGCAGATAGTGCGCCATAAACTCGCGAACAAGGACTCGAAGGTGCCGCTCACCAAAGATAACGAAGTGATTCGGGCACTCGGTCCGGACTGTTTTCACGAACCTTTCCGCGTAGGGGTTGCAATTCGGGCTGCTCGCCGAAATTCGCACCGAATTTACTCCGCTTGACCTTAGCAGGCCGATCCACGCCGTCGTAAATAGCGGATCGCGATCATGAATCAGGTGAGTCGCGTTTCGAAGGAAACCATCCACGGGATCGAGGATATTGCGCGCAATCTGCATCATCCAGGCGCCAGCTGGATTGACTCGCATTCCGGCGATATGCACCGCGCGTGTGCGCAGTTCGAACACAAAAAACACCATAACGCGAACGGTCCCGAACATGCTGAGGGTCTCTACGGCAAAGAAGTCGCACGCATAGAGCGTCTCCCAATGACTCCGAATAAAGTGTTTCCACGTGCGCTTGTGATTCCGTTCAGGCGCTGGCTCGATCCCTGATTCAGCCAGAATATTCGCCAACGTCGACCGCCCGATCTCGATCTGGAAGCCACGAAGAGCGTCTCGGGTTTTGGTGTAGCCACGTACGGGGTGTGACACAACCCAATCGTGAGCCGTGGCGCGAATCCACCCGCGGAAGACTGAGTCTACTCGGAGTAGACCGAAACCGCGTACCATCGACGAATATTGCGCATTGCCTCGCGGCATGGTCGTTGCTTCAATGTGCAGCACACCATGTCCGCTCGTTGTTCGACAGATCTGTTGGTACCACAGCTGGGCGACTTGCGTGGACCATTCGGGCAACGCTACGAGATCCTGTCGTTGCTCGCCAGAGGCGGGCAAGGAGCCATCTATGTGGCCGATGATCGCCAAAACGCTAGGCGCGTGGCCTTGAAGATCGTTGAATCCGGTGACGGCGACGCGCAGGATCTGCATGCCCGCTTGATGTTGGAGGCGAGAATAGGCGCTCGACTTGCCTGTGAGCAGATCGTGGATGTCCTCGATGCCGGAAGGGATTCACGAACTGGACTCTCGTTTTTGACAATGGAATTGCTAGAGGGATGTGATCTACAACAGTTGGTCGAATGCCGCGGCCCGCTTGCGCCTGAATTGGTCGTTGAATACTTGCAGCAAGTGGCCAGTGGTTTGGATCTTGCCCATGGCTGTCTGGTCTCTGGGCTTGCTCCAGCGCCCATCGTGCATCGGGACTTGAAACCCGCCAACCTGTTTCTGTCTCAAGCTCCAAACGGGAACGCGTCAATGAAGATCCTAGACTTCGGCATTGCCAAGATCCTAGAGCGATACGCTCAGGCTAGCATTCAACTACGTGGAACCCCGCTCTACATGGCTGCCGAGCAAGTCACAGGCGCGCCCATCTCACCCGCCACGGACATTTGGGCTTTTGGCCTCATCGCGTTCTTCCTACTCACTGGGAGACCCTACTGGATCGCCGGGCAACCTTCAGACTGCAATCTGCAGCGTCTGTTCAGAGAAGTCGCCGCCGGGGCTACCGAACCACCCAGCCGTCGCGCCCAACGGCTCAACCTCGGTGTGGCACTGCCCAAGGCGTTCGACCAGTGGTTCTTGCGCTGCGTGCATCGCCGCCCGAACCGGCGCTTCGCTTCGGCGGGGATTGCCGCTGCGGCTCTGGCCAAAGCGCTGACGCTGCCTCTAGCGCGAGTTGAGAGCCGCAGAATCAACAGACCCACTCCGGTCCTTTGTCGCGATGCAACCAAACATAAGTCGGGCGCAGAGCTTAGAGGAGCCCGTCGCTGGCTCTGGTTGGGACTCGGAACTTGCTTGGGGTTGGGGGCGGTGTTGGGAGGTGCTGTAGAGGTTCGATTCTTGTCTGAATCGACGCGATCACGTCGTGACGCATTGACGTTCGATGCGCGTCGTGGACGATCACAGCATTTTCGGACGACACGCTCATCGATGTCGGATCCCCGATGCGACCCAATCGTCTACACCGATGTCGTCACACCATCGCGCCCGCAAAGTCGCGTCGAAGAAGTTTGCGACGCGCCCAGCCGTGCTCGCGTCGCAGAAGGCAACCCCCGTCGATGAAGGACCGCGTTCGCCGCGGGCCGTCGGCAAGGGTTGCGAACCCAATCGAGTGCTGACTCGGACGATCTCAAGGTCATGAGATTGGTTTTCCAGGATTGCGCAGCGCCGCGCATTGGATGTAGCTTGAAGATCACGTGCGCATTTCTCGACAATTGCGGCGTTCGGGCGACTCCTGACCGATGAGCCAAGAGCCGCTTTGGGCCTACTACCGATGGGCGGAACGGGAGGAACGGGCGTCGGAATTCCGCTCATTCTGAAATGGAGAAACCCGGCTACGAACCAAGCGTGTTCCGACTGGGTGTCGGCTAGGTCGGCGCTAATGGTTCGCGCGGCTGCCTACACTACATGGAGGAATGCTCTCGCTGTCACCCAATATACTCATCCCGGTTACTATCAGGTCGACGGAAGCAGAGCTCCAATCGCGGTCCCAAACCTTTTGAACCTTGACTGAAGAGACCGATCCAAGATCAAAGTCGGGAAACTTGGCCCAAGGCTGCCACTCACTCAACCACCCGCCATGTGTCTCGCGCTCGGCATTTTTGGAATCTGTTGCAAAATTGGTCGGGTTAACGACTGCGAATAGATTGTTCTCATCTGCCTGGCTCAGCTTCCACTGTGCCCAGGCGCCGGCCCTATCTTGAAGGATGAGCACGGGCGTCGCGCTAGGAGTTGACGCAAGTGCGAAGTTCACCTTGCAACCACGAAGATCGAGCGTGCTGTCGCCAAAGTCGGCAACCAGAGCAGGTCCGGAAGTGGGCTTCCCCGTCAGTCGCGCGCCAATTGTCCCCGGGATCAATCCCTCGATGATCCATTTTGCCGACGAGCCATTCGACACTTGGAATGCTTCAGTCCGCCAGCATGTCCCGCTAGTATCTAGGATTCCGCCAGAGGCTCGTCTTGATGTTGGGCCACGCGGAACCAACTTGAGGCCATAGATAGCATAGGTCATCGGCTCGGGATTTCCCGTTCTGGAAAGCGGATATTCGGACGACGATTGCACAGATGCCCACTCAACTTGGTTGAGCGCGAATTGGCACGACGCACTCTGGTTGGTTTGACAATAACTTGGATTGTCTAGAGGAATGTCGTAGCTGTGAATACCCGTAATCGTTTCATCTTGGGGCAAGAACCACGTACAGACGTTGTCACCTGAGTGCAGGCTGAACTCAAATGAGCCATTGCGCGTATCCGCCAATATTGGAATGTCTGCCACCAATTCTAGATGATCATAGGGCGAAATATCCGTTGCCGAACCGGGTGGGGCCAAACGAGCGGATACAACTCCGCTCCCCCAATCTTCGTCATGAATTTTCACCTTCAGGACATTCCTATCGCGACAATTCCATGCGGCTGTGCTGGCACGCTCGCTCACGCTGTCATCCCGATTTTCCGATACGCGCCAAAGGCAATCGCTTGGTCCAATTAGAGTCGTAGAACCAAGGCTGAATCTCTGCAGGTCCTCAGTTGCGAGGGCCCGCTTGAATATGGCAACCTCGTCTACATTGCCTGTAAATTTCAGCGAATTCGGATCGGCAGAGTCTTTCTTCCTCGTTCCGACGTAGAATCCAGGGTCAGGACTTGCCATCTGACCATCAAGCAGATCACTGGAAGCCAAATGCGCGGTCAAGCTGTCTATATCCCAATAAAGGCGAACCAAGGCTTTCCCCGCCAGCTGGGGCATGTATGTCGCTGCCACGTGGTGCCAACGTCCGGAGCCCCATGCCCATGAGGGATTGAGTAGCTGGAAAAGCAATTGGGCCGTCTCGCATGGGGCACCAGTGTCGCTTTGGTGTTGATATGAGAAGGAGAGCTGAGGCCCTTTGGCGCAATCCAATCGGATGTCCAACTGGTAACCGCCGCAGGAGTCATTGGTTCCATTACCGATCGTGGAAATGATGGGCCAGATTGTGGTTTCACCGGGATTTGGCGTGGGTAGTCCGTCCTGCGGTATGGAGATCCAAGCTGAGACCGTTCCTCCTCCGTCGATGGAAGGAACCGAACTGTCTGCCTTGTAGTACTGGTGGCCATTCAGATAAATCGAGCTGCCAGTGCCATTCACGCGAACACTTGCGTCGCACCGGGGCACCGCAACGGCGGTAGTGTCGTCGAAGTATGGCGCCAGCTCGACTGCCTCCGCACTACTTGACGAAATCGACATCTGCGATCCGTCGCAACTAACCTGATTGAATGTCCAGTGCGCGTCCGGTTGATGCTCATTGGTATCAATAAGACCAATTCCAAGACACGCTGGCGCTGCCGAATCGCCACCTTGTGGAAGTCCTGCGATGCCCTCACCCTCGCAGGCGCCAATCGTGCCACCAGTAGCAACTGAATTGGACCAAATGGCGGTGCTAATGACACCGGGGCTGCCGGCCATTCCACGGGGTGGTCTAGCGCTCCAATTTCGACAAATCGCACTAGGTTTGCCCGCCGTTCCCGCCGTTCCCGCTGCCTCGTAGCGGGTGAAATTGCACCCCGCCGCCACCGTGAGCACCCCTGCCGCCACCGCTACCTTCGCCAATCGCGTCCGCGCGAGCTCAAGACCAACAACAAGACCAACAACAGAAGTGCTGATTGCCTGTTCCAGCAATTCGATTGCACGGCGTTGCCTAGTTCGAACCTGACGCCGAGCTTGACACTTTGCCATCAGAACCTCCCCGTAAGCCATACCTGCCCACTGCGATGACCGACTGAAGCCCCGAGTCCTTTCACTGCAGATTCGGCCTTCGGCTGTTCTTGTTTACCGCTATCCAGCGCCCACAACGTAGTCGCGGCACCAAGCGCGACGATTCCGATCGGAAAGGTGACCCTTGCCAAGGTCCACTCGAAGTCGCGGCGAGGTTGAATCGCCAGCGCGCTCGGGTCCGAACAGTGTTGTGAGTCGGGGCACGCACTGGCCAAAGCGCTCTTGTCGTGCAGCGCCAAGGCACCCGCCACTCCACCAACCAGCAGCGCAGAAGCACCCACGCCGCCAAGTACCCAAGGCCATGGATTACTGGGAGGAGGCGGCGCTGCCTGTGACTGCATTGCAAGCGGTGGGGCGACCTGCGATTTTGGTGTCGCTGGCGGCTTCGCTGTGGGCAACGGCAGCGCCGACGGCAGCGGGGCCTCAAGCGGAGAGGACGCAATTGGCGTCAACGCCGGTAGTGTGACGGTCTTTTGCTCCGACTGGCCCCCAATGCTCACCCGTTGCTCGAAGGACGCATACCCGTCCGCGCTGGCAGCTACCACGTGATCTCCGGGATCGATGGGCAGCGAAACATCCAGCTGGGCCGCTCCGACGATTTCATTGTCACGCAGAATCCTAAGGCCAGGCGTCGGCGCCTCGACGTGGATCGTAACGAACGACCTCTCCGTCGCGATGGCACCCGCGTATTTCTTCGCCAGCCGTTCGAATTTGACGTTGCCTTGATCGTGGGCCAAGCTGGCAGCTTGCATGAAGTAGCTGTAAGCGGATGCAGGCCTATTCTGCTGCTCGAAGCACTCTCCGAGATTCAGCAGTGTGTCGATGGACCGATCAAGCCGAAGGCTTTCGGCATACTTGAGAGTGGCGGCTTCGTACTTCTTGGATGCGGCCTCGTACTTCTCGCTAGCAGCTTGCTGGTTCTTCTGCTTCTCGAACGTCATTGCTTGGCCAAGGATAACAGCGGCCTCGCCTTGAAGTGTGGCCGCTTGCTCGAACAACGCGCGTGCTGTAACCAGGTCGCGTGGTTGGGCGGAACAGCGATTGGTTCCGTCGGGTGATGCTTGTGCCTTGGTGGCATTAGCTATCGATAGACTCATACTACCGATGAGCAGCGACAGGAGGATTGGGCGAAGGTTGGACATGGGCCGTGTGGGGCGAAGGATCGCGGTTAACCGAAACTTGGTCCAGTACAGAATCACGCCCAAGGTCAGTGGGCGGGGCGGTACCTTGAGCGGATGCGATGGGCGTGCCGAGGCCGGTTCGAAGGGGTATTCGGCAGAGTTGGCGAACCTGCTAGGTCTGGGGCGTCGCCGTGCGGTAGACTTGTCTACTCCGAGTAGACAGCGGGGTTGGCTGACGACGCGCGGCGGATCCCGTGACGACTAAGCAGCCGGTACAGGTACGCCCGACTGATGCCGGCGGCTTCGGCGGCCTGGTCGACGTTGTCATCGTGATGGCTCAAGAGGTGGCGCAGGTATTCCCTCTCCCAATACATCTGCGACTGGAGGCGCGCCTGGTGATAGGGCTGGTCCGGATCACCAGCCAACGCATTCGGCGACGGCACCAACTTCTGCTGCTTTTCGCCACCACCGAACGGCAAGGCTTGCTGCAAGACTAGGCAACGCTCGATCAGATTCCGGAGCTCGCGCACGTTACCTGGCCAGGTTGCGCGTTGCAGGCTTGCGATGAAGCCCGGCGATCTGAGCATTGTCACTATTGGCTCCGAAGTATGATTTGAGGTCTTCAGCATACGATCGACGAGCAGCGGAATGTCTTCTGGATGCTCGCGCAGCGCCGGCACACGCAGGTGAATCACTGCAAGCCTGAAGTAGAGATCCGCACGGAACCTGCCTGCATTGACTTCTTTTCGCAGATCACGGTTCGTGGCGGCAACGACGCGTACGTCGACCGGCTGCACCGTGTTGGCCCCGACCCGGTGGATCTTGCGCGCATCGAGGGCGCGCAGCATTTTGGGCTGAAGCTCAAGGGGGAGCTCAGCGATTTCGTCGAGGAAGATGGTGCCGCCGTTGGCGGCCTCGAACGCACCGATGCGGCGGGCAACAGCGCCGGTAAAGGCGCCGCGTTCATGGCCGAATAGCTCGGATTCGAGCAGGTTGGCAGGAATGGCGCCACAGTCAACGACCGTGAATGGTTGGTCGCGCCTTGGACTCAGGTCGTGAATCGACTCTGCCGTGATCCCTTTTCCAGTGCCGGTCTCGCCTTCGAGCAAGATCGTAGAGTCGCTCGGGGCTGCTCGCTCGAGAACGTCGAACAAACTGCGCATAGCCAAGGATTGGCCCACCAATGCCCCAAACTCGTATTTGGACGAGACGCGGATGGGGTGGGGCGTTCCAGCCAGCTCGAAACGCAATACGGACTGCCCAAGCTTGAGCAGACTCCCATGCCGTAGGTACGCTTCACGGACGCGTACCCCATCCACGAATGTCCCGTTCTTGCTGTCGAGATCCAAAATCCGTGCTGTCTCGGCCTCGACTTGCAACTCGCAGTGAAAACGCGACACCATCGGGTCGTGCAGTTTCAAGCTGTTGGAATCGTGAGTACCCATCGAGCAGCGGTCAGCAGGCGAGTCGATGCGCTTGCCGGCATCCGGACCCTCAACGCCCACCACGGAATAACCTTGAATCCGATCCCAGCTGTCCGCGCAAAAATGAAGCGTCTGCGTGTCGTGATGCATGGCCATGGTGAGACTCTGGCGCTACCTTTGGGGAGGTGAAGTGGGAAGACGAACAGGCGGCCTCGGCGGACGGCGCACTCTGTCGGACGTTTCGTTCGTGCTCGAGCTTGGCGGCGCAAGGAGCTTGGGGGGGGCAAGCGCCGACGTTAACTTCGAGATTGGACGAAGCGGTGGAGTCGGTGCACCCGGCGCACGCGCGGTCGGCTGCGCCTGCGCCGGGTCGGGTTCCGCGTCGGTTGCGCTCGGGACTGGCGCTGGCTGCCGTTCAGCCGTCATGCTCGACGAAAGCGACAGCGGCTGTGCTGGATGCTCCCTACTGTTCAGCGGTTGCTCGTGCTTCGGCTTGCGGGGCAACAGCGCCAATAGCAAAGCGAGGAACACCCCACCCACCAACCCGAGCAGGTAGCCCCGCCGCAACTTCTTGGGGAAGAACGACAACGCGGAATTGGCGATGTCCCGTACTCTTGGCTGCAATTCCGAAGGTAGCGTGGCGATTTGAGCTGGCTCGTGACTCGCTGGCGAATGGAAGTGGTGGGAGCGTGCGCCATCTACCGGTGGGTGCGATTCTTGGAAAGGCACATCCAACGCTGCCGCGAGCTCGCGCGCGGCCTCACCCGCACGCTGATAGCGCCGGTCGGGTTGGCGGTTCACGCAACGCATGAACCATTCGTCGAAGGCTGGAGGCAAAGTGGCGTCGACCCCGAGCTCGCGCATCCGACGGCGAGGCAATACCGTGGGTCCCTCGCCTACCTCGGCGATGACCGGTAGAACATCGTGGGCCCGTTGTGCGGACTTCCAATAGCAGCGGCCGCTCAGTAGATAGAACGCCATGAGACCCATGGCCCAGACATCCGTAGCGGGCGTCACCTGCGCTGGCAAGCGCAGCTGCTCGGGAGCCATGTACGTCGGCGTTCCCCTGAAATCGCTGCTGACTGTGACTGAGTCGGACTGCACCTTGGCGATGCCCCAATCGAGGATCTTGACCAATGGTGTACCGTCTTCACGGTAGGTCAAATACACATTTTCAGGTTTCAGATCGCGGTGAACAATCGGAGCGGGGCGACCTTCACGGTCCTTCCAGGTGTGCGCCTTGTCGAGTCCCGATGCGACTTGCTTCAAGAATTGCACTGCTTGCGTTGGCTCTACTCGTCCGTCTTGCTCAATCAGCTCATGCAGGTTCCGGCCTTCGAGGAACTCCATGACCAGAAACGGCAATTGCGTTTCGGGATCCACATCTGCGTCCGAGATCTGAACCAGGTGTTCGCTCTTCACACGCCCCGGCACGCAGGCTTCCAATTTGAATTTCTCTGTTGCAGCCCGTTCCTGGCGCGAGAGTGGTCGCAGTACCTTGAGGGCTACCCGCGTCTCGGTCCTTCGATCGAATGCTTCGTAGACCAGACCTCCGCCACCACCACCCAACTCGGAGCGGATCTCATACCTGCCGGCGATGAGCTTGCCTGTTTCTAGCAACGGCGATCCTATCGAGACCTCACGGGCGGTCCAACTGACCCCCTATGGGGGCCATTTGTACAAGGTTTCGGCCAACTCCGCACTGGTTGATGGGGGCACCGCGTCGCTTGACCTTTCTGCAATGACTTCGTGTCTAGCGACCGAAGTAATCCCAGAACCAGACAGCGGGCCGGTGCTCGGAGACGCTTCCGAGCTAACCAACTCAACGACGCAGAATGCCGTGGACTACCACGTCGAGGCTCGGTCCTTCGATGACCGTCAGACTCGAAGCGAGCGCACGTGTCGAGACCGCACGCGAAAACGCGACGAGAGGTGAGGAATAGGGGGGGCATCGACCTTTCCTCGCAAATTTTGCGGAGCAATCCGCTCTTCTTTGCGGAGTCTCAAACTTGCCATGATGAAGCAAGCCGAGCTCGACCTCAATCAATCGGCACCCAGATACGTCGTCCGACATTCTGGACCGTCGCCGCTGCAATTGCGCCGACCACAAATCTCTCCTCGGCCCTTTTTGCAATATCGTTCACGCGGCGCAATTGTCCCAATTTGAGGCGCCACGTTCTAGCACGCAGTACTACGCTCCAAATTAGCTAGTTCCCTCCCAAACGCTGGTGTGAGTCACCTTCGGCTACGCCATTCCGCGTGCAGCCTGATCATGACAACCAGGCTGCACATCGAAACACCATCACGCAATCGCGTCCTTGATTGCCTTCATCGGTCGAGCCTTCACGACTTTTTTGGCGGGCTTCGCGGCGAACGTGGTGGGTTCCTTGGTGAACGGATTGATGCCTTCGCGAGCGGGACGCGCCGGCTTCTTGACCACAACGAATTTGGCGAAGCCTGGAAACACGAACTCGCCGCGCTTCTTGAGTTCGTTGTGACCAATTTCAGTGAGCGCATCGAGAGCGTTCTTGACGTCCTTGCGGGCCCATCCTTCGCCCATCATGTCGAGGATGGTTTGGATGAGGGCGCCCTTGGTTAGCTTCTTGGATTTGGGCTGTGTCTTTGCTTTCGCCATTGGTGGTCCTTGGTCGACTCGCGGAATGAAACGCGCTCGATGCAGAGACGCTAGCAGAAACGCAGAAGGCGTCGCTGCTATGTCAGTGGGCAGTTGAATTGAGCCGCGTCCACCTGCCCACTGACCCTCGAGCAATACGCATGGCCTCGTGCGACTGAAGAACTCGGGCGCCTCCACTGCCGGTCGGTGGGGCCGCTCACGGTTCTTGGCGCCACGAATACCCTGTACGGGAGCGGGACAGGGAGCTCGGTGTAGCTTTCGAACCCTTCGCTGCAAAGGCGGCACACGGCGCGACCCAGAACTTTGGCGACGATTGGGAACACGGCAATAGTGATCACCCCTTGGGGACCGGCCGGGCGAGTGTCACCATAGCGCCGAGGGAACACCCAATGCCTATCTACCTCGTTCGTTGGCCCGAACTTTCTGCCTCGCTCGTGCGCGCCCAAGATGAGGAGGACTTGCTCGACATTCTCGACCAAGTTGCCAACTCCGAGAGCTGTGAGTGGTCCATCTACGAAGGGCCTCTGTTCATCGACTTTCGTTTACCAGTAGAATGGACTGTCCGGAACGAGCAGCCTGAGCAGCCAATTCGTCCAGAGCAGGTGGTGGTTGGCGAGATTGGAAGCTTGGAGGATGGTGTTTTGCAAGCGCTCGAAGCGTCCATCTCCGACGGCGACGACGGGTGGGAAATGGGCACCGAAATCGTTAGTCGGGCCTTCCCGAAGCTCCAAGCTGTTATCGACAAGTTCCACGACAGCGGCAATGTGGAAGAAACGGACGGAGCGCTTCCAGAAGCTGAGCTTCGCAAGGCGCTGCACGCCGAGCTTGTGCGGGTCGTTCGGTCGTCATGGCGGCAGGCCCAGCTGCGCAACAAGCAAGATCCGGTTTCGGAACTGGCCCGTCAAATGGATCTGCCAGTCGCGCTGGCGCAGAAATACGTCGATGCAGCGAAGGCCTTGGAGACAGACGAGGGCGACACTGCCGACACAGGGCTAGAAGGCTTTGCCACGTCCGATTCGCTATTCACCGTGTCAAACCACCACACAGCAGCTTGTGGAAGACCACCCGACATAGATGCCGACGCACAGGACGCATACTATGGCTACTTCGCCAACGAGCACGGTGAGCAAGCGGTCTACACTTACGACCACACGACCGGAGAGGCCACGGTCCGGATGGGCGACGTTGGATGGCAGAACACTTACCGAGTCGTTGATGGACGCATCGAAGGCGTCAAGGTGTCGAAGGCAGAGGAAGCATGGCTAAAGGCTTGCTGGATTGCTTCTGCCAGGCTCGGTAAGCGGCACGGATTCGGGAGCAGTGAGCAGACACGTAGGCCACCATCGCGATGATGAACTGCAGGGGCAGGGGAAACATCTCTGGCGGACGGAAGGATGCCTTCGGTCTACGGTAAGATCCAGTCTGTCCCGCGGTAACGGATCATGCGAGAATCGCCATGCGATGAGTTTCCGGACAGAACGGGTCTTCCGGAGTCCTGATGGTCAGTCATCCGGTGCTCTTTTGCAGCACTGCCATGGACACGACCAGCGTCAGACGCTCGGTCTCCAAGGCCCTTTGGGTAGCCAAGCGGCGTTGAAGTCTCGCTTTGACGTGATGGCCTCGGTCACTGGGAGCATCAGCTCCTTGATGTTCGCAATGACGTCGAACAACGAAGGCGCTGGTAGTTCTATGCGGGCCCGTTTCGCGAACGCTAGCCATTGAGTCTGTTTGCCGGCATCACCAGCGAACGTATCGGTCAAGGCAAGTGGTGGGGTGGAGAGTACCGGCGTCTGTCGACGTTCGAACGTGGTTGAGACGGCAGTTGCCAAAATTCGGCCGTCGAAAGGAAACTGGCGTGCAAGAAACCAAATATCGAAGAAGTCCTTCATGCGACTGTTGGAAAGTCCAAGATCGACCATGGCATGGAACCTCTCCGTGACCCGAATGCCGTCGTAGACGGCTTCCTCTCGGATCGTGTGGGCCTGTAGGGTTGATGCCAAGAAGATGATGCCGTCATCGGGTACGGCAACGTCGCACACGGCGCCAAAGACTGTCACAAGTCTTTCCGGGTCGGGCTTTCCGTAGCCCACTTCACCGACGCAGCCATGTTGCTTGGTGGAGTTCCCTTCGGACGCTTCATGTCATGGCTTCCAGGTAGGGCTGAACGACGCGCGCCACTCGGCACACCTTGGTCATCCGGTGGAGCTCGTCGAGTGATCCCTTTTTCTTGCGTCGATAGTCGCGAAGCGCCTCGATTGCAACGTCCAAGCCAATCTTGTTCCGATACTTGAAGCAGTCGGCGACCGTTCTTGCTGGCGAGGTTGTCCGGATTGTAACGCCCGCCACGTTGACAGCGATGATCCCTTCGGAGAGCGCTACGTCGGACCACCACACGACGTGCAAAGGCGGCCAATCGAGCTTCGGCTTGCGAGCTTTTCGGTCGATGCCGAGCCACACCTCAGAGGGGTTCTGTGTCGTGAGCTCATGAAAGCGGAGTGCCGACAGAAGGCAGACAATCCCCTCAGGGACTAGCTTTGCCACTTGAACGAGCGTGTCGTGTTCGCCAAAGTCTCGGTTGGGTAGGGCATACAGACCGCGCGCTACCCGTACCAGGAGGCCCTCGCCTGCCCACCTTGCGGCATTGGCGCGAGGGATCCCTATCTCCTCAAGAGCGCTGGGACGAACGAGCCCACGCTTCCTGACGAACGCGTAAGCTTCACGGTTCGTTGTGCGAAGTGTCGGCATCTGTAAATAACTGCCGACAATTTGGATCAGATGGAGGGGTGCGTCAACACCGAGGAATAAGGAGTTGGAACGCGAGAATTCAGGCTCGCTCCAAAGCCACCGACCCATCGCCCGACATGGTTCGCCTGGAGCTACCCGTGGCCCCGAAGTTGGCGGCTCTTTCATCACGCTCACTGGCCGGACCACACGCCAAACGCGAATCCACTACAAAACAAGCTGACATCGTCGCTCGAACGTTCAAGAGTCGAGTTGTATCAGCGCCACTCTTTGTCTCCCTCAGTCGGTACGCGGCTACGGATGGGGAGCTGAATGCTCACCAAAGGTGGGCATTAGTCTTTTGTCCAGGACTCTGTCCTCAACGCGTTCAGGTGCCATCCTTGCACTTCCGAAGACCACGATGAGCGTCCAGTGGAAGACGCTTGGAGTCCCTACGCTGGAGCCACCTAGCCGAGACCAAGTCTCGGATTCTTTGTTGTCTTGACGCCGTGGTGGATGCGCCAGGACGCCCGGCACGGCGCAGACACCAATGCTCGGCTTGCCAGTGACTCTGTCACGTGGCTGTACGCGTGCGCCATTTTTGTGCGCGCAACGTGAGAAGTCAAGATGGGTAGCAATGCAAGGCACCCAACACCACGTATCGCTGGCAACTATAAGGAACTTCCTAATAGTTGCTTCAGTCCACTTAGCGAGCGGTTTGCCCCCCGCGCCCCACACGAAGCGGTGATCGAAGGCGCGCAAGAGAAGCCCCCCCCGCCCCACACGAAGCGGTGATCGAAGGCGCGAAAGAGAAGCTTCCCCCGCGGCGCCGAGCCCGCCGCTTGGGGGAGCAGACTCATGGCGGACGAGCAGCTCAACACAGGGATTGTGGACGACGTTATTGCGACGCTAGCCGAGGGGCGACACCCAATCGTTCTGACCCAGCGTCGAGAACACGTGGACTGGTTTGCGGAGAGGCTGGGCCGCCACGCCAGGACCGTCGCAGTGCTGAAAGGGGGTATGGGTAAGCGCGCCGAGAAGCAGACGCGAGAGTTGCTCGCGGGCGAACGCGCCAACGGTTCGACCGTGTTGGTCGCAACCGGACCTGATGCCGTCGAGGGGTTCGAGGACGAGTACGATGACGCAGACTGATTCATCTGACTCCGACCGGATCAGGTAGGATTGCCGGCCCCACGGCAGTCGCCCTGGCAGCTTGGCTTGACCTCTTGCACTCTGCCCGAAGGGGAGAAGCGTGATTCTCGGCCGAATCTGGGCATGCGCTCGACCGCCAGGATTCGCTTGCGAAATCAGGCGCACTACCAGACTATTGCGCATCGCCTTCCGCTATGACGAAGAGGCCCACCATCGAGACTAATCAAGTGCGCGCGAAGGTCGCCGTTCGGAAGTCGACGACGCTTCTTGCCACGAGTTCGAAGCAGGTCGTCGTGGCGAAGAATGACGCGCGCTTTGCCGAAGTTGTCGCGCTTATCGAGTCAGCTCGCAGTCGCGCGTACCAGGCTGTCAACGCAGAGTTGGTCTCGCTGTATTTGCAGCTCGGCGAATACATTAGCCGGAAGATCGCGAATGCCGAATGGGGAGATGGCGTGGTCGAAGAGCTTGCCGTGTCGCTCGCCAGGCGCTTCCCGGGTCTTAGAGGTTTCACGCGGCCGAACCTCTTTCGGATGCGCCAGTTCTATGAGGCCTATCGGTCAAATCGAAAAGTCTCAGCACTGCTGAGACAATTGCCATGGACCCACCACCTCATCATTCTCGGTCAGGCCAAACCGGCCGCTGCGCGCGAGTTCTATATCCTGGCGGCGATCAAGCAGCGCTGGTCATCCCGCGAGCTGGAACGCCAGATCCAGTCTGGTCTTGTACTTCGCGAAGCACAGGGTGCAAAGAAAGTCTCACCAGCGCTGAGACAATTTCACCCAGATGCGCTCGGCGAGCTGAAGAACGCTTACAATCTCGAGTTTCTAGCCCTCCCCGATAGGCACTCCGAAGCCGACCTTCATGGCGCCTTACTTCGTCATCTCGGCCGTTTTCTTGCGGAGCTTGGTCGCGATTTCTGCTTCGTCGGCTCGCAGTATCCGGTGCAGGTTGGCAACCAGGACTTCGCGATCGACCTCGTCTTCTTCCACCGCGGACTGCAATGCCTCGTGGCCTTCGAATTAAAGGTCGACAAGTTCAAGCCCGCCGATCTCGGACAACTGAGCTTCTATGTCGAGGCTATCGATCGTGATGTCAAGAAGCCCCACGAGAGGCCAACCATCGGCGTGCTGCTCTGTGCAACGAAAGATGACGAGGTCGTTGAGTACGCGCTCGCACGTACGACGTCTCCAACGCTGGTTGCCGAGTACCAGACGATTCTGCCGCCAAAAGAGGTGCTGCGAGCCAAGCTCCATGAGCTCTACGCGCAGCTCGCGCCGAAAGGAGACGCTGGGCGGTTCACCTGAGCCAGGGTCGACAATGCACGAGAGTCAAGAATCCAGCCAAATCCAGCTGTCTCTCGCTTAAGAGTTTTTAAGAGCGTCGCCACTCTTTGTCTCCCGCGGTTGGTACGCGGCTACGGATGGGGAGCCACTCAAATCCCGATACCAACCCAAAGGGTCGCTGAAAGGCGGTCCTTTTCGTTATTTGGCGGCGTGGGGTGGCGCGGATTACGGCGGGAAACCGCTCTCTATCTGCGCACGACGGGCAGGCGAATCATCGATGCAGGAACGGATCCGAGCCCGGCATTCCAACGCGCGTCGCCGGCGCGGCATCAGTTGCCGCAGCAACGGCACCGGGCGACGGCGTCAAACTAGCCTGGTTTACCATAATGGCAGCATCAGCAGCACTTTCCGGCTTCGTGCGTCTTGTTTTGCGCTTGCGATAGAGGGAAGGCGCAATCCGATCGGCGGCTCCTTCATGCCGCTGCTGGAAGATGAGAGCAGAGCGCAATTCGCCATAGGCAGACACGTTTCACCGCCTAGGGATCCGGTGCGCCGAAGTACCCGCCCTCGAACAATTCAGCTCAGGAAATCCGCAGTGTCGGTTCCGGGGGTCAGCTGTCGAAGCATGTGCGATAAGTTGACATTTTCCAGAACATCCGATACCGCCACACAATCGCGACTGAAAACGTTGCTGGGTTTGATTGTTCGGCGTGCC
The DNA here is from genome assembly GCA_964454965.1 of uncultured Polyangiaceae bacterium. GTDB lineage: Bacteria > Myxococcota_A > Polyangia > Polyangiales > Polyangiaceae > FEN-1139. Next base: position 344,999 of record CAYVXY010000004.1, on the reverse strand, counting down.
GCGCCAACCAAACAACCAGCGTTTGCACGCCCGTTTCCAGGGTCGCATTTCTAGGCTGGCTGTCAGTGACTGAGCCAATTCTGCAAACGGCATCTATTGCTGGCAATCCACTGGCGCTTGGCGATACTCTGACGCCTCACCTTCGCCGAAGTGCGAACGCTTCGACTAGAGCACCAATTAGAGGAGGAGCCACATCATGAACGGGACAGCACGTAGTCTTTTGCTCGGAAGCATATTGGTTAGCGCCATTGGTTTTGCGGCGTGTTCTGACGAGGTCACCACTGATGGCGGCACCGGAGGGGCCAACACGACAGGTGGCAAGGCATCGACGGGTGGCAAGGCATCGACGGGTGGCAAGGCATCGACGGGTGGCGCCACGAGTGGCGGCACCTCGACCACGGGTGGCGCCGCTGGGTCCTCGGTGGGTGGAACCGCGCCGACCACGGGTGGAGCCGCAAACAACGCAGGCTCTGCCGGCAAAGCAACGGGCGGAGCCGCGACTGCTGGCAACGCTGGTACGCCTACCGGAACCGGTGGTGCTTCCACCGCGGGCACCGCGGGAACTCCTGCAGCTACTGGTGGCGCCGCAACGGCTGGTGCAGCGGGAACTCCCGCCGCCACCGGCGGAGCCGCAGCTGCCGGTGCTGCTGGCGCACAGACGACGGGTGGAACGACAAATACCGCCGGGGCTGCGGGTAGTAATAATGGGACGGCGGGTGCTGCCGGGTCAGCGTGCGTTACGCCGTATACCCTGTATGACTTCTCGGCGAACACGACCGGCTGGGTCTCCCAGATTCAGAAAGCCGGGTATGCTGGCGCGGCCACTGGAGCCACTGCCACCATTACACTCTCGGCGACGGAAGGGAAAGCCGCCGCAGGTGCCCTGCAGGCTGCATTGTCGTTCGGCACGGACGGTGTGATTAGTACCACCTATTCCACGCCCACCTACCCTGCGGACATCAGCTGCTACACGAAGTTCCACGCTTGGTTGAAGATCTCGGTGGACGCGGGAGACGTCGGCAAGATCACCGAGGTCCATCTCTACACGAACACGGCGGACTACTCTCACTACGCAGTAGGACCGACCCAGACCCTGGCGAGCATCAACGATGGAAACTGGCACGAATTTACCATCAATCTGCCGGCGCTAACGCCCAAATTCTTGGGCGTCGAGTTCAAGCCCAGCACCCCGCCGGCCGCGAGCATCACCTTGCTAGTCGACGACGTCTGGCTCGAGTAAGCTCATCGCTGTCGGAGTGTGAGGTCGAGCAACGAGGATGCTGCGTAGCCGTGGCATCCTCGTTGACTATGCTGTCCCAATACACGACATCCCCGCAGCCATCCAGCTGCGGGGGGCACGCTTTGCACTGCTCCGAATCAGGACCACCCACGTCATAACCGACGCAACTGCACCTCGTGGGGTTCACGCAGCTTCTCGTGGTACCGCCTCGGTTGGAGTATCACGCGGCCCGCACGTAGCGCACGTCTTCGACCAGTTGCTGGCTACCCGCTCTTCCCTCGCCAGACGACGGCGTTCAGCGAGTTCGCTCGCCAAGTTGACCGCGACGCCGAAGTAGGCCTCATTGGGTGTTCGGCCATCGAAGGCACGATGGGGCATCTCGGATCGTGTGGGCTTGTAGGGTCGATGCCGAGCCACACTTCAGATGAGTTCTGCGTCGTGAGCTCATGAAAGCGGAGTGCCGAAGCCCGACGTGGCTCGTCCGCCGCCACCCATGGGCTCCCCAAGTTTGGCGGCCGTTCCGTCACGCTCACCGGCTGGACCAGGCACCAAACGCGAATCCACTACAAAACAAGCCGATATCATCGCTCGAACGTTTAAGAGCTCTTGAGAGTGGAGTTTGGCAAATCGCACTCTTTGTCTCCCGCGGTTGGTACGCGACTACGGATGGGGAGGCGAGCGCGCGGAAGCGCAGCTTATGCCGAGCACGGCAGAAGCACCGCAAGGTGCGGGGTGAGCTCGACCACCTGCAGCGGCAGATGCGGCAGAACCTTGAGGCTGTCGATCGGGCTCTTGAATCTCTTCCTCGGCATGCTCGGGCTGCCCGAGGTTCCAGATCTGTCGAACATCGCCGGACAACCCCTCAAGGAGTTGGCGCGCGTCTAGGTGCGGGATGCGCTGCAACGACGGACGCCAGGTGCGAAGCTTTTTGGGAGTCGAAATCTTGCAGGAGGGGCCTGAATTGATGCCGTTGGTACGAGTGAGCGAAGGTGGAACGGTGGCGACCATGGACACCAATATTGGCCTATAGCTCGCCTTGGTCGAATGGCCGCAGCGCGAGCTTGTCGGGGGGAATTCACCTGATCGTCACGAAGCTGCTGAATTGGTGTCACCGAGCACTCGCAAGCTATCACTCATGAACACATCAAAAACTATAGTGCGGCTCGACGCAGAGCAACGCGCAGCGGAAGTCGAGATGATGACTCCGCATGATAGTCCAAGGGTCGAAGGCCTTGACCACGCGTTGAGGCGGATGGGCTTTCGTCCCATGCGCACGATAGAGCTTTCGACTCCCCGATACCGGGTTACCCGAACGAGGCTAGTAGAGCTCGACGGGGCGCAACTCAACGAGACGCGCATCGTGCAAGCCCTGCGAGCTGCTCGAAATGGGAGCCTCAACGATATGTCGTGCCACTGCAGTCGCGCAGCATAGGCTGCGTGCCCAGCACGACCGGCGCGAGTGCAACTCCAATCAATCAAGAAAGCGCGACCCTTGCTGGTCGCGCTTCATGCGTTTAATCGGGCTGACGCGGCAGGCCGTGCAATGAGCCTTGGGTCGCGTGCCGGACTCGGCATGTCCCCCTCGGCCGCTTCTGGTCAGGAGCGCGCAGTCACGGACTTGTGCGCCAACGTCTCGAAGCTCACGGGTGCGCGCACAGTCAGCGTGCGACTCGAACTGGTCAACCGGTAACCCATGCCAACGCTCGAGTTGCCACGCCTCCACATCCACGCCGTTGTGGCTGTGGTGGCGACTGACGGTTTCGTCCTCGTCCACCGGAACCCGGAGTCCGACGAGACTGGCGCACCGTTGGGCTCGACCCAGAAGTGCCATTGTTGAGCCTCGCGGTCGTCATTTCCGGTCAGTGAGTCCCTTGCGAAATGGCAGGCCGCCCAAACCCGTGCAAGATCGGGGTCCCCGTGGTGCAGGGAACATTGGGACCCAATCGAACGTATGTGGGGGGCGCGTGGCAAGTTACTTCGATCAGATGTATCGGGTTTGCGGGTTGGTCGCGGTGCTTACCGTGGCCTGTGGCGGCGGGGCAGATGCTGGTCACAAGCAACCAAGCTCAAGCCAAGCGGGTGCAGGGACTTCTGAGCGCAGCGGGGGGGCTGGCGGGATCGACGTAGCGATTGGCGGCGCTGGCGGTGGCGAAGACCCGAACGCGACGGCTGGCCGTGGTGCGACCAGCGTGACGGATCCGAATGCCGCCGAAGACTGCACACCCGATCCCTTGGCTGATCACTGGACAGCGACAACCATTGCCGATGCTGCGCCGAATGGCATAAGTGCTGCTACTGGTGGCGGACTATCCGTCGTCGCCTACGTCGCCAACAACGCTTCGTTGCAGGTCATCACCTCCACGGACGGTGCGCCCTGGTCCACTCCACAGCAGGTGAGCGTCGGAACCGTCACGCAACTTACAACGGGGGTGGCGGTTAGCGGTGACGGAAGAGTTGCTCTCGTTGCTTGGTTCGAAGGCGATACTCGTCAATGGCGCGTTTACTCGCAAGGCGGCTGGGCAAGTAGTTCGCTGCTCGACTACGCGGATTCGTCGCCCGTGCTGCTGTCCGCGAATCGCGCTGTCGCGGTTTCGCGGATCGCTGGTGGGATCACGATGCAGGAGTACGACGGCCAACAATGGACGACCGGCAAGACGTTGAGCACCTATTTTCGGGCAGTGTTCCTTGGGGCAGATGACAAGATCGCCATCTACGGCGAGAAATCCCTCGAAGGGCAATTCCGCTACGAGTATACTCCGGGTGGCGATTTCAGCGCAGGGGAGCACTTGCCGACCCAAACCCCTGATGCGTCTTTCTACGAGTCGTTTGCCGAGTTCGCCAACGGACGAGCGGCTAGACTCGTGTATCACTGGAGTTCCCCCGAAATCTCGGGGATCCACGTCACGCCGCGCGCCAATGGTCAGTGGGCCGCAGAAGAGCGCGTGACCAGCTTCGGTGGAAGCGACTTGACCAAGCCAGTGCTCGTTCCTGCCGGCAGCGATCTGGTGCTGGTGTGGAACAACGGCAAAGACCTTACCTACCGAACCCACGATGGTAATGCCTGGAGCAACGAGCTCAGTCTCCCTCGCAGTGGCAACGCGACCGTCGCGCAACTGGCCGGGGCAGGTGCAGCGAACACCGCGCTCATCCTCGGCCTGCAACGCCTCGCGGGTGAAGGTGCGGCTTTCACCAAACTCTGGCGGCGTGGTAGCGATTCCGCCTGGTTTTGTCCAAGGCTCCATCCGGAACTCGAAGCCATTGGCCACGTGGCGGCTGCGAGCGAATCCGGAACGCTGCTAGCAGCCTTTCACAGCTACAAGAAGTTGTATATCGAACTGTTCACTCCCTGACTTGGAACTTTGCCCGACCAACGAATCGCCGCTAGATTCGAGTGCGTTGGCGGCCATCCATTCCAGGTCGAAGCACTGCTCTGAATCAGAACCTTCCACGTCATAACCGACGCTACTGCATCTTGTGGGATTCACGCAGCTTCGCGTGATACCGCCTCGGTTGGAGTATCGCGCGGTCAGCACGGAGCACACGTCATCGCTCGGTTGCTGGCCACTCGCGCTTCTCTCGCAAACCGTCAGCGTTCAGCAAGTTCACTCGCCAGGTTGGCCGCGACACTGAAGTAGACTTCTTCGTCGGAGGTTCGGCCATCGAAGGCACGATGGGGCATCACCGGGTTGCGTTGCTCTACGTAGAAGGCGTCACGACCTTCGACCGCGGCGGTTGAGTCGAGCAAGTGTTGGTAGAGTCAGGAATGCTTTAGGCAACGCCACCAGGCCTCTATCATCTAATTCGAGCACGACACCGCTGCCTGGGCCAATACGCGACGCAACTTCCCCGTGTCAAGAAGCTTGTTGACCTGACCGTTAACGTTTTCGGCACCCGAGTCGGCCATTACGGCTGGCACGACGCCGACGAGATGCCTCCCCGCTGTCTCCAACATGCTGGGCCGAGTCGTGCGGATCCCCACTGTGGGCTTGGGCGGGTGGAGACGAAACCGCGGGCGAGGCCACCCGTGTCGAAGGATTTGCCGAGTCCAATCGCGCGGCGCAGCGAATACGCACCCGATTCGCTGAGCGTGAAGCGCCAACGCTCGAATGGAAAAGTGACGAAAGTCTTGACCGCGAACCATGTCACGCATGATGCGCAGCTCGCCATCGGCCAGTTGCACCGGTCGCGTCTTGGGGCAACTGCTACGCTTCGGGGAGCACGTCCGGCGGATGGCAAGATGCCGTAGGTCCACGTCAAGATCCAGACTGTGCCTTGAGGGCCGATCATGCGAGAATCGCCATGCGATGAGTTTCCGGACAGAACGGGCAACCGCGCGCAGGAAAACAGGCCGTATGGCAATGGGCCATGTAGTAGCGCTCAATCGTCGCGTCGGCTTCAGCCGTTTAGATGGTTCTTGCCGTCACGGCGTGGCAGACGTCTCCTGTCAGCTAGCGCGGCGGTGCCCGTACGCAGACTGACGTCACGGCGCCGAACGCCTCGGTTGCGACTATTTGCCAGTCAAGTTGGACTGCACCGTGGCGCGGTGGCTCTGCGGCGGTCCAAGGTAACTTGGCCGAAGTCCACCCGTGTCGACGATCAACCGCTGAACGATCAGCGTTGGATCGACCATCCAGAATTTCAGCACATGCCGGCCCGGGTTGGCCAGCTGATGCTTGGTCGACAGCCGAGCGACGTTGTCCGACGTATTGCGCTCCCATGACGGGTTCATTGGAATCGCATTGAGCGCAGTTGTGACGTTGACAATCTGGGGCACTTCGTCATCGATTGAAATGGCGTACTTCAATCCATCACTGGGGATGACGTTGTTGCGCGGTGACAAGTAGGTCCAGACCGTTACCGCGCCCGAGGCAAAGCTGTACAGATCGTACTCCAATCGCGGGGTGCCACTCTTCGGAGTTTGTCGGTCTGCAGTCACGGGGAAGGGCGTCATGCCGCCGGCGGTTCTTCCGATCCCAGCGAGGCGTTGCCAGTAAGTCCCGCTCTTCGCGACTGACCGATCGTAGTTCTCGGCCTCGATCGCCATAACGCCGTTGCTTTCGACGAAACCACCGAAACCAGGAAGGTCCTTGCCGGGATTACTCACCAGGGCAGTGACAGTGACCCGTTCCTGGTTGGCCCCTTCGACAACTATCGGTACTTCGAAGTGACCTACGGGTACCGATGGCCAATCGACAGTCAATTCGACACGCAGTTGCTCGTTGACCCTGCCGCTCGCGGGGTTGGCCTTGAGCCACGGCACCTCGACCTTTGCGCGATAGTCGAATGCCTGCCTTCCGCGATTGATTACTTCGACGTACTGCCTGGGCTGGGTTTGAAACGGCGAAAACTCCGGCAACCTCGCAGGCTCTTTGGTATCGGGCCAAATCGATTCCGAACCGTCGATGGCCACAGCCAGCTCCGCACGAACGGGCAACTTGATTCGCACCAACTCAGGCCAGATGAAGTCATCTGTCGCGTCGTTGTTCTTCTCTGGCTGCTGCCAGCTCGAGTTGGGGTAGGGACCACCATAGCCGAGCTTGGGCTGTGTCTGCCAATGCGCCCACTTGCCGCCTGATAACCGCGTATTATAGAACTCCGACATGGCCCGGTCGGCGTCGAAATGCCGCTGCGCGAGTATGGCCATGCCGTTCGTTGCCGCGCGACGCTGCGCCGCATATTGTATATTCCTGAATTGCGCGAGTCGGAGCTCGTAGATGTTCGCGCTCGCGGCAATCTGGTAGTAGACGAGCTGATAGAATGCGTCGGCGAGACGCTCGGGGATCCGCTCGCGAATGGATTCCACTTTGACACGCAATGCGCGCCATTCTTCGACGACGCGCTCGGCTTCGCGGTAATGGTTGAGGCTGAAAGGGCTAGCATCGCGGCGAATGACGGCTTTCTTGACCTCGGAAGACTTAGCGAGGTCGAACTGGGGGTCCAGTGCGATTTCGCGATTGAGCAGCTCCGGCTTGCGTCGAGACTGCAGGCGCGAGTAGTCAGTGAGCACCTCGGCTATGATCTCGGCCTGTTCGACACCGAAGGCGTGGCGCGCCCAGTTCACTTCCCACTCGTGCAAGCGTTCCAGTGGCAATCGCTCGGGATCCCAGGCGTAGTCCAGGAAGAACTCGAGCGGATGCTCGTCGTTCTTCAAGTCTCCGACGTTGGTCATCCACACGCGGTCAACCCCGTAGCGATAGGATAAGTGCAGCTGCTCCCAGAGATTCGGCAGCAGCGTCGTATCGACCCACTTGTAATTGCGCCCATCACCGACGTAGTCGAAGTGGTAGTAAAGACCGTATCCGCCGCCGCGCTTCGGATCGGCTTGATGGGGCAGACCACGCATATTGCCCCAGTTATCGTCGCACCAAATGACGGTCACATCGTCCGGGGCGCGCATCCCCTCCGACCAGTAGTCTTGTACCTCCTTATAGAGCGTCCAAACCTGGGGTACGTCTTTCGGAGCTTTGCCCAAGATCTCTTCAAGCATCGTGCGTTGCGTCGCGACGATACGGCCCATCAATGCCGTTCCGGCTGCGTCTTCCATCCCGGTGTCGCCATTGCCGCGCATGCCGATTGTAACCAGGCTCTCGTAGCCATTCATGCGTCGAAGTCCGTCGGCCCAGTACTTCTTGACCGCCGCTTCATTGCGCACGAAACTAAAATCGCCCGTTCCGCCGTACGGACCACTCGAACTTCCGTAGCGATTCCATTCGTCTTGTGCCCGCATCATCGGGGCCTCGTGCGAGGTTCCCATTACGATGCCGTATTCTGCGGCGAGTGCTTGATTCTTGGGGTCATCGTCGAACAGCGAGCGCGACCACACCGCGGGCCAGAGGTAATTGCCCCGAAGTCGTAGCAGCACTTCATAGACGTGACCGTAAAGTTGATGATTGAAGCCGTGGGGATGCTTGGCGTTAGGCGCATCACCAAATCGGGCGCGCGCCCAACGCCCCAGTTGCGGATTCTCATCGTTGATGAAAAAACCGCGATACTTCACCACGGGTTCACCTCGGGAATACTGTCCAGGTTTGACGTAGATTGCGTCGTGATGCGGCGCTGGCACGTCGTCCCAGAAGTACCAAGGCGAGATCCCAATCCGGTGCGAAACGTCGTACAGCCCAAATATCGTTCCGCGCTGGTCGCTGCCGACGACAATCAGGGCCTGCTGAACTCCCGGTGCCGGATCATTGACTAGAGTGACTAGATGCGTTTCCCAACGTCCATCGATTGCAGATACGTCGAGCTTTCGGGCGCTGACGAGCCCATCGATCAGCGCGCTCTTCCCCAATGTTCCAACGAGAATCACCTGGGCAGTGTTTGCGGGCACAACATCGATCGCGAGTTGCGGAACGCGCCCCGACACCTTGCCGATGTCGGCCTGAAGGTCCCGCGCGGCGCGCTGCACCCCCGGCAAATCCGTCCCACTTACGACGATCGGCGCGCTGCGGCCCACTCCGACAATTGGAAAATGTCCCGCGCGCGATTCGAACACGACGTAGGATCCACGATCCAACGCGGCGAGCTTCTGTACTTGTTCAGAATTGGCCTTCGTCCAGGAGCTCCTCGGGGATTCCGCTCCAGCGATGGATGTATAGACCGCTGCTTGCTGGACGGCACCCATGCCGGAGGGCGCGGCTCCGTGATTAGTCGGTCTGCAGCCAATGAGACTACCCAACATGAGTACAAAGCGTAGCAAGTTGCGCTCGGCGTATCTGCTGCCGAGCGAAATTGCGGCTAGCAGTTTCGCTGATCTTGGGGAGCGTTGGACGAAGCGACGACTCATGTCGCCTCCTTACCGCAGCGACAGCGCATAATGCAACGCAACACTGCGCCAAGTCAGGGCCTCCCACCGCATAGCCAACGCTATTTTGTCCAGCGAGATTCGCGGTGGTACCAATAGCCCGCTCGAAAACACTTGACCGCATCTCTCCATTGCAAACTCATGTCAAGCCGCGCGATCGGGTGGGAGTGTTGAAATCTTGCCGAACTCAGGGGAACTTGACCAAGACTTCGGCGCTGAACAAAAAGCGAGGATCTCCGCGTTCGGTTAGGGTGTTGGCGAGCACCGCAATACTGCGAGATACATTTCCAGTGAACTGCTCGCGGCCGTTGGCGGTGATGCTGACCGGTTGGTCTAGGTCCAGCATGCTGTCTGATAGACGCACCTTGATACTGGAAAGGCTCGTGCTTTCCAGAGTGATCCGTTGTCCATCACGAGTTGCGCGCACTTCGGTCTTGGCGAGAGCTTGTGCTGCCTCGACTGCAAGCCAGTAGAAACGGGTGTGCGGGACATCGTCTTGATACCAAACAACAGTACTGGGCATCGGGTTACGAGTGAACTTCTGCATCCAGGGAACGGCAACGGCATCTTCCAAGTCCATCCAATGTGGCTTGTTCGCGTGGATCTGAACCAGATGCGGATAGCCTCCGGGATTCGAGGCTGCCAGTTGATCGAGCTTTGTGCCCCATTGCTGCGCAACCAGGTTGCGATCATACGCCGTGTCCAGCGCTCCGACGTGGATCGTCAACCCGATGTTGAACAGGCCGAATGGTTGTGCATCATTCGGATGGCCCGCCATGACTGCGGCCGCTGCCCAGTGATCCGCCATGCGCGGACCAAGTTGGTAGACGCCGTCGCCACCTGCAGAATATCCCATGACGTAGACCCGGTCCGGGTTCACACCCTCGAGCACAATCAGATTGGCGATCAGGCGCTCGAACATCGGATCGATGTGGGCTTCGTGCCACAGGTTCCAGGTGTCGGTGGGCGCACGCGGACAGAGGTAGATCCCCTCGGATGGTTGGTAGAGTGTCTTCTGGTTCTCCCACTGCTCATCGTTGACGCTCGCAGCGGCATTGCCACCGCCGTGCAGTGACAGAAATAGACTTCTTCCCGCGGCTGGCTTCTGACCAAATACCGTGAAGGCGTAGCGAAGGCTGAGCTTGTCCAGCTTGATGACTTTCGCGTCGTGCTCTGCCTTGCGTGTGTCGCGGATGAGAGTGGCGTAGTCCTGCCAAAGCAATTCAGTCGCTTGCTCCGCCTGTGCGCGGCTCAGCGGCGCCTGAGCAAAAGTCTTGCTCTCTATCGGGTCGCGCTGTTGCCTCGGCACAGTGAGGTACTGCACAAGCTCAGTCAGTACCGCGGCGCCGGCTGCCCCGCCCGAACCACCGGAGCTGGCTCGAGCTCCACCCGAGGCCTGTTGTTGCCCCGCGAGGCCGCCGCTGGCAATACCGCCGGTACTGCCTCCTCTGCCGGCGTCGGCGTTCGGAGTTGAGCTGGACGTACCACCTCTAGCGCTTGAGCCTCCCAGGTTCGAATTGCCTCCCGCCGCCGAGCCTCCCAGGTTCGAATTGCCTCCCGCCGCCGAGCCTCCCAGGTTCGAATTGC
>CAYVXY010000004.1:265510-334271 GCA_964454965.1 uncultured Polyangiaceae bacterium | reverse complement strand
GAGCCTCCCAGGTTCGAATTGCCTCCCGCCGCCGAGCCTCCCAGGTTCGAATTGCCTCCCGAAGATGCTGGTTGATCGAGGCTCGTGGCTCCACCTTTGGACCCATCTTGGACATTTCCGGTGCGATTGGATGCTCCGGCAGCCGAGGAAGCGACGCTTGAAGCGTTCGTCGCGTTCGAGGCACCACCCCGAGTTGCTCCGGCTGCCGCAGCGGCCGCATTGGACTGGCCTTGTTCGGTGCTGCAGGCCAAAAGATTTGCACTGACGATCAGGAAGTAGAGCCTGCTGTCCATGGCGCAAAGACTAGCACAAAGGGGATCTTGCCGGTGAGGCCTTCTCACGGCGGCTACCGTGTGGGTGCGTGACGCGGCGGGTAGAGCAAGTCGCAACTACTAGTCTGTTTAGAACACTCCACTTGCCGTGATCATCATGCCGTTCGGGAGAGGTTGGAATTGCTGTGATGGTCGCTCCTGCGAATCGACGTTTCTCTGTGACAGCACCACCTACAAATGCATCAAGATGTCGATCGTGTGGAGTGGAAGTTGCGAGGCAGCGTGATGACTGATCGACTCGCTTCTCGCCGGCGTTTCTGGCGTCTATGCAGTCTCCTGAGTCCGTCACTTCCGTTTTGACTTGGGAGGCGCGGTAACCTTGATGTCCCGCGACGTCGCCATGGCGGCTCGTGGCGACACGTTGGTCGTAGCGGCGCACCTAAGTGGCGACCGCTCTCCAACCCTGACCCACCTCGAGATTGACACAAAGTCGTTGCTTTTAGCATTGCCCAGGGTTCCCCTACATTGCTCGGCATCATTTTACATCTCTACCAAGAGCGATCCGTGGGGCCTGACGTTTTGGTTCGGCAAGCAGGACATATCAACACCTCCATCGTGGGTGTCATTTCTGACTCCCAGATCTCCAGTGCGACCCGTCCCTTGTTGCTTGCCGCGGCGCTGAAATCTGCACCTGCCTTGTGCGCCGACCGCCGGGCTTCACATAACTCTGGAGTCGCTGGATCGATTGGACTAGGATTCTACCCACAGTAAGTAGCATCTCCGACCAGCGGCTCAATACTTGTGGAGGGGAGCGCATGGCACAAGATCACCAAATCGTTACGCAAGTCGAACCTCCTTTGGCGCTGGGATGCTCCTCGAATGCATGCTTGATCGTGGCTTCGCTGCTAGTGGGCGGTTGTCATAGCGACAATGCGACATACCGCCATGGTTCACCTGGCAGTGCCGCTGGGGACGCCGGCGCAGCAAGCATTGGCGCAGGTGGCAAGGCGGAGTTTGACGGGGGCGCCCATGCAACTACTGGTGGCATTGGGGTCAATCCCGCGACGGGTGGCATCACGACGATGGGTGGCACTGTGGCAATGGGCGGCAGCTTGGTCACGTTGTCCGTGGTTGGGATTGGCGGTAGAGCCACAGTGGGTGGCGCGTCTGCTACGGGTGGCACGCTTCCAACCGGTGGCACGAGTGCGATCTCCGTCCTGGGCGGCGCGCCCTCGACCCAAGGCGGTGCGACCCCGACCCAAGGTGGCGCGTCCGTGACGGGTGGTTCCGCGGCAAGCGGCGCCCCCACAACCGGCGGCGCCGCCGTCATTGCTGCGACAGGCGGTATCCCCGCGACAGGTGGCATGAATGCGAACGGTGGTAGCAGCACGGCTGGCCAGAGCAGTAGCTGCCCAGCGTTGCCAGCCGCGCCCAGCGGGGCCAGCAATGCGGTGGCAGGCACTCTGATCCAGTTCAACGACGATGGCGCTTGGAGCTGGCATCAAGACGAGCGCGTGGTCGTAGACACCGTGCGCGGTAAGCTCATCGTTGGTTCGGTGGCGTTCAATGGACCGCGCAATGGGAATATCGAAGCGGTCGTCTACGACTTTGCTTCGGATTCGCAGCAGGCACCCACCGCCCTCGGCAATTTGATCGTCGATGAATTCAATGCGCCTGCCTTCGTGGTCCGCCCCGACGGCAAGTACGTCGCGATGTGGGCGGGTCACCGCATCGACTGCAACAGCTACTACAGCATCTACGATGGCTCTGCCTGGTCAGCGCAGAAGGCCTTCGACTGGGCCAGCCAAGGTTGCACCTCGAACGGCGATAGCACCCATGGGATTACTTACTCGAACCTGTGGTACATGTCAGCGGAAAGCAGGCTCTACAACGTAGCTCGTTCGGTTGACAACAACCCAAACTTTCTCGCCTCTACCGACGACGGTGCGACTTGGAACTACTTTGGACGTTTGACCAGCACTCCAATCACCAACCCCAATGCCGGGTACTACAAATATTGGGGCAACGGCAAGGACCGGGTCGACTTCGTTGGGACCGAGGCCCACCCGCGCGACTACGACAACAACCTCTGGCATGGCTATGTTCAGAGTGGTAGGATCTACAACTCGTTTGGCAGCGTGGTCGACGAGGCCGTCGCCGGAATTACCGTCGAGGGATCTGCCAAAAGCATCGACCAGTACACTAGGGCGTTCGCGACGGGATCCACGCTCAACGGGCTGAAACTGGAGCGTGCTTGGAACGCCGACATCGTGCGCTACGACGATGGAGTCGTAGCGATCATCGGCACGGCGCGCGTCACCGGTTACGGTTCCGAAAGTCCGGACTTGCGGTTCATCTACCTGCGTTTCGACGGTACGACGTGGAAGGCGACCTACCTCGCGAAGGCAGGTCCGAATCTCTACTCCTCAGAACAGGACTACACGGGGCTAGGCGCCCTGCATCCCGACAACCCGCATGTCATCTATATCTCGACCACGATCGATCCGCGCGACAACAAGACCAATTTGAGCAAGCACGAGATCTTTCAAGGCGTTACCTGCGACAATGGTGCAACCTTTCAGTGGGTCCCGATTACGCAGCGCTCCACCCTGGACAACATTCGCCCGATCGTACCCAAGTGGGACGCCAACCACACGGCGCTGCTGTGGATGCGAGGAACCTTTGCCTCCGTGTCATGGATCCAGTCGCAGATTGTGGGTGTTGTCTCAGGCAACTAGCAAGAGCCAAGCACTTCCACTAGACGCCTCAACTTTGGCGACTTTCTGCCGGTCGTAGTCGCTTGGTGCCGACATGTCCAAACTGCCCAAGGGGCTACGGAGGCGTCACATATTGAACGCGAATTGCTGCGGGGCCTGCCCCGTTCTCAGGCTTGCCGACTGTGAAAGTGACTTGCTGCCGCGTAGGCCACTGCCAGCGAAACTCCTGCCGCAATTCACCAGCCTCTAGGCACTGCTCGAACTTCTCCTCCTGGCCGCAATGCTCCGGGATCCCCTTGGTTGGCATAGCAGTCGGCGTCCCTAGTTCTTTGGCAAGCTTTTGCTTCACATCGTTGTACGCTGCCAGCCAATTGGACTTGGGTCGATACTCGAGCGTAATGACGCAACTCTTCTTGTTACAGAAATCGACGCGAACTGTGGCATCGAAGCCAACGCTGGTAGCTGGTCCGGAACAAGTCCCAGACACGTTGTTGACGCTGGTCCAAGTTTTCCCGGCGCCTTCGCAGGCCTGCCTGACACCCGTCGGAGCTGCCGCAAAGTCAAACCCTGCAGCCCCAGTGGGTGCCTGCTCATCGCCCGAGGATGCATTGCCTTCCGCCGACCTACCCGGGAGCGATGGGGAACAGGCGACTGTAGAAAGTGACAATGTTATAGCCGCGAGCCAGATACGCATAGGCGTACACCATGCCTTTGGTTCGTGACTTCTGGCAAGGAGTATTCACGCAAGAGCAATGGTGACAACTTAGGTGAACTTCTTGGTTCAGGTCGGAACGGCGATCCAATATCCTACGTTGCGCGCCAGTGGCATGCGCACAGTCGTCGGTGCTGACGTGGTCGCGCCTGGCATCGCCATGACGAGTGCCGCATTGACAGGCTCCTGAAGACCATCTCGCTTGTGGTCAGCCCGATGCGACTACTTCCAGGTCCGCCCCGCCGTCGCGATTGACGAATGAGTAGTACAGAATCTTTCGTCACCTTGGACTGACGCCCGTGCACAAAGCGACAGCTTGATCGTGCTAACAACGCGACAATTGCCTCGGCCAACAATCGGCTTATGGGCGGTGCGGATGAGCGTCGTGGTCACGTCAAACGAACCAAATGGCCCAGAAATTGCGCGGACGTCATTACGCGGCTCGGCGAACACCATTCGCTAATGACCTGCGTGCTGGGCTAACTGACAGGTCGCCTCGAGCGTGTTAGCCTCCGGCGGATCCCCCGATATCCCTCGGGGACGAGACGCACCGATGAAGAACGTGTTTCGCACCATTAAGCTCTTTGCACGTGGTGAAGTCCACCTGCATATCGCGCTTACGACCTTGTTCGTTCTGCTGCTCTTTACATCGTCGGTCGCGACCATCGCCTACACGTACGTGCAGACGTCGGATGCAGCATTGCGCTCGGCGTGGCAGATGATGAAGACGACGAACCACGGCATCTACCGCGACGTCTTGCGTTACCTCGGTACGGCGAAGCGCACGAATACCGCCGCCGCCTGGACATTCAAGGACGTCGAGACGATTCGCAACCACGAGGACAGGATCCTACCCGTCATTTCCGGCCTATTGCGCGCGCACCGCGAGGTGTTTGCCGTCAGCGTGGGTGACTCTTCGGGTTCTTTGCTCATGGTGGCCAAGATCTTCGACGAGCCGATGTACAGCGTGAATAAGCTGAAGGCCCTTGCGTCCGAAGTCAAGTACCGAGTGCATCGCGTCGATCTTCTGAGCGAGCCGAAGACTGACCGTTACCAGTACCTAAGCGAAGACATGCGGTTGCTCGACGAGGAAGCCGTTCCCGCCGACTCGATCAAGTACGATGCCCGGACCAAGCGTTGGTATCGCGAGGCGGAAGACCACAAGAGTAACGCTTGGACGGACATAGCCCTCTACCCGAACGGGCAATTCGGGACGTCGAACGTCGAACCAATCCTCAATCCCGATGGCAGTGTGCGGATGGTCGTCTCGTCGACAATCGCACTCTCACTTCAGGAGGGGATAACCTCGCGCCTCAACGTCGCACAGAATGGCAGAGCGTTCGTACTAGACGAGGAAGGCGAGCTCATCGTTTACCCCGACCGAAGCAAGATCACGCGCTGCGACGCAGCGGGTAAGTGTCGCTTCAACAGGGTAAGTGAGATCGGTGACCCGGCATTAGCAATGGCGTACGAGCGTTACGGGGAGAAATCCAATCTCAAGAACCCTGCGAACACGCCAAAGAGGCTCAACTATCGAGACTACTCAGCTGCCGTGGGCAAGCTCGAGCCTCAGTTGCGCACAGCGTTCGACCAGCTCTACCGCCTCGACCACCAGAACCAGACCATTTTGCTTCGCGAAGACATCCCCGATGGGGCACGGCAAGCCCTGCCCCAAATCCTCGCTTCGATCGCCTATACGTACATCGTTCGGTTCAAGAGTGGCAACCAAGAGTATCTGGCGAGCTTCCACGGCTTCCCAGGGCACTACGGAAAGCCCTGGACCGTCGGCGCCCTCGTACCCATCGACGATTTCATAGGCGGCCTAAAGGCAACGTTAGCTCAGGTGGCGCTAATTTCGATGTTGATCTTGATCGCGGCAATTTTGGCCATCATCTTCGCGGCACGTCGGATCCTTCGGCCCTTGGCACTCATTTCGCAGGATATGAACCGGATCCAGAATCTCGAGATTGACGAGTCCGTGAAGCACACGTCCTTCTTCTACGAGATCGATACGATCGGCAGTGCGCTCGCTTCAATGAAGCACGGCCTCAAAGCCTTTAGCAAGTTTGTGCCGGTCAGCCTGGTCAAGCAACTCATCGCGTCCGGGACGGGCGCCGAGCTTGGTGGGGAGAAGCGGCGCCTGACGATGATGTTTACGGACATCGAGGGATTTACGACCATCTCGGAGGGCATGCAGACCGAAGACTTGCTGCAGCATATCTCCGAGTACCTCGAGAATCTGACGACCATCATCCTCGGTCAGAGCGGCACGGTCGACAAGTATATCGGAGACGCCATCATGGCATTCTGGGGCGCGCCCTTGGCGGATCCCGATCACGAGTTCCACGGCTGCAAGGCCGCTTTGCTCTGCGTTCGCAGGCTGAAGACATTGAACGCGAAGTGGGCGCTCGAAGGCAAGCCGGAGCTCCGCACGCGCTTTGGGCTCAGTTCCGGCGACGTCAGCGTCGGAAATATGGGTTCGAGCGAGCGCATGAACTATACGGTGCTCGGCGACGCAGTGAATCTCGCGTCGAGGCTCGAGGGGATCAACAAGTACTACGGTACACGCATCATCGTAGGGGAGGACACCCATGAAGCCGTCAAGGCGCACTTTCTGATGCGGCCAGTGGACGTTGTCGCCGTAAAGGGAAAGGCCAGAGGCGTACGCATTTACGAACTGCTCGCCGGAGCACCCGACGACCCAGATGTTCCACCAACGGCGGAAGCCCTACGGTGCCAGCAGCTGACCGAGCAGGCATTCCAAGCATACGTTAGAGGCGATTTCCGCGCCGCCTGCACGCTGTACGAGCAACTGGCTCAGGCATTCCCCGACGACCAGCTCGGCCCAATGTTTGTGCAGCGGTGCAATGAGTATCTGGCGGAGCCTCCGGGTGCCGATTGGACAGGCGTGACGCGAATGACGACGAAGTGAGATTTTCGCTCCAACGTTCTGACCAGGACCGACCGAACGGGACGCAGCCGTGGCCGCGGGTGTGCGAGTGTCAGAGCCCGCTACCGAGTGCAAACTGCGCAGCGCTGCCTCCAGCGATTCTGCCGAACGTGATGGTTTCGGAGATCGAGTTGCCGCCCAAGCGGTCTGCTCCGTGCACTCCACCCGTTACCTCGCCGGCAGCAAAGAAGCCAGGGATCGGTGCCCCACTGACGCTGATGACTCGCGTTTGGGTATCGATCTTGAGTCCACCCATTGTGTAGTGGATCCCGGGTTCGACTTCGATGGCGTAGAATTTCGACTTCCTGAGCGGCCGTTGAATGGACCGACCGGTTACTGGATCGACGTGGTTCGGCGGCAGCGTTGCGTCGTAAGTCGCATTGTACGCATCGATCGTCGCGATGAGTGCCGCTTTGGGTACCCCGATTTGCGTTGCTAGGTCTGCCACCAACGCGCCTTCGCGCACCAATCCGAGCTTAAAGTAACCTTCGATCTGCGCTAGGCTTTCGCGTACCGACTGGTCGAACACCATGAAGACACGTGCGTTGGTTTGCTTGAACACCTCCGCAGTCACAAGACTTCGTTTGGCCAATTCGTTGACGAAGCGTGTGCCTTCTCGATTTACGAGGATGCCGCCGTTGCCGCGGACGCCTTCGGTAATCAGCGTGTGACCGATCACCGCCAAGGTGGGATGAATCTGGATGTATTCCATTCCCTCCAACTTGGCCTGAATCGCCGCGCCGAGATCGATACCATCGCCAAGGGCCCCAGGTTGATTCGACGTAGGCAGATTGGCGTACCTCGGCTGGTACTGCGCGACTCGCGCCGGATTGGCAGAGAAGCCACCCGCCGTCAACACGACGGCCTTCGACTGAATGGCGTAGAGCCCATGATGCCTACCGTCCACGTACACCCCAGTCACTTTACCCTGGGCATCTTCGAGGATCTTTACGACCTTGCTGTTGACGCGAATCTCAAGCAGCTTGCACGGGTTCTCAGCTGCAGGTGGCGTCGTTGGGTCGTCTGCGGCAGCCGCTGCGGCGCGCAAAACACCGATCAAGTGCGCGCCAATTGCCTTGCCACCTGTGGGTCGGTGCGAACGCGGGTAGGACGAGCCGGCAAGCAGTCCGACGTTGCTCAAGTCTGCGTGGAGTTCGTCGGTAAGCCAGTAGACGGAGCCGGCGGAATTGTCGGCCAGAATTCTCACGAGCGACCTATCGTTCAGCGGAGAGCAAGGCGGCTGTCCGCAAGTTGGCGGAGTGCCAGCCTTTAGCGTGTCATCGTACATCACCTGGGCCGAATCCTTCTTGTCTGGATTGGCTGGATCTGGTGGCGGCTGGAATCTCGTTCCCGCCGCATTCATGCCGCCGGCAGAGAGCGATGTGTTGCCGCCTGTCAAAGGCTGCTTCTCGAGCACGATGACTCTTGCTCCCGCCTTGCACGCAGTAATGGCAGCGGACAGGCCTGCGCCGCCAGAGCCAACCACCACAACGTCGGTTGTGTCCTCGACTGGTGGATTAATGCTCGCATCATTGGCGTTCGGTACGTTCTTTGGCCCAAATACGGGCGCACCCGCGAACGGGATCTGCAGCTTGAAGATGTGGCAATTGGCGCAGTAGGGTTCGGAATAGGTATGGCCGTGGTGGCAAACCGTGCACCCGATCTTGCCCAAGTGGGCACGATGTGCCGAAACCAGCGGTGTCGAGTTGGCGTTCGTTCCGGCGTCAGACGAAGACGAATGACTATGGCAGGCGACGCAGGTCGCATTCTCCGTCGACTCGCTGTCATCCAGTTTGTAACCTGCAGTATGGCAGTCCTTGCACTTGATACCGCGATCGTGGTGCGAGTCAGCGAGGTAATCCCCGGGCGTCGGGGTTTCCTGGACGGGCTGCAAAGCCTTGCCGACGGTCCTCGTCTCCTTGTCCGACGAACAAGCAAAAGGCAGAGCGACTGCGGCCAGTGCCCCAACGAACAGCGAGTATTTCTTCATTTTTCCCAGCCCCTTGGCTATGCGTGAGCCACTGTGCTGGGCGTTCGCTCGTGATCGAAATCCAACGCGTCAGCGCACAGCTAACCGGTCCATGCCTTTTCGTGTCCGTCAACGGCTTCGTACGAACAGCTTGCGCTAGTGCGCAAATCCGAAAGACGGTCCAAGCCTTCGCCAATCAACGCACGGCTGTCAACAGGCAAGATCCACGTCCAGACACATGCAGCCGAAACAACTGGTTCACGCCCAGGAGAGGATCACTGCTCCGACTCGACGACGCTTCGAGTCCGCTACAGCTCGCTGTGCTTCATGGCCGTGAACGTGTCGCATTGCCGCGCATCGCCGCTGTCAAAGCCACGGCGGAACCAGCGCATACGCTGGGCGCTGCTTCCATGGGTGTAGTCGTTGGTGTTGGCGTGCCCGAGCGTGTCATCGCCAATGGCATGTGCCGCGTTGACGGCCTCTTTCAAGTCTTCGTCCGTGATGGCGAGCGATCCGCGCGCCGCATGACCCCAAACACCGGCGAAGCAGTCGGCTTGCAGCTCGACCCGTACTGAATTCTGGTTTTCGCTTTCGCCCTTGACTCGCTTTCCAGTTGCGCCAATCAGGTTTTGCACGTGGTGCCCGACCTCGTGCGCAATAACGTAGGCTTGCGCGAAATCGCCTGGCGCACGCAGGCGCTTTTCCATGATGCCGTAGAAACTCGGATCGATATAGAGCTTCTGGTCACGCGGGCAATAAAACGGTCCGACCGCCGAGGTCGCGTTGCCACAACCGGTCGCGACCGCGTCCGCGAACACGACCAGAGTCGGTTGCATGTAGACGCCGGCCTCACGCGTATATCGCGGCAGCGCGCCGTTCTGGAACTTGACGGCCCACACGTCTTCCGTCGAAGCGAGAACGACTCTCGAGAAGTCGCAAGCTTTGCCATTGGAGGGAGACGCAGCACACACACTGCCCGCGCCGCGTGCGCCTTGCGCTGAGCTTTGCTTGTCCGTCAGCGCACCGAACAGCTGTTGCTTGATCCCTGACGGCAGCACGAAGTAGCCGACCCCCAACAAAGCACCGGCCACCAATGTGCCCTTGATGCCGAGCAGTTGGACAATCGAGACCAGTGCCCGGATGGGCACACCTCCGCCCCCGCCACCACCGCCACGACCGCGATCTTCGAACTTCTCGGAGCGTCTACGACCTTCGATTTCCATGTTCTGTTTCGAGAGTACCCCGACGAAGGCGCTCGAACACGATAATCCGCCGTGCCAAAAGAACGGTTTGCGGAACCGTCCATCGAGCGGCAAGCCGAGAATCGCCTCCAAGCAGCAATGCCTGTGCCGATACTCGTAGCCCCCGGTCGCTGGGCAACTTGTCGAATGATTTGCGCCGATTGCAGTCACGACGGACTGCGATTCAATGGCCGCACACTCAATTGAATCGCCAGGCGCAACGCAACCGGCCAGTGCCGACGCAATCGTTGCCGCTGTGGATTTTGGTGCACCAGGTCCAGTGCTGGTAGAGCCCGCGATTTCGCTCAAGCCCGGTGAAGGCGGCGACCATGCCAAGCCCGCGGGTTGGGCAAAGGACTCAAGTGAGCTTGCTGCATGCCACGAAGCAGACGGCACGGGCGCCCTTGACTGCTCATTCCTCAAACCCGGAAACAAGCTCGAACGGGTGACTGATTTCTCGCCGGATACCGGTATCGACGCACAGAAGACCAAAGCGATTCGAGCCCGACTTGGAGCCAAGAGCTACTCAGCGGTCACCACCACGTGGCCTTACGCATCGGAATTATCCCTGACGTGGAAGGGAGCTTGCGATCAAGACAAGTCAAGCTGCATATTTCGGGCTGGAGCCAACATCAAGAGCGAATCGGCGATCTATCCATTTTACGCAGAACAGAAGGACGTTCTGGGCGTCCACGCTGAAGCATATGCACCGTCCCCCGACGGAAAATGGCTGGGTGTCATAGCGCATGGCGCAGGCGGTTCCGGTAGCAACAAGTTTGAGCTCCGCATCATGGCTCTCTCCACGTTTGTGGCGCAAATCTACAACGACGCAGGCTTTGCTCATCACAAGAAGGGCGAGTTTGAACGCTCCGCGTTACTGTTTCACAAAGCTTCCGCGGTGGAACCGACGCACAAGATGGCTACCTACAACTATGCTTGCGCACTTGGTCGCTTGAAACAGCCGGGCACTGAAGCAGCATTGAAAGCAGATATCGCCGTTGGCGGTGATGCAGTAAAATCCCGTGCGGCAAAGGATAGTGATTTTGCCGGGGTCAAAGGCGAAAGTTGGTCTGTGGCGTTGAGCAAGTAGTGCGGCTATCGGTGTGCTCCGGTCTCGGTTCTGGTAACGTCATGGGATGGATTCCGGGAGTGGCAGTGCGAACCCGTCGTGTACAACCTCGGCCACAACCCGGTTCAAATCCTCGATTGCTTTGTGGCATTTGGGCGGACGTCCCAGACCCAAACCTTTGCAGTCGGCTTTTCTGGTCTCCTCCGCATCAGCCACGGCGCTGCTTTCCATCAGGGCCGCCCGGTACTTGTCTCCCAAGCGCTGCCAAGTGGGGGCCACGTAGCGGAGCTGTTGCTTGGGCACCGTCTCGACGAATTCGCCTTCCTCTAAGCTTGCGCAGGAGCCGTCCCAGCGTAGGACCTCATAGCGTTCCGTGCCGCTTACCTGCATTCCGCCTTTGGTCGCCCCTGTCTTGTAACGAAGCATGATGACCTCCTCGCCGAAGGTCAGCGGAACTTCCCCGACGCGTCCACTGATCGGGTTGACTGCTTGAGCCTCCTTGGCGCGAACAAAACGGTGCGTCCATGGCTGCTTGGGCCCCATCATGTACGCCGCGACATCCGGGAAGTTGTGTCGACACAGGCGATCGACGTACGAAGGCGGTGGCACACAGATGTCGCCCACCTGGGTGCATTGCGTAGGTAGCCCTTTCGGGCCAGGCTCGGCGCTTTTGTGAGCCGTTGCTGACTCGCTCGGCTTGTGTTGACCGGTTGCTCGAGGCGGGGCCTTTTTACCGTTCGGAGCGGCTGCGACTTTCGCAGCCTTTGGTTCGCCTCCACACGCACAGGGGAATGCCACGCAAACGGCAAGCAGCGCCAATCGAGCTCGTATCATGCGCACGGGAGAGGACCATTTCTTACGCCCTGCGTAAATTGCGATTTTGTCTGGTTGGTCGAATCGTCGCAATTACGTTGTGCATCGTAGGCGCGGCTCGAGCTGAGCGCGGCCAACCTGCAATCGCCCTTAGGGGGAGAGACGGGACAATGCCACGGGACGTGTTTCGTGCGAGCGGAATGACGGCCAGCCTCGCGTCTGCAGGGGCCTTGCGATTTGCGGCATCACCGAAATGGCTCCCCCACTTACGGGTTGCCGAGAAGACCAAGGGCGGCTATCGGCCCTAGAAAGTGCGGCAGACTCGGCAGCATGGCAGGGACCCAAGGAACACCGAAACGTGGAGTCTAACGGCCCCGTGAGTTGCCATCGCTTCTTGGGGTGCATCGTACCAAGGCTGACCCTCGCCGTGCTCGGTATCGTCGGCTCAGCGCATGCAGAAGAGTCAACGATTGTCGACTTGGACAGCCGTTCCAATGTCGAGCGAGTAACGCTTGCGCCACGGGAGTCCGATATCGCTTCGGACGAGGATGCTAGGCACGCCGGGCCGGTGCGTGCTCTGGGGCCCAGTCAGGCATTCGTCGCAGCCCAGCGCGTTCATGACGCAGGCGACTACATGCAAGCTGCGTCAATCTGGGATCAGATCGTTCAGCAAACCACTCCCGACGATCTGGGGCACTGCGAGATTGCGGAATACCAGTTGGGTGTCGCCTTGGCGCGACTGGGACTCCCTTACGCGAGCATGCATTGGTTTCGAGGCGCGGCCGAAAGCCCCGAGCACGCGATGCATCGTTCCGCACTGGTGCAGCTCGGCAGAATTGCCGAGAACCTGTCCGACCTTTGGATAGTCCTTCCCCTATTCTCCGGCTACTCCTTGGCTGAACTCGATCGATTGAACGACCTTCCGGATCACGAGAAGACTACTTTGGCTTACCTGATCGGTCGAGGCCATTACTACAAGGGTGACTACGCCCGGGCGCAGCAAGCGTTCGCACGCGTCGAACCTCCGAATCCACACTTTCTAGAAGCGCGGTTGTTCGAGAGTGCCAGTCACGTGCGACAACGCCATTCCGTGCCGGCGCTGACGAGCCTTGGGCGCGGAGTCGCTGCTATCGAACGAGGAAGTGTTCGTGTCCTCGACCGCCAACGGTGGCTCGAGCTCCTTCACCTGTCACAAGCACGGCTCTACTACTCGTCGGCAATTGGACTCGATCCGGAAACCAACATTCCAAAGATCGATCAACTGCGTATCAGCGCGGCCATCAAGCACTACAATCTGCTGGAGCCCGAGAGTGAGTACTTCCAGGAGGCAACCTTCGAGCTCGCCTGGAGCTACTTCATGGCAGGTCAATATACCTTCGCCCTAGGCAAGATCTTCACCTTGGACTCGCCCTACTACCAGGATGGTTTCCAGCCGGAAGCGCAGATCCTCAAGGCCGTCTTGTACAGTGCAAACTGTAACTACGAGGCAGCGACAATCTCTTCGGCCCGGTTCAACAAGCGATACATCCCAATCCGCAATGAACTCAAAAAGCAGTTGCGTCAGTTCAAGGAAAGCGAACCAGGACGACTCGTTCGAGTGCTGGAAGAACTACACCACCATCCTGTCGCTCTCGGGTCGGCATTCGAACCGACCGTTGGGGCAGCCTATCGCCAGCGTGGATTTTTGCGCATGCTGCGCGCCGCTTCAGCGATCGAGGCAGAAATCGCGACATTCGAGCGATGGCCTGCGCGTCTGAAAATTTCGGCGCTGGGCGAGCAACTGCGGGGTGAACTGGACTTGCGCCGTCAAGAGGCTGCGGCGCGCGCCGACCAATGGCTGCGCGGATTTCTTCAGCGCAGAGTCGACGAGATCGACGAACACGTACGCAATGGCGAAAAGGTTCTGATTCACCACTACTCCAATGAACGCAATCTGCTCGACGTCAAACTCAAGTCCGGCCAAGTGAGCAAGGTCGAGTCGAACGATTGGGGCAGAGTCCGCGGCGATGACGAACACGTGATTTGGCCGTTTGATGGCGAATACTGGCGAGACGAACTCGGTACCTATCGCCAGACTGTGCTGTCGACTTGCGGTAGGTGACGTGAAAGGCCAAACGCTAGCTCAACCGCATCCGCGACGCTTCAGTCAAAAACTGGAGGCATGTGGCAGGTCTTCCTCGATTCCCCCTACACCCGTGGCGCCGCTACGCTTCCTCGACTGGCTCCGCGAAGCTCTTCTCGTTCGTCGGTCGCCATCGCTTCAAAGCAGCCGGATCGTCGCGCTGGAATATGAACGCAAAGAGCACGAATCCCACCCAAAGTGCCGACAAGTGGTAGAGCATGACGGCGCCGCCGAATCGAGCAAAAAGCTTACTCGAGACGGGTGGTCCGAGCAACATGCCTGCCGCATAGCAGGCATTGTAAAGTGAATTCGAACGGGCGTAGTCCGCACGCCCGACGATCACTCCCTGCAATGCGAGGCTGAGCGGCGAGATGGTCGCGAGCGTTGCTCCGGCAATGAAGATGGCCGCTGCCATCAGTGCAAAGGCGTCCAGATAAACGAACCCCAGGATCGTACAAGCCCCGACGGCCGCCAGATGGCGCATCGTTCCGAGGTGACCCAAACGATCCCCGATGCGGCCCCCGATGTTGGAAAAGAGCAGCATACCCGCGGCGAAGAACGCAGGGATGAGGATCGTTTGCTCGATGGCGACCCCTTTATGCTCGACGAGGTAGAGCGGCAAGAAGAGGACGACGCTCGCCTGAAAGTAGCCGTACGCAAACGTCGCATAGCAGGACGTCTTGATGGTCCAGAGGATATCGCCCAAAGTCTTTGGTTGGGTTGGTTCGGCGCGGCGTGCGTCACAGTCCGCACTGGCCGACTCAACCTCGGATAGGTTCGGAATGTCACGCTCTAGACAAGACGCCACGTAGACGCTCGCCAAGAGTGCCACCACGCCGGCAACCGTGAATCCGACAGCAAAGGGCGCCACCGCGACGAGCCCCCGCGCCACCAAGGGGCCAGTCAAGTACCCAAGCGCAACGGTTACTGCATACAGGCTCGTTACGTACGCTTTGTGGCTTGGGCCTGCTCGCTGCAACAGGATGGTCTCCGAACTCACCCAGACACCCACCGAACAGGCACCGTCAATCAGTCGAATACAGGCGATCGCTTCGTAACTATGGAGGTACGGCATTGCCGAAACAGTGAGCGCGTAGCCGAACAGCGAGGCAACCAGCGTCGTCTTGGCCGTGTAGTGTCGAATCAACGCCCCCATGGGCAGGCTAAGCACGACGATGCCCGTGGCAAACCACGCGGCGAGGCTGCCAATGGCGCTCTTCGAGAATCCGCGTTGATCGAGGAACAGCGCAATCAGCGAGATGGCCATGCCATAGGCAAGGCCCAGTGCGAACGTGGCGCGGTAGACGCGAAACACGTTTGGATCCGATATGCGGTCACGCAAGGCCATGAAGGGAGCAGCATTAGCGCGACTCTTGGTGCACCGGAAAGGAAAAGCGTCACGCGACGCGCGGCGCACGCACAAATGGGGCGCGCTCCCCGAAGTGCGTCGAGGAGGTTTCGCAACCGCCGGGTAAGCGAGGTGGTAAGACCGCAGATGACGCCCCTCAGTGCCTCGAACAAATGGGTCCAGCGCGTCACCGTGCCGCAGGACGACAGTGGTCCGCACAGTGCCTCGAATCCGGACCTTCCCTGTTTCAGTCCGCCGGCTGGGGCCATGGACGCACTACATGGCGGGGGCACCGCTTACACTGCACAAATAGGGTGTGGCAGAGCCACGCGTCGGAGTAACGCGACAATAGATCCAAGTACTTCGGCAGCAAGACGTTGGTGCAGCACGAATGCGTTGCGTTGGTCGCGCACCCAGCCGCCGCATACCGCTTCAATGTAAGCCGTGACGCTTACGTTGACTAACGGTGAGGCAATCCCGACCGTAGCTGGACACAGTCCGGCGGTCGCTGGTATTTGCACTCAGCCCGCAGCCGCTGTGTGCGCGAGTGCGGTCTGCGACAGTGGAGATAACAGGTGCGGTCTGCCCGACGGCAAGGGTCCCTGCTCCGTTGCCTCTGGTCCTTCGGTAGGCCGCAGCGGATCGTGCACCAACGGCAGCGATTGCGGCTCGACCGCGGGCTGTACAGCGGACACGGATTGTCCGACTGGACAGACGTGCGACGCATCAACAAGACAATGCGTTACGGGTACCACCGTTACGGGTTGCCAGAGCGACACCGATTGTCCGTCTGGGCAAACGTGTAACACATTGACCAACCAATACGTTGCAAGTACCACCAACACGGGCTGCCAGAGTGACGCTGATTGCTCAACGAACCAATCCTGCAACACTCTGACGCACCGTTGCGTCGGCATACCGCCCCACGTGGGCACCTCGCTCGAGGGCGGCGGTCTCAGCTGCAGTGTTTCACTAGCGCAGCCGCGGCGCGCACCTTGGCGCATGGCACTGCTCTTCGGCGTGGCCGGAGCCATCACGGTGCTGAGTAGGCGCCGACGCGCTTAGTAGACGATGAGAGTGCCGCGGAACAATGGGTCCTGAAAGGACTGGCGTTCCACGGCACTGCACCGGGTTCTGTGCGGTGCTTGGGCATGCGGCGTTGGTCGTGTCGCCGCGTTTGGGCATGGGTTCGTCAGATCGCAACCGCTTCTAAGCATGCTTAGAGGCAGGTTCGGTCAGATCACCTGCCCCCCGGAGGATCCTGCGTCGTGTTGAACGGACCCTACTTGCACTGCGCAACTTCAGGGATCTCCAGAACGTAATCGCGATTGTTCTGCAGGTCGCAATCACCAGGCACACCCAGTTGCACATAGGCGACCCCGGGACCTTCTGGCACGTCGAGGACCAGGGTCTTCGCAAGTCCTCCGGATGGCACACTTATCGTCTGGGAAACTGCCGCTGGCAAGCGGGCAGGGGATCCACTAAGGGCCGGAGTCACAGTCGCCGTAACAGTGCCCGCGTAGGGCGTCTGCCCGCGGTTTGCGATGAGCAACGTAACTTTCGAGCTGCCGCAACCAACACAAGGCACAGTCTGGAAAACGTAGAGGTCCGAGCCACCACAGCCAATCGTGTCAGTCCAGGTCGCGTCCTGCACGTGGCACTCGCAGGGACTACTGCAGCCACGAGCAACAGGATCGAATCGCACACAGGTTCCGGCGTCGCAGGCAAGCTCGCCCGTTGGCGCCGTACAAGCTGCGGCAGGCGCTGCGCATTGACCGTCACAGTATTGAGCTGCAAGCGAGCTCAGCGTAGCTTGCATGCTGGTCGCTGTGGCAAGGCTCACTGGAGCCGACGCGCATTCGTGACTGCAGGGCAAGTCGAGCGAAACTTCGGTGCAATCACGCGCAGTCTTGCACGGGCCCATGCTTGTGTCGATGGCGCGAAGCAGTTGAGCGGCCAGGGCTTGCTTCTTCGTCGAACAAGCGGGTGGCCCCGACTCCCACGGACCCGGAATGTGCAGTGGCTTGCTCATTGAAGTCCAGCACCACACGGCATCGTCCTGGGTCACGGCGCAGCTCTTGTCACTTCCAACGGCAATTGCGCTCGCGGGGGGCAACCCAACGACGGGTTGAGGTTCGGCAAAGCAACTCCAACTCGAGTAGGTTGGATCCATGCAGCGCGGGGCAGTATATGGATCCCTCCCCGCCGAGGTATTGCCCCAGCATTTGACCTCGCCATTGCTCAACAAAGCACAACCAAAGTTGTTTCCTACGGCAACCTGGCGTGCGCCCGTGAGGCTCGTCGGCAGCGAGTTCGCGGGCAGCGTGCCACCCGTGGTGGCGAGCCCCAATTGACCCAAGTTGTTTGGGCCCCAGCACAACACGCTTCCTTCACCCTGCAGTGCACACCCCAGATCCACTGTGTCTGTCTGTAACCAGCCCCACCCCATCGACACTTGCTTTATGTTGCTCAATGCAGTGCGTCTTGGATCACTGCATTGCAGAGTACCGTCGCTACCTACGGCACAAGCCGTACTGTTGCCCAATGCCGCGTTCGTGGCGCCGCTTTGCGCAATGGCCCAATCCGTGTCCGGTTGCGGCTTGCTCCAACAACGTATCGCGCCGCTGTCGAGACGCGCGCAGCTGCGACTAGGACCGAGCGCGAGTTCTACCGCTCCCTCGATGCCGGGCACGAGCGTCGGCGTCGGTTGACATGGGAGATCGTTGGGGCCGTAGTCCAATACAAGTTCCGAGCAGGTGAACTTTGGTGCACTCTGAGGCCCGACCTCACCGTTGCCATTTCTTCCCCAACACAAGACGCGCCCATCGGAACGCCGAGCGCAGGTATGTGAGTCGGCACTGGCAATCTCGACTACGTTTTCGAGGCCTGAGACCGGCTGAAATCCAAGATCCGGAGTCATATCGGTCACTACATGGCCAATTTGGCCTAGGGCCGAGTGACCCCAACACCAGACGTAACCTCCGCGCGATACGCATTGATGTGACGAGCCGACTGCCACGAGGATCGGACCTGACACACTCAGTCCCGTTGCAGCGGTGGAGGTCGCACCCGCAACCGCGCCACCCGCAGCCGCGCCACCCACAGCCGCGCCACCCACGCTGCCCGACAGGGTACCAGCTGCGCCACCAGAAACACTGGTAGTAGAAGTGGTAGAAGTACCGGCAGTCGAACCAGTGCCCGTGACGTCCGCTCCGCCCTGACTGCTATCGGCAAGATTATGCCCGATCGAGGCATGGGAGCCATCGCAGCCATTCGCTGCGATCACAATTGTCAATGCTGCCACGCTGATGAATGATTTTGCCCTAGTCATCGAACCGCCTCCAGGTAATCGTTCAAGCTCAGCGATGGGTGACTGCAGCAGAGGCTTTCCGTCAATGAAATCGTCAGCACGCCTTTTACTCCCGAGCCTCGCTCATGCCACAGGAGGCATAAACTCGCGGTAGTATCGGCGAACCAGGAAAGTTGCGAATGAAATCCATTGCAGAACGCCTTGCCCCCGGTCGATCACCGATGGCGCAAAGTGCGAATACTTCAGCTGCGCGCGCCTCTTCTGCGAGCACACCCTGCCCAAATTGCTTTCGGTACCGCTCTAGCAACGCCAAGGCACGTGGACCCGAACCATTGCGAAGTGCCTCTTGCACTTGCCCCAGCAGGCGGGTTTCGTCCCCTACCGAGAGCTTGGACGGCAGTGAAGTCGGGGGAGGCATTGGACTCGAAGTCTCCGGCCCCCGTTCCATCTCCGTCACCGTCTCGGCAACTGGAACACCCTGGGCCAAGGGGACCTGTTTGGAGCTTGCTTGGGGAGCGTTTGTGTCAGACCCCGCAGTGGTGACGACCGCCGTGCGATGCTGCGGCGGAGCTACGACGGCCAGGACCACACTACCCGTAGCCAAGCCGATCGACGTCGCCACTACGAACCCCAACTTACCGGTCGAGAGCATCGTCCACAGCGACGGTAAAGCCCCGAGCTTTGCTGCTGCTTCGGCAGCTGCAGCCCCATGGCTCAACGCGGTCGTCACGACGGATGCCATGAGTGCGCCCTCGATTCGACGGCGACTGTGCGCGGGTGGACCGTCCTGTTTCATTGCCCGTTCGAGCAGAACGCGCGTGGATTGTTTCAGCTCGTTCATCGCGTTCTCCTGGCTTGTCGTTGCAGCTCGGCTAGCGTAGACTCGAAGTTGGCGCGCGCGTGGCGCAAGCGAGAATAGACCGTATTCTCCGGAATCCTGAGCAATTCAGCAATTTTCTTGGCTGTCATCTCCTCGACGTCCGCCATGACGAATACCTCGCGATGGGCCTCGCTCAATCGATCGAGCACCTCGTAGACCAAACGCAATGCTTCCCGATCTTCGGCATGTCGCTCTGGGCTGGTGCAGTTGGGATCCGCCAGTGTGATTTCAGTCTCGTCGTGCGCCTCACGACCAGCCTTTCTCCGGTAGTAGCGAGCCACATGCACGGCAATTCCGAAGATCCAACTGCGAATGCTGCTTCTAGCTTCGAATTCATGAAGACGCCGATGCACCACCATGAACACGTCCTGCGTCGCATCATCGACTGAGGCGATAGGCACCCCTAGGCGCCGAAGCCCCCGCCAGACAATCTCGAAGTGTTCGTGATAGAGTGCCGCTAGCGGATCCAAATCCTTCGCAGACGATGCCGCGGCCGCGTCCGAACCGTGCTTCGAAACGGCCTCGACAAAACTTCTCACAAAACCTAGGTGACAGATGCCTTGCCGATCCGTCAAACCGGGCCGAGATTATGCGTTCCACCTAGCGAATGTTGCAGAGTTCCAGCGATACCGGATGCCCGGTCAAGTTCTGCGCTTCGGCGAATCAAAGGACTCCTGCGCTAGAATCGAACGCCGACGAGGATGCCGGGCAATACCCCAATCATCGGTGGGCGATAAAATTCCGTGCCCAGAAGGTCGAAGACGGGACGAACGATCGGAACCTCCGCATTGACGTAGACTCCAACAATTGCCACGTCCCTGTGGCTGTAGCGCAGCATGGCTCCGAGACTGGCCGACGCCCAAGCGCGAATGGCTCGCTCTGGCACGTCAACGCCCAGACCCGCCCCGGAAATGGTACCGACGCCCAGCGCGGCACAGGGGCCCGCGGCAAGGGTACCTGCGGAGAACCAGCAAGCCCCGGCACGCCCTTGCACGAGCCGGAAGTCTCCGGCGAGCCCCGCCGCCTGTCGACGAACACTGCGATGGGTCACAAGCGTTACTGACAGGCGCAGACGATGGATGTCTAACGCGGCCCCCAATCCCATACCAAGACTTACTCCAGGCAACTGCTGAATGCCGAGCTCGCTTTCTAGGTGCAAACTGAACGGCGATGCTTGGCGCGATTCAGGCATCTTGGCAGTTGGCGTGGGTGCTTGCACGTGAGCTTGCTGGGGCGGACTGGGGCAGGGGCTGGGCAATGTGATGGGAGCTGGTGGGCAGGGCTCGCAGGTGGTCGTCACGGGCGCACACGGGCATTGTCCATTTGCGTCTGTCACGCTCGGGTGCGGTGAAACTGCCGCAACAGCTGCGGTTGACGCCGGAAGAAGCGCAAGATTGGACCGTGTCGCAGCATTGGGGTCGATGGCAAGCGCCACGACCAAGGCTGCTGCATCCAAAGCTTCCATGCAGGTCTTGGTATGCAGCAAACGCTCACGCAATTGCCCTTGCTGTTCGACGCGCAAGTTAACTCGAAAACCGCCGGGTTCCACAGCCACGCGTGCGCTCGCACCCGACAGCGTTGTCGGGGCCGGACTAACCTGTCCCAGGTACGCGCGAATGCGCTCACGAAATTCCGCGGCGTTTGGGCATGCCGCGGGTGCGACCCAAGACAGCTCCGGTGGCGTGGTCCGTGGTTCGGTGTTTGGTAGTGCGTGCACCAAGGCAGACGCAGTCAATGCTAAGAGACAGACGCTTCCACCGATGAATCGAACCATATGGGCTCGCGGAGTATATCCGATGGCCGCCTTTCTGGTAGAGCCACGTCTATTTGGGGATCCCTGCGCTGGCGACGTCGAGGCTGAAGGCGTAATTGTGCGCACCATTGCAGCTGCAGGTGCAAAGGCCAATGTTAATCGAGGCGCCCGTAAGAGCGGTCGCGTACCAGCCCCCGTAGCTCGAGGCACTCGCACAGTCCGCGAGCGTGCCAACGTAGGGGATATCCATGCGACTACCGTCTGTGCCAGTGAAATAGAGGAAGACCCAGCTTGGGTTGAGGGAATATCCCGCCAAGCCCCAAGCGAAAATGCATTCCCCAGTGCCACCGATGAAGCTGTCGACAACGGTAAGCTTGGTTACCGCGATGGTGGGTGCCGGTCCTGTTTTGCCATAACAGACCGCAGGCCCACCCGTGGACGCGGTGCCACCCTGCGTTGGAACGAGGGTACGGTCTTCTTCCGCTGCCGCCCCGCCGCAAGCCAAGCCATTGGCCGCAGACCAGGCGAGAAGAAGACTTCCACCAAGCCAACCAAACCTATCGACTCGCCGCCACAGAATAGCCATCACTTGATACCGCCCGCGTAGGTACCGCTTCAGGATAGCGGAATTGCAGGGCCAGAGGCGGACTAAATCGAGAGCAGATCTATGGTCGTCACGAAAACTGGGGCAGACCCACGTCCCAACGTACCGAAATCAATTGTCCGGACTTAGAAGTGGCGCGCCGCGACCCACCGGCCACCCCAAACCTTTGATGCGCCGATACCTTCATCATCTATGGTTTGGGGCGGCGTGGTGACGGCGGGTTTCGACCGTCACTGGACCGCGAGGGCCCAGGCACCGTAGTTGCCCGCGGACACGATGGTATGCGTTCTATCGAGTGCAATGTCTCGCACGTAGTAGTACGGGATCCCAAGATCCGTCTTGAACAACTGATTGGGCACGGCTGGGTTCACCGTGTCATAGACGACCAGGTCGTTTATGCCGTAGGTCACGCTGCCGCTGGACGCGCTGCTAGCATAGGAAACTAGCGACAGCATTGTGCCCGAGGCTCGCGGCATAGTCCAAGAAGGCAACGTCATGGTCGACGCCACAGTCAATTTTCCGGCGCGGATCCCGGTCGCGACGTCCAGGGCGGATTGGTTCGTGGTTGTGGAATACTTGACGAACCACAGCCGATCCGTGCCCGCGATGACTTGCGAGATGCGATCCCCCGTTGGCTGATACGTGTCGACGAGTTGTGCGCCTTCAGCCAATAGATCCACGAGCCTAAGCGATTGTTCAACGCGCACGCACGCGCTTGGACAGCTCCGGGTGTACGTGCCACTGGTCCCTGTCGTCGTGATGGGCGCATATTGGTAGTATGCCGAGCCAAAGCCCGCAGTGACGTTGCAGGTGGGGTAGTTGCAGCTGTAAGAATTCTCAGGCTGGACAATGTTTTCGATGGTGCGCTTGTAGTCCACCGTTACCACTCGCGCGGTTCCGGCGTCGACCGTGAGCAGCGAGCCGGGTACGTTGAGCCGCGACTGAGCAGGACTGGCCGGAGTGCCATAATTGACCTTTTCGACGTAGAACCGGACCTTGCTTGGGTTCTCTGGTACGGACTCGTAGGTCGTGGTCAGCAGCGTCTGGCCATTGGCGAACAGGCCACCAGCGGAAATACCCTTGGCCAAGGTTAGAGCCGATACTTCACGAATGACGGCTGGGTTCGCGAGATCGACTGCATGCAGAATGGCCGTCGACTCTGCTGCCTGCCAGTAGTTCGTGGAGCTGGGGTTGATTGGAACCAACTCCTCGAGCACGATCGTACTTCCGAGCTGCACGATGCGGCTGCCGCTCGCCCAGATCCCGCGGCCGACGGAGTAGGCGCCCACCGCGAAGCCGTAGTTGTAGTAGTAGTAATAGCTGTTCGTGTATAGAGGAGGTACGGGCTGCCCGAGCGGGAGCACTTGAGTGCCCACGAGCTTCGGTGTCGCGGGATCGGTCAGATCGACGACCGCAAACCCAACGCTCCCCTTGCCAGAGGACGCGGCGTCCGAGTAAGTGGCACCGAAGCCCGCGTCATACACGAAGTAGACCAGGTTTCCGTTCACGAAGAGGTCGACGCTGCGATAAAATGAGCTCCAGTACCCGTAGCAGCGGCCACCGGCAGGATCGAGCGTCGAGGCAAGCTCCAGCGTTGCGAGCGGCGTAGTGTTTGCTCCACCTGCGATGGGGGTGACCGTGATCTGCGGTGTCTGGAGCCACCAATCGAGGCCGAGGGAGACGATGTTTTCGCCAACCCGCACTGACTTTTGCGCAATGGTCGATAGGGCTAACGCATCCAGACGTACCGGGGCATCGCGGTTGGCGATATTGAAGGCGCCCACTTGATCGTCGGATACCGCCAAGAGCTGACCGCGGTGCAATAGCGCCCGCTTGGCCTGACCTTTGACCGGTACTACCCCGCGCGCAGTTACCGTGTCGCGCGTGAAATCGAGGAGCTGTACGCCGCTTGCGTACCTGCCGCAGCTGCCAGATGCGTACGACCACCCGGAGAAGGGCATGACGATCAAGCCCACTTCGTCGAAGATCCTGAAGGCCTTGTGGATCCGATCTTGGTCTTCCGGTGCCCAGCCCCAAGTCCCACCGAAATTGGCTCGAGAAAGCAACGCGGGGTGCGCCAAATCGGCCACGTCGAAGATGCTCACGGTGAGCCCACCATTGGTATTGCCGCTGTCCATCCCCAGGGCAATCATGCGATCGCCCCGCGGTTCCATGTAGTATAGGTAACCCGGCATCAGCACCTCGCCCATTTGACGCGGTGCAGCTGGATTCGAAACATCGAGCGTAAATAGCGGATCCGTCTGCCGGAAGGTGACCGCGTAAGCGCGAGTTCCATCGAAGCGGACGCTCTTGAGGTTCTCACTTTCTGGTAGTGTCAGCGTCAATTTGCCCAAGGGCGATAGGCTCTGAGCGCTCACGATCTTGAACGTCTCCAGCGTGGGCGCAGGCCCGTTCGCCCAGGTGGAGCCTGACTGACTGAGCACGCGCAGTACCCCTTCGTACTCGTCCATCTGCCAGCGGCTTTCGATCTGACCGGTGACAGCGAGCTCTGCACCCAACGCCAGTTTCCCACCTGGATCGGAAATATCTACGACCTGGATCGTCGAATGCCCGGTATTGCTGCCCCAGGTCCCATCGAAATTCATGCCACTCACGTAGATCCGGTTGGTCGTAACGCTGATGCTGCGCTTGTAGCTGTAGACCGAGCTCTGCTGATCTTCGAAGGCGAGTTGCTGAATCTGGGATATCGCCGCCGGATCAGCGACTTTTATCGAGGTTACGGTCGTGCGCGGCTTGTTCGGTTCGCAGCGCCAGCAGTAGCCGTTCTCGTAGCTGACGACATACACGACGTCACCTACCATGCGTGAATCACTGACCGTTCCCGGTAGATCGAAATTGCCGATCGGCTTCATGGCAGCCGGGTTGCGAGCATCAATGGCAACCAGCCGGGAGCTCGTAATCGACTTGTAGGCGCCCGTCGTGGAATCGTACTCGTAGCGCGGGAATGCGGAGTACATCGCGTAGGCGATGCCGTCACGTACGTACATCTCAAACGGGTCGGCGCGCACGGTGTAGCGCCCGAGCAACCGGAGATTCTCCGGCGCGGAAACATCGATGACCGACAGACCACTGTAATTCGAGAGCGCATACAGCATGTCGCCCACCACCTGAACGATGTCCGCCTCGACGATGGCTCGCTCGGCTTCGCTGCTTGAAGTGCCGGTGGTCGAGGTGCTGCCTCCAGTACCCGATGACGGAGCGGCAGCTGCCGCGCCGGCCGCGGCGCTGTTTGCCGCATTGTTGGCGCTCGCAGTTGGATCATCGGATTCGAACAGAGACGAGTTCGAGGTGCCTGCAGAACCTGGTTGGTTGGTGCCACCAGCCCCGATTGGGTCGGCGCCACCTGCGCCGATTGGGTTGGCGCCAGCTGTACCTAACGGGTCGGCGCCACCTGCATCTGTCTGGTTGGCTCTGCCTGCATTTGCCTGGCTAGCGCCGCCAACGCCATCCTCAGTCGCGCCACCGGCGCCAGTTTCGTTGGAGCCGCCAACGCTCGTTGCGGTCGAACCAGCGACGCCAACGTCGGTTTTGCCACGGTGCACCGCAGGATTGCCGTCACCGCAGGCCCAGAGCAGAAAAACGCTCATCAGGAGGCCTACCGTCCAACTTGTCGCCCAATGCCTGCTCTGTGCCATGGTCCACTCCTTGGTCCGTCGCCAAGCAGAATTCGTGCCACGGGCCAAGTGCTGGAAATTGAACCAGAGTGGCCTCGTTCAGGGTGGGTATTTGGCACAGTGGCACAGGCGAATGCGGGTGCGCTGGCCCAGAACCAAGCTCATACACTGACGAAAGGTCTGTTATCGACTGTCCGCCCGCGGCGCAGACTTCACAACTGGTTCGCAACCGCCCGTGGAGGCATTCTCCACACCAGCGGAACCAAACGAGATAGCTCGTGCGACCTCCCGTTTCCATGCCGGCCATTGCTCTACACGGGCACGAGCTTCAGCCCCTGCATCACGCAGCGCTTCAAGGTCAAACTTGGCTTGGCGGACCATAACATGTCCCTTCTATCATCCTGCGGCACTGGGCTCAAGCCCTCCGGGCCTCCGCTTTCCCTAGAATCGGCGTCGAGGGTTTGAGGGCATGGACCAATGGCGTCGCATCTCGTCGAGCCCCCAGACGCTTTCACGTCTGGGGGCTGACGGATCTGTTGATCTCCAGTCTCGGACAACTAGCTCGGGCTCGTCACCGGTTCTTCCGTTGCCTTGCCGCTATTCGCCGCTTTGGCGGCGACCCTCCGGGACATGGCGCGCTTGCGACGTGTATAGGTGCTGCCGACCTCTCGGGCAATTTCCGGATGATTACGGAATACGAAGCGAACTGCCGCGCGCACGGTTGCCACGCGGGCGACGAGCAGCGTCGCCAGTCGATTGCGCAGATCCAGAGCGCGCCGCGTGTTCTCCGGGGGTGAGGCAGTCGTTGGGCGCTCGCGCAGAACTTTTGCCAATTGCTCGGCTTCGTCAATCAGCACGAGCTCGATGCCGCCCAATCCTTCAAGCCCTTCTGCTTCCTGACGCGCCAAGCCCGCGTAGTCAGAAAGCTCAGCGGCGAGGCTGTCGGTGCTCACTGAGCCGTCCGCGTACTCTGCCTTGAGCGCAGCTAGCTGCTTGTCACGATCGTCTTCCACGCCGTCATCGAGGAGCCACTCGAGCGCCGCGGTGATTTCCCCGAGTACGTATTCTGCGCGCGCTCGCACGTCTGGTTGCGCTGGAGCCACCGTCAAGAGATAGTCCGTTTGCGCGGTTTGCAAGGCATCCTGAAGCTCGAGGATTTCGGCACCGATATTCGGTGGAAGCTTCGCGCCTGCCAGCGCCAGGCCAGGGCGCAGGATTTTGCCAGCAACGTCCTTCACCGGCTCCCAATAGGCCTGGGTGAACCGCGCCACATCCACTGCCTCACCCAAAATCACCCGCACCGGCGGAGAAAAGCTCGTCCTTACCTCAGCGAGCTCCGTTGCCGCCTTCTGCCATTTCGCGATTGCTTCACGACTCACAGCTCATCATTCCTTTCGAAGGCTCGGCGTTGCACCCTGCAACGACTGCTTTCAAATGGCGTCTCGGTCGATGGCGGCACCAGTTGCTAAATTTCTGATCCAGACACGTCGATTTTCAAAGGGAGCCGCCTATTGCCTGTCCGGCGCGGCGGACAGCATGTCCAATTTGACCATACATGCGTCC
The DNA here is from genome assembly GCA_964454965.1 of uncultured Polyangiaceae bacterium. Taxonomy (GTDB): domain Bacteria; phylum Myxococcota_A; class Polyangia; order Polyangiales; family Polyangiaceae; genus FEN-1139. Next base: position 307,313 of record CAYVXY010000004.1, on the reverse strand, counting down.
AATTCGGCATTGCCGATGTCCAATTCGGCATCACCGATGTCCAATTCGGGGATGCGCGCTGGCAATTTGGGGAGACTCGGGTGCAATTGCCGGGAGGTGGGGCACTGCGGGGGTGTGGCACGCGGCTCGAATGCCCCGATGCATACTTCCCTCGAGGACTGAATGGACACTTGGCGAATACTTCCAGGAACTTTAGCCTTGGGCAGTGCGGCTGAGGACGGTGGAGAGCCAATCACTTCCTGGGGGAGTACCGAGATGGGCATAGTCGGAGCCTGTGTGTAACTGGTCGGCTTGATGACCGAGGCTGACCACTTGGTTGCGATGACCTGGCACAGTGGCGAACTAGACCTCGCTGGAAGACGATGGCTACGAAAGATGAGGGTGACGCGTCCTCGCCCCACGAGCGAGTATAGCTCAAGGTCAGAAACGATCTGTGTCGTGCACGCCTCGCAGAACGCTCGCTCCGGGAATCGTCTAACAATGGTTCGCGGAGCCAGGGAGCCCAAGTCCGTGAACCAACTGCCGCAGAGAATTGTGGTGGATGTTCCGAACCACAGCGGCGATGATGCTCGGTAGCGCCCATACGACATCTGCGGCGGCCAGTTGGAGTGAAGCTAGGATAGTGACCGCAAGGACAAAGAATAGATGCATACGGCGGTCGCATCGATTGCAGAATGCGACGAAGTGTGTCTTGGTGATTGCACTCGGATTGACCGCAGCAGGCGATCGCGCTGGGGAGCAGCTCAGTGGTCTCGACATGCTTCCGATTCTGGCACTCCCAGCTGGGGCTGGTCGAATTGTCGTCGAAGAAGCTCAGGCGGCATTCATCGCTGTTCCGAACATACCTCGAGACAACGATGTCCTCCAAACGGATCGGGCTGTTGCAGTAGGTCGCTCCTACGCCCATCGATATCTGGATGCGCCCATTCTGATGGGAATTGCAGCGCACGCGGTAACTGGGTGGGTCGTTCATGCTGGCGAAGGGAACGCTTTCGACCTATGGGAGCTTGCTACGAAACGATCGGGGCATGACAACCGAGCAGCAATTCGGCTTGCATTTCGCCTTAGCATGACCGAACCGACCAAGCTTTGGCTGGGCCTCGGAAGCTCGGACAATTGTGCTGTTGTGGTAGATGATCGCCTCGTCTACCTGGTGCGCGGTGAGCGCCACCGGAGACGCAATCAGGACACTATCCCGCTTCAATTCTCAACGGGCGCACACGAAATTGCCTTGATCTCCTGGAAGGCGCAGCCGTGGAACGCCGTGCCGTCTGACCACTTCACGGACGATTGGGCGATCGAAGCCCAATTGTATCGTACGGCTGAAGCGGCCTGGGCTGAGCGCAATCTCACCAATTTCCACGTGCTCGATACGCCGGTCGTTCGCGCGATAAGCGATATTCGTGCCGAGGGCTCTGTCGCCGGACACGACCAGGCGACGCTCGTGGGTCTCGACAGCAACGCAGTTGCCCATGGCAGTATGTCGGCTGACGGTTCCTTGCGTTGGTCCGCGATGCAAACGGAGCCGGGTCCTTTCGTTGGCTTCCTGGTGCTTGGTGACGATGTGGTTGAACCGCTCGTCATTACCGATGGCAAGAGTTTGGAGTTAGTCGGAGACGAGCGACTGCGCCAATGTGCAGGCAGAGAGGACTCGTCGGCTTGGCCGTTGCGCGTCAGGCACCTGCTAAAATCCGACTTTACCAACAAGCGGGACGCGTGGTGGGCACGCAAATTCGCTGTCTCGCTGCTAATGGCATGCACCAAGCGGGACAACACGGTACTTGCCCCACTTTTGTCACGCTGTGGCGCAGCTCAAATTCACTTCGACGAGTTCTCGTCGCAAATCGACGGCACTCGGCAATACTATCGGACTTACCTGCCTCCCAATGGGGGCGCATCCATGCCCGTCGCCGTGGTGTTGCCGACCGCTCCGAGCCAGGTGCGGCCTCACCTCTATAGCTATCAGGTGGCCGATCTGATCGAGGCCGAGAATTGGGCGTCGGCGGCACGTGAAGCGGGGATTGCGCTGTTCTGGCCGAGCTACGTAGATGTCGACTATGGCGGACTCTATGCGCGTCGCAATCTGGCGGAAGGGTTGAATGCCTTCGCGAACAAGTATCCAGCATTGGCGCGAAGCAAACGCTACCTTATTGGTTTCTGCTCGGCCGCTGTCGCCGCCTTGGGCTACTCCACGATGGGGGGAGACATCGACGGCTTAGTCCTTTGCACTCCCGTCGTGCAGCGACCACTCTCGCGCTGGTTCAAGGGCGTACCAGTGGATCCACTCCAATACCCGAAGAGCGCGATGGCGCGTGAGGACTGGTTCGAGCATTTTCCTCGGCTGACCAACATCCCAACCTACGTGAACTATGACGCCGATGTGGAAGGCCACGGAGATCCGAAGGGAGCGAGGGCTTTGATCGAACGGCTGCAAGCGGCTCGAGCCCCAGTCGAAGCATATTGGCCGGACAATCCGGACAAGGTCTTTGTTTGGGGTACGCGCGCCCGCGATCGCGCGATACGCTTGTTCCATTGGATCAAGACCAAGACTCAAGAGCCAGATCTGCGCCCTCAACTTGCGCGGCTGAACCTATCCGTCAGGACGGTGAAAGAAGCGCTGCTCGGTGGATATCGCGTTGAATTGCCAAAGGATCCTGCGGATCGAAAGTTCCTGGATTGGTGGACGGGGATCCTCGAGCAATATCGCGGTGAGAAGCCGCGCGTGCAAGACGTACCAATCCCCAATGCTGCTGTCGTCCAATTCGGTCATCTTACCAGCGATGCACTGCAATCCATCAAGTCGGGTACGTGGCTTTCCGGCAAGGTGACAATGGGCGAAGCATCCAATGACATGCCGTCCCTGGATCGACAGTCTCAGATCTGGGGATTCAGACTCCGTCACGCGGTGGAAGGCCATCGTTACGTCGATGTCGTCCGTTCCAAGGGAGCTGGCGACGAGTTTCCGCGAATCGATCCTATCGTCGATGGCTCCTGCACCGGAGCTGTATTCATCAAGAATTCGAATGGGTGGCAACTGCTCCAGATTGGGATCCCGAAGTAAGAATCACCGTGACTATTCAGTGAGCTCCTTGGCGCATGACTCGAGAATACTCTTGGGCTGTCGCGCCAACGGACACAGGCGAAGGGCCGCCCGCGCATACGGCATGGCTAGATCACACCGACTAAAGACCAAATGCCTTTGGGCAATCTCCGACGCTAGCGCGAAGTTACCTGGATCGAGACGGAAGGCTCGCTCAAGATCGGGTGTTGCCCCTTTGCCTCGAATGACCGATGCCGCCAATCTGCATCCAGATGCTCCCACGGCAACAACGAACATGGCTGACGCTGCTACCAACCACGGCACACGCAGTACCCGAATCTCACGTTGGACAGGACCAGCGCAAGCACCAGCCATCGCACCTAGCGCAACTGCTGCCACGTAGACCGTCTCGGAGCGAAACAAGACACCGTCGAACGTCCCCAGCACCGCAAGTGCAATCAGTATCGCAACCAGCGCCGCGGCATGTGCATCTTTGGTGATGCCTTGACGCCAGGCACGCTTCAGAAGCAGCAACCCGATGGCGAGAACGATACCGACCAACGGAAGCCCATTCTCGGCAGCCAGGCCGATCCAATCCGAGCTTGGCAGGCGATTCATTGGTACCGGGGCATCAGAACGGTAAGTTGGATCGTCATCCTGAGCATACGCTGGATAGGCGATGGACCACTGTCCGGGTCCGACGCCAAGGAGCGGGTGATCTGCCAGCATCCTGAGCGTAGCCGCATATTGGACGACTCTCCCCCTGCCCGTTCCCGAACGATGATCACCCAGACGCACCATGGTCGAATGAAAATCACTGGTTGACCAATGCATGCTTCGACCAAAGGCGAAAACCCCGGACGTGGTACCCACCAAGATAACGGTCGCGATGGCACCCCAGAGCGCCTTGTGGTCACGCGTAATCTTTGGCCAACGTGCAATGACGACTGCCGCAGCGCCGCACAGCAGCACCGTGCTCGCTAACCACGATCCGCGGCTACGCGACAGGGTGATGGCGGCGACGATACAGGCCAACCCCACAGTCCAAACCAAGCGCGGCACAAGACGACGCTGCTTACTGAGTTCGAGCACCACCAACACGGACCCAACAACCAGAAAGTGAGAAAGGAAGTTGCGATTCCCCACCGTGCCGCCTGGACCCCGTCCAGTCATCGAAAGGTGGGAAACCAAGTTCAGTGCCTCAGCTAGCGCAGTGAGAGAGGCCGCCACAGTCGCTATCGCGACGAACCAGATGAGGCGCCCGCCTTGCTTCTCCAGCGTGAGGGCAATGGCCAACATGAAAAGTACCATTGCCGACGTGGATGCCGACAGGGTGCGCAAGGCGTACCAGCCATTGGTCACGCCAATCGTAGCCAGCAGAGTGCCAACAATGAAGACTCCGCACAGAACCATCAGCCGAGAGTCTGTGAGCCAGATCCGTCGGTGGCGCAGAAACAGTAGTGCTCCACCCCAAGCGCTGAGGTGCAGCAGAAACTCCTTTGGCACCGCGAATCTCTCGTAGCCAAGCATGAAGGAACCGTAAAGGGCCAGCACGCAGATCACGAGACCAACGCCGATGAGGCGAGCGCAGTTGATTGACCGTGGAATTTCTGCTTCGACCTCTGTCAATGGCATGACTGCACTTTGGGCTGAGAACTGACGATGCAGCCACCCGACTCGGCAACGCAGTTGCAGGATGTTGCCCAGGTACCCTGAGCGCCGCAAGCTGGTGCCGCGTCTATCCATCCGACGCGAACAAAATCGCAGTCGGTAATCACTGTGTCTTGCTTCTCCTCCGGGCCACTGCAATTGTAGTCGAATCCGCCGCAACCTGTCACGGTCGCGAACCACCCAGTTTGGCCGGGATGGGCATTGGAATCCTTGTCGCAACAGTCGATTGCAGTCGGTGTCGAAGTCCAACCCGACGGTGGCGTCGCACCACAGAAGTTTCCTGAACTGCCTTGGTACCCATCGCCGTCGGCATCACGGTAGTAGGTGCTACAGGCACTACTGGCACATTCAGCCGCCTGCGCACAGGTTTGACCATTTGACTTGAGGCATTGATCCGACGCTACGCACTCCGTACCAGTCGGACATGCAGGGGTGCAGGTCTCGTTGCAGGTACCGGTGTCCGCGTTGCACTTGTATTGGCAAGGTGTAGCGGCATCCTTCCAGGATTGGTCGTTCTGACAGATCTGTTGTGTCGTCGTATCCTTGCAGCGAGTGCGGCCAGGAACACAGGCACCGCAACCGCCTTTGCCGTCGCAAACCAGCGGAGCAACGCAGCCGGTGGTATGGCTATCTTCGGGCGTTGCCAGAATGTGCTGCTTGCCCCAGGCGAGGTCTTCGCACTGTCTGCAGGTAGGGATCACAACGGCAGGCACCTTGTCCTTGCATTCGCAAATACAGCCGCGGACGTATCCATAACTATCTAGTTTAGTTTCATCGACGTCCACATAGGTCACCGATACCCATCGCGCTTCCTCCAAGGGCAGCGCCGAGGACGGACTGCAGACGATCTTCGGCATGGCCGGGTTGGTCCTATCAGCAGCGGTGGCAGCGATACTGTCACTGGCTTGGCAACTGTTTCCGTACCATTTGCGGACACTGAGCGAAGACGCGGTCTGTTGATGTAGCGCGACAGCGTGATCGGATTCCGTCAACATAGAGCTGTAGATATCGGAACTGACTCCCGCCACGCACTTGAACTGGCTGTGGTGGTTCATTCCGGTCCAATCGGCACCCGGCAGGCTCGCTGAGGCAAAATCGAAGGTAGTACCTGGGGCATTGTCGGAGTACACGGAATCGCGTTTCCGGTCGCAAGTGCGCCAGTCCTCGGTGTTCTGTTGTGAAGTGTCGGCGATTATGCCAACGCCGGTGCCGTCGCTGCTTGCGACGCGTTTGCGTTCCTCGATGGTATAGGTACCTACACTTGCTCCTTCTTGCGATCGGGTTCCAGTGAACCACGCCGAATGCAGCTCCAAGAAGTAGCTAAGTCGCGTGTACATTTTCAGGTAGTCCCCCAATCCCGAGGTGGTCGTCGGGGGCACCATCTTCTCCCACTCGGCAACGTCCGCAAGACCGTTCCCATTGTGGTCCGCCTTGGAGTTTATGCAGGCCTTGGTCAGGCTGTTCAGTTCGACCGGAGTGAGCGTTCGGGCTCCAGTACCGCTGCCATAGGTGGGCAGACTCTGATCGGCGGCCCGAGTCCCGCCGTCGTTGGCAACGGACTCATATAGCGGCAGCAAACCCCCGGGGATTGTTGCGAGCCCAGTCAGGTCACTGTTGAAGAAGTTGGACTTCGACTGACCCGCATCGTTGATGAGCTTGACTTCCTCGACGCGCCGCAACTCGCAGCGGGCATTTGCCTTGATTGCCGGATCGGTGCTCTCCAATCCTTGCGCCGCGGTGATACGCAGCCAGCCGTCATCGTCTGCGTCGCATAACTCCGGGGCGCTCTGCAGGGCCTTCGTCGAGTAATACCCATCCTTGGTCTCACAGACGCACATCCCATCCTGAGTTGTCTTGGGATATAGGTTTCCCGTTAGGCCCGGGATCGACTTGTCACAGGTACCGCAAGCCTTGCAACCCCCACCCGGTAATAGGGCAGAGTTCGCCGCGCAGACGGCAGACGATGCACCGGCTGCGCCGGCAAGGCTCGCCATGCCGGTGGTTCCAGCAACGCCGCCAGCAGCTGTTGAGTCAATCCCACCGGCTCCAGAAACGTTCGCATTGCCCGCTGCGGCATCGACGCCACCGGATGCGCCTATGGCACCGCCTGATCCGGTGACTGCGCCGCCAACTGCGACCGCTGAGCCACCGAGCCCCGACGCGCTATTACCCGCCTGGGCCGCAACGAAACTTGCGCCAGCTCCAGCCGCCGCTTGCGAGCTACCTCCCGCCTCTTTGCCAGCAGTGCCGCCCGCAAGAGCTTCCGTCGCGCCCCTACCCCCACCCGACCCCTTCCCAGCCGTGCCATGGCCACTGCCCGCCACGCCCTGAGTAGAGTCACTGCATCGGCCACTTCGGCAAACGGACAACGACCCATAGTAGACGGTCCCATTGCACTCCTCGGTTGACTCGCAGGGAATACAGGCCTTCGAGACGCAGAGATAGCCCTCTGTATCAGGCTCAGCATCGCAATCCGAGGTGGTCTTGCAGCTCGCGGACTTTGGATTGTCGTCGGAACTACAGGCGAATACCAACACAACAACAGCGCCAGCGCTCAGGAGGAATTGGCGACAAGTTATCGTTCTCATGACTATGCTCCACGTTGGAATGCGACTTCGATCCGGGAGGACAGAATACGCTTCTGGTCCTTCCTAGCAACAGCAGAATTGTAGCTTCGGAATCAGGGTACGCCGCTTCACTTGCGAGCATCTCGTAGCGCCGCGGTCGTCGCGACCACGCAGGCACTCCCAGCAAACGGCGTCAGCTAACGCCGTTGGAGGACTGGTGAGAACTCTATCGGCATGCCGTTTTGGCTTCATCGCAGGAGTACTCTCCATAATCCCCGCGCCAGGGAACTGTACCAGTACCACAGTCCGGGGAAACGCCAGTATTGCAGTTGGTGCAGTTGGCCGAATTGCACCAGTAACAGCTGGGACATCCAAGATCCTGCTTGGTATCTACACCATCACAGTTGTAGTCGAATCCGGCGCAGATATCTCTCGCTTTGGTGAAGTAGGCAGTCTGACCAGGAAAGGCGTTCTTGTCGCTATCGCAACAATCGGGTGACTGGGTGCTCCAACCCAACGGTGGAACTGTCCCACAAACCTTCATGCCTGTTCCGGGATACCCGTCACCATCACTGTCCCGATAGAATGTCGGACAGGTGCCAGCGGCACAGTCCGAGTCCGAGTTGCAGGATTGCCCATCAGACTTGAGACAGTTTCCAGTACCGACACAGCTGAGGTTGGCTGCGCAAACGACATCATCTTGCCAGTAGCCTGATGAATTGCAGGCTTTCGTCTGACTTGTCGATTGGCATCCTCGAGAACCAGGTGCGCAAGCGGGATAGCAGGCATTGTTCACCCCATTGCACCCAAAAGCGCAGGCCGGAAGAGTGGGCTGCCAGGTGCGATTGACTTGGCAGGTCTCCAAAGTGGATGAGTCCTTGCATCGCGTTGTCCCCGGCACACATTCACCGCAATTGCCGCTACCATCGCAAACATTTGGCACCATGCAGTTTGCGTCATGCGACCCCGGCGACAACGCCCTATCCTGCGCTTTCCCCCAGGCAGCATCATCGCATTCATGGCAAGTCGCGGGCACAATCGCCGGAACCTTCTCCGTACACTCGTAGATGCATCCACGAACATAGCTGTAGGAAGTAGCTGCTTCTTCCACCAACTTGTAGCTGACCGATACCCACCGCGCCTCGTCGGTCGGTAGCAGTGACGAGGCCGTACATTCGACCTTCGGCGCCGAGGGATTGGTCCTATCTGCCGCGCTTGATGGGATGGTGGTCCCGACCTGACAGCTATTGGGGAACCAATTGCGGGTAGTCAAACTAGTTGCGGTTTGCTGATGCAACGCAGCCGCATGGTCCACCTCTGAAACCATCGCTCCGTAGGTCTCGACACTGACCCCCACCACACATTTGAACTGACTGTGGTGATTCATCCCAGTCCAATTCGTACTCGGCAGGCCTATCGACGCAAAATCGAAGGTGGTGCCAGGAGCACCTTCAACGTAGCCGCTGTCCCGTTTCCTGTCACATTGTCGCCAGTACTCACCTCCGGGACCCGGATCGGCAGTGATGGCGATCGCCAATCCGTCGGTGGTCTTGGCTCGAGTACGTTCCTGGATGATATACGTTCCGAAACTAGCCCCGTTTTCTGACCTGGTTCCCGTGAACCACGCCGTATGCAACTCCAAAAAGTAGCTGAGTCGCGTGTACATTGGCAGGTAGTCACCCAACTCAGAGGTCGTTGCCGGCGGCCCCATTTGCTCCCACTCCGCAACGTCGTACAGCCCATTGCCGTTGTGGTCGGCCTTGGCACTCATGCAGGCCTTCGTTAGACTGTTGAGCTCCTCCGAAGCGAGTGCTCGTGTCCCGTACATCGGGAGCTGCTGTTCAGCAGAGCGAGTGCCTCCATCATTGGCGACTGACTCGTATAAAGGAAGCGACCCACCGGGACTCGTCGCAACGCTGGTACCATCACTGGTGAAGTAGAGTGACTTCGATTGACCGATGTCGTTGACGAGCTTGACCTCTTCAACTCGCCTCAGCGTGCAGCGGGCATTCGCTTTGATGACGGGATCATCACTATCGATACCTTGCTTGGCTGTAATCCGCAGCCAACCGTCCTTGTCTGCATCACAGAGTTCGGGAGTGCTCTGAATGGCCTTGGTGAAGTAGTAGCCGCCCTTGGTTTCGCAAACGCAGAGGCCGTCGCGAGAAGTCTTTGGGTAGAGATTGCCTGTGAGCCCAGGTATCGATGGGTCGCAGGTGCCGCAGGGCTTGCATGCACCATCGGGAAGCTGGGCAGAGCTGGTCGGGCAACTCGCCGTAGGTGAACCCGCTAGGCCGGCAGAGCCGGTTGCACCGACGCCGTTTGCAATCCCGCCTGAGCCCAGATTGGCGCCGCCAGCTGCGGTAGCAACGGTCGTCCCGTCAGTGCCACCAGTTCCGCCTGTTGCGCCGCCAGTGCCGCCGCTACCAGCAACCACAGCACCGCCATTTGCGATTGTTGCACCGCCTAGCCCTGATCCAGGACTGCCCGCGACCAACGCACCTCCGGTCGGTAACGCGCCAGCAATACTTGACGTGCCCCCGACGCCCAATTGACCCGCGGCGGCATTTGGTGAGCCGGCACTCGACACTCTGCCACCAGTTGCAACTCTACCAGCCGCACCCGTATGGGCGCTCATCCCTGCCGCGCCGGCTGTCGAGCTCGTGCAACGACCACTCTTGCAGACGGATGGCTCTCCATAGTAGACGGTGCCGCTGCATTCCTCCGTGTTCTCGCATGGAATGCAGGCATTGGAGACGCAGAGATAGCCACTGGTCGCGCTCTCCGCATTGCAGTCTGTCGTTGTCTTGCAGGTCGACTTCGAGGGAGAGCTGTCATCGCTACTGCAACTTGCAGCTGCAAGGATGAGCAGAATTGCCACTGATATCGTGCGCGGCAGTGTGGCTCTCATGATTAAATCCCAGTAAAGTCCGTGTAATAGAGGTAGACGCGCATATCCGTCACCGACGAAAGATTGATGTCTTTGTTCACGCTCTCGTCGCGTTGATTGATGACCAAATCCCAACGGCTATTCGACACCGGTCGATCCCTCAAGCGGTCTGATGGGTAGACTTCTGGTCCAAACACCCTTGCTCCGTTGAAGAAGGGGTCGATTACCGCAGTTCGCTCAGGGAACCGAAGGTAGTCGGTGTTGCTGTCCAGCTTGCGGACCACCCCGGTCCCTTTCTGCCGCAGGTATATGCGCCCAAGTGCGTCGCCCACGTCGGAGCCCACCACTTCGACCTCAATCTTCTTGATCTTGTGGTTCGAGGTGACGGGAGACAGGCGGTTGAGAGATGTGGCAAATGGGATAGTCAGGTAGCCCTGTTCGTCCAAGAGGGACACATCCTTTAGCCTCGTTCGAAACGCCGCGATACGATCCGACTGGGAGAGTGTGACGCCCTTTTCGTCGTATCGGGAAATGGCAAAGATGTCATCGCGCAAGGACACTATGTCCACGCGCTCGTCCGGGTTGCCGTACTGTTGTTGGAAGTCCAGGTATGCGTCCTGCAGCTGCGTCAGGTAGTTCTCGAGATTGTAGTCGCCATGGCTGACCATACGCACCAGGAATAGGTCAACGAGGCGTGCATAGGACTGAGTCGTGAAGTATTCGAAAACCTTGGTTGCCTGATACGCCATGGCGATGGCAGAATCGAACGCGAGCTCGGCATTCAAGATTGCATCATTCTTGTAGATGCGGCTGTTTGGATCGTTGCGGGCCGCCTCGACATTGATGGTTTGCTCCTCCATCTGATCCATTTCGGAAGCCACTCGATCGGCCTGATCGAGCAACTGCCGGATTTCAGATTGCGCCAAGCGAACCTTGTAGTCTGCCTTGAGTGCTTCGATGTCGAGCTCCTTCAGCGCGTTCCACTTCTGGTTGATCAGGGCCTCGGAATCGACCATGGCGATCTTGCATTCCTCCGCGCCTAGCCAACGAGCGTGATTGGCCTTGAGTTCGGCGATTTCGGTTTGCTTGTTCTGAATGAGAACGTCCTGTGCAATGTTCGCAGCGGAGAGACCGACAAGTGCAACCTTGTACAGCGTGGCACCCAAGTTTTTTCCGGTACAGTTGCTTCCCAGTGGGCTAATCAGGCAATCGAGCGCATTTGCTGTATTGCGTGCAAGGTCAATGTCCTTTCGAATACCTTCTTTGACTAGTTGAGCCCGGCCGACATCAGCCTGCAGGCTGACTTCCTTCTTTGCGATGTCGTATCCGGCGTTAGCAATCTCCTGTTTGAGCCCGCACTGCTTTGCCACCCGTCGACCTTCATCATCGATCTCGTCTTTGATATTCTCGTACCTCTGCAGGATCCCCTTGAGCTCGAGCTCCACCAGGGCAAACTGACCCATGGAGTTGTAGAGCCTTCCGGTTCGCATGAGGCCGCAGGGGTCACCATACACTTTGGCGTCGTCATTCAGATAGGCGTAACGTGCAATGGCTGGATACTTGTTTCCGTCGGTGCCTTCCATTGTTCCGCAGATCTCTGACAGCTGGTTCTCATAGTTGATGCGCAGCTTGACCAGTTCAGACTGGAAGGACGCGGCCTCCGTTTCATACGACCGATTGCTCTCGAGGGCGGTTTGCTCCTTGCCAGCGGCCACAGCGGTACGCTGTTGAGCAAGAGCAAACACCTTTGTGAAGGCGCTAACGTCCCCGGGATCCAAGGCCGGAAATGGGATGAAGTCTCGCGTGAATCCGAAGAACAGTTCATCGTCGGTCAACTTCCGATAGACGTCACGCATCTCAATCAACGAAGCCGAAAAGACACGGTTTGCCTTAACTCGCTCCACCTCAATTTGTGCACGGGTTGCCACGGCACTTGCATTGATCGAGCGCGTGATCAGGCTTCCGATGACGACCGACTCGAGGTACGCTGACACGTAGGCGCGTTCGACTGTGATCCTGGCAAGATCAGCTCGATTGATGCTCTGGTAGCGCTTGGCGATTTCGCTCCAGACGCGGGCCTTCTGTGCTGACGCACGCACCAACTTAGGAAAGTACGTAACGAAGGTCGAGGGAAGCGATGTTGTTGTCGGATTGGCGATGAACGGAAGATAGGATCCGTCTGTATCAGAAGTGATGTACGGAACAATCCTGTACATGCGCTCCAGTACGGTTCCAAAGTACTGCGCTGCTTGGTGCAAGCGATGCATTTCGTAGCCGGCGGCGCTCGACAGATCGATACCGTTCTTTTCGAACAGCGAACCCCGGAAAGCAGCCCGACTCGAACCAGCCAAGTCGAAGCGTGATGCTGCAGCTGCCGTGTAGGCGTCATCACCCAGCATGATGAGCAGCTCGGCGAACATCATCTCGAACCCGTCATAGGCGTAGTTCGGCGGTTGCTTGAGCGGACTGTACGTGAAGTTGAACTCCAGGTACTTTGCAAGATCAGGATGCGGTGTCGTGCCGGCAAAGTAGGTCTTGTAGAGATAGAGGGCGCAGTCCACGCGGTCGCGCGCCTCTTCTATCTGCTTGGCGTCGTAACAATAGGGCACGGCACTTGACTTCGGTATGCAAGGCTCTGGCGCAAACCCGACGGTCTTGTTCGTCCGGGTAATGAACTGAGTCTTGTAGCGGAAGGCATCGTTGACAGCCGATCGCAGCGGAGCAAACGCAATCGTGCCCGGGGCGGCAGCGTAGAAGGTCTTGTCAGCGGCCAAGTCGGCGCGATTGCCGTCACAGAAGACCTTGTTCGAATCACTGTCGTAACCGTTGCAGCGGTAGACGAGCGGACTCTGTCCAATGCCTGAATTGCTGCCCGGGCTGCGCCACGCGTCCAACACCGATTGGCAGGTTCCGTCATGCTGGCAGGGCAGTTCTGGAATCTTCTGAGCGATTGGGCTCCCGTTTGGGAAGGAGAAGTAAGTTACTTGACTTCCGGCTGGGCATTCATTCCGGGCGCCACCGTTCTCCCCGGCATTGCCGCCGTCGATTTGGCCGTTGTCGTGGCAGAGATAGTGAACGTTGGCGCGGGGCACCTCCGCGACGGAAGCAGATGCTTTTCGACCCGAGAGCAAGGCTGTGGCGATCTCCGCCGCTTTTCCGGGAATATCGGAGGACGTGTAGCCTAGCGACGTGAGGATCTGGTCGCTGCAACTGAGCTTCTGCTGCGCCGTGGCAGGGGGCGTTTGCTCCTTGGGCGGCGAATTGCCATCGTAGGACTCCTCCTTCAGATCTGCGGGAGAACGAACCAACGTCATCACCCCGTAGGCGGCAAATTCGCTCTTGTCCTGGGCCGATACGAACGAAGCGAAAGACTCACGCACAATCAGGATCATGCGGTTCTGCTCGATGATCGCGCCGTCCACCAGCTCCAGCGCTCGCGAACGAGTGACGCCGTCGGGGATCGGATTGGCCGCCGAGATTGCGGCGTTTAGATTTACGTCTAGCTTCTCGCCCTTGGTCGGTTGGATGGCATCGCGGCACTCGTAGCGGTAACGCAGGTTGTCGACTTCGGTGGATCCGGCAGTGAAACCCGGCACGAGCCAAGGTGTGCTCTTGTATGCCCATCCCGTGGGGCAGGTGGTTGCGCTGGTCGCGTAGCGGCCGCCAATATTTATCGTGGAAGCTAGAGTTTGCGCGAAGATGACGCATTCATTCGCAATGCTGTTCGAGCAGGTCGCCTTGTTTGGGGAGTCGCTAAATGTCAGGGAGATCGCGGGATTGCCGGGGTAATGCAGCGATTCCGTCGAGACGATACGCCCAGCCAGAATTGCTGGATTCGTCGCGTCTTGCTTTAGATCGAGCGTGACGGGGAGCTCCGAGGCCCCGGTTGGAACTGGATAGGCTTGCTGGCTGTTAGTGAGGACTTGGATCCCCTTGGAATGCGTATTGTCTGGATCCACGTACGGGTAACAGGTATTCCCCGCCGGGCAGTCCTTGACGACTGAAGGCCATTTCCAGGTCTCCTTCACCACGGAGTCGATGGCCGCTTCGATGTTGGGTCTTGATACGACGTTGGCGCCCTGGATCCGGAAGTCGCCCCAACGCCGCACCAAGCCATTGCCAACGTTCGACAGCTTCGTGGTGTCGTTGCGGGCCTTCATCCAATCGAGTAGCCCTGCAGTGCCGAAGTTCGCAAAGTAGACCATCTTGCCGGTCCATCGCCCATCGGTGCTTCCGGCGTAACGCAGGTTGATCTTGCGCGTCCCGAGTCGAGCGTTCTCGCTGCGCACTTCCAGCACCCCTTGCCACCGGCTGATCGTGCTGGTCGCCGCATCTTTCAGACTGATCGTCTTGGGTGTTTCCGGATCGACCACCACAGAGAACTCGGCTTGAGTCTCCTTGCCCACTTCGCCCATCTTCAGCCAGGTCAATGGACTTGACTTCTTGTCCACCGTCTTGCCGTTCGATGTCTCTTCGAACTTGGAGATCTTGAACGAGGCGGCAATCGGGCCCTTGTTCGTGATGGTGAAGCTATCGGCGATATGTGCCGACGTAAACTCGATGTTCTCCTTGCTGACCTCGAAGGTTCCTAAGACGACACCCTCCGGCGCACCCCCAGGTGCGGTTCCAACCGGCATGCAGTAGCCGCGCTTCGGATCGGCCATCACGCAGGTGGTGTGCTCGGGACAACTGGACGCGTCAGCCGTGCAGGCCGCTTGGCAAGCGTGACGGTAGCAGCTCAGCGACGCCGGACAATCGTTGTCCGTGTCGCAGGTCGCATAACAACGATCGTCTACACAGTTCTGAAAGTCAGGACAATCGATGTCGGTCTTACAGGTGGGTAGCTTGTCAGCGGTCCCCAAACAGCTGCCCTGCTGACAGGTCTTGTTGTCGAGACATCCCTTACCCGGCTCATGCCGCATCAGCCCGTCCGCATCACAGGCATGATAGACGCCCGCATCCTCAGAATACCCGCTCCGACAAGGCGAGTAGCAATACGCCGTCTTCGGCACCGAGAGTCCCGGTGTTGCGCAGGCAGTCTTTCGACAGTTTTGGCAGGTCTTGGCCACACAGGTCAGGGGCGACCCATCCGCGTCTTTGCCGCAGGTTTGGTCGGACAGGCATCGGCAAGCCAAGGCGCCTGCGACGCAATTGCTCTTGGCGCAGAGCCCGTCGGTGCCGCAGCTCAGGGTCGCATCGTTACAGTTCTTGTCCGCGAGGCACTTGCAACCCACTTCTCCCGCGACACAAGTGGGATCCTCACAGACTCCGGTTGTTAGATTGCAGGACAGACCGGTATTGCAGGTATGGTCGGCCTTGCAGCCGCAGGTTTTCTCGCCAACCAGGCAGGAGGCCGCAACGCAAAGCTTGTTGTCGCAGACGAGCGGTTTGCCACTTGTTGCGTTGCCGGTGCAGGTCGAGTTGGGCAAGCAGCCGCAGTTCTCACTTCCCTGAGTGCAAGCTGCCTTGAGAACACAGATCCCGTTGCTGCAGCCGGCACTTGCGTCGCTGCAAGTGTCGCCACTCTTGCATTGGCATCCTGTCGTGCCGTCCTTTCCCGTGCATGCCGCGGGAAAGCACTTGTTCGTAGTCGAACATTCGAGCCCGGTATTGCAGGTCCCACCGGCAAGGCAGTCACAACCCGTCGTTCCAGCCGCACAGACTGACGGCGCTGCGCATTTTCCGCTGACGCATTCCGTCGCCGCCCCAGAGGCGGTCTTGCCCGTACAAGTGCCGCCTGCCAGACAATCACAACCGTCTTCCCCTGCAGTGCAGGTGTTTGCCGAGCAACGCAGCACGTCTCCATCCTGGGCACAGCTCAACCCGCTGTTGCAGGTGCCGTTCGGATAGCAACCACAGCCTGATGCGCCCTGTTCGCAACTCGGTTCGCGGCACAGTCCACGGTCGCAAACGAGCAGTGCCCCTGCGTCACCCGCTGCGCAAGTCAGGTTGGGAAAGCAGGAGCAATCCTTCTCCCCCGGCACGCAAGACATCTTCCTGCAAGTCCCAGCCGCGCAAAACAGCCCCTCGCCGCGACATTCGACATCGCCGGTGAGGCATGCGCAGTTCTCCGTGCCGGCCGCGCAGGATCCATCCTTATCCCCGCACCCAGCCGACGCTAACGCGCAAAGCGCCACCGCTCCGAACCACCTCCGTAGCCACGCCGCGCCAACCAAACCAAAATGCTTTGCCATGGTCTTCCTCATCGCAATGTCACGCTGCTATCCGCAAGAACTGCCCCGAGCCGATCGTAACAAGTGCTTTTGTCCAGAATTGGAACCGCACTGAAAGCCGTCGCGCTATCACCCCACCAAGTTGGCTGCCGCTCGATGACGGCAATGTCCCCACTGAGATCGGCGTCCGCGCGCGCCATGAAAGAAAGCGCAAAGCGCTTGCCGCGCTGGTAGGTTTCCCCCAACACCGCAGTGTCGAACTCCGCCTTGGCCCCCGCCAATTCCGCAAGCTCAAGCACCACATCACAAGCGCGCGCCCCCGTCGCCTGCAACTTCAACGTCGCCCCCGCACTGCGACAGACACCAAGCGTGCAGGTACTACCAGCGTCGCAGGTGTTGTCTTTGTTGCAGAGGCAACCAGCTTTGCCAGTCTTGCAATCGGGCGGCAGACAAATGCCTCCGTTGCAGATCACCGCCTTGCCCGCGGAATCGTTGCATTTTCCGTAGACTTTGCAGGGGCAACCGAGGCGCCCACTTGGGCAATCGACGCGTTGGCAGAGTCCACTCGCACAGCCGAGTGTTGAGCTTTCCTTTGTTTTGCAATCCGCGGTCGACGTGCAGATGCCGTTCAACTCACCGCTCACTGGGAGTACGGTGGGTTTGCAGACGTTGCCGTCGCAGGTCATTGGTACCGCGTCGAGTGCGTCGCAGGTTGCGTTGCTGTAGCAACGGCAATCTTTGGTTCCCGCGGGGCAATCGTCGGGCACGCAGAATCCGCGGTCGCAGATGTGCGGCGTTTTGTCGTTGGGAAGGCACGTTGCGTCGTCGCGACAGGGGCAGGAGGGGGTGCCGGGTGGGCAAAGGCTCTCGGGCGGCAAGCCGATGGACTCACCACGGCAGGACGTGCAACAATATGCGGCGATGGCGACAAGCTGCGACACAAGCAGCAATGGGGGAAGGCCATATGCTGACATCGAGTGATACAAGTTCGGTGACGTTCTGGGAGGCATCGCTTTTCGTCTATGAGGTTGCCCTCGAATCGACGAACAAGACCGTCGTTCAAGGGGGCACGCATCATGGACAGGAGCAAAACCGACCGGCTCACAGGATATCCTATTGGAAATATGGATTGGGGTCTTAGCGGCCATTCGCACTCTATCGGGTAGGTTTCGCAGTAGCGTTCTGTGAACCTTCAGTTGACGTCGAAGAGATATCCTTGACGATCCACTCCATCTCATATCTCCCGCCCAGGTGTTTCGCGCGTTCCTGGAGAAGTGCACCCATGATCTCGTGGAATGCCTTGCCACTCTTCTCTACAGTGAAATCTCCTGTAGCGGGATCACGGGAGTATTTCTTGCCGATGAGTTGGCAACCTTCGGTGTTGCCCTTTCGCATTTCGTCCCAATTCAACTCCGGTGCCTCGGGATAGACGTGAGAGATTACCCCTCGAGTCCAGTTGCCAATGTGTAAGCGTATGCCCTCTCTCGTACCAGTGCCGAGAAGCAGTGGGGCAAGGTACTTCGGCTTGTTTTGTGGAAACGGCGCAAATGCCGCGGAGTACGTACCGGCTGGGATTCGGCTGATCCCCTTGCGATTGTCTTGCCAACCCGGCTCAAGCACGTAGCCCATGTCTTTGCCGTTCACCCTAATGTGAGAGATCGTGCTGCCCGAAGTCTCCGCAAATCGCTCAATCTCGACAATTGTCTTTGTCTGAGTTTCTGAGTTGTTGGACCCTACTATCACACCGAGCATACGTTCTACCCACTTGCCATTTGCATCTCTGGTGTTAATCGGATTTCGTGCGGCATACACTAGACGATTCGTCGCTTCTGGCATCCTTGAGCCACGGTGCTCTGGATCTAGAACGTGGAACACGGCATCGGGCCCCGCCCAAGTCGCGATTCGCGGGGCGTAGTATCTTGAGCCGAAGTATGCCAACTCACTCACCTTGTCGTATTCCTTGCCAGTGATTGTATACGAACCAAAGCCAACCAGAATCGCACTGCGAGGAGTGCCGTAAGGGTAGTTCTGACTTCGCGCTGCGTTTGTCCCGTCCGCAGAAGTCACCGATGAGACGTTGTCAAGATTGTCGGAGTGCAGATACTCCAGCAGATTCTCGCTAAGCTGACGCATGCTTGAACTTGATTTCATCGCTAAACCACCCAACAAGTTGGCGGGTTGCGATGCATTCCTGTTCGAACCCCAATATTCCGCCACCCACCCATCCCCCGCCGTAGTCACGCCGTCCGGCGTCGCTACATATTGCCCGTCCACCTCGTACCCCGGCGCAACATCATCGAACATCTTCGCTGCGTACCCAACATCCTCGATCTTGACGACCTTCCGATCCCCCACCGTCACATAGACGATAGCGACACCATCCCGCACCTCGAAGTCCGGCGCGACGTAGTACGCCACATGTCCGTCCTCTACCTTTTTCACGCGGTCGCGCCCAGCACCGTACGTATAATCTCCGAGCACCTCATTGCCGCGCGTCGCCTGATATAGCCGCCCCTGGTAATCCCACTTGTACGTATCCTGCCCGTGCAGGGTCATATTCCCTGCTTCATCGTACTTGAGCGTCATCTCACCCGCCGAAGTTACGGCGTGAGGACCAGCTCCAGACTCACCATACTTGTAGTCGCCGACATGCTCGGGGCTCTTCGAGCCGGCGTCGGATTTCTTCGCGGTGATGTTGTCGAGCTCGTTGTACGCGTACGTCAGATGCTCTTCCGGAACCCGACCCACGTCGAGATCCGCGCCAACTAGTCGATACCAAGGGTCGTAGTGATACGTCGCGTTGGCGGAAGGGGCGTCGCCGAAGTCACTAGTATCGGTGATGGTCGTGATGTTGCCGACGCGGTCGCGCGTGTAAACGTAGTCCTGCAGCTTGCCAGCGACGGGGCTCACGGTAGAGAGCTTCTCGAGGCGCATCAATTGGTCGTAGACGTAGTCGGTGACGACGCCGTTTGCGAGCTTCTGCGTCTTGGGCAATCCGCGGTCATCGTAGTTAACACTCGGGATGTAACCAGGAACGCTCTTCAGGCGGCCGAGGCCGTCGAGGTTGTAGCTGATGCTCGTGCCGTTGGGGAAGCTGCGGGCGGTGACGCGGCCTAGATTATCGAGGGTCGAAGTGATCTCGAAGACGTGTCCATCCAGGGTGCGGCGCGAATAGACGGGTTGGCCACGTAGATCGTAGCCGACGGCATCTTCGCCTTGGCCGGTTCCCATGGGGTACGTCACCTTGGCCAGCATGCCTTCGAGGTGGGTGCAGCCGGTGCAGCCGGTGGTGGCGTCATATTGATAGGTGACCAGGGTCTTGGCGTCGCCTTGCTGCTGATGCGTCACGACACGGTTGGCTTCGTCGTAGGTGGAAACCGTGACGATTTGGCGTGCGTCGGTTTCGGTGAGGACGTTGCCAGCTGGATCGTAGGAGAAGCTCGTGTCGTGGGAATCCGGATCGCTAACCGTGTTGACACGCCCCAACAAATCGTAGGTTTGGATCTTCTCGATCTTGGTCGTGCCTTGTATCTGGACATAGCCGCGCAGGTGGCTGAGCTCGTCGTAAGTTACGGTAACGCGCGTCGGCGTGGCGGGCGCGAGGTAGCGATCGATCGCGGTGGTGCGGCCCAGGCCGTCGGTGAAGGTCACCTCGGGGGTGTCGTGGTGGGGGCCCTTCTCGTCCAAATCTTCCGGATCATATTGGGCAACGCGCAGCGGCGCGTAGGCGGTCTTGCTCATGGAACCGTCGGGCAAGGTGACTTCGTGGGCACGCTGGGTGGCGTCGTACTTGGTCTTGGTTGCGTTCCCTTTCGCGGGAGCCGCGACGTCACAGCGGTCGCTGCCGGGTCCATAGGGTTGGTAGCTAATGGCCGCGTTGCCTTGGTGGTCGAATAGCGTGTAGCCGGATACTTGGAAGTTGCTTCCGTCGATGAGGGAACGCGTCTGGTACTTGCGCCCTAGACCGTCGAAACATTGTACTTCCATCACGTCAGGGGCTGCGCCGGATTGGCTGCGGGCGCGGCGGACGATGCGGCTGACGGGGTTGCTCAGCTCGTAGGCATATTCTTCGGTTGGGTCGTCCAAGCTGTCACCGGGCTTGGCGATCTTGGTCAGCCGCGCGAATTTGTCGTAGTCGTAGTAGCTGCTCCGCGGCTCGGATTTGGCCTGGTCGCCTTCGTAACGCATCCAGGCGGAGGACTCGATGATCTGCTCATGCAGCGGATCATATTCCGCGGTCATCTTGAGGCTGTAGGCCGGGGTAGCTTTCTTGAACAGCACTTCCTCGGCCACCAGATGCAACCCAACCGCATCGTAGGCGAAGTGGCGCTCATTGCCGTTCGGATCCCAGGAAGCGACGGGGTTGCCGTTCGAGTCATACTTGTAGCGCTCGCTCTTGACGAAGCTCGTCGCGTCGAGGCGCTCCTCGGTCTTTGCCAGAAGGCCTACGGTGAGCTTTCCCGGTTCGATGTCGGTGAGCGGATCGCCATCGTAGTAGTAGTTCTTCTCCTTTTTGGCACCGCCCGCACGTCCATAGGTGAGGCTCTGCGCAGCGCGATTCAGGATCCAGCGACCACCAGTATTCTCTGGAGAGACGAACTTGGTTTCTGAAATGCTCTCGTCCCCAAGGCAGCTATCCCCACAAGGCGCACCATTCACGCCGTCAGCGCGCTCACAGGGACCGCAGGCCTTGCCACCGATGCTCACTACACCGTGTTTCGTGACCTTCGTGCGATTGCCATATCCATCCCAAGCCGACTCCTCGACGGTCGTTACCCATTCGCCCGAGGCGAGGCCCTCCTTGATCACGTTGGTGGCTGACTTCTGGCAGACATGGCGCACTGGCGTGGCAGGCTGCGCCGCAATGCCGCTGACGACGCATTCCTGATAGTCGTTCGACGCGGCGTGCAACTCGCGGCCATTGCTCGTGACCGATTGGGCCAAGAGCAGGGCTTTGCGGTACGAGTCACTGCGCCCCACGTCGAACTTCGAGCTCACTACCCCTGGCTCAGCCGTCTCGTCGCCTTCTGTGGTCACTGTGACCGCTTCGAAACCTCGAAATTGCTTCTCGGTTCCGTCGTAGTAGCCGTCGCTGTATGCGAGACGGCGCGTTTGCTTGACCTTGGTCAAGGTGTCGTGCGTAATGATCGTATCGAGGGTTGTGCTTGGATTCGGCAGGCGATATTGCCAGGGTTTGCCTGCCCGGCGTGCGTCTTCCATGTGCCGCACGGAGCTGCCGTATGAAAGTTCGATCACTTTGCCGATCCCGCTCTGGATGCTTGAAATCAGGTTGGGTCTGACGGGATAGAGTTCGTAGAACTTTACGGGTTCGCTCGGCGGGATCCATACGATATCTGTCGAGCCGTTTCCATTCATGTCAGCGAAACGGACTTCGGTTTTCGATGGCATCGCATCGACAGGCTTCGTTACCTCGGTACCGAACGAGCGCCCGTCACGGTTCAATTGGTAGCGGAGCTTGTCTGCCTGTACCGTAACCACAT
This sequence comes from uncultured Polyangiaceae bacterium, assembly GCA_964454965.1. GTDB lineage: Bacteria > Myxococcota_A > Polyangia > Polyangiales > Polyangiaceae > FEN-1139. Next base: position 285,471 of record CAYVXY010000004.1, on the reverse strand, counting down.
CGCTCAGCCCGTCGCCGTTGATGTCGACGAGGCGAACGATCCCCGCGGCCACGTCCGGTGCATTGTCCATCTCGATCCAGCCCGACCAACGGCCCCAACCGAGATTCAGCTTGTACGCAACGATGCCATAGGCCAACTCCACCGGATCTTGCAAGCCATCGCCATTCATGTCTGCCAGCTGCAGCTGGGAGAAGGGCTGCCCGATGGGTTCTATGTCATCGCTGACAACGAACTTGAGAGCTCCTTGGTTGACATAGACAAAGGCATTGCTGCCGTCGTTGAAGAGCAGATCGATCTTCTTGTCGTTGTTGTAGTCGAAGAAGCGCAGGTTCTGTGCCTCAGCGAAGTTCGGTAATCCGAGATTGCTGACGGGACCAGCGTCCGTCCATTCACCGACGCCGTTGTTCCAAAGCACGCGGGCCGAGCCATTGCCGGTGTTGGTATCGACCAGGTCGGTGAAGCCATCGCCGTTCAGATCGACGGTCTGAGCGCTCGGTTGATCAAGTTGCAGGCTACCGACTTTGGACGCAACTTCCTCCTTGAAGCTCGGTTTGCCGTTCTGGTCGAGATGATTGACGAGGAAGCGATGCAACGCCAAAGTGGTGTCCACCACGTCGGGCAAACCATCCCCATTAATGTCGATCAGATCGGCCTTCCCGGTGGAGAAGTCCACGCCCAAACTTTCGTCAAGCGTGACCAGCTGAGGGAACTGGCAATCCGTCGCAGTGCAGTCGCTGGCGCCATCGCTTTGGCAAGTTGTCTCAGGACAGGTGTTGGCTGCGTCGGTTCGGCAATTGATCGCTACACAACGGCTAGCGCTGTCGTTGCTGTAGGTGAACTGAAAGTCGATCGGATAGGGCCCGGCGTCGCCAATGCCATACTGCTGGATCCCAGCCAAAAGTGAGAGATGGTCGTCCACAGTCTCGGTCCGATAGCGCAGCGCGTAGCGGCGCAGCTGGTTTCCCTGGACCAGCACCTGGATCCCCTTGAGTCGCTGCGTCAGGCGCACATCGAAGCCCGGCTTGGCGTCGGACAGGTGATCGAGGCGGTTCTCGTAGCTGAAGAGCACTTGGTATCGCGGGTTGCGGTTCTCCGCCTCTTGAAAGGCGTAGCTGATACGCTTCAGCAGCGAATAGGAACCATCCTTCAAGTACTCGTAGCGTAGGACATGGCCCAGTGGATCGACCATGTCCACCAAGTGGTAGCGGAAGGTCCCCGTGGGGCCCTCGACTCGGGCGGTGGGCTCGATGACTCCTTCGACCGTGGCTCCGTAGTACCCGACCCGACCATCGGGGTATTCCGCCTTGAAGTAGCCGGCTTTCCCTTTCTTGTCTTGATCGACCCACTGATACCGCACAAAGGAGCCCTCGTAGCGGGCGCGGTAGATCCCAGTGGTGGTGTCGACGCGCACGAGCTCGTCGCTACCGCCTGCGGCGAACAAGTCGTCCACGCTGTACTTCGGTAGCCCCTTCGAGGTCATGCGCTCGATGCTCGGAGCGCTGACAGCCCAACCGATCCCAACCTCCGAATTGCCCGATCCAGAGCTATAGGCGAGCCTAATGGAAGGGGTGGCCTGTTCGTAGCCCGCCGGAACCGCAATGGGATAGCCCCAGGTGACCAAACCTTGCGCCAGATTCGGTTCAGCGTTTTCGCCCGTGCCCTCAATCGAACCCGGTCCCTTCGGCAACTTCATCCGCGAAGGTGACATGCCGGACTTATCCGCCTCCTGCGCGTGAACGGAGACAACCCGGGCCGAGAAGGTTCCTACAAGGCAAAATACCGCAATGGATCGCCGATCCAGCATAGATCCCACCACACAATAGGCATTATCCCATTGAGCGGAATGGGACAGCTATGGAGCCTAGAGCAACCATCTCTTCTACCTCCAATTGGGGGCCTAAGACAATGGGCTCTTACTATTAGTGGTGTCGCCCATAGCTCTCGTAAGCCGTCCGACATTTCGGAACCAGAGCTGTGCATTCCCGCTAGCGAAAAACTGCATTGTTCCGCGGCATTACCAATACAGGAATGGCTTCACAAGGTGCGGACTCGGGCTGAAGGGATTCCCAACAGGTCGGATTGCAATTCTGCTCTGCGCGATGTTTCCGCGCCTAGAGTCCAACGTGCCAGGTGTCAGCTGTTAGATGAACCCGCCCGCCCAAGCCAGCACAACTTGGAGCTGTGTCAGGACGACCGCTGAGATCGATATCCCATAGAGTCTAAGTCGACGTGCATGGCGATTTTCTCCTCGCGTGCGACGCGCCAACAGGAGCGCCGTCAACGCGACCAACCAACCCAATACCGAATTCGAAGTAAGCTCGATGGGCGCAGCGACTTTCCCGCGCGTGTCCCTGAGGGTCAGATCGCTGAGGTGCCACTTGGGGACGCGGAGGATACTTGCGACTGCCCGCCATTCCTGACGCTCGGTAGCGCCCTCGAGCACCACCCAATCTGCGTCCAAGGCGAGCCGGAGCCGAGGGCAACCTTTGGTCGAGCGACTGAGTCCAAAAACATAATCGAGCTCCACGACATCGCGTTCATCGCTTCCGAACCTCAGACGACATGCCACGGTCTTCTCGCCTTCGTAGGCCTCGAGTTTCACGTTGCCCAAAGTCCGCGGAAGCGGCGTTCTCTCACCCAACGTGAGTTCGACTCGTGGTAGTGCGGCGAGGTACGCTTCCGGGCTCGGACGAAATGCGTGTACCAAGGCAAACGTGACCGATACCGTACCTAGTGCGACGCTACCCCAAGCCAGCCACATCACGATTCGGTCGCCCCGTTCTGTAGCGCGTGACCCGAGAAGCGCCATGGGAACAAGGAGAACTACGGACAGCAGGGTAGCTATGGGCGCGATGAAGATGAGCCCGACCAGCCACTGGCCACAACGGTAGTGCGCCGTAACGATCGGTTCGGTGAGTGTTTGGAATGCAAGCAGCAGGTACGTCGGTACAAATGCGAGGCTTCCGACGCTTCCGGCAAACGCCGCGCGCGCCGAGGCTCTTTCGTCCGTCTTCAGCCAGCTCCCAAGGTAGGGTGCAACCAAGACGCTCACTATCGTGGCGATTGGTGTGAGTGGAAGCCACTGACCGAGAGCCAATCCAAGTCCCAATGCCGGGACGAACGCCAGCAGACTGAGGAGCATGGCGGATATCGTACGAAGAAGCGTCACGCGCATAGACCACTACTCCATCGAAATCGGCAATGAATTGAACTGAGCCGCACTGCGGACGCGAACAATTCGCAATTCTCAGCTTACGCTCCCCCTACCAGCCGCGGATCCCCGCGATGAATGGCACCAGCGCATCGGCCATTTTCTGGTGGGTGGCGACGGTGGGGTGCCAATCCTCGCCATACGGCGACGACTGCGGCGCCAAAGCAAAATAGTGCACGTTGGCGTCACTCGCGGCATTGCGCGCATCGACGGCCGCCTTCACGTCTGCCTGGATGCTAGTCCAAGCGTTGTACCCCGCGGGCCACGAATCACCCATCATCGGACCTACAACGGCGACGATGTTTGCTTCAGCGTGGACCGCGCGAATACGCGTCAGGAAATCGATGTAGGCTTGCTTGAAGGTGGCACGGTGGACCTCCATTTGGTCGAGCGCGATCCCCGGTGAAAAATCGTTGGTTCCGAGATTGACGACGACTACATCCGGAGAATAGGTCGCGTGAGCCCAAGCGGGTGCGGAGCTGTCTTCGTGTAGGGTCGTCTCGTAGATAGCTGGAACCAAGGCACCAGCAAATCCGCTGTAGTTGCGAATGACCCCTCGACCAGAGGCTGCGACCGCGACGTAGTCGGCATTGAATGCCCGTGCGGTGATTGCGCCGTAGGCGTTCCAGGCATCCTCGTTGACCGAGGTGAACTTGAAACTATCCGGATCGGTCGTCGAAACCTCGTTGCCGTAGCCGCAAGTGATGGAATCACCCACGAACTCCATCAGCCGGGCTGGCTTGGCTGCTGCGCTGAGCGCGGTGCCTGTGCGCACGCGGAAGCCGAGGAATTCGTCCTTGCCTGTGTTGGCTTGACCACCGGGGCCACTTTCAGTGCGTTTGATAATCGTTAGGGTGTGTGGCCCTGCGCCCAAGTTGCGAGCCAACGGATAGACTTCACATGCCTGGCAAACTTGAAGCTTCTTCTGCACTCCATCGATGATGATCCAATAGTAGTTCGTCGCGACGGGGTTCAATAGTCCATGATCGCGCAGCTTCATATCGATGGCGTCGCCATCGAATACCGTCTGGATCTGCACCGCAGGAAACGCGAACGCGACAGCCTCTGCGGTCTTGTTGACGCGCCCGACATAGCGAATACTAGGATCGGTGACCGGCACATCGACGAAGCCCTCTTCTGGGGTGGTTGCCGCGCAACCCAACTCCGCAGCAGCACCAGCTGAACCAGCGCTGTTGCCCGCACCCGAACTCCCCGTGGCATTGGGTGAGCCGGCACTGCTCGTTGAACCGCCCGCAGTCGTGCTTGCCGGCTTGCCGCCTGTCCCCGCATTGGGACTGGCTTTGCTGCCACCGTCACACCCCATGAGCAACGTCACGAGACCCAAGCCTAGAAGCGTAAGTTGAGTGTGGATAGCGAGGTGACGGCGCATCTTCGAGGCTCCCGAGTTGGTTCGACCAGTGACAACGATAAGTGCACGGGTAGGGTCAAGTCCACCCGCGCGATGACGGGTGCGGGAGTATGGCAGATTCGGGTTCTAGATGCGACAGGCTTACTGCAGCGCAAAATTCAGCTACTTGTTGCTCGGAATCGGAGGTGGAGGCGGTGGCGGTGGTCGCATCGGTCCATCGGGTCCAAATGGTTCGGCTCCCGGTGGAGCTGGCGGCGGGAACCTATCGTGACCACTCGGCAGCCCCATGGGCGGCATTCCTGGGGGCGGGCCGTGGTGTTTGCGCTGGGACTCGAAGCGCTGCCGCTGCTCTTCGGTAAGCAGCTTGGCAATCTCACTATCGATCTGTTCTTGGACGGCGCGCACCTTCGGAAAGGTCTCGCGTAGTACGGCGTCTAGGCTTGGCTTGTAGCGATCGAATACCGCCCGAACGCTCTTCTGCTGCTCTTCAGTCAAGTTCAGCGGTCGCAGCATCTCCCATGGAGCGTGGGGTAGTGGCGGCCCGCCTTCACCACAGGCATCGAGCTTGGCCCAACGATAGACTGCGGCACCCGTAATCGCCCCAGCAACAAACAGCGAAACTGCCACGGCAAGCGCCGTTAGCTTGACACTAAAGGGGGACCAATCACTCTTCGTCACTAGACCCTCCCAATATGGTAATCACTAACTCGGTGCTTGGAACCTCATTGCGCGAAGCCCAAGTCGCAATCGCCAAAGACGGATCGAGCGGAGTAGATCTGGTCTGCTTTCCAACTGCCGCGAGACTGACCCAGCCCACGATGGCGAAGCCCGCCGCTATGGCAAGTACGGGGCGCGACCAGGCGACGAATTGACCCGCAATCGTGAGCTTTCGTCGGTGGTTTTCGCTTGCGCGGTTCGCTATCGTCGCGATCCGCGCCTCCCAGCGCTGCGAGTTGCGCGAGGGATCCAGACTCGAAAAGTCAATGCGTTGGTCACTCATTGTTGTCTCCCTCGATTGTAGGCGCACCCAATGCTCGCCGGAGTTTGCGTCGCGACACGAACAAGTGCTGCCGGGACATGACACACGAGATGTTCAAGATTTGCCCGATCTCATCGTGAGTGTAACCCTCGAGATCATGCAGTAGAACGACTTCTCGTTCAACTGGTGAAACTAGATCGAGTGCCGCAAGCAGATTCTTGCGCTCAAATACCGCCGGATCGGGAGCGTCGATGTGCTCCGCATCTTGTTCGGTAGGTTCATTTGGAAGCACGTCGCGAAACCGACGCTTGCTTAGCCAGTTCTTTGAGTGGTTCCGTACAATCGTCATCAACCACGCGACGAAACGCTCCGGCTCGCGGCAGCTGTCCAGCCGCTCGAAAGCCAACAACAACGCGTCTTGCGCGACGTCTTCGGCGTCCGCCGGGCGCCGAACGATGGCGAGTGCAACCGTGTAAGCTGGCCGCAAGTAGCGTCGGGCCAAGAGCTCAAATGCGGTGCGCTCACCGCGTCTGGCGCTTTCGACGAGCGATTCGATGGTGGCTTTGGATGACAGCTGACGCTCGATGGCTAAAACGCTGGATTCGGTCCGCGGATGGATCTGCGGCGAACCATCCATCAACAGGAGATACGGCACAGAGGCTATGGCTTTTTGCCCTTCGAATCACTTGGCGGGGGTTTGGGGCCGTCAGCGCCGCGCGGTGCCGCTGATGGTGGCAGCGGAGCGCAGGCGAGACGCTCGTCCTTTGACCCATCGGGCCTGCCCCCAGCATGCCGACTCGGCTCGGGTAGGGCCAGGCAAATCCCCGTCAATTGCCAACCTTCGCGCTCGGCTTGGCAGGGATCGTTGGGCCTTTTGCCACTGCAGACCTCGAAGACTTCGGGTGGAGGTGGGCCCCAAGCATGTGGTGGACCACCGCCTGGCGGGCGGTCGAATTCGCCGCCGCCCTGGCCACCGGGTTGTCTTGCTCCGCGTGGGCTGCCCCAACCGTCGCGGCCAAGGGCACCGGGCCCGTTGGGTCCGTGACCTGGGTGCCCACAGCAGCAGCCACCAGCGGGCGGTGGTGGTGGTAGTGGCATTGCTGGCGCTGCACAATCGCGTGACGGTCCGGCTGCGCATCCGCTCACGAGCAAGACAGCGAAAATACCGGCCAAGACTCTCAATTGCTGCGTCATTGCGCCCAAAACCTTTCCGTTTGACCGCTCCCGCTGCTGATTCGAAATGCGGGATGGTTGTTCAGACGACAGCTCGAGACCAGGGAGCGTTAGCGTCCGATGCGACGCCCTCGCCACCGGCTCACAGAGGCCCGCCAGCCACCCACGCCGCCAATTGGCATGATCCACCTTACGCGATGGCTTGATTGGTCTTGTTCTAGTGCGAACGGTCGCTGGGCGATTGCCTGAATCAGATCCCAGCGCAGAGCCTACGTTGTCACTCCGGTCGCCAAGCGAGCTGCAGGGTCTCGACAGCAATATCGGCCTTGCGTGGTGTGATACGGCGTTCGTCGATGGTCTGATTCTCGAGTTGCCATTCCGTCGCGAGCTGCGCCGATTCTTCTTGGAACTCACGTTCGAGGTCGGCCATGGCGCGCTCGAGCAGCTCGCGGCTCTGTTCCGCCTGTTCGAGATCTACACGCTGGCGCGCCGCCTGTGCGCCGCGCCGCGTCGCGCTGCGGATCCGCTGTACATTGGCCTGCGAGACGACCTTGCGGCCAAGCAATGCGCCTAGCAGGCCGCCGCCTACGGCGAGCGCCACATCCATCTTGTCGCTCGTCGATTGGCGCTGCTCGCGCGCAAGCTTGGCAGCGGCGCGGTCAAGCTTTGCCCTCAACTTTTCGAAGGCGTCGCGGTAGTCGTCCTGCAAGTCTTCCATCTCTTGGTCGCGCTTCTCGCGCAGGGCCTGCACGAGCCGCAAGCTGAATTGCTCATTCGTCTCGTCGGCGAGCGACGATAGAGCGAGTGCCTTGACGTGCTTCAATACCAACGCCTCTGATTGGTAGAGATGGGTTGCGAAAGCTTTGCGAAATGTTGCATAGTTTTTGGCGACAGCGAGCGGCGGCGGAAGAGGTTCGAAGCGACTCTCTGCCAGCGGCGCGGCGGCCACATGAGCGGAAACGATCTGGGGAACCGACTCAGCCGTCGCCCACCGCGGCTCGGTGTCGGTCGGCGCAACTGCTGCCCAACGCTCGACGGTTTGCCACACGTCGACGTCACTCTTCTTGTCCACGAAGTGCAGCTTTCCGCGCGCGAGAACACCAGGGCGGTAGGTGACGCCAGAGGCACGGTTGAACGCGGGAAAGAACACCTCGTGCGCCTCAGCGGGGACGGCCGAGCGCTGCTCCTTCGACGGCGACGACCCAGCCGTGGGTGCCGCAGTTGCGACCGACCCAGGCGCCGCGGACGACGAGGCATTGAGGGTTGCCGGTGCAACTGCTTCGGAGCTGGTGCGCATGAGTCGCTTGATCTCGTCGCGCGTGACCGGCCCACGCAGGTAACACAGCGTCGAGCGTGTTTCGATTAGCCTAGGCGCACCTTCGTGCACGTTGTTCATCAGGAACACGCGGCTCGCGAGCCCCGATAGCAGGCGATCCATCTCAGCGCGATCAAAACTTCCCCCCGAATTGGCGGCTGCGCCTTCGAGCCCGTCCAACACCCGCGCCTTGTCACGCTCGGTCTGCAGGCGCCCGATGAACCACGTGCCGCAATTGGAAAGGCCCTTGTAGTCGAGATCGACCGGATTCTGCGTGGCGAGCATCACACCGAGCCCGAACGCACGCGCTTGCTTCAGCAACGTAAGCATGGGCTGCTTGGAGGGCGGCGCGGCCGTAGGCGGGAAGTAGCCGAAGATCTCGTCCATGTAGAGCAGCGCGCGCAGGCTTGACGTGCCTGGCTGCCCGCGCATCCACACAATGAGCTCGGAGAGGAGCGTGGTCACGAATGCCATGCGCTCAGCGTCGTTCAAGTGCGCGAGCGAAATGATTGAGACCTTAGGTTTGCCAGTGCTGGAGCGCAACAGCGACGCGATCTCGAGCGGTTCGCCTTGCGCGAGCGCCTGCGCGCCCGGCGCGGCCAACAAGTTGTTCAACGCCATGGCCAGTTCGAGTCGTTCCTTCTTCGGATAGAACGTCTCGATTTCGAATACGCCAACCTGCGAGAATGCAGGTTTTTGCACCGCGCGGATCAGATCAGCGAGCGTCAAGCTCTGACCGGCTCGAAACGCTCCATCCAGAATCTGTGAAAGCAGGATGTGTTCTCGGCTGCGCAGCGGATCCGCTGGGACCCCGAGCAGCGAGAGCAGACCCGAAACCGCCCCTTGCACCCGCTCGCGCAGAACCTCGGGCTCCTCTAGCTGACTCGCGGGCGGCGCCGCAAAGGATCGCAGCAACGACAGCGGTCGACCCGCCTGACTGCCCGGCGTGTAAATCACCATCTCGACGCTATCGCGTAGGCGCTGGATGCGGTTTGGGTCTTGCCCAAACCGAGCGAGCCCTTCGCGCAGCCGCTTCGCCTCACGCTGCGCCAGGACCTCGAGCGATATGCCCTCGCGTTCGGCAAGGGAAGGGTCGATCCACGGCGCCAGATCCTCGGGCGCGAGCTCGGGAAACGTCAGCAGCAGGTTGCCGACATCACCCTTGGGATCAATCGCGATAATGGGGATCTGATCGATCGCGGCTTCTTCGAGCAAACCGAGACAGAGCCCAGTTTTTCCACTGCCGGTCATGCCGACGCACACGCCATGTGTTGTCAGATGCTTGGAGGCATAAAGTACGGGTGAACTCTCGATAGGCGACCCCGCTGCTTCGGCTCCGGCGTAATTTTGCCCCAGGTAGAACACGCCGAGCTTCTCGTAGACCTCTGCCGTAAGCGCCATGGGTATTGACTCGGCATGCTACTTTGCCGGCGCGCCTCTTGCCAGATGAAGCGCGCACGAGCGCGAGAATCTGCTGGATTGTGGCGGCCGTAGTTGCTCCGTCCACGGACGTTGAGGGGTCTCGCCCAAGCCTCACCTTCACGTGCATCCCCCGCGGCGCGACGAGGTGGCCGAGTCCGACGCTTGGGGAGGCGGGACGCGCGCAGGCCCAAAGGGCCGAGCACGGAACAGTAGGGGCATCAACAACTCAGTCAGCAGATCCGGCGGCTCTGGACCGCCGGATCCCAGTCGCGAATCCTGACCGTCTTGTTACATCGCCAAAGCTTTGGACTTCGTCCACGACTGCAAGGTCTTCATGTAGTTGCCGCGTTCGTAGACGCTCGGGTCAGGGCTGCGCGATAGATTCATGCTGCCCACGGCCTGCGTCAGTGACTCGTACTCATGGGCTTCGAGCCACGCTGCTATTTCATCGCGGGTCTTGGTGAGCCAGGTTGGACCATTTTTGAGAATGGCACTCACGGACTGCACCGCTGATGCTCCTGCCATGACGGCCTTCAACGCGTCCGCTGCCGTGTGAACTCCGCCAGTGAGCGCCAGCGAGACCTTCACCTTGGCGCTTATCACTGCCAGCCAGCGGAGCCGCAAGTTTAGTTCCGACGAAGTCGATAATTCTAGCGAGTGACGCCCCTCGAGACGTTCGATGTCGATATCCGGCTGATAAAACCGATTGAACAGAATGAGACCGTCAGCCCTCGCCGCGACCAGCTGCATCGCGACGTTCACCGGCGAGGTAAAGAACGGGGATAGCTTGACCGCCACGGGGATCTGGATCTTTGATTTTACGCGCCGAACCATCTGCGTTAACCTTTGCTCAAGCACAAAAGCCGTATCTTCTGCGTTGGTGGGCAGAGAATAGACGTTGAGTTCCAGGGCGTCCGCGCCTGCTTGCTGTATCTTCTCGGCGTAGTCGAGCCACCCGGAGTCTGTCACCCCGTTGAGCGAGCCGATGACGGGCACGCCTACCGCCGCCTTGGTCTTGGTGATCTGTTCGAGGTATGCTTCTGGTCCCAGCACATAGTCGTCTGGATTTGGCAGGTAGCTCAGCGCTTCGGCATTGGCATTCTCGAAGGCGTTCACGTACGCCTGCTGCGCAGACTGTTCGAGTTGCAACTGCTCCTCGAACAACGAAGGCATGACGATCGCCGCGGCACCCGCATCCTCGAGCCGACGGACTTGATCGAGATCCGAGGCCATCGGTGACGCCCCGACAACCAGAGGATGGTTCAGTTTCAAGCCTAGGTAAGTAGTCGAAATATCCATTCTATTCAGCCTCCATGCTCGAGCAGTCTGCGCGCAGCCGTGAACCGTCACTGACGGGTTTTGCTTTGGTTATAGGTACTTGTCCCATGATGGGCAAGCCCCCCCAGATCTGCCAAGCGATTTGCCGGCCAGAAAACCCCAAATCACCTGCTCAAGAAGTCGATTGCTTCTTTGCCCTGTGGCGTCGAGGGATAGCGAGCCACCAAGGTTTCGGCGGCCTGATGCGCTGCGGTGCCGTTGCCTAGACTCGCCTGGGCGCGCATGCGTAGCTGCAGGGCTTCTGGAACGAACGTGCGAGTCTGGTACGCCTGGTCGTACAGATCGAGGATCCGTAGAGTCTCGTTGGGCCGACCCAGCTTGAGTGCGTTTCGCGCCTTGTCAACGAAAGCACTTTGGCTCTCTTGCGGAAGCTCTGAAGGCGTAGGCGGTGGCACCAAAACAGTATGGTTAGTCCCCTCAGTGGATTGCAGCGAGTGTGCGTCGAACGGCGACCTCGCACTTGACCACGCGGAATCGGCAGATATCCCCGATTTGCGGGGCGTGGGGCGACTGGGTGGAAGCGTCGGCCTCGGCGCAGCAGTGCGCGTCGACTTCGAAGGATGCTCCTCCGCGGAGTTGGCTTTCTCCGGGGCGAGTGGCTGCGCCGAGCTAACCGCAATTGCCGATGCGCCCTTGTCAGCCACGACATCCGAAGGTAAGTCCGGTCGTTGGCCCCCCACGATGGCCATGCCTACGGCCAATGCTCCCGCCAAGCCCCCCCCCAATAGTGCCCACGTTGCCCCCATCATTGCCGAACCGGTGGCACTGCCTGCGGTAAGCTCGATGCTCGCACTACTGCCGCTTGAGGCTTTTGTTAGCGCCAACTGAGTCACGACATGCTGAACGTCAACGAGCGTTGGTTCCTGCGTACGCGCGGCCACGAGTAACCGTCGGAGTTCTGGTGGCACCTCTTGCTCGAGCCACGGCTTGAGCTCGTCCGTCATACTGTCCCCCTGGGTAGCAGATTGAATCGGGTCGCGATCCGCAGGAACTGCACCTTGGCGCGGCGGATGCGTGAAGCGACAGTTCCTTGGGGGAGCCTAAGGATTGCCCCAATCTCGGACTGGCTGAATCCTTCGATCTCGAAGAGCACCAACACGGTTCGCAAGTCTTCGGGTAGCTGCGCAAGGACGCGATCGAGTTGGGCTAGGGCGCGTCGCTGGTCGGTGACTTCGTCGACGGCGGTCCGGTCGACGGCCAGCTCGGACAGATCTTCACCCATGGTCTCCATTCGACGGTCTCGAGCCTTGCGGACCTTCCCGGCCACGAAGCGCGTCGTGGTTACCAGAAAGGCTCGCTCGCTGCTTTCGGCGATGTCATCGATTCGGTTCGAAGCGATGAGCATGACGCGCAACGCCACATCTTCAGCATCGGCTGGTTGAAGCCCCAATCGCTGGGCGACTCGCCATACCATTCGGAAGTGCTTGCCCACGAGTTGCTCGACCCGAAGCGCCCGACCGTGGCTCCCGTTGCAGGGTTCGGGAGCTCGAGCTGCAGCGGGCGCAGCGTGATGGATTGGGCGAATGCCACTGGATGTGGGGCTTCTGGCATCATCACTGGACAGAGTAGGAGCGGTGTCTACTGTGGGCGCAAGATTCGCTACAGCAGCCATTCCGACCTCGCTCGCAGGCATTGCGACTTGGTGCCTCTCCGTGGGATCGACGGTATGGGTCAAGTCCGGCATCCCGAGTCCACTCACTGTACGTGTCCGGCAAGGACGGAGGGTTTGGGGCAGCTCTTGCGATCGCCGCTGAAGTTGACCGAGTCGATTCGGATTGTGACATCCACGTCCTCCGACCAGGACTTCTGAATGCCCAAGTACCTGACATTGTCTGGGTCGAATTGCGGCAGCTTCTTGTCTTCGCCTAACAATCGATTGTTATTGTCAACGTAGTTCGTGCAGTACGTCACGTCTAGTGGCTTGCTGGAGTCGACGGGGTAGGCGGTTGATTCGTAGTCATTCTTGTCAGTCCCCTCCACTTGAATCTCACAGTAGGCCTCATTCGCGCTTTTCAGAATGATCTGAAACCGTTGTTCTGCAGGAAGGTTCGCACAAATAACGACCTCGTCGCCTTTGACTTTGACTTTGCCTTGGTCATCGACTTTGTCGCCGACTAGACGGTAACCCGTAGTGCCAAAATCGGCGGCAAGCAAAGCGGTTGTGCCGCTTGGGCCACCTAGTGTTGCCTTGACCGAATTTTTCGTCGGTGATTCGACAAAGTGTGCCTGGGATTTGGCCTCGTAAGCGATGGGTCGCCAACAAAAGTCATTCGGACCCTTTGCCCCGCGACTCCACTTATAGTTATCCAATCCGGAGATTGTGGAGGGTACATGCTGTAGCCCACACAAGATGCACGAATGCAGCCCAACAGCCTTGGTCCACTCTGAGCCGATCATCACTGCCTTAACGTCGAACTCGCAGTCGCATGTATCGCACCTGCACCATTTTAGCTCATTTACAGCGCTAGGATTGTCTGGCGTTTCTCGTCCTTGAGCCGGTCTTCTTACGGCTAGGTGGTAGTCTGCGCCTCCAATGCCACTGATGCTCCACTTGCAGAACTGCCGCCCACCTTGGCCGTCGGCAAGCAGAAGGTCGGCGTCCATGCGTTCTGGCAAGTCACCGCTCAGAACAATGTGGTCCAGGTCGTTGACCTTCAGACGCCAATCCAAGCTCGCGGATGCGCCGCAGCCACTGGACTTGTCATCTCGACAGTCTACGGCTACGCCCGGTGCTTGTTGGGAGTTCCAGCTGGCTGAACTCCACGCCGCATCCCAAGTGGCCCAACGCAGACCATCCAGGCCGAATTTGCTCCAAGAGTTCAGGCGGAACTCTTGGACCTCGGCCTGTGTCAGGGCACGTTGAAGTAGAGCCACATCGTCAATGTGACCTTCGAAACGCTGCGCATTCAGCGGATCCGAGCCGACATGGACTTTCGTAGTCATGTCAGTTCTCAACTGCATGCTGACCTGAGACTCGAGAGAGCTGCTGACTTCTACGCCGTCCCAATAGAGCTTGATCGTGCTTTTTGACCCGGCTATTTCGCCTTGCCTCACGCTGGCCGCAACATGGTACCACTTGCCCAATCCCCATGCGTCGAGGGTGTCCAGCCCGGCATCTGTCAACTCCCGGGTTTCTTCCAGCACTGGGTTCAGAGGGGGAGGGCGCGAGCATGTGGCATCGAAGTAGCTGAACACCAGAGATACCTTCACCCGCTTGTCACCTGAATCCTTCTGTCCCTGCAGAGCGAGCTCATGTCCCCCACAGTTCTGAGCGTGCTCTGCGCCTGTCATGGTCGAAAGAAGCACCATTTTTTGGGGCGTCTCGTTCACCGCGGCCAGCCAAGATTTGGGCAAGGAAATCCACAAAGCGTAGGTTATGGAGGGACCAAGCGCGAGCTCAGTCTCGCTTTGGGGCGCGGCGGCGAGCGGGCTGGAACTGGCGGCAACGCCACTGACAAGCGAGGCACCCTCGCCGCCCATTCTGATCAGGCCAGCTAGGTGGTCGCTGACCGTTGCTAGCGGCGCAACGGTCAAATCTCCACGACCATTCACCTCACGTCCCAAATCTTCGTCGTTGAACCGCCAGAGCTTGTCATTCGGACGCAGCAAGTCGGTGACTTTGTATTCGGTTGCCTGCTTGTTGCAGGTCCATTTCCTTTCCCCAAGATACACTTCGCCACAACCGAGGAGTTCGCAGAGGGTGATGGTAGCGACTACGCCGACTACCCAGGGTCCGACTTGTGCCCTGGAATTGGCGCGTTGTCGCGAGAAGCCGCCAAAATGACTGCACGCGAGTCCAAGGCGCTCAAGGCGATTGCTCACCCTCGGGAGATCCTCGGTCACCGTCTTGCTGATCACACTAAATTGGATGATCATGGCAATTTCAATCCGACGGTCGCGATGGCGGCAAATCCGACTGATGGAAAGCGGTGGATCGTTTCCCGTTGGGACGGTTGGCCGTCAGTTGTAGGGGTATCCGTCAACCGTCTCGGGTAGAGCAGGAAGTCCGCCCTGGGTCCGATCTGAACAAACAGCGAATTGCCACTCCACCGCACCTGAGGAGCGAGGCCCAAAGATGTCCAGCCCGTGAATGACGGCGACCGGCCAATTGTGTCGACATGTCTTGCTTGCAGGAGCCCGCCCTCGGCACTTGCACACAAGGGGAGGGATATCGTCGGGCCAAGCCTTGGCTCAAACGGGCAAAACTCGAGTCGCATCGAGAACAGGCGGAAGCGGAGCTCCACATCGGCAAGCCTGTTCGCATGACCAGCGCCGACTATCCAATAGCCGACGGCCAAGTGCAGGCTTCGTCTCGACGTAGGCCAGCGGAGACCGACAAGCGCTCCGCCGCCCCAAGCTAGAAGACCAGTCCTCCAGTCTGGCCCTCCGAGGACACCTAGTTCGAAGTATGGCGGCTGTGGACCAAGTCGAGACTCAATGGCAGCCACCGCTGCGACTGCAACGTCGGACAGCGCAGCATCGCAGCCTTCCGCATCCAGTATACGGAATGCTACGTGCCCCCAGCGATCCGCGAGCGTCATGCGCGATTGGTAATGATCGCCAACCTTGCTCACCGCGACGGTGAGCGTTCCCGCCAGTTGATCGGGCGGCGCGGCCCACTCCTTGTCGATGCGATGATTGATCTGGGCAAGAAGCGCTTGCTTCTTGGGGCATTCGGCGGGCGCCTCGTAAACCAGTTGATATCGAGCACTCTCTTCGGCGTCCTCCGCAGGTCCGGCCTCGGCTGCAGCTGCGCCTGGCCACAGCACAGCAAGTGCAGCGCCAAGCAAGACCTGTCGTCCGCTCACGAACACGAACCGAAGCGTTGCTAACTCATGCGTGCACGTCAATCACCAAATCATGGGGCCGATGCACGCATCTTGATCATCACTTCTCATCCTGCGAGTAGCAACCAACTGCTTCAAGTCTAGGACTACGAAATGCCTGATCGAGTCATTACGGTAAGTTGCGGTGGTGTGTAACCGTCTTGCTCGACAGGAGTTCTTGGTGGACTTCTCCCGAATCGAGATCGAACAAAACAAATTTGACCTTCAAGGCCCGAACTGCGACTACCCTGATTGACGTCATTGTGAAATGAACAAAGCCCGTGACTGCAGCAACCAACAGGCATCCTGGTTCAGATAACTTGCACTTTCGATGCATTGTCGTGATCAAATCCCGGATTCGAGGGGATCGATAGTGCACGCATGTTCCGCAATGACTAGCGCCCGCCCGTTGCCAGAGCATACCCGATTCGATCTGCGGTTGGCCCAGACGGTTCCGTGCGGCGCGCTCCATTCGAAAGTCGTGTCGATGTCGTGCTACTGAGTGTCGAAGTTGGTCAAGATGCATGGTAGGAGCTTCGCAAGTGGCACTCACATCACTGCGCCAGAACCTCGACCAGAGCGTTCGAGCCGCAGCGCGTTGGCAGTTCAATAGTGATAGTGAGGGTATACGCTTGACTACCGCAACGTTGCCATCGGCCGTACCATACGACCCATGGTGCTGGCAATTTGCAGAGCACTACGAGATCCTTCGCCTCCTAGCCCACGGTGGACAGGGCACCATATACGCCGCCAAGGATTGTCGTACGGACCGCCTAGTCGCGCTGAAACTCATCGAGAGTGACGATGCCGAGCGTTCGCAGGCCCATCAGCGTCTCATGCTTGAAGCAGAGATCGGTAGTCGCCTCACCTGTGAACATGTCGCAACCGTATTCGACGCGGGCAGGGATTCTGCAACGGGACTTTCGTATCTGACGATGGAGTTGCTCGAAGGTACGGATCTGCAACGGCATGTTGAGCAGAGTGGGCCGATTGCACCAGCCACCGCCGTGGAATACCTGCGACAAGCGGCCGTGGGGCTAGATCTGGCACACAGGTGGCGAGACTCGCAGCATCGATTGACTCCGATCGTGCATCGGGATCTGAAGCCAGGCAATCTCTTCCTGTCGAAGCGCGAAGATGGAACAACGTTAGTCAAGATCCTCGATTTCGGGATTGCCAAAGTCTTGGCACCGTCCGCTCCTGCCAGCGGCAACATGCGAGGATCGCCTCTGTACATGGCGCCAGAACAAGTGCTGGGAGCCCAGTTGTCCCCGGCCACGGACATCTGGGCTATTGGGCTATCGGCGTTCTTTCTGCTCACCGGCAAGCCATACT
This sequence comes from uncultured Polyangiaceae bacterium, assembly GCA_964454965.1. Classification (GTDB taxonomy): domain Bacteria; phylum Myxococcota_A; class Polyangia; order Polyangiales; family Polyangiaceae; genus FEN-1139. Next base: position 268,503 of record CAYVXY010000004.1, on the reverse strand, counting down.
GGGTACAAGGGCAGGATCAGCGCTGTGTCATCCCTGCATTGCTCAGGGAAGTCACGACGGGTGCGACCGTGCCTCCCAGCCGTCGCTTGAAGCAGCTGAATCTTCTGGGCGAATTGCCAGAGGCGTTTGATGGATGGTTTCTTCATTGTGTCCATCGCGATCCGAAACAACGGTTCAAGTCGGCGGGCATTGCGGTGATTGCTCTGGCAGCAGCGCTGAACGTCGCGTTGGTAGCACGGCGGCGTCGCTTCGATTCCGGGATACGCCTCAAGCTTACGGAGCCAGAAGCACCGAATCCTTCGGGCCGAGTAGTTCAAAGGTGGCAAGCTCTTTGCTTCTGGCTCGGCGCAGCGGGCGGATTCTGTGCGGTGTTGGGTATTGCCGACCCGTTTTTGTCGGCCCCTTCAGTCGTCACTCGGAAGTGTCGAGTCGTAGGCGAGGAACGTAGTCAACCGAGCGTCCTCCACGGGACCACCCACAGTGAAGTGATAGAGACTCTGCCAGTCCGATGACCCAAGCCCGAACACTTCGTGGACTAGGTCGTCGAAGTAGCATCCGATCCCAGTTCCGCCAATACCCGCCGCCTGCGCTTCCAGGTAGAGCACCTGTCCAACCATACCCGCCTCCCAGAAGAGGCGCCGATAAATCGCTGGGCCATTAAGCGATAGGCTGCTCGTGTATTCTGCAAGCATTGACAGGCTGAAAGCTCCATCTCCCGCAATGGCTTGTCCACAAGACAGAGCGGTTGCCACCTGGCGAAAGTCCCCTTCTTTGAGCAAATAGAGGGGAAGCCCCCTGGGGGCCGAAGGAACGCGCCGCCAGACGAAGTCCCGATCGGTTGCAGCCTTGAGCGCCGAGAGTTTTGACGGATCGCGCACTAGGGCGTAGAGTCCTCGTGCGAAGTCGTCGACGCGATGAACGAAGATGCCGAGGTGGACGCGCGGCCGCCACGGAATCGCGTCCCACGGAATCGTGCGTGAACCATGCGTCGGCATTAGCCGTGAGAGCATGCGGAAAAACGTTTCGCTCGGGATAGCTGTCTCGCCATCCATAGCAACGGCGCTTCTGCGGCCGAGGATAACCTCCGCCGCACTTCTTTGTCCGACGCCTGCAGTAGCCCCAACCAACTCAGTATCGCTAGGCATGTCCGAGAAGTCCTCCGCGATCTGCTCGCTCCGCTCGCGCCTTGTTGCGTCTGCAACTTCAGAGATGGCGGTCCAATCGACGGCATGCCTGGCGCTCAGCCGGTTAGCCTGGCCATACCACGAAGTCACGATAGCATTTGCGTTGATGTCGCCAAAGCGCGACGTGGGGACCGACGCCCCATTGGGCATCACGAACGCCAGTAGTTCGGGTTCCTCGCGTTCTGCACGTGAATAGTCGTCATCACGATCGAGGCCCAGCAGTCCGGCAATGGTTGCACTGGGCACACCTTCGAGACAGGTCAGTCTCCAACCCAATGCCGCCGCGGAAATCCGCAACGCGGCCAGAGCGTGCCCGGTGTCATGTTGGCAATACCGAAAGGCGCGTTCGCCATATTTCCACGCTTCTCGCCAGTGAATCGACGAGAGCCCCACCAAATACGATTCATTGGGCCAGGACGACACGAATTCGCGATATGCAGCGCCCTCCATCACGCCCCTTCGTTCCAAGCCATGCTCCTTGGGTGCATAGTGGTACACGCCAGGTGTTGCGACCAAACCGCTGATTGCTGGGAGGATTGCATATCCCTCAGTTGGATGAAGATTGCCGCTCGACGGATTGGCTCGCAGCGGCCACCGCGTCGAACCACTCTGTTTCCAGGCTGTTAGTGCCAAGGAGTATCGGAAGAATTGCGAAATGGTTTGGAGAGACAATGCCTGCGGCACTATCTCCTCCGGCGCGTAGAGCTGACGGTAAGCTGGTGTGGTCCCTGGCCGCATCAAGGGAAGCTTCAGGAGTTCCGCTCCGACGTAGCGCCGAAATGGATCTGGTTGCGTCGCCCAATCCATGTACCCGAGCGATGCCGCGTAGCGATGCGGCTGGTGTTTGGTTCGTTCGTGATACGCAGCAACCAACGCCTCGCGTCCCAGAGTTGTGCCGAGAGGCGTTCCAGTCTCACCAGTCAGCGGCTCCGATGTGATGGCAATGCTACGTGGATTTGTCGACATCCGTACCTCTCCAGTCGTGCCGAGCGCGGGCAGCGAACGCGAGTCTACTTCTGATGCAGCTGGTCGAGTTGTCGAACGAATTCTAGTGGCCGCGATGGTCAATCAATTTTTGGGGGCATTTGCCATCGGACGGGAATGGCGCGCATTGCCTGACAATCGCTAGGCTAAGTGACGCTGCGATGCGCTCACGCCTGCGACAAGCATCGCCACAGGCTCGACACGGCATGACACCAACCGACCACTCACATCGTGTTGCGGCGCTTCGTCGAGTCTAGCGCCAGCGGTTGTGGGTATGCGTGGAGAACGTATCATGCGCTTGACGGCGGCGGTTCTGACGTCGATGAAATGGAGCTGTGCTCGCGATGGCACAAGCACATCAAGAAATCGTCAGAAGATGCGCATCAGAGTATGAGAGTCGATGCGCGATTGGATTTCTGGGACTCTGACATTGGTCGAGTTTGAAAGTGCTTCAAAGTTCGCGTCGCTTAGGAACTGCTTCATCGCTTCGGAATGGGGAGGTTGAGCCGCACATGGCCACGTCGAGCTGGTAGAGTACCGAACGCTTTGCTCACCTTCTGGAGGTCTCGTGCGTCGCATTTACAGCGTTCAAGTCCTGTCACTCAGCGTCCTCATTTTCGTAGTGGCCTGCGGCACGAACGACAATAGTGGAACTTCGACGGTGGTCGGCTCAGGCGGCAAGCAGACGGGTACCGGTGGGCTTTCAAACGCTGGCGGCACGACAGGTTCGAGTGGCAATACCGCAGCGGGAGGAATCACTTCGACGACCGGTGGCAATACCGCAGCGGGAGGAATCACTTCGACGACCGGTGGCAATACCGCAGC
>CAYVXY010000004.1:250277-265410 GCA_964454965.1 uncultured Polyangiaceae bacterium | reverse complement strand
GCAATACCGCAGCGGGAGGCATCACTTCGACGACCGGTGGCAATACCGCAGCGGGAGGCATCACTTCGACGACCGGTGGCAATACCGCAGCGGGTAGCGCCACGATTGCTACCGGCGGTACCACGCCTGCCAGCACGACTCCGGTCGGACTCCACGGGAATCTCAGGGTGACTGGAACGCATCTCGTGGACGAGAAAGGCGCGAACGTTCAGCTCAAGGGGATCAGTAGCCAATGGCTGAATCTGGAGTCTGACGGTTATGCGCTCAGTCTCGACGCGTTGGTTTGGATGCGTGACAACTGGGGGCTCACGGTGTTTCGTGCCGCGATGGGAGCGGAGGCCGCCGGCACCTCGCCGGGCTACACGACCAACGCAACGGCTAAAGTCGAGATGCAGCGCCAGGTAGAAATCGTCATAAAGAATGCGATCAGCGCTGGAGTCTACGTGATTGTCGACTGGCATGCCCACAACGCCCTGACACAGCAAGCGGCTGCGGTTGCCTTTTTTGGGGATCTCGCGAAGCGCTACGGCCAGTATCCAAACGTGCTGTTCGAAACCTTCAACGAGCCCCTCAAGGTGAACTGGGCCACGGCGCTCAAACCGTATCACCAGGCAGTGGTCGACGCGATTCGTGACAACGATTCAGACTCTCACGCCAACGTGGTCATTTTGGGGACACCCCAATGGGATCAGCTTCCGACTGACGCGGCAAGTTCCCCTCTCGCAGGCAGCAACCTCATGTACACGGTGCACTTCTATTCGTGTGACCACCACGCCAACAGCGGGACGCCCGCGCCTGCCGGCGATGGGATCAGCCACTTGCAGCGGGCAAAGAGCGCCTTTTTGGCTGGATTGCCGATATTCGTCACCGAGTGGGGTGCGACCAAAGCGGATGGTGGAACCGGCGGATCCGCCGTCTGCGCAACCGAAGCGGATGGTTGGCACGACTGGATGGACGCCAACCAAATCGGTTGGACCGCCTGGAAGCTCGACGACTGCGACACTGAGAAGCCCGCAGATACGAGCTGCCTACTCAAGGTCAATGCTCCGCTCAGCGGTGGTTGGGACAATCAGCTGAATGGACATGGCTCCTATGTCATCGGCAAGTTGAAAAACTGAGCTTTATTGGCTACTTACCACTGGTTCTCAGTCGCTGCGAAAGCTTGCCAATGGCAGCTCGCAACTGCTCGACTTGTTCGGGGCAGGCGGGCGAGCAGGGCTTACGTTTGTTCTTTCCGCAGCCGTGCGCTGAGCCGGTGCTGAGCCCGCCAAGCACAGCGAGCGCACGCTCGTCACCCATTTCGATGGCGCGATCCAGCAGGGGTAGCCGTGCAGCACATGACGGAGCCGATCTGAGTTCGCGGGCAACCGCGAGCGAAGCTGAGATATGCTGGCGAACCGCTGGATTGCTGAGCAGCAGCTCCGCGCGTTCGGCAAGCTTTGGTTTGGTGAGAATCAGACGATAGAGCAAGTCGGGGCCATAGCCGCCCATTTCCTCTGCCAGTATTCGCCAAGCGAGCTCAGCAGGCGCACCGGGGGTTTCGGCAGCGCGCTGAATTAGGTATTGCAGGTCCCCACTCTTTGCCTCGTCCGGGGCTACCTTGAAGAGGCGACGAGTGACCAGCATCGCGTCGCCGAGTCCGTCAGAATGGCTCGCGTGTGCCAAAACCAATGCTCGCAGGACGCGAGCATCGGTCGGATAGCGCTCCGCCAATGGCAACCAGCCGGATTCTCCCCGCCCGCTTGCGGCGCGCAACTCTTCTTCGCTTGCCAGCTGCCCGGATAAGGTAGAAGTGGTAGCGCTGGCGCTTTCGCTGGGCGCTGCCGTTGCCGCAATGGCGCCTGGCGCTAGGGACTCCGGCTGTGCCCCATCCCGAGGCGATGGCGCAATGGCGCCTGACGCCAGGGACTCCGGCTGCGCCTCATTCCGAGGCGATGCCGCGTTGGCGCCTGACGCCAGGGACTCCGGCGGCGTCGTTTCTTTGGCCAAGACCGATAGGCTGGCGCCAGGCGCTGTTGCAGCATGGACTGGCGCGGTACGGGCCTGCCAGCGAAGACCAACTGGAATGGCGAGTGCCACCAAAGCCAACGTCATAACCGTTGCAAGCACTACGACTAGCGCGCGCATTGCGCCGCTCAGCCTTGCCGACAACGCCCGTTCTCGTAGGAGCGTGACGAGTCCTGCTCCCACCGCGATCAGTGGCAGCAGGAAGTCCCAGCCAGGCCAAGAAAGGTTCACCTGGCTAGGTTCTCCCAACAGTCTGAGAACCACTCCGTCGAAGACACGGGATCCAAGCCAAGCCAGTCCGTAGACCGCCACCGTCGTAAGCACTGCGCTGCGGATTCTGGACAATAGCTCGAGTACACGACCCGTGTTCTCCCACACCAGACGGCGGATTCGCCGTACGACCAGTAGGGTTGGGGTGATTGCAACCGCCACCCCGCAAGCCAGCAGTAGGCCAAGTTCCCGGCGGGTCAGCGACCAGCGAGCGGCTTGCTCGATTCCAGCGGCAGCTACTGCTGCGCTACCGAACAGCAGGATGAGCGCCAAACCAAGAAAGAGTACAAGTTCGAGCCGTGCAGTCTTTGCTCCCTCGATGCGTGTGTCGACCGACGCTCTTGCTTCCAAGCGGGATGAGCTGCCGCCGTGGCGGACCTGCGGCTCCACGAGCAGCGGCTCGAGCGCATCGAGCAATGCTGCCATGTCTTGGTATCGTGCTTCGGGCTGCCTTGCCATCGCGCGCTGAATGACCAGTTCTGCGTAATCCGGGATGGAAGGCGCGATGGCTCGAGGGCGGGGTGGTTCGGTGCCAATTACGGCGAGCACCGTGGCTTGAGGCGTGGCCTCGTCGAAGGGGAGACGTCCGGTGAGGCAAATGTACAGGAGCGCTCCCACACCGTAGATGTCTGCTCGGAGATCTGCCTGTTGTCCCTGCGCTTGCTCGGGTGGCATGAACGCCGGCGTTCCCATGATGATGCCGGTTTCGGTGACCAGCTGTCCAACGGGTGCGTCCATGAACTTGGACAAGCCAAAATCCAAGATCTTGACGAAGGGGAACTCGGGAACTCCACCAGCGAAGTCGCCGACCAAGAAGATGTTGCTCGGTTTCAAGTCACGATGAATTACGCCGCACCGATGCGCGGCGCCCAGCCCCTCGCACAACTGACGCGCAATGTGCACGGCCGTTGGCAGGCCGACCTTCTTCTGCTGTTTGAGGTAGAGGCCGAGATCCATTCCTTCCAGGTACTCGCTTACCAGGTAAGACAATCCGCGCGAAGTGCGATCGACATCGTAGACGGCGACGACGTTGGGATGAGAAATCGATGCTGCGGTTTCTGCCTCGCGTTGAAACCGCGCTAGCACGTCCGCGTTCCGCAAGTACTCGGGGCGCAGCACCTTCACCGCTACGAGTTTCTGGGCGATCCGGGTGTGGCGCGCCTGATAGACTCGCCCCATGGCGCCTTCGCCGAGGACGCGCTCGACCGCGTAGGTGTCGTTGAGCGTCTTGCCAACCAACTCGTCTTCGGCATTGGCGAGGATTGTGGACCCCTGCCAGGAGTCGACCTGGCTCATGCTGGCCCATTCCTTGGTGAGCTGGGTGTCTGCCTCGTCTTCGGCGTCACCATCAGGATCCTCGTACTCTGCTACTTTGCCTCTGCCTCGAGCCGGGTTCTAGAGTGTCTCACCTTCCGAAGTTTCGCTAGGTGGTGTTGTCCAAGTCTTGTGTGCTCACCCAGTTGCCGGGCAGCCGATAGGACTGAATCCCGGCCACACCAACAATCAGAAATCCGCGCAGTCTAGCGGAGATGTGGCTCCGGCCGGTTGACGTAGTAGGGTAGGTCGAGCTCCGCTGATCTCTCACTTCGACGACATGCAGCAGTCGCGGGAGGAGCGGATTCCGAGACCTAGCGCCTGCGCTGAAGCGTCTTCGACTTTGGGCCCTTTGCTTTTCTGGGCTTGGCTGAGGGGAGTGCAGCAGCTGTGATACGGATCAGTTCGCAAAGCCGCTCACTGTTGTCGATCTCCTCGGCGCCAATGACCATGGATGGCTTCGCTCCCGGGTAGGCCTCACCCTCTTCATATCGCTCGCCCAGAAACGCTTGACCGGCTGGAGTGATCTTGACAAATAGCCGATTTTTGCACACGAGCGCGACGACCTTTTCCTCGCAGTAGAGGGCATACTCGCCGAACATCTTCTTTGCGCGGACAGCGGGTAGGCTGCAAAGCTGGTCCAAGATGAAGTCTACCGTGTTTTGGCTGGTTGCCATTCGCCATCTCTCGCTAGCTAACACTACTCTGCGCAATCTCGGTGGCAAGACGCCTTTCTGATGAAAGCGGCTCTTTCCTGAGCATCAGGCGACAGCCCGTCGCTGTCTGGGAATTCCGCCGACTCTTGGTTGAAATCGCACGAAATTGGCTGGTGGGTTTGCCAATGCTAGTAGATTTGGCCTGACGAGCCTTCGCCGGCCCGTAAGGCGCGCTTCAAGTCGAGATAGGGGCGCGTCGACTAGTGCGTGGTTCTCGTCAAAGGGGTATCGAGCATGAGTTGGAAAGCAGTGCTGGCAGTCATCGCAGCCATTCAAACCATCACGGCGACCACATATGCCGAGGACGCGGCAACGCTATCGACTGCCCGTGAAGTTGCCAAGCAAGGGCTCTCCGCCTACGACGCTGGGCGATTCAATGAAGCGGTTGAGAAACTCTCCAAGGCTTATGCCGTCGTTCGCGTTCCAACGTTGGCACTTGCCACGGCTCGGGCCTTGGCAAAGTCGGGTCGATTGGTTGCGGCTTCTGAGCTCTACTTGGAGGCAGTGCGCATTCCCCGTGACAAGTCTTGGCAGGCGACGCAAGACGAAGCCCAGCAAGACGCAGAGCGTGAAAGAAGCGAACTTCTGGCACGGATTCCACGCCTCACTATCGTTGCTACTGGCGCCGAGCTGTCGCAAGTTGACGTCAGTATCGATGGGGTGACTGTGCCACAATCGCTGACGGATACTGAGCAGATGGTCGATCCGGGGGAGCGACACGTCGAAGGGACCTACGGTAACCAAGTCTCGAAGCGTAACGCGCGCTTGAAAGTCGGCGAGCATGTTCGCGTAGTGTTGGAGTTTGGGCCGGCTGGCGCCGGCGCGTCCATCCAATCCAACGAGCAGCGTACGCTAGTTGCGTCTGGACCTACCGCTTCAAACCAAGCACATTCGAGGTCGCACGATTCGGCGCCGGGCAGTCGTCAGCGAACGTTCGGTTGGGCGACATTGACCACAGGCGGTGTCGGGCTTGCTGTCGGTGCAGTCACCGGCATGTGGGCCATGTCCAAGCGATCTAAGTTGCTGGATTCACCACTTTGTTCCCAGGATAATGTGAGTTGTACTGCGGATAAGGCTGGCGACGTCGACGCATACAACAGTATGCGAACGGTATCCAGCGTTGGGCTTATCGCGGGAGGCGTGCTGACGGCGGCCGGGGTCACTCTGCTGCTTACTTCGCCGAAACAGGATACCAAGACATCGGCAGGGATATGGGTTAGCCCGCGCGGCGCAGGCATCTACGGAGGGTTCTGATCATGATTCGCGTTAATCGACTTGCTTTCTGTCTTGGCGGCGTGCTGTTGACGGGTTGCGCCTTGCCAAAAATGAACTCCGAGTGGGATGATTCCGCATATAGTGGCGAGGCAAATGCGGGTGGCACAAGGTTTACTGCGGGCGCAGGCAATGGCGGTATTGGCACGGCTGGTAGAGCGAACGGCCAAGCCGGGCGAACGAACACCGCCGCTGGCGGAACTACCTCGAGCAGCGGAGCGAGTTACGCCGGGCAATTCGCCACGCTGGGCGGCACCTTTGCGACCGGTGGCATTGCGGGAGCGTCGGTGACAGATGGTGGAGTCGGGACTACTCTCGGCGGGAATGCTTCGGGAGGAACCTCCATGGAGGGTGGTACCAGTACTACCGGCGGACTGTCGGGCGTTGCGGGCAATAAGGCTGCAGGTGGCTCGTCCAGCAGCGGCGGCGCTTTGGGTAGCAGCGGCTCAATCAACGTAGCCGGTGCGCTGAGCCGCGGAGGTGCTTCGGGCAGTGGCGGCTCAATCAACGTTGCCGGTGCGCTGAGCCGCGGGGGGGCCTCGAGTGGCGGAGTTTCGACCGGCGGCGTGTCCAACGTTGCCGGTACTTCGAGCAGCGGTGGCACTTCGGGCAGCAGCGGCGTAGCCGGTGCTGCCGGAGCGAGTGGCAAGCCAGTGTCTACCGCCATAGCCGCGGGTTGGTTCCATTCCTGCGCGCTCCTGAGTGACGGGACAGTTCGGTGTTGGGGCAATAACTGTAATGGCAGGTTGGGCGATGGCGGAGTCGCTGCGAGATGTGCCGCTGGCAGTGGCCCGGATCCGATTAGCTCGACGCCTATCCACGTTCAAGGCATTGCTCAAGCAACGGCAATCGCCTGCGGCGGGTATCACACCTGCGCTATCGTTGACGAAGGCGTCACTTGTCCGGGCGTCAAGTGCGGCACTGTGAAGTGTTGGGGCTCGAACCTTTGGGGGCAACTAGGATACAGTTCAACTTCTGCAGGTAGTGCCAGTCCCGTCAATGCGCTCGGTATTACGACGGCCACGGCCGTCGTGGCGGGCCAGAACCATACCTGTGCATTGCTCAGCGACAGTTCGGTCAAATGTTGGGGAACTAACGGCTTCGGTCAATTAGGCGCCTATGATTCGATTTCCGAGATAGATTTCCCAACGTCAGTGGTGGTCGATGGTGCAAATACACTGCTCACGGGCGTAACGAAGCTGTCGACGAGTGGGGCTCACACCTGCGCGATCGTGTCGGGCAGTCAAGTGTATTGCTGGGGCGACAACAGATGGAGCCAATTGGGAACCAGTACTACCGACAGCGAAAGCTATGTCGCCATCCCAGCAACGCGGCTAGCATCCAACCTAGGAAGCCTAACTCCAGCCGTGGTCGGCGCTGGCAATGCCTTCAGTTGTGCGTTGGTTAGCGATGGTTCCGCTCGTTGCTGGGGCTCCGGTACTAGCGGTGAGTTGGGAAATGCTGCCAAGGTAGATAGCGACGACCCGGTGAAAGTGGCCTTCTCGATCGCCTATCCCTGGGCAGCGGATTTGTCCGCTGGGTACAGTCACGCGTGCGCCATTCTTGCCAATGGCAACCACACCGCTCAATGCTGGGGCAGCAACACCAACGGCGAAATCGGCAACGCGGATTCGGGCACTGACGTTCTAGCGCCCGCGGACGTTACGACGGGCAGCGGGTCTAGCAGGACTATCTTGACCCAGGTCCAATCCGTGGCTGCTGGTAAGGATCACACCTGCGCCATCGCGAATGGCGTACCGTACTGTTGGGGTTACAACGGATTTGGTGCGCTCGGCACGGGCGATACGAATAGCAGCACCACGGCGCGGCTCGTCACCGGATTCTAAAGCGCCTCGCGCCGTCACCACGCTGCACTGGCATCAACAAGAAGCAACGGGCCGGCCGCATTTCGGAAAAGTGCGTAGTTCTCTCGGACAAATTTCCATCGGTTTGCCGCGGCGAACAAATCTGTCGCAACCTGCTCAGGATCGCCCGGCAGCCGTGAATAAGCATAGGCAGCGAATTGGCTTCACCTTCCCTTGAGCTATCCTTAGCAGCAGAAGCCAATTGGAACGTATTTTGCGTAGCGTGTTTCTCAGCCTATTTGTGGTGACACTAGGCACCCTAGCCAAACCGGCATTTGGTGCTGCCTGTGTCGACGTGATCGGCATCGAAGCGTCTCCCCAAGACCAACGAGATTTGCGCAAACTACTTCGACGAGGTTCATTGTCGAGTCTATCCAATGAAAGCTGTCGCGACTACCAAGTGAAACTCTCGCGCGGCAAAGATCAGGGCTGGACGGTATCGATGGCGAGTCGGTCTTCGACGCGCAAGTTCGAGCGGCAGGTGACGAAACTCTCCTACGCTGCCACCTGGATTGAGGCCTGGACTCAGTCAGGCTTCGCCGCGACAGTCAATGAACCGGAATCAGCTCCAAAGGAGCTGCCTGCGCCTGCGGTGGCAGTGCCGTCGGTAGCGTCCACTCCCGCTTCGATTTTCCTAGGGCTCGAGCCGCTTGTTGCCGTTACGAGCCGTGGGTATGGGCTCGTTGGAACCTCACTCTTCGCGGGCTATCCGGCGCACCGTTCTCCTTGGTTTGGCTTCGAGCTTGGCCTGGCCACGCAGTTCGACACCGATGGCGCCGACTACCGCCGCGCCTACTGGGCAGGACCCATGGTTGGCGGTTCCTTGGCGCTCTCTGAGCACTTGCGCTTGCGCCCCGCTGTATCATTGGGGGTCATGGGAAGCGCCGCGAGCATCGGCGGGCAATCGGCCAATGCAGCATCCCTTTACGCTGGCATATCTGCGGACGTCGAGCTCGACGTCACGGAGCACCTGGCCCTGTCCGCAGGATTCGACGCGCGTCTGCTCTTCGAGAATCTCTCTGGGGCTTCGAACAGCACGGTCACCCAAATCGATGACGACGGTGAAGTCGAAACCTCTAACATATCGACAGTCACCTCGAGTCTCGGCCAAGTCTGGTGCGCGTTAAGGCTCGGGGTCGTGTGGCACTTTGGTGGAGCATCATGACCTCGAATGTCATATCCATACGTGCGCCCCTGGGAAAACCCGAGGAACCATGGTCCGACGAAGCCGTGGCCGCCGCCTGCTGCACGGGGGATCCGAAGGCGGTAGGTGAGCTTTTCGATCGGTACGAGATCCCGGTGACGCGATATCTGTCACGTCTGGTCGGCGGTGGCGACGTCGAAGACCTCGTGCAGAACACCTTTCTGCAGATCGTCCGCGGAAGAGCCAAATACGATGGTCGCTCATCGGTCAAGACTTGGTTGTTCGCCATTGCGACGAACATCATGCGACAACATCGGCGTTCGTCAGCGCTTCGCTGGAAGCTGCTCTGGACGCTCACGAGCCTTTCGCAGCCAACCACCAATGAGCGCCTCTCGAACCAGATTGACGCGCGGCGGAATATAGAGCGCGTGCGAGCGGCCTTCGAGTCCTTGTCGGAAAATGCACGCCTTGCCTTCATTCTGTGCGAAGTGGAAGGCTGCAGTGCCAAGGAGGCGGGTCGAGTCCTCGGCTCGAACGAAGTCAACATCTGGAAACGCGTTTCCGACGCCCGCAAGGCACTGGTAAGAGCCGCAGAAGGGGAGCGCCGATGACTACGTGCCGATCCTTGGCTGAAGCCAAACAATGGGCGGAACTCGGAAACTTGCGCCTCGTCCCTGATGACCTACGCTCGCACGCCGGACGTTGCGACGTCTGCGCGGCATTCCTGCAAACAGTCGATCTTGCTCGCGAACTGGGGCAGCAGTTGCCTGCCACAGCATTGGGGCATGAGCGGCACGATGCGGCGAAGTTCAAACTCATGGCTGCCGCGCGCCAAGGTGCACGCCCCACCCGGACGAGTGGTCGTCGTGCCCGTTTGGGCGTGCGACTACTCGTCGCAGCTTTCGTCGTGACTGCCGCGGCGGCAGCCAGCAACTACGTCGTCAAGAACGTCCGCATGTCGCGCGTCCCCATGTCTTCGGGTGCGTCTGAAGTCGCCCAAAGTCTGCCGCATCTGGATACTCGCCGATTGGGTGCCAACCTGGCCCAGAGCCTCGCCACGGCGGCTTTGGCGAGTCAGGGCAAGTTCCCGGTCGTCACGGTGGCAGGCACCAGTCCGGCGGCTGCTCCTGCCGCAGCGACCGCGAACACCGCGAACGCATCAACGAGTGTCGACGGGGACGCTCTGTTCACAGAAGCTTGGGCAGCCCTGCAGTCCAAGCGTCCAGCTGAAGCTGCCAAGCACTTCGATGCCTTGTTGAGCTCTTCTTCCCTCGACGCAGCGCGGCGTAATGACACCTTGTATTGGAGTGCCCAAGCCCATCGTCAGGCTGGCAATGCCGGCACTGCCCTTCAGCGCAGCTCCCAGCTTCTGCGACAATACCCATCTTCACCCTTTGCCACCGATGCAGCGTTGATATTGGGTGAGTACGCGCTGGCCAACGACCAATTCGACGCGGCTGCTCAATACCTCAACAAGGCCGCGACCTCGGCGCGCCCGGTCGTCCGTGAGCGGGCGAAGCGTGCCTTGGGAGAGCTCGTCAAGAAGCACGTTCGCTAGCGTAGCGATTTGCGTCCGGAAGCAATCGAAGTAGCTCCGGGCACCGTCACTGCTGATGAATTCTAGTGGCGTCGGGAGTATTGTGGCCAGAGAGTCCGAGGCCGCCTCCCAGTTTCAAATCTGCCTCTTCGTCAGAAATCGTCCGGAAATCGGACGTCATGCGGCTTTCGACCACAGGGGCTCCGTCGATCGATCGAACGACACTAGAGCGCCCAGGCCATCAGGCCTTATCTCACGAGATTTCATGCAGTTAGTTCCGTCTGGCCCTCTAGCTAACGATATGAGACAACTGAGCGTTAAGGAATTACGGATGCGCACCCATCACCCAGGTAGTTGCGATAGCGAATCAAAGAAGTTGAGAGGTCGGTGCTCGGGCGCATCGGTACACGATAGTAGTCGGTGTGACCGCTCTGCGCGGTTCACGCTTGCGCGGCGTGGGCGTACCATCTCGATTCTTGACCGAAGGATCGCCTGGCTGACGTTCGGCATGCTGATGACAACGAGTTGCGTCATTCCAGAGATGCAATTCGACAATGGCAGTCAGTTGGGAGCTGGCGGTCAAGGCAAAGGCGCGTCTGGTGGTGCGAACACCATCGCGGGCGCGCCGGGTGGTTCAACGACTGTTAGTTCCGGACACACCGCCGGAGGTGCCGCCCGCGGCGGTGGTTTGGGCAATGGCGGCGGAGTGACGTTTGCGGGTGCGATCGCGACTGTCGGCACAGGGAGTGCCGGTTTCACTGGCGTGGGCGGCACGTTGAATGCAGGTGCTGGAGCGGTGGGAGGGACTCGTGCACAGGGTGGCGCCACTGCAACTGGCGGCGCAGGAGTTGGCGGCGCAGGAGTTGGCGGCGCTGGAGTTGGCGCCGCAGGAGCTGGCGGCGCAGGAGCTGGCGGCGCAGGAGCTGGCGCTGCAGGAGCTGGCGCTGCAGGAGTTGGCGCCGCGGGAGTTGGCGGTACTACCGCAACTGGCGGCAATTCCTTCGGTGGTGCAAGCGGCAGCTCTGCGAGCGGAGGGATATCTTCGAGTGGCGGGGCTGTTGGTGTTGGTGGCTCAGCTACAGGCGGGAGCGGGACTTGTTCCGGAACCAACATTCCTCCTCAAGGCTGCTCCTTCGTTCCGTCGAATCCACCGAGTTGTCCAGCCAGCCCTGCCCTGGTTTGCCAAGGCGAAAGTTGTTGCACTTCGATCGCAGTGCCGGGCGGGACGTACCCGATGGGACGCAGCGAAGTGAGCTCCGGATCCGACTACTATCCCGGAGCTGACATCGGCGAAACTCCTGAGCATAGCGCGAGCCTTACGCCGTTTGCTTTGGACAAGTACGAGGTGACGGTTGGTCGATTTCGCCAGTTCGTCAATAACTATGATGTTTGGCGCAACAGTCATCCAGGGATCGGGGAGGGAAGCAACCCCAACGCGTCGAACACGGGCTGGGGTCAGAGTTGGACTCTGGCCGCATCGGAACTACCGGCGACAGCGGTCGAGTTGGAAGCATCGATCGCCTGCGATCCAATGACACAGACATGGGCGAGCTCGACCGGATCGGCCCCGAGCGAGGCGTACCCGATCAATTGTGTTAGTTGGTACGTGGCATTTGCGTTCTGTGTCTGGGACAAAGGACGTCTACCCACCGAAGCGGAGTGGGAATATGCCGCGGCTGGCGGCAGTCAGAATCGCCTCTATCCATGGGGCAAGGTGTCGCCCAACGCAAATCTTGCCAATTTCCTCGGTTCAGACAATTCGGCCAAGGTGCTTGTGGGGAGCAAACTCACCACAGGAGGCGCGGCCTATTTTGGCCATGCGGATCTAGCGGGTTCGTCGTACGAGTGGGTGTTCGACTGGTATGCGGCCGGCACCTATGGGTCGACAAGTAGTCCAATACCCTGCAATGACTGCGCCAACAGTACGGCCGGCGTGGCGCGTGTCATTCGCGGTGGGGGTTGGGGCTATTTGGAAAGTGAGCTTCGCAGCGCACGCCGCAACGGCTTCCCTCCTTCACTTCGCGACGATCTTTTCGGCTTTCGCTGCGCGCGACCGGTGATGAAGTAGAACGCGCGGAGATTGCTCTTGTTTTCCGACCAGAGGGTCTTTCGAATCGTACTTGGGTTTCATACACGTAGACCACTAGAAAAATGAATGGCGTGAACGACATGGGCCCTGGCCACCACATCGGACCTTTGGCAAAATGGGCCGAAGTGTTCGACGCATCGCCCGGCAGTCTACTTGCGGATAGGTATTGCCTATTGGCCAAGCTCGGGCAAGGTGGCATGGGTGCCGTCTGGCGCGCCGAGGATCGAACCTTGTGTATCGAGGTGGCGCTCAAGCTCATCGATCCAACACTCGTCGAATCACCCTTGGCTATGGCGCGTTTCCAGCAGGAGGCTCACGCTGCAGCACGGCTACGCAGCACGCACATCGTCCATATCAACGACTACGGCATCGATGCAGTGAGCGGTCAGCCATTCATTGCGATGGACCTTCTGGACGGCGAAAACCTACAGCAGCGCTTGGACCGTCAGGGGCGGCTACCGTTTGCTGACGTCCAGCACATCCTTTCGCAGGTGGCTCGTGGGCTTGACTTGGCCCACTCCAAGGGGATCGTTCATCGCGACCTCAAGCCTGAAAACATCTTTCTTGCACGTGAAGGCGGGGCAGAGACGGTCAAGGTGCTCGACTTTGGCATTGCCAAGCGGCTTGACGCCATTGGCACGAGCAGTGGGCTCCGGACGGGTGATGGGCAGATGCTCGGAACACCGTACTACATGAGTCCAGAGCAAGCCCAAGCGAAGAAGACAGTCGATCATCGTACGGACGTTTGGGCATTTGGCGTGATTGCTTTTGAGTGCTTGACCGGAATACGCCCCTTCGAAAGCGAGAATTTGGCGACGCTAGTTCTTGAAATCTGCAATGGCCCAATCCGCAATCCGGCGCATTTTGCGGCGGTGCCGGTAGGCTTCTCTTCGTGGTTTGCGCGTGCAGTGGCTCGTGACGTCCAAGGGCGATTCTCGACAATTGACCTCGCTTCGGACGAATTGGCCGCGTTGGTGGGCGCCCCTCTCGAGCAAATTGGCCACCATGATAGTACCGCCTCGACCATGCCCTCTCCCTCTCCCTCTGCCGTGTCGGCGAGCTCGTTCGCAACGATAGACGTCTCGGCGGTAAAGTCGGCACTGCTTGGCGGCTCTAGACGTCGTGCGACTGCGTGGGCGCTCGGACTGGTCTTGGTCCTTGGCGCCATGGGAAGTATTGCGTGGCTGGTAAGGGCAGCAGACCCGCCGTCGCGCGTACTCACCGCCTCTGCCGCCGAATCGATCACGACCGCGGCTCCAATCCCCCGCCCGGCGGCAGCCGCGACATTGTCCAGCACGCCGCACCGACCGCAAGCAGCCACCGACGCATCCGCGGTCCCCGTGGTGTCACTTGGCGCGTCGTCCCAGTCGACGCAGCCGAGGCCTAGTCACATGGAGAGAACTCGGAGTGCAGTCTCGCAAGCGCCGCACAAGCAAGCAATTCCCAAGACACGGGGCAAAGAATCTACCACTACGGGTTCCGACAGAAGCCCGCTCGACCCCGGAATCTAACCAAACATGACAGGTACCATCCGCTCACTGTTGACGGCCATAGTCCTTCTATCCTGGGCCACATCTAGCATCGCAATCACTCCCGAACAGAAGGCGAGGGTGCGCGAACTCGTCAAAGACGGTGGTCGCCTCGTCGACAGTGGCAAGCCCGCAGAGGCTCGCGACCGATTCATGGCAGCCCTTGAGCTGGCGCGAGTGCCGGCGATTGCGCTCTACGTCGCCCGCACTCACGAAAACCTGCGCGAGCTCCTCAAGGCGGCTCAGCTCTATCGGTTGGCAAGCGAGATGCAACTAGACGAGGCGCTCTGGGACCACGACGAGAA
The DNA here is from genome assembly GCA_964454965.1 of uncultured Polyangiaceae bacterium. Lineage (GTDB taxonomy): Bacteria > Myxococcota_A > Polyangia > Polyangiales > Polyangiaceae > FEN-1139. The sequence continues at coordinate 251,362 of CAYVXY010000004.1, read as the reverse complement.
AAAGACTCAGTTTCAGTTGCGCTCACGCGAGGAGGCAAAGGCAGCCTTGCGGCAGCTGCTCGAACGCAACTGCACCGTGAGGATTCAACTCGTTGGCAGCGTTGGCGTCGATATTCGGGCAACCATCGACGGCATCGAACTAGACCGAAACTCCGTCGCCTACGAACTACCAGTAGATCCAGGTAGTCACGTGGTCGTGATCGTTCAGGGATCGACCCGACACAGCCAAACTGTGAACGTTGACCAAAGGGAACACAAGACGGTCACGTTTGATTTGACTGCGGCGCCCACGATTGAGTCGCCTGAGGGTCAACGGTTTGGTGGATTAGCGCCATTGCTGCCAGCGCAACAGGGTGCGCAGACGACGAAGCCAACCGACAAAACGAAGTCAATTCGAACCACACCACGTGAGTCAACTTACGGGACGCGCGACTACTTGAAGTGGGTGGCCTATGGAATAGGTGCGGCCGGCCTCGGCACGGGCATTGTTGCGGGGTTTGTAACTCTTGACAAGCGGTCAGCTCTCATTAGCGAAGGATGCACAGCTGATGGTTCGTGTTCTAGAGACAGTCACCTCGAACCAAGCAAACTCGAAAGCCACAATACTTGGCGCACGATCACGACAGTTGGTTTCGTCGTCGGTGGCGTCGGTGCAATTGCGGGGGTGACCTTGTCGCTTACTCAGCCAAAGACCGAGCGCGCGCCCAGACTCGCGCTGCATCTTGCGCCGGGCACCATTGGCGCGCGAGGCACGTTCTGATTGAGTCGCCGTTGCGGTCAAGTCTTTCAATCTAACCGATGCCGAGAATCGCTTCATGCAGTCAGTGAGTAGAGTCAGAGTCCTGCTGATGGTTATCACCTGCACCGCTGCCATTGTTGGTTGCGGCGATTCCGAAGATACTAGCGGCAGCGTGAACCAGGTTTCCAGGACGAGCAGCGTTGGTGGTGTTGGTGGTATGGGTGTCGGGGGCGTTTTGGCAGCCAGCGGAGGGTTCAGCGCTGGTGGCGATGGGGCGGTCGCCGGAAGTGGCGGAAGTGGCGGAAGTGGCGGAAGTGGCGGAAGTGGCGGAAGTGGCGGAAGTGGC
>CAYVXY010000004.1:246609-250177 GCA_964454965.1 uncultured Polyangiaceae bacterium | reverse complement strand
GGTGCGCTGTCAATGTGCGCCTTGAATACCAGCTCCGAGACTAGCGGCGACGTGAGTATCGATCTCGATATCGAGTACCAGCTCATCCGCGGTTACGGCGGCATCAATGTCATCGGTGGGCCTGGCATTCCAAATTGGGAAACCATCACCGATCTTACTCCATCCCAGGTGGACTCAGTGTTCGGAGAGCAAGAAGGCCAAATGGGGCTCACCATTTTGCGCCTGCGCATCTCGTACGACAAGACCAAGTGGGCAGACGAAGTCGCAACCGCAAAGCGTGCGTCCGAGCATGGAGCCATCGTTTTCGCGTCTCCCTGGAGTCCCCCGGCCAGCATGAAATCGAACCACGACGTCGTCGGTGGTTCGCTGAATGAAGCCGCCTACGAAGAGTACGCCGATCACCTCATCGCCTTCCGCGACTTCATGGAGTCGAACGGCGTGCCCATTTATGCTATCTCAGTGCAGAACGAACCCGATATTCCGCTGGACTACGAGTCCTGCAATTGGACTTCTGACTCGATAGTTGATTTTCTTACGCACCAGGGGGCCAAGTTCGGCAACACAAAGGTCATCGCCGCAGAATCGTTCAACTTCAATCACACGGTGACGGATCCGATTCTCGATAGCCCAACTGCGGAGCCCAACGTCGATATCATCGGCGGTCACCTCTACGGTGGCGGTTTGGTCGATTATCCACTTGCCCGCGACAAGGGCAAAGAGGTGTGGATGACCGAACACTCCACTGACTGCACGAACCAGGCGAATGATTGGCCACAGGCGTTTGCTGTCGGCGAAGAAATCAACGCTTCGATGCAGGCCAATTTCAACGCCTATGTCTGGTGGTACATCCGCCGTTTCTATGGGCTCATCACCGACGACGGCAAGATCAGCAAACGTGGCTACCTGATGGCCCAGTACTCGAAGTTCGTTCGACCCGGAGCGATTCGCATTGGCGCCACTGCACCCTCAGCATCGGGCGTTGGCGTTACTGCCTACAAGAAAGACAGTCGGATTGTCGTTGTCGCAATCAACTCGGGCAGTGCTAGCCAGAACGTCACCATCGACATTCACAACGGATGCATTGTGAGCTTTTCGAGGTATACGACGTCGGAAAGCAAGAGCCTAGCTGACGAAGGCACCGTGGCAGTGACTGATAACCGGGCAAGTGTCGTGTTGGACGCACGGAGCGTTACAACATTTGTGAGCAATTAGGGCGTCGTCAGCTCGAACGGCATCTACCCAAAGAGCGACCGGCGCCTACAGCTCCTAGCTTTGCTGGGGTCACGGCGTCCTTTGCGTCAGCAGCGCGCTCGACAGCAGGTTGCGACTTTTTTGCGTGCGCCGGCTGAGTTCAAGTGGCTGCGTGAGCTAGCGGGTAGGCGAAGTTGCCAACGACAGTCACGAGTGGGCCAACTCAGGTCCGGTGCATCCCACCGGTTCCACCTGGAACGACCCGTCTCAGATATGACTCAAAACGAGTCGTTCCCATCAGGTGAATTTACTATAGTGGAAGCGAAACCGCACATTCGCCGGCTGGAGCGGCACGGGCGTTTCTTTAACGGACCTGACCTCGGCGTGCCACTGCGTTGGTGCATAGGGAGCCAATAGACGATTCCACTGTCTTGGCACAAATGAGGCGAACATACGATTCCACTGTCTTGGCGCAAATGAAGCCAATGGATGGCTCCGCGGCCCCCAAGGGGTCGTTGGAAGTACGCAGTGCCTTGCGCGCAGACACCGCCGAATTGGGTAGAATTTTCCGACTTGCGACTACCTTAGTTGGTGCCCCAGGGGTTTGGTCCAAAAACCGCGAGGCCCTCGTCTTTGCCAGTAGGTAGCCACCGAGGCCAACCATGCCTGACCAGGATCCGGAACTTCATAGAATTGCTCGTCGCACGAAATTGGGACGGTTCGTCGTTGCCCTTGGTGCCCCGCGCTCGCAAGTGCGCGATGAAGAGTTCGTCGAAAGTAGCGCAGTGCGAACGGCGGTAGCAAGCGCCGGAAGTTGGGAACTTTCCGGCAAGATGCTCGGGATCGCATTGGCGAGTTTTGCATTGCTGTCAGGCGGTCTCGCCTGGTTGTCATCGCGCAACATCGAGGCGGCATCCACGTCCATTGCATTGGGTTCGCACACGGAAAGCGTCGCCCAACCAGGTACTCCAACGGTTTCACTCCCAATGGCTCTGACTCCCGAGGCCTTGCCACTGTTGCGCACTATCGACGCTGGATTGGTCACGCCAGCGCCGTAGTTCAACGAGTTCTGCGTGTTGTACTGGCCCCTCCTACGGTGAGCCAATGCTGTCAGGTGCTCCTTCTGGAACTCCGGGCCAAAGTGGCAGCGTTGAGCTGGGACCAGCGATGTTCCTTCTGGGATACCGCGGGTGATCAGCCAATTAGCCGCTCGCTATTCCACAGTGACTGACTTCGCATCGAGCGAGATCTCGTAGTAGCCGTGGTCATTCCAGGGAACGACTGCGCCATTCTGTTTCACTGTGCCTCCGGTCGTCGTCACACGCAGGCACATGTTCGGTGGGAAGTGAGCCGGCAGGGTCCAGGTCGCGCTAGTAGTGGCCGAAGCTGAAATTGCCTTCTGTCCGAGCCAGTAGGCAGCAACGTTCATCATGGTATCAGCCCACACGCCGCCCTTTACGGCGTTCGACATGGTGGTCGTCATGGCCGTGATGTCGACCGGTTGGTACGTGCCTCCGGCGCTGTCGAAGCCGTGCACACAGAAAATCTTCCATTTCTTGCCGGTCTTTGCAGCGTTGACCTCGCTATCCATGGCGCTCGAACTCGCGCCTGTAGGGGGGATGTAGGAGGGCAGGCTGAACGCGTTGGTGCTGTCCCTCGGTCCAATCAACCCATTGGAGACACCGCGATTGGCGATCATGAGGTTCGGGGCTACCGACGCCCAGGAGCCATCGCCGTTCGGAGCCGCCATCGTGTACGCAGTGACACCAAAGGTCGACTTGAAGAAGTCCTCGGCTGCCTGTAAGTCTGCGAGACTCGCGGCGCTGCTGTGGCTCTTGGTGTGATTGCCGATCTCGTGACCATCCGTGATGGCGGTCTTGAAGACAGCGTTCGAGGAATTGCCCCAGCTACTTACGAGGAAGAAGGTCACGCGGGCCCCAGTCGCCTGCAGCTTGCTGTAGTTAGAGACCGTGCTCGAGGTGCCATCATCGAAGGTGAATGAGACGGCGCCGGTGAACCCTGCCCAGTCGAGCACCTTGAGGCCTCCCACGGCGCCTGAAGGCTTGGCCTGGCCACTGGCTCCCGCCGCCGCCAGAAGGTTCTTGCACGTGTTGGTGACGGTCGACCCTCCGCCCACAGAGGTCGAGGTCCCGCCGGTGCTGGTCGTGCCACCGGTAGCCGTGCCACCGGTGCTGGTCGTGCCACCGGTAGCCGTGCCACCAGTGCTTGCGCCGCCGGTAGCCTTACCGCCGGTGCTGCTTGCACCGCCTGCGCTTGCACCGCCTGCGCTTGCACCGCCCGCAGCTTTGCCGCCGGTGCTGCTTGCACCGCCTGCGCTTGCACCGCCTGCGCTTGCACCGCCTGCGCTTGCACCGCC
>CAYVXY010000004.1:221157-246509 GCA_964454965.1 uncultured Polyangiaceae bacterium | reverse complement strand
TTGCACCGCCTGCGCTTGCACCGCCTGCGCTTGCACCGCCTGCGCTTGCACCGCCTGCGCTTGCACCGCCCGCAGCTTTGCCGCCGGTGCTGGTTGCACCGCCCGCAGCTTTGCCGCCGGTGCTGGTTGCACCGCCGGTGTTGGGTTTGGAGCCTCCAGTTGCGGAACTGTTGCCGCCGCTCACGTTGGTCGCGCCCCCCGTGGTCGCGTTCGTTCCTCCCCTGGATGTCGACGTGCCCCCCGAGGTCGTGCCGCCTTTGGTCGGAACTCCGCCCGTGGCTGGCGTGGAGCTCGAGCCACCAACGCTCGAGGTGCTGCCCCCGACGGAAATATCCACAGGATCCGGATTCGATCCACTGCAGCCCAGCAGGGATGACACCACAGCCAAGACACCAGCCGATAGGGACGAATTGCGCATGAGTGTTCTGTCAGAGGAGGAGATACACTCCGCTGAGGTACCCCCGGGATTCCCGCGCGGTGGGTTATTGATCATGGCAGAACGAGATTGCTCACTTTCGGCCAGATTTGCGCCACTTTCGCAAAGTGCGCGCCACTTTCGCGAAGTGGTTTCCTGAACAAGGCCTCTAAGGACCGCGGTGACAACGACCCATCAGCGGGTCGTCTATGCGTCCGATGGGGTCTCGTGTGGTTCGAAACATTGGGGGTTGGCAAAGTGCACGCACTACGCGAAAATGCTCTTTCGCTAGCAATGAGCCTAGCTGTGGCGCGACCAAACGTCGTGGTCACGCCGCACCGACCAAAACCATTTTTGCCACGCAATCACCAACTCCCAAAGACTTCTGACCAGGGCCGACTGGCAATAGCGACTGAGATCACTCCAAGCGAGACGCGGCGGGTGTCACGCAGGCTACGAGCGCATGCGTGAACTCTTTTACCGTCGGGCGAGACAAGCGTCGCATCGCTCATGGGGTGAAAGCTTGAATCCCCTGGGTGTGTGGAGGTGAAGAGGTCGACACCTAGCGACCGTACGGCTGCGTGGCCCGTAGCGCCGAGTGCGCCTGACCCCTTCGCCTGGGGCGGTGACGATGGAATGGGGTACCTAAGCCCCGTGCCTGAGCAGCACCAAAACGCCTAAGGTTTCAATGCATTCGGGGCCTGGGGGCCGCATCGCGAAATATCTGGGTGACCTAAGACAGGTCTTGTCGAAGACTGCTGAATAGAGGCCCGATCCCTGGCCCGATATGACGATGGACGACAAGCACCCTGCAGACCGCACCCTCATGATCCGATCCAACATCATGAAGTTGCAGCTGTCTGCAAACTTGGCGGGATACCTGGACTCTGAAACGGTACCGCAGTTGAAGGAGTTTTTGGCTCGCGCATCCACGGACATGTCGGCAGGGATTGCTCGCGACTTCGAGTTCGATACAGCGCACCTCTACCTGATGAGCAGCTCGGCAATCAGCTGTTTTGCGGGGTGGGTCAAGACCGTCGTTGATCGCTTTCCGGAGAGTCGCATCACATTTCGGACGAACCGCAATCTGACCTGGCAGCAGCGCGCCTTGGAGCCCATTCGTCGCCTAGCTCCGCAAACCGTCGTCATCGACTAGGGGGCGGCGGAAGTGCCACTCGGCGTATTGCGTGCGACGATTCGAACGGCAATGGCGGTGATATCGTCGTCAACTGACGTTCCGGCGCGGAAGGTTTCGAACCTTTCCAGGAGCTCAAGTAGCGTAGCCTTTGCATTCTGGTTTTCCGCGGCGCGGAAACGACCGAGCTCGTGTTCGAATCGGTTTCGACTCGGGTCCCACTGCTCGAGGAGCCCGTCTGACGTCACCAGCAGTACTTGCCCGCACGCTAGTTGAAATTGGATGGGTTCTGGCATCGTCGTTTCCATCACTCCCATCAAGGGCCCCTTGGCGTAGATCTCGCGCGCAAGTTCGTTCACGGTCAGAACGTAAAGGGGCGGCGCTCCGGCGCAAGCAAGGGTTACCGAGGCACCTTCCGCGAAGCGGTGAATGTCGACACAACAGGCGGTACAATGTAATTCACTTCCGATCGACTCCGATAGCAAAGAGGCATTGAGCGCGGCTAAGAGGTCATTCGGTGTCGCGTGCTGGAGCTTGAGCCGATCGTAGGTCGCCTTGAGTAGGATCGTGCGCATCGAGGCCTGAACGCCATGCCCTGTGGCGTCCGCTAAGAAGAGCCTCACCGTATCTGGGCCGGTCGCGCAGACATCGAAGATGTCGCCGCTCACCTGTTCGAGGGGGGCAAAGTGTGTGGCGATATCCAGGCCAGCGTAGTCCACCTCCTTTGGAAGCAGGGCCTGTTGAAACAGCTTGGCCTGCTCGACGTCAGAGCGTAGACGCCGTTCCTTCTCGTGCAAGAGACCCATTGCGTCCACGAGCTCCGCGTTCTTGTCTTGGAGTTCCGAGGTGCGCTCCGCGACGAGGCCCTCGAGTCGCTCTGCGTGGAGCCTCAATGCGCCAAGCATCGTGCGCAATGCCAACCCGAGGTGGTGTAGCTCACGCGGAGCCTTGCGTGGAAGCGAGAAGGGGACGCTCAAGTCGCCCTGAGTCACGACCCGAGCCGCCTCAGCCAGAGAGCGCAACGGTCGCGCAATGGTGGTAGCCAACCACGCCGACAAGAGCACGGCCAGGGCGCAGAATGCAGCCCCGAATTTCAGGGCAGCGTAGCGCATTCGTTGCACTTGTTCATGCACGCGAGCCTGCGGCACCGCGGCAACGACGCTCCAACCCTCGAGCGGTGCAGGCAAACGAAGCACAGCGCTCCGCACCAGCTGTAGGTGATCGTCGAGTCCCACACGTAGCTCTGGTTCGCTTCCGTGGGGTGCCGCATACAACGAAACGGTTGACTTGCTTGTTGGCTTTAGCACCTGCGACGTACTCGAGTCACCGATTAGTGTCCCATAGTTGTCCAGGATGATAACGCGCCCTTCAGTCAGACCATCGGCAGTACGCTTCGCGGTCTCCGTGATGGCTGATAGGTCCAGGGAACTGCAAGTGAACCCCATGAGCCTAAGATTTGGATCGAGCACAGGTGCAACCAGCTGAACGGATAGAACTTGGGTGACTCGGCCGACAGCCGCGCGAGAAATCGTCGTCCGTCTTGTTCGCAACAACTCCCGGAAGTAGTCGCGATCCGAGTAGTCGACGGGCACGCCAAGTAACTCACCGTCAGGTGCCACGCTAGCCAACGAGAGGCCACGCGCGTCGGCAACATAAGCCCCGAGGAACTCTGGGTGATGGGTGAGGTGATTGTACAATGCCTCGACGAGCGCAATGGGATCGAGTAACTCCGAGCTAGCAGTCTGAGCGGACAGGGTTTCCGCGGCGCGTGTATAGCCTTGTAGAGCCAAGAGGATCTGTTGAGTGGCTGCGCGAGCTGTCGCCACGGTTTGCCGGTCGGCGGCTTCGAACTCGATGGTTGCCAGATGCGCAGTCCGGTTCCACGCAAAGAGCGCAACCGGAGCAACTGCGGTCGTCACGAGCGCGAGAAATAGGTACGTCCGAACACCGAACCGTGCCAGCCAGTGCGAGCTATTGGCTGGTGCGTCTTTGGGGCTGTCGGTATCTGTGGCGCTCACGGTGCACTGCCTGGATTCTTCAGCAGACCACGGGATCGCACGATCCGGCAATAGGGCTCAGGGTGGCCCGCTCCGCGGGGCCACGGCCCGCCTGCCTTCTGGATATTCCTCAGCTCTTCTATCGGTTTGGCACGGCCATGGTGAATGTCGGGACAGGCACGACACCCGCACTTCCGGCAAGGCTTGATGAAGCTGTTCGTAGGCGACCGCTCAACGACGAGGCCTCTGGCGGCGCGACAAGGCCAAGGCCAACCCGAGCAGCGTGACGAATCCGACGAACGCCGTCGAACGAGATTGGGTTGACCGTCCCGCAGCCCTGCAACCGCACGCGTTCTCGTCTGCGACACTGGACCCCATTGGCGCTACTAGCCCATTGGCACCCGAGCTTGGCAGTCCGTTCATGGTTACTGCTGTGGTCGCCGACGTGGCTCCTCCCAAGCCATTGGGCAGTCCGCCCGTGCCAGCCAGTCCGCCACTACCGGGCGCACCCCCCAGCGCGCTCCCTCCACCCCCGATCGTTGCCTCCGCGCCACCAACACCACCCTCAGCCGAGCCACCTGTCTCATTGCGCCCGCCTGTTGAGTTGACATTGCCACCGAGCCCGCTACTGCCTCCCGTCGCGGCGCTTGAGCCGCCTGTCGCGTTGCTACCACCGGTCGTCGTGATTGCGCCGCCATTCCCATTTCGTCCGCCCACGGTGACACCGCCACCAGTGCCAGTGCCTCCTGTACTGGGCACACTCCCGCCGGCGCCACCGCGAGTGGTTGGGACGCCGCCAGTGCCGCTGCCGCCGCTGTTCTGCCCGCCGTTGCTAGCAGCACCGCCTGTACTTCCGCCCGCGCCAGCTGAGCAAGCCTCCTTGACGGCTGCCGCTGCGCGAATCGACGGGAAAGTTCTGCCGTTCTTCGGATCGGTGACTGAGGCTCCGGTGCGAACGAGAATGTCCTTGACCTGTGCCGGCGCGAGCCGCGGATTGCATTGCAGCATCAGTGCGGCCACACCCGCCGCACTGGGGCTCGCTTGGGAGGTACCCCAATATTGCTGCGTCCGGGTCCCTAGTGAATCCGACGTAATTACCGCGCCGGGAGCGACCAGGTCGAGTCGCTCCGAACTGTTTGTAAAGCATGCAACCTTGTCGAATGCCGTCGTGGTGTCAGCGCAATTCCCGAACGTGGCCCCAAATTGGGCCGAAAAAGTGCCACTTGAAGGCTGACGCCCTTGGTTCGACTTGTACGTAGCACCCACTGCGATAACTCCGCCAATGCAGGCGGGCGCCGCGACCTGGCTGCTTGAACCATTGTTGCCCGAGGCAGCAAAGAGGGTCACCCCAGCGTCGCCCAAGTTCTTGACAGACCTTCTCAGTGCGGGCTCGCCAGCATCGCATTCGGTCAGTGAGCTATATAGTCTATCGGTGCAGATGCTCATATTGACGATCTTCACATTGAGCGTGGACAGGTTGCCATAGACCCAATCGAGCCCCGCAACCCAGTCAGACACCATTCCCGCGTCGTTTCGGTCGTTGATCTTGACCGCAACGATTTCGGCGTCAGGGGCGAATCCCAAGCCGGCAATCGATCCATCGGAGGTGACAATCCCCGATACGTGGCTTCCATGGCCGTGATCATCCTCGGCACTCGTTCCTTCCGCTGAATTGGCGGGTGGACAGGCCCTTTGGGTGAAGCAATGCTGAGTCGGAATGATCGAGTTCTTCAGATCTGGGTGGGTCGAGTTTGCGCCGGTATCGAGCACGGCCACACGAACACCCTTGCCCGTGACATGGAACTCGGTCTTGGCCACGTCAGCGCCGATAGCCGGGACGGAAACGCTGAGCGCACCGTGGCCCAAACCATCGATTTGAATGAAGGACACGTTCGGATCGCGCGACAGGGCTTCAAGTGCTGCGCGTGAAATTCGGCCAGCCATTGCGGGAACATGTTCGAACTGCCGCGTAGGAACGAAGCCCCCCAGACTGACCTTCAGCAAGGATTCTCGGACGTGGCGCAGGGCCCTACGATAGCCCGCCGGATCCGCCGAGAGATTTGCCGCTACTGGGTCCCGGAAGTTGACGATAACGGCCACTTCGTCAGCGGTCGCAAACGCCTCGAGCAACCGCTCCTCGACGATCGCCACGGGCTCTTGCGATGCGGGAGGATCGCTGCAGCCAAAGGTGGAACAGGCAAGCATGATTGCAGAAATAGCAACGAGATGGGGCTTCGACATGGCTTCACCAACGAAGAGAGCTGGCCCAAGGCGGGATTCGATGCCTCAACGAGCCAATGAAACCAAAGCAGAATTGTCCTTCGAGCGGCAGATGTCCCAAACGACACCTCTTGCTGCGGGCCGGACTTCTCCGATGGAAATCGGCACCCTGCCGAGAGCCTTCCAGAGCCGCGGATGGAACGCCCGCCCGACGCCGACGCCACCATTATCCGTGACTTTACAAACCAAGATGGCGCGCCGAATCACTCGCCTGACTGCATACTGTGCCTATACGATACGGCGTAGCCAAGCCGAACGCGGCAACCGTGCAGTGTCTCACGACGGCTGGATCGGCTGTCGACGGCGTCGGTATTCGGTCGGGGACATGCCGTGAACGCCGGTAAACACCCGCGTAAAGTATAGAGCATCCTTATAGCCCAACCGCAGGGCAATGGCTTTGACGCTCAGATTCGTGGAGTCGAGTAAGCCAGCACCCAGCTGCATCCTAAGCTGTAGAAAGTAGTCAAGCGGAGAGCGACCTGTTTGCCGCTTGAAGAGCGCCGAGTAGTGGGATGGCGAGAGCCGAGCCATGCGACTGAGTTGCGCAATATCGAGTGAATGAGCCAGGTTGCGCGTCATAAATTCGATGCTAGCGGTGACGCGTTGGGCCGCGTCCGGCACGAGCCTGCCGGTCCGGCGTTGGCAGCGAACTATGACGTTGAGCAAGTGCGCCGAGACATTCGACGCATAGAGCAATTGCTCTGGATCGTGACCCTCTTCAAGGGCATCGATAAGCTCGACGAAGAGTGCGATCACCTTCGGGTCATGTTCCAGCGAGATGACGGGCGGTCCCCCTGAGACTCCCAGCGCCTCCAAGTACTGGTCAGTCAGTGCCCCTTCCGCATGGAACCAGTAGATGCTCCATGGAAGCTTCTCGTCGGCACCATAGGCATGCGGAGTGCCAGCAGGGATCAACAATAATTCTCCAGCGCCAATTGCCGATTCCTGCTCGCCAACTCTACACCAACCACGGCCGCCGGTGCAGTAGATGACCGTATCTTGCGTGCTGCCGTAAGGCAGTGAGCAGTAGTGCCCCCGCGCTTCGATGTAGCGCCCAACGTTGGTGGGCAGAACGGTACCGCGCGTTCGGCAGGCTCGCGCTTTCGACAGTACGAGTGGTGAGACCGCTACCGAGCGCCGAACGGCGAAGGTCGCATTCTGCAGCGGAGTCGCAATCGGCTCGACCAAAGCTCCTCGCTCGGGCGAAGATGGCAACGAAAACTCCACCTGTGTCGCGGCTTGCTTCATGGATGGTTGTGGTGCCCGGCTTGCGTAGGTTTTGACCAACACCGTCACGATGGGCAGTGACAGCGCCAGTAAAGTTCCGTTGCCAAAATCGACATGCGCCTAAGGTTTGTTCGCCAGCGGACTAACAGCTTGTCGGCCCGTTGCTTGACTAGCAGTGCCCTTCGGGGCTGAACTGCATGCTTGTCTCGCGCGATCCCCATGCAGGGACTTCGGCGACAATCGCGCCATCTGCACGTTAGCATCCGAAGTCCGACCCAGTGCACAGAGCGCTTGGATCCGCGCGGCAGTCCGCTCTTCCGCGAGGATTCCGTTTCTGAACTTGCGTTCGTGCTCACTCAACAGCTTCAAGGCGTTCTCGGCTCGACCGCTGTGCAGCTCCGTCTCGGCGCGGCTTAGTATGGCGACTTCGACTGACAGACTGTCGTGAGCGCGTGGCGCCCCACGAGAGGGCTCTGTGGCTCGTGTCACCTTACCTTCGGCTGGAAGCGGCGTGGGTATCGCTTCAGTCGGCGACTCCTTTCCGGAGCTTAACGCCGAGACGCTCGATATGTCCGCAATTTCGGTCGAGGCGGTCGCTCGCGTCTTGCCCTCAAGAACCGGCGCATTGGGCGGCACCCCGTTCGCAAATGAAGTAACGACTGCGATTCCGCCAACGACCAGTGCGAGCCCGGCTGCCGTGATGCCGGTGACCTTGCCCACGAGCACACGGAAAGTGCTTTGGGGCAGCACTGAAACACCCACGTCACTACCGAAACCGACTGCGCTACCCAAACGTGCCTGAAGGGCTACGAACACGCGCTCGAAGTCAGCGTCGCTCGGGCGACCTGTACTTCTACCAGCAAGCACGAGTTGCTCGAGTTCGGGACTCAAGTCGGTCATGATCGGCCTCCTTGCTCAGCTTGGGCGTTGTGTCGAGCCAATGCTTCCTCGAGCTCCTGACGCGCGGCGCGCAATCGCGAGTACACCGTGTTGATTGGAGCCTCAATCGCCGACGCTATCTCGGGAACCGACAGCTCATCAATTTCAACGAGGACGAACACTTCACGTTTGGGCGGATCCAGCTTGGCTAGGAGAGTCCAAAGCAGTCTAGCCTGATCGGATTGCTCGGCTAGGTCAAGGGGTGAAGGTGGTTGCGGATACTGCATCTCGGGCTCTCGGTTGAGCGCCGCGGCGGAGGCTACTTTCGCGCGTTTTGCTCGGTGATAGGTGCTGCTCGTGCGTCGCACGATTCCGTAGATCCAACTGCGCAGGGATGCTGGTTGCTCCAGCGTCTGTAACTTTGCGTGAATGACGATGAAGACTTCTTGCACGACATCATCGATCGAGTTTTCACTGACACCCATTCGGCGCGTGCAGGACCAGACGAAACTAAAGTAGTGCCTGTAGATTTCAGAGAAATCGGACACACCAACCCCTCGGGTTGAGCCAACCTTTCCCGATTCGACGTCCAATGACGTGACACGAGCTACGGAGTCAGTGACGGGCATCCTCTGGCACTACGGCAGTGGCACTTCGCTCCTCACTCCGTCAAAAAATCCACTCGCCCCCGAACGATGACCGTAGCGTTGCCGCGGGCACGGTGCGGGCATTGTCGGCGTCGACCACCCATTTTGGCGACAAATGCCGCCATTTCTGGCATGAGGCGACCGCTTGCACCCAGAAGCACCCCTTGCCATGAGGTCAGTTCCCGGAGCCCGGCGACTACCCGTCCTAGCGGAAGCGCTAACAATGCCGCAAGCATCGGGGGGGGGGCAACCGGTCGCCCGATGCGTTCGCATTCTGGATGTCCAAAGCAGCGAGTCCGCAGGGGGCGACTTCTTACGTGTCCCAGCGCCAACCCCCGCTAAAATGTGCGCTTCGCCCCGCCTGTTGCATCAACCTGGCCGTGGTAGCGCGCCATGTGCCGTTGCTGACGAGTCCGCCACTGGGTGAAAGCGAAAAGTGGATCCGCATATCCAACCCCATCAGGCATTACCCTTGATGTAGTCGAAAGCTAGCGAGAAACGCGCGACCCAGAGTGCTAACGATATTGGTAGAGCCGTATCATCTGTACACTGAAAGCGAGAGCCGGAAGGCGCAAGTGGCGACCTTGATGGCTCTCGTCGCCATTCAGACGGCGCCGCTTGACGAACCGCTCCGAATCCGCGACGAGCTCATCAATGCTGATAATCCCAACACGCTCACGAGTTGCTTGCGCCGGTGCAAACGTTACGATGACCCCAGTGCCAAGCAGGAGGAACTCGTCAGGTCCGGTGGCGAGCACCATGGCTCCTGCCTTGGGCCATTCGGCTGCCAACCGTCCCGTGCCTGACCACTCCCAAGTGTAGTCATGCGAACAGCTCAAACGATAGCCACCGAGTTCGAACTGTGCCAAAGGCTCGCCCTGCGTAAGGACAACGGCGCGCACTGCATCGCTCTTGCGGCAACGCACTATCTCGTCGTTGAGCAGGCGCAGAGCGCGGTAGCAGTCCGGTAGCGTTGACTCTTCTGGATCGATCGCCTCGACCGTAAATGGACTGAATCCGATCGCCTGATGGGCACCGATCGCATATAGGGCATGTACTGCGCAGTCCGCACCATTGGTCGCCTCGGGGATGAACAAGCGATTGCCCGCACAATCGTAGCGCTGACACCAGTGCTCGAAATCCGGGAAATAGATGTCCGGAGCCAAGAGGTCCAGATTCGGTGCAGCGAATTTCCAAACGTCGAACAAATGGGGTAGGGGGCCCGAGCTCGGATACTGACCAGGCTTGGCGCCAGGGCGGTTGAGCGCAGCGTTGACGTACATCGGAAGCGCATACTCACGCTTGCCTGTAGCAGCCACTTCATCGACAAACTTCGCGTAGAAATACGCCTGGAAGATCTCCTCGGTTTCGATAGATTCGCCGAATACCTCAGCCCAACTTCCACTCTGTGCGCGGCCAGAAGCGCGCATGCGGCGAGCAACCTCTCCGGTCATCGCTTCGAGTGCTTCGAGGAATTCTCCTGGAACTGGCCGGTGAAAGGCCTGGTTTGCTTCTCGACAGGCATCGCGGGCTTGTTCGAGCATGGCCACTTCGTTTTCGACCTGCACCATGACGACCGTGCGCTCAGTGGCGTCCTTCTCGCGTAGGTAGGCCATCAGCCTCCCGAAGGCGCGACAATCTATCGCCAGGTTCTCGGTCGAGAATGCCGAGAGCATTTCGAGCGGAGTGCCGTCATGCAATCGCGCGCGACGGAAACGCTCCGTGTCGCGCTTGACCCAACCCGGCGCATAGCACGACATGCTATTTTTCCATGCGCCGAACCACAACAAGACGAGATGCTGATGGTGGCGTCGAGCGAGGCGCAGTAGCTCGTCCACCGAAATGAAGTCAAAGACGCCTTCCTCGGGCTCAATGAGCTCCCAATAGACCGGCGCGAGCACGGTATTCAGTTCAAGCTCGACGAGTTGTGGCCAGAGCTTCCGAAGTGTCACGGGATCAGAAGCACTCGAGTTTGCGAGTTCTCCTCCAAGTAGTAGCGGAAGCTGTTCGAACGTCTGAACGCTGGCTGGCGCCGGATGATTCAAAGAAGGCATCTTCGGTTGGCCTATTGTTACAGACTTCGCTTTCGCGCGGTGCGAATGTCGCTCTCTGTCGAAGGAGCAAACGATTCCACTGTCCGTCGCGTCGCGGTTCAGGAGCCTGCGGAAACGTCCTAGGATCGATCCCGAAGACGGTAGCCAACGCCTGGCTCGGTCACGAGTAGCTTTGGACGAGACGGGTCGAGCTCAATCTTTCTACGCAGTTCGGCCATGTGGACCCGTACATTGTGTGTCTGTTGAGCGTACCCTGGTCCCCAGATCTCATGCAGGACCTGACGGTGAGTGAGAACTTTGCCGGCGTTCTGGGCGAACAGCACCAATAGCTTATATTCAATTGGCGTAAGGTGTACGTCAACACCGCCCCTTGTCACCTCGCGCCGAATGAAATCCAGCTTCAGGTCACCGAATTCAAGCATCTGCTCTGTATGCGTCGTTGTGGCGCCTTGGGCATGCCGCAGCGCGACGCGCATTCGAGCAAGCAATTCGTTGACCCCAAACGGCTTGGTCAGGTAATCGTCCGCTCCTGCATCCAGGGCCGCTACCTTGTCGTCTTCTTGTCCGCGTGCCGATATGACAATGATCGGAATTCGCGTCCACTCGCGAAGCTGCTTGGTAAGCTCGAGGCCATCGCCGTCAGGAAGGCCCAAGTCCATCAAAATCAGTTCAGGGTTGTGGCTCGTCACCAGCCTGGCGACTTCGCCCGCGTGGTCAGCTTCGAGAATGCGATACTCATGCGACGTCAGCGACGCGCGAATGAACTTGCGCAATGGCGCCTCGTCTTCGACGACAAGCACTAGGCGTCCAATGTCGGTCATGTGAGGGCTCCCTCGAGTTTCGAAGTGTCGGGTGGTTCGCCACCAATCGGTACGATAATGCGAAACAAGACGCCACCACCAGTGGCGTTCTCAGCCCGAATCGAGCCCCCGTGTGCTTCGGCGATCCCTCGACAAATGGCAAGTCCAAGGCCTGCTCCAGAGCCTCCAGTGTGCGACCCGCGGTAGAACTTTTCGAATAGCTTCTCTTCGCAACCTACAGGGATTCCGGGGCCATAGTCACGGAACTCAATCACTACTGTGTCACGCCCCCGGGTTGCTTGCACGCCTATCGGCGTGCCCGACGGGGCGTACTTGCAGGCGTTTTCAATCAAGTTGATGAATATCTGTTCGAAAATTACCGGATCGACCCGAAGCAGAGGTAAGTCGCTCGGGAGCTCAACCGTGACCTGACGATTGGACAGACTCACCTCAAGGCGGGTGAGCGCAGAACCGACAATTTCCTCGAGGGGGATCCAATCGCGCTTGAGCGAAAGTGCACCGGACTCGAGTCGCGTCATGTCGAGCAGATTGGCCACGAGACGCTCGAGTCTCTCTGCCTCGTCACAGATGGAACCGACCAGTTCTACGCGAATTTCTGGACTCAGATTCGAATCATCCCGCAAAGAGGTTGCAGCGCCAGTGATCGAAGCCAGCGGCGTGCGCAAATCGTGCGAAACTGCGGAAAGCAGCGACGAGCGCATCTCCTCGGTCTTCACGCGCAATGCAGCAATTCGAGCTTCTTCAGCAAGGCGAGCGCGTTCGAGCGCAACCGCAACCTGGCGACAAAAGACCTCCAGAAATGCGCGCTGCTCCGCGCGCAGCGGGAGTTTGACGTGTGGCACCAATGCCAGGACGCCCAATGCCGATCCTCCGACTTTCAGCGGTGTGCAAAGGCTCAATGAGCCAGGTAGCGTGTCGGTGCCGAACCCAGCAGACTTCTGGTGTTCGAGCGCCCAACTTGCGACGACGAGCTCCTTCGGAGCGAGAGACGTATCGGCAGGTGACGCTCCGCCGGGGGAAAGCACACCGTCCGGGCTTGCGAGGAGCACAAACGCGTTTGCCGCGAATACGTCTGCGGCGCGGCGCGTGGCAATGTCCGCAATCCGGGTCGAGACATCGGCTGACGACAGGTCCTTGCTCAGTGCGTACAGCACCGCAGTGCGCTCTTCTCGCGCCAAGGCCTCACGCTCCTGTCGCTTCACGCGGCCAGCGAGTTCGCTTAGCACGAATCCGACGGCAAACATGGTGGCAAACGTGAGAATATAGCGGCGATCAGCCACGGCGAACGTGAAGTAGGGAGGCACGAAGAAGAAGTCGTACGCGCCAATTCCCAACGCAGCGGTGTAAAGTGACGGCCCGCGGCCGAACCACACTGCCGTTACCATTACGGTGAGCAGAAATAGCATCTCCGGATCAGGGAGAGCCAGACCCGTATGCAGCACCGCGGCTACGCCAAGCGTCACTCCGACGAGAGCAGTGGACGCGAGGTACTGCGAGGTTCGAAATGCCGTCTTGATTGCGTAGCCATTCAGCGCAGGAACGTGAGTCGAATCTGTGCCGCTGATAACTTGTATGTCAATGTCACCGCTTCCTCGTACCACCTCGTCCAGCAGAGAGCCGTGCAGGCGATCGCGAAGCCTCGAGTGAGTGGGCTTGCCGATGACGATTCGCGAAACGTTGTGACGTCGCGCATACGTAAGTAGAGCATCGGAGATGCGCGTTCCCGTGAGTCGCGTCGCTGAGGCGCCGAGAGATTCTGCAACGCGCAGATGTGCCTCGATGCGTTCACGTTCTGCTTCGGTCAAACTCGCCAGCGTTGTTGCTTCGACGTAGGCGGCGACCCATGGGCAGCGCAGCCCTGCCGCAAGGCGCGCTGCCGCACGGATCAGATGGCCAGAAGTTGGAGCGGGTCCGACGCAAACCAGGATCCGCTCGCCAGCTGGCACATTGGCAGACAGCCCCTGCTCTTGGCGATACGCCAGCACGTCATCGTCGACATGCTGTGCCGTGCGCCGCAGTGCCAGCTCACGTAGCGCGAGCAAGTTGCCACGCTGGAAGAAGTGACCTGCCGCGACCTTCGCTTGGTCGGGCAGGTAGACTTTGCCTTCCCTCAAACGCTCGAGCAACTCCTCGGGCGCGATGTCGACCAACTCGACAGCATCGGCAGCGTCAAGTACTGAGTCTGGTACAGTCTCACGTATCTGGGTCTGCGTGATCTGCGCAATCACGTCGTTGAGGCTTTCGACGTGTTGGACATTCATGGTCGTAAAGACGTCGATCCCCGCGTTGAGGAGTTCCTCTACGTCCTGCCAGCGTTTTGGGTGCCGTGTCCCAGGAGCATTCGTGTGCGCCAATTCATCGACGAGAATCGTTCTTGGCCTCCGGACAAGCGCTGCATCGAGGTCGAATTCTTCAATGACATGCCCGCGATACTCAACTTGATGGCGCGGCAACAACTCCAACCCGAGTACCAGCGCCGCCGTTTCGCGCCGTCGATGGGTCTCGACGATTCCAACGACCAAGTCAAGCTTCTGATCGGAAACGAGATCGCGCGCCACTTGGAGCATGCGACAGGTCTTGCCGACGCCTGGAGCGAATCCAAAAAACACCCTGAGCTTGCCGCGCTTCGAGCGAGACTCTAGCTCCTGCAAGCGCCGAAGCAGGGTGTCCGGGTCGGGTCGGTTCGGTGGCTCACTCACAGCCATCAGTCTACACGCTCGTTGCTCACCTTGGGGGCAATTCTCGCATCACTCGAGCCTGTCCAAGGCACGGTTCAGAAGCAGTACGTTCACGCGCGGTTCGCCGAAAAGCCCGAAGACGCGTCCTGATGTGTTTTGGACCACAAGGTTACGTACTTGCATTGATTGGAAGAAGGTCGACTGAAGCGCGGACTCTTAGGTCAGCTGTGCCCGTCGCAGATGCTACTTCGTTGGGTGCGGAGCGAACCGTCGGCACAGGTCCTGGCAACTTGCGTCGCATTCAGGGAATCGGGAAAGGAATTGCGATTGCGTGCTGCAGTAGTCCGTCAGATCCGGTCCCTGCGTGCGGGTGCACACAGTTGTCAGAGTTTCGAGGGTGCGAATAAAGAGCGTTTGACGCTCATCTGTCGTCAGCGCGAGTAGCTCTTGCCGTGCCTGCCGATGACTCAGGAGCATACTGCCTGCAATGGCGAGGACGAGAGCAGTAGCCGCAATCGCGGAGTAGTGGTGAACGGACCTGGCACTTGATGTGGCGTTCATGGGGACCCCGTACACATGGTTTGTACGGCGTTTGCTGTCGCGATGATGTCAAGACTGAGGCCAAAGGCATCAAGATGTGGTCAAGACAATCAGACGAACTGCTCTTTTTGTGTTGGCATCAAGAAGTTATCAAGATGGTCGAAACGCGCGGCATCAAGAGGTTATCAAGATGGTCGAAACGCGCGGCATCAAGAAGTTATCAAGATGGTTGAAGCGCGCAGCTTCTTCTCGGCGTGAGGTCGCGCTTCGGAGAGGGCCGACCTTGATCAGCTCTTGACACGCGAGCAGCCGGAGTCAGAGTTGGTTTACGCCGAATGATCGATTCCCGGTCAGCGGGGGAACCAATCCCTCTCCGGGGCTTACCCTTCTAGGAGACCATGCGGTCTGAGGAAGTGGAGGGCAGCTCTCTCGCCCTAGCCCGTCAGCTAACTCCGTAGGCGTCGGGAGAGAACCGACCCGCGCCGCGTTCGACGAGGGCTCAGTTCTCAAAGCAAGGTTGAGGTCGGTTTCATGACTATTGGTTCACGCATTCGTCGTGCGCTTCTCGGTGCACCCCGTGATGCCCTCGATCCCCACGCGTTTCACAAGCTGTCTTTGATAGCGTTTCTCGCCTGGATTGGTCTCGGAGCGGACGGCCTATCGTCGAGCGCCTATGGCCCCGACGAGTCGTTCCGTGCCCTCGGTCAGCACAGCAGCTTGGCAGTGTTCCTCGCCGCGGCGACTGCACTGACAGTCTTCATCATTAGCTACGGCTATAGCCGCATCGTCGAGCAGTTTCCCTCGGGGGGCGGCGGTTACGTCGTTACTAGTCGAGTTTTTGGGCCCAAGGCCGGCGTCGTATCGGGTTCGGCATTGCTGGTTGACTATGTACTCACGATCGCGATGTCGATTGGTTCAGGTGCGGACCAGGTCTTGAGTTTCCTTCCCACTTCCTGGTTGTGGCTGAAGATGCCGTTGGTGTTCGGTGTCCTCATTCTCTTGACCGTACTCAACCTGAGAGGGGTTAAGGAGTCGGTGTCGGCGATTGCCCCGGTATTCCTTTTGTTCATAGCGACCCACGCAGTTCTTCTGCTGGTCGTTTTCGGCGGACATCTGGGAGATGCCGCTGGGACTGCTCAACGCGTGCAAGCTGACTTGAATCGATCGCACGCGACGCTCGGCACCCTCGGCATGCTTGCATTGTTCTTTCGTGCCTATTCGATGGGTGGTGGGACCTATACGGGAATCGAGGCCGTCTCGAATGGTATGACGCTGATGCGCGAGCCACGCGTTCAGACCGCAAGGCGCACGATGGCTCTAATGGCAGTATCGTTGGCAATTACAGCCAGTGGGATCCTACTTGCCTACTTGCTCATGGACACCCGCCCCATGGAGGGCAAGACGATGAACTTCGTCCTGTTCGATCGCGCAGCTGGGAAATTTCAGCTTTGGGGAATTCCCTTGGGCCAGGCCTTCATCGTGACTAGCTTGCTGTCCGAAGGCTTGCTGCTGGTCGTTGCGTCGCAGGCGGGTTTTATTGATGGACCGCGCGTAATGTCCAACATGGCGGTAGATTCATGGTTGCCCCACCGGTTTTCGTCGCTTTCTGAACGACTAACGATGAAAAATGGCGTACTTCTAATGAGTGGCGCTGCTACCGCCGCGCTTCTCTACACAAGAGGTGATGTTTCCAAACTTGTCGTGATGTACTCAATCAACGTCTTTGTGACGTTCAGTCTCTCGAACCTCGCGATGATGCTCCACTGGTACCGCAAGCGACAAGTTGACCGTCATTGGATTCGCCATCTTCCGGCCCATGCCCTGGCTGCATTGCTCTGTCTCTCGATCTTGGTCATCACCATCTATGAGAAGTTCACCGAAGGTGGCTGGGTTACGATTCTAGTGACGACGAGCCTTGCAAGCCTCTGCATATTCGTCAAGCGTCACTACGAGCGCGTGGGTGCCGCAATTCGACGCTTCGATGCCGAATTGCCAGGACCTGAAGAGTTTCCGTCGGCGTTCGGAGTGGATTCGGTCAACGACATTCAGCGCCTGGGTGAGCCAGAATCGAAGAAGCCCGTTGCCGCACTGTTCGTCGGTCGCTACGGTGCGCTCGGTCGGCACGCCTTGTTTGCTCTCCTGCGGATGTTTCCCAAACATTTCGAAGGAGTCGTCTTCATCGGCATCGCATGTGTCGACACTAGTGCAATGCAGGGCAAGACCGAACTCGATGCGATGGTAGAACGTACGCGAAAAGATCTGGAGAAGTACTGTCGCTTCGCAGCTGCCGCAGACCTTCCCAGTGAATTCGTGATCGGGGTTGGGCCTGAGGTTGCATTGGAAGCCGAGCGAGTTGCTCTAGAAGTTAGCCGCAAGTACCCGCACTCTCTCTTCGTTGCAGGACAGCTCAGTTTTGAAGAGGATAGCTTCTGGAACCGCCTGATGCACAATGAGACCGCGCTCGTAGTACATCGACGACTACATCATCATGGTCTGCCGATGATCGTGCTCCCTGTAAAGATCAATCTGAATCCGTCGAACGTTCAAGACGGCTGGCTCAAGCAAATGGAACCGCCCACTTCCGTCGCGTGACACCGGTGGTGGTTGGAGATCCGCGCCAGCATAGCAGCCGGCGATTTCGACAAGCTCGGTGTTGGGTTCGTGGGCCGATTTAGGGCCCGCAACAACCAGGTTCCCGCGGGTTTCGTGCCGGCGTTTTGACTGCGGAATGGCCGATGTTCAAAGCCAGAATCCGCTCCAACTGCGCGTGCTCGGTGAATCAAAGCGCAAACCGCTGGTGCATTTGGAAGCATTGCCGTAAATGTCGCTGGAATTGAATGGCCCATAGCTCGAGCTCGCACTCGGACTCCACCTCCACGGCTCGCACCAGAACTCTCGCCATAGCGGCTCTTGGCGTGGTCTACGGTGATATTGGAACTTCGCCTCTCTACGCGGTAAAGGAGTGTTTTGCTGGGCACAACGCTGCGGCGCTAACCCCGGGAAATGTGCTTGGAGTCATCTCCCTGATCTTCTGGTCTCTGACCGTGGTCGTGGTCGTAAAGTACCTGACCTTCGTGATGCAAGCCGATCACAACGGCGAGGGTGGAATTCTCGCACTATTGGCGCTTGCCACCAAGGGTAGGCCTCCGAAGTCGGGGATGAGTTGGGTTTCCGTGCTGGCGCTCGCCGGCCTCTTTGGCGCGGCCTTGCTCTACGGCGACGGCGTCATTACCCCTGCCATTTCAGTGCTCAGTGCGGTCGAGGGGCTTTCGGTGGCGACGAATGTCTTCGATCCATACATCGTTCCGATCACCGTGCTGATCCTAATCGGACTGTTTGCCGTGCAGAAGCGCGGCACCGGTGGCATTGGCAAGGTGTTCGGGATCGCGATGATTCTCTGGTTCTTGAGCATCGGCGGCTTCGGGCTGACATGGATCATTCGCGAGCCGGCGATCATAGCGGCCTGCAATCCCGTTTACGCGGTGCATTTCTTGTCCCACCACGGGATGCACGGCTTTCTGGTATTGGGAGCCGTGGTGCTGTGCATCACAGGTGGTGAGGCACTCTACGCAGACATGGGGCATTTCGGTCGCAAGCCCATTCGCTTGGCTTGGTACGCGCTGGTGTTTCCGGCGCTAATACTAAACTACCTCGGGCAGGGCGCCTTGCTGCTAAAAGTTGGGGCTCCCGCGCTGGAAAGCCCCTTCTATGGTCTCGTTCCGCAGAGTCTGCTCTATCCAATGGTCGTTATTGCCACGGCAGCGACGGTGATCGCATCCCAAGCCCTAATCTCGGGGTCGTTCTCCTTGACGCACCAAGCCGTGCAGCTTGGTTATCTGCCTCGGTTCAACATCGTGCACACCGCGAGCCACACCGAAGGGCAGATCTACATTCCCACGGTGCGCACGCTCATGATGGTGGGAAGTGTGGCCCTGGTGCTCGGGTTTCGTGCGTCGACGAACCTAGCTGCGGCCTACGGCATCGCCGTAACCGGCACGATGGGCATCACCACGATTTTGTTCTTTGCGGTGATGAAGAATCGCTGGGGATTCCTGCCCGCTCTAGCTCTTTCGCTGCTGTTTGGTGCCTTCGATTTGGCATTCTTCGCAAGCAACCTGGCCAAAATCCCACAAGGCGGGTGGGTCTCCATTGGTCTCGCCGGATGTATCTTCGTGGTCATGATCACCTGGCGTCGCGGTAGGCTAGCGTTGGGCGAACGGATCCGCGCCGCCGTGCTGCCGATCGAGCTATTTATGGCTGATCTGGCAAATACGAAAGTGACCCGGGTATCTGGCACGGCCGTGTTTCTGTCGTTGAATCCCAACGTCGTCCCCGCGGCGCTCTTGCATTTCTTCAAACATGCCAAAGTGCTTCACGAGCTGGTAATCATGCTCAGTATTGCCACAGATCGCGTGCCGGAAGTGGCTGAAGAACAGCGTGTCGAGGTGCGCCAACTGGACCACGGATTCTGCCAGGTCATCGCGCATTACGGGTTCATGCAGCGCCCTAACGTGCCAGAAATTCTGCAACGCTGCTCCGAGCTGGGTGTCGACGTGGGTCGGGATGTCAGCTACTTCCTGAGTCGGGAATCTCTCAGAACGACGGGTAACTCGGGCATGGCTCGTTGGCGCAAGTTGCTGTTCGCCTTCCTGTCTCGCAACGCCCATTCGGTCACGGACTTCTTCTCGATTCCACCCGGGCGGGTCGTTGAGCTCGGGATGCAAGTGGAAATCTGAAGTCGGGCCCAGCGCTTGCTCGGGCCCGAATCCTCTACGCAGTCTGCCGCCAACCCTGGAAACTACAGCGCCGCAAGCGCGGCATCGTAGTTAGGTTCTGTCGTGATCTCGGACACGAGTTCAACGTGCTTCACCTTGTCGGATTCGTCTAGAACAATGACTGCGCGGGCGGTCAAACCCTTCAACACGCCATCGGCCAAGGTAACGCCGTAGTCCTTGCCGAAGCTTGCGCGAAAGGAGGACAACGTGACGACGTTCGAGAGCCCCTCGGCCTCGCAGAAGCGGTTCTGTGCAAAGGGCAGATCGGCACTGATGAGGAGCACGACGGCATCACCGCGGCCGGCAATGCGCTTGTTGAAAGCTCGGGCGGCGGCCTGACACACTCCAGTGTCGTAGCTTGGATTGATGGTCAAGACCTTCTTCTTACCGGTAAAACTAGCCAAGGTCTTGTTGGATAGATCGGCTCCCACGAGCTCGAAATCCGGTGCTGTTGTCTCTGGCTTTGGCAGCTCGCCGACGGTATTGACGGTTGTCCCTTTGAACGCAGTCTTTGCCATTTGTCTTCCTCGTTGGGCGCATGGCCCGATTACCTGTTGCTTGGACCACGGACTCTATAGGTTCTGGACCCCGAAGCGGAAGTCCCAATCCTCCAAAATTCCGAGAAATGGTTTCGACAACTAACGTTTGCCATCTTGGCGTGGGGTTGCGCCTTCCAGAGAAGAATTGGCGGGGAATAAAACCACGTGTGGATGAATCGGCGTAAATCATGTGTCTTTGAAGCACGTTGAGCGTTGGCCCGCTCCTTGCGATGGCCGACGCATGACCCCACATACCACTCACGCTCACCATCGAGATACCGTCATCATCGTCGGCGGAAGAGGCGGGCTTCAAGCACGCTACCGCGACGCCATCGAGAAGATTGGATACCAATGCCGCTGCTACGAAGATCGCGTCTCGGCAAAGTGCCCGCCATCAGCAAGCAAGATTGCTTTGGTCATCGTCCTTGTTACCATGGTCTCGCACCCGCTCTTGATGCAAGCTCGCGCGCTCGCGGGTGAACGGGAACGCATCGTCTACTTGAGAAGCCCGTCCGTTTCGTCCGTGCGGCAGACGGTTGAAACCATGACGCATGGATATGACGTAGGCCAGGTGTGAGCGGCCCTAGCCTTACCCCTAGCCCAAGTCGTAGCTCTAGGCCGCCGCCGAGCCTTTGTCTGGGAGCGCGCAAGGACGGCCTTTGACGTAACGACAATGTGCATCTGGATCCATCAATTCGTAATCGCGACGAACGAACCCATCAACAGGCGCGAATGGCAGAGCTCCGGCGCTGCCTCGACGCGTGTCGACGCAATCGCGCAGCTAACGCCAGACTACGTTGAGCGGGTTTCGCGGTACGACGGCGTGGTACTTGACCCGGGGTTTGCCGAGCATGAGCGCGCCAGCTAGCGCGTCTGCGGCGGGAAGGCCCAATGCTTTGCGTGTTGGCTCGTGGGAGCCGGCGGCAATCTGGACGTAGCCAGCCCAACAAGCACCAAGTCCGTGTGCCGCAGCAAGCAACTCAATCTGCGTGAGGGCAATCGTACCCGAACCAACCAGCACGGGGTTTCCTCTCGGGCCATGGGCAGCGATGAGCTGGGGCGCGCCGCGCAGGATCACGTCCTTGCCCACGTCCCAAGCCTTCACCAGCCCAGAAGCGCCCCAAGCCACAGCCAACTCTGGCTGACCTTCTAGCAGGCTGCGGAAATAGGCGATGACCTGTTCGGATATTTCCTTCATCCGCTCCTTGCCACTCGACACCGTGTAGCGCAGCGGCTGGACATTCTTTCCCGATGGCGCCCAACGTGCGGTGTCCAAGATGCACTCGATCACAGAACGTTCGACCAGCTCGTCCTTGTACAGCCGAATGCTTCGACGGCCGCGCAACAACGCGCGCAACGCTTCGGGGCTTGGCATGTGCGCTGGCTCGAGAGGTTCGAGCTCTTCGCGACGCGTGCCTTCTAGAAGCAGCGCTTCGTTGGTGCATACGGCCATACAGTGGCCGCAGCGCATACAACTCGTCTCGCAAGCATAGCGCGTCTTTGGCAGGGATCCGGGCTGTTGCTCCAGGATTTGCATCGGACATACCTCGACGCAGAGACCGTCTTTCTTGCAGCGGATGGCGTCGACGACGATGGCAGGCATGCCCGAGAGCTACCACACAATAGTCGCTGTTCACCACGGCATAAGGAGCTATCTGGCTGCTTTATTTCAGGATTCCTTTGAGGTTCGCCATCCGAGCTTTCCGAAAAAGTGGCGTTCTAACGCAAAGAATTCCGATTTGGACAATATGCTCGGCATATTGTCGCATTGAGAAGTTGCTGATGACCATCTCGTTCGGGAGCGACCGGATATTCGAGCGTGCCACCTTGCCAAGTGTTGTCATGGGCCCGCAAACTTCGCGCTTCCTGGACTGCAATCCCGCGGCGGCGACCATGTATGGATTTGGCAGCGTCGCCGACACGCTTGGCAAGACGCCGATCGACGTATCCGCTCCAGTCCAGTATGACGGCACCTCCGCGGTACAGAAGGTCAAAGAGTACATCGAGCGTTAGCTCGACGAGGGCTACTGCGCCGGGCAGACGGACCTCGCTGCTCGTCGAAGGCGAACCTGCCTTGTGCGGACTGATTCAAGTCATGCTCGAGCGGTTTGGGTTCAAGGTATTGTCCACAAGTCGTCCTTCCCTAGCCATTGAGATCGCCAGATCTCATTGCGGGGAAATTGCACTTCTGGTCACCGATGTCATCATGCCGGAAATGAACGGGCGAGAGCTCGTTTCGACGCTTTCCAGCTTCCTTCACCAGATAATATGCCTCTATCTCTCCGGTTACACCGCCGACGTCATTGCTCACCACGGCGTACTGAACGGCAACACCGCGTTTCTCTCGAAACCCTTCACCGCGAAAGCTCTGGCTTCCAAGATCGTCGAGACCTTGACGTAGCCTTTCTGGCCAAGACAAAGCTCCGCGCAATTGTCCGTAACTCCTGCTCGCCGTCGGCCGGAGCTGCCCACCGTTGAGCTCTCCCCGATGCCGAGCTCCAGCGGCAGCGTGCCGAAAGTTGACACTACCCATGGCGCGTCAATTCGGCTATCTAGCACGCCATGATTCAGGCTTCCGAGGTCAAGCATCGCTGGTTCGTGCGTGGTGACATCGACGGGTTCTTTGGGCTCGCGCTGGACAATCTGATCCAGGTCTTGCTGCTCGCCGCACTTGCCACTAAAGTGCTTGGATTCACCCCGGCTTTGATCTACGGACGCATGCTGCCCGGAGTGGCGACATCGCTGGTAGTAGGCAACCTCTACTATGCGTATCAAGCGCGGCAATTGCAGCTAGCAACTGGGCGCCAGGACGTGTGCGCGTTGCCCTACGGTATCAATACTGTCACCTTGATCGGCTTTGTGTTTCTCGTCATGCTTCCGGTACGCCTCGTGGCTCTCGGGCGTGGTATGGCACCAGAGCTTGCGTCAGAGCTGGCATTCCGCGCTGGAATCGTCGCAACCGTCGCTACGGGCGTGATCGAGGCAGGTGGAGCATGGTTCGTGGACTGGCTGCGGCGGTGGACTCCCCGTGCTGCCATGCTGGCAACGCTAGCTGGGATTGCCATTACTTTCATTGCCGCGGGATTCCTGCTGAGGACGTTTGCTTCGCCTGTGGTGGCCTTCTTGCCGTTTGGCGCAGTACTTCTGACCTATTTCGGGCGCGTGCGATTCCCTTTCGGGATCCCCGGCGGACTCATAGCGATCGTGCTCGGTACCATTCTGGCCTGGACCACGGGGCTTGCCCACTATGACGCGGTCGCCTACGAAAGAGCATCGGCTCTGGTCGGCTTTATGCCGCCGCAGCTACAGTTGGCAGCGGTTGTCGATGGATTTCGTTCAGGCTATTTGCTCGAGTTCTTGCCCGTGATCATTCCTATGGGTCTGTTCAACGTGATAGGCTCGCTACAGAATCTGGACAGTGCTGCAGCGGCAGGCGACGATTATCGTACTGTGCCGTCACTGGTTGCCAACGGTATTGGAACGTTGATTGGGGCAGCCTTTGGGTCGCCCTTTCCAACCACCATCTACATCGGGCACCCTGGTTGGAAGGCAATGGGGGCTCGCGTTGGATACTCTGTGCTAAACGGTGTCTTCTTCACGCTTCTCTGCCTTTCAGGCACCGCTGCCATCGTCTCAATGCTGATCCCGATCGAAGCGGGTATGGCAATCGTGCTTTGGATCGGAATCGTCATGGTGTCGCAGGCTTTCCAAGCTACTCCACGCACGCATGCCCCGGCCGTGACGATTGGCCTACTTCCAGGGCTCGCGGCTTGGGGTGCCCTGCTGCTCAAGGCTGGCATGCGCGCAGGCGGGTTGGGGACTTTCGCTCGTCCATTCGCCGCCAGTATCGAACCTGTATTTGCTGCAGCCGATCTCGCCATACGCGGACTATTCGCGCTCGAACAAGGGTTCTTGCTCAGCAGTATGCTCTGGGCTGCCATGACCGTGGAGATCATCGAACGGCGATTTCAACGCGCCGCGTATTGGGCAATCAGTGGATCATGCCTCAGTGCTTGTGGCATGATCCACGGGTATCGCTACACGATGGCGGACAGCGTGCAAGCATTGGGCTTTGGCACTGCTAACCCCTTCGTGTGGGCCTATGCCATGTTGGCGGTCGGACTTTTGTTGGCGCGTTGGTGTAAAGTCGATTTGGCGGATCACGGCCCCTGACGGCTCTTCAATTCGAACAGTCAAGTAGTACGTCGATACGGTTCACTCCAGTAGCATTGACCCGTAAGCAATGGTCGCCTCAAGGCGACTCGCGGATTGGCCGCGGCATCGAGTTCACAGCGCCAATTGACGGTGCCATCTGTCATCTGGCGCGGTACTGTCGAGCAGTCGATGCGCAGGCTGAACTTGCGCAGAGCCGCGGACGGATTCTCGAGTGGGACCACGCAGGTCTTGACTAGGGTCGTGGTGACGTTGGCGCGAGCATACGTTATCTAGTAGTAAGGGTTCGATCCATGCGCATTCGGCATGCCGCCCGTGAGGTCAAGAGCGTTCAGGGCACGCTCTTACCGTTTGTTGGCCGATCCACCCAAAAGGATGTTGGTGCATTCCTTGGTGAGGAACGGCTCGGCTTGCGTCAGTGCAGTGCCGGCCGCACCAGTTGAGTCGGCAGTGGTGCGGCAGGGCTCCTACGGCTCGAAAGCCAACCTCGCCGGCCAAAGACCACTCTAGGCGCGTTCAATGCAGATCGCGACCTTTCCGGCAAAATCGACATCGACGCGTGACGGAACGCGAGCAGGCGACGTTTGTCCCAGAGGAATCGACATCGCTGCATCGCGAAAACGGGACACGACATTCGTCCCGCAGGCAGCGACATCGCTGCGTGACAAAACGCAGGGACGCGACGTTTGTATTTGTCTCGCTCAATCAGGGAAATTACGCCATGACGAAACTAGGGTCAAATATCTGCAGGGCTGGGGCGTTCAGAATGCTGGGTAGTCTGGCACTGGGAATCGTGGCGATGAATGCCTGCGATTCACAGACTCCCACTGGCACGAGCACATCGTGTCCAGCTGGCGAGAAGAGATGTGCTTGCTACAAGAACGGCACTTGCGATGAGGGCCTCGTCTGCAAATCGGACGTCTGCATAGCCGCTGGCGGCAGCAGCGTCGGCGGGGCAACGAGCCAGGGCGGAGCTCTGTCCGATGTTGGCGGGCAGACAAACAACACGACTCAAGCGGGTGCCAGCGGCGGCTCGATTGAGACTTCGGGCATTGGCGGCGCATCAACAAGCGGCGGAACAGCCCCCGTTTCTGGTGGCGCAGCTGCTGAGGTAGGCGGGGCAGCTCCTGCAATGGGCGGTGCGGCTCCAGCGATGGGAGGGGTGCCTTCGGCTACAGGCGGGGTTCCCGCG
>CAYVXY010000004.1:96287-221057 GCA_964454965.1 uncultured Polyangiaceae bacterium | reverse complement strand
GCAACGGGCGGGGTTCCCGCGGCAACGGGCGGGGTTCCCGCG
The DNA here is from genome assembly GCA_964454965.1 of uncultured Polyangiaceae bacterium. Classification (GTDB taxonomy): domain Bacteria; phylum Myxococcota_A; class Polyangia; order Polyangiales; family Polyangiaceae; genus FEN-1139. The sequence goes on along the minus strand of CAYVXY010000004.1, from coordinate 221,015 downwards.
GCAACGGGCGGGGTTCCCGCGGCAACGGGCGGGGCGCCCGCGGCAACGGGCGGAGCCCCTGCCGTGTCAAACGTGATCGACGATTTTTCGACTTGTGACAAGAACATCAATGTCGCGTCAGGTCGCAGCGGCGTGTGGTTCTCATACGCTGACAGTGAACTCAATCTCACCATGGGCTTCGGAGATCCTGGTACCATGTGGTCGGATCATAGCTGCGCGGCGTTCGTCACAGCCGGCTGCTCCAAGGAGCCTAGCAGCCTCTGCACCTTCGGTGGAGCCGGAGTTCAATTGGCTGCCGGAAATGCGTACGATCTCTCTAGCTACAGCGGCGTGCGGGTGACCATGGAGAGTAGCAACGACGTCTACTTCATGCTGAACACCTGCAGCGACGCTAGTTGCGCCACCAAGTATACTCATGGTGTCTGGATGCTCGGCGGATCCGGCAGCTACGTACGAACCGTTTCCTTCGCCTCCCTGGCGGCCTCTTCCACAGCCCCAGTGGGCTCATCGCCCAATCGCCAGTACACTACCGAGATGCACTTTACGATCGGTGCGGCTTTGGCGATCTCCACTGGCGGGTTCGGAATGGCGATTCACAAGTTGGAATTGTACTGATCAGCTCAGCTCGGTAGTCCATTGGCGTCGCTCTCGATCACTTGCTGCGAGGTGTCGATGGACCGATCTCGCGGTTGACGCTGCGAGCTAATCAGTGACGATCGTCCGCTATCTGCCTTTGCGTCGCAACGCTTCACCGATGCGCAATGCTGCTCCCTCAGCTGCAGTCCTGAATGCCGCGGTCGCGTCGGCAGCCGCCTGCTTCACATGTGTGGCGGCCTGCTGCGCCACGATGCGGGTGGCGTCGGAAACCTCGGTGGCTTTCGCTTTGGCCTCACCGGCGTAGTAGGACGCGGCTTCGCTCACATCCGAGCCAAACTGGTTTGCCGTTTGCTCGTCACCACGTCGCCGGTACTGTCCGGACAAAATCGTGTGATACTCCGCACTTTCGGACCACTCGAGTAGCGCCGCGGCTCGCAGCGTGTGGAAGGGGTGCGTCTGACCCAGAAGGTTGAAGAGCTTGAAGAAGGTGTCGACGCCGCCGCGGCTCTGGTAGTCGACGACTTGCTCCTTGTACGCATCGAGACTCAATGCATGGCGGTGCGTCAGCGTGCCGCCCGCAGCCTTCATGAACATCGATAGCGCATGGTCGACGTTCGAACAGGCCAACAGGGCGGCGCGGTCGGCGGACAGTTCGCTCTTGCGTGACCACTCTTGCAGCGCCAGCCGTACCGGCAGAAGCGCGATTCCGGTCAAGAAGGGCATGTTGTGTAGTCCGAAGGCCAAAATCAACGCCAGCATGGTGCGGTAGAGGGCATGTCCACTCATCACGTGGCCAATTTCGTGTCCCAAAACGACCCGAAGTTCGTCTTCGTCGAGAACGTCGAGCGTGGCGCTATTGAGGACGATGAATGGGTGCTCGACGCCATACGCACCTGCGTTAAACCAGGGCGCTTGTGAGACGAATAGCGGCACCTCCTCTTGCCAGTCAAGCGAGCGTTGTACCTCGAGCTTTGAGCGGTCGAGCTCGGCATATTGTTTCGCATTTACGCGCACCGCGTTCGCCTGAAAGGTCGTTCGAATGCCCGTCTCTCCAAAGAAGCCGATGGTACGCTTTACTACTTGATCGAATCCGGGCACGGCGCGGAGCGTCTGAAGGGCAGCACGGTCCGCAGGATGCTCCCAGCTCTGCGGCGCAATTTGCTCAAAGGTTCTACGCGGAATCGACGACAGGTCGCTCATGACGCTATCCTTGCCCAATTGCGGGTCTCGGTCGAGGGGGTACGCTCGCACTCGAGCATTTCCCGTGTAAGAATGCGTCACGATGTTCGAGCGCGCCGCCGACTATGTGATCATGAGCGATGCCACCTTTCGCGGTGCAAAAGGAGCAGTATTCGCGAACGCGAATTGGCGATTGGCCTCGGGTGAGCGCTGGGCCATCCGCGGAGTCAGTGGGGCGGGGAAATCGCTCTTCCTAGCAGCAATCACCGGCAGGCTGCCGCGCCTGGCGGGAGTACTGCGGCATCCATTCCTCGAGGGGCAACCGCACTGCGCCGACTCGATCTTTGGTGTGCTGCCCCCGGGCTCCATCGCCGTGGCGTCGATGGAGCAGCATCGAGCAATACTCTCAGCGCGTGAGTTTCATCAACTCCGTTGGCATGGCTCACTTAGCTCCGGGGCAGTCCTGGTGCGGGAGTTTCTGTCTCAGGCTTCGGTCATGCTGAGGAATCCCTTCGCGGTGACGGACCTAGACGACACAGAGGTGGAGAAGTTTGCCGCAGTTCAGATTAAGGAGGTGGAGCGCTGGGACCTCAAGCGGCTGCTCGAAAGACCCCTAATGGCTCTTTCGAACGGCGAGCTCCATCGGCTTCTCGTCGCTCGGGCGCTCATGCTCGAACCGCGATTGCTCATGGTGGACGATCCCTATACCGGACTCGACGCTCGCACACGTGCGCTGCTCACGGATAATCTCGCAGCACTCGAAGGCGGTGGCACGGGCGTACTCTACGCAGTGGCGCGCGACGAAGACGTGCCGGCAACGGTAACTCACGAGCTCGAGATTGCGGCCTGCGTCGTGGGCTACACTGGGGTTCGACGCAGCGTAGCCCGTACCCAGATATCAACTGCCCCCGCGACGCGGTTGCCTACGCTAGCTGCAGCTCGGAGTCCAAGCGTCGTTCTCGAGCTTTGCGGCGTCACCGTACGGCAAGGCGTCGTGACTCTGCTCGAAGACGTGAATCTCACTATTCGCGACGAAGAGCGTTGGGCATTGGTGGGGCCGAACGGCGCTGGCAAGAGCACGCTCCTTAGCTTGATCCTGGCGGACAATCCACAATCCTATAGCAACCGTGTCGTAGTTGGCGGGCGGCAACTGGGGCCGGGTACAAGCATTTGGGACATCAAGCGCCTCGTGGGTTGGGTGTCGCCTGAACTCGACGCGCACTATCCCTCAGCAACGTCGGTCGCTGACGTCGTCTTGAGTGGATTTCGAAGTTCCCTCGGCGTGCACGAAGCGCTGGGTGTCGAGGCCCACGAAGCAGCAGCTTCGTGGGTTGAACGAGTTGGATTGAAACCGCGCATTGCCGAAGAACTTGGTGGCCTGCAACGTCTCGATCAACGGCTTGTTTTTCTCGCCCGCGCTTGTGTTCACCGGCCGAAGCTCCTGCTGCTCGATGAGCCTTGCCAAGGGCTCGACGCGTTCGGGCGCGCTCGCTTCGCAGAGGTACTGGGGTTCTGCCTGGCAGAACTTCGGGCCGCGCTCGTCTACGTCACCCATGAGACTTCGGAGTTGCCACCGAGCATCGACCATGTACTCGAACTCCGGTCGGGCAAGGTTGTTGGAAATTCGACCACCCTGACCCTTTTGAACTCAAGCGTCACCAAGAATCTTGGTTGACCGTCGAGGCAAGAGACTGGAGGTTCCATCGGCGTAAGAAGACGTCGCCCCGGAGAATTTCACCCGCCGCGTGCAATCCAGCGACGACATGTTAGGGTCCGCGCCATGGATGCCAATACTCCCGTTGTCGATGTAAATGCCAAGACCGTTACCCATGGAGGACGCAGTTTCGTGATGCGCCCGTTGGCAGAAGATTCCTACACGATTATGGAAGCCGGGGTCCCCGTGGGGCGCGCCGTGTTCACCTTCGGTGCTGCCAATGCTGTCGCCGAGAGCGATTCGGTAACTGAAGACTTCCTGTACGAAGTTGCAGAGGCGTGGTTCAGCGCACTCGAAGCTTGAGACGTGACACGGTTGCAGAACGGCAAGCAATGCCCGCTAACGTGGCGTTGGTTTAGCCAAACTGCACCGAGCGCTTGGTAAACGCTCCGTCCATCCACCAGCCGGTGATCGGAAAAGTCACTTGTGGATCCGTTGCTGATGCGGCTCCCGCGGCGACGAGCAAGGGCGCGTAGTGCTCCCAGGTCGGCAACGCGATATTTGCCGCTGGCGCACGCGTCTGAAAATCGACGAGTGCGTCCAGGTCAAACCGTGTGAGCGCACCTTGCGCCCAATCGTCGAACTCACGGGCCCAGTCGGGTGTTCCAGGACGAAAGGCGTAGCGCATATTGTGCGTGAGAAAGCCACTGCCGACAACCAGCACGCCGTCGTCACGGAGCGGCGCAAGCACTTGACCGAGCTTCCGTAGTTCTTGGGCGTTCAGTTGTGGCATCGAGAGTTGAAGCACGGGAAGTTCCGCGTCCGGATACATGGCAACAAGCGGCACGTATGCCCCGTGATCGAGACCCCGCTTGGGACTCTCGGTAAAGGCAATATGCTGGTTGCTGAGCAGCTCACGAACGGCAGTGGCAAGCTCAGGCGCACCAGGGGCGGGGTATTGTGTCTGGTAGTACTGCTGCGGAAAGCCGTAGAAGTCGTACACGAGCGGCACCGTCTCCGTAGCGCCGAGCGTCACTGGCCGCTGCTCCCAATGCGCCGAGACCATGAGAATGCTCTTTGGTTTGGGCATGGCCGTGGCCCAGGCTAAAAGCTCAGCCATCCATTGTGTGTCGTCGAGCAAAATGGGCGCGCCGTGGGCGACGAAGATAGTCGGCATTCTCTTGCTCATAGGCTCCTCTGTCTCACATGATCGGACGTCCTGACCTTGTCTAAGTCGTTCGGCGTGCGCCCGCAATGCACAGCGCCATTGTTCCACATTTCGACGCGATCTTTCCTGACTGAGCGGTGCCGAAAATCGCCTCTACTCAAGCGCCGTTACCGCGAAGCACCAACCAATAGCAGAAACGGCACCTAGCGCGGACAAATACAATTTGACACGGGCTCGGCCTAGCTGGAAAGTCGAGTTAGCTAGACGAGTCGAGTAGATAGGAGGTGCTGCATGAAGCGCGGAGAGACGTCGATAAAATCCGAGATCCGGCGCATCCTAGTCGAACTGCGCGCCATGGGCAGCGAACAGGCTCGGGCCGGCATGCTTCGCACCGCCATCAACGTCGAGAACGCGTTCGGGGTTTCCATTTACGAACTGCGCAAGGTCGCAGCGCGTATCGGCACTGATCACGAGCTTGCTCTCGCGCTCTGGGCAACGGGAAACCACGAGGCTCGCCTGCTGGCTTGCTTCGTCGATGATCCAGCAGAGGTTACAGAACAGCAGACGGAGGCCTGGGCTCGCGATTTTGATTCCTGGGACATCTGCGACCAGGCCACGACTAGCCTCTTCGACCAGACGCAGCACGGTTGGTCCAAGGCGGTCGAGTGGGCAACACGGGACGAAGAATGGATCAAGCGCGGAGGTTTCGCCTTGATGGCGGGTCTGGCCGTGCACGACAAAACGGCCTCTGACCGCGCCTTCGTCAAACTTTTTCCGCTGATCGAGCGCGCGGCCGCCGACCATCGCAACTTCGTCAAGAAGGCGGTCAACTGGGCGCTGCGCAACATCGGCAAACGCAATCCCGCTCTGCACACTGCCGCTATCGCCTGTGCCGAGAAACTCCTTGCCAAGTCAGACGAACGCGCCGGCGCCGATCGCGTTCTCGAGCCGGCGACACGGGCCGCGCGTTGGGTCGCGACCGATGCGCTCCGTGAGCTCACCTCCGCCAAAGTGGCGGCCAGGGTCAAGAGCAAGACAGTCAAGAGCAAGACAGTCAAGAGCAAGACAGTCAAGAGCAAGACAGCCAAGAGCAAGACAGTCAAGAGCAAGACAGCCAAGAGCAAGACAGCCAAAAAGAAGTCGACACGGTGACACGACGCGACATCCAAGCGGTGAATGCAGAAACACGGAGCTCGTTCTGGGCGCGTTTCGGCACGCGCATCGCATGGGTACTGGCGATTGCGTTATCGCTCCCCTCATTGCGAGTAGGCTTCTTTGGAGATGATTTCTTTCAGCGTCTTGGTCTCGAAGGCGGCCCCCTGTCGCTTCCACTCGGTCCCACCAGTCTCTACGACTTCACTAGCTCGAACCCAACGAGCCAGATTGTCGCGCAAGGATACTTGCCCTGGCAGACGCATCCCGCCCTGGCGCTGCGCTTCTTTCGGCCACTATCAAGCTTGAGCATTGCCCTCGACCAGGCACTTTTTGGCCGCGCTGCGCTGCCCGGGCATCTCGTCAACCTGCTCTGGTTCGCTGCGCTCATCGTAGTCGTCATCGCGCTACTTCGGCGCCTGCTCTCGCCTGCCCGGGCGGGCCTTGCCGCTGTGCTTTACGCTGCGGCTGGGGGGCACACGTGGAATATTGCTTGGGTGGCAGGCCGGCACATGCTGATCGTTGGCGTGTTCGCCGGGCTTGCGATTTGGCTGCACTTGCGTGCTCGCGAGCTGAAGAGCGGCGAACGTGACTGCCCTCGGTGGGCGGCATTGCTGGCCCTGACGACGGCCATGCTCGCGGGCGAGGCGAGCCTGGGCGCGATAGCGTTCATCGCGAGCTACGAGCTTTTCGGTCGCAGTGACGCTCTGCGCGGTCGGATCGTCGCGGCGTTGCCCGCAATGCTGCTTGGTGTCGGGTACCTCATCCTCTACGGTCTACTTGGGTATGGAACCTCGCATAGTGACCTCTACGTCTCACCGTTGCATCAGCCGCTGGTTTTCGCTAGGGCGGTCGTCGAGCGTCTGCCGTTCTTCATAGGCGAGTTAGCGGCCGGTATTCCGTCAACACTTTGGAGCTTTGTTGGCGAGGCACGGTTAGCGTTCATCGCACTGTGCCTCCTTCTTGCGGGCGTCGTGGCTGCCCTCCTTTACCAGGCGCCACTCGCCCGTGCCGAGCGCCGTCGTCTGCGCTGGATTGCGATCGCTACGGTTCTCTCGGCGATCCCTTTGGTAGGAGGTACCCCCGACGGGCGTCTTCTTGTCATACCGATGTTGGGCTCCGTGGCACTGCTCGCGACGGCCATCGAAGCCAATTGGAGTGTGCCGCGGGGGCCATTGCGTTCGTTTGCCGTGCGAACGATCTTGGGCGGTCTTCTGCTGCTCAACATCGGCATAGGAGGACTTGTACGCATTGCGTTGGCCAATGCCCTCGTCAAAGTCGAACAGGCACAGAAGACGCTCGCCACCGCCGTTGACGCATCGGCCTGTGAGCACGACGCGACTGGGCTCGTGCTTACCGGTTCAGATCCGTCGCTGTCCCTCTATGGGCTGTCGTCGATTGCCTTCTATCGACCCGAGCTGCTGCAACACATTCCGGCACTCTACGTGCTTTCCCTCGCCCCGCACAGCCTACGTCTCGATTCGAACGGACCTCGGACCTTCACCCTTCAGGTAGTGGACTTGCCACGGCGCAGCAACATCTTCGAACGACTCTTCACGGACGACGCATTTGCCGTTGGTCAGGTTGTCGAGTTTGGACCTCTGAAGGCAGAGGTGCTTGCCGTAGAAGTAGGACTACCCACCCAGGTGCGTTTCGACGTCCCCGCACGGAGTTGCCTGTTCATCCTCGAGCGCCAGCGTCTGGTGAGCCGTTCCTTGCCGCCGGTCGGGCAAGGGTTTCTGATCCCCTACGAGAAGGGTCCAATGGGGTTGTGACGCATTGGAAGCGACTATGACATTCTCAATCTCAAAGTTTAGTTCAGCGATTCGACGAATGGCAGGGTTGCAGTTGGGTCGCCGGCTGCGCATCGAGGCTTGCGAATGAGAGCGTTCTCGGTGGTGGTTGAGAGGATTCGCTCTCGCTGGCAGCGGCTGGCGTCGGGAAGCAACAGATCCATCCTACAGGCAGCGTTGGCCAATGCAGCCCCGCTCGATCTGCGCATCGTTGGGCGCCTCTTTCTGCATGCGGGGCTCGTTGGAATTGCTGCGGGACTGGTAGGGGCTGGATTTTTTGCGAGCCTTGAGTTTTGCCAGCGATTCATCCTCGAGGATTTCGCCGGATATGTGCCGCTTCGCGCACAGGGCGAGACTGGCTTTGGCCGCGGCACGCCGCTCGTGCCATTTCGGCCATGGCTACTGGTGCTGTTGCCAGCCATAGGTGGCCTACTCTGTGGCCTCTTGGTGCGATTTGCCCGCGAAGCGAAGGGGGGCGGTGGTGACGCCACGATTGAGGCGTTTCATCACCGAGGCGGAGTCATTCGGCGTCGCGTGATTTGGGTCAAGGCTCTAGCTTCGCTTTGCAGTCTTGGAACCGGTGGTGCCGGAGGGCGGGAGGGCCCCACCATGCTTATTGGCGGCGCGCTCGGCTCGCTTGTCGCGCGAGTGCTTCAGGTCAACAGCCGCGAGCGGCGCATCTTGCTCGTTGCTGGAGTTGCCGCAGGAATATCCGCCGTGTTTCGCACACCGCTCGGAGCGGCGCTGCTGGCCGTTGAGTTCTTGTACAAAGACGGCTTCGAGTCGGACGCGCTCATTCCGTCAGTGCTTGCCAGCGTTGTCAGTTACTCCGTCGCGATCTCGATCTTCGACCAGACCACGCTCTTCGGTCACGTTGCGCGCTTCCCCTTGACGGTGGCGCATCTGCCGCTCTACGCCTTTTTAGCACTAGTTGTATGCTTCGTTGGCGCCCTCTTCGTCAAGGCCTTGCGGGTTTCTCGCAGGTTGTTTCAGAGCCTCCCGGTTCCGGCGTGGGCAAGACCGGCGCTGGGTGGCCTAGCGTTAGGGATCTTCGCAACGCCCATCATCCTGTTCGTGGGCAGCCAAGTTGGAGTAAGAGGGCAGGGTTTGGGTCTGCTCGGCGGTGGCTACGGTGCAGTTCAAATGGCGATCAGCGGCTCCGCCTGGCTGCCGGAGGGGTGGCAGGGAGCGGAACTACTATTGCTCCTTGCGGTGGCCAAGCTCCTTGCTTCGGCATTGACAATTGGCTCCGAGGGCAGCGCTGGAGATTTTGCACCGTCGTTGGCAATTGGCGGGCTGCTCGGTGGCGCATTTGGGCGTGCGGCAGCGATCCTGTTTCAGGACAATCGCATCCAACCGGGAGCCTTCGCACTCGTGGGCATGGCCGTGTTCTATGGTGGCATCGCGCATGTGCCGCTCAGCGCTTTGATCTTGGTCTGTGAGCTAGCCGGCAACTACGACTTGCTGGTGCCGCTGATGCTGGCTTTGGGTATTTCCTTCGCGGCGATGCGTCGGGTAAGCCTCTACGATTCGCAGGTTGCAACCCAGACCGATTCGCCCGTGCATCGGGACGCGTTCTTGTTGGATGTGCTGCAAGGGGCCTACGTTCGAGATGTCTTGCCTCCACCGCGGCCATTTAGAACCCTCAAGCTCGATACGCCAGCGAAGGAGATGCTAGCCATCTTGGGTGAAGCTGAATGGCAAGATGTATTTCCTGTCGTGAATCCCTCAGGATGTCTCGTCGGGTTGGTAAATTCCGGGACTTTGCGCGTCGTTGCTATCGAGAACGACGGCATTGCCTGGCTCTTGGCAGCAGATTTGATGCAACCAGCGGTGAGCGTTTCGCTCGACAACGACCTGCGCACCGCTAGCGCAAGGCTCTTGGCCAACACCTTACGCGAGATCCCCGTGACCGATCTTGCCGGCCACGTGCTCGCTCTGCTCGACGAGAAGGACATCGCGCAGTGGCATATCAATGCGGCTGGCAGTGACTCGAAGACTCCACTACCCAGGTCGCGACCGAGCTGGGAAGTCCCAATCAAGCCGTGAATGGTGCGTGAAGCCTGGCAACGCGGCAAAGTGATGCTCGCTTGTCGGTTTCGAGTCGTTGATTGACGCATAGTTCACGAAAACGCAGACACTCTTGCTGGCTCGCGGTTGACGGCTGATACCGGCTCAATCATTCTGTCGCGCGTGAAACAGAGAGCATTTGGCAACACGGGGATCAGCGTTTCAGAAGTAGGGCTGGGCACTTGGCAGGTGGGTGGGCGCTGGGGCGAACCGTTCGATGCCGCCAATGCTGAGCGTGTGTTGCGCCGTGCCATTGAAGCTGGCGTCAACTTCATCGACACCGCCGATGTCTATTCGGATGGCGAGAGTGAGCAGGCGCTGGGGCGTTACTTGCGCGACTGTGGTACGCGCGTGTTCGTGGCGACGAAATGTGGCCGCCGGCTCGCCCCGCACGTGGCAGAGGCGTACACACCACAAGCGATGCGACAATTCGTCGAATCGAGCTTGTTGCGCCTGGGGTTGGAGCGCATCGATCTGATCCAACTACATTGTCCGCCTCCGGCTGTCTACTATCGCCCGGAGATCTTCGAGGTATTCGAGCGCCTCACCGAAGAGGGGAAGATCGGCCATCTTGGAGTCAGTGTCGAAAAGCTTGAGGAAGCCCTCAAGGCGATCGAGTTCGAGAACGTGCGCAGTGTACAAATTATCTACAACATGTTTCGCCTCAGGCCGCGCGAGCGGTTCTTCGACGAGGCCCAGCGTCGGGGCGTTGCTGTCATTGTCAGGGTGCCTTTGGCCAGTGGCCTATTGACGGGGCAGTATCGCAGCACGACGACCTTTGGCGCGAGAGATCATCGCCAGTTCAATCGCGACGGGGCCGCGTTTGACAAGGGCGAGACCTTCGCGGGTGTTCCCTATGCAGTGGGCTTGGAAGCGGTGGAACGTTTGCGTGAGCTGTTTCCCGAAACGCCGTTACATCTTGCGGCACTGAGATTCGTACTCGACACCTCCGGCGTCACTACGGTCATTCCAGGAGCGTCAAAGCCAGAACAAGTCGACGACAACCTGCGCGTCACTGCCCTGGCCCCCTTGACGGCGGAGCAGCAGCGCGGCGTAACTGAGATTTACGACACCCTCATCCGTCGCCACGTGCACGCGCTGTGGTAGGGCACCGCATGCCGCAGGCACTGTTTGTAGATGTGCAGCGGCTGACGACAATGCAGTACGCCGGAGGCGCTGTTTGCAGATATGAAGCGGCTGACGACAATGCAGCACGCCGGAGGCGCCGTTTGCAGATATGAAGCGGCTGGCGATAATGCGGCTCGCCGGAGGCGCCGTTTGCAGATATGAAGCGGCTGGCGATAATGCGGCTCGCCGGAGGCGCCGTTTGCAGATATGAAGCGGCTGACGTTAGCCAATTGTATGGCGATTAATCCTCAACATATCGACACGTTTACAACTGGCTCAACCTCGCTAAAGTGCCCGTGCGCAAACACAGTTTTGCGAGGCCCCTAGCACCTTGCTCGTTGCGGTTGCCGTCGGTCTATGTCCTTGTCGACGCGCCTGGTCGAAGTTCTTGCTGACACCTATGGCCGAATCACCGCTATCGTAGCCCTGGCCACAATTGCTTGGGGGCGCGCTGCATCCCCAAACGCGCGGCGCTCCCCCAATCCTTGTGGTTCAAGGTGAAACGCCGTTGCATAATGGCGCCACCGATGACCACCTCGCAAGCGATTCACAGCGTGTTGCGCGCCCATCTTGACGAGTCCCGGTACGAGTACGGTTTTGCCGACTTGACAGGGCTGCTCGCTGACCGCTACGCGCAGTACACGCACGGGATCTCGATCCTTCGCCACCTCGACACTAGCATCTTGGACGGAATTGCGGACGGCCCGACGCGTGAGTACTTCGATCACTACCACTCGATCAACGGCGAACTCAACGACGCTGTGGGGCGAATCGCAGCGGATCTGTCCACGCAGGGGATTGTCTGTGAAGCGGTGACTGCCACTGCCCGAGACGAGGAACTCGATGATAATCTGCGGGCAACGTTGGCTTACCCGCTCTCTCACAAGCTGGTCGCCACCCGAGCCGGCCTCGGTTGGATCGGAAAGACCGACCTCTTGGTGTCGAGGCGCTTTGGCCCCAGGGTTCGCCTGGCGTCTATCGTCATGACTACACCCATCGAGACCGGTGTGCCGACCAGCGAAAGCGAATGCGCTGACTGCAGCCTGTGCGTTGAGCTCTGTCCCGCCCAAGCAGCCAATGGCAAGAGCTGGCATGCAGGTGTTGCACGCGAATCGTTTTTCGACGCGTTCCAATGCAGAAACTATTGCCGCAAGATTTCGCTCGAGCGACTGGGTGAGCGCATTAGTCTGTGCGGTAAGTGTGTCAGTGGCTGTCCGTTAGGAGACTAGTCGCGACGTTGGTCGTGAAGGAGCGCGGGCTGTTCGGTGGGGCGTTGGTTGCAGCATGGGCACCGACGAACTCTCCGACAGGATGGCTGCGCCCGACATCGACCGCGCGCGAGCGGGCCTTCTGTTGTCGATGATCGAGGCCGCGCAAGAGGTTCCAGAACGCTGCCTAGATCCAAAGCGGATCCAGGTCTAGCATCCGATGACGTGACCTTGTCGAGGGCGAACAAGCAGAAATGTAGAAGTGTGTTCGCCATGAGCTCCGTCACTCACCCATGGGAAATCCCACTGTTTGGTATCTCGCAATTTACGTTGACAGAGCGCGTCCGAGAAATGTACGGAGTGGCCTTCGTGGCTCTTGGCGCAAGTGTCTTGCTCTTTGGGTGCGAAGTGGCTCGGTGGTGTATCTCTGTTTGGATAGTTCCAGTGGCCGCTGAACGTCAGCCTATTCGACTGGTGATGCGTCAGCGTGCCGCCCGACGAATTCAACTCCGACTTAGCCGCGCATATGATTGATGACGGCAGACTCTGGGCTGCAGCATGACGCACAACTGGCGCTGCGAGCTCATTTCGTTGTCTTTTGCCAGACAGACGTAAGTAGGAGATTGGCAGTGAAACACGCGTTCCAACTATTGGTTGCCTCGGCTTTCTTGGTGTCTGCTGGTGTTCGCTGCGACAGCGCGTCACTTTCAAGGGAATCAACCCAGGAAGAAGTCGGCAGTACCCGCCAGGCGGTGTTGGTGGCAACGCCCGAGCCAAAGGCTGTCGGCAATGGCGTCAAGGTAGCGGTAGGCAAGACCGTCACTTGCGCTGTGGTCGGCAACAATAGTGCACTCAAATGCTGGGGGAGCAGTGCGGACGGCGTTGTGCGTGGTGACCAACCGGGAGAGATGGGCGACGCTCTGCCGCTGGTCAATCTAGCGCCTTACGAGGTACCCAAGATCAATGAGGTGGCCATTGGCGGCAGTACGATTTGCGTGACCAGGGCAGGCGCGGATGGCAACTATGCTCTCCAATGCTGGGGCAATAACAGCAATGGTCAATTGGGTTTGGGTGACACGCAGACCCGCACGGCGCCTGTACCGGTCCCTGCAGTGCCTCTTGCAGGGTATCGGGTTGCCGTCGGCGGCTTCCATGTCTGTCGCATGCCAGGAAACGACATGGATGGGCCAGATGGTTCCGTCTACTGCCTTGGCAGTAACGCGTATGGTCAGCTTGGTTCGGGGACTTACCCAGACCTTGGCGATCAAACATCAGAGCTTGGGCCTGCGGAGCTCCCGGTCAATCTTGGTTCTGGGCGGCGGGCGAAGAGCATCGCACTAGGTCAGTATCACACCTGCGCGCTCTTGGACGACAACCAAGTCAAGTGCTGGGGTATCAACAATAAGGGGCAGTTGGGGCTTGGCGACACGAGGGCGCGGGGCAAGTCGCCCAGCGACATGGGCGATAACCTTCCGACTGTCCCACTTGGTACCGGAAGGTATGCCAAGGAAATATCGGTGGGCTACTACATCAGCTGCGCACTTCTCGATAACGACGTCACGAAGTGCTGGGGCCAGGGCTCCTATCTCGGGACGGGCACCACCGCGAACTTTGGAGACGAACCTTGGGGAACTGGGTGACAATCCACTCTGGACGGGTGTGCGGACTGACGGCGGCAAGAACCTCACCTCGGGGTTCAGTCATTCCTGCCTGACTACGGGCTCTGCCATAACCTGCTGGGGTGTAAACGGCGTCGGTCAGTTGGGCCTCGGTGATACAGCCACTCGTGGCGAGGAAGCAGCGGACTTTCTCTCAGCTCCACCGAGTACGTTGGTCAACTCAGGCAAAACGGAGGTCGGGTTCCCCTATGGCAGTCTCCCAACAGTTGAATCGCTAGTCGCTGGCGGTGACCGGACTTGTGCGGTGATATCGGGAGGTTCCATCCATCGGCAGCTCAAGTGCTGGGGTCAAAACGCACAGGGTCAGCTTGGATTGGGGGACACCGCGAACCGTGGCGACGGTGCAAACGAGATGGGCGACAAGCTGCCGAGAGTTGACCTTGGCAGCCGCGGTGTTGCTTGGTTGGAAGACGCAAAGAAGCCGTTTCAGAATTCGCCCATTGTATCAGGCTATGGGCATACCTGTGCGATCTTGAACAACTCGCCGAACCAGACGTCTGGACCGGTGAAATGTTGGGGAAATAATGTCTACGGCGGGCTGGGTCTTGGCGACACAAACAATCGAGGAGATGGCGCCAGCGAGATGAGCGATGCGTTACCGTTCGTGGATCTCGGTCCAGGCAGAACCGCTAAACGTCTGGCGTTGGGCGGCTTCCACACCTGCGCCATCCTAGACGATGACACTCTAAAATGCTGGGGATACAATGGTTATGGCCAACTTGGCTACGGAGACAATGCCCAGCGAGGTTCAGCGGCCAGGCAGATGGGCGCCAACCTACCGGTGGTTTCGCTGGGAACTGGCAGAAAGGCCGTAGACGTCGTCACGACCGAACACTCTACCTGTGCACTCTTGGATAATGGCAGCGTCAAGTGTTGGGGCTACCCCTACGATGGAGTACTTGGGCGCGGAGACACCAGGGCCATTGGTAGGGCAAGCGGCGAAATGGGTGACGCGTTGCTGCCGATTGACCTGGGGACGACCGAACCAATCGTTGATATTAGGGCTGGTGCCAGACATGTCTGTGCGGTCTTTCAGCGCGCAACCGGCTATGCAATGAAGTGCTGGGGCCAAAACATGAGCGGCCAACTCGGTTTGGGCGACACGAACAATCGCGGTGACGAGGTCGGCGAGATGGGTGCGGCGCTACCGTTCCTGTCGATTTATGGTGACATGCTCGCGCTGGGGTGGGCGCACACTTGTGCGGGTCAGAGTGGGCCGGATGGATTCGTGAAATGCTGGGGCTCCAACTCCTATGGGCAGCTCGGCCTAGGCGACTTGATCGATCGCGGCGGTCAATCGACTCCGACGCAGCAGACAGTGGACAATATACCGGCTCTGCCCAGTCTGGGTATGACAGTGCAGAAGCTTTGGGCAGGCGGATATGTCACTTGTGCCCTGGGCATTGACGCCGGGACAGACCAGAGCAGCGCGGGCCAACGTGTGAAGTGTTGGGGACAGAACGGCTATGGGCGCCTTGGGCAAGGCGTTTCCGGCGACTACGGAGACAGTCCGGGTGAGGTTGGGCCAACCCTTCCATTTGTCGATCTGGGTCTTAACCGCGCAGTTGGCGTAACTTCGCTTGCCATTGCCAGCACCCACACCTGCGCCGTGGTCCAGGCCACGGGGCAAATCAAGTGTTGGGGGCTAAACGCAATGGGAGGCCTTGGCCTGGGACCCGACATCGTTTCTCGTGGAAACTTTCCCGGCGAAATGGGTGACGCGTTGCCCTTCATACAGCTGGGTTCGGAAGCCACCGAAGCGACAGACCGCTGTCCCGGACTGAATGACGACAATCCTTGCACGACGGACACCTGCGACCCAGTTGCAGGAACGGTCACGCACACGACCGTACCAAACTGTCACAAGTGCACTCCCCTCGACAGCTGTTCCGCGCAGTGCCCTTGCAGTGCGGGAGTCGGGACCTGCCTAGATAGCACGGCCTGCCAAGCCGGCCTCGTCTGCGGACAAGGCAACGGAAGCCACTACGGACAAGCCGCTAGTGCCAATGTTTGCTGGTCGTCAACTTGTGCGACCGATTGGACCGCTTCTGCCTGTTCACGCCTTCCACAGCAATGCCAAAGCAATTCTGACTGCAGTGGTAGCGACGTCTGTCGCTCGAATGGTACCCGATTCGATAATCTCTTCTCCAGGGTATGTTGGCCGGCGCAATGCGACACCGATCCGGTCGCTGCAGGATGCGGAAGTCTCCAATCACCCTGTGGTCGTTGTCCCTGTACGCCCAATTGCCAGAACAAGGTCTGCGGCGACTCCCCGGACGATGGGTGTGGAGGTACCTGCAAAGGCTTTTGCAACAATGGCGCGTTGGGCTGCAAACAGAACATCGAGTGCAAGGCGGGCTCAACTTGTGAGCCGCAGGCTGGAGTTTACTTTGGTGGAAACGCCACGGACTCCGCATGCTGGCCTTCAACCTGTGCCAGTACCTCAGCCGCATCTCGAGACTGCGGCACGCCCACATCTGCATGCGGCAGCACTTGCGAAGCATGCACTCCAGAATGTGGAACACGCGTGTGCGGCATCGATCCCAAGTGCGGTCGGTCCTGCGGAGTGTGCAGTTCGGGTCAGTTCTGCAACGGTTCAGGTCAGTGCGAAGCGCAGTCAGTTGATCCCATCTTGCTCGCTCAATCGAAGAACATCCTGGCTCCGACGGAGGTTGGTACGCTGGCAGGCACATTCAGCGTGACTCCTTCAGGGCAAGCTCACTACTCCATTCCGCTGACGCTCCCGCCTGGGGTTGCCAATCTGACACCAAGTCTTTCGCTCGAGTACGATAGCAGCTGGGGTGCTAGTACCACGGGACTGGGTTGGCGACTCGGTGGCTTGTCGACGATTCGACGCTGCGCGCGAACCTACTCTCAGGGTGGAGTCACGCCCGTCAAATACGACGGTAGCGACCAATTCTGTTTGGACGGCGTGCCGCTCGTGAAAGTCGGAGAGGACTCGTCTGGAAATAGCTGGTACCGAACTGAAGTCGACTCATTCGCCCGGATCTCCCTATCTGCCAATGAAGTCGATGTCATCAAGGTGGGTGCAGCTACGGCAACGATTCGTGGCCCCTCCCGCTTTCGGGTCGAGCTACCTGACGGGAACGTGGCGACCTACGACGCGACAAGTTCAGTCGTTGCTGTGCCACCTCAAACGGTCACCTTGCCCGCGCCGGCACTTGGCACGCACACGAGTTGGTCGATCACGAACATTGTCGATAGACTCGGAAATTCCGTCGACTTCGAATATGATAAGACGGTAGGCTGCCAAACCGGCGGAACACAGGAAGCGCCAGGATTTCCCGGACAGTACGTCAACGGCCTAACGTGTGGCATTGATCGCGTCCTGAAGCGAATCAGTTATGGGGGCAGCGTTTCCGCCATGCATGCTCACAACCGCACCATCTCGTTCAACTACGAAGACCTGGACGAAGTGGGCCTCAAGCACCTCGTTCGAACGACTTGGAATGGTGGAATTCCTCAACGGCTCGAAAAGCGCTACACCAAAATCACTACGTACTTCGAGGGCTCGGAGGTGCGTAACTACCGTTTGGACTACGACAATGATACCAGATGGTCTCGCCTTGCCCACATGCAAGAGTGTTACGGGGACAAGTGCAAACCAGCCACCAAGTTCGAATATGGTGCTGGCACGAAGTTCAATGCGACGTCATCAACACAGACCAATTTCGGCTTCGCATCCGGGTCGAGGGCGTACACGCTGCGAACGATTCATCAGCGATTGGACCTAGATGGCGACGGAAGAGAAGACTTCCTGCTCAACGCCAATCTTGATCCACGCAACGCATTGATCTGCAGCAACGAATGGGCAGTGGCATTGGCTACGGGACTCACAGCGAATCCCTACAAGATGCAGTCCGTGCAGCTGCCAGTAACGAACTGCGCAACGGTCAAAGCGGCCGATATCGATGCTGACGGGAAGTGGGAATTGTACTATTGGGCGAGTGGGGGTGGCTACAAATTACTGTCCTACCAAGGCGGTGACACCTTCACGTCGACCGACTCCAGTGCCAACCATTCTTATAGCCTGTGGGATTCGGATGGTGACGGTCGACCGGCAACTCCCATCGCTGGCTTGGGCACGGACGCCAAGTCAGTTTCATTCCTTGACACCGATTCAGACGGCTTGCTCAACCCTGTCAAGGCTCCTCATGGAAGCCTCAAAATCAATGACAAAGACGCGGGCGTCCAACTGCTTTCGGTGCCCATTGATGCGATAGAATCAGATGCATTCGTGCGGCGAATGAAGACGAGTGCACCACAATGCCGTCCGAGCATCTCGTGCCCATATATTGCCGCTGGTGACGAAGCAATCGCCGCACAAAAACGATGCTTTGATGACATGTACGCGGATGCTTTGGCCGAGGACAGGGATTTTTGCCAGGAATACCTTGACTACAACGTCGCGGAATGGATGGGCGGTCTCAAAGCACTCGACTTCAACGGTGATGGGTTGACTGACTTCATCGAGTGGCATCCAGCGCTCGGCGGATCAATCAGCAGTAGCGGCACCACCGAGCTCGATATACGCACATTCGTCAATACTGGCAGAAACCAGTTCGTCCTTGCGGGGGCCCCGATTGCTTCACCCTCGTTTGTGGGGCTCCTTGCGACGCAGCTAACTGCAAAGTCATTCAGTCAATCGTTCGTATACGATACTGATCATGACGGTAGGGACGAACTCATCGTTGCTATGCCCAAGGGCTTGCTTGTTCGGGCTCCTATTAGGCCTGACCTCACCAGACTCGACCCTGGGACCTTCATGAGCAGTCTCGGAAACATCGGTGAAGTGGGCGACTACGATAAGTTCATCGTTTCGGATGTGGACGGCGATGGGACTCCCGACCTAGTCTATGGGGATGCAACGGTCCGAGTTCTCTACCAAAATCGGACTACGACAGACCGGCTCATCAAGGTGACCAATGGCCAGGGTCGGCGTGACGTCGTCGAATACAAGGCGGGTAAAGAGGCCCCCTACCTTTGGAATTCCGATGAGGCGCAGGCGCCAAATAGTCAACCGATTCGGATGATTCACCCCGTGGTGACGAACCACCAAGTTCAACCTGCAGTTGGCCCCACCGCAATGACTGAGTGGTTCGATTACCGCAACGCTCGGCTTGCCTATTATGGTCGCGGTGGACTGGGGTTCCAACAGGTGCGCCGAGCGCTGGAAGTCGATGGCATGACCCAGTACGTCGAGAATACGGAATACGACGTTTCAACGTTCATGCCTGGCGTCGGGACATCTGGGGCAGTTGGTGGCGTCGTCCACAATCTCTTCCCATATGCGGGGAAGCCATCGAAGCGCACAAGAGAGGTCTATTACGTTGCTTCCGGGATTGGCGCTGCGGTTGAGCCGGTTAGGTTCAACGAAAGTGAGGAATCGCACTACGCGATTGGCATTTCGGATAGAGGGCGTCCATTCGTGTATCTGAAGGAGGCAGTGGCTGTGGCGGAGGAGCACCCGGAAGGCGGGCCCGTGCGTCAGGTGTCGAAACGCGCCAAGGCATATTCCGTCGACCAGTACGGAACCATCACTGGCGTCATCGAGACCACTTACGGGCCCAGCAACAACGTGGTTGAATCGACACTGACGACATATGCGCATGAGTTTTTGGGTGGGGACCTGACTGCTATTTGGCCGCACCGTTTGAGTACGCGGGTCGCGGTTACGAGCGCAAAAGGTGGGGAGAGCGCGACGCGCAAGACCAAGTTGGACTACTACCCGGATGGCAACCTGAAGTATGAGGAGGACGCCTCGGGTAAGCCCTCGCTGACCAAGCATGTTGAGTACACATACAATAATCGTGGAAATGTTGTCGCGACAACAACGACGTCCGGGTACTCGAGCTCGACGAGCAGAAAGATTTACGACGCACGAGGGGAGTTCCCTGAGACTGAGCTAAACGTCTTAGGCCACCAGACGACAAATGCATGGTACAAGGGCCACGGTGTATTGGCTGCGCATCAGGATGCCAATGGCCTCGTTTCGCAGACAGTCATCGATGGCTTTGGGCGTCCTGTCCGGAAGATCGACGCGCAAGGTGCGGTTTCCGAAACGGCATACCTTGCCTCCACGGCTACTACGGACTTCTTGGGCGGTAAGGTCAAACTGATCGAGAAGCACACCTCAACCGGAATGCCGACTTCCTACGCCTACTTCGACTCCTTGGGGCGCAAAATAGGCACTGAAACCATCACTCAGCAAGGTTCTCTCCGAACAGCGACTGGATATGACGGTCTCGGTCGGATTGTGTGGGAAACACAACGCCCCTTTGCGTCGACGACAATTCCAGCAACGCTTGTCTATAATTTCTACGACGGTTTGAATCGACCAACCAGGAAGACGTATCCAAACGACAATTCAGCCCTTGGAAATTCGACAATCGAATTCAAGTACGGACGCCCTGAAGAGTGGCCAAACGATGAAATCGGGAGCGAGACATTAGCGGAAGGAAGCAGTCTGGTGCGTCGCATCTACCCGGGTGCAAGTGCGGCTATGACAGAAACTGAGCTACTGGACACCTCTGGTCGCAAGCTCGCGTTGCTGGACCGCGCAGGCGCGACAACAACCCTTCGATATGGTCCGTTTGGGACGGTTCGCGAGGTGCAGGACGCAGCCGGAATCACCTATCGAACGGACTATGACGAATTAGGGCGAGCCCTCGCTAGTACCGATCCCATTCGAGGCAACAGCGCACTGGGCTATTCCTCCGGCCTTGGAGAGATGGTCACGGTAATCACGAATGCCGGGACTACGACACAGGAGAATGACCTTCTTGGTCGAGTGAAGAAGGAAACGCGACCTGAAGGCGTAACAACATGGACGTACGACACTGGTTCCGGTGCGATCGGTCATCTCGTATCCGTTGTCGGACCTGGTTCGGAATTGTCGCTCGGCGGAACGGTTGTCAGCTTCACCTACAACCCAGCGAGTTCCCAAGCTGGCAGTCGAGGGAAGCTCAAGAGCACAACCAACACGATTTCTGGTGAAAGCTTCACAATCGGATACAGTTACGACGCTCTGGGCCGCACGAGCAGTGTAAGTTACCCGTCCGCGGCAGGTAGGCCGTTTGCTGCAGCCTTCGGGTACGATCAGGACGGAGGCCTTGCGTCCATCTACGACAGCAACAGTCCTACCCTGGCAAAGTACTACGAGGTGACTTCTCGTTCGAGCTTCGGCGAGATCACGTCTGAGCGGCTGAATGGGAACCTGGTAACCAACTACGGCTACTACCCGCTGACCGGCAATCAGAAATCCACCACCCATTTGCTCAACGGTACCCAGCTCGGAAAGACCGCGCTCGAGTACTACGAAACGGGCAGCCTTCGGCTCCTCGGGCAATGGGAAGGGACCGTTGCGAGCAATGAGACCTCCCGTTACTTCAAATATGACAGTGCCGACCGCCTGACAGGGACCTATTCGGCAAGTCCAAGTGCGAGTGGTGACACTTGGAGCCAAGGTGGCCTGTTGCAGGAAGTGTCGCTTGATGGGATTGGCAACATCAGTTCCAAGAGCGACGTTGGCAGCTACACCTATGGGCAGAGCGGTAACCCCTACGCCGTCACTGCGGCTGGCCTGAATAGCTACCGCTACAACAATCTCGGTCGTCAGATCTGGCGTGGCGGAAACGGGATCGTCGGTGGGTCGCAGGACATCGAGTACGCGAGCTTCGGACAGGTGACCAAGGTCACATCTGGCTCCCTTGGAGCGACTCGATACGCCTACAACGGCTCGCAAGAGCGTGTCATGCGCAAGGACAATTCGGGAACTACGGTTTATATCGGAGAGCTATACCGACGTTCCACCGATGCAGCCGCTCCGACCAAGCGGACGCATACCTATAGCATCAGCGCCAATGGGCAGGTTGTCGGGGAAGTAACCGTCGTAGAGCAGAATGGTGCTGTCGTTGGTCAGCCAGAAATCAAAGCACTGCGCAGCGATCATCTCGGAAGCATTGCGCTGTCGGTGCGCAGTGACGGGGCCATACAAAAAACGCGCTACGACAGTTTCGGAAGCACAGCGGATCCTTTGGCAAACCCGACCGGAACGGGCTTTGCCGGCTACGGCAACGAGCAGTCCATCGGACTGCTCAAGATGGGCGTACGACTCTACGACTCGAAGCTTGGGCGAGTACTCTCACCCGATCCAATCACCAACCCGCAAAAGGGACAGGACGGCGTAAATCCCTACGCCTACTCGTTCAATCGCCCAACTCAGTACACGGACCGTTCGGGATACTACCCAGACTTTTACGGCGACTTCTACAACAGCGGATACGTAGGGAGCTTCCTTGCGACGTACTATCCGAACGCTACGGCGGCCGACGGCATGGGACTCGCTTCGGCATGGTACAGCGGCAACGTTGGGGCCTACGAGGCCATCGCCAACGAGTTTACTGCGTACCTCTATGCGGGAAACTACACCCTATTTTATGGCGAGTATCCTGGCAACTCGCTTCTCCAAACGGACATGGCAGTTCGGGGCCTGACGATGGCGCAGAACTTCTGCATGGATGTGGCACGGGCGTATAGCTTTGGTGCGTTCACCGCGGCGACATTTGGTCTTGGCGGAGTCGGCTCGATTGGGGGCATCGAAATTGGAGTGCCGTCGCTCAATGCCATGTTCCGATTTACGCTCGCTGATGGGGTCGCAACCGCTCAAGTGTCAGCTCCCGTGGTCGGCCAGGCGGTTCAGGCAGAGGGAAATGCCTTGCAGGGGGTGGCGCAAAGTGCGCCTCCGGTGCTTGGGAATAGTCCGGCGTATCTGGATTTGGCAGCCAGAACAGGAGGACCGGTCTTCGACGCTGCAGGAAGAACGGGACAGGCGCTGCTTGAGGCGAACCAGGCGTTTATTGACAGATACGTCGCAGCTGGGCAGTCGTTTCAACTCGCAACGCCTATCAACGCGGCGCGAGTAGGCTCAGTCTACGAAGGCGAATTGACTTACCTGATTCAGAGCGGCTACTTGCCGAATGCAGCGGGTACGATGATGAGCCCGTCGTATGTCTCATATGTCCCGTATGTCCCGTATGTCCCGTATGTCCCGTATGTCCCGTATGTCCCGTATGTCCCGTACGTCCCGCAGTAATCCATCTGAGGTTCGACCATGAAATTCCTGGAACAAGTCGAGGCGCTTCTTCAGAGACATGCTGGTGACAGCAGATACGAAATCATTTGCAGTCGCGACTATCCGCAGCAGGGTTGCGCATTTGTCGACGTTGTATTCTACGGCGTAAAGCTGAGATTCGAGCTGGACCGCAATTTCGACTATTGGATAGACGTCGCGAGCGTTCTGGAACCAGACGCGTACCTGTATCTGCGCGAACTGTTGCTGCTCGTCTCGGGAGGGCCAATAGAGCGGTCAAGAGTTCAGGTTGGGCACGACGTGAGTGACCTCGGTGAGGTTCTGAAATCCCTATTGGAACACCGCGACGAGGTTGCCATGGCGTTGGCGCCCGAGCATCTTGCCAACACGCGTGAGCGGCTGGCGGTACTTCATCAGGAATTGATGCACCCAGCTTTACTGGAGGTGACGAATCGAAAGTGAACTACGATCCCGCTTTCGAACGGAGCTCGGGATGCTCGTGTTCGAGCCTGCCATGACAAGAGAAGAGCCCTCGAGTCGTCTCGCATCAGCCGGTGTTCGTTCCGAATTTTCCAGCCTCGACGGCAGTGCACCGACGTTCGAAGAGTTCGCATATGGGTCCATCGACCTTTTCGTGCAGAACTTCGCAAGAGCGCGCCCTGAACGCTCCCTCGCAGTGCGACCCAGCCCGACACGACTCAGGTTCGCATATTCCCAATTACACGCTCTACCCACCGACGCCCGATCTGTCGATTCTAGGGACTCCGATTACCGTTACAATTCCGACACCGCTAGGCAATTTGCTGGTGCCGAACATGGGGAACGTATCTTGGGCAGCGTGCCAGAACTGATTTGTCAGTGCCAGTTTCAGTGACCATTGGATCCGGGCAGTGATGGATCGCGTTCAGCTAGCCTGTCGACCAGCGAGGAACCCATCGATAGTGCGCATGAGCGCGCTCTGATCGCCCTCATAGGCCGTGCCGAGTCGGGCGAGCGGCGCGACGTTGATGCGGTGCGATGCAATTGCGCGCTTCTCATTCCTGCGCATTATCACGCCCTCGAGGTACTTGACTGGACCATGCAGTCGGGCCTTTGGCGTCCCTACTCGACGCGTGCTGGAATTCGTCGATCGGCAAGTGTAACGCCCGCGGACGGATTCTTGGAGTAAGGTGATTTTGAGTCGGGTCGTCTCGTGCTATGGCTCGCGGCGGCATGTGCAGTTCCTTGTCTTTTCGTGCGAGCGTTTTAGCTTTCTTCTTTTCGACACAAGGCGATGCCGAGGCGTTGCCCGCGGAGGTAGCGTCCGCGGATCCTTCGCTTCCGACGACGATGTCCGTTGTTGCGGCGCCACAAGCCAAGGATTCGATGAAGAGCACCGCGGATGAGGTGCCAAGCGAACAGCCACCTGGCAATTCGTCCAGCAGCGCCACGCTGCATGCTCCCGGCATCAGCAACCCACAAGGCGCCATGCCCGCCGCTGCGGGGACAGCATCTCAGGCGCAACCGCCGCCTACGATGTCGCAGGAGTCGGAGGCAATCGCAGCAGTGCCCCGGGCTGGTTCCATCGCTGCTGCGCGGTGGATGCTCAGCCTCGATCATATCTCGATGCTCGGGGCTTGGTTTGTGAAACATACTGACGAGAATGATGTCGAGATATCCGAGAGTGGCACCCAGGCGGCATTGGTTGGTGGAGGTGTCACGACAGGAGCGAGCGTCCTGATCAATCCGCATGCCGTCCCGCGCCTTGCGCTTGACCGGAAGATCGGTTCAAACTTCACGATTGGTCTTGGCGCATCGCTTTACACACAGAGCGGCAGCTGGGATGCGGAGCGCGCTAATCAAACGGCGTCCGGCGACGGAGAAACGAGTTGGCTCGTCTCCGCCTCCCCACGCATTGGCTACCTCATACCTGTTGGCGACAGCGCGGCGGTCTGGCCGCGAGTCGGTGTATCTTGGTCCCAACAGCGCATGCATAATGCAGCGGTTCGTAACTACGACGTGAAACTCGCGACTGTCGACTTCGCTCTTTCCTGGATCTATGGTGTGTTCGAACACTTTGGGGCTGTAGCAACTATCGATGTCTGCTTGCCCCTGAGCGGCATTCGCCACCTCGACTACGACCCATCCTTTGCTACCAGGATGGGGGTTGCGGCTCACCAGGAGCAAAACCTTGGACTAGGCGTCATCGCTTTGCAATTTGGGATTCTGGCGTACTTCTAATGAACTACGGGTGTGGTCTGCGGGCTGCCGCAAGCATCGGCACCTTGATAGTCCATCGGGCCGAAAGTGGGAAAAGTTGCCGGAAGCCTAGAGGCGTGGACTTCCGGCAGATTCTTCGAAGTTTTTCAGCACAACAAGATTTGCTTCGAGTTTCGGTTCTTGTCAGATACCTTGCGCCTGACCCGTGAAGGTAGAACGGCATGGCGAGAATAGGGAGCACCAGACGGTGGGTGGGCGCGCGATGGAGTAAGCTTTACGAAATACCCATCGTAGGCACTGCGCTCGTAGTGATGTTCCTGCAGCTGTTTCTCGGCAGCGCCCAGATGGGGCTAGCTTACGACGAGCTATTTCACATTCCGGCAGGCGTGGCCATGCTCGATACGGGTGTTCGTCGCTCCACGCTCGACCATCCGCCTCTGGGCCACTTTCTTGCCGGGCTCACCCTCCGGGCAATCGAGCCGAGTTACGATCGTGCGCAGTACTTCAGTACTGATTTCTCGCGGGACGGTTTCACGTTCGGACGGGCGTTCTTCAACGCTAACGCGCGGCAAATTGGACAAGTGTTGCTCACCGCGAGACTGCCCTTCATGGCCATCAGTCTCGTCGGGGCACTGTACTGCTACTTATTGAGTCGTTCGCTATGGGGGCGACCAGCGGGACTCTTCTCGCTTGTTCTGTACAGTTTTTGCCCGGCCATCCTCGCCTGGAATCGTTTTGTATACCTCGATGGTCTGCTCGCCAGCGTTACCATGGCGGCGCTTTCGCACTTGTGTTGGTTCTTGCGTAAGCGGCATCCCGGACAACTAGCTGCACTAGTGCTCTATAGTGTTGCCGTTTTAGGTAGCAAGTACTCCGGCATCTTCATCGTGCCATTGGTGGCGATGGCCCTGCTGCTCCCACCCGAGTGGTATGGTGAGGCGCCCATGCCGCTACGTCGGCGGCTACTGGAAGTCTTGGCTTGGTCGGTTGCCACGACGCTCCTGCTGTGGGGTGTCTTTGGGTTTGCTCCCGATCCGCTCTTTTACCTGCGTGGTGCTCAGCGGATCTACTCGACCGCTCCGCACAACTACCGCTTCTACCTACTGGGCAAGTTCAAGACCGGTTGGTGGTACTACTACTTGGTTCAATGGCTCGTAAAGTCGACGTTGCCAACCGTGCTTTTGACCCTGGGTGCGGTCACCGCCGTCATTGTTGGGTTGGTCCGGCGCGATTGCGCTAATAGGCGCCAGCGTTACTGGCCCATGCTGTTGCTGGTCGGAACGGCCTTCGGTTTCCTCGCACTGACCAGTTGGAAATCCCTAGCCATCGGCGCACGCTACCTACTACCCATGTACCCACTGCTCTATGCAGCTGCAGGTGTGTTGGTGCACGAGGCACTTCGGGCCAAGCAGAAGCCGCTTGCTTGGGGCCTAGGTCTTCTTCTCGCCTGGCACGGCATCGCGTCTCTTTCGTCGTTTCCTGATCAGATGGGCTATTTCAACGAACTCGTGGGAGGCTCGAAGCGGGGAATATTTGTGGCAAACGACGCCAGCCTCGATGCCGGGCAGAATCTACCTCGCTTGGCTCGCTATCTAAGAAGCCGCGGCAACCCGACGGTGAAACTCTATTACCAAGGCACGGATGACCCCGTGCGCTACGGGATATCGTATCAGCTAGTCACGCAGGCCGAGTGGGACAGTGCAACCGTTCCGGGCCTGTACGCCATTAGCTCCTACCCCCTGGTCTACGGCCAGATTGCTGCGCGCGAGAATCCCAGCCATCGCGACTGGCTCAATCAACGCAAGCCTTTAGCCATCATCGGTAACTCGATTTGGATCTACGAGATCCGCTGACTAAGTGGCAGATTGGCCAGTCACGTCATACTGGGTGCTCGCTGTTCTACGGTTCCATGCGAAGGAAGTACCATGCATCGTCGTTGGGAACGGGTGTAGTGAGCGTCGTCTGGCCAAGATCGATCGTACCGGCAAAATAGCCAGTCACCCAGAGCCCGCCACTGCGGTCGGTTGCGATCCCCCAACCACCATTCGCAGTCGTGGCGACGCTGAGCGGAAAAGTCGTTGTTGTCTTGTCCATGACGTTGACAACGAAGGACCGCGAGCTTCGCGCCGCGGCACTGGACCGGCCTTGGGCTTCGACGAATTCTCCGACGGCGTAGGTACGTCCGGTCGCGTCGGTGTTCGCGTCGCGCAAGACTCCTGATTCTTCGAGTACCTGAACCCAGGTCACTTGCCCCTCGGAAGTGAGCTCAGCCACGAAGGCGGAACCGCTAGCGGCGGCCGACACCGAGACGTGTCCCATGTTCGATGCCCCGGTCAGCTGTCCCGCAATGCGCAGGCTTCCCCAGGATGTCACGTTGACGGATACGGACCAATCGACGATGGCCCCGCCGAAGCTTTGAGCCCAGCGGGCGGAGCCATCGCCAGCATTCAGCGCTGCCAAGAAGCCATTGTACGACGAAGACTCGGTGGCAACGGCGAGGCTTCGAAGCTTAGTTACTCCGAAGTCGAGCTCGCCGCTATAGTACCCGGTGACCACGAGATCACCATTGGGAGCGATCACGAGATCGGATGGTGTTGCTGCAAAACCACTGCCCTGAAATTCGCGATTATATAGCGGCGTCCCCTCGGGTGAATACTTGGTGATCGATAGACGCTCCATGACGTTGGACGAATCAGTTCGGTTCAGGGCGCCCGCCACATAGGCACACCCTTTGGCATCAACGGCTATGGCATGAATCCACATTTCGTCCACGGTAGGCGCGGCCAGCGTGAATAGCTGAGTACCATCAGGAGCAAGCTTGACGAGATAGTAGCCGTGCTCAAGCTCGGGCACGGTTGGTCCGCCGAAGCTTGCATCGTGGTGGAGTCGCCCTGCCATCCAAACGCAATTGTCCGGGCCAATTGCCACGGCTTCCGGGCTAATCCCCTGGTCGAACACCTGCTGTTGCAGCAACTCACCCCGGAAGGAGAACCACTGCAGCCGCGGCCCGGGATCACTCGCGCTTTCCGGATCAGACGGACTAACGAGCAGGGCTCGATCGAGACCGTCTACATCAAGCAGAATCCCGTGATTGAGCACGCAATTGTTGGCGATGGCGATGGCGAAAGCGACGTGAGAAGGTGCTCCACCAATGGCATTGGGGACGGGCTCAACGTTCGCTTTGCCAGCGGTTCCGCCGAGGCCAGGCTTTTTGGTGTTGGGCTCGCTCTCCATGAGACCGCCGCAAGCAGCGAGCCCCGCCGCAAAGAAGACTGCACCCGCTGGCACGCGCAACGGCATAGCAAGCAAGCTACAGCCTGTGCGTCCCAGCGCAAGCTGCTCTTTCACCAAGACCCATCGTTAGGTTTGACTTCGGGGTCTCTCAGGTGACTCCTCGACGCAGAAACGCCGGGAATTCGCCCGAACCAAGTGGGCGCGCTTCCCGGCGTTGCCACGCCGCACCGACAATAGCGACTGAAGGCGGGCCGGTTGTCGTAGTCCTCTAGACTTGGCCCAACTCTGGATAGAGCGGGTACGACTTGAGTAGCTCGAGCACGCGCGCTTGTGCGGCTTGGCTGACCGCGGGATCGATCACGTACTTGGCGCGGTGCGGCTTGCCATCGGGGCCATCGGCAGGGCGCGTCGCGGCAAGCACCAACTTGGCGATGGCGGCAATTTCGCGCATCTCTTGGCTACCCATGCCCAGCGTCGTTGCGGCAGGTGTGCCCAAGCGCAGCCCACTTGTGTACCAAGGACCGTTAGTATCGTCCGGCAATGAGTTGCGATTGAGCGTGATGCGGCATTCGCGCAAGACCGATTCTGCCTGTCTGCCGGTGAGGCCGTAGCTCTGTGCAACATCGACGAGCAGCAAGTGGTTGTCGGTGCCGCCGGTGAGCACGGTCATGCCTTCGCTCTGGCAAGCCGCGGCGAGTGCGGCGGCGTTCTCCACAATCCTATGGGCGTACGTCTGGAACTCGGGCGCCAACGCCTCGCGGAACGCGACCGCCTTGGCAGCCATTGCATGAGAGAGCGGTCCACCGAGAATCGCCGGACAGCCCTTGTCGACGAACTCCGCGAACTCCTTTTTGCACAGGACCATGCCGCCGCGCGGACCGCGCAGGGTCTTGTGCGTCGTGGTGGTGACCACATGCGCGTGGGGCACGGGATTGTAGTCGCCAGTGAACACCTTGCCCGCGACCAGCCCGGCAAAATGAGCCATGTCGACCATGAAGACGGCACCGACTTCGTCAGCCAGCTCACGCATTTTGGCGAAGTTGATTTTGCGCGGGTAGGCGCTGTACCCCGCCAAAAGGATGGTTGGCTTTACTTCGTGGATCTGCTTACGCAACACGTCGAGATCGAGCAGCTTGGTGTCGGGCTGCACGCGATACTGATACGCGTCGAATAGGCGCGCTGACATGTTGAAGCGGTAGCCGTGCGTCAGGTGTCCACCTGAGTAGTAGTCAAGCGCCAAGAGGCGCTGACTCTGCAGACGCGCGCGCAGCTGGTTCCACTGGTCACGCGAGAGATGCGCTGGGTTCTCGTCGCCTGCTTCCTTCAAGAAAGGCGCTTCGGTCTTGGCGGCGAGGATGGACGCGTATGCCACTAGATTGGCGTCTGCGCCGGAGTGCGGCTGCACGTAAGCGTGGTCGGCGCCAAATAGCTGGCAAGCCAGGTCACTAGCTTCACTCTCGATAGTATCGATGTTCGCACAACCGGCGTAGAAGCGATGGCCCGAGAAGCCCTCTGCGTACTTGTCCGTCAAGAGGTTGCCCTGCGCCAACTGCGTTGCCAACGAACAATAGTTCTCGCTGGCGATGAGCTTGAGGTTGCCGCGCTGATCGTTTAGCTCCGCGGTGATTGCTTGGGCAATCGTCGGCGATTTGGCTGCGACAGCGTCTAAGCCGGCGAGAAATGCCGCGACGCTCGGGACGATGGGTTGCCCTGCCAGTTGACTAAGATACCGCGTCAAACGAGGAGAACTTGGATTGTTGGTTGCCATGGGGATTACTCCGAATTGTGGTTCAGAATGGCCCAGGCGCGCGGCACTCAATCCGCTCGAACTCCCCTGTGGTTATTCCACAATGCGCCAGTCGTTCGAGCAGGCTAACGATGACGAGCAACGGGCCCCGCGTCAAGCGGGCCCCAGAGCCGCAGCCATTTTTGGCCGCGGGCGTTGCCCCCACCTATACCATGAGGGCAGCGATGCAAGCCCAATGCCGCTCCGTGAAGAAGCACGGGTGCGACCTTCTGGGAGCACCGCTTCAAGGGTGGTTGGATCTTCGTCAGCATGAGATATGCCTTCGCCGTTCGATGGTCACTCACGCTCAGAGGCTTGGAACTTGTGCAATCATCGCGGCGGACATCGTTGCCCCCATGGGTTGCGACCCTGCCAGCAGCGGGTGGACGCCGTCAGTCGTGTACGTAGAATTCGGGAAGTATCCGTTGTTGTACAGACTCTCCAAATTGACTGCATAAATCGGCGAAGCTGCCGTTGTGTGAGCGGTAACCCAAGCAGGAATTCCGGCGTCTACCGTGGCTTGGTAGTTACAAGGGTTAGCTGAGGAGCAGTTGTTGCCAGAAGGGTTCACCGGTATAATTTGGGCCACGAACAGGATCGCGTTTGGATTGACTGATCTGAGATTCGTCAGCACTGTGGTATAGGCGTTGAGCACATTGGTGGCCGTAGATTGCCCGGGGTTCCCCCAGACGTCATTGGTAGCAAAGTGCATCACGACAATGTCGGGCGGGTTGGCCTTGAACCAATTCAGAACCGAACCATTATTGGCGTCGGTCACGATCAACTCGCCGCTGTGCCCTTCGGTTAGTAGCCCAGAAGCGGGCAACCCCGAGACTCCGCAGCTTTGGTTATTGATAACGCCGCCAATGAAGGAGAAATTGGTATGACCGGCTGCCCTCAAATCTTGGTAGACTAGCTGCGGGTAGCAGGTGGTCGCAGTAATCGAATCACCGAGCATCATTATTTTCCAAACGCCGGCGTGCGTCGAAGTCGAACCACCAACCCCTGCTCCTCCGGTTGCTTTGGAGCCGCCGGTACTCACGGCTCCCCCGTTGGCTTGGGATCCGCCCGTCGCCGCCGTTCCCCCCGCATTCTTGGTCCCGCCCGTCGCCGTAGTACCTCCGTTACCGAGAGTGCCACCTGCGGCCTTGCTCCCGCCCGTACTTGCGGTGGATGTACCACCCGTTGTGGTCGTGCTACCCGTCGACACAACCCCACCAGCGGCAGTCGTCCCACCTGTGACTGGCGTGCCACCCGCTGATGGATTGCCCGCTGCGCTCGTTGTTCCACCGGTGCTCTTGGTGCCGCCGGTTGCCATGCCGCCTGTCGCAGCGTTGCCACCTTTCCCGCCGGCTCCGCCACTGGCAGTTAGTCCACCGGCCCCGCCCGCAATTGAGCCCCCGGCGGTTACGGTTCCGCCTATTGACGCATTCCCGCCAGCAAGTCCACTCACTGCCCCGGTCGCCGATCCTGTGCCTCCCGTTGCGGGGGGATTGATCTGATCAGGACCGCTGCAGCCGGCCAACAAACAGGAAGCCACCCATGTGCCAACTAGTGTCGCGATACCTGGGACCGAATCCCAAAACCCGAGATGATAAGCTGTCATTTTGGCTCCAAGAAGCGCAGGCGTTGAGCGGCTTCCCTGTTCGGCAGTGAGTTGCTCAGTGCTCGCCTCACCTGCCACGATTGGGACAAAAGGATGTAAAGTGGCAGGAAACTTCAATCGTTTTGATGTCGGCCCTAAGGTTTAGGGCTACTGCCCACGCGGCAAGCTAACGACGGACAATTCGCGGAACAGTCAAGCCGGACGAGCCCTTGATTTGTGGTTGGTCCGGCGTAATGACAGTTGGGTTCGCTTTGCCCTCGAGAAGGACGTGCCACGCTCTAGCGGTAGGCGACATGTGGCGGCGGTTGCGGTGGACGAAGTTGCGTCGGTTTGGCGGGTTTATCGTCGGCTGAAGTGGGCCAAACCAGAAGAAGAAACGACAATTCACCGGGCTTCCTAGTCGGCAGCCGTAGGAAGGCTTGGCCCCGGGGTTGCCATTGATATACTTTTGTTGCTGTGCACTCGAAAGGACGTTCATGACCGGCAAGCCCACCACGGAAGAATGCCTCAAGGTTCTGGGACTTGAGCGGGGTGCTACGCCGGATGACTACCGTCGGGCCTATAAAGATCTCGTGGAGATCTGGCATCCGGACCGGTTGGCCCACAATGAGCGCTTACAGCTGCTTGCCAATGATCATCTAAAGGAGATAAACGAAGCGTACGCTTACCTGATGGAGCGCTGGAGGAGCAGTCGTCCTTCCATCACGTTGTCCCTCGACGCTGCGCGTCCGCATGTGCTGTGCGTCGACGACGAAGTCCTGGTACTCAAAGGCCTGGGTCGTCAACTTGCTCCACGGTTCGAAGTCACTACGGCCTCGAGCGCGCAGGCTGGCCTCGATGTCCTTCTGGGTGACGAAGAGGTGGCTGTCGTTCTCAGTGACTTGATGATGCCCGGGGTCGACGGCATTGCGTTTTTGCGCCAGGCCATGATCGTTAGCCCCCACAGCACCCGCATCCTTCTGACCGGCTACAAGGAAGCCATCGGCATGGCAGATGCCTTGGATCGGCGCTTGCTCTTCAAGATCTTGGACAAGACCTGCGGTGAGGACTTACTCTTCGATACGGTTCAGCAAGGTGTAGACGCGTGGCGGGCTCGAAACGCCCACGCTGCAAGTGGGCACTGAGACGAGACTGTCGGCCCGAGACGGGCGGTAATATGCTCGTGGCTGGGATGCTGTTTGACTCCCAGTGAGTCATCACGCTAACCGTTGCGCTGAGCAACGGTTAGCGCCACTTCGGCTTCCACCACGATGTCGCCGTCTCGAATGATTCGGTGGTAGCCTTTGGCTTCGCTGACGCGCCGATGACCCATTTGCTCAGCGGAATTCGTTTTCCCTGAGAACAATCACCCAGGCGCGGCGTTCAGCGATCTTGGTGTCGCGCATGACGAACAGCTCGGCCATGGACATGCGCATCTCTCCGCCCGCGGCGCGCTTCGCGGTACCGGTGAGCTCTGCCATGACGATGTCGCCCTGCTCGACCATGCGCACGACCTCAAGCTCGGGGGGGTCGATGAATTCGGGTGCGCCGTCGATGGCCCTTTCATAAGCCTCCTTGCCGGACAAGCGGAAGGCGCCGAAGACAGTCCACTTGATGTCGTCGGTTAGGCAGGACAAAATCTGCGCATGGTCATTTTTGCGGAAGCCGTCCAGGTAGGTGTGTACCGTCTCGGTGTTCTGCGACATGTCTTCTTTCCCCTCGGTTCGCCAATTGTACAGTCTGACCGGTCCGTCTCTCTATCGTCTACTTGTCATTGGCCGACAGGTGGTTGCCAAAGTTCTACCTTGTTTCCTTCTGGATCGATGACCCAAGCGAACTTTCCGAACTCGGACTCGTCGATCTTCTCGAGAACGTTGCAGCCTTCATCCCGTAAGACATGAACCAGGGCGTGGAGATCTTCCACGCGGTAGTTGACCATGAAGCTTCCGGTACCGGGCGCAAAGTCATCACTTTGCGCCGAACCAATCGACCAGATGGTGGTTCCGGCAACTGGCTTGCCTTCACCGTCGGTCCAGGTAAAAGCTGTACCGCCCCATTCTTGCACATCAATACCGAGGTGCCGCTTGTACCAAGCTCTTAGTGCCGACGCGTCCTTCGCTTTGAAGAAGATGCCGCCAATGCCAGTAACACGCTTCATGGAGCCTCCAGCTTCGGGTAGCAGAAATTGCACCGTTCACGGCGAAACGTCAAAGCGTTGGGTTAGATTTTCGTCAAACCATGGCTACGTCGCGACTAGCAAGGGCGCTGCCGCAGGCACGCCTGCTTTGGGGCTCACGCCCCCGGCATCGACAGCGGAGCCTCATGGGCGGTACCTTCGACGTGAGGAGCTTCATGACGACTACCAACCCCAAGCTCAGAAGCGCCCCAGCTGCGCCGCAAGTATGTTTGACGGTAGCCTACGCACAGCCACACGTAGCTGTGTTGTCCAAGGGAGTATTGGCGTGAACCGGATGACCGTCCCTCTGCCACCAGTCAAGGCCACCAATTAGCTCTTTCACCCGAAAGCCAAGATTGAGCATCTTGAGAGCACCCTTGGTGGATGCGTTGCACCCGATCCCATCGCAGTAGACCACAACCAGTGCGCTCTCTTCGATGTGAGCGGTTGTCTCAACAGACATTGTACGATGGGGTATATTGGTCGCGCCTGGAACGTGGCCGCGGCAAAATGACTCCAGTGAGCGCGCGTCGACCACCACGATTCGCTCACCGCCATCAAGCGCACTTTTCAGATCCCACGAGTCGATCTCGTACTCCAACTTCGCCTCGTAGTATTTGGCCTGCTCGTTCATGGGAATTCACCTTCTTTCCGCCTCACGAGGCCGTAGAAGAACTCACTCGAGGGACGGCCGCAAGCTTCGCCCTCCTCTGTGGTCAACCTTTCTATTGGAAGTGGGTCGGTTGGGGGCGACCGGCAGCTTCTGACTGAGAGATGCTGCGTTGTCCGCAAGGCGCAAGCTGACCCTGCTGGCCCTCGCCGGGCCTTTGCCGCCTTGCCACGCCTGCCACCTGCTCGATGTTGTGCACCACCTCCTGAAAACGCAGGTTCTCGCTTACGGTAGTCTCGGTCCGCGATGTATTCGTCAGCGTCCGTTGCCTCCACAGCCACCTCCACCACGTTGCGGTGAAAGGCACTACGAGATGCTCCTCGACGATCTCGCTGAGGGCATATTCGAACGACCCTCAAGTACTTGGTCGGCATACGACAGTAGAATCACCTTCGTCTGGTTCAGATTGAGAAGTGGCTGACCAGACGCACCCTATTCGGAGTGTGGCTAATGGCGTTGCGACAACTCGCCGTTTTGCTGGCAAGGTGACCACTTCGACACCGTCTGCAAAACCGGAGTAGGTCAAATCGTTTTGTGCAACGGACGCGCACGTGCATACAGCTCGTCTAGTTGTTTGGCGAGGCTCGTGACTTCGAGCTTGGGTCCGCACGAAAACACCCTCTGTCTACCAACGAGCGTGGCAGTGAACGACTGCTACGTCTAAGAAGATTCAACTCCAACAAGTTGCGGGTTCACTGAATTATCACGACGCTCGATCGCCTTTGCCCATCGTTACTGCTGGCTCCTCGAGCTTTTGACGAAGGCGAGAGATTGTGGCGTCAACTGCGGGGCGCTCCTCTGGCGCAAGCCCGATGCGGGAATACGCACGATCGCGATGCGCGGGAGAGAAGCAATCGACGTGCGGATTGAACAGGGCCACTATCGAGGCTACAAAATAGAGTAGCGTGGAAGACGAGATGATGACTGTGAGCGGTTCGCTACGCTTGGCAGACCGGAGGCGATCGAGTTGCTGCCTGGTGGGATGGCCGCCCTCAGTCACGACGAGCAGACGGAACTCTGGTGCCTTCTTCCAGAGCGCATCGGCGGCGACGATCCAATTGCTCCACTCTGCATCAGTTGGATCCGCAGGGCCCTGGTATGATACCAGCAAGCGAAGGTCCCAAAGGGTCTCGAACACAAGACTGGACGAGACGGATCGATGCATTTCTCTGGCAGAAACGTCCATGCGCGCCGAGGACTTTAGGGTGATTCCGTCGCAGGCCGAATGGCCCATTTGGCTGGCGTGATGCATAGATTCCGCGAAGCGAAACGCCTCACTGATCCTCGAACTCCGGCAATGAGCGAGCGCCTGCGTTCGGGTCGGGACTGTAACAGTGGAGACGCGCTCCGAACTAGGAGCGAGGCCTTGGCGGCGTTAACTCGAGAGCTCGCCGGTGCCAGCGATCCTCGCTGGGAGCCTTGGCTCGATCTGTGCCTGATCACGGCGGTCGACAAGGTCCAGCGAGAGATCCCGGCGCGGTCCCTCGGACAGCCCCCAGTGACTGTCCACCCATATCTAGCTTGGCGGCCTCGCGTTTGGATCCAGCTCATGCATCACTCCGCCACGGCAGAAGGTTGCGCGAAGTTCAAGGCGATCGATGCGTTGACACTGCGTTGTACAGTCAGTCCTTGGGCCTCCATACCAAAAGCCTTGCGCTGCCCCAAGCCGAAGCACCAAGACGCCGTTCTCGCGCGACTCATGGATAACCGGAGTATTCAAGCCTGCGGCGCCATGGACGTCGTAGAAGACACCCACGAACAAGGGTTTGCCGGCGCAGGAAACGCGAAAGATACTGCTATCCATCGCGCTGTCCAGGATCGAGCCGTAGCGCGAGGCTGCGTCGTCGGTCAAATGCATCTCGATCCGTGCAGCAGGCCACGGATCTGCTGCGACCCACGCGATATCCTGATCGGTAATCGTCGCTGAGATGTCTTGCGGCAAAGAAGCAACTTTGGTTTCGAGGTCGGCGTACTGGTAGATGCTGCTAGCTCTTGCGGCGAGCACGTCGATGGTGCAACCGCCCGTTGGACCGAGGCAAGCGGTTTCCCACATGCAACACGGGGCGCCATAGAGTGGACACACGGGAACGCATCCGCTCGCGCCACCCGCGGAAGCTCCGGCCGCGGACGCACCGCCGTTGGAAACGCCGCCGGTGTGTGCACCAGCCGACGCAATGCCGCCCGTACTGCCACCAGAGCTCCCGCCGTTGGTTGTACCGCTCGACGGTGTACCACCTGTCGTGCGTCCGCCGTTTGGCGAGCCGCCCATGCTGGTGCTGACTGCTCCTCCGTTGAACACACTGCTGGTCATGCCGCCGTTGGACACGCCGCCCGTGGCGGTAACCGTGGCTCCGCCGCTCGACGCCCCGCCGCTGCTGGCCGCAATCGTTCCGCCGTTGGACTCGCCGCTGGCAGCGTGTCCGCCTGCACTCGAGGAGGTTGTGCCGCCAATCATTTCCGCAGCACCAGCCGCTCCGCTCACGCTGGTGCCGCCAGATCCAGTCTCGCCGCCCAGCCGGCGATCCGCCCCACAGCCGCTTACGAGCAGAACTAGCAGAAAGCAGTGGCTTTGTTTCATAGTGGCATCAACCTCTGGCGCGTTGCACCTCAATGTAGACAGCCGCCCAAATCGTTCAGACTATTTCTAGCGTTCCCTTCCACTGATGGCGAGCTGCTCGAGTCGGCTGCGGTGCGCGTCTGCAGCCCCAGTCGCGAGCAACTGGCGAGCCAACGCCGCTGCGCCTTCTGCCTGCCCGGACACGGACAGTGCTTCGACACGCAGCAGCGCCGCCTCCTGGGCCAAGATGCGAAACCCGCCGCTCGCGTCGAGCGCAGCAAGCTCCTTCGTCGTCGTCGTCGCGTCGCCGCGCTTCAAGGCTCGCCTCGCGGCGGCGATCGCCGCCACCTCTCGCTCAAGGGACCGGGGAGAGGCGGTAGGGGGGACGATCGGTCCTGGGTCCGCGCCCGCGTTGTTGTGCACCGGATGCGCGACCTCGCGCGCCGTCAAATCGGGCTGTGCCACGTCGGGCAGCGCCAGGCTGCGTGGCTCAGGGTCCAATGTCGTTGGGACGGACGATTCGACCATCTGGCGTTTGGGCACGGGCTCTGACTGGGGTAAGACATGGAACGGCGCGGTCGTGGGTGTTGTGGAGCCCGCGGTCTGCGTGTCAGCGGCACGAGGGTGCTCGGTCGGCTTGGGAGCCATCGCGAGCGAGTAACCCGCACGCGCCAATCCTTCTCCGCTCTGCCCGACTTGTACTCCAACGACGGCCACGCCACCGACGCCGAGCCCAATCAGCACTGCTTTGAAAAAAGCAGGGGCCATCGCTGGTTTCGAGATCCCAACGGCAATCGCAGCAGTTGGCGTTACTGGTGCGCTAAGCGCGACACCAACCTCACCGAGGCGCGAGGCCGCACGCTCCCACGCAGCAGCCGGCGGAACCTCGGCAAGCGCGGCCAAGATCAGCCGGCGCTCGGAACCCGATCTCGAGCTGAGCCAACGTTCAGGTTCCTTCATCGCGCCTCCTTCCGTGACCCGCAGATTTGGACAGCCGCCGCATCGAGAGATCGAACTCACGGCGCGCTCGATGCAGACGCGAGCCTACGGTTCCGGGCCTGAGCTCGAGTGCAGCAGCGATCTCAACCATGGTAAGTTGCTCGATCTCGTATAAGATAAAGACTTCTCGGAGCTCTGGCGCGAGCGTTGAGAGCACGCAGTCGAGCAAATCTCGCGCCCGTTTCTGTTCGAACAACGTCGCGACGGATTCGTCCGAGCTTTCGAAGTCAACGTGCGTTGGATCAAATGCCACCTCGTGACGCACGTGCGCTAGACGCCTCAGATTCGCAGCGATCCGTGCGACGGTACCGAACAAGAACGCCCGCTCCGCCCCATGGGCGATTGCCGCGATCCGTTGGACGAAGACGAGCGAAGCCTCTTGCACAGCCTCCTCGGAAAGTGCTTCGGTCAGACCAAACCGTCGGGCGGTTCGAAACAGCGCGGTGAAGTGCGCGCCCAGAACCGCAGAAGCTCGGCACGCCTCTGCTTCGGACAAGCGCAGCCCTGCTGGGGCGGATCCCTCCGCGCCAAGGTACCCAGCCACGCTTGGTGCACAGCCTGTCATGCCGAAGCTCAAGCTGACAGCAATGCTGCCAGCGCCCACCAAATGTGGTCAGGGTCCTGAACTATTCGCCAAATCGCAACCCCAGCTGCACTTCGGCCAACCATCCGAGCCAACTGGGTTGATGGACTGTCTCGTCGGGCGCAAAGTAGTAGCGATCTCGCACGATCGGCACGAGCGCTCCGCCGAACCCAGCGAGTTGCAGCGCGCTAATGTCGACGGTCGCGAGCAGGCCGAGCCCGGCTGCCAACCAGAGTCCACCCGTTGTAGTTGCTGCGGCAGTCGCCTGGCCTTTGCCAGTGAGCCATCCGACCTCTGCTATGCCGCACGACCCGTAGGAAAAGCGAGCGACCTTGCCTCCCAGTGGACAGGCCGCGAAGCGACCTGCCCCCCAAGTGAATTTGGCCTCGCCCAAATCGAAGCGCATGAGCTTGGTTTGCCCAAATGTCAGCACACCGTAGTAGTGACCGGCCATTCCGAAGTCGGTTCGCCGATGGGAAACATAGACTCCCGGTGTCGCCAACACGACCGGCGCGACATCACTGCGCAGCCCGGCAGTCAATCCCACAGACCATGCTCGCGGCGATCGAGTGACGAAGCTGTGCCGATTGACTAGGATTGTGCTGTTCTTGGGTTGGTTCGTCGCGGCTGCGTCACGGTGCGCTGGATCCAGCGCGATCGCAGCAACGAGGACAAGCGCTTGCAGTAGTGCGTCGCAGCGCGAGTCCGAAAGCTGGCGCTCGACATGCTGCCCGGGCAGTCTCACGCTCACTCGGCCTCCGTAGCCGTCAACGGTTGCGGAGATCTCGAGCAGGATCGTGGCAAAGCGGTCACTCCCGGGCGGCGCGAGCGCTAGCGGCGAATAGGCGGTCAACTCTCGCCACGCAGTGTTCGAATCGGGACAGGTCGGCGGCACTAGATACTGGAACTCGACCGCACGAGCCGGAGCATTGGGCCAGCATGGCGACACTAGAGTCAGCCCAACTCCCACAATACCGAGGCACGAACGACGCATCCTCGGTGCACTAGCACGAAATGGCTATCTTCTCACCGAGTCACTGGCCCAATCCAGCACGGCAAAAGATGCCCAACGACTCTCGGGGACATTCTGCTCCACCTGTCGCAACACGCGCTACTACTTCGCCAAAGGTACCGTATGGAACTCAACCTTGGGGTGCTTGTCAGCCAAGGCGGCCCTAATCTTTGGCGTCATGGCATTTAGTTCATTCTCATCGGCGGCGCAGACAAGGAGGCCAGTCTTAACGCTCTTGCCGTCTGATTCCAATGAGTCGTTCCATTCGATACAAGCTGGCCACTTGAGGTCGTCTGCGCTCAGGGCCGCGGTATTGGTCGCGACTCCACCGCAACCGCTGAAGATCAAAGCTGAAGTGGTTAGGATCATTGATGTTTTCATGCTGCTCCCGGGTGATCCATCGACGGATGTACGATCCCCACAAGACCACCACCAGCCAGGCCCGGCTGTCAACAGGGGAAGCCGCCATCCAAAGTAGAGCTTGCTTGAATCTCAGCAAGTGACTCTCTGCTGGGGATCAATCCCCCAATCTATGCCGAGGTCTCGGGCGCCTATCAGCGAATCGAAGACCTCGAAGTCGTGCTGCCATCGAGCGTCTTGCGACGTGACCAACTACCTTACGCGGCAGCATAGAACATACTCGGCCTGTCCAACGCGGTAGCAGTAACCTGCAGCTCTGACAGCATCACCGGCAGGCGTCCGGATGGTAGGCAGCCGCGCGACGTAGAATCGAAGCGAGCGTTGCGAGCCACGGCCGGAGTCGACACGACCTTCATGCATGGAAAGGCCGGCCAATGCAAACGTGAGTTGTGCACGGTCGCCATCAAGTTCCCTGTCGGCAGTGAGAGCCAGACGGACCCGAACGGATCGCCGTCAGCTTGGGATCACCCAACCATCTTCAGTGCTGCAACTCGGAAATCCATCTGAACAGATTAAAAATGATCGGCATTGCCATCGCCATCAGGACGACTGCTGGTGACTGGGGGCGGCAACTGAGGGCGTCGTAAGATTCGCCTGTTCGCTCGGCACAGTCGGCTCGGGTGGTCCGTGAGCGAAACGCATGAACTGAAACCAATGCCGCGTTGACGAAGGTTAGTGCGCCAACCACGAATACACGGAGGACGTACTCGGAGAATCCCACGCCCACCAACCCCCATAAGTCGTCGATCAATGCAGCGGCTCCAGAAACGGCGACGACTCCGAGTAGAGACACCAGAATTGGATGAGGAAGCTCCGTTCGAGCGATGAGCCAGAACGCGGCGATCAGCGATGCGAACACGACCAACTGCCATCCAAGCGCCATCGAGAAACCGAAAGTGAGCTCCTTGCTAGGTAGGGGATTGAACATGACGTACGAGTGGGAAGCTGCCGGCTGCCATCGGAGAGGGTAGCGGATACGCTTCGGTGATTCTGGTCAATTGCAGATATGCAGTTGTGCTGGCCCTGCTCGGTCCAGCGGGAAGAGGACAGCTCGAATTCGAGGCAAGACAATGGGGCTTTCGTTGTCGAGACAGCCCCAGCCTATATGGCCGCGTCCGCGAGAGCGAGGTTTTTCCGGATTGTCAGACCTTGACGCGTGGCTCATTGGAGGACGCAATGGTGCAGCTTTCGCAACTGTCGTGTCGCGAGGTCCTTCGTAAGGCCAACGGCTGACGCTTCACCAGCAGCCCTAGCAGCCAGCGAATCGACGCCGACCATCATGCCAGACAAGCGGCGGACGTACAATTGAAGCTTGCGAGGCAAGCCACGGACGCCGCTGGCCATGAGGTTGCAGAAAACTAGGCTGGCAAACACGAGTTGAGCAGCACGCTACTCCGGGTCGACGCGCCCGAGAGCTTCGTCCGTGGCAAGTTCCAGTTCGGCGATTTCGCTCTCGGTCAGCGCACGAATTCGACTCATCAGCGCCTGCTTCGGAACTGCACGAAGCTGGAATGCCAGGGCAACTGAGTCGGTCGTTGGCCCATCTGTGGTCGCAGTGATCATCGCGGTTCCCGCAAGGCGCGCTCGGTCGAGGTTCGTGGTGAGAGGCACCACCAGGATCGAATGAAGGACGCTGCTCAATGCGTCGCTCTGCCACACGATAACCGGTCGCCGGCCGGTCTGTTCGAGGGGACGGTGTGCTCCGAGATCAGCCCACCAGATTTCACCCCGTCTCATCCGGCGTCCTCGCGTTCAAGCATTGCCGCGTAGTCATCCAGACCGGCATTAGCCAAGTCAGTGTCTTCAGCTTCTGCAGTAGCCAGCCGTGTGAGATCCCATCGAGAGGGTTCTGAACGGCGAATGACAATAAGCCCAACGCGTTCACCTGGTCGGAGGTTCAACGGCTTGGCGGGCCGGAGCAGTCCGTCTTCGTATTGAGCTTCAACGGGACGCATGTGGCCACTCTAGCACTCCGTCCCTGCGCCAGCAGCATGACTCAGCGGTTCCATGTTGAATTGGCCATTTCTAAGGCAAAGCGGCGCTGTCCGTGCGTGGGCAGTTCAGACTTGTGCATTCTCACCATTCGCCATGGGTCATGAAGTCTGCCAGAGTCGAGCGAGAGCCGGGGTTGATCGCCCTGAAGGACTCGATGGTGGTGATCGTAAGGATGGCTACCGAACCTGAGCGCAGTGGGCGCCTTGGTCCGAAGTCTCACGGAACCATGCGAACACCCTTCGGCCAGATCCCCGAAATGGAATCGATGTTGGAATTGGTGGAGCCAAGGTTGTCCGGCAACTCGTCGCGCTGGTAGCCGTGCCGGACGATACGATTGCGCTCGGTCGTTCGTGACACTGGGCTTCGGTCAGGCTAGTGCACCGAGGGCTCGATGTTTCACCCTCGAGGTACCAGCCGAACCAGGTGTTCGGGCTCGGCGCGGTGGTCTGTCTGCTCAACGGTTTGCGCATAACTTGCAGCCCAGAAGGTAGCGTGGAAACGCACCGGGTTGCAAGACAGCCGGGCGCCGTACAATCGAAACGCGTCCGGCGCGTCACGGCGCCCGGCAGCCATAACCCAACAGAAGACAAAGCTGCCAAGTTCATGCGCTAGTTAGATGGTCGGCGACGGATCGGCGGATTTGAGTTCGCGGCAGGGCAAGGAGAATGT
This sequence comes from uncultured Polyangiaceae bacterium, assembly GCA_964454965.1. GTDB lineage: Bacteria > Myxococcota_A > Polyangia > Polyangiales > Polyangiaceae > FEN-1139. The sequence continues at coordinate 178,390 of CAYVXY010000004.1, read as the reverse complement.
TGCAGTAGCTTGAGAGTGTAGTCGTTCTAGCATATCATTCCGCTCACGATTGTAGAAGTGCTGCCGCACCCCATCAATCACGGAATGCAATGTCAACTAGCATCGAACTTTACGTCGCATTTTCGTCCGCCGTTGTGAGCATATTGGGGAGCGTGATGGCTTGGCTTCAAGCAACAAGAGTCGCAAGGATGACAACAAGCGCGGCTCTCCAAGCGGAGCAGATTCGAGCAGGCGCTGTTCTTCGATCAAAGCTCGCTGACTTGAAAATTAGTGACGCTGGAGAGGTTGCGAATGCACTATCTGCCTTTTGGGAGAAGTTGCAGCAAGTCAAGGAACTCATCACCAAGCTATCCAACGACGACGACTATCCACGGGAGCTCGTGCTCGGCAAGGCTACTGAGATTAGCGATGATATTTCGAGGGGGTACGCGAAGTGGGGTGGTATGCTGAGCCCAAGATCACGAGATGCATGGCACATCGCGAAGAACGTAGTCGCTGGATTTGTGCACAACGAAGCCACCAGTCTTCCGAGATCGCGCGAGGACCTCATGGCTATGAAGTTCGACCTGACTGAGATACAGCTCTTAATATCAGAGGAAAGATATGTCTGCTACACCTTGGCGTTGCGTGATTTGGAGTTCAGGTCGTGAACGAACAGACGCGAATATTGCTTGTGGACGATGAGTGGCGCGCAATCACGCTGGCGGCAGCCTTGCTGAGGCAATTGGGCTATCATACCGTCTGCAAGTGTGACTATGCGTCGGCCTTGATAACACTGAGGGATGAACAGTTTGATGTAATGATCGTGGACCTGAATCTACCGGGAGAGAGCACAGTTGAATGTCTCGCTCAGATCAAGGGTGTTTTTCACGGGCCAATAGTATTGATGTCAGCATATACTGAGGATGATGTGGATCCCGCAGTTCTAGAATTCGTCAATGGCTTCGTTCCGAAGCCATATGTTGTTGAATGGATCCATGAGAAAGTTCAATCCGTTCTCGGAAGGACGTAAGTCTGGGGCGCAAGCAGTGATCGGACGCATTTGAGACGATGAACACTGCCAGGCCGTATTGAGGGGCTATCACGGCCATATAGTCATGATGGAACGACCGACTCACGCCCTCAAGCGTGGGTTACGCTCGGCCTCGGTAAGAAACTGAGTCGCAGAGCCACAAAAGGAGGAGTCGGTCATGAGCAAGAATACACGATACCTAGGCCTGGATGTCCACGCAGAAACGATCACGGCGGCAATCGCCGAGGGACGGCAGAAAATTCGTAGTCTTGGCCAGTTCCCCAATCGGCCCGAAGCGGTCAGAAAGTTCATCGAGAAGCTCGGTGGCCCGAACACCATGAGGGTTTGTTACGAAGCAGGGCCAACCGGGTACGCGCTGTATTGGCAGCTGACGAAGATGGACGTCGAATGCGAAGTGGTCGCGCCGTCGCTGATCCCGAAGAAGTCAGGTGACCGCATAAAGACTGACCGGCGTGACGCGGAGATGTCGTTGGCTGCGTAGATTCGCGCAGGGACGGTGCAGCGCGCGGCAGCCATCACAACGGCCACACCGCCGTCAGTCGTATCGACGATGCGACTTCTCGCTGGGTCACTTAGCCAAAGGTTGGCCACAGGCGTTCCCTGCGCCAGCAAGAGCCCACCCCGCTACCGAGTCGCAGAGCAGGCCCGTCGTCGGTCGATTCCACCTTGTGCCCCCCACCGCACTCAGCCCGTCGCACTTCGCCGGCCATTCACAACCTGCCGTACAGCTTCCGCCCATCACCCCTCGCTTCGCAAAACCCCGCCGCCCCAATGACATCGCCCAGTTACGGTTCCTCGCCGTCACCCAATCGACCAATGCGATCCCGACCGTCCACTCACGAATCATCCCATCGCATCATTCGCCCCCCACCCCGCCCATCGCGAATCCCTTGCCGAATAGTCCGCTCTGCCTCCGCCGCCTTGAAATCATTGAGTCGAGCAATCCGTCCCCCTCCGCCGCCTTGAAATCATCGCGCCAAATAGACCCCAAGACCAAACGCATACTCAATTTACTCGACTGAATAATTATTGTCGTTCGGCAGGCTCCAAATCATTGCGCGCAATGATTTCTAGGGTGCCACCCATACTCAATCTACTCCGCTCAATGATTCGTCGCGCTTGGAGTTCAACAATCATTAAGTCGCCGTTCCTGGCAGCCCTCCCGGTCCGCCATTGTCGTAGTGGTGCAATTGCCTGCAGCCCCACCAGCGACATCGAGCCCAACACTGCGACCACCCGCCAAGTCGTCGGCAATGCTCGTCTTATCGTCGCCATTGGCTTCACCACCGTCCGCACAGCCCGTCTTATGGCCGCGATTGACTGCAACACCGCCAGCACCGTCCGTCTCAACACCGCCAGTTCACGCAGTCCGTCAATCGGCGTCTCGATCCACAGACCGTTCTGGCATCGTGGCATGAGTGTTCCGACTTCGAATCTCGCGATGTCCGTCGCGCATCCCCTTGTTCGTCGCGCACACGGATTGGACGTTACCGCGACGGCAAAACCAACCAAAATCCTCGGAGTGAGGCTTCCGAAATCGGAAGGCGGCTTTGGGCGACAACTCAACGGCCGGGCCAATCACTATGCCTGCACGCTGCGTCCGCGGAACGATGTGCGTTTGAAAAAGCAGACAGAAAGAGCAACGCGTCGCTTACAACGCGTTGCTCTCGCGTGATCGCTCATGACGAGGCGCACTTTCCCTGTGGGATTCCAGAATCAGAGGTCAGTGGGCCGACCCTCACTGGCGCGTCGTCGCAGTCGCTTCAGACTCTCAATGTCCGAAGCAGACCGCCCGCGTCGAATCAATTGGCTGACCGCTTTGCGGTCACTCGATCAACAAACCAATTGAACTGCAACGGTTGGACCGCTTGCGTGAAGTGATCTGGTCAGCGCCCTGGAGAATGCAATGAACAAGAGTGGATCTCGCTTCCTGGTTGCTTGCTCCCTCATCATTGCGTCTGGGGCCCCTGGCTGCTCCGGCTCCAATGGCGGCAGCAGCCCAACGCTCAGCGTGGGCGGATCGGCATTGCCCGCAGGTGGTCAGGCGAACGGCGGCGTTCCGGGCGCAGGCGGCACTGCTCAGCGCGGAGGAGCGACGTCTTCGAGTGGCGGAACAGCCACGGGTGGTTCGCCGTCTATGGGTGGCACTACGACCGGTGGTGCCGCGACGAGCGAAGGTGGTGTGCAGGCAGAGGGCGGTTCTAGAAATACCGGTGGCGCGTTGAGTAATGGTGGCGCGCTGAGTAATGGTGGCGCCGCTCGCACCGGGGGAGCGCCGGGCGTCGGTGGAACACCAGCGACAGGAGGTAACTTGAATCCTGGCGGCAGTTCCAATGCTGGCGGCAGCATGGCCACGGGCGGCAAGCCGGCGACAGGTGGCAGCAATGCCTCAGGCGGCAGTGCTGCCACGGGCACCTGTGGCTCGACGACGCTCAAGCAGCATCCGTTTGGATGTAAGTTCGCCTGGGGCATTGCCGATCCCGGCGGCTCACTGACGGGTTACTCCTATGCACAGTTCGTCTCCTACTGGGTGGATTCATCCATCAGTGCCACTGGGACGTATACGAGCTGCAGTGCCTGCAACTGGCTGACAAATCAGGTTGCAAGTACGAATCTCATCCCCGCGTACTACGCCTACATCATCGGGTTTCTCGCTCACGCCAACGGGATCGTGGATGGTAACCAGACGGGCACGAAGAAGCTGACCACTGACGGTGCGGCCTTGGTGAAGGCCAACTATCAAGCAATCGTCGCGGCCTATGGCTGGTACGCCAAAGAGACCTACAAAGTGTGGTCGACCAAGCCGCTCGTCTGGCTCTTGGAAGGAGACTTCATCCAACTTGCTGATGCCGGTCAATCGAGCCCGATGACCATGGCGGAAGTCGGTAAGCTCGCTTCCGACATTACCTGCGCGATCAAATCGAACATGCCAAACGCGGTGGTGGCCATCGACCACTCCAGTTGGAATTCGGACGACGTGACCAACAGCTACTGGGGTGCGATGAAGAACGTAAATTACGATATGGTTTGGACCACAGGCGTTGGCAACAACAACGGATTCATCGAAGCCTCGGCCACCAGCAGCACTTACAATCACGCGACCGCCACCTACGCGTATCTGCACAGCCTAACTGGACGCACCATCCTCGTGGACACTAGCGCCGGGGCGTCTGCCGCTGGTGACAGTTGGTCCACTGCTACTCAGGCAGACATCAATGCGCGTATGGCGGAAGGCGTGATCGCTGCCAACATCACCGGTACCGCGCCTTCCGGCCTGCAGAGCAACATCAGCAAGCTCTCGGGAGTGAACGCGCTGTCGTCTTGTCCGTGAGGATCAAGTCTGCCGAATTGACCGGAGCAACTCTGCAGCGGCGAGGTGAACGGCGAAGGTCCCTTCCGCGCGACGGAGTTTCGGTATCGTCCAAAGCGTCCAACAAGAAGAGCCCGCGCAGGCAAGGGGGGCTCGGCGTTGCCTTGGGGCGGGCGTTGAGCTGCGCCAACTGTCTCGGGCCGTACGAATTTCACACGGACTGGGCTGGCTGATGGCACTGCTCAGGCAATCCGGTGACAAATTCGCCCGGTGGCCGGCCGGAGTTGACGACGGCCCCAAGTTACCGGTCGCGAGCTGCACGTTTTGCACCGACAGCGGCGTGAAGGTGGAGCGCAACAGCCTGATGACGCCTTAGTGTGTAAACATTCGCTCGCTCGGGAATTTGGCTGCTCTTCTGGTCTCTTGTAGCCCACAGCCGATCGCAACCGGGCCCATATGGGCATATTGGATCGACACCGTCGAACGGCAGCAAAACCAACCGCTGCGCGCCGCGGACACTTCAGACAAGGGATTTTGGCAATGAACAAAGTTCGATTCACCGCCACCAGCGTTTCGCTCGCGTTCTTGGTCATGGCATGCGGCTCGGGGCAAACGCCTGACGGAACGTTGCAGAGTGCTTCCGGGGGCAGCAGTCCGGCGAACGCAGGCGGTAATAGCCCTGGCGCGGGTGGCAGCACGGCTCAGTCAACCTCGAACGGGGGTCAAACGGCCGTCACGAGCAGCACTACTGCCACTGGCGGCACGAGCAGCACTACTGCCACTGGCGGCACGAGCAGTACTGGCGCAGGTGGCGGGAATGCGACTGGCGGCAAGGGCAACGGCACTGGCGGCGCCAACGCCTCGGGCGGCACGACCAGCACGGGTGCAGGTGGTGGAATTGCAACTGGTGGCAAGAGCACCGGCACAGGTGGCGGCAACGTCTCAGGTGGCACGAGCAGCACTGGCGTCGGCGGGGCCGTCTCCAGCGGTGGGAGCAAGGGCGGTGACAGCGCCACAGGCGGTGCGTCCATCAGCACCGTCAAAGTGATCACGTCTAGCAACAACGCGTTCTGGAAAGAAGCAACCTCCACCGAAGGCACGGGCACCGCGACCGTTACTGTCAACGACGGTTCGGCGCTGCAGAGCTGGAGCGGCTTTGGTGGCACCTTCAACGAAAAGGGCTGGGCATACCTGTCACAACTCCCGGCTGCGGATCAAGAAGCGGCGCTAAAGCTCCTGTTCAGCAAGGCAGAAGGTGCCAACTTCGTGCTCGGGCGCATTCCCATCGGGGCGAGCGACTACGCCATGGATCGCTATACGCTCAATGAGAACAAGGGCGACTACGAGATGGCCAAGTTCTCCATTGCCAGAGACAAGGAGAAGCTCATCCCGTATATCAAGGCGGCGCAGAAGGTGCGAAGTGATATCTTTTTCTGGGGCAGCCCGTGGACGCCTCCCACTTGGTTGAAGGACAACGGCGCCTTCGATCGCGGAAACATGAAGAGCGACGCGCAGACACTCGGAGCGTATGCCCTGTACTTGGCCAAGTTCGTGCAGGAGTACGAGAAGGAAGGCATCACGGTCAAGGCCGTGCACCCGCAGAACGAGCCTGGATACGGTCAAGACTACCCATCTTGCCTCTGGTCGGGAGCCACTATGGCTTCGTTCATTGGCAAATACATGGGGCCCAAGTTCAACGAGCTCAACCTTAGCGCCGAGATCTGGTGCGGCACGATGTCCAACAAGGATGCGGATGGCGCCGTTCTCACCTCGGTGATGAACGATGGCACAGCCAAGGGCTTCGTGAAGGGTGTTGGCCTGCAATGGACCATGCTCGATTCGAGCGCAAGCACTGGCGGCCTGCCAGTCTGGCAGACCGAGCATAAGTGCGGCAATTACCCGTGGGAGACTGGAACCTACAAGCAAACTGCACCCAACGATTGGGCCTACGGCGTGGAGAGCTGGGGCCTCATTCGTGACTGGATCAAGAACAAGAAGGTGAACGCGTACTCGGCATGGAACATGGTCTTGGACACCGTCGGCAAGAGCCTCGATACGGTGCGTCCGTGGGCACAAAACGCCCTTCTGACAGTCGACACGGGTTCGAAGAAGCTAAATATAACGCCCACCTACTATGTGTTCCGCCACCTATCGCAATACGTCGATCCGGGCGCCAAGGTGGTTTCAACGAGCGGTGGTGATGCCCTGGCGTTCAAGAACGCGGATGGCTCAATCGTTGCTGTCCTCTATAGCTCAAGCGGTGGCAATCAGCTGGTCTCCGCTGGTGGCAAGAAGATTTCGTTCAGCATGTCCGGTGGCGGCTGGGCAACGGTGGTCGTTCCGAAGCCATGATCCAGTGAGGGCTTTGGTTACCGTTTCGGTGCGCTCGTGAGGTGAGGACGTAGCGTCCTCACCTTGCGCTTCGAGCCGTTCTTGAGAGAGCTGGGTCCATGGGGCAATGGGTTGAGTTGCCGTGATTGCCAGTCGCAGCAAGGCGCAAGTGGGCTCGCGTTGCTGCAACTAGTCTCCGCACCCTAGGAGGTCGGATTCGCGGCCCCCGACGACAACCGACTCCAGCGCGTCGAACCGACATAGTCAAACACGGCCGTCGGTGTTGTGGTACCGCTTCCACTTATCGGGACTTGGAGTTACTAGCGACACGGTGCCTGGTCGCGGAAAGCTCTAAGCGCAATGCCTACCTGTCAGAATCAGGACCCTTCTGTAGCAACATAGCCTACTTCGATAGTCTCTTGATGCCCTGACATCATACCGAACAGGCGTACGACAAATCGTGGCGAATGCGGTGCGCGATTGGGTTGCAGCGTTGCGCACGCCTGCAACAGTCTGCCGCACGTGACGTCGAACTGAGCCGCGGGTTGATGACGGCGACACGGTAGCTATACTGATAGGTTCGATACTTCCCCGATCCGTAGCGGCAGAGAAACGCCCTGATGCTTTTCAACAACCGAGCCAACAACCGCATGAAGACCGAAGTCCATTCGCACCCAGCAAGCACCGCTTCCCGCACCAGATATCTGATCGCTCTGCCGCTGCTCGGCGCGCTATTTGTGTGTTGTGGCGGCAGCAACGACCCGGTAAAGTCCCACACCGGCTCCGGTGGCAAGTCCGCAGGCGGAAGTATCAACGATGCGGGAGGCACTACGGGGGAAGAGGGCGGGTCCGACGCGAATGGCGGAGGCGGAGCCAGCTCGGCGGGCGGTTCCACGCTGACTGCGTCTGGCGGCGCGACTGCGACGGCTACCACGGGGACGCCCAACCTCTTTGCGAGTCTGCTGAACAAGACTCAAGCCGAGGTCGATTCCAAAGTGACGATGGCAGTCAATCGCTACTTTGGCATTGAAACGAACGAATCCGCGACGCCCACGGCTGCAACTGGCTACCGCTGCTACTACGAGCTGCCACAGAGTTCGAATATGGCTTTTATCTGGGCGGCGGACTCCGACGACATTCGAAGCGAAGGAGTGTCGTACGGAATGATGATCGCGGCGCAGATGGGGTTGCAGCCGCAATTCGACAAGCTTTGGACGTTTGCGAAGACCTACATGCAGTACCCTGCCAGCACGCCCACCACGGCGTGGAAGTACTATTTTCGTTGGCAGGGCACCGTCAATCGAGCAAGTGCTAGCAATTGGACCGTCACGTTCAATGCCACGGCAGTGCCGGCGCCGGATGGCGACGAGTACTTTGCGGCTGCGCTCTACTTGGCAGACAAGCGTTGGGGCAGTAGCGGAGCCGTCAACTATAAGCTTGAGGCAGACAACATCGCCACTGCGATGCTGCACAACACGGCTACCAGCGACGGGCGCTATCCCTTGTTCCACACGAGCCAGAACATGGTCGTGTTCGTTCCCATGGGCGGCTCGAACGGGTTCACGGATCCGAGCTACCACCTGCCAGCGTTCTACGAGATGTTCGCCCTCTACGGACCTACAGCAGATAGCGCCAAGTGGAAGTCCATTGCGACAACAAGCCGCAATTTCCTCGCGACATCGGCGAACGCCACGACGGGGCTTCACCCCGACTATGCTACCTTTGCCGGTGCGCCCACTACGGCCTCTTCCGGGGATGGGCACGACAAATTCCAATACGACGCCTGGCGTGTCGTAATGAACATGGGCGTTGACTACGCCTGGTTTAGCTCGGACGCCAAGCTCAAGGCACAGGCCGAGAAGTATCACGCGTTCTTTGCTTCGTACCTCACTACGAACAACGTGACTAACAGCCTTTTCGCTGTCAATGGCTCGGGGGCAACCGGGGGCGGTTCGACGGCGCTCACCGCTACATTGGCCGCAGGCGCACTCGCTTCGGCGGCAGCGAACCGCACGACCTACGTCAGCAATCTGTGGGGGGTCGCGCAGCAGTCAGGTCAATACCGTTACTACCAAGAAGGCGTATACCTTCTGGGGCTGCTCGCCGTTGCGGGCAAGTTCAACTACTCTTGGTAATTGGCCCACCCGTGCTAGAAGGAGGCTGATGGTTCGCTGTTCAGCCACGCCGCGTTGGATTGGGACCTGGTCCTCTAGTCCGATGCTCGTCGAGCCCGGGAACATGCCACCCGAACCCGGGCTCAGTGGCAACACTTTGCGTCAAGTTGTTTATGCCTCCATTGGCGGGCAACGGCTGCGGGTGCGGTTCTCGAATGGCTACGGCAAGAGCTCGCTCACATTGAACGCGGTTCGCCTGGCCCGCTCACTCGGAGGCAGAAGGATTGAACCGAATAGCGACGTTGACCTGACATTTGCCGGTGAAGGGAACGCCAGAATCGCGCCCGGGCAAGAGCTGGTTTCCGACCCGATCGACTTCGATTTCGAGCCGCTGGCGCTGCTGGCCATCACGATCCAGTTCGGCTCTACGCCCAGAGACATTACGGGGCATCCCGGTTCACGCACTACGTCATTCTTAGCCGAAGGCACCATCGTGACCGCGGCAGAGTTTGCAGCGGCCCTGCCCACGGAGCATTGGTACATTGTCGTAGGAATCGACGTGATTGCCGAAGAATCGCCGGGGGCGATCGTGACTCTCGGCGATTCGATCACCGACGGGCGTGGTTCCACGACTGACGGCAACAATCGTTGGCCAGATTGCCTTTCGCGCCGCTTGCGCGGCGACGCGGCAACGAATCAGATTGCACTGTTGAATGCGGGGATCGGCGGCAATAGCGTGCTGGAGAATGGTCTCGGCCCTACGGCGTTGGAGCGTTTCGAGCGCGACGTCATCCGTCAATGTGGCACCCGTTGGCTCGTGCTGCTCGAAGGTGTCAACGACATCGGGACCAGCTGTGACTCACTCGTGGCAAAGAAGCTCATTTTTGCCTACGAGCATTTCATTGCCATAGCTCATCGCTACGACATTCTCGCGTATGGCGTCCCCCTGCTACCTTTCGGCGGCTCCCAGTACTACAGCCTTGAGCATGAGCAAGCACGCCAAGTGGTGAATACTTGGATTCGATCGAGTGGGAAGTTTGATGCCGTGATCGATCTGGACGCTGCGGTACGTGACCCTGAGCAGCCAACCAGGCTTTGCTCAGTGTACGATGGAGGCGACCACTTGCATCTGAGCCCGGCCGGGCTAGCACGCATGGCAGACGCGATCGATTTAGCCTTGTTTTGTACGCCCAATTTAACTTGAGAGGCGCTCGAATGCTTTGCATTCGAACGCCTCATCACGACGCATTAACCCAATGCTCATCAAGAGCGAGGCCCGGAGCCTACGGCACCGGGATCTCGAAGGCCACGCAGTAGTTGGGCTGCGGCACGTTGGTGGAAGACCCCACGAAGGGGTCGGAGTCGCGCAGCTGGCCCCAACGCCACGCCTTCGATGCCACGGGCATGACGCTGGCCCCAGCCGTCATGGCATAGCCGAGGACGAGATTCTTCGCAGTGGATATGTCCGTGGCACAGGTGATCTGCACCGTGTCGTCGACGATCGCGACGGACTCGATGGGAACGATAGCGCCACCACCGCGCAGCTCGAAGCCTCTGCCATTGGGCCAGGATGTCGTTGCCGCGGGTAAGTTCTCATCCCAGGCCAAAGGAGGAACTGGCACATGGAACTTGACCGTAATGACGCTGCCCGCGCGAGTTGCGCTCAGTGGCTGCAGCGGCTGCCAGTCGTGACCGAGCACCAGGCGTTCGTAATAGATCTGCCCCGTCTTCTCGCCGAGCTGCATGTAGCCTGCGGTGGCTAGATGGGTGCCATCGCCGTGGCCGGGGTATTGATACTTTGGCCCAGTGCAGACGAACTCGCCGGGGTGCTCGACGCCCAGCTGCCATTGGGTTTGGTTTGCCAACGGTTTTTGTCCCGCAGCGTTGGGAAAGGCAAACTGCTGGGAGATGAACATCGGGATCTTGATCGTTTGCCCGGTGATGGCAGAAATATCTGCATTGTAATCGGCAAGGAGCTTGACCAACTCGTCCTTGTAGGTACCGCTGCCCGAGTCCGTTTCGCCGTGTGTCATGACGATCGCTCCCACGCCGTAGGTCTTGCCCGCGGCCGCAGCGAGCCGCGCGATGGCGGTGACTTCGAAGATACTGGCTTCGTAAGCGACCCCGGCGGTAATGCGTCCGGTAGTGTCGACGGTGCGCGTAGGAACCTTCTGCAACGCCACCATGCCCTGGCCACTCTCACCGACGATGCTGTGCACCGTGATGAAGTCGATGCCAGAATTGTATTTGACCATGGCCGTGAGCTGATTCGCCATCGCCGAATGCGGGGTCTCGCCCCAGAGGTTCTTGGGATAAGGCGCGGGGTACCCGGTCTTGTTCAGTCGTTCAATGAGCGGCACCATCTTGAGGTCGGCAAGCGCCGCATCAAATGGCGGCACGGTGATGCTGTCGCGTGACAGCATCAGGTTGTTGTATAGCGGCGTCTTGGTCACTACGGGTGAATTGCCAACGGCCAAGCTCTGGCCAGTGCCAATGACGCCGTTCCAATCCCAGGCGGGCTTGATCTCGATGAGCGCGCCTGCCGCGCCGGCGTAGGCATTCACTACGGAGCCTGTGGTGCCGGCGTTGTTGTTCGCGCCGCCATTGTTCGCGCCGCCAGACGTGCTCGAAGCGCCTGCCGTAGAAGCGCCACCGGACTCGACGCTAGTCGCGCCACCGGAGGTGTTGCGTTTGCCTGAAGAGCCTGTGGTCTTCTCAAGCACTGGATCGCGCGAACCCCCGCAACTCAGGCCCAGCGCAGTTGCCACTCCGACCAGGGACAGAATCGTTGTCAGATGCCTAAGCGACGTGCGAACTGAATGATGGAGCGGAGTCACGGGGTCTCCTTGGGACGGATCGGATTAGCGGTTTGATTCGGCGGGCGTCGCTCGCCTGGTGGGCGAAACTTCTTGTTTGGGGCGGCGTGCAAACGACCTACGGAGCTTTTGCGCCTAAGGTGACACCGTAACCGAGCCTGCGTCCAGCGCGATCTCGTAATACCCATGGTCGTCCCACGGGAGAACGTTGCCAGCTTGAGTGAGTGTTCCGCCGGGGACGGTAACGCGCAGGCATTTCCCGGGTGGGAAGTTGGCAGGTAGCGTCCAGGACCAGATCTGGTCGCTGCCTGAGCTGGTCGGAGTGACGCTCGAGAGGGTCTTCTGTCCGACCCAGTAGGAGCCAACATTGACCATGCTGTCGATCCACATGTTCCCGAGCGATTTGGCGTGCTCGACACTCGCCGTAAACTCAGTGATGCTCACTGGTAGGTAGGCACTATCGCTCCCGCCAGCGAAACCATGTACCAGAACGACGCGCCAACTGCCGGCGGTTTGCGCACTGTCGATCTGACTGTTGAAGGCGGCAGCGAGCGCGCCCTGGGCGGGAATGAAGCAGGGCAGATTGAATGGATTGGAAGTACCATTGGGCGCGATGAGCGCGTTGCTGACGCCGCGATTGATTAGGAATCGCGTTTGCGCGAGCGTTGTATAGCTGGCGTCGCCGTAAGGCGCTGCCATGGTCCAAGCCTTAACACCAAACTTGTCCTGAATGAACGTCGTTGCCGCGTCCACGTCGGCGGCTGCTCCCGTTTGGGCATGACTCTTCGTGTGGTTTCCGAGTTCATGCCCGTCTAGGACGGCCTGCGCCCAGATGGCGTTGCTGGCGTCGCTCTTGCCGGTCTGAATGTAGAACGTCATGCGAACGCCCAGCGCTTGCAGTGCCGCATAATTCGCGATCTGCGAGGAATTGGCGTCATCGAACGTGTAGGTGACAGCGCCCTTGAAACCGGCCCAGTTCAAGATCGTCAGGTTTCCTGCAGCGCCTGAAGGCTGTGCGACGCCCGTGGCTCCTGCAGCAGGCAGGCCGCAGCCGGATAGGACTAAACTGCCATTGCCAGCCGACGCCGTGGTCGTGGTGGTCGTGGTGCCGCCCGACGCCGTAGTCGTAGTGCTTGTTGTGCCGCCGCCATCCGTCGTTGCCGTGCTCGTGTTGCCGGCAGCACTGCTGTTCGTGCTGCTGCGCCCGGCGTGACTCGCTGTCTGCTTTACGACCGGATCGGTCGAGCCGCCACATCCAACAACAAGTGCCTGCCCAAGTCCAACCATACAACAGAGGGTTTGGGCTCGGCTCTTCAATCCGCGGAATCGGTACATTGTATGCGTCACTCGAAACTCCGTTCGTCTAGTTGAACTGACGGCCATGTGGCCCAATCACTTAATCGGAAACTGACTCGGCGAGGGTTGCCGAAGGCCCAAGACCTCGATCATTGCTTGGCCAAAGCGTCTACCTAATTCCCGCTGACTCGGTAGGTCAAAGTGGTACTGGTCCGAACCGGTCAGGCCATCCGCCGAGATCACGAAACTGTTGGCAATTCGATGCGGCAGCAGACTGACCTGTTCGTTGTGGCTTGCGCAGCGGCCGCCGCGGTAGAGCTCACCAGCCAAGAAGGGCACCGATTCACCGATTTTGAGATCGGCACGCAGATCGCGCACGAGTTCTTCGACCTTTGCCAGCCAATCGGCTTTACCACTATCGGATTCACCTTGGTGGAAAAGAATGCCGCGGATGGCGCCAGCTTTCTGCGCGAGTCTGGCGCGATGGATGACCCACTCATACGCGCCAGCCCAGTGATTGTCCGGCGGGATCGGAAACTCCGGACGGCGCTTCGAGATGACGCCTTTACGGAAGAAGTCGATATCCACACCCTTAATGCCGCACGGAACGAGACCTAGCCGAGAGGATCTTGGTAGGGCCGCGATGAGCGTCTTGGCGAAGTAGTCGCCCGGTCCGACTCCGGTGCCGTTGCTGTGTAGCGGCGGCGCGGCAACGTACCATTGGTTGTACTCGCGTCCGAGCTCGCGAAGGTCGTCGTACGCAAGGACGAAAATACTCGGATCCGTCGCGCAGTCCTGCTCCTCCGGCATCGCAATGCCCTCCATGTTGGACTGTCCGAGCAAAAGGAAGATGTAGAAGTTCGGATCTGAGCTTGAGCCCTCGCGAGCGCGTATAGGGTGGTTGGGTAAAGGAGCCGGCATCGCGGGAGATCTCGTAGTAACCGTGGGTGTTCCAGACGCGGGCACCACACCTTCTGTACCGAGGAACTGACACCGCCGGATGAAGGTGTCCTCGCATCCGTGGCGGCACGTTCTCATTTGTGGCGAGATTGGGTACGTCCGCGTCGGGACAAGTATTCGCGCGGTGTCTTCTTGTAGACTCCGCAAAACACACGGTGAAACTGTGCGTAGCTGCCGAAGCCTGCTGCAAGCGCCGCCTCGAGCAAGTTGCCACCGCCAGAATCAACGAGGACCAGGAACCGCTCGAGGCGCAATTGATTGCGGTACTCGACCAGAGAGAGCCCCATCTCTGACTTGAATAGCCTGGCGAGCCGACTCAGGCTAATAGTGAGTTTCTCTGCCATGCCTTTGCCGCCGAGAGAGGGATCGCGTGCGAGCATGCGTACCACCTTGCCGACCATTGGGTGCTTGGCGGTGACGTTGGGGAGCTTGGCGAGGCGATGGGAATGCCAAGCTGCTTCGAGTAGAGAGCCCAATAGCGAGCAGAGTACGGCCGCGCGCGCCTGCTTTGCCGGATCGACATCTGCCCCGGATAGTCCGCCGTCATTGTAGAGCATGCCGAGTGGTACTCGAGCCGAGCGAATGGGTGTGCAAACGACCCAGCCCTTTCCCACCACCTTAGTGTCGCCGTCGCTCTGGTCGATAATGGGGCAGTTCTCGACCACCGTCCAATGCGCCTCACCGAGCATGGCACGTTCGAACACGCGCCGCCCGTGATCGCCCAGTTCGAACATGGCATGGTGCTCGTCGACGATTTCCCCGCGCAGATTCGTCCCCCAGGTGCCAAGCATGAGATCCACGGGTTCGTCATACAGATACAGGCCTGCACGAACCAAGCCCACAGGATCCAACGCGAGTTCGACGGCGCGTTTGAGCATGACCTCGGTGTCCTCGATGACGAATAGCTCATCGAAGGTCTGCAGCAAGGCAATGAGCTCAGAAGGTGCCGTGTCTTCGCCCCAGTCCGGAGACTCTGCTTCCGGACTAAGAATTACCGACCAATCGATACGGCGTCGAGCAACCATTGGTTCTGGTCATGATAGCACGCGGACCCGTCAAGACAGTCGATTGGCCGAAAAAATTGCCGGATTGCTGGCGGGCGAGGGCGTGAGGTAGGCGCGCTGACGTCGTACCGAACCCGACCAAAGGTACCACTTGGCGACGGGACCGACTTCCAAGATAAAGTACCATTGCCCCATGCCAACATCCCCCCGCTCGGTCCTCATCACTGGTGGTGCGCAAGGTTTGGGCAAGGGTATGGTCCACCACTTCGCAGCTCGCGGTTGGCGAGTCGCTTTTGTCGATAGCGACGAGCAGGCCGCGCGCGAAACGAGCAGCGAAATCGACCAGGTGCATTGCTACTGTGGAGATGTGACCGAACCGGGACTAGCCGACAAGGTCGTGACAGACTGTCAGCAACGCTTCGGCGGGCTAGACGCATTGATCAACAACGCTGGGGTGTCTTGGTTCGTCCCCATCGATAGAATGTCCGTCGATCAGTTTCGTCGCGTTCTCGAGATCAATCTCGTCGCGTATTACGCCTGGGCTCAAGCTGCCGTGGCGTTGCTGCGACGAGGCCAAGGTGCCATCGTCAACATCGCGTCGACGCGTGCGCTTCAGTCAGAAGCTCACGGCGAGGCCTACGCGGCGTCCAAGGGCGGCGTCGTCGCGCTGACTCACGCCCTGGCGATTTCCCTGGGTCCAGACGTGCGCGTGAATGCGATTAGCCCTGGTTGGATCGAGGTCGGCACCTGGCAGAAATCCACCGCACGCAGGCCCACTGAGCACAGCGAAGCCGACCGTCTACAACACCCCGTGGGGAGAGTGGGCCGTGTCGAGGACATTGCGCAGCTCGCCGAGTTTCTATGCGGCGAGCAGAGCGGCTTCATTACCGGTCAGAACTACGTCGTCGACGGCGGCATGACGCGCAAGATGATCTACGTGTGAACTGCGGCCACAGTTCTCGTGAGCGCGTAGCGTTTGCGGAATGGAAGATTTCTCTGAGCACGCTCATGAAGGGTCCCTGAACGAATACCCTCCGGGGCCAGTTCCCGCGCGCCGCGAGGCGCCGCCTTCAAATCAAGAAGGCATCTTTGCATGCCAACCAGGTTGTCGATGGCGCAGCGCCATACCAGCCGGACACGAGAGGGGCTCTCGTTGCCGCGGCGCACCAACCCAAAATCAAGGACGACCCAAGGCGGGCCAGATCTTTTTCAGAAGGACCACCCAATGCCAGGTTTGCCGCCAGCTGCTGAGCAGGTAGTTCCAGGTTTGCCGCCAGCTGCTGAGCAGGTAGTTCCAGGTTTGCCGCCAGCTGCTGAGCAGGTAGGCGTGTCTCCAGGCGTTTTTTGTCGGTGCGGCAGGGGCCTCCGCGCTGAAATGAGCTCATTTTTGCGGCATGGGCGACTGCAGGGCAGCGCCGCGCGGCCGCACGGGTCATACTCCGCAGCTTTTGCACATTGGGAAGGTTTCCGTGGCGTTACCACACCAATTTCGTACGTTCCGTGGAGCAACCTGGGGCAACCGGCCCAGATGGACTAAGCTTTGGCACATTAGAGGTATCGGATGACGGTTCAGCTTACACGTCCTTGGACTTGGCTTTCTCTTATCGCGTTCTCTGTGGTCATTCCCATCGGGATGGCCATCAGTTGCTCCACCGGCAATGGCGGTTTCATCGCCGGCGGTACAACCGGCACTACTGCCACTACCACTGCCACTGCTTCGCCCACCAGCACGAGCACCAGCGTTCTCGGCAGCATATGCGGCGACGCTGGTTGTGCCGTCACGCTGGGCAACAACGAATGCGACGGTGGCACTACTATCACCATCTTGGGCGGGCAGAAGCCTCTGACGTCGCAGTCGGCTGCTCCCAAGAAGGTGCAGGCATCGACAACAGGGACGGCGGATCCCTGCAACAAGGTGATCGAATGGAGTGAACCGGACGCCGAAGCTCCTGACGTATGGCAGCCGCCGCTGGAAGAAACCTACACGTGCCCTGCTGGCTCGGTCCGCGTTCATGTTCGCGACATCTGGTCGAAGTTGGCAAATCCTACGCTAGGGACGTTGGATGTTCGTCCACTCGCGGTAAACCTGGTCGACGCGCAGTGGTCGTTTCTTTCGGCGCGTGCCGAAAGCGCTGGTTGCGATTGGTACTCGGTGTGTGCCCCGCTTCCAGCCTACAAGACTTTCCGGCTCTCTGCGATGGGTCCAGATGCTTGTGCTGCGCTGAGTGGCGGGAACCCAGGTCTGTTCGATATCTCGGCGTTTTCAACCGCGAGCGATATCTGGATAGACTATCAGGGAGCCAGTTCAAGCATTTCAGCTGACTACTCTGCACAACCCAACGCAAGAGTTGGTGCTGGAGGGTTCCGGGTTACCTCGGATCGAAACGCGGTGGCGAGCCTCCTCTGTCCAGCGGGCGCCCCGGACAACACCACGCCGGCCGGCTACACCAAGGTTCACGTGCGTTACCCCTGGGCTGATCCGAGCGTGACAGGGTTCCCGGGCACAGCTTGTGAGCAGAAGCTGATTGGCATAAATTCGCCGCCCTATCCAACGACCCTGCGAATCAGTCGTACTGGTTGCGGCAACGCGATGGCCATGCTCGAGCTGCAGAACGGCAATTGTCCGTGGTACACGGTAATGATTCCCAATAGTGCTTGGGACAGCGCCACGAGCATGAAGTTCTCGGTCAACTACCCGAACGCCGGCTCCCCGCTCGCGGCGACGGCGGATATCACCCTGCCCACCCCAAGAACTCAGGATGAGTATTGGGTCGCCTATGCAGGGCCGCCCGATAACATCGCTTGGGCAGGGCAGGGCGTGGCGTGCATGAATTACTCGACGCGACCAGACATGTTGCGCTGGTACCAGTCGAATCCGGGCCCCGGCTACCAGGGTTGCGGTGGTGGAACGGTCACGCTCGATCCCTGCAATCCACCTGTCCCCACCGGCTACCACACCATCCATTTCCGCTATCTCTGGGCCGGACAGAAGATCTTCACCTTTTTCCCCGCGCTCGACTTGATGCCCAGCTGGCTCATCCTCGAGGTGAAGAACAACACGGGCACCATCGGCGGAGAAAACGTCACCTGCACGCGTGAAGCGGATCGGCCCTGGTTCAACTGCCAGGTGCCCGACAAGTTCTTCACCGCAGGGACCACTTGGCGCGCCGTGGACAAGACGATCACCGATGGTCGCACCGAGTGGAACACCGTTCAGGAGCGGCCCTTCCCCGACAAGGTCGGGGAGTATTGGATCCGTTGGTACTACGGCAAGCCGGACTACAACGGCACCTTCAAGAACTTCGACTACTACCCGGACGGCGTCGGCGGCGATTGGGCTGCGACGGGCGACTGGAACGACGAAGCTTGTGCCGACAAGCCGCCTGCAACCATACCAACACTTGGCTTCAGTGGTTGGTTCCCTTACGACGAGACCGGCTACGGTTACCAGAACGGCGTCACGCTGGCAGCAACCTATGCCGAGCCCAAGAAGGTGCAGCAGCTGTTCAACTACCTGGTCCAGGAACGCTACCTGATCTGGAAGCAGAACTACCTGCGTTACGGCGCGGATGCCTGTGGTGAAGGCACGGCGCGTGTGCACACCGATCCGCCTGCGACGGTGAGCGAAGGCCAGGGTTACGGAATTGCCGTTTCGGCTGCAATTGGCGACAAGGCTACCTTTGATCAGCTCTGGAAGTTCGTGCGGCATTACCTCTCGCAAAGCTCGAAGAAGTACTGCGGCGGCCTGATGGGTTGGATGTGGGAAGGTCCGGCACGGTGCCGGCCGCTCGACAAGCCTTGCGATCCAGACACCGAGGGTTGCGGTGGACAGGGCGACAGCGCCTTTGACGGTGACGTCGATATCGCGATCGGTCTTGTCTATGCCGCGCAGCAATGGCCCGAGTATCGCCAAGCGGCCATCGACTGGCTGCTCAAGATGGAGTGCGAACTGAATACCGTCTACGATCCGAAATGGGTCTTCGGCGGCAAGGGCGACACTGCGGACAAGAACTGCCAGTTCTACGAACCGGGGAACCCGAACAGCAAGGCCTGCACCTACACGGCGGGGTCCAATGGCGAGACCTTCATCAACTACTACCCGCCCGGCTACTTCCGCGTGTTCGGTGACTTCTTGCAGAAGTACCTGGACACGACGACTAACACCGCAGCGCAGCTCAAAGCGCACCGGGACTTGTGGTACAAGGCCGCGGGGTCGGTATACGAGCAGCTCGAGCGTTGCTACGACCAGGCTGGCGTGCATCCGGCACTGACATCGGACAACGGCACCTGGGCAGCGCCCTGCTCCTCGTCGGTGGATAACTACAACTGGGCGCGTTACATGTGGCGCGTGGGCATCGACGCTGCCTGGTTCGGCAACCGCACTGACTTGCCTGAGAACCAGCCGAATTCGTCGGCGCATTACCCGCCGAAGTCACGGATGCAGGCCAAGATCGACCTCATCCAAGACTTCTTCAACAACTTCTACAAGAACAACCCGGTCGAACCCAACGCCAATCGCTTCTCGTCGATCTGCGATCGGCTGCAGGCAAGTGGTACCATCACGGCTTGCGATCCCGGCTTTGGCCACAATTCCTACTTCCTAGGGACCATGGCCAGTGCCTACGTGAGCGTCTTCGACGACGACGGCAAGACCACAAGCGGGATCCGTCGCGAAGCGATCGAGGAAGCTATCTCGACCACGATCATGAACGACAAGTATTTCCAAGAGTCGCTCGGCGTCTACACGCTGATGTTCCTCACCGGGAACTTCCCGAATCCGTTGGTCGTCAAATAGAGGACCACGGCAAGGTAGCGGAGAGTCGAAAGGCCGTCCCTCGGGGCGGCCTTTCACTATGCCTGCCACTAGCTAGCAATTGTAGTGCACAGTGCAGGGCAGCATCCTTTCGCAGGTGTCTTCGTCGTCGATGGCCTTGCAGTCCACGGCGTTATCCATACAGCGTTCACCCCAGACACAACCGATAGTCTGCGCGCAGGTTGCCGCCGAGGTGTTGGCAACACAATCGACGAGCCAACAACCTTCTTCTGCACAGACGCAGGCCGGTTCCTTGTGGCAGCCGCGGTCGGAAGGGCAGTCCGATGCGTCGCGCACCATGCACGCTTTCACGGGGCTGCAGTCCAGACCACACAGGACGTGTTCGCAGGCCGGCAGTGGCACGACTGCCCAGAGCATTGCAAAGGCACCGAGGGCCGCTCCTGCCCCTCGCGCCAATCTGGCAGTCCGCGAGAGCCATGGTAAGGGTGTTCGTTTCTCGCTCATGTCAGTACCTTCCAAGTAGCATGCCACCACTTTGCGCAAAGATGAAGGTGGGCAGCGCGTGATGCATGGTGCATCTCGAGTTCGTACCTAGAACGTTCCCCCCACGGTGACCATGGCGCGGTCGCGGCCCACCAATAGGTTGGGCGCGCAACCCGAGACTACCCGCAGCGCGTCCAGGTTGACCATCTCGGCCTTTGCCCGCGGGGACAGCGCAATGCACCGGAGCCAAACCTCTTGCGACTCGCCGAGCCTGCATCAACCTGGACTGACGCCCGTACCTAACGCGATACAGCGAGCTTGTTGCGCGCGCAACAAGCTCTTCTGTCAGCAATGAGCCTACCTGTGCTGCAACCAAGCGTCGTGGTCACGTCGAACCGACCGGCTGGTGGTGTAACTCGACGTCAGGCTGCAGCGGTAGCTTTGGAGGCAACACGGCGTCGCACCAATAGCATCGTCCAATCGTCGTCGCGGACGTGGGCATATTCTCCGACCACACGGAATACCGTGTCGGCGACTTCGTCGAGATTGTCGTAGCCTGCCGCCGTCTCGCCAATCAGCTTGACCAGTCGTGGTAGATCGAAGAGCTCGCCTTGCTCGTTGCGCGCCTCGGACAGACCATCGGTGTAGAGGCACAGGATGTCGTCTGGCGCCAACTGGAGCTCCGCCTCGGGTATTTCCTGAACCGAAGGATCAATCCCCAGCCACGGGCCGGAAATCTCCATTACCTCACAACGTTTTTCCTTGGCGCGATACACGATTGTCGGTTGATGTGCGCCAGCACAGGTGAACCTTCCTTGACCGCGATAGACGAAGACCTGCGCGGTGACGTACTTCCTGTCCTTCAGACGCTCTGCTATGTTCTCGCACAATAGGCGGTTGACATTTCGGATCGTATCGCTCGGCACTGCGACGGTATTGGCTCTGAACTGGGAAGCAAAAGCCGACTGCGTCATGAGCATAACCAGCCCCGCGTCGAGCCCATGACCAGATACGTCGCCAATGGTGATCCACATATCCGATGTGACACCGTCGCGCATCACATCGTAGAAGTCACCGCCCACCTCGTCTGCCGGTTGCATTCTCCCCGCGAACTCGAAATCCGGGTGGCTCGGTGAAGGTGGCAATAGTGCTTGTTGCAGCGATGCCGCGATCTCAAGCTCCCGAGCCATTCGGATCTGGTTGCTCAGGGCCAAGCGCGCGAGACCTATTTCCGCAATCATCTCGTTGAAGGCACGACCAAGCGCGCCAAGCTCGTCCCGTGACGTGACGTCAACGCGAATGGCCAGGTTACCTTGCCCCACCTGCTCGGCTACGTTTCGCAGCGCCACCACCCGTCGAGTAACACCGAGCGCAACGACCCAGGCCAGAACCACACTTACCAGGATGACTCCGCCGACTAGCAAGCCAGTGAACCACTCCGCTCTCCTAGTCTCCTGGATTCGCTGCTGCGCCACATCGCCGACACGACTGTGTAACTCTCGCTCGACGGTGGCAACCTGCCTGAGCTTCTCCTGTTGGATGCGAAACCACTCGTCGGGGTCGACGGCAATTCCGTCTTCGGTTGCCTCCAGGGCAATCGCGCGTATCTTCCGCGTGCGCTCCGCCGCCTCACGGCTGACGGCCCGTTCATACAGCTGAACCTGCTCCGACGAGGCAGTGGTCCTGAATGCGTCGAAGTACACGGCTTCTTCAGTTGTAAGAGTGACGAACTTTCGATAGCTGCCCGGCGGAAAACTACCCAGTTCGAATACGTAGGCGAGCAGCGCGTGCTCTTGGCTTCCCCGTTCCTTCAGCTGAAGGACAGATACGAGTGATGTGGTGAGGCGCAGGAGCTCACCATTGTCGGTGAGTTCGGACAAAGCAGCGATCCCCTCAATGAGCGAGCGGATCGAGCGCTGATAGCGTTCGACGGAGCGTTCGAGCTCGAGCGGCGCACTCTTTACTTCAACACGCTGCCCTTTGAGCTCGCGCAGACTCTCGATTGCGTCGCGCACGTCCGATCTGAGGCGATCTGGGAGACGCTCAACATTTCGAGCCCCGACCAACGTCTCGAGGTCGTCTTGTGCGACAATGGTGGACTCCGTCTGATGTTGAAATGCCTCCGCAACGGCCGTCTTGGCATCGCCGCCCAAAGCGTTCTGTCCTGTGACACTTGAGTCTGCGTGTCTAGCTACGGCCGCGGCCCTCTGCCCTTGGAGCCGCGCCGCAAGCGCGCGTTCCCTTTGTAGCTCATTTACCAGCTTGCCCATCGTCTCCGAGAGCTGTGCCACGTGTTCGATCGTACCAAGCGACTTATTCTTCTGCACTTGGACCCTGGCGTCGCTTACTATCTGTGAGGCAAGCACCAGTGCACCCAGTACGGGTATGCCCCCAAGCAATAGCAGCTTTATGCTAATTGGCAGATTCTTCATAGACGCCCGGTTCCTCGTGGCAGCACAGTTACGGCGAACGAATGGGTAACAATAGTCTGGCGGCGGTGTCGATTGCACGCCCATACCAGCGAGAATGGGCGACCCAACCGCGAGGCATGGTTACATCGCTGGCGGAGTCCCAATCGGGCATGGCGTCATCGAGATACTAGCCCCAATTTCCGCGGAATAGCAGCTGTCTTCTGCTGAAGCAGGAAACCGTTCTATGAACGGGCGAACAGTGTGGCGTGCTTGTAGGCGTCAAGCGGACACGTTGAGTGCTTTCGGCTTATGATTTTATGTCTTCATCAACTTAATCTCTCGGTGTCCAAGCCGTTCTGGTACGGTCGATGACGAAAATTGTCTCATGTGAATTGTTCGATCGAGGAATAGTGGGACGTTCGTCTTTCGAAAAATAGGGCGCGCCACAATTTGGCGTGGTTTTGAGAGGGACAGTGAGCCAGCAACATCTTCCAGTATCCATTAATGTTGGTCCGTACGAACCTTCCGTGCTCGTGCGTTTTCGTCCGGCCTGGATCTATATCGACGGTATTCGGGAGTTCGGTCGGTTCTTCTGTGCCGCAACCTTCAATGAGCCTGCTCTGGCTGATCGTGCGCAAGTCATGATCCAGGAAACCCTGGAGAATGCGGTCAAGTACTCGGAGCGCAACTCCCTCAGCGAACTCGAGATGACCATGACCATGGACGGTAAAGAACTTGTCGTTTCCGTCGTCAGTATGCCGTCAGTGGATCACTATGATTCACTGCAGAAGGAACTCGAGCAGCTCTACCAAATGGAGCCCGAGCAAGCGTACCTTGCGGCTTTCGAGCGCGCAGCCCGCGACCCCAATGCGAGCGCCAGGTTGGGCTTGGCTCGACTTCGTTTCGAATGCAAAGCCGAACTTTCAGTTTCCGAAGAAGACGGTGGGCGTATCCGCGTCACCGCGCGAGCAGTACTATGAGTCATCTAGAAGAAGTAGCAGTTCCGCAGATCCTAGGCGTAACCCTCAGCGTTGCTCGAGAGGGCAAACTGACGCTTTCAGGAACCATCGCCACACGTGACCCGGCGGAGGGGATCGCACCGTTCTTTCGTACCGTTCACAACGCGGCCCTTGCCGACAAGGTGAAGGCGTTCAAGATTGATCTGTCAGGCCTGACTTTCGTCAACTCCTCTGCGATTCGCCTGTTCGTTGACTGGGTAACCTGGGTCAAGAACGAGCCTGCCGAGCGCCGCTACAAGGCCGTCATTATCATGAACCCGGCGGTGACATGGCAGAAGACGAGTCTCGGAGTTCTCAAGTCACTCGCTCCTGAGGTGGTTGAGTTGCAGAACGTCTAAGCCTCTTAGGCCTTAGCTTGGATATTGCGCCATCATCCGTCACTTAGCGACACCAAACTGAAACGAATGGCTCAGGTCGTACATTGACGATTCGCCCAAAGCTTCCCAACCGTTCCTCGGGGCAGAGCCCGCCGCGCCCGCAATGGCCGGGGATGCCCGCGCAGAATCCGTCGGCATCCCCGCCGGTTGCTGGCGCACGAAACACGGACGCACGCATCGCGAAGAATGTTGATGCTGGAAGTCACCTCACCGTGTTTGCGAAACGCTCGACCGCTCGAGTCACGGGGTTGGGTGGCGTCAAAGCTAAGCCAGAGAAGCTCCTCTTGCAGATTCGACTCGAAACGTCTCCCCAACTACTCGAACAGGTTGGGGAGTTTGTCGGCTGCTACTCGAAGTATCGCCTCCATCCGCGAACCGCAGAGCGCGTTGCATTGGCGAGCTACGAGCTGATCGAAAACGCCGTAAGCTACGGTTCCGTCTCTGGGGATGTCGTCTATTCGCTCACCGAGAGCGATAGCCACCTTGAGATCAGCGTCGCGAACGATTCATCTGCGGGTCGATTGACGAATCTCCGAACACAGCTCGAGCGGATCCGAGTCGATCCCGAGAAGACATTTCAAGATGAATTGGGACGCTCCGTCACTGGTGCTGGTGGGCGCGCGGCGCTTGGCCTCGCACGCATCTGTCACGAAGGTCAGATGGATCTCGAGTTCAGTCTCGACGGTGTTCGTGTAACGATGTGCGCGCGTTGTCCACGCTAGTTGCCGGGCACCTCACCAAGTGTCCTCACAATCCAGTAGAGCTTCAGCATAACGCATTAGTTTGAGCCACGAACAACCAAGGGTTAAGGCGCCGTCAGCGCTTGGCCGTTTGTGCAACGAACCAACAACAAGGAATGACCACGATGAGACCGAAATCGCCCAGAGGAGTGCCCACGGCAAGAACGCGCCGGTGGTACCAAGCAGTCTTGGTTGCAGGTACTGTCCTGCTGCCTGTCGTTGGCTGCGTCTACGATTCGAGTAAACGCTGCGGCGAGGGGCAGGTCCTCGAAACCAACGGAACTGAAACTTGCGTCTGTGCCAGCGGCTATGCGGCGACCTCGACGGGCTGCATGCTTTGCGGGAAGGACGAACAGCCAGGGGTCGCCGGTTGCGTCTGCAAGGCGGGCTACGGTCGAGCCAGCGCTGCCGCCGCCTGCGTGGCGTGCGGCGAGAATGAGGTTACCAACGCAACGGGCGCCTGCGAGTGCGTGAGTGGCTTCGCCAAAGCGTCCCCCGAGGCAGCCTGCGCGGTGGTTTCGGCCGGGCTCGGTGCAGATTGTGATTCTGCTGCGACCCCCTGCACCGACGCAACGTACAACTACTGTCACACGGTTTCGGCAACTGCTGGCTATTGCACCAAACAGGGATGTGCGAGCGATGCGGATTGCACGGCTGGATACGCGTGTGATTTGACGAGCACGCCCGCGTACTGTCGCAGGCCGCCGGTCGGATTCGGCAAGGTTTGCACTTCCGATGCTGACTGTGCCGGAACTGAAGCAACTTACTGCGATCTCTTCGTAACCAAGTCCTGCTTGGTCCAAGGTTGTACATTGACACCTGACAATTGCTTCACGGGAACTGAGTGCTGCAACCTTTCCGCGTACGGGATACCACAGCCGTTGTGCGTATTGCTTTCAGCAGGAGGGTGCACGACATGAGAACGCGAACGATCCACCTCAGTCTGGTGCGCTCACAGATTTCCTTCACCGTGGGGAGTGCCTTGTTGCTGGCTGCCTCTCTAGCGTCTGCGCAGGCAGCAGTTGCTCCTCGAGCAGCTGCACCATCCGAGCCAGCTCCGGCGGCACCAGTCGCACCCACTGCGACCGAACCCGGACCGGCGACAGCACCGTCGTCTGAGCTTGGGACGAGCGATCCAGCGGCCGCACTCGATGCTTCCGCTCCAGCAGTTGCTCCTGCGCCCAGCGCCCAGCCCGCCCAGCCTCCAGCTGGAGCTGCCGTCGCCGCCGATGCCGTGGCCACGCCTGAAGCAAGCGGTGAGACCGCCGCACAGGCGGAGGACTCCGCCGATCAGGTTGCGGAAGAGCTTAGCGGGGAAGCCGGTAAGGTCAACATCTACGGTTTCACGGATTTTACCTACTCTCGCTTGCTCAGTGATCGCGCAGCAATGAACGTGCCCCCTGCTTGGTACCCGAGCTTCTACGTCGGGAACTTCAACCTCTATTTCGGCGCGGACCTCGGAAAGAAGTGGCGCACGTTGTCCGAAGTGCGATTCACTTACTTACCCGAAGGCGTTCAGACAACGCAATTCGCGGCTGATGGCACGACCACAACCACGCGGAACAACTCAGCGTACCCAGACTACGCGGACTATAATGCCGAGAAGAAGGTTGGTGGCGTGATCATCGAACGCGCCTACCTCGAGTACGCTGCCCATCCCTTGTTCACGATCCGCGGCGGGCAGTTTTTGACCCCCTACGGGATCTGGAACGTGGAGCATGGCACGACCGTGATCGTGGGAACGACTCGGCCCTACGTCATCGGGGCGAATCTGTTTCCTGCGCGTCAAACCGGCCTGGAATTTTACGGAAGCTACGGCGTCTCATCGACCCAGGTGGGCTATCACGTTACGGTGTCGAATGGCCGCGGCCCGGTGGACACCTACCGCGACCTCGATAAGAATGCGGCCATTGGTTGGCGCTTCTGGGTTGAACAGGACACTAGTTTTGGTACCTTCACGCTCGGTACGTCTGGCTACAAGGGCCGCTACACGGATCGCCTGCAGACGACCACAATTGCTCCGAATGCGGCGGGCTTGCTCGAGTGGAAGTACGACTACCCCATTCAGTCCGAATACAGAGAACTTGCCTTGGCGTTGGACTTGAAATGGACCTACAAGGGGGCTCTGTTCCAGAGCGAGGCTATCGTGCGCGATATGGCGTACGAGAACGGAACGCGGCCAAGGCCCGTGGGGCCGGCCGGCGCTACCCCAGCTTGGACCCCGGATCAACGCACTTCAGGGTTCTATGCTCTCGCCGGGTACCGTTTGCCGTGGATGGGCGTTATGCCCTACTTTGGCGGAGAGTACTACTACTTGGGCAAGGCGTCGTTTTTCCCCGACGCATTGGCAATCTGGGGTGGGTTAAACATACGCCCCACCGAACGCGTCGTGCTGAAGTTGCAGGCCACACATGCCGTGATGCTGACTGACTGGCTCGACGGATGGCAGACGCCCAAAGCAATGAATCAATTGATCACCCAAGCCGCGTGGAGTTTCTAACATGGCGAGACAAAACGTACTATTGGCGTCATGCCTGTTCATGTTGACGGCGGTAGCCACGGCTTCACCCGCTGCGTCGTATGGCGCAGGGAATCTCGGGCCATTGGCGGTCGTCGTTTCCAAGAGCTTTCCAGTGGACAGTATCTCCTTTGGGGATCTAAAGCGCGCCTACATGGGCAGTTCCGTCACCGCTGGCGGAAAATCACTGGTTCCGTTGACCTATCCCAAACAATCACCAGAACGTCAGAACTTCGATGAAGCCGTGCTCGGTATGTCTGCCGAACAGGCCGGCCTCTATTGGATCGATCGCAAGATTCGCGGTCAATCGGGTCCCCCGAAGAGCGTCGATTCTGGGGCGGTGGTTTTAAAGGTCGTCACCAGGGTGGATGGAGCCATCGGTTTCGTCAAGGCTGGCGCAGTGGGAAAGGACGTCAAGATTCTACGCGTCGACGGCAAACTGCCCAGCGATCCAGGGTATCGGCTTTAGTAGACGACTCTCCCTGCGCCGTGGCTGCGGTGCCGAAGTTGCGACATGACCCGAACCTCTACGGAGATTCGGGTCATGCCTTTCTCGCATGACCACGCTGTGCTTGTACACCCAATACCCCCGTACCCGCACTAGTACTATTGTAGCTTTCTACCAGAACTAGAGTTCAAGGACACGGCGGGTTCATCGGTCCACAGACTGCTATGCTCTGCGGGTTCGCTGAATTGCGTGGTTCGCCCTGCTGCGCCTTCGGGAAACGGAGAGCTTCTTGCCCAATCTGCTTATTCACGTCGCCAAGGGGTTGTCAGTTGTAAGCCTACTTGGTGCGTGCTCGAATGCGAGTCCCTCCGAGCAAGTTTCTGGCAACGGTGGCACTGGTCTCGCACCAGCCAACGGTGGTGCAGCGACGAGCAGCTCGGCTATGGGCGGCGTCGCCAACAGCAATTCAGGCGGCAGTCCCACGACCCTAGCCACGGGAGGCACGACTGCTGCCGCGGTCGGAGGGCAAAACAACTCGGGCGGCAACAGTTCAGGCGGAAGCATTGCCGCGACCGGCGGTACCAGTTCAGGCGGCGGCAGTAGCTCGGGCGGAACTATGGTTGCAACGGGTGGTAACGTTGCTAGTGGCGGTAACGTTTCAGGTGGAAATAGTGCGGGTGGGACTGTCGTGGCGAACGGTGGCAGCAATCTGGGTGGCGCAACGATAGGTGGTAGCAGTGCTGGTGGCAGCAGTGCTGCAACGGCTGGCAACACCGCGGGCGGTGCGGTGGTTACGCCGACCTTTGCCAGCGTCGACGAGGAAATCCTCTATCGCTCGGTACGTTTCTACGGGGCAGAGCGTTGCGGCGATGCGCACAATTGGACGCTTGTGGGTAACCCGAATGGCTCCCGCTGTCATATGCGCGACGGCGAATCGGTGGGGTTGGAGCTGAGTGGTGGTTGGCACGATGCAGGCGATCACGTCAAAGTCACGCTGACAATCGCGTACGCGGCCTACGTGATGCTGAAGGCCTACGAACTCTACCCCAACGCCTTCAAGGACTACGACGATCCAGCGTATATTGGCAAGCCGAATGGCGTGCCTGACGTATTGGACGAGGCGCGCTTCGGGTTAGATTGGCTCGTCAAGGCGCATCCTATGCCGGACAAGCTCGTCGCTATGGTGGCCAATTCGGACTACGATCACAGCACTTTCATGACGTCGCCCAAGGCATCCACCAATACGGTGGAAAAGGGGGGCGAGCCGCGGCCCGTGCAGATGGGTGCCAAGGCGGATTTTGCGGGTCTTACTGCGGCTGCTTTGGCTTTGGCGTCGAAAGTCTACGCGAGCGTCGATGCGACGCTGGCTGCTACGTACCTGGCCAAGGCTAAGACAGCCTACGCATTTGCCAAGGCAAATCCCGGGCTTTCTACCTCGATGCTCTACGCTTGGACGGGCTCGCCATACAATGACGATCTCATGTGCGGCGCTACCGAGCTCTGGCGCGCCACCACGGAAGCGAGCTATCGCACGGATGCCTTGAGTCAGAACACGACGATTGGTCCAACTAAGAGCATCGTCAACTACTCGCAGGTGTCCGACCTCTGTCGGCACAGTCTGGTCAAGGCGGGCGAGCAGAGTGCATTGACGTCATGGACCACGGATGTCGATCGCTACGCGACCCTGATTTCCACCAATGCCAACCTCAAGGGGCTCATTTATACCGAAAAATGGGGTCCTTGTCGCCACGCCATGTCGGCGGCGTTCTCGGCAGCGCTGCTCTACGACGTGACCAAAACGACGAAGTATCGAGACTTTGCTAGATCGCAATATGCTTGGGTCAAGGGGCAGAACCCGCAGTCGCGCTCGTTCATCATCGGTTGGGGCACGAACCCGCCGACACGGCCACATCACCGCAATGCCTATGGCTACGAAGACGACGCGGGTTGGGATGCAACCACGCCAAAGCTCTCGGACACGCTTCCATTCCGAACCCCACTCGTTGGCGGGCTCGTTGGCGGTCCCAATCTCGACGGCTATCAAGACAGCGTAAACGACTACGTCCACAACGAAGTGGCCCTCGACTACAACGCTGGGTTGGTCGGCGTGGCCGCATTTGCGGTGACCAATCCGTAGTCCAAACGCTATTTGCGCTTGGTTGTTAGCTGGCGAGTCTCAGAATTTGGCCTTGTTCCCGACATCCACGGCCGGAAACGAGATGCCGTCACGACCAACAGCGCGCCGCAGTAGGAAAGCCACGCACTCCGTCGCCCATGCTATGCGTATTTTGCCGAGGTTGTGCGACATTTTGGAACGATATGGGCTTTAGACGGAGGAATCCGACACTGCATGCGTTGCATTGAGCCGAGACGGACGCATGAAAACGTTGTCTGGACTCGATGCGATTTTTGCTCAGTTCGATGGTGCGTGAAGTGAATGCCACCTTGGCCGACATCAATCATTGCGCGCAGACGCATTGGTTGCGTATCTAGGACGCGCAGTATTTGGGGAAACATTTGACTGCTCTAGAATCACCCAGCGACACATTCTTGACGCGACCGATTGATACAAGCGTTAGTCCTGCTCAGGTCAGAGCTGTGCTAAAACCAGGTCCAAGCATTCGTTTTCTTGCCATCTCGGAGGTGTATCGTGGCGAAGCCTAAGATCGAAGACATTTCACGGCGCAATTTTATTGGGGTATCGATCGGAGCCGCCGTGGTGGCAGGCATCGGATGCGGCACGGATAGCCCTTCACCTAATCCAGGCAGCTCAGGTCAGCCTGGCACTGGTAGTGGCGGCGCAGCTGCTCAAGGCGGCGCAACTTCCCAAGGCGGTGCAACGGGCGTTGGCGGTGCAACGGGCGTTGGCGGTGCAACGGGCGCTGGTGGTGCAACGGGCGCTGGCGGCGCAACGGGCGCTGGCGGCGCAACGGGCGCTGGTGGTGCAACGGGCGCTGGCGGCGCAACGGGCGCTGGCGGCGCAACGGGCGCTGGTGGTGCAACGGGCGCTGGCGGTGCGTCAAAGGGCGGAGCGACGGGTGCTGGCGGAGCAACGGGTGCTGGCGGTGCGGCAAAGGGTGGAGCAACGGGTGCTGGCGGAGCAACGGGCGCTGGCGCCACCGGCAAGGGTGGGGCAACGGGTGCGGGTGGTGCAACGAGCGCCGGAGGCTCTGCAACCGGCGGCTCTGCGACGGGTGGGGCAGGCACTGGCACCACTCCGATCGTGGCGCTGGCGCGAAACACCGACATCGCAACGGCCACGAAAGCTGCAATAGCGAAGATCGGGCTGCCGGATCTGACGGGCAAAACTGTTGTCATCCGGCCGAACCAAATCGACACGGGCACTGGTACTACTAACCCCGAAGTGATTCGCGGTGTGATCCAGGCCGTCAAGGCTGCTTCGAGCGGTGCGGTCGGGAAAATAATCGTCTGTGAAGACGCGTTTGCGTCGCCTGCTGCGGGCAACATGCAAACTAACGGAGTTACCGCCATATGCACCGCGGAAGGCGCAACGGCTTTGGACTTGGCTGGCACCGCGACTACCAACCGCACGAATGCCAATGCCACGGCTTGGACGGGCGGGTTGGAATTCTACAATACCGTTTACGATGCCGACTACGTCATCAACGTTCCGCGCTGCAAGGCTCACGGCAGTGCGAACTTCAGCATGGCATTGAAGGCCTGGTTCGGAAGCATCAAGCGGGTCAATCTACACACCGGCAACCTACACAACAAAGCAGCGGAAGCTCACTTGATTAAGAAAGAGGACTTCGTCGTGCTCGATGCCACCCGCTGCATGGTTACCGGCGGCCCCACGACCGGTACGATGATGGATTCGAACGTCGTCGTTGCGTCCAAGGATGCGATCGCGGCCGACGTGACTGGGCTTGCCATCATTAGGTTCTACGGCGGTACGACCACAGTGGCATCCATTCGAAATACCCTTCCATTCAGTCAGCCGCAGATCGTTCGCGCCATGGCTTTAGCGATCCCGGGTTGGCTCACTGCCGCGCAAGACTTCCCCTACTGGGCATCGACTGAAGTCACCGACGCTGCTGCCATCATGGCGAAACGCACCGCCTAGTAAGTGCGCGCACTCAAGAGTGAGCGGGCGCCGTTCTCGCACCTTGCGGGGGCGGCGTTCTGCGCATATCATAGGCAAAATCGCATGAGCATTCGCTTACCCATTTCCAGTCAGACCACGTGCGGCATCGTTGGCGTCTTGATCGGTACGTGGCTATCTGCCACGGGTTGCGGCTCGAACGAACCAGCCAACCCCTTCACTGAAACGGGGGGCGCTACGGGCACCACCGTCGGTGGGGCCGGCACGAGCACGGGAGCAGGCGGTACGTCCTCTACGGTAGCGTGCACCCCTGAGTCACTGGGTACAACTACGCACCCAGTTGGCAACTACGACAACCTGTCCTGCAACAAGGCGGATTGCCATGTGGGAGAAGTGGGCGGTTGGGTCTACGCTAGCGCCAAGGGTTATCCATGGGTTCGTGGCGCTACCATCACCATCACGAACACGGACGGTACCGTGCTTACGGCACGGTCGGGCGAAGACGGTTTCTTCGATTTCGGTGCTGAGCCGAAGATCTCGTCTCCGTACAAGGTCTGTGTCAGCAAGTGTCCGAACACGGACTGCAACTTGACTCCGCACACCAGCACAGACTGCCTGTCTAGCGGTTGCCATGCCCTACCGACTCTGCGCATATACGTGACGAGTCCGAACCTTACGGGAACGGGCGGCACGACGAGTGGGCAAAACTGCAAACCACCAACGGGTGGGGGACCGTACGTCCACCTGGAAAGTGGGTTCAGCGTCGCCAACAATCAGCCCTGCCGCAACTGTCACGCCGATCCCACATTCGTTGGGGGTTACCTCTACGACGGTCCCACCAGCACCAAGACGGTTGCCGAAGCTACTATCGTGTTGAAGCCGGCGAGTGGCGCTGCGGTAACGACGGTAACCGGTCCGGGCGGCATGTTCTTCTTTGGCACGAACGCTATCAAGACGACCGTTCAAACCATTCCGACCCCATACACGGCCTGCGTCAGCAAATGTCCAACAGCCGAGCTCTGTTCGATCACCAATGGGCACACGACGGATGCGGACTGTGGTACTTGTCACGACGGCTCGACAGAGAAATCGGTGTATCTGCGCTAGGAAGTCGGTTTGCTGGCGACTCTCAACACAGACCCCTCACGTCATTCTTCGACGACGCTAGCTAGCCCAATATCGACACCACCGTTGTCCCTCATCGGCCCGACAATTCGAGTCGAGAGCAGCAAGTTGTGCGGGCAGACTAATCCCCACGCCTTCCGTTCGTGCTGACCGATCGGCATCGTCAGTCTGATGGCCGAACCTTTCTTCTTTGGCAGGCCCCACAATTCTCGGACTTTTGTCTCATTTTTGGCAACGATTCGCCCTTGTTGACCGAATAGGTAATTGGCCTCTGAAAGATGGGCCTCCGCCTGGGCACCCACGGCATTCAAGCCACTGAGGACTCCGTGCCTGTTGTCAAATGGCGCCTTTGTGAGACCATTCGTTTGCTTGAGAGGGATAATCGTCATGTCACGTACCCGTTTCGTCTCCTCGTTGGTTCTGATTCTCGTTGCGCTGCCATCTTGCAGTCTGATTATCGATACCAATCCGGATGGGGTGATCTATTCAGGTGGAGCAAGCAGTCGGGCAGGTGCTGGTGGTGGTGGGCGAACCGGCAGTGGCGGAACTTCCGCCATAGGCGGTGCAAGTGGCGCAACCGCGAGTGTTGGCGGAGCAGCTGGAGTGAGCATCACGCCAAGCGGTGCGGGCTCAGCGAGTATTGCTGGCGGTACATCGGCGGGAGGGGCAGGTGGGGGAGGTGCGCTAATTGGCGGCGCTGGTGCGGGTGGAGGCGCAATCTCTTCGGGCGGTGCATCTAGCGGCGGCACATCCACCAATGCATCCGCGGGCGGACCTGGTGTCACGGGCGGTACTCAGGCTACTGGCGGCGTGGCGAAAGCGGGAGGGACGACATCCGCCGCAGGATCCTCATCGGTGGGCGGCGCGACCAATCTTGGGGGATCTGCAGGGACCAGCGGCGCAGGCCCATGCGGTGCTGGAACCCAGCAATGCAAGGGAAACGTCCCGCAACTTTGTTCCAGTGCTGGGGTCTGGCAAGACCAAACCGCGTGCAGCGGTTCAACACCAACTTGCAGCGGCGGGGCTTGTATTTGCACTGCTGGGACCTTGCAGTGCAAAACTGATGGCATAACGCCACAATTCTGTGCGAGCACCGGTGTTTGGCAGGACCGCACTGCATGCAGCGGAGCGACTCCGGTCTGCAACGGTGCTGGTGTCTGCGGTGCGTGCCAAGCCACGTTGCGAAAGTGCGACAAAGCCACGCCAATGGTTTGCTCGGCAGCAGGCGTTTGGGAAGCCCAAACCGTTTGCAGTGGAACGACGCCGTTCTGCGCAGGTGGAGCCTGCACCGCCACCTGTCCCGGAAATGGCGGTCCGACGATGAAGTTGCTCCCCGAAGGTTACTGCATAGACACAACGGAAGTAACGCGCGAGCAGTATCAGACCTGGCTTGCTTCAGGCGCTGCTGCGAAACCAGCGTCTCAAATCTCCAATTGCGCTTGGAACGACAGCTATCTGCCAGGCACAGACGCACGAAACGACTGGCCGCCGGGGATGAATATCACTGCCCCCATCACTTTTATCGATTGGTGCGATGCCTACGCGTATTGCGCTGGAGTCGGGAAACGGCTTTGCGGCAAAATTGGAGGTGGGGCGATTGGCCCCAGTGAGGTTACGGCTGATCCCAGCGCTAGCCAATGGGTCAACGCCTGTTCGTCTCACGGGGTCAACGACTACAACTGCGGAGACACCTACGTTGAGGGGACCTGCAACAGCACCAATGTTGACGGCGGCTCAAACTTTGTAGCCAGCATGCCTGGATGTCAGTCACCAGTACCCGCATATAGCGGAATCTACGATCTCGGTGGGAATGTTCAGGAGTTCATAGATTCGTGCGATTCAACCCCGGGAATGGCAGCCAACTGTGATACGCGTGGTGGGTCATTCTGGTTCTGGGATACGCAAATGATGTGCACAGCTGGCTACGCCGTAAGACGCGACCGTAGAGAAGCTTGGATTGGCGTCCGCTGTTGTTCTCCGTAGCTTTCGGCGTACGAACCCGTCCGAGACATTCGCATCGGCGTGTCCCACCCCTCTCCAGTGGAACGCGCTGAGCAATCCCGTCGGTAGGGAGATTTTGAGTCCTTCCCGTCGACTGGCGGTGTCCGGCTGACATGGTCGTCCGGACCGCCCTCACCCCTCGCGCTGGCTAATCGACGTAAGCAGTAGACACCAGAAGCAGACCACTAGGTTGGAGATGGGGAGCTGCAGGGCCGTTGGCAGCGCGTAGACGATAGCCACGGCCGGGATCCACACGATCCAGGTGGAGACCAGGACGATCAATACGCGTTGCCCGAACGATTCCTCGATGAGTCGTTGGCGTAGGCGGGTGAAGGAGAATTCACAATCCTTCCACAGGAAGAACCAGACCTGAGTCGGGGCAGCCCAAATGGGGTTATAAAGGAACTGATCGACGGCGGTCTTTTTGGCGATGACGCTCGCGGATGCAACGTTGCCGAAGACGTAGGCCTGCAGGCGATAAAGCGCGTCGACCTCGACGCCCTTCCAGGCCCAGAAACTCAAGTAGAAGACGCATTGCAGCAGGCGATGGGTCTTTGTTAGCCGCCCGGTTGCATACAGAACGACGAACGGGATAAAACCGCCAAACAGCGCAGTGCTAACGGCAGAGTAGGGGTACCCGATCTGCTGTTTTGCCGCGCCAACGGCGTCGAGCCAGACGTGAAATGGCTGCCACCAGCCGTAAAGCAGGGCCAGCGTCAACGCCACGAGCTGCAGCAGCAGGCCTGGTACGAGGTTACGGCGCACCCCGCGAAGGCAGGGCGTGAGCAGATTGGACGTTCGTGCCGGCGGCAAGCCCCGCCGAGCTAGCATGGCCGATTCTACATGGCTACTCTTGGTAGTTGGCGCGCAAGATGGCCAAGTAGTCGGGGCTTGAAAGGGCGGCTGATGAAACCACCTCCGGCGTGCTAGGTTCCGACGCGCATTTCATGGTCTTGCTTAGGAATTGGCAGCATCGTCTCGGTGGTTGGGGTCTGGCAGCGGGCCTTTCTGTGAGTGCACTGGTTGCGCCCGGGACGGCACAGGCGCAAGTCCAGAGCAGCGCCACGGCGCCGCTTGCGCCAACCTCGCCGGCAAAGGGCTACGCCGAGCCGTACGTCAATCCATCACTTGGTGGTAGCAAACCGCTAGGTCGTGGCTTAAGCGTTGGCATGATGCTTGGCGTCTATGTGGGCATCAACGCCGTGGCGTACCTGGCTTGGTGGAAAGGCTCACCACCTGATCAGTTCGAGTGGATCAAGGATGGTTGGTTCGGATCGAGGACGTACGCGGGCGGCGCCGACAAGTTGGGCCACTTCTACGCGTGTCACCTCGAGACGCGCGCCATTGCTGGCATCCTCGAGGAAGGCGGTTGGCATCCGCGCACCAGCACCTTTGCGGGCGCAGTACTGACGCTCGGGACCTTCTACGTCGTCGAGATGCGCGACGCGTTCAGCACGGGTTTTTCCAAGAACGACATGATCTCCAATGTCGCTGGCACGGCAACGGGTATACTATTTCGCGAGTTTCCCATTCTCGACAAGCTATTTGACACCAGGGTCGAATACATACCATCGCCTGGGTACGCCAAGCACTTCAAAAAGAGGGGTTTCAATTTCAGCGAAGACTATTCAGGGATGACCTACCTTCTCGCTTGGCACCTCAGTTCGGTGCCCTTCGTCGAAGAGCTTCCTGGGCCGCTGCGATTCATGGACTTGGTGCTTGGCTACAATACGCGCAACTATCGACCGAGGACGGATCCGCATGTTCCTCGGTACCAAGACACCTTCATTGGCGTCAGCCTGAATCTGCAGCGCGTCGTGGACGAGCTGTGGATGGGTCGGCACCCGCAGTGGGGCAAGTCCGCGAGTCGCGCGCATCGCTTCACGCATTTTGCAACCGAGTTCTTGAACGTACCCTACACCAGTCTTCCCCTTGGCACCTGGAGAAACGAGTACCACAAGCAGTGACCAAGGTCTGCGGCTGGCGCAAGTCGCCAGCTGCAATAGACAACCTTGCCCCAAAATGGCGTGCCGGAGTGCGCTTGGAGCTGGTTGCCCTCGGCGCACTCCGGCAGGGATGGTTGCCTAGAAGCCAGAAGCCGTTGCTGTCTAGGGCGTTGTCGAGGTGCCCGTCGCGTAGGGCGAGCCCGTACAACTGTAGAACACCGGGCCCTTTGCTGGCGCCCCCAGCCCCAGTGAATCGTTGCCTACGATGCGGATCGTGCGCTTCTCGTTGGAGTCGCAATCCGCTACGAGCGCTGCATTGCCGAACGTGGGGGGATTGACGTAGCAGAACCCGGGCGGATTCGTCGTGTTGGTGGCAGCGGGATTGTTCAGACAGGCGTCGCCAGCGGGAGTACCGCTCAGCAACTGCCGCAGGCGGCAGAAGCAGAACTGTTCGCAAGCGGTGCCGTTACAGATCCCTCGGCGTTCCAAGATTTGGCGCATGGCCTCCTGCGTCGTAGCGTCCACGCTGTCGCGCTGCTTTGCGGCGCAATCGCACGAACCCTCGCTAGCACCCTGGGGTGTAATCGCCTCGATGACGGCACAGGGCACTTTTCCCGTCGTGGCGTCGGCAGCGAGCGGCTGCGGCAGGCAGGCGCCACCGACATTGTTCTTGAGGCGATCCACCAGCGCCCCGATGGCAGGGTTATAGCCGTACCCGGGACCGGCTGCGTTGGCGTAGTTCAGATCCTTCGGGCAGATCGAAGCCGCAACGGCATTGTTGTGACTGTAATTGCTTACCTCGTAGAACCCGCGCAACACCTGCAACTCACGCAACCCGGGGTATGCCTTTGCATAGTACTGCCTATTGCCATACTTGCCGTCTGGTGCTTGGCACAAGGGCGACAGCGACACAGTTGGATCGAGTGGGGATGTCGTCGTTGTGGAGCTGAGCGTACAAGAACAACCATCGAAGCGCCGCGCGCATAACCTGTAGGCGTCGGAACCGTCATCCGTCCCGCATGCTTCGGCAAGATCGCAAAGGCGCGTGGCACTGGTCTGTCCTGCGGTAATCGGCTGCTCCAGGCTGAAGATGCAAGCAAACTGAAGGTCCTTGTTCGAGGAGTTCCACTCATGTCCGTTGATGCCGTTGGCCATACGCGCTGCTTCCGGCGCAGCAAGGGCCTCTCCTGTGATCGGATGAGTGCCCGTGCGTGGGGCCGCTTGCTCGATCATCAATGGATCGAGCGGTGCGGTCATGTCGTCTTTCGGCGCGAATAGATCCCAATTTAGTTCGGTGGCCAGCCGATATTTGAGCGCGGCCGTTGCCGTGAGCGACCCAGCGACAGCGAGATCCTGCCAAGGTACGCCGACCACACCAGCCAAGAAGATCGAAGACGCGTCGAGGCGCACTGGGCCTGTGGGCACGTAGCTCGAGTCCAGTCTTTGGAACAACGGATTGGGCACCGTCGCACCAGGGGTGCATGCTATGCCCTTGGCACGGGCTGCGGTACAGTCGCAGTCGAGATCGCCGTAGGTCTGATCCGGGCACAGCTGAAGCTTGGTCAGAGCATTGACGTAGCGCGTTGTCGGGAAGAGGAAATCGAAGCCGAAACGCTTCTTCATCGAGCGGCAACGTAGGTTCACGTCGTCGTTGGCAGCAGCGACCTTGGCGGCCGCGTCAGTTTGGGTGCAGGTCGCGTCGAGTGCCCTGCAGGCCTCGGAAGCTTCACTCGCAAGCATGCAGCTGAAGCAGCAAGGGTCGTTGGGATTGGTGGCGCAGATCGTCGAGCCGCGCCACATGCGGAAACCGCCACTTGCGGTCATTGCGGCCCAGGCGTAGTGGTCATCGCGCATTGAGCAGTCATTTTCGTCACTCAGCATCACGATGGCCACGAGCGAATCCGGCCGCAAGAATGTTTTTCGCTGCGTCAGGATGCTGTTGTCGATTGGGCCGCGGACATTCATGGCAGAATTGACGGTCGTTACGTCCGTGGGTGGCTTCGGATCGATCAAGAAGCGGTACCAGGCCTCGAGAGTCATCTCGTTGCCACAGCCGAGCTCGGTCGCTGCTGCGACGAGGTTCTTGAACTCGGCCAACTTCGGGCCAATGTGAGAGGCGTAACCAGCGGCTTCTGTTTTGGTCCAGCCGAGGAAGGGAGGCAGCGCGTTGCTTGTCCGCTGCAGCGCACCCACGAGCCAAGCGTGATCGTTTTGGGCGATGTTCTGTGCACCTTCTTCGGGACAGGTATCGCCGCCAAAGTCACCCAAGGCGCTGGTGACAACGCCGATGTGGATGTCCTCGATCGGAGAGAATTCGCGTTCCATCCCGGTGGGGCAAGCTGTGGCCGGATCCGCCATCTGCACGGGAGCCGCTGTGCTGCCGACCGTTGGGTCTACGCAATCTGGGTTAGTCAAGCGCCGCAGCAACTGCGGTACGGCTGCCGCGAGGACCTGCTGCTTGTCGCCCATCGACAGGGAGTTGTCGATGGAGAAAAGAATATCCATCTTGTCTACGATCCCCGAGGGGCTCTGTACGATGAAGCTGTGGTCTAGAGTGACCGCACCCGAAGCCCCAGCAACCACTGAAGCGCCGGCGCCGGCGGCAGTGCCACCCGTTGCGGCGCCGCCGACTGCAGCGTTGCCCGCAGTTGCAGCGCCGCCGATTGCAGCGTTGCCCGCAGTTGCAGCGCCGCCGATTGCAGCGTTGCCCGCAGTTGCTGTAGGCGAGCCTACTCCGCCAGCAGCAGTGGTTTCCGTCGTGCCACCCGTTTCGGCTCCGCCACTCGAGCGGCCACCCGTTGCGGTTGCGGTGCCTGTCCCTCCCAGTGACACATTACCGCCAATTGCACTAGCTTGTGTCGTTGCCGCGCCACCACCACCTTTGGCATGGCTGGTGGTGCCACCCTGGGCAGCTTGATTGGCGCCGCCGTCCGAGCCTCCGTTGCAGCCGAAGGAACTGGCTAGCACCATTATGCTCGCTAAGGTTCGAGTCGCGTAGCAAGTTGAATGTCCCATATTGCACTCCCCACACACCGCCATTCCGCCTGAGCCGGCCCGCCTTGGCGCCTGTGCAAGCACGAGCATTGCCGGCCAGTCCCGAAATCTATCACCCTATCCCGTGCATTTCCAGCGCGCATTGAGCGCCACTTTTTTCGAGGGCCGAGTAGCCGCCAAAATTGGGCTTTGGAACCATTTTCTTGTTGGTGCGTCGCGGGCGAGTCACGGGATGCATAGACGGCCTTGGGGAAGGAGTCGCACTATCACTCACGGCTCGCCGAATCGGTACGCTGAATGCTTTCGGCGAGGATCTCGCGCTGGATGGCGGCATAGTCTAGCTCGACGTCGAGTCGCGCGAGCAGCGAATAGAAGCCGAATTGCAGGCGATTCGATAGGGCCAGTTCCGCCGGGTACGGAGTCGCGTGATGGCGGTCGCGCAGCAGCTCGAGCTTCGCCTGGCTCGCCACGGCAACCAGGCTGCGTAGGTAGTCGGAAGTAATATGGAATGGTGATTCGAATAGCGGAGCAAATGCACGACGGGAAAAACCAATGGCGAATGATTCGAGCGCGCCGCCGCGGGTCGCAAGAATCTTACGCACCGCATCGGTGAATCGCAAATCGTCGCGCTCCACCGCGGCTTGGTGCATGGCGCGCATTGCCAAGTGTCGCGGCTCGGAGAGACGTTGGACACAGCCGAAGTCCAGAAACGCGATCGTTGGCGGTGCACCGAACAGGTAGTTGCCAGGATGTGGATCGGCGTTGAACTCGCCGGCGACCAGTATGCTACGAAACACGAATCGCCACAGTGTCGTGGCGTAGACTTGCCTCTCGGCCAGCGGTGCGCGCAGAATCTCTTCGAACGAACTGCCCTGGACCAACTCCGTGGTAATGACGCGATGCGCGGAACGACTGGTGATAACCGCGGGAATCACGACTCCGGGCGTGTCGCGGTGCAGGCGAGCGAATCGCGTTTGGTTGGCGGCTTCGATGCGATAGTTCAGCTCCTCGCGAAACCGATCGGCCACGTCGTCGAAGGTTCGATCCGAATCGAATCCTTTCGGCACGAGGGTGCTGGCGAGCCGTTCGATGATCCGCACGTTGGATAGATCGCTTTGCATCGCGCGTTCGATTCCAGGATGCTGTACTTTGACCGCAACGGAGCGCCCGTCTTCCAACAGGGCGCGATGCACCTGGCCAATCGAAGCACTCGCCATGGGACAGGTATCGAACTCTTGGAACAGTGTGGCCACCGATCCACCAAGCTCAGCTTCGATAACCGCAGCGATCTCTGCGTAGGCAGAGACTTCGGTGTGGTCTCGCAGCCGCGCAAGTGCATGGGTGAACGAAGCGTCGAGACTCTCGGGAAGCAAGCCCTCGAAAGAAGACGCCATCTGGCCTACCTTGGCAGCCATACCGCGCAAGGAGCCGAGCACTGCCGTGGCCTGTTCCGCAACTTTTTCGGTGCTCCTGCCAGTGACGAGCCCAAGTCCCGTAGCCGCGCCCATGCGCGCCAATCGGGCGGCACGCTCAAAGCGCCCCTCTGGAAGAGTCCGTCGAGATGACATGGCTCATGTCATCGGCGTTTTTGCTACAAAAATCAAGGAACAGCGCGCTTATGTCGAAATTATCGTGGGCTGGTTCGATCGGCCGTGGTTTGCCACGCGTTTGAGCGGTCCTGGTCGAGGACCTGCGGCAGCGCTGCTATGGCGAGCAGGACCAACTCACCCTCGAGATCTCCCAACCCTCGCGCGCGCAGGCAGTTGCAGTTGCCGTGATGGTTCGTGCAGAGTCTGGGGCGAGCGTCGCATTCGAGCTATTCTTGACCTGGCGGAGCGGTGGCTTGTCGCCGCAGTAGAGGGTCCATTGCACACTGCAGGTGACACGCCGTTCGCACTGATTCACCAAACGATACTCGACACCGTTTTCCAAGGCGTTCTGTTCGAAGGTCATGCATTCAGAAACGTTTGCGGTCTCACTGGCCGTGGCCAGGGATGCCGATGAGATGGCGATCCCAACCAAACACGCAACGATACTTGGCGCTCGAATCGAGCGCACGAATAGTTTCGACATGACGACTCCTTCTGTCAGCCGGGAAGAGCCACCAACGGTCGCTGGTAGTCGTGATTGGTGACTGCTAGCGGCGGCGCGGCTGCTGTTGTTGTGTTGGGACTGACAACACCCAACCTGCTTAGGTTCCCGCGCGGACAAAAATCACTCGCACCTTGGGCGAGCGTGGCAGAAAGCGCCACGGGCCCCGACGCGCAGTGGACCTCACTGAGTGACGCCGGTTGTGCCAACTGTGCCAATCAGAGTCGCCTTGAGCCGATCAATCGCCTCGTAACAGACTGTAATTACGCCCTTATCCAGATTCATGGTCTGGCATTCAGCTTGCATGGTAGGCAAAGCCCTCTGGTGATTGGGCCCCAATGGCACAGCGGTTGGAGGGGTCTGTCCACCGGTCACATCATTCAGAATCGCGCTGTTCGTGGAGACACGTCATGTTCATCCCCTGTCGCAATTGTCGTCGTCACGTAAGGGACGGTGAGGCTCGTTGTCCGTTCTGCGGTGTCCGGACCGAGACGCACCGAACACAGTCCGCAGGGCTAGCTTTGGCGCTTGGTGTAGTGGCAACACTTGGTTGCGCCGGTGAGGTAGAAGAGCCCGATTTGGGTAGCGTTGGAGGCGCGACCAGCGGCAGCACCGCGCAAGGAGGCGCCACTACTACGACGACGGCGAGGGGTGGTACCTCGACCACATACGGCAACGGCGGCACCGTATCCATATACGGAACACCAGCGATGGGAGGTTGGCCCGCATCGGGCGGAGCGTTGCCGACGGGTGGAACGGTGAACACTGCCAGGGGAGGTGGTTCCGGCGGAGCCTACGGTACTGCGCCAATGGGAGGAACCACGGCGCGCGGCGGCGCTGGCGGAACGGGGAACGTCGTGGCAAACGCTGGAGCTGGTGCACCCGCGTATGGCACTCCGCCGTTTGGGGCTTCGGCGGGGAAGGCGGGCAGTACCGCAGTGGGTGGCGCCTACGGGTCACCCGCCGGAAGCGCCGGACTGTCCGGCGCTTCCGGCAAGCCCCCCGTTGGCGTGGCAGGAATCGCGGGCGCGTACGGTTCGCCCGCCTATGCCGGCAGGGCGGGCTCTGGTGGCAGCGCTGGAACCGTAGGAAACGCAGGATCTGGCGGCTCCGCCGGAGCTGCTGGATCCACCTAGCCGCGAATCGTTTGGTTCCAGTGGGCGCAACGCCTGACAGCTCGTACAGGAATCAAGGTGGCAGACACTTACGCCAACCGGCACTCTCCATACAGCTGCCCGCGGTCGTTGCGGCGCAGGCATCACAACCCAACGCATTGACGCAGACATCGCAAGCCGCGGTTGGGGTCTGAGCATCCGGTACGTAGCACGCGTCGTTGGTGAGTAGCTGTCGCGGGACCCATTCCGGGCAGGCGCAGCATTTGGATCGATTGCTGGCCAACGTGCAGTCGGCTGCGGTGCTGCATTCATGCGTGAAGACGCAGCTCGAGCCGCTGCGCTCGACGACCCGCGTCCAAGTTCCGAGTACGAACGATTCGGGACAGGTTCGCAGTGCGCATTGTTGTGCACCGGGGCAAACGGCGCTGTTTGGGGTTCGATCCCAGTGCTGCAAGCAAGGGTTAGCTTCGAGATCGCGCTCTGTGGCTGCTATGGGCAGGGAGCAACATTCGTCAACGCGCCGCGCCACGACGCAGCCACCAGGATCGTCGGACTTGCTGCAAGACGACAAGACCAAGCCACCCACAAGGACCAATAGTATGCTTCGATACACCAATGGATAGTCCTTGGTGCTTCGGCGTATTGCAAGGAGCTTTACTGTCGACCCCGGCAGCGCTACGGCTAGCCGCGTGACCGGATCCATTGCCCCCAAGCAGAATACTGCCTGGCTCGCCGTCCTGGCGGCTGCGCTGGGCTACTTTGTCGATGCCTACGATCTCGTGCTCTACAACATCGTGCGTGTGCCTAGCCTCAAGGGATTTGGTCTCGGCGGCACCGCTCTGCTCGAGACCGGCGTCGATCTGCTCAACGCTCAACTCGTAGGAATGCTATTGGGCGGGATCCTGTGGGGAGTGTGGGGCGACAAGCTTGGGCGGCGCAGTGTCCTGTTTGGTTCGATCTTGGCCTATTCACTGGCTACGCTGGCGAACGGTTGGGTCGATTCAATCGGCACGTATGCCGCTTGCCGGTTCGTCGCCGGGGTAGGGCTCGCCGGAGAACTCGGCGCAGGAGTCACGCTCGTCAGTGAACTGCTATCGCCCAAGATGCGTGGCTACGGAACGATGTTCGTTGCCGCCGTGGGAGTGGTAGGAGTCTGTGTCGCATCCCTCGTCGGAGATAGCCTCGAATGGCGCCATTCCTACTTCGTGGGTGGCGTGTTGGGGCTACTGCTACTCGGGTTGCGGTTGGGCGTCCGTGAATCTGGAATGTTCGAAGCGGCCCGCAGAAGCCAAGTGGCGCGAGGTAGTCTGTTATTGCTGTTCCGTCAGCCCCAGCGCGTACTGCGCTATGGCTGCGTCATTCTGACGGCTCTTCCGATCTGGTGTGCTATCGGGGTGATCGTTACCTTCTCCCCAGAATTGGGCAGAGCTCTCGGGCTCACTGCCGCACCCACCGCAGCTCGAGCCGTGTTGGCCTACTACATGGGGCTGACGCTCGGTGATCTGACCACGGGCTACCTGAGCCAGCGCTTGCGTACGCGGCGACGTGTCGTTATGGTCTTCATGGGGCTTTTCGGCGTTGCCGTGGTCGCCTTTCCAATCGTCGGGGCCACGTCGACCATGGCCTACTACGCCTGCATCGCCCTGCTCGGCTTTGCATCGGGCTACTGGGCAGTGTTCATTACCATGTCTGCCGAGCTGTTCGGCACCAATTTGCGGGCCACCGTCGCTACCACTGCGCCCAATTTCGTTCGCGGTCTCGCTGTCCCCCTCACGCTGCTTTTCAAGACCTACTCGCCCA
This sequence comes from uncultured Polyangiaceae bacterium, assembly GCA_964454965.1. GTDB lineage: Bacteria > Myxococcota_A > Polyangia > Polyangiales > Polyangiaceae > FEN-1139. The sequence goes on along the minus strand of CAYVXY010000004.1, from coordinate 133,621 downwards.
GTGTGGGTCACGTTCCCATGGCACTTGCCCTGGCGGGCGTGTCCCTTGTGGTGGGGGCAGTAGCGCTCTCTTCGCTCGAAGAGACCTACGGCAGATCCCTCGAGTTCTACGAAGAGTGAGCGGCGGACGACCAGCCTGCTTCAGCCAAGCAACGCTCTACGAAATCCAGGTACCCGGTTTCGTCAGCGCCGTCCGTGATCGAGAACAGCAAGCTCACCTGAGCGGCATGGTCGCTGACCTGTTGCGCGATGGTTAGGATGTCTGAAAGTGTCAATGCCATGGCGCGGGCCGAACTCAGCAGCAACCGAATCGGTTCGGCCGTATTGACAGTCGCCATGCGCAGATCATTCAGGGCAGAGACGACGCGCACGACGTGCAAGTCTTGCCATTGCTGACCATTCGGCGGGTCGTCGTCGTCTTGCCGGCTGCACAGTTCTACCAAGCCTTCGGGCATATTGAAGGCTCGCAATGCACTGACTCCAATGGCGACGCGTGTCTGACGCAGGAGCTCTTCGATGGCTTCGTCGTTCGGGATCCCCTGAACTTGCCCCGAAATGAGTAGCGCTGCGAGTGAACGCAGTCCCAACGACTTTCCGATGTCGTGCAGCATTCCAGCGAGGAATATCCCTTCGGAGCCGCCTTGGGCGCGTTCCATTGCGACGAACGAGGCGGCAAATGCCTCGGTCATGGCAGCGTGAAATAGCCGCCCCCACCACCCGGTGAAAAGCTCGTGTTGTACTCGAAGCTCGACGTCGAACAGGCTGCGACATGCCACGCCGACGGCAATATTGGCGACGCGTTTGAGCCCTAGAAGCGATGTGGCGGTGCGAACCGACTGTACTGGAGAAGTGCGCCGATTGGCAGCAGAGTTTGCAACGGCAAGGACCGCCGCGCAGATCGCCGGGTCGCGCTCGATGAGATGCGCTAGGCGGTTGATATCGACATCGGGATGCTCAGCGAGGTCAATCACACGCGATGCCATGGCCGGGAACGAAGCCGGTTCAGGTTGGTGTTCGTCGAAGTGCTTTCGCACGCGTAACGCGAGCGCAACGACTTCTTCGTCGGACAGGTTGAGTCGTGCCGGCGGTTGATGTGGAGCGTGACCGCCGTGACTCGATTTCGCGTCTCTCATGGTATTTTTGGCATTGCGTTTGAGCAGTCCCAACTCCCCAGCGTACCCGTTTGGCGTCGAGTCCTGCAATCTAACGACGATTTGGCGGGAAATATCCAGAGCTTGCCTCTAGCGCCCGAGCCCCCGCCGCTCAGGCGCACCCACTCCACCCATGGTTGGACTGGTCCAGCTGGGGGGTTTTGTCGGTTTGCTGACCCAAGGAGCCGCACCTACCAGAGTGTCTTGTCGAATAGCCACGATGGAGTGGCGCAGTTCTTCGGCGAGAATGGGCAGCGCGACGTTGCGGTGTCTTGAATTGGCCCAAGTTGACGCTCAATATTCAAATCTGAGGGTTACTGCGAGGGTGTTGCCTTAGCTTTGTCGAGGATCTCACGGATCCGTCGTGTCAGGGTCTCGACCGAGTAAGGCTTCGGAATGAAGTCAATGCATTGTTCGAGCACGCCATGCTGAAATATAACGTCGTCGGTGTAGCCCGAGGTGAACAGTACCCGCAAACCTGGTCGCAGTTGTTGAGCCCGCTCGGCCAAGTCGCGGCCATTCATTCCGGGCATGATGACGTCCGTCAAAAGCAGATCGACGGGCTGCGCCGTGCGGGACAGAGCAACGAGCGCGTCTCCGCCGTTGCCATAGGCATGCACACGGTAGCCTTGGCGAGCAAGGATGCGGACAGCCAAAGTGCGCACTTGCTCGTCATCTTCGACGACCATGATGGATTCGACGCCACCGGCAATTTCGGGACGCTTCCTATCCCCCAGAGGCTTCTGTGAGGCATCGATACGTGGAAGATAGACACGAATGCTGGTGCCCTGCCCGAGCTCGGAATCTACCACGATATGGCCGTGATTCTGCTGAACCGCGCCGTACACCATGGCAAGCCCGAGGCCCGTGCCCTTGCCGACCTCCTTGGTCGTAAAGAACGGTTCGAACAGATGTTCCTTCACCTCGGGACTCATTCCAATGCCGCTATCGGACACCAACAACATCACGTAGCGACCAGGCTGCGATGGTCCGCCCTCAGAGTGATTCCCGTCCACAGTGACGTTCACGGTTTGGAGGACTAGCTTTCCGCCATGGGGCATGGCATCGCGTGCGTTGACGGCTAAGTTGACCAAGATCTGTTCAATCTGCCCCTCATCGGACTCGACCTGACCGAGATCGCTGCCTAGGCTCACGTGGAGTTCGACGTCCTCGCCGAGTAGGCGCCGCAGCATCTTCTCCAGCCCCATGACCGTATCGTTGAGGCAGAGGATTTGGGCATTGATCGCCTGTTTTCGGGAAAACGTCAGCAGTTGCCGCGTCAGACTCGCTGCGGATTCTGCCGCCCGCGCTGCCTCAGAGAGCATATCCTCGGTGACCGACTTTCCGCCCTCGCCCAACATCGCGAGCGACAGATTGCCGCTGATTGCCGTAAGCAGGTTGTTGAAGTCATGCGCGATTCCGCCGGCTAAACGCCCAATCGACTCGAGTTTCTGGGCGTGGCGCAGGCTTTCCTCGAGTCGACGACGCTCGGTTTCGGCGCGCTTCTGTTCGGTCACGTCCGCCATGACCCCGACGTAGCGCAGCAGCTTGCCCTGATCGTCGAACAATGGGTATCCTGTGTCTTCAATCCAGCGATACTCGCCGTTTCTGTGGCGGAACCGGTACTCGGCGAAGAAGGCTACTTCCGTTGCCCCAGCGGTGTCGTAGCGTTGCACGATGTCATCACGCTCGTCTGGGTGGATGCGCTCCACCCACTGTGCGTACCCCCCCAGAAGCTCATCGGGACCGTAGCCCAGCGCGGGCGTCATGGAATCGCCCCAGACGATGTTGCCCTCAACGTCGCAGTCGTAGGCAATCTGACCGGCGGCACGCGACAGGAGATCGTATCGTCGCTTCCATTCAGCGATCTCGTGCTCGGCCTGGTGGCGCCGTGTCACATCGATGTTCGTGCCGCTCATGAGGGTAGGTTTGCCTTGCGCATCTCGGGCGACGACCGCGCCACGTCCCAGCACCCAAGCCCAGGTGCCATCCGCGCGCCGCATGCGCGACTCCACCGCATATCCCCTGCTATTGGTACCGTCCAGACACGCTTTTACATGCTGCTTTACCAGCGGCAAGTCATCGGGATGGCATAGGTCCCTCAAGGTGTCGAGACTCATCGGAAATTGCCGATCGGCATACCCTAGAATTTCGTACCAGCGTGGACTGAAGTAGGTGTCCTCGGTTTCGAGGTTCCATTCCCAGATTGCATCTGCCGTTGCCGCGACGGCCAAAGCGAGACGCCGTTCGTTCTCATGCAGTGCAGCCTCAGTGCGTTTGCGATCGGAGATGTCGCGGACTGCCGCAATCACGCATTTCTCCCCTTTGATGGTCGCTGCGCGGAGCGCTACTTCCGTCCAGAATAGTTCACCATTGAAGCGTTTACAGGGCCACTCGAACACCTGGGGCCCGACTTGCGCCGCAAGTCGCACTTTGTCGTACGCTTCGACTCTTGAGTACGGAGCCTCCAGGAAGGCGAGGTGGTTCGCGTTGGTCGCGATGGCATCCTCTCGTGCGCTACCAAACAGGCTGCACCAGCGCTCGTTGACATCCAAGATTCGGCCGTCTTCACCGTGAATGACCATGGCATCATGGGTGGCGTTGAAGACCGCCTGATACCTGTGCTCGCTATGCGTGGCAGCCGCCTCGGCAACGAGCAGAGCGGAGATGTCGCTGGCTGTGCCGAAGATGTAGGATTGTTCGCCAACCGTCAAAAGGACGCCGGTGCCGCGGATTGGGACTTCTCTAGCACCGATGCCGACGGAACATTTCAGGGTTACCTCCTTGCCAGACAATACCTCACTCATCGCCGTGCGGACGCGTTCGCGATCTCGCGGAACCACGACGTCGATACCGTTCAGTTTGCGCAGATCTTCGTCGCTCAAGCCAAGCAGGGTCTGATAGCCACGATTCCAGCGCACGAAGCGGCCAGTCTTGTCCAACAGCCAAGCCAGCCCGGGCAGACTTTGGAATAGCGCGTCGAGGAGCTGTGACTCTGTTGGCTGGATCGGATCTTCGTGAGGCATTGGGAGGAATCCGTTGATGACCGACTCTATCGCGTAGGCGCGACTTCAAGAAGGGATTACTGCGGATGGCGATGTATGGATTGCACGGCACAACACCTCGATACGCCGCCTCAGCGTGGAGACAAAGGACCTCTGTGCCGTCCGCACGCCGCCTCAGCATGAAGACGAAGGACCCCTATGCCGTCCGCCAGCGTGCCAAGTCATCATGCGGTTCACTGAACCTCTGGTACAGGGTCTCTTGCTGTGGAACGCAGCAGCGATGCGTTGCTGCGTTCCGCTGCACCGACTGATGCGCGAAGCGCTGTGTTCACGCCGAACCGGCCAAAAAGCCCGGAGCTAGTCTGGTTGGAACTTCACATGGCCATCGGCAGCTATCGACTACGCCACACGGCGATCGGATTGACTCGCGGGCTTGCGCTTGGCTAGGCTATGTCGCCGCGATTAGGCCGACATCAAGCCTGACTCGAAACGCCGAGCTTCGGCCTGACGCGGATGAGGTTGACTCGATGACAACGGAACCCGGCGGCGTTAGCGTGGCGAGTATTTCGACGAAGTCCCCCAAACATGTCTTCTACATTCAGCTTGACCAAGCGCTCAACGACGGGGGCTTCGATAAGCACATGGGGGCATTGTGCAAGCCCTTCATCGCTGATGCCGTTGGGCCAAGCTGGTGGTCGACGCAGCCAAGTAGCTACTTTCGCATTCTCTTCGTCGGGTATCTCGAGGGGATCGAGTCCGAGCAGGAGCTATGCTGGCAAATTGAGGAGTCGCTGCTGTTGCGCGGCTTCGTCGGATTCGAAGCCGATACGCTAACGCCTGATCCCTCTACCCTCGCGCTTTTGCGCCAGCCGTTACTGCCGCTCATTCACAGCGAAGCCTTCGATACCCTACTGCGCATTGTCGAGAAGACCGGCCTACTCGAGGGGCGGATGCCTGGTCTCGACTCGGCGATGTTGGTAAAAGACACGGTCATCTCTGGGATCGTGCAACGTCTTCGCTCCAAAGATCATCAGAACTACTGGAAGCGTCTGACCAGAATGCCTGGCGCTAGCTGGGCGCCGCGTTTGAGTGTGCCGGCCCCGTCGCGTTCGAATGTTCCAAGATTGGGCGAAACGCCAATGGGCATTGAGCAGGCCGCGCCGTTTGCCCTATGGTCGGAGGATCTCTCTTTGGCGCAGGCGGAGCTCCTAGAGCTTCGAAATCGCGGAGTAACGGACTATAAAGCGTATTTTGCGGAAAATGGCGGTACTGCTGTCGACCACGTCGTGCGCGCATGCGTCTATGGCCGGGGTCCGGCGAGCGTACAAGCATTTCTGAGTGGAACAGTGGAGCAGTCTGGTCGCGAACTGCCACAACAGGTCACCGCCGAATCCATTGAGGCGTGCAAGGCCATCGCGGTAGCCTTGGCCGAGGGGAAGCGACAATGTGCTGTCGAGGTGCCACTGCTCGACGCAGCGGGCCAACCAGCGTTGGCGCTAATTCAGCTAGCGGTACAACCCGGTTCCGAGGACTCACTGGGGACAGTGCTTGTCTCGTTCACTGACACCACGGGGCGCACTCGGCAGTCGCCAACGCCTCGAGAGCGCGAGCACTACGTCGAGGAAGCGATCCAACACAGTCGTATTGGCGTGTGGGAGTGGGACATCACAAACGATGTGGCGCGGTGGTCGGACACAATGCTGCGGATCTATGGTATCCATCGCGATGAATTCACTGGACACCATTCTGACTATCTCGACAACACCTACCCGGAGGATCGCGAGATCCAACGTGAAAGTGTTCGGCAGAGCATCGCCGATGGTGTAAGTTTGAGTAGTCGCCCGATTTCGGATCTCTCACCCGCATTCAAGGATTTTCGCATTCGGCGCAAAGACGGCCAGATCCGTTGGGTTCGCGGTAGTGCTATCGAAATGGTGGATGACCAAGGTCGCCCCGTGAAGATGCAGGGTGTCCTCTGGGATATCACCCAGAGCAAGCAAGTTGAGCTTCAGCTGAAAGAAGACGAAGAACGCTTCCGCCACATGGTGGAAAATGCCGCGCTTCCAATCGTGGTCGAGGCGTTCGACGGTGAGGTCATCTACGCCAACGACAGCGCAATCAGCTTCTTCCAAATCGAACGAGACGACCTATCGAAATTGCGTGCCACCGACTACTGGGAAGAGCCCGCGCAACGGGCGCATGCCGCAGCCATCCTAGCGGAAAGCGGTGAGTTGCGCGCATTCGAGGCCAAGTTCCGCACGGGCGGCGAGCGCGAGCCGCATGTCGCGCTCATGGCGGCCAGCGTCATCGAGTTTGGGGGGCGCAACGTCATTCTGTGCCATCACCAGGAGATTACCTTCGCCAAGTGCATCGAGGACCAGTTGCGTACGGCCCAGCAAGAAAGCGAAGAGAGGCTGTGCGTCGCACAGCAGCAGGCCGAGGAACAGCTGCGCACGGTCCAGCAGCAAGCCGAAGAACAGTTGCGCACGGTCCAGCAGCAAGCCGAAGAGCAGTCGCGTTTGGCGCAGCAGCAAGCCGAAGAGCGGCTACAGACAATGCGTCAGCAGCTCGAAGAACAGATGCACAGCAAGGACCAGCGGCTCGAGAAGGCGCGCCAACAGGCCGACGAGCAGTCCCTGGTCATTCGCCAGAAAATCGAAGAGCAACTGCGCGCAGCGCAGCAGCAAGCGGAAGTTGCGCAGCAGCAGCTCGAACTGGCGAAGCTAGAGGCCAATGTTCAGTCCGAGAACGTTCGTGAGCAGCTCGACGTGGAGTTGCGCCTGGCAAAGCAGATAGCCGAAGAACAACTGCGTCTTGTCCAGCAACAACACGCCGATCAGCAACGTGCCACGCAGCAGCAGGTCGCAGCCGCGCTCGCTGCTCGTACGCGTGAACTCAACCTATTGAAACAGATGGTATTGGTTTCCGAGCAAGAACCGACGAAGCTGATTGACCTGGTATGCCGTGAATTGGCGCAGACATTCGAGCTGCCCACGGTGCTCGGCGCTCTGTCGACTGTGGACGGCACGGGACTTGGCATCGTTGCCGAACGCATCGAGTCGGATCAACCGTCATGCGTTGGCAGACAGCTAGCACTAGCGCAAGATGCGCTTGTTGAGCTCTTTTCTGAACACCCTCATCCGGTGTGGATCGGGGATGCGAGCAGTGATGAACGGGCTGCGCTCTTCCGGGAACTGGTGGCGTTCGAACCAAAGGCAGCCTGCCTGCTGCTGCCACTGGTCGTGGACGAGGAAATAGTGGGCCTGTTGGTTATCGGGACTGGTGTCGGGCGAGTGTTGGACGCAGAGACACTCAGTTTGATTGGCAGCATCACGTCACACGTGGCCCGCACTTTGACTGCACTTGGAACGAGTGAGGCCTGCAACCGTCTAGCGGCGATGGTCGAACAGATCCGCGAAGTGGTGAACGAGGGCTAATTCGATGGGGAGCGTCCTTCGAAGCGAAGGACGCTGATCTCTGGCCGGCAAGCGAATCGAAATCTGGGCACGCCACCCTCGGTTCCAACGCCGCGCGTGACGTACAACCAGAGCGACCCTTCTCGATGCATTCCGCTTTTGCGCCAGAACCCGCGACGCGCGATGCGGACGACCTCACCGAGCAACGGAAGGCGCGCTTGGCCACCGTGGGTGTCACCGGCCAGCATCACGTCGACCCCCAACTTAGACGCAGTGGGCGCCAGTGCAGGGAAATGGTGGAGCAATACCGTGAAGCTTCCTTTGGGTACCCGCGCCATGGCTCGGGCCAGCTGAGTTTCGCGGTCGACGCCTACCCCAACTAGCCAGAGCGTCTGACCGCGGACGTCGACCGCTTCGGCGCGCCCATCGAGCGGATGCGCCCCGGTTCCTCCGTAGAGGTCCAAATTGGGAAACCACCAAGTCTCCCAGTTGCCTCGCACCGTGTAGGTGGGCGCGATCTCGGCGAGAGCGGCAATCGACTTGCGAAAGACGCGCAACCCCGCTTCCTCGTTGATTGCGTCGCCGGTAAATAGGATTAGATCTGGCTTGAGGCTTGCCACCCGAGCGACCAACTCTGGTTCGATGTGAGCGTTGGCCTCAGAATGAATATCGCTCAGAAGGACCACCTTGATACTGGTACGAGCGAGAAGCTTCGCTGATGCGATGCGATGCTCGCTGACCTCGATCCAATTCGGTTCTACGAATCCCCATGCCACACAGAGCAGCATGAACGAGCCCAGTGCGAACAGCAGCCGTTCGCGCCATTTCTGCAATGGAGTCAATGCGTACAGCTGCTCCGAGAGCTCGCGCTGCACTGGGGCGAGCGCGTGCAACTTACGTCGCCTCAGAAAGCGGCGAATCCATCGCACTTGAACGACAAACGCCGCGCCAATCGACGTTGCTACGACGAGGGCAACCAATAGTAGGGATGAGTAGCTTACCAACGCGGTGCCCGTACTTGTCTACTTCGCAAGCGCCAGATGGAACAAGGTCGCCATACCTACGTAGGCGAGCACGGCGGCAACGGTGACCAACAGCATCGCCACGACCTTGACCGTCGTCGGTATCGAGGTGCGTGCCAACTGATTGTTGAATCCCCACCCAACACCACCGCATAGGCCGCCAAGCGCCCCGCCCAAGAATACCAAGCAGAACGGTAGGAACGACAACACAAGCAATGGCTTCGACAGTTTCGGACCCACCTCATAGCGTGCTCCATCAACGATCAGGATTGGGAGGTACTGGCCAAAACTGAGCTGAGTCTGCGCTTCCGTCGTCGACCCATCCAACTTTTTGAGGCGATAGCGACCGCCTCGAATCCGCTCCGCTGGCGCATCGTCTACCAACAGCCTGGCGCTGCGGAATAGGCCAGGTTCAGTGATGGACACTCGACCAGCAATCCCAGAAATCGTAACCAGATAGTCCGCCATGACAGGCGCATAATCGGCGCAATTTCGGGCGGAAGCAAGTGAAACATCGCTTCGCACGGCGACTTGGACTGACTCCCGTGCCTGACGCGACAGTGCGACCTGGTTGGCAGACGCCGATCTGCATATCTTCGCGCCGAGCATTTCATGCCATAACTTCAAGCAACTCGCGAATTGCATCCAACGGTCGAGCGCGTTGGCAGACGTAGCGAACTACCGCGAAATGGCGGATCCCCGCAGCGAGGAGTGCAGGCAAACCATCGCGATCGATGCCGCCAATGGCAACGGCTGGCAGCTTCGATTGCCGAATGATTGCAGCAGCGCGCGTCACACCGAGCACCGGATCGGCGACGCGCTTCGTCGGCGTGGCATGGACGGGGCCCACGCCGATGTAATCGGGTGCGTCGCCCGGAGCGGCGGCTGAAGCTGCGAGTGCTTGTGCTTCGCCATGCGTGGACAACCCGAAAATCTTCGACTCAGAACCGGGCCAAAGCCGCCGCGCCGCTCCAATGGTCATGTCCGTTTGACCGAGATGCAGTCCATCCGCGTCGACCTTGCGTGCCACCTCGACGTCGTCGTTGACGATGAAGCGCGTCGAGCTGCCTCGCGTGATTGAGCGCATCTCGTGCCCAACGCGAACAACCTCGTCGCGTCCGGCATCTTTCATGCGTAGTTGCACTGTGCGTAGGCCGGCTTGCACGGCTGCTTCGGTGCAGGCGGCGTAGCCTGCGACCGGGGTCGTAATCACGAGGTACAGGCCAAAATCCGCTGTCATGTGACCTCTGGCATTGGCGATAATTGAGTAAAACTGCGATCGAAGTCCTTCCAGACCGGTTCGAAACCGCGTTCCAAGAGGGCCGCGGCCACCTCACTTGCGGACCGCTCGTCTTCGATGCTGAACTGCTCCCCAGCACGATCGTCCTCAGCGTAGCCACCTGGGTTGGTTCGGCTGCCTGCGCTCATGCGCGTGATTCCGAGGCCCATCAATTGATCGCGCAGTGTCGCGGGCTCCCTTGTCGACAGCACCAATTCGGCGTCTGGCAGTGCTAGACGCATCGTGCAGATCATTTGCAGAAGGGCGCGATCGCTGACCGGGTGGGGCACCGCTTGACCGCCCGCATTGTTACGGATCCTTGGGAAACTGACCGCGATGCGACTCCGCCAGAACTGCCTATGAAGGTCGCGACCATGCCGTGCCAGAGCGAACGCCTCGAGTTGCCACGGTGCGAGACCGAGCAGCGCTCCGATCCCGAGGGAGCGGAAACCGGCTCGTCCAGCAGCCAGCATCGCGTCAAGCCGCCGATCGTAGTGATGCTTTGGTCCAGCTAGATGCACTCGACGATAGACGTCAGTTTGGTAGGTTTCCTGATACATCGTGAGCCCGTCGATCCCGGCCGCTACGAGTCGCTGATAGCCACCAAGACCGAACGTGCCGACCTCGAGGGCGAGCGAATCAAACCGCGGGCGCAGGGCGCGCGCGACTGTTTCCAGGTAGTCCAAGTTGATGGTGCGGGGTGCCTCGCCACTGACGAGCAGCAAATGGCGAAAGCCTTGGGCATGCAGATGCTCGGCCTCGGATCTGACGGTTTCGACGCTCAGGGAGCGCCGTGGGATGGTAAGCTCTTGTGAAAAGCCACAATACGTACAACGGTTCACGCATTCATTGGATAGATAGAGCGGAGCGTAGAGCTGCATCGTGAGTCCAAAGCGTTGCCGCGTCACCTGCTGCGCTCTCTGCGCCATGTCCTCAAGATAGGGCACGGCCGCATTTGACAACAGCGCCACGATGTCGCGCTCGTCGAGCTGCTCGTGAGCGAGTGCCAGCTCGACGTTCTGGGCCGTAGCCAGCTCGAGTTGCGACCAAAGCGCTTCTCCAGTCATGCTTCGGCCCTAAGGAACCCAGTCAAGGGACTCGACGCGCGCGCGCGGTGCGTTTCGTTTCCAGGGCCCGCTTGGCGCGCCAATTCCGCGGCGCCAACGGCGTACTTGAAGGCGCGCGCCATGAGCAGCGGATCTTCGGCGATCGCGATCGCGGTATTCACCAGCACCGCATCTGCGCCAAGTTCAATCGCTTCAGCGGCATGCGACGGCATGCCGAGTCCTGCGTCGACCACGACGGGCACCGTTGCCTGCTCGAAAATGAGCCGCAATTGGTCGCGGGTTTGCAGCCCTCGATTCGAGCCAATGGGCGAGGCCAGCGGCATCACCGTGGCGCAGCCAACCTCGGCGAGGCGCTTGGCCAGGATCGGATCGGCATTGATGTAGGGGAGAACCACGAAGCCCAACTTTACCAATCGCTCGGCGGCAAGCAGCGTTTCGACTGGATCGGGCAAGAGGTAGTTCGGATCGGGTGTCACCTCGAGCTTGACCCAATTGGTTTTGCAGGCCGCCCGCGACAACTTCGCGATGCGCACGGCCTCTTCGGCGTCGCGCGCGCCGGAGGTGTTCGGTAGCAACCGATAGCGCGAGAAATCCAAGGCTGACAGGGTGCGATCGGTGGGCGACTGGACGTCGACGCGGCGCAATGCCACGGTGACAAGCTCCGTACCAGAGGCGTCCACGGCACTAGCCATGAGCTCAGGCGACGAGAACTTGCCGGTGCCGACGAACAAGCGCGAAGTGAACTTTTGTCCGTCGATGATCAGCTCGACTAGGGGCTTCATTTCAACCGCCTCCCACGAAATGGACGATTTCGAGTTGGTCGTTCGCCTGAAGTGCTAGCTGCGCAAAGTCATCGGGATCGACGACCTCGCCATTGTGCTCGACCGCCACCTGTGCGGTAGACTTGCCGATCCGCGAGAGTAGGGCGAAGAGGGTGAGACTTGCTTCGACTTCCAGACTGTCACCATTGACGATGATATTCATGCTATTCTCCTTCGTTCTCTGCAATGGCGCCGAGCAATAGGCGGAGCACCACATTGGCTTGGTAGCCCGCGGCCACCGTCACCTTCGGAGCCAAAAGGCCCCGACCCGGTTCGGCAGCTGTCACCCTGTCGCCAATCAAGAAATGGTTACCAAAGACGCGTCGCGACGCGATTGCCGACGCCGGGCCGTAACCCGCGATACCAGAAACGGCCACGAGTGGAATGCCCGGCAGTAGCCGGCGCATTGCCGAAGATAGCTCGGCCTTGGCGACTGGATCGTCGAAACACTCAGCAACGACACTGCAGTCGGCAAAGATCCGCGTCACCTCTGCCTTCGTGAGCCGAAGGCGATGGAGCTCCAAGTCGACGTAGGGGTTGATGCGAGCAAGGTTTGCGGCAAGGGCATCGATCTTGGGCAGTCCGATCTGGTCGATGAAGTACTGCTGTCGATTCAGATTGCTCGGCTCGACAACGTCGAAGTCGACCAAGGTCAACTTGCCCACTCCGGAACGTGCGAGCGCCACAGCCACAGTGCTGCCGAGGCCGCCACAACCCGCGATTCCGACGTGTCCGCGCTTGAGCTTCTGATGCACTCCGGGGCCATGGCGAGCCACGACTAGGGCTTCGAGTTCCTCGGGACGCGGCAATTCTCCCCGTCGGATCAAGATGACCTCGTCGCCGGGCGACAACGCCACGTCTGCTGCGACGGGAAACCCATTGAGGATGACGAGATCGGCGTCGGACTTGTGCTGGCGCCGAAGAGCGTGCAACGTAGTCTGTTCCGGTAGCTGCAGGAGCTGCTCGTTGACGCGGACACTCATGGTACTAGCTTCAGCCAAGGTCGTCTCCAAAGACGCCGGATCGCAAACGCTAGGACCAACTCCCTACGCCGGCATGATCCGGATCAGGTCATATGGGTCAGCGGCCTACCGCTTTCTCAGCCCCTCGGTGGGGCTCCCCAGTCGCGGCGGAAACTAGTGCAGATGGACGGGTTCGTCAAATATTCGAACGATTGGGGGCGGCAGCGGTCAGCGGGTGCACGCTTCTGGCGTGCCGCCACCAGCGCCTTGGTGTCGTGCCGGCTCTAGCTCGATCCCCGCACAAAGCTCATCGATCGCGAATGATAGGCATGGCACGGCAAGGGCGACCTGTTCGCCGGATCGCAATTCGCGTTCCTGCCAACCGTCTGCGGTTCGCTCAACCACGGTGACCTGAGGACGCCGATGCGAAATGATGAGCACGGCGCGAAGGCTTGAGAGCTGCTTGTACTGGCTGAGCTTTTCCCCGCGGTCGTAGTCCTCGCTAGACGGGCTCGTGACTTCAACGAGCGCTTGACCCGGCTGACTTCGAGAGCCCGAAGATGCTCGTCGTATCTGTGGTCGAGTCGGCGTGCTTGCCGCTCGCCTCAACTGGTCGTAAGCTGAACGTGAAATGGCCGCAATCACACGTCGTCGTGAGCCACAGAAGCGAACCCTATTGTCTATCGCGTTGGCGAGTCTGGGCGGTATCGCCTGCGGTGGCGCGGTGGCTCCTTCGTCAGGTGAGACGACGCTAGGGGGAAGCGTGACTAGTTCGGGCGGCGCTAACGTGGTGCAGCAAGGTGGCACCACAGGGGTCACCAGTTCAGGCGGAGTTAGTGCGGTCCTACAGGGTGGCATGACTGGGATCACCAGCTCAGGTGGAGTTGCTGCGGTTGGTGGTGCTATGGCGCTTCCGACTTGCAGCAAAGTGGTATGTCCCGTGTTGCCCTCGACCTGCACCCTAGTCGTTCAACCCGCGAACGAATGCTGTGCGACCTGCCTCAGCAATCCATGCCCCACCTGTGGCGCCATCTTCTGTGAAGCCGGGACTCATGCCGAGACCTTGCTGGGTGAATGTTGCGCGCAATGTGTCACGGACCCACCGAATGCTTGCGAAGAGGGTCAGACGAGCTACGCATCCCTGCGTAGCCAATTGATCGAGAAATACTCTTCGGTAAAGTGCAACAATAGCGCCGAATGCGAGATTGTTACGGAGAACAATGCCTGTGCTTGGACCTGCGGCAATCCCATTGCGATAACCATGGTCAATAACCTGAAGAGCAATCTCGATAGCAATGCGGCTCAGCAGTGCGCGAGCTGCGCGGCGCCGCCACCGGTTATGTGCGAGAAGATGGTGCCTGCGTGCTTCAATGGCAAATGCGTTGCAGCGAGCCCCAACTGAGTTGCTAGATTTCGCGTCCCAGCCCACGTCATGCGCCCTAGCTGCCTCTTCCCTCGGATCGATAAAGCGCTGTTCGGATTGGCTCTGCTCTGCGTTGGGCTGTCGAGCTCTCCTGCGCTTTGGGCAAAAGGGCAGTTCGAGGTGCCTGCTGACTGCGGCGACCGCGCGCAGTTCGAAGCCAGTGTCCGCGAGCGAATGGGCAGTGACGCCAGCGCGCTCCTAGATTCAATGGATCTGTCGATTGAACGGCATGCCGAGACCCACAGCCTCTTCATGCGGGTAGGTGCAGAAAGTCGCCACCTCGACGACCGCGATTGCAAGGATCTCTTCCGCGCAGCGGTCGTCGTGGCTGTGGCGTTGTGGGAGGCTCCGGCTCCCCTTCGTCAGCTATCCGAACACCAGTCACCGGGACTCGCGCCTACATCGGAGCCGCCTGCATCTACCGAAATCCCCAAAGCGCGTCGACTCCAGTCGATGGTGTCAACGCCCCGCGGTCGCGTCCAGTTGCTTGCTCTGCAACGCGCTCGTCGCGTTCCGGAAATCCGACTCAGTTGTGAACTCGGACTGAGCCAGGGGCTACAGCCCGATCTATTTCCTGCTATTGGACTGCGCAGCGCCCTGGATTTCGAATCCTTCGGTATTGCGGCGACGCTACGTTTCCTTCCCCCCAACAGGCAACAGGATGGAAACGGCCGTGGTGTCAGCGTTCTGGCCTTGGGTGGCCACCTCGCTGGCTATTTCAAGCCAATTTCACGCCTTGGCATCGAAGCGGGTGTTTCCTCCTACTACGTCCAAGGGAAGGGGATCGGCAGCCACACCACCGCCACTTCCAGGCTCGCGGCGGTCGGCCCCTTCCTCGGCTTCTGGGCCATACTCTGGCAAAGCGATGCCGTCTTTCTCTCCTTTGGAGCCGACGGGCAGCTCGAACTCTTGCGTCCTAGGTTCGAAATACTCGGCTACAACGAGGTTTTTCGGGTCTCACGCGTTGTCTGGGGAAGCAACTTGGCGGCCGGTTTTCGCTTTCATTGACGGATTTTCGCGGCAGCACGGATGAACGCAAGATGTCCGCAGGCGCCGTTCAGAAACGAACTCTGGAGAGCTCTTCAACCGAGCCCAGCCGAGTCGCGGTCCCTGGTTTGGCGGAGCTGTATGAACAAGAGCTCAAGTACGTGTGGCGTTGTCTGCGCAGCCTCGGTGTGCGCGACCACGAACTGGACGACGCCATTCAGGACGCATTTCTCGTCGTCCAGAAGAAACTGCCAGAGTTCGACGCTCAGGTGTCGCCAAAGACTTGGCTCTATGCGATCGCGATTCGCATCGCGCGCCGCTACGCGGAACGCCATCAGCGCCTGTGGCGTCAGACTGCGCTTGAGGACGAGCAGGCTCAGGGGTTAGCGTCTCCGCACAACACTGAGGCGGAGTTTGATCAGAGCCAACGCCTGGCCTGCGCACGCCAGGCGCTCGGCGTCCTCGATGAAGACAAGCGCGAGGTCTTCGTTTTGGCGCAGATCGAGCAAATGAGCGCGCCAGAGATCGCCGAAGTGACCGGCGTTCCAGTCAACACAGTCTACTCGCGACTGCGCGCGGCGCGCAGCGCATTTGCCGCTGAGATCACGCGACTTGAAGCTCGCCACCGGAGGTCACCATGACCCAAGAGCCCAATCTTGATTCATACCTGGACGCATTGCGAGGCGATCTGCCTTCAGTCGCGGACGAAGCCCGTATCAAGAGACATTTGATTGGTGCTGGGATTGCCGTGTCAATGACGCTGGCCACCAAGGCGGCCGCCGCCGGCTCGGTAACGGTGGCTAAGGCCGGCTTGATCACGAACCTAGCGCTGCGCTTCGCCCACTTGCCGCTCCTTTCTCAGTTTGGTTTGGTCGTCGCAACAACAACCGCTGTTGCCACTGGACCCATCGTGGCTGCGATGCGGCTGCATGAATCTACGCCTGTCGCGAAGTCAGTCCAGATCGAAACCAAGCAAGCCGCTCCCAAACCCACTAGGCTCCACGCTCCCCAATCGGCTGCCTTTGGCGCAACTCGCGAGGAACCGGCAACGGCCGCGCCGCCGCTCACTACGGCGCAGAGCAATCCCTCGACGCTGGTCACGCCGAAGGTCACGTCGCGGGTCGAGGCAGTCGCCCCGGAGCAAGAACTTGCCGAAGCGAGCGCTTTGGCGGAAGAAACTCGACTCATCGATGCCGCCTTGTTTGCGCTCCGGCGAGGTGAGTTGGGGATGACAACGCAATTGCTCGACGAGCATCGGACGCGCTTTCCGCAAGCGCGGTTGGCGCGCGAGCAGCAGCGCGCACGCCAGAAGCTCGACGAAGCCCGCAACGGCCAAAGGCCGTGAAGGACCTCGCGCGATACCAATCTCTACGCGACTTTCTTTAGAAGGGAAGATAACAATGACCAATCAAATCGGGCAACGCCGTACCTGGCAATGGATGTTCGGACTCTGCATCTTCGCGCCGATGCTACTCGGGGCCAAGGGAGGTTGCGAGACGGGAGTTGTTGGCAATGACGGTCAGGGCGGGAGCAACGGGACGGCGAACGGAGGCACATCGGCAGGCGGCGCACTCACGGCAGGTGCTCCATCGGGTGGAGCCACAGGCAAGATCTGTGGAGGTATCGCTGCGCTAGCCTGCGCCAAGGGCGATTACTGCAACTATCCGATCGAAGCCCAGTGCGGTGCCGCCGATCAGACCGGCATTTGTGCCAAGGCACCAGAAGCATGCACCATGCACTACGCGCCGGTCTGCGGCTGTGATGACGTGACGTATGGCAACGCATGCTCTGCGGCCGCTGCTGGCGTGTCCGTGGCTGCCAACGGCGAATGTGCAGGTGACGCCAAGGAATGCGGTGGCACCGGCAACGTTGCCTGCGGTGCGGGCGAATACTGCAACTATCCGATCGAGGCCATCTGCGGTGCGGTCGACCAACCAGGATCCTGTGCCAAGATTCCCGAGGCATGCGACGATATCTACGCGCCCGTCTGTGGCTGTGACGACGTGACCTACGGCAACGCTTGCTCAGCAGCGGCCGCTGGCGTCTCGATTGTTGCCACCGGGAAATGCGCGGCCGATACCGCAGAATGCGGGGGTATCGCTGGGCTTCCTTGCGCTGTGGGCGAGTACTGCAACTACCCCAAAGATGCTCAATGCGGTGCCGCCGACCAGATGGGCGCTTGCGCGGCAATCCCCGAGGCCTGTGACATGATGTACGCGCCCGTCTGTGGCTGCGACAACAAGACCTACAGCAACGCCTGCTCAGCTGCGGCTGCCGGCGTCTCGATTGTTGCCAACGGCGCTTGTGCGTCAACACCCGATCCCGGCACGCCGTGCGGGGGCTTGCGCGGAATGGCCTGCCCGAATGGGCAGTACTGCGCATATGCCGTCGAGGCACAATGTGGCGCAGCAGACCAAATGGGAACGTGTGCGACGAAACCAGAAGGCTGCACGATGCAATACGATCCCGTCTGCGGTTGTGACGGCAAGAACTACGGCAACGCCTGCTCGGCAGCGGCCGCTGGCATGTCCGTGGGGTCCAAGGGTGTTTGCGCAGCATAGAACGTGCAAGGCATGAATTGGTCCGGGGCGCTGCAGCAATGCACTCGGCCCGGACCTCGTTCTTGCCGTTCCCACGCCGCACCGACAATCAACCGAAAAAAACCGCGGCAGTTCGGCAACCCCAATGGAGCACGGTGTTAGCCAATGTGCGCCGATGGTCCACGGGTGACCTACTTGCTTCTGGTGCAGAAAGAAGGATTGGTGGTCCGAAACGGCCTCGGTTAGCATCGTAGGTTCGAGGAGACTTCACCATGCTGCGTTCCAGCGCGTCCGCCTCGAAGCGGGCCCCCATCGTGATCGGGATCTGGCTAGCGTGTCGCGCGGGGACGGCCCTGGGAAGCGAGTTCTACGTCGATCCGGTTGACGGTGCCCCGGGCAACGACGGCAGTGCGTCTCGACCCTGGCAGACACTCGAAGGCGTCGTTGCTGCAGGCTCCTTCGGTTCGATAATCCAAGCAGGCGACCAGGTGTGGTTGCGTTCTGGGTACCATGGTGCGTTCGTCGTGCGCGGCGGTAGTTATGCGACACCGATCCGCGTCTCTGCTGTGCCAAACCAGGTCCCGAAAGTGAGCCATGTCTCCCTCAGTCAGACCTCGGGTTGGACGATCAGCGGACTCTCGATCAGTCCGTCCTACGCGGCCTTGCCTGACCCGCTCGACATGGTGCTCATCGACCGTTCGAGCTCTGCGGTAACGCTCGAAAATTGCCAGATTTTCAGTATTGCAGACACCTCCGCGTGGAGCGCTTTGGACTGGGTGAATCTGCCGAGCAGCGGAATCAGTGTGCGAGGTGACGGCATTACCATTCGCAACAACAACGTGACCAACGTGCGATTCGGGATCAGTGTGGATGGTCCGAACGCATTGATTCAGCACAACCAGGTGGTGAACTTTTCGGCGGATGGGATCCGCGGGTTGGGTGACTATGGCGTCTTCGAATACAATCTAGTCAAGAATGTTTACGTGGATGATGCGGCGGGTGACACCAATCACGACGACGGATTCCAGAGTTGGTCGGTAGGCCCCAATGGTCCTGGGGATGGCATCGTAACGGGTGTAGTACTGCGCGGAAACGTGTTCGTGAACCGCGAAGATCCGAATCAGAAATTTCAGAACTCGATGCAAGGGATTGGCTGCTTCGACGGATTCTTCGATGATTGGGTGGTCGAGAACAACGTGGTCGTCACTGACCACTGGCACGGCATCAGCTTCTATGGGATGCGAAACTCGCGCATCGTCAACAATACCGTTGTAGACATCAACGACGTAGATCCGGGTCCGCCCTGGATCATGGTCACGGCTCACAAGGATGGGACGCCCAGTGAGAATGTCGTCGTGAGGAACAACTTGGCGACGGACTTTAGCCTAGAAGGTCAGGTAATCACCGATGACCACAACACCACATTGACCAATCTTGCGGCCTATTTTGTTGCGCCTCCCCAGTTCGATTTCCATCTATTGCCAAACGCGCCTGCCATCGACGTAGGTAGCTCGACCGAGGCACCAGTCTTGGATGCGGATCGCATCCTTCGACCCCAGGGCACGGCGGTGGATCTCGGGGCTTACGAGTGGCATGACGCATCTGTCACTCCGAGCGCCGCGGGAGCGAGTGGCTCTATCGCAGCTGGAGGATCGGGCGGGACGTCTCGCGGGATTGGCGGCTCAGGGGCGAACGAGGCCACGGCTGGAGTGAATGGAGTAGCCAGGAGTGCCACCAGAGCCGGCGAGGATAGCAGCTGCGGTTGCAGGACGATTGGTACGAACACCGGCGGATGGGACAAGAGTGCTGTCCTGCTGCTGTGGTTAGGCTTGCGGCGACGTCAGCGGCGATGCGGTGACGTAACGGCGCGCGCCCATGACAGCCTTGCGCTAGTGAAGAGTGGTGGCTAAGGTTGGCAGCGAGCCGTGACTGAAACCAATCCCGCCGATCCGCTGCATGGCATCACTCTCGAGATGATGGTGACGCAGCTAGTGGAAGATTTGGGCTGGGCAGCCCTCGGTCAATTGGTTCGGATCCGCTGTTTCCAGTTCGAGCCGAGCGTATCCTCGAGCCTCAAGTTTCTGCGACGAACGCCTTGGGCTCGCGCGGAAGTCGAGCGGCTTTACCTCGGGCGGATCGTCAGAGGGCGCTGACGCCGTGAGCCCACCCCGGCACCCCCACGACCACAGCCAAGCCCTTTCTCCTCTCGCCCGAAGAATCCATTCGCCAAGGTGCGAAGTTTCGAAGGTCTTCCTCGTCACCCAGCAATAGCTAGGTTGAGACTGGGCGAAGTTTCCTTGTGACGGTGAACGAGGGCACTATGGCAAAGCTGTATCTAAGAGCGGGTTGGACGGGCGCACTGTTCGGGCTATCTAGCATCTTGCTGGGCGCTTGCGTGCTTGCTCAGTAGACGGGCAAGAGATGATTTACTGCAACAAAGACTAGCAGAAGATAAAATGCTGCATCTTCGAGCCAGCGCAGCCAGGTGTTTCGCCTTGCCACCAACGCACTGTCGGCGAAGGCCACCGCCACCGCATACGGGATCCAGAATACGACCGGAGTCATGTACTTTGTCTTGAAGACGCGCCAATCCCACAAGGGATACTTCCAGCCGAACACGAGGGCGAGTACGCAATAGATGGATGCGATACTCAGCAGCAACCAGCCCAAATCTCGCCAATCTGGCGCAATTCGGCGACGCCGCAACAAGAACCACGCGGAGCCCGCCACGGTAGCCCAAGCAAACCACTTGGAGTATTTGCGACTCACCGTCAATGCGGGTTCTGGTTCGACCCCCAAAGCCGCATCCTTGAACCAAGTGTGCAGCCACGAACTGTGGATGAAGGAATCGAGTACGGGCTCTTGTGGGTTGGTTGGCGTTTGCAGCGGGTAGCGCAGCATGTTTGCCACGAAAGTGAACGGTTCGGCATCGCGTTTGGGGCGGACGATCTTCAAGTCTGACTTACGCTGCCAGTCCATAGCCGTTGGCGTCCAGCGCCCTTCAACATGGTAGTAGCGCTCATGGTATAGGGGAAATGCGATCACCAGTCCGACCAGTGCCGCCACTATCGGTGCGGTTGACTCACGAAGTGTCGCTTTGAGACCACGACGAACCAAGACAATGAGAGATGGCAATGCAAGAGCAAGCAGTCCATTGTACTTGTTGAGCAATCCAGCGGCATAAACCAGACCGAGCCACGTGACATGGCGCGCCGTTCGATTGTTCTTCCACCATGTCGGTGACGACGGATGCCAAAATAGCGTGATAGCGATGGCGAGTGCCAGCATGTACCACGCAAGCACCCAGGCGTCATACGTGGTCTCCACACCAACGGACACGATGACGGGAATCGAGATTCCGCCGTAGAGCAGCCAAAGACCGGGCAACGTGCTCAGCCACCCAATATGACGGAGCACATGCCGAATGCTGAAGAAGGCGACCAGAATCGCTGACGTTGAAACGACTTGACTAATCTCGATTTCGTGCGGGTAAACCGCGAGAAACAACCTACCGATGAGGTAAGAGAGCGGGGGATGGTAGCTGCCGCTCCAGATGAGTGCCGGTGGGATGGGTTCGAACCAGCGCATGGCGTGGAACATTTCCATCCAAAATGTCCAATCGAACCCTTGAACACGTCCCCACGTGTCATATAGGACATGGAGTTTCAGTAGAACAACAAGAACCGCCAGTGAGGATTCGATGGAGACGTAGCGGTCAGTTCGAGTTCGCAGAGAAGACATCAGCGAACCTCGATTTCGTTGAGATGTAGAAACTCATTGGCGAGGGATTCGGCGCGGATGTAGCGTGCCCGCTGGTTTTCGAGTTCGACGTCCCACCGGACAAATGGAACATCTCTGCGCGCCACCTGCGAATAGGTTTGCCCGTCACGGCTGATCTTCAGGACCATGGGGGTTGCGCGACCTTCGCAACAATCCAGCCGATTGTAGATCGTGATGTGTTCAAGTGACGCTTCTCGCCCAAGGTCGAGCAGAACCCAAGGATTTTGCTCCTTCTGAGTGTGAAAGGCCAATCGAAAGATGTCACCGTCCACCAGTCGAGCTGGATCGGGCGAGTCCGCATTGCGACTACTGGCCACCACGGTAGCGTCAGTCGCCAGATTTGGCAGAATTTTCCGATCGAGCTTCGCGACAGTGATGGTTGCAGCGCAAACCACCGTGGCGAGGCCAACGATATTGACTTGATAAGGAATTCGCACGAGCGCACACAACATACAACAGGAGTCCGGCTCTGCCCAGCGCATCTTGCCCCGAGGCTGCTGAGGGTCGAGTCGTCCTGTGCTACCGACGGTCGGGCCGAAGACCTCGAGTGACGTCGATTGCGTTGACGGGATCCGGAGCCTGCCGTCACTCATCCCTGAATGTCGCCGAGAGGGCGCAAGCACGCCCTGTGTAGAAGGGATCAGGCCAATTCGGTAACGAGGAGTTTCAGTCACTAGGTGCGATACTGCGGGGACGGCGCCTCATCGACGTGACTTGTCGCGTCGATGAGGCGTCTGCGTCTCCAATGTCTCCGATTGAGCCAACTTTGGCTCTGGAAGGTAAACAGGGATGAACGCGAACAGACATAGCAATTATTTGGGACATCGCTTGGGGGTAGGGCTGGTTGCCTTGGTCAGCTCGTTCGCGACGAGCTTTCCCAAGAGTGTGTTGGCGCAGACCGCCGCAGAACGCGTGGTCAACGGCAACTTCGACGCTGGCATGAGCGAGCCCTGGTGGGGTGCCGGAAGCATATCGACGCAAGTCGTCGATGGACGATTCTGTGTCGACGTCATCGGCGGCACCTTGAATCCCTGGGATGCGAGCGTCGGCCAGAATCAGATCGCCATTGCTCTTGGAGGCAGCTATCACTTCGAATTCGAAGCGTTCGCCGATCCGCCCGCGAATATTACGACGACGATTCAACTCAGCGAAGCTCCCTACACGTCAGCCATGTACTTTCCGGTTTCCCTCGGGCAAGAGCCGGAACGGTTTGTTGTGGACTTCAATGCGTCGCTCGAGGTGCAACGAGGGCAGATCACGTTCCAGTTGGGTGGCGGTCAGGACTTCACGTTCTGCCTCGACCGTGTCTCGCTCGTCGAGACAAGTCCCGGACACTCAACGAACACCGGACCAGCAATTCGAGTCAATCAAGTCGGATACGTACCCAATGGTCCGAAACGCGCCACTCTGGTAACGCACGCCACGGTTCCGCAACCTTGGCAATTGAAGAATTCGAACGATGCCGTGGTTGCGAGTGGCCAAACGATGCCGTTCGGTCCCGACGTCGCATCCGGTGATTCAGTACAGCTCATCGAGTTTTCGCAGTATCACAAGACCGGCAAGGGGTACCGACTGCAGATTGGGGAACTGACGAGTTACCCGTTTGATATCCAGAGTGGCCTTTACGCGGGACTCGGCCGCGACGCGCTTCAGTTCTTCTACCATCAACGCAGCGGCATACCCATTGAGGCAAAATACGTTGGGAACCAGTATGCGCACCCTGCCGGCCATCTCGGCGTTCCGCCGAACCAGGGTGATACCAAGGTTGCGTGTTTTGCCAATAGCTGTGACTACTCGCGCGATGTGCGGGGTGGTTGGTACGATGCGGGTGATCAAGGCAAGTACGTAGTAAATGGCGGAATCGCCGTGTGGCAGCTGGTTAATGCGTACGAGCGCGCTCAAGGCTGCGGTGCACGGAGCATGCGTGATGGTACCGGACAAATCCCCGAGCGGAACAATGGCGCTCCCGATATTCTCGATGAAGCGCGCTGGGAGCAGGAATTCCTATTACGCATGCAGGTGCCGGAAGGAAAGCCCTACCACGGTATGGCCTTTCATCGCGTTCACGATGACAACTGGACTATGATTCCGATGGCGCCAGACCAGGATCCGCAGCTGCGGCACATCCATCCACCCAGCACGGCAGCCACCTTGAATCTCGCCGCGACCGCCGCGCAATGTGGCAGGGTATGGCAAAGGTGGGATCCGCGTTTTGCGCAGCGTTGCCTGAGCGCCGCCGAGCGAGCCTGGGCAGCTGCGATCGCGAACCCCGACGTATACACCTTCGTACCAACCAGTGGTGGTGGTGACTACGCGGACGAGAACCTATCGGACGAATTCTATTGGGCGGCCGCGGAGCTTTTCGTTACGACCGGCAAGAAAGAATACCGCGAGTTTGTCGTTGCTTCTCCGCATTTTGCGACCAAGGGGATCCCCTCGCAAGGGTTTACTTGGCGCGACACGTCCGGTCTCGGTGATCTGACCCTCGCATTTGTCCCCAACCAGTTGTCGCGCCAACATCAGAATGGGCTACGCAGTGCCATCGCGGGCCACGCTGATCGGTTGATTGAGATGATGCGGATTCAGGGGTACCCGATCCCCTACCTGCCTGAGGACAGGAAGTACTGGTGGGGTTCGAATTCCCAGGTGCTAAACCAGACCATTTTACTAGCTGCAGCACATGACATCACCGGGGAGCGCAAATACAGCGACGCCGCGTTCGAAGCCATCGACTACATACTCGGTCGGAATGGAATGAATCAATCCTACGTGACCGGCTACGGATCGCGCTTCAGTCAGAATCAGCATCACCGCTTCTGGGCGCACCAAACGGATGCGACCTTTCCTCGTGCCCCGAACGGCGCACTCGCAGGTGGTCCGAACAACTTCTTGCAGGATCCGACCGCGAAAGCGTTGCTCTCGGGCTGTGCACCGCACAAGTGCTACGTTGACGATATCAACTCCTATTCGACCAACGAAGTGGCGATCAACTGGAATTCGGCTTTGGTCTGGGTCGCCGCGTGGTTGGCAGAACGCGGCTGATTGCGGCAATGCCCAACGTGGACGGGGTCGCTCACTTCGAGCGACCCTAGCTCCAGCTCCGCTGAAAACTCTGCCTTTGGTTTGGTGCAACGCGACAAAGCCGTTGGGCGATTGGAGAACAAGGGAACCGTCAGCTGGTGTCTCAATGAACATTTCTGACTCCGGGGGATGGCCGTTGTGTGCGTCGAGTGGCTCTAAGTATCTGAAATTGCACTGAATATCGTGGTTGCTCAACTGGCGTCGGGTTGAACATCTCTGACTTCGCTGTACCTTCTCAGTGCATCTCAGCTCACGGGACGACTGCGCCTCGCGACGACCTGTGGCCCTCTTGGCCACAACGAGCTTAGATATAGCAGTTGGGCGGTACCTCGATGCAACGTGACAAACTTACTTTGTTGTTAGTAGCCCTGCAGCTTGGCGCGACATGGGGCTGTGGGGATCATGAACCCGGCATGCCATCGCGGACACATGGCGCGCGTCCAGCGACGGAGGCTGGTGTCCCCGATGCTGGCAGCCTTACGGACGCTTCAATTCCCGACGCCGCTACAGCAGCAGACGCAGGTGCAGAGGCAGATGCGGCTCCGCCGGATGGTTTGTCCGACGCCGCGACGCCGAGTGACGCTGGTATCGTCGATGCCGCGACGCCGAGTGACGCTGGTATCGTCGATGCCGCGACGCCGAGTGACGCTGGTATCGTCGATGCCGCGACGCCGGACGCTGGTATCGTCGATGCCGCGACGCCAGATGCGTCGGTTACGCTGACTCGATGGGTGGGGGCCGATACCCTAGTCTTAGCCACGCTCCACGCCGGTGACTCGCTATCGGTAACCTGTCTGCTCGAGGACGAGAAGCAACAGAGAATCCTTGCACCCTCGGCGCAGCCGTCGAGCGTTGCCGTGGTTCCAGCTGGCGCTGCAATGCTGCGTGAGGATGGTGCCATTGTGGCCACGCGCGCAGGCGATCTGGCCGTGGCTTGTTCCTTCCCAGCGCTGGGCCTCGTGGACAGTACGCCTGCCGTCGTCAAGGTGCTGCCCGGAGCCGCGGCGAAAACCGTGGCCACTCTCGATCGTAGCTCGATGGTCGCAGGACAGAGCGTTGCTGTCGGCTGCTCGGTCTTTGATGCCTTCGATAACCCGATTGTCGACTTGAAGCCGACCTTACGTTCCGTCCCCCTCGACGCAAAAAACAAAATAGAATCAGGGTTGGGGACTTTCGAAGGCGCCGGCAGCTTCGACATTCATTGCGAGCTCGGTGGGGCGACGAGCGTACCAGCCAAGCTCGCGGTTCTGCCCGCGCTTCCCGCTTCGCTAGTCGTTGCGCGCGTGCCTGACCGAGCGTCATACGGGTTAGGTGAGGTCGTCGAGCTTACCCGTGCTGTCGCGGATCGATTTGGCAACCCGGTCCTCACTGCTAATGTGCCGGTGGTAAGCGAGCCCACGGGTACGAGCGTTGGGAATGGTCGCTTCAGCTACGCGAAGGCTGGCACCTATCGCCTGACTGCGACCGTGACACCACCTACCGAGGGTGGTGTCGTCCTGTCCAAAGCAATGGACCTATTGGTCGATTCTACCGGCCCTGCCGTTGGCTGTGACTACCCCTTGGATGGGGCGTCGCTGGATCTAGTCCCGGGCGGAAAGCTCGTCTTTCGCGGCACTGCCAGCGATCCGAGTGGCATCCAGGAATTGCGCGTCAATGACACCATTAGTGCGGTGGATGCGGCGGGACATTTTACTGCTGAACTGACCAGTCGATTCGGTCTCAATTTCGTAGATATTGTTTCGGTCGATGGTGGTGCACGGCAAGCGAAACGCCTCTGTACGTTCCTTGTGGCCAATCGTTGGCTTGCCGATCGTGCTTCTCTCGACGATGGGCTCTCGTTCTGGCTTCGCCAACCCGCGGTGGACGATGGCTCTCGCGGTGACTTCGATACCATGGCGGACGTGCTCAACGCGGTCCTAGCGAGCGGCAGTCTGCGCGATGCGATTCACGGCGCACTGCTCGCCAACAGCGTGCTCAAAAGCGGGTGCGATCAGACACTTTTAGGGCGCTGCATCTTGAGCAGTCAAGTCAGCTATCTCGATACGAAAATCGCGGGACCGAACAGCAATAGCCTCACGCTCGTCGACAACGGCTTGGCATCGACGACACGCATCTCGAATCTGGCTGTGCAGCTGCGCCTCGATGGCAATCTGGCAGGCCTAGCTTACCAGAACCAGGGCTGGGTCAACTTCGAGAGCATCGACGTCAACACCACTTTCGACATGGGGATCAGCGGTGGGCGCCCGCGCGCCACGCTGCGACCAGGCAGCACCACAACGTCCGTCGGCCGCATCAGCACCGACTTCTCGGGCCTCGAGGGCGAAGTGCTGGCGGTCGTCGTACAGATCGCTAACGGAGTGCTGCGCGAGTACGTGGCGATGCGCGTTCAGGCCTACGTCACCGAGAACTTGAGCGGTGTTCTGGACGGAATGGTAGAAAGCCTAGACGCGAGCGTCTTCAGTGCCGGACTAAGCGTTGACCGATTCGATGGCACGGCGGCGATCCCACTGCAGGTTGACACGCAGTTCTCGAGCCTTTCCACCAGCCCAAGCAGAATGCTCTTCGGCATGGGGGCGAGTTTCACCGCTCCGTCCCTGCCAACCAAGCTCGCCATGGGTGCCCCTGTGGCGGAGACCGTGCGAGCGGTAGCTCCTGACGGTAGCGAGCCCATGGGGGTGGCCATCCACGAGTCTCTGTTCAACCAAGGGCTGTATGCGCTTTGGCGTGCTGGGTACTTCGACGCCACGCTGAACGACACGACCCCAGGGCTCGTGCTGTCCCCCGGGTTGGTGATAACGTTTGCCACGCAACTCCCACCAGTTGCAGTAGTGCGCGACCATCGGGTGGAACTCTCCTGGGGTGGCGTCACGGCGCAGATGAGTCACGCTACGCTGTTTCCGGTACCCATCCCCATGACGCTCGGCGCCAGGGCTTCGATGGCCGTTCGCCTGCAGGGCAATGCGCTCGTGTTCGATGACTTTACCATGGACGAGCTGCATCTGACGGTTGACGCAACTGATCTCGATCCGTTCGTGCGCAGTCTGCTCGAAAGTGCCGTGCCCAGTATGCTAAAACTCGTTGTTGGTGATGCGCTCCGCAATGCAGTACCTGCCATCGCCCTACCGAGCTTCACTCTTCCGCCCACCGTCACGAACTACGGCTTGCCCGCTGGCGCCAAATTCGGCATCACTGGGCCAACCCTCGACATCCAAGCGCCGCGCTTGTTCCTACTGGGTGAGCCTGGGTTCTGGTGAGTAAAATCTAGTAACTCCCGCGCCACATCGACCAGGGCGAAGCTCGTTCGAGATCCTTGCAGGTGCCAAAAATCAGGTGCCCGGCTCCTGCGTTTCTGGCCATGTAACGTTGCGAACCAAGAGTGACCTTGCTGTCTAGGTTCAGGCCTAGGCTGACTGTCGAGTCGCCATTGAAGATGAGCTGTGTAAGCACGTTATTGGTGCAGGCGTAGGGAGCCGAGCAGATGGGCTCACCAAGTGCAACGGTGAATCCGGGCAAATCGGCTGGTTTCAATGCCGTGATGTTCTGAGCTCGCTCTGCGATGATAACTGGGCCAGCCGCGTCGCTCAGGATGAACCCGGTTGACATCGAATACTGAAGATCCCCTCGTGTATCGAAACATCAAGGACAGGCGTTGTCCAACCAGCGGCTTTGCAGCCGCTGCCCACCCAGTCACCAGATCGATAGGGTATGCCACGAGCGCCCAGCTCTTTCCTTCGTCATCCACTAGCGGAATGCTGAGAGCTTGACGCGATCCGTTGGTGTAAGCAGGACAGGATTCGGTGATTTCGTTGATCGATTGAAGGGTGCCGTCTACTCGATGCGTAACGGCGTCGCCGTAACTTATTGACCCGGATGTCGGCGCGGTCAGGCCTTCTGGATACGCCAACCGCACGTTGATATCGCGTCGGACTTGAGTGGAGTCGCATTGGGGCAGCGTTGTAATCCCGCTGGTGCCTCCGGTGCTGGTTGGTGTTGCGCCGCCCGCCTGCTGTCGCGGTACCCGCTGATGCGGTGCCGTAGTCGCCACCCATGCCGACTGGCGTTGCGCCGCCCACCGTCGCGCCACCTGTTTCCGCGGCTGCGGTGGTACCTCCGCCTTGCACGTTGGTAGTTCCGGTGCCGCCTCCCTGGGCAAGGTTGGACGCAGGCCTGGCGGTCTCGCTTCCGCCACAGGCCATCGTGGCAAAGCTAACGACAAGTGAGGCCGGCAGGAGCCGTCGACAGGACAAGAGGTGGCACATGGTCAGGATCTGCAGCAACAGTTGAGCCACCGGACAGGGTGCCAAATCCACCTAAACTCGGCGGGATTCCGTGCGGGCTGGTCGAGCATGTGCCACGCCTTGGCACAGGTGAGCCACGTGGTCGCCGGACACGAGGGGTTCCCACTGACCTCGGCAGCCGTGCGGCGCCATTCGTTGTTGTCGTCCGAAGGTGGTGGTGCATGGAGACGCCGATCGCCCCGAGGGCTGTGTGCTCAGTCGCGAGGGATACAGCGCACTCTTTCACGGCGACCAAGCTTGGCGCAATGGGATGCGGGCGTTAGTGTCACAGCGCAGGCTGCTGTTTGTCGGGTATTCCTTACAAGATCCGGATCTTGTCGGCCTGCTGGAGGAATGGAAGGCGGTGTTCGATTCGGGCGGTGGGGCGACGCGTCACTTCTTTCTTACCAATGCGCTTTCATCCATCCAAGCGTCTAGGCTGCGACGTCTCGGTGTCGAACCCATCGCTTATGGCGACCATGGAATGCTGGGCGAGCTGCTGCAGCATCTTGCAGCCGCTCCAGCAGGCCACAAGGCTTACGTTCCCAATCCCGACGACGCCAAGCTGCGTGCCTACTTGGTGAGTCTGCTTGCCCAGACCGCGAGCATCGAGATCCAGGGTATTGGCACCAAACAGGGACGAGCCAAGGGCGCGTTGCTCTATCCCATCGAAGAGCTCTACACCCCGCTGCGCATGCGTAATTGGCGCGACGTGGGAACCGCTGCAGAGCCGACGCAGCCGACCGAGTTGCGCGACGCAGGTTCCCATACGGACTCAATGCGCCTCGCCGAGATGCGCGATGAGCTTGTGAACCTCTGCGCGGCCTTGCCGCGGCATCAGCATTTGCTGATGGAGGGTCAGCCCGGCGCGGGAAAGACCACCTTTTTGCGGCTGGTGGCGTGCATGCTGGCCCGCGATGCGCTCGGTACGCCCTGTCCGGCAGGGAATACCTGGAGCCGGGCGTATCTCGGCCTGACGGAAACCGGCATCACCCCGATCTTGCTGCGCGCCTCGTTGCTGGTGCCGCTGCTCGACAACGCTACGAGCGGCCCCTACGATCGCTCGCTATTGGTGAGCTGCATCGAGCAGCTCTGTTGCGACAATAGCGAGCGGATCCCGCGTAACGCATGGGCGAAGCGGCTCGAATCTGGCCATGCCGTTCTGCCGCTGGATGGCGTCGATGAGATCGCCAATGAATCGCCTTTTTGCCGTTCTGCGCGACGCCAAAAACCAATGGAAGGGTCGACTGATTGTCAGCAGCCGTCCGATCGAAACCGAAGCCTTTGCCGCGATGGGGTTCAGAAGCGTTACGGTGGAGCCCTTTGGGCGTGAGGAAATCGAGCAGTTCGTCGAACGCTGGGTCAAGGGACTGCGCAGCAGTGATGCTGAAGCGGCGGATCTGCAGATTGAACAGCATCGCCAGGTTTTGACCAGCGCCATCCTCGCGAGCCCGAGCATTCGGGTGATGGCTGAGAATCCGGTGATGCTCACCTGCCTTTGTGTGGTGCATTTCAACGAAAGCAAGCTACGTGAAGGGCGGGCGCGGCTGTATCAGGCCGTCATCGAATGGCTATTGAAAGCACGCACTGCGCAGCGCGAGGCTGCGGGCTATAACAACGAGTTTGCGCGTCAGGCCTTCGCGCGGCTCGCGCTCGGCATGATGCTTACGGACCAAGGCAAACGCAGCAGCATCGATTTCTCTGATGCAGTGAAACTCGTCCGCTCAGAACTCGAACGGCAATTTCCGGGCGAAACCAAGGAGGGCCTTTGGCGCCGCGGAGAAGCCTGGCTCGAGTTCGAATGCGAAGCGAGCGGGATCCTGCAACAGCTGCCCGGCAAGCAGTTGCGCTTCTGGCATTTGACATTTCAGGAATACCTCGCGGCCCTGCAAATGAGTTGGAACGCCTCCTTGGCGGAAGACTGGTGGCCAATCATCCGTGACCACATCGACCACCCGCAATGGCGCGAGACGATCGACGTGTTTCCCAGCTGCCATCTTCGATGGGCCCGGGCGCGGTAAGGTCGATGAACTGCTGAGGCGTCTCGTTGGTTGGCTCGGCGCAGACACAGTTCTGCCCAATCAGGCGCGGCTCGCCGCGATTCTCGGCCGGTTGCTGCTACCGCTCAGCGTGTACAACTACAAGCCTCCGCAGGAGATCGAAGGGAGATATCGAGCGGCGCTTGACACTTCGATGGCAATCTCTACGCTGGATGGCTCGAAGCGCGTACCCGCCAGTATGCGGATCGACGTCGCGGAAGCGCTGGGTCGCGCCGGGGATCCGCGCCTCAAGCCCGATGTCGACAACTTCATTGCAGTGCCGGGAACCGAGATCACACTCGGGAGATACCCCGTGACCATCGAGGAATACCTGCGTTTCGTCGATGCCCGTGGCTACGAGGAATCCAAGTACCGGGACGCAGAGGGTTGGGCACTCAGGGAGAAGGAAGATTGGAGCGCGCCGCGCACGTGGGACGAGCAATTGAATCAGGCTGCGCCGAATCGACCGGTGACGGGCGTGTCTTGGTACGAAGCCGAGGCCTATTGCCGCCGGAGAAGCGAGCACCAGGGCGGCTGTATTCGGCTTCCCACAGAAGAAGAATAGGCTGCTGCCGCGACCTCACCGAAGGGAGGGTATCCCTGGGGTGACGCATGGCCCAACGTCGAATTGTTGAACTGCGCCGAGGACAACAACATGCCCAACGTTGGTCGGCCGAATTCGGTCGGGATCTACCCGGCAGGTGCCGGACCCTATGGGCATTTGGAGTTGAAGGGGAACGTGTGGGAGTCAACGGCGACCATTGATGGCCGGAGCGGTCGGAGCCGAGTCATCCGGGGCGGCAGCTGGGGCAGCCCGGCGCGGGGCTGCCGCTCGGCGTTCCGCGATGGGGACGAGCCGGGCTCTCGCGGGGTCAATCTAGGCTTCCGCTTGGCCGCAGTTCAGTCACGTGAGCAAGCAAGCAGTGAGGGCGAGCAGCGGCGGAGCAGCCGGAGCGGAGCTTCGGCGGTGGCGGCGCGGTGAGACCGAGCAGGCAGTGCATATCTTCGCAGATCAGAATCGCGACGTTTGCAGACAGTGCTGGTTGCAACTAGACGTGTGCAGCCATGATAAGCCCATGACAGAAAGTCTGGCACGAAGTATGCTGCTGACTCTGCCTCTAGGGGTGAGCATCCCGACGCCAACCAAGGGACCGCGCGATGACTGATCGGGATAAGACCATCTACATCATTGCGGGGCCAAATGGAGCAGGCAAGACGACGTTTGCTCGGGAGCTCTTGCCCTTCGAGGCTCGATGCTTGACGTTCATCAACGCGGATCTCATCGCAGCAGGATTGGCGCCATTTCAACCAGAGCGTGCGGCGGTTCGTGCCGGACGACTGATGCTCGAGCTGATTGACCAGCGAGTGGCGCATGGTGAGAGCTTTGCGTTCGAAACCACCTTGCCGGAAGAAGTTTTGCGCGAGCCATTCCTCTTTGGCGCACGCAGGGGTACGTGGTCGTTCTTTACTTTTTCGCCCTTCCGTCAGTGGAGCAGGCTCTCGACCGGGTGGCGCGGCGCGTCGCCCAAGGCGGTCATGCAGTCGAAGAGGCGGTCGTTCGACGAAGATTCATCGCCGGAAGGCAGAACTTCGAGCGCCACTACCAGGAAATCGTGGATCAATGGGTCCTGCTGGACAATTCGGGACCAGAGCCCATCATTGTCGAGTCCGGAGGCCAACCTTGAACGCCCCCACCAATACCAACCCCGACTATCAGAAGCGAGTTGACGATGCCCTCGCGGCGCTCCGACGTGCAAAACGTCGCGCGGAGGACATTGCCATCGCCACTGGTACGGAATTGGTCGAAGCGGACAGCAGCGGCAAAGTCGTGCTGCTGACACCAGCAGAAGTCATCGCTCGACGAGAGCGCGCTGCGACGACGAAATAGTTGAAGCTGCGGTCGACTGGATGGGCTTCGCAAAGCGAAGACCAATGCTGTGCGTACCAAACGACTGAGGGTCCGTGACACTATCGAGCGTGACCGATTCCTCCCTGGAGCGTGACCGATTTCTCCCTGTTGGTGAGCATACGGATTCGGGAATTCCGTCAACACCAGCAGCCGACCGCGCGCGGACACGTCGATTCACTCCGTCGATTCACTCCGTCGATTCACCACGCGCGGTCATCTCTGAGGTGGCGCGAGCGTTCTTGCTTGGCGTGTTTGACGGCGCTCTTCACTCGCTCACGACCAGACAGTTTCTCGGCTTCGAGACGCTTATGTTCCGAACACCTGAGCCTCAAATTGCTGACGGTTTCAGGGCCTCCGAGCGCATGAGGTTGGATGTGGTCGAACTCGAGCAAGTGCCGCTGGCCACAGCGCCGCCCCTCGTAGTCGACAAATGTGCATTGGTCGCCATCTCGTTCGAAGACAGCGCGCCGGACCCCGACCGGCAAGCAGCGTCTGCGCTTGGACTTTGCTGGCGTGGCATGTTGCGGCGCAGCAACGTTCCTTTGCTCGTCGATAGTCAATGCGCGTTGCGGCGCGGCTGACACCTGCTGCTCCTCGGGCTCGTCGATGGCATTCGAACGGCCGTCACTAGGACTCACTGGATCCGGATCTTGTGCCTCAGGGTGCGTTGGAGGGGGATCCTGGCATGATTCGTGCTTCGCTGCGATTGCTTGAGGAGTCGACGACCCAGCACTTTGAGGAGTCGTCCGGCAATGCGCATTCAGTCGCTCGCGAAATTGGTATCGACCGAGAACCGTAGCGGCGCTTCCCCTCGCGTTCGAGCAGACCGTCGAGCGCGCGCTCGATCAGCGCGGGCAGGTCAGATGGATTGATGCAATGGCTCAGCAATTCGCCAGCCCGATCGAGCTTCTGCTTGAGCCGCTCGCTGGCAGTGAAGGTGACTAGATAGGCACTGCTCGAGAGCGGCGCCATTCGCGCAGGCAGTGCCGCGGCTGTCGTCGCGGCCGCACTTGTGCAGTCATCGTTTGCGTTAGTGAACCCGACCCCTGACCGTTGGCTCGCGCCCTGTCCGCAAAGTCACTCGCCACCAATGGGGGGCGCGCCTCGGCAGGTGACAGCCTAGCCGCAGGCAATTTGCGCATGCTTGTTGGGACATCGGGTCGTGGACAACGTGAGGCTACGAGCTTTTCAACCTGACGTTTGCTCTTCTCACAGGCCAGAAGAAGCCACTCTCATGGTTCGCCTCAGTCAGGTGCGGCTTGACTAGCATCAGCGCCGTGAGATGGATGCGTCCTTCGGTGAGCAGCTCGTAGATGCGCGGAAACCGTCGCATTAGCCGGGAGGCTCCCACCCGTTTCCAGGCGACATCCTCGCTGTATCCCAACCGGGAAACGCAGTACTCGAATGCAGACGCAACGGCCTGTTCACGGTAGAGTTGACGTCGATCTAGCTCGACCAGGAACAGCAGGAGTTCTGCCTCTAGCCGTTGGTTCTGCTGGTTTAGCTGCAGGAGCTGTGCGACGACCAGATGATTGGATAGCTGACTGAGCGAACGGAATCGGTTTCGAAAAGCCGGGAGTTCAAGGGTCAAAGAAGAGCTAGCGCCAGTCATGCGGAGAGTATAACTCTCGAGATTCTGTGCCCTGACGTTGGCTGTTGGCTGCGGTTCAGGAACCATTGCGATGGCAACGCCAATTCGGAAACAGAAGCCACAAGAGGAGCAGAGCATGCCATCTGGAGGGCACTATTCCCACAGTATCGACAACGGCGCAGCAGTGGCGCGCCGAAACGTGTCACGGAAGATCGACATCGCGACCGTCGATTTATGCCAACTGTCCCCGCGCCGCATCAACTGTCCCCGCGCCGGGTGACCACATGTCGGGTGACCACCACTCCCGCGGCAGCTGAACCTATCCCGACTGTCGTCGCGATCCGGTCGATCCAGTTTACTTGGTCCCTCGTTTGGCACATTGACGTCACTGCGGGGCCCAACCCAAATCGGTGCGAGGGCAAAAACCGCAGCGTCACTGCGTCGTCCAAACCAAATCGGTGCGCAGGCAAAACCGCACGGGGTACGGGGCTCGGGGCCAAAAGCCAATCGGCACGAGGCCCAAACCAACTCGGTACGAGGCCCAAACCAAAGGCTGTGCGGCGCCCTGACCAATCTGTGCCACGGGCACTGGCACAGTTCTTGATACTGGCTCACCTGAGGCAGCCGATGGCACAGAAGAAGACTGACGCAAAACCCCGGACGAAGACCCGAATCCCCGACTATCCAGCCCTAACTGCTATGGCCATCGCCGCGACGCTTTGCGCCTGCGGGGGTGAGGAGGAGACTGAGCCAGTGCCAGCAGGCAATGGCGGGGGAATGACGATGGGGATGCCGCCGATGACCTATGTGCCAACCGGTGGCACGGCGCAGACTGGGGGCACCACCGGAAGCGGCGGCATTCAGATGACGATGGGGATGCCGCCGATGACCTATGTGCCAACCGGTGGCACGGCGCAGACAGGGGGGCGCACTGGAAATGGTGGGGCGATGGGGACACCGCCGATGACCTATGTGCCAACTGGTGGCACGGCGCAGACAGGGGGTACCACCAGCACTGGTGGGATCCAGATGACGATGGGGATGCCTCCTTCGACCTATTTTTCCGGCGGAGCAGGCAGTGGCGGCGCGAATAGCACCGTCTCGACGGGTGGACGCGCTACTGGCGGCTATTCCTACACGGTTGGTATGGCCGGAACCGTCCCGTACATTCGCGGAGGCACAACCGGGAGCGGTGGAACGAATGTGGCCGGCACTCCCAGTTCGGGTGGTTCTGGCGGCGATTCAGCTGGCACAGCGGTTTCAGCTGGCACAGCTGGCACAGCTGGCAAGCCGGCGGAGTAGAACCGAGAACCTGGTAGGCTTACGGCTTTCGAGCAACGACTTGCAGAAGACTCGAAGTACCTGCTGTCCCAACTGTCATGGATATCTGTCTCTTCGTCGACCACGACTGCAATCTCCGGTGCCGGTACTGTTACAACGGGCAGAAGCTTCAGCGGCGGATGAGTCGCGCCACGGCAGAGCGCGCCATCGATCTAGCGCTGGCTCGGGATCCATACGGTCTCGAGCTGTCGTTCTTCGGTGGTGAACCGCTGGTCTGTCTCGATCTCATCGAGCAGGCGGCCGCTTACGCTGAAAGGCGCCTTGCCGAGCTGGCACCGAACGAAAGAGTCTACCTAGCACTGACCACGAACGCGACCCTCGTGGACGAGCGTTTCGAGGAGTTCGTGCGCCGGCACCTGCCGATGAACGTATTTGTCTCCATAGATGGACCTGCGCACATTCATGATCGCTATCGGATTGGTGCAGATGGTCGTGGAACGCATGCTGCCGTGCGTACAGGCATTCTGCGCCTTGCTGCGGCTGGCGCCAATGTCGTAGCACTCTCCGTCGCCAACCCAGATACCGCGGGTGCTTTGGGGGAAGTAGCCACTGAGCTGGTTTCTTTGCCGATCTCCCGCGCGCACGTCACTTGCAACCTGCGTGCGAATTGGGACACTCAAGCGCTCGAGGCCTTGCGCGAGGGGACCAAAGCGGCTGCTCGAGTTTGGGGTGACCAGTTTCGCGCTGGCAGGTGCATCCAGCTCGAACCCTTCACAATGAAGGTCCTTTCCCACCTCCACGGCGCAATGCCCTGCCCCAGCCGTTGCCTGATGGAGGCCCACGAATTCATTGTAGCGCCGAGTGGCCACATCTACGGCTGTGGCGAGCTCGTCGGCGAAGACAGTGACGAGCAGTTCGTCATTGGCGATTTGGACAGCGGTCTCTGGTGGGACAAAGTGAAACAACTGCGGGACGCGAAGAACCGCGTCCTTGAGATTTGCGCACCCTGCGCTCTGGTGAAACGATGCACGAGCAACTGCGGTTGTAAGCAAGTCGCGCTTACCGGCGCGCATGGTGAGATTACCGAGACCTTCTGCGAAATCGAGGAAGCCTTCATCAACGCCGCTGACACCATCGCCGAGGAGCTCTATCGTGAAGGCTGCCCCGCCTTCACACGATTCTTTTATCAAGAAACCTGGACCCCGAACACGCCTGAGAAGCTTGCCCAATTGCGCGGTCGTGCCCCGATGAAGCCCAACGTGTGATTTGGGCCTCACGCGATTGGCCTGCATGCTAGACTTCTGATTTACCATGGGCCACTACAAAGCCATTACTTCGCTTGTCGTTTCCTTCGTTCTCGCGTCCGGCTGTGGCGGAAGAACCGAAGCTGAATCGATGTTGGACGCTTCCTACGGAGGCGCCGTGCTCGCAACGGGGGGGATGTCGCAAGTCAACCGCGGTGGGGCTTCAACTGGTGGCAGTTGGTCCTTGGGGGGCGCATTCGTGACTGGGGGAGACTGGGGTCGCGGTGGTGCTGGCACTGGTGGCAGCGTGAGTCGCGGTGGTGCTGGCACTGGTGGCAGCGTGAGTCGCGGTGGTGCTGGCACTGGTGGCTACGTGAATCGCGGTGGTGCTGGCACTGGTGGCTACGTGAGTCGCGGTGGTGCTGGCACTGGTGGCTACGTGAATCGCGGTGGTGCTGGC
>CAYVXY010000004.1:5656-96187 GCA_964454965.1 uncultured Polyangiaceae bacterium | reverse complement strand
GCTGGCACTGGTGGCTACGTGAATCGCGGTGGTGCTGGCACTGGTGGCTACGTGAATCGCGGTGGTGCTGGCACTGGTGGCTTCAGCACTGGCGGCACCGTGAGTCGTGGTGGCGCTGGCACTGGCGGCTCTAACACTGGCGGCTCGGTGAGTCGCGGCGGCTCTGGAGGCATTGCCACCGCTGGTTCGGGTGGCACAGTCCCAAGCTGCGTTCCTGGTGCTTCTGTAGCCTGTGCCTGCGCAGATGGTTCCTCAGGCGCCCAGGTTTGCCAAGCTAATGGAACCTTCGCGGAGTGTAGATGCTTGCTCACTGAGCTCAAGTCCAAGATAATCGGCTACTGGGTTGGCACGCGCACGACCACGTGGGATGGCACGCATAAGGTCGAGATTAAGTTCACGGCCGACGGGCACTATTCGCCGTATTGCCCTGATGGTTGTACCACCATGTATTGGGGAACCGACAAGTACAGCAACAACATGACCTACGCCATTACGACGGTCAATTCAGAGGGTATGGGCTCAGGTCGCATTGCCATTGTATTCGACGCCAGCACCACGAACGAAGGCTCGATGACCAGCATCGTTTTCGACGCCACAGCCAAAGGGTTGACCTTCACTGTCTGGAAAGACGGCTATGGTCCGTTAGACTTCGTGCTGTCACGTGGGTAGCTCTACTATTGTCACAGCCGCTCAGGTCGCACGGCTTCGCCTTCGAGACAAGAGTGAGTCCCGGCGCGACAGTAGCGATCGGTGTTCGACTTGACCACGAAATTTGGGCGCACCACGCGTTGGCCATCAGCTGGAGCAATAGCTAGTTGCGAATGCAACAAGGTCACACTGTCGCGCTAGGTACCGGTGCGAGCCCAAGTTGCCGCGAGATACGCTACCTCTCTTTTACGCCTTTCGCGGCGGCGCAGCGTACCCATGCGTAATCTCGCCGGACCAACCACAAGAAGAACCTCAACCGGCCTGATTATCGCGCAGGATCAGCTAGCGCACGATTCGGTCGAATGAATCGGCCAATGATACACGGGCTTGCCACACTCAACAGGGCCAGACCGAGCCAGTAATGCTGGAAGAGTGGGAAATGCTAGGGTTCTTGGTTGACGTGCCGCCACCTCGCCGGCGGCCGCGGACACCCAAGTCCCTCGACACAAGCGGTGTTTTGACGCAAAATTGGCGGATGCGTTCGAAACCCTGGGTAAGTTGGCTCTATGGTGTCCCACTCTTGGGGTTGGCCGGACTCAGTCTGTTCGCCATGCCAGCCGATGCCGGCAAATCGCAACTACGCCTCGCGCCGAGCGCGTTTCGTATCATTCCGAGCGAGTCGGGACCCGTGAACTATTTCCGCCGCATGGAATCTCCCGCCGGTGAGTTCATTCGAGCGAGCTACGAGCCGCCGATCAAGACCGCGGTGCTGGGTTATGAAATCCCGGATGAATTCAAGTATGGCGCAAAATCGTTGTCTTGGCGCTGGCGGGCCCAGGCACTGCCCACCGGCGGTTATGAATGCGTCAAGGCCAGGAGCGATTCGGCCGCTGTCGTTTATGTTTCTTGGCGTCGCGGGTTGCGTTGGTACGCTTTGAAATACGTTTGGAGTACGACGGCACCGAAGGGTACGGTCTGTGAGAAAAAGCGCAATCCGTTTCGCGCTCAAGACACGATCGTGCTCGAAAGCGGGGGCCCACTGAACGAGTGGCGAGCCGTGCGTCTAGATCCGGACGCGGAATTTCGCAAGCACTTCGAAGACGGCGACGCCAAGGCCGAGGTTCCGGCTCTGATCGGGGTTGGTCTGATGAGTGACGGCGACCAGACGGCGAGCAAGAGTTCGGCAGATTACGGCGATTTCTTGCTGGCCAAGTGAGTTGCGGACGCCACCATGCTCATAGAAATCGTTTGAACTCCGCCGCTCTGCCTGGTTCTCAGCGGTCGGGCGCTGTTTTGCGCGGACTGAAAACATCGCGCTAGGCGGCCAGGTCTTGATTAGTCGTGCGGCCAATGCAGACGAACCATCCAGCCAAATCAGCCCGCCAAGCGACCATAGGCACGTGAAATGCAAATGAAACGCTCGCGACTTTGCCGGAACATGAGGAGAGCCGCAATGCTTTCGTCATGACAGGCAAAGCTTCCAAGACGTAGAGCCCAAGCGTCATACGCACTAAGACGACCCCATGACCTAGAATGGGCATTATGAACATGAGCGTTCTGAGTCTCTTAGCTCACACGTGGCGACGGTCGGTGTACTTCGTATCACGTAGATGTTCGGCTGCGGGGTTGCTGGTGCCACTCACGATGGCCGCCCTCTTTATAGTCAGCGCGTGCAAACAGTCGAAACCGGAGCCGAAGCCGCAGGCCCCGCACGAAGACAAGCTCGTCATATTTGCCGCGGCATCGCTACGCAATGCGTTCACTACCATGGGCAATGACTTCAAGCGGAGTCATCCTGGCGTGGCGATCGCTTTCAATTTCGCCGGAACGCAGGAGCTGCGCACGCAGCTCGAACAAGGAGCCGAATCTGACGTATTTGCATCGGCAGATCAGCGTCACATGGGCGAACTCGTCAAGGCAGGGCGTGTCACTGAGCCTGTTACATTTGCGCGCAACGAGCCGGTTCTTGTCGTAGCCAAAGAGAGTGCCGATAAGATCCTGAGCGTCGCCGACGTCCCGAAGGCGACCCGGGTCATCATTGGCGCGCCCGAGGTCCCGATTGGTCGCTACACATTGCAGATCCTTGATCGAGCCGCGGTGACGCTGGGCGCGGATTTTCGTGCAAAAGTGGAAGCAAAGGTTGTCTCGCGTGAATTGAACGTGCGTCAAGTGTTCTCTAAGGTAAGCCTCGGTGAAGCAGACGTCGGGTTCGTCTATCGCACGGACGCTCAAGTCGCGGAGGACCGCGTCAAGATTGTCGCCATCCCCGCCAACATGAACGTTATAGCCGATTACCCAATTGCCAATGTCACGACCTCCAAGCATCTAGCCCTTGCGCGCAGTTGGGTGGCTTATGTCCTTAGTGCGGACGGCCAAAATGACCTGCAGAAATCCGGATTTATGGCGCCGTCCGGGAGTGCAAAAACGCCGTGACCGTCCTGCGTCTTCGCGCCGAGCGGTGGATTTTGGTCGCCACAGGATGCGCCCTAGCAGCATTCTTGATCTTGCCGTTATTGGCGCTCTTCGCCACGACGACAATTCCGGACTTTGCTACGGGTCTCGGGTACCCGCTCGTCTGGCCCGCGCTTCGACTCAGCCTCTTGACAACCCTAACTAGTCTTGGTCTGGTTTTGCTGTTTGGAACGCCGCTCGCTTGGGTTTTGGCACGTGCGCAGAGTAGACTGATACGTGCCATCGAGACTGCGGTGCAGTTGCCCATCGTGATTCCGCCCGCAGTGGCAGGCGTCGCACTGCTGCTAGCCTTTGGCCGTCGCGGCATGCTCACGGGACGACTGTATCCGCAATCCTGGGTAGCGGCCTTCTCCACGACCGCAGTTGTTATGGCAGAGGTGTTCGTCTCAGCGCCATTCTTCGTCCAAGCAGCCACGAGCGCCTTTCGTCGAATCGATGAGCGCTTGGTCATCGTTGCGCGCAGCTTCGGAGCCACTCCGCTGCGCGTGTTCTTTCGTCTGGCGCTGCCGCTGGCAGCGCCAGGGCTCATCGCCGGGGCTGCCATGAGTTGGGCACGTGCCCTAGGAGAATTTGGCGCCACATTGATGTTTGCCGGAAACCTCGAAGGCCAAACCCAGACTCTACCGCTGGCAATCTACACAGCTCTCGAGATCGATCTGCGCGCCGCTCAGGCCATCTCTATCGTTCTGGTCATAGTGGCTTTCGTGCTTCTGCTGACAGTGCGTGCGGCTCTGTCGCGAGCGACCAAGGCAGGAGAGCCACCACCGTGAGTGCGCCGTTGGCACTTCGGGTAAACATCAAGGCACGAGTCGGCCGGCTCCTTCTCGAGGTGGAACTCGAAACAGGGCCGGGGACGCTCGTCATCATCGGTCCCAATGGCTCAGGCAAGACGTCACTCCTGTCGCTGATCCTCGGCGTACTTCCCGTTGAAAGCGGCTACCTGAAAATCGGCAAGAACGTACTCCTCGATACTGAGCGTGGCATCGACAAGCCGCTGGAGCACCGTAAGCTTGGTTACGTGCCGCAGGACTACGCGCTGTTCCCCCACCTCACAGTGCGAGAGAACATCGCGTTTGCTGTCGCCAGCTCAAAGGCGAAAAATGGGCTGCCCTCTGCTGCACAACGCGTCACCGAGCTGCTTTCGGAGCTCAGCTTGTCTGCTCGAGGCGGTCAGCGGATTCAGACGCTTTCCGGTGGCGAAAAGCAACGAGTGGCATTGGCGCGTGCACTATCAGTCAATCCGCAGGCGCTTCTGCTCGACGAGCCATTGTCGGCTCTCGACGTCCATTCCCGTCGCGAGGTGCGCGGATTTCTTGCGGAGTATTTGCAGCGACTGGAGCTGCCGACATTGGTAGTTACCCACGATGCCGCCGATGCTCAGCAATTGGGAGATCGGATCGCAGTACTCGAAGATGGCCGTATCACCCAATGTGGAGCCTGGGGCGAGCTCGTAGCTCGCCCAGCGACTCGGTTCGTGGAGGAATTCATCTCATTGGCAATGCCTCCAAGCTAGAGGGCCGTCCTCGCCTCTAAATGGGCATTGCGACTGTCAGTCAACCGCCACGAGCACGTCCGATGCCTTGATCCTCGAGTGTCTCGTAATATCGACGGCGGGTGCATTTCGAGGATTCGTTCCATCATTGATTGCCGTGCGTCCAACGCGTGTTGCTCTCCAACGAAGGGATCGCGCCGTGGCACGCCTCGATGGCG
Source organism: uncultured Polyangiaceae bacterium (assembly GCA_964454965.1). Classification (GTDB taxonomy): domain Bacteria; phylum Myxococcota_A; class Polyangia; order Polyangiales; family Polyangiaceae; genus FEN-1139. Next base: position 91,357 of record CAYVXY010000004.1, on the reverse strand, counting down.
CGAAAGCGCTCACGCCGCAAGAACCAAATCTATACGCGCATTCAAGACGCCGGGGTCGCGGGGGGGTCAGCTATACCTTGCCCTATGGACACGGTGGCAGCTTCGGTGGTTTGGCCTCGACCATCGAGGCACACCGCACCGCGGGGCAGGCAAAAGAGACCTCCTATGCGATCGGCACGACCGAGCGCTGGCTCATCGAGTTTGCTCCAGACCTCGTTCCCAAGATCGAAGTATTTCTCAAAGTCTTGACAGCAGAGGTGCCGCAGTAAGAATTCACTAGCGACGCGAGCGATCGGGCTTAAAGTCGATGAGGAGCGGTATGGCACTGTCGGCGTTCGCAGGTTTGTCTTTAGAGCTGCGGCGGTCGAGAGCGGTTTTCGTTGGCCCAATGTATACGTTTGCTCCCGCTCCTCGACAGTGGGAGTACCAGGGACGTTGGCGAGGTGTTGTGGTTCCGGCGCCAGGTTTGCATTGTTGCAGCGAATCACAGATACAAACGTTTGCCACGGCCAGCGTGTGACGGCATTCTCCGTCTTTCGGTGAGACTGAATTGAAGGGCTATGCGGGATAATCTCTAAGGCCGATGTCGATTTCAGTCCACTCGTGTTCGGAAAAGTCACCAAACCAACGCACCGGGTTGTCGCGGAATCAGCTGCAATTGCTTCGGAGCGTCGAGGTGCATGTGTCCGTAATGGTCACTGTCGACTTCGTAGAGCTGCCAGTTCACCTTATCCTCGGATTCTGTGTAGAATACCTCGTAAAGATGCCCTGGTTCAAACTTGGCCGTCAACTTGTACTCGGAAGTCGTCTTACCTTGATCGTCCTTGCTGGTCAGAAGCAGCGACCGTGTTTCTTGGGCCAGTCGAACCTGGGTAGGACCGCTGACATATGAACAGCCCCACTGCGGATCGCCCGTCCACGTGTCAGCATGCCGCACGCAGAGTTCCACGCCTTTGCCGAGAAGCAGTAGTATGTCCGAAGGGCGAGGGTGGTCGGGTTCGTAGCGTTTGGTGACGTTAGCGACGAAGACATATCGGCGTTCGCTTGAATGTGCCGTTGATGAGCAAGCAACACAACACAGTACCATGAAAAGTTTCTCAAGATAGGCCATCCGAACACCGTTACTTTGAAGCCCGCGGAAGCGGCCATCTGATGGCCTTTGTAGCCAGCATGCTAGGCTGAAGCAATTGCTCAAAATCAACACCGGCCATCGTCGTGGCTTCCAACGATTGCAGCGAACTCCCCAAAACTAATGACACTGACCTCAGGAAGGTACAACGAGAAGAAAAGGTCTGCGCGGCGCTCCAGTTGGTAGTTTGGGAGATGATGCCATGCATCCATGCGATCAAAGAGCTCTGAGATGTGGTCCATGGTTCTCTATGAATGCGCCATAATAACAACGAAATCGGTTTACGCCAGACTAGCGAAATTTGCGCCGCCTGAACTGGTATTGGGACACGTGGTGCAATTAGACACGCGTTCAAGTTGACCGGTTGCTCGTGGCGCAGGTGTGCCCAGTACAAGTGAATGCGGCTGACGCCTGAAGCGGACCGCTTTGAGTCGCCAACCGGACTCGACAAGCAAATTGGCTGCAACCTGCTTGGAAATCCGAGTGTTGATCGTGGCTTTCAGAGTGTCCTCCCTCGGAACTTCAAGTGGCATCGCCCTTGCAGTGAGCCGCAACATGCGCGTCTGCCTCCGAACTCTCGTTGGGGTCATTCTTGTATCGGGAAGCGTAGTGGCCGAGGAACCGACCAGAACTGGTGACCGATATCGGAATTGGCCAGTGGCTGTCGAAGCGCAATTGGCTCCCATTGGTGGCCCGATAGGCGTTGTCGGGGTTGCGGCGGAGGTAGCGCTCATTCCTCAACTGTCGTTGACTGCTGGAGCGGGTTTGGGGATTGCATCGCCGCAATTCGCCGTGACAATCAGGCCGCGATTGCCGGTAACTCCACAAGCCGCGCTTGAGCTCAGCGCTGGATACTCGCACGGGAGCTACACGCACGTCCTTCAATTCGGCATAGGTGGTCCGGGGGTGAAAGAATCATTTGTCGGGGGCTCCTGGCTCAACGCTGATGCTGGTGTGCAAGCAAGGTTCGACTCAGGCGTGACGCTACGGTTCTTTGTTGGAATGAGCAAGCTCGTTGCTTGCGACAAGGCCGAACTCAACAGCGGGGGTGAACGTACCGCGCTTCCACAGGGACGTTGGCCCTTGCTACCGTACGGGGGAGTCGCGGTTGGGTACGCATTCGGCATTTGGTGAGCGGAACGATACGCTTGTCGTTCAGCAGCGGGCAGCCTTTGGCCTTTGAGCTGTATCTAGCCGCGCGAGCGTCCGATAGTCAGCGCCCCTATGCGCACTTAGGCTGAGCTGGCTACCCCCTTCCTCGACCGCATGATCGTTGAACTTCTCTTGTTTTGCAAGACTTGATCGGTTGCCCGATTTGGAGCAGAAACACGCCCGCTGTGTTATCTACGCTTCGCCTTGCCAGCAACGATCTTAGAGGAATTGCGAGGGCCGCAAGATGAATTACTCCGACACATCGTGGGCGTGTCTTGGGGCGAGATTCCTGACCGTTGGACTCCTGACGCTTACCGCTGCAGGCTGCAGCGACTGCCATCGGACTCCAGGCTCGGCCGACACGAAGGGCAAGGACACCCCCGCTGACGCCGGCCCCACATCAACGGCCCCTTCAGCGAAGCCTGTCTCAGCCAGGCCAGCAAGAGCGGATGGACCGCCATCCGTCGCTGGGTTTCGTCGCTACGACCTGGAGCCTTGTCAAGTCAGTGTGACCATGCCTTGTCAACCGGAATTGAAACTCCAAGGCCGACGAGATCCCTCGGGCAAGCCGCAGTCGCTGGTTTACTTGGCCACCTGCGGTGCTCTCAACTTCGGGATCAACTGCACCCTCGCCTCCGGTCGTGACTCGCGCCAATCCGCGCTCGAGAACAACCATCGCAGCGCGGTCGAGGGCGTTTCGGGACCGGTCGTGAGCCAGACTTCCGGCCCAAACTACAAGGTTGCGGTGGTTCGCTCGATGCAGGGATCAACTTCGATCAAGACCCAGGTTCTCGACTCGGGCTCGACCATTAGTCTAATCGTCGCTCCAACCGAGGGGATTCCTGAGGCGATGTTGGCCGGCTTTCTCGAGAGCCTTCAACCGTTCGTCGCGATTCCGTGAATGTACTTGCCCAGCACGATTCTCCGTTGTGCATCGTCGAGGATGATGACGCGGTCAAAATATTCGCGCTGCACTCCGTCAAGAAGATGCTCTCAGTCCGGATTCTGTTCGCCCTTGGCGTTTCCTCGCTGACGCTCGGGTCGTGGATCTCAGTGGCAATCTGCAGTGAGCGTGACCCTTCACGCTTGCTCGTCCGATACGCTTCGGGTTCGAACTCCATGTCTTAGGTGTCGACACCTTCGCCACGCTGAACTTGTCCGTCTTGAGCAGACTTCTACCCGTATCCATATCCATCGAACTGCATCGACATGGCTCGGACTGGCTCAAGCACGTGCATTGTTGGCACCAAGAGCAGAATATTCGTCGGCAGGTTGTACCATCCTACAGTGGCAGACTTCGTTTGCCGCTGTGCCTGCAAATCCGCAACTTGGAGAGCCAGACGGAGGCCGTGGATACACCGCAAGCATCGGCGTGACCGCCGGATGGAACGAGCGGTTCGCTCGCTTTGTGGTTCGGGCCAAATTGGCGATTCGACATTTCCGTAGGTCACGGCAGTAACCGATGAAGCAGTTGTGGACAGTTATTGTCTGATTGCTCGTGCTTCGAATTTATTCTGTGGAAAGCGAAGCCATTGCGACAAGATACCGGCGTTGCAAGCGCAACGAAATCAGCGCGCCTACATGTGTGCGTCAGTCTCGTGAGGTTGCGCGACGGCTACAAGTTGCCCGCTACATTTCTGAGTGACTGGTCTGGATTTCAATTCGCCTTGGCTGTACGCTTCACAAAAGCTCTTTGGGAGAAAACCATCATGATTCGACCTCGACTCGTCTGGGCCGGTAGCGCTGTTGCAACGATCATTTCGGCGAACACTCTGGCTTTGGCCGCCGACTACTACCTCGACTCCGTAGGGGGCGACGACGCCAAAGACGGGAATACCGAAGCGACTGCCAAGAAGACCTTCAAGATGCCGTCAGGCAGCGGCAATACGGTCTACCTCAAGCGTGGCAGCAGCTGGACGACAAGTCTGAACGCGAGCAACGTCAAGGTCACCACTTACGGTAGCGGGGAACGACCGATCATCAATGGTGCGGTTACGGTCAACAATGCCACGGTGGAGGGGTTGCATAGCATGACCACCAAGGGCAACGGCATGAATGTCCAGAGCAACAGCATTGTGCGTGATTGCGACATTGACGGGGCGAACAACACGTCAACTGGCGTGGCGATGGGCGTCAATGGCACGGGCAACAAGATCCTGGGCAACTACGTGCATGACTTCAAGTTCAGCGTTTCCGGCGGGGAGATGGACAATTCCGGTGGTGCCGAGGGGATCATGGTCATGGCCTCGGACAATGAGGTGGGCTTCAACCGTGCGGTGAACCTGTACAGCGACAATGCGACTTTGGGCGGCTACGAGGGTGGCTGCTTCGAGATCGTCAATGGCAAGGCGCTCTCGACCATCAGCAATGTCAGCTTTCACCACAATTACTGCGAGCGAAGTGTGGGCCTCTGGGAGGGTTGCTCGGGAGACTTCTCCGCCACGGGTGGCGCCATTCAAGAGAACCACGCGATCATCGAGAACGTGACGGTCTCCTACAACGTCTCCGTCGATAGCATGTGGATGTATCTGTTGCAGCCCGTCAACACTGACTTCCGTAACGTCGTTTTTGCCCACAACACGAACATCCATACGCCCAAAAGCAAGGAGTGGTGGCCCAACAGCAACGGGTACTCGTCGATGGCCATGGTCGTCGCCACGTATACAAACAGCGCGGCTGGCAAGACCTACGAGACCGACAACCAATACTTCAAGAAGGGCGCAGGATTTCAGCCTGGAACCATTATCGTAAAGAACAATATCTTCGTCGATACCATTTCGTCGTCTCCGAGCTTTGGGTTGTTCACGAGCGACTTGACCGACCACAGCAACAACATCTTCGCGCCAGCGAATGCCAACGTCGGCAGTCTCAAGCTCGCCGCTACCGACAAGAAGGTCGCCTTGGCCGATCTGGCGTTCACGGCGGACTATCGATTGACTGCTGCTAGCGTGGCAGCCATCGATCAAGGTGCTACCGTGGGCATGACGGGCAATGGCTCACTCGCTGTGAGCGCTCTGAAACCAGAGTACTTCGCGAGTGTCTTCAACCAAGATATCGACACTCATCCGGTGCCCAGTGGCGCGGCTCCGGACGTCGGCGCGTCCGAATACTGCAGTGATGCAAGCTGTACGAGTACCGCGGGGGGGAGCCCAAGCACCGGAGGTGCCACCAGTGTGACTAACGGAGGCAGCGCGAGTGGCGGAGGTGCTTCGAGTACTTCCAGCGGTGGTAGGGTTTCTGTTGGCGGAACATCGACGGTGGCTATCGGCGGCAATGCAGCCAACGGCGGCGCGTCCTCGTCGGTCGCATCGAGCGGCAGCTCTGCTGCAACCTCCAACGGTGGTTCAGTTGCGAACACAGGCGGAAGTGCATCGAGTTCAAGCGCCCCTCCAGCTGGCACGGGAGGCAGCAATGCACCCGGCGCGGGTGGCAATACAGGTGCAGTGAACAACGGAGGGCAGGCTTCCTCATCACCGGCTGGTGGTGACGTCGGAGTCGTTGGCGCCAGCGGGGCCCAAGGTTCAGGTACTTCGACGAATACGGGTGCTCCGCCCACAGCGGGTGGCCAAAGTGGCAGCGTAACAGGTGTTCCATCCCAGGATGGTGGGTGCGCCTGCAGACTTAGCGGGACCAGCCGGAATGGCTTGGGTACGGTCCTGGTTTCGGTTGGCCTTGCCGTTCTGGCGTTGGGCCGTCGTCGTCGCCGCGTTGCGACGGGACCGCACCGCTCGGCATAAGGCACGCACAGGAAAGGAATGCGACCGAGGTCCGACGAGGTGCTCGGTCGCTGCACCACTTCGGCTACCATCGCAAGAACTTGCCCTTAGCGAATTCTTCAATCATTCTACGGTGGAGCGCTCCTGTAGGCATGACAACGTTAGCGCACCCCATGGACACGACGGCAAGTCGCCTCCGCTAAGCACGTTAGCGCACCCCATGGACACAAGGGCAACGCCCGATCTCAAGGATCCGAGTTTCACGGCTTCGCTCCGGGTTTTGAAGCCTTGCGCACCGAGCGCGAAGGTTCGGCCCGGTTCAGAAGACTTGGTTCGCGGGTTTGGAGGCTTCGTTTCTGACTTGTGAAGCCTCGCCCCGCGGGAGATGAGAGTCTTTTCGGGACAGTTGCTACTCCTTGGCCATAAAGAACTCCCAAACGGCATCGGATGCATCCAGGTCTTGGTTGGTAAAGCCGTACTCTTCGGCGTAACTCAAGCTCGCCTTGTCTCCCAACTCTGGGGTTGGCCACAGGTGCCCGCCGCCTACGAACTCAAGAACCCGAACGCGGGCACACGCACCCGCGGCAGTCATATCTGTCTGTATGACGTGACTATTCCGTGTGCGAAGGGCGATGGGGCTGTCACCTGAATAGTTGGCCCCCTCGCTTACGGTATTGGGCAGCGCTGTGACCACCGGCGAGTCAATGACCGCCTGTGGCAGTCCGGCGGCCGCCGCCCATTGCGACGGAAGTGCCGACAACACGTTCCGGTAGCCGTCCGGCAATCCTGGATCCTCCGATGACATTCCGAAAATAATCCGTGAAACTCCAGAACAGCTAAGCGGCGGTACCGGGGTGGGGTTCCATCCTGCGTACGCCATGAAAGGGGCAATACCCTTGAAGCGTTCGGGGAGCTTCTTGGCGATCTGCAACACCATCCCGCCCCCATTCGAGATCCCCATGAGGTAGATGTCATTGTCTGCGGTAATCATCCCGCGTTTCTGCATGTCATCCAGCACCATTTCGATGTAGGCAACGTCATCGACCTCACCGTCATCGCGTTCATTGGTGCGCCAGGTGTTGGCATTTCGCCATTGGGGGTTGTCACTGCTGTAGGGGCCAGGGGCTGCATTGGCGTATACGATGATCGCGCCGTCCCGAGCAGCCAACTCATCCAGTCTCCCGAGGGTGTGGAAACTGCGAAAGGATTCTGCATCGCCTCCGGTCCCGTTTAACCCGATGAAGACTGGTGCGCTAGACGGTACCGCTAGATTCTTTGGCACAAAGCTCAAGTATCTACGTCGGATCGGGCCGCAATGGGTGGTTTGTTGGTCGAAGGTGCGGAGTGTGAACTCATCGGTGAGGGTAAGCCACGACGTTTCCGGTTGAACCATTGCCGGTACCGGGACGGTCGCCATCGGACAGGATATCACCTCGCAGGCGATGGTGGATTCAGCAGTGTCTGTTGTAAAGAAAGCCAAATCGTCGATCCACAGCTCTTTGGTGGTCTGCCCGGTGGGTAGTTGGAAGAACATATCGATGAGCTGCGTCGGGTCGAGGGGGATTGCTTCTCGGCCCCACCCCTCGCCTTTCAGCGCGCAAAAGGGAAATTCGAACGTCTGCCACTCGCTTGTCAAAGCTCCGGTGCCCCCGGGCGAGTCGAAGCATCCCTCGCCGGGCTGATTACATATCCCCCCCAGCGACACGGGATAGCTTGCGAACGTGCCGACCTTGAACCGGAATGTCCCGCTTCCTTTTGCCCGAAAACGGATGCCGGCGTAGTGGCTTGCGTCGTAGTAGCAGTGTTTCGTATCACTCAAGGTGGGGGCGATGACGACGCCGATCCCTGCGCCCCAGACAGACCAGTTTTCGGAGATGACGTGCAGCGCACCCGCTTTGAGTTCGACTGTCAGTTTGCCATTGGATCCGTCATCATTCTTATACCAGCCCGCACCGCCTCGACCCTCGTTCAAAAGGACGTTGAGCGTGTCCCCGTTGAAGTCCGAAATCTCGGGCGCGTCGCCGGTGGCAACCGCAGTCTCCGCACACGCCTGATAGGGATGTTCCGGACCTGCCCACGCATAGGGCGATGTTTCCCAGATGGAGGCGGTCCCGGCGTCTGCGTCCACACCGCCGGCTCGCGATGTCTCCTTTACTGGGGCGCCTTGGGGATCACTATTGCACATCAGTGCGGTCGTGCTGAGCAGCACAACTCCGAACAGTCTTGCGGTTGAATTGCGTATCATATCTGACCCCTTCGTCCTGGGCTTGAATTGCGAAGAAGCGGCATATCGGCTTTTGCCACCATGGGAGCCAACGCCAAGAGTGATCACGTTATGACTTCTGTAACTGGACCTTGCAGAGCGGTATTGCGACGCGGAGCTTGAGCAAGCAACGCCATTGGTGCCTCTTTGACACCTGACTTTACGGCAGAGTGGTCCTCCCAGCAACCATGTCGGACTCGCCCAAAAGAAAGCGTCGTCCTGGGACCTGCATGGTGCGAACGCAAATCGACCTTCACCTCCGCGAATGACGGTCTAGCAGCTCAAACGTCGTCGTCCGGGAATGGGGGAGGCTTGTCCGCAGCTGCCTCCAAGTCGTGGCAAGTCGCGTCGCTCAACGGAACTCCGCACTGAGAAACTCACACCCCACGGTTCACATAGGGTGGCGCGAAATTGAGGTTGAAATGCGACTGGCCTCTAACACCTGTTAGGAGCAATGTGCCCTTCAGCGTACCTGCGGGAAAGCTGTCGCAGTTTTTTGCGCGTGCTCCACGTTTTGTCGCCCAATCTACGTTCTGATGCCATGTGTGACGCTGTGGGCCGCAGCAAATCGCTCTGGTACGAGCTGAAGAACCCTGGCAACCTAGCGAGATGGCCCATCGCTGCACCAGCGCCCTTGCAGTGCCGCTCGCCGCAATGGCGGTGACTCTTGTTGCCTGCAACTCGAATGATCCACCTGCCTCTGCATCGAACAGTTCCGGTAGCAACGCCGGCTCGAGCTCGAATCCGGCGTCGAGCTCCGGCGGCACGACGGGCTCTGCGTCGAGCTCCACGACGGACTCCGGCGGCACGACGGGTTCTGCGTCGAGCGCCACGTCGGCTTCCGGTGGCACTTCTACACCATTGCAAGGGGGAGCAACTGGGTTAGGACCACTTGATCTGCCTCTGCCCGCCATCGATTGTCGGACCAAGGGCGATGGCAAAACCACGCTAACCCTGGTCAATCACTGCAATCAGATCCTCGAAGCCAGAGGGAGCAATTGGGGTGGAAAGACACTTGCGCCGGGTGGGTTCGTTTGCCTGGACCTTGGCAGCGACGTTGAGGCGCTCTCGTCTTTGCGCTATTGGGGCTACGTTGGAGAGGATCCGGGAGGGGAGCATCACACGTTAGCGGAGTTTACGCTGAACACGGACTTCAATGACTTCGATTGGTTCAATCTCAGTCACGTGGACGCTCACAACTTGCCCATGGCCATCCTTCCCGTGGGCATGGCCAATTGCCGTGCTCTGTCTTGCCCAAAGCGCTTGCTTGCCGACTGCCCCACGATAGGGTTGTATCGGGACAGTCACGGAACAGTAACTAGCTGCGTGAGCCCCGACCGTAACAACGCGAACAGTCCGGTTGCGTTGTACTTCGACGCGGCGTGCGTCGACGCGTACTCATGGTCCGGCGACGATGCCAAATCCATGGTGGCCTGTGCTGGAGAAGACTACGATGTCGTCTTTTGCCCCTGAAACGTCCGTCGGCCTGACGAACGCGGTGCTTGTTGCTCTGCAACTAATCTTGGGTTGCGGCAATAGCGGCGCGTCAGCGTCACCCGCATCCGCAGGAACGACGGCGCAACCCACGACCGGGTATGGTGGCGCGTTCCAGTCGAGCGCTGCGGGTCGCACCGCCACTGGCTCCTCTGGCACCAACACGACAGCGACAGGCGATGGCGGCTCCTCTGGCCAATCGACAATGGTTCCCGATCCTACTGCACTTGACGGCAGCGCGCACCCAGCCGATGGTGGTGTCGCGACGCTCGGCGGCACGATGACGTTTCTGAACGTTGGTGCAGAAGGGTTCTGGCCACGACGTCTCGATCGCGATCCGTCGGATCCTGCCTGCACGGTCAAGTCAGGCAAGGACACCTGGGGCGGTCCTTGCTGCTTGACTGCCCATGCGACTGCCTCGAGTAACCTTACCCCCTTCGACGCCGAGATGACGCTGCTGCTAAAGGCTGTCAGAGTCCGGCAACTCGCCGTTTACCAACCCACTGCCGTTGCAGGCAGCGACTTTCGTCTTGTCTCCAGCTTCGACGACCGGTCAGGCACGTCGCGCAACCTTTGGGCTACCCAGAGCGGCAATGGCAGTCGCGTATTTCCAGGCGATTTCACTGGAAATGACTGCGTTTGGTACGTTGCGCAAGAGGGCGCTTTCGACTGCGGTGACGGCCGTGACTATTTTTGTCCAAACGACCCGGGCATCAAGCACCTTGGCTGGTCGGGTTCGAAGCTCGTTGTCTTGCTCGCGTCTATGCACGTCGACGACCAGGCCCTGAAAGCCTGTGGTTCGGATGGCCCCGGCGCCCCGGCACCGTGGATTGCCTTCGCTGCCACCGAACTCACCCGGGATGGAGGTCGCAAATGGAATGGCCTCTGCAACTGCTACAGCAAGACCGGCACTGTTGGTGACGGCTGCGGGGAGATCAATCTCTTCGAGGTGGTCATGGACGGCAACAGCTACAGCAATCGCGAGTTCATCAGCACCGGAGTGCGCTCCTATCAGTCCGGACACGTTGGCGGCAACGTCTGTGGAACGGGCTGCTCCAGAGCCGAGTTTCCTGTGCAACAAGACGTAGTGAACGCCTGCACGAAGACCGCGTACTCGAAGGGGCCCACTCTGACCATGGGCGGTACCGTCGATGGTTGTCCGGTATGGGTACGTCCCGAGGGCGATCGCTACTTGATTGCGCTTCTCGATGCCGAACGCCGCATCATCCAGGTGGCGATGATTCACCCGCAAGCGTTGCCGCAATCACTCGGGGCACTGCTGCCCGCGTTGCCGGCTCAATTGAGTCGGGCCACGGTGCAGGCAATAGCCGAGCTACGACTTCCAGTAGGTGGCTAGAATGGCGCAAGTTCGTTGGAACCTAGGGTGCGAGCTGCGCAAACGGTGACGGTTGAGCCAATGCGGATGCAGTGGTGTCGCACTTCCACAACGGGTTTGGACCATTTAGGGAGTGCGGAGCGATCAGCATCACCGAGCGTTGCAGTGTCATGGTTTTCGGTGAGTGCATGCATCGCCGCACGCACCAGCGTCGCGCGTCATCCGTGGTTGCGGCGTGAGGAGTCGCGCGTCATCGATGATCGCGTCAGGAGTCGCGATCGTACTCATCTCGCGCGCTTTTGGTTAGCATGCTTGGCGGCGTTCTTCACCCGCTCACGACCCAAAAGCCTTTCTGCTTCGAGGGCATTATGCGCGGCACACCTGAGCCGCAGATTCGTTACTGTTTCAGGCCCTCCAAGCGCATGTGCCTCAATATGGTCGAACTCGAGGAAGTGGCGGCGTCCACAGCGCCGTCCCTCGTGGTCGACAAAAGTGCATTGGCCGCCGTCACGTTCGAACACAGCTCGTCGAACGGCCGCGGGCACGCGTTGTCTGCGCCTCGATTTCAGCGTCGCATTGCGCTGCGCAGCGATTGTGGTCTGATGACCGCTGGCGAGCGCGCTGGCATTCGAAGCGCCACGCTCTGCACGAGCGAGGTCCAATACCGGAATGAGGTCCAAAGCCGGATCCGGATCCGGCGCGTGCCTTGGCTTTGCATTCGAACTGCGACTACCGATAGGAGCAAGATCCGGATCCTTCGCTTCATTGGGCTTGGAGTGGACTACTGGGCACGATTCGTGCTCAAGTTCGACCGCCAATTCGACCAATTGTGAGTTCGATGGTCGGATGCCTTGCGGCGAACTATCACCACACCCTGGCTCACTCGATTGGGGATTCGACGATCGAACATCCTTCGGCGAACTATCGCGACGCGCTGGCGCGACCGATTGGGGATTCGACGGCGGTCGTGCCCCATACCGGCGCGTCTCCTCACGTTCCAGCAACTGGTCGAGCGCGCGTTCGACCAATGCCGGCAGATCAGACGGGTGGATGCAGTGACTCAGTAGCTCTCCAGCTCGGTCCAATTTCTGCTTGAGCCGCTCGCTAGCCGTGAAGGTGACTCGATAGGTTTTGCTCGAGAGCGGAGTGACTCGTGCAGCAGGAGCCAATCGTAGCGCGCCGGGCACCTGTTCCGAAGGTGCCAAGCGTGTCGGCGAGGCTGTAACCTGCGCGGCCGCTACCTGTTCGGCGGTCGCCTGCGCGCTCAGCGGTTGCGCCTTCGTCGTCTGCGTCGTCGGTGCTGATGACTGCCCATGGGCGCCTCCTATTCCATCATGATCTGTGGTTGCCCATTGAGGGCTCGCCTCGAGAGGTGAATGCCTGGCGCCCGGCAATTGGCGTATGCTCGCTCGGACATCGGGGCGTGGACAACGTGAAGCCACGAGCCTCTCTACTTGGCGTTTGCTCTTCTCACAAGCCAGAAGAAGCCACTCCTCATGGTTCTCCTCCATCAGATGCGGTTTGATTAGCATCAGCGCAGTCAGATGAATGCGACCAGAAACGAGCAGGTCGTAGATGAGGGGGAATCGCCGCATCAGTCGGGCTGCGCCCACACGCTTGAATGCGACATCCTCGCTGTATCCCAAACGCAAGACGCAGAATGCGAACGCAGACGCAACCGCCTGTTCGCGATAGATTTGGCGTCGATCTAGCTCACCAAGATACAAGAGGAGTTCTGCCTCCAAACGACGATTCTGCTGGTTCAGCCGCACGAGCTGCGCGACGATCGAGTGGTTCGGTAGCCGACCCATAGAACGATATCTAGCTCCCAACGAGGAGAATTCCGTCGCAGACGCTGAGACTTCGGCGCAAGAACTGGATGATTCGCTTTCCACGCGAAGAGAATATCACTTGGTATTTAGTGCTCTGACGATGACTGTTGGCAGCGTTTCGAGGACCGAAGCGATGTCAGACTCGATACGGAGATGAAAGCATGGACTGATGGGAAGTTTGTGGAAAAGGAGCCGCAATGCGCGAGTTTGCGGCGACTTTGTGCCAGTGATGCGTGCAAACGTGTCAACGATAATCGACGACGCGCTGGTTGAATTTGTCGCCACTTGTCATTCCATAGTCAGTTCATGTAAGCGTTGATGCGGCCACCGTTGGTCATACCATAGGTGTCGTCGACGCAGCGCCCGGTGAACCAGCGCCCCGTGGCAGTGGGCATGCCACCCACGTCAAGCCGCCAACAATTCCACGACGCTCGAGCCCGCGACGCTCGAGATCGCAACCGTCGATTCCACTGACTCCACGACGCTCGAGCCCGCGACGCTCAAGCCCGCGACGCTCGAGATCGCGACGCTCGAGATCGCGACGCTCGAGATCGCAACCGTCGATTCCACTGACTCCACGACGTTCGATCTCGCGGCGCTCGAGCCCGCGACACTTGACCCTGTGTCAATAACCGTCCGCAGTCGCCTCCGCAATAGTCGTGCCGGGAGTCGACCGATCCCGAGTTCATCGCGGCTTTGAGCGGTTTCTAGACCCAAAATGAGTGTAAAATTCCTGGACCACGGGGCTAACTGCCGGATATGTGACCCGATTGTGCCTTTGCTGGTACTCTACCCGAGCAATGCCCTCGGAGGAACCCATGACCAAGATGCAACATCTGGCGAAATTGGGCGCGCTTGTACGCGTCATCAAGGGTGGAAAGTGGGTGGCAGCACTACTGGTGCTCGCCAGCCCCTTCAGTGCGTCGGCTCAGACTTGGGCTGGCAATCGTGAACGGCCGAGTTTGCGCGAGATCGCTGCCATCGATCGCACTGGCGAAACCAATTGGCTCTGGGGCGAAGAAGACGTTGCTGGCGACGGACTCAATCAGTTCACTGCCGCAGAACAGGCGATCGACGCGCGCACGGTCTACCTCCGCGTCGAGGGCAATCGGCTCTGGTGGCGCACCTATCTCAGCGCCACCGACGCGCCTCAGAATAATCTGATGGCGTACCTCTTCGTCGACTCCGATCGCAACGTGAACACGGGGCTTAGCGCCGCGGCGCCTGAAGTCGATCCGGTGTTCACCGAAGATGCCTCGCGAGGTGGCTACGAATATGTCGTCGCAGTGCGCGGCGACGGCGCGCAGGCGACGCTTTGGTTGCTGAATCCTCAAGGGACGGCCTTTGTCGCGGCGCCGGTTGCCGCCACCCAACTCATCGGCGAATCGGGGGCAATTGTCGACCCGCTACGCGTCGGCGGAAACGATCATGGCTACGTTCAGGCTTCCATTGCAAATGACTTGGTCGAAGTCACCGGACAATGCCTGGCGCGTTTCTACGTTCGCACGACGAACCAAACCCAATCGCTTGGTGCGGGCGATTTGGAGGTCGGTGAGGCAATTACCTGTATTCCCGCTGACGTGAACACCAACGCCGTTCCAGACGTGCTTGAGCCGGTTGCAGAATGCCTGACAGATGCGCAGTGCCCGAGTGGCGGGATTTGCTGGAACGGTCGTTGTTGGCTGGCGCCCGTGTGTTTCGACGACACGGACTGCCCAGCGACCGCCACCTGCATCAACGGTAGTTGTGTCGTAAACGCTGGTACCGCCTGTCGCACCAATGACGCTTGCGCTACCGCGCTCTGTGTGGGTGGTCAGTGCGTCGTGTGTACGTCGAATGCCGCTTGCGGCGCGGGGCGTGTGTGTGCCCCCGATGGTCGTTGCGTGGACGAAAACGTCGCGGGACCGTCAGCAGGTGGCACTGGCAACACTGGCGCGACCAACGCCGGTACGAATGGAGTCTACCTCCTGGAAGGTGAGCGCATTCAAGGCGGTCCCTGCGCTTGTCGGTTCGTTTCCGATGCAAAGCCGGGACAGAGCCTCGGTTGGCTTGCGGTTCTAGCAGGCCTCGCTGTGCGGCAACTGCGTCGCCGACGTGAACCACGGGGGCAATCGCGATGAACCGCGCGGGGAAAAGCATGTTGAAGAATTCGAGCAAAATCGGGGCGGTTGCGCTCGGACTACTAGGAGTCCTTGGGACTCGAGTTGCTGCCGCACAGATCGACGTCGAACGGTTCAAACCAGCCGTCACGCATGACGGGTGGGTGACCGCTGAAGGTTCCGCAGTGCGTCCGACGGCGGATCCCTTCGAGTTCGCGTTTCTCGCCAATTACGGCTATCGCCCCTTGGTGATCTCGAATGCCAACGGGGACTATCAGCGCAGCATCGTTAGCGGGCGCCTCGGGATGGACCTCATAGGTTCGGTGTCGTTGGTGGGTCCGCTGTCGCTGGGCGTCGGCTTTCCGATGTATCTCGGCCAATCCGGCGATGCAAACCCAGGTTCGGCGGGTCTCGGCAAACTGCGTTTCGTGCCGAAGGTCAGGCTGCTCGACGATCGCAATACGATAGGGCTCGCCATCGCAGCGGAGCTACGCGTACCGTCACACACCGGTGACTTCTCTGGCAACGACGGATTCGAGTTCATCCCCAAGGTGATCCTCGATCATCGGTTTCGCAGCGGGATCCGCTTGGGATTCAACCTGGGCGTTGCCATTCGCAAGGACACCCAGTACTTCAACGTAAACACTGGGACCGAGTTCGCCTATGCGGCGGCCCTTGGCTACCGCTTCGGTGGCATGGAGGGTAAAACGGAGATAGGGGCCGAGGCTGCGGGTGGGATTGGCATGGTGCAGACCAACCGTGAAGAGGTTCCACTCGAGCTCTTCGGCTATGTTCGGCATGCGCTGAGCGAAGAGTGGGAGCTATTCGGTGGCCCAGGCGTTGGCATACTGCAGGGCTATGGTGTGCCAGTATTCCGCGTCTTTGCCGGGATCCGGTTCGCTCCGACGAGCCACGACCGTGATCACGACGGCGTGTCCGATGATGAGGATGGTTGCCCGGATGTCGCTGAAGATCGCGACGCCGATCAGGACTCCGACGGCTGTCCCGAAGAAGATCCAGACGCGGATCGCGACGGCGTTCCTGACAGTCAGGACAAGTGCCCTTCGGCCAAGGAGACCATCAACGGGATTGACGACGACGATGGTTGCCCGGACACCGGTGATGCGCGCGTCATCTACGACGACGGCAAATTCACCGTGCTCGAAGCGATTCATTTCGAAACCGGACAGGCGACGATCAAGCAAGAGTCGCATGGCCTACTCGATCAGGTCGCATTGATGATCAAAGCCAACCCCGACCTCAAGGTGCGTGTCGAGGGGCACACGGACGACACGGGGCCTCGCGATGTCAATCAGCGGCTCAGTGACGCTCGCGCGGCAGCGGTTCGAAGGTACCTGGTCGACAAAGGCGTTGCCCCGCAACGCGTTCGCTCCCAGGGCTACGGCCCCGACAAGCCGCTCATCAAGGAGACCACTCCCGAAGCGCGAGCCAAGAATCGGCGAGTGGAGTTCATCGTCGATGAATGAGGCATCACGAATCCAGTCGCATAGGACCCCAATCTCGGCCCGGCTTGGGGACTGCGCCCTCCACTCTCTTGGCAAAGGGACCAGCGCGAGTTGGCCTGCCCATCAATGACCTAGCCGTCGAGGAACGCGTTCCAGACGGTCCATGCTGGGGACGCGACGCGCATCTTAGACCGTTTCATCTCACTTTCGACCTCAGCAACTCAGGATCCGATAACGAGACTTCAGGATCTTGCGCCCTATTTCGTCGGTTCGAAGTACTGGAATCCTTACCGGAGGCGAGGGACGCTTCTCCGCTTGCCACTAGTTGGATGGAGGTGGAAAGATTCGTCGCCTTCGATATCTCGGAGGCGGGACCACTCTCATCGGTCCCGTAGGCCATCGATGTGGAGCTGCGCATGACCTCAACCAATCTAGTTCTCGGCATTGATCTTGGAACACAGAGCACCAAGGTTCTCGTTTACGATGCCGACGAGCGAAAAACGCTCTCAGTCACTCAAGCTCCGCACGACATCGTGCAGAAGGCGGACGGGACCAGCGAGCAGGAGCCAAAGAACTGGCTCGACGCCTTGGCGATTTGTCTCGACCGCACCGAGGCGTCGTTGCGCCGCGATGTCAAAGCGATCGGAGTCTCTGGCCAGCAGCATGGCTTCGTGCCGCTCGACGCCAATGGTGAACCGCTCTATCGCGCGAAGCTGTGGAATGACACCTCGACCGCCGAAGAGTGTGACCTCATCACCAAAGCTTACGGTGGCAGAGAACGCCTAATTGCCGAGGTGGGTAACCCCATCGTGCCAGGGTATACGGCCTCGAAGGTACTCTGGCTCAAACGCCACGAACCAGAGCGGTACCGAGCGCTAGCGCACATCCTCTTGCCGCATGACTACCTGAACTACTACCTCACCGGGCAATACACGATGGAGGCGGGAGACGCCTCGGGTACCGGGTGGTTTGACGTACGGGCAAGGCAATTTGCACCGAAGGTGCTTCGCGCCATGGACGCGGAGCGCGACCTCGCTGCGTGCTTACCCAAGTTGATCGAGGCGCACGCGGCCTGTGGCCGCATTCGCCCAGAGATTGCTCAGCGATTCGGACTCTCTGAGCATGCCCTCGTGTCTGCTGGCGGTGGCGATAACATGATGGCCGCTATTGGCACCGGTTGCGTGACGCCGGGAAGCTTTACCGTGAGCCTCGGCACTTCAGGGACGCTGTTCGCTTATGCGGACGCGCCGGTCGTCGATCCGAGCGGATCGGTTGCGGCGTTCTGCTCGTCGACAGGTGGTTGGCTTCCCCTCGTATGCACCATGAACTGCACGGTTTCTACCGAGCTGCAGCGCGTACTTCTGGCACTGCCCCTGTCCGAGCTCGACGCGCTGGCGGGTAGCGTTCCGGCAGGTTGCGAGGGCCTGCTCACTCTGCCGTTCTACAGTGGCGAGCGCACGCCGAATCTGCCGAAGGCTCGCGGCGCGTTGCTGGGTATTACGCCG
Organism: uncultured Polyangiaceae bacterium; assembly: GCA_964454965.1. Taxonomy (GTDB): domain Bacteria; phylum Myxococcota_A; class Polyangia; order Polyangiales; family Polyangiaceae; genus FEN-1139. Next base: position 73,365 of record CAYVXY010000004.1, on the reverse strand, counting down.
CAGAACTACCAGAAAGCCCACTTAGTTCGTTCCGCCATGGAAGGCGCGCTGTATGCGTTGCGCTTCGGTCAGGACGCCTTCACAACGCTTGGCGCCAAGCCCAGTCAGATCCGCCTAACGGGTGGTGGTGCACGCAGTCGCGTCTGGCAACAACTGGCGGCCGACATCTTTGGTTGCGGTGTCGTCGTGCCGGACGTATCCGAGACGGCGGCCTTCGGTGGCGCGCTTCAGGCTTTGTGGATGCTGGAGCACAGTCGTGGTAACGCGCCCACCATGGGGGCAATCGTCCACGACCATGTCGCCAATTCAGGCGCAGAAACGCTTCCTGATTCAACCAGTCGTGCAAGCTACGCCGAAGCGTACAAGAGTTACCTAGAGTACGTCGAGCTGCTGAAGCCGAAGTTCGTCTAGGGTTAAATTGTGGTAATGTTGTCTAGTTGAGGAGAGAGAAATGTCCCACTTTGTCGGCCAAAAAGAGTACTTTCCAGGCATTGGTGCCATCCAGTTCGAGGGGCGTGATTCCAAGAATCCCCTGAGCTTCAAGTTTTACGATCCAGCGAAGCGCGTGCTGGGCAAGACCATGCAAGAGCATCTGCGTTTTGCGGTCTGCTACTGGCATAGCTTCTGTGGGACCGGTTCCGATCCATTTGGCTCGGGGACCCGCGACTTTCCTTGGGAGTCAGCAGCAACGCCCATGGACCGCGCTAAGGGCAAGCTGGACGCTGCCTTCGAGTTCATCACCAAGCTCGGTGCGCCCTTCTACTGCTTCCACGATCGGGACATTGCGCCCGAAGGCGACACCGTGGGTGAGTCCGAGAAGAATCTGCAAACGATCATCGCCTTGGCCAAGGAGAGGCAGCAATCGACGGGACTCAAGCTGCTTTGGGGCACGGCGAATCTCTTTTCCCACAAGCGCTACATGAATGGCGCGGCCACGAATCCGGATTTCCGCGTGGTGACGCATGCGGCGTCCCAGGTAAAAGCCGCGATCGATGCCACGATCGAACTCGGCGGCCAGGGCTACGTGTTCTGGGGCGGGCGCGAAGGCTACACCTGCCTGCTCAACACCGACATGAAGCGCGAGCTCGAGAACATGGGCCGCTTCTTGGTGATGGCGCGTGACTACGCCAGAAAGGCGGGCTTCAAGGGGACCTTCTACATCGAGCCCAAGCCGATGGAGCCTTCGAAGCATCAGTACGACTTCGATGCGGCCACGGTGATCGGATTCTTGCGTTCCCACGGGCTCGAGAAGGACTTCAAACTCAACATCGAAGCCAACCACGCAACGCTAGCGGGCCATTCCTTCTCCCACGAGCTACAGGTGGCTGCGGATGCGGGAATGCTCGGCAGCATCGACGCCAACCGCGGCGACGTGCAAAATGGTTGGGATACCGACCAGTTCCCCACCGACCTCTATCAAACCGCCGAAGCGATGATGATCGTGCTGCAGGCGGGCGGGCTCGTGACCGGTGGGCTCAACTTCGACGCCAAGTTGCGCCGCAACTCGACCGATCTCGACGACCTGTTCCTAGCCCATATTGGCGGCATGGACGCGTTTGCGCGCGGCCTCGAGCTCGCTGCCAAATTGCTCGCGGACTCGCCGTTGAAGGACATCAAGCAGACGCGCTACGCCTCGTTTACCGAAGGCGAAGGTCTACGCTTCAGCAAGGGCGACTTGGATCTGGCGGCATTGGCCAAGCTAGCCGAGAAGAACGAGAACCTGCCGCTCATCAGCGGCAAGCAAGAGCTGCTCGAGAACATCATCAATCAGTATCTCTGATCGATTGACTCGAACGCCAGCGGGGCCGCGACGGCAATGTGCCGGGCGTGGCCCCGAGGCGTTTGTGGGGATGGGGTTGGGTGTTGGTACTGGGTGACCTAAGTGTCCCAGTAGCGATTGTGGGCGGAACAGCGCGGCCTCATGGCCGAATGCCTCTGTTGCGACAATTACGGCGGCAAAGCAGCTAGACTCTTATTCCGATGTCGGATCGCGACATGACCGCGCAAGAAGCCCAGCAGGAGTTCGCCGCACTCGTTCAGAGCCAGCGCGACACTGCGCTTTGGTTTCTGCGGGACGACGTGTCTGTTTCGATTACTCAACCAGAGGCAGCGACCATACTCGAATCAATTGCGCGCGTGGCCAGTCGCTCGACTTGGCTACAAATCCGAAGGCTCAAGGCATGGCGCTCACAGCACTGCAGCTAGCCGTCTTACGATTGCTAGCGGAACGCCGCAAGCGATCTGGTGAGTCCTACGTTGCGGGCGGCGTTGCCCTGAACCACGTCCTAAAATCCCCGAGGATTTCGCGTGATGTCGACCTTTTTCACGATACTGACGTGGCTCTCGCCGAATCGTTTCGAGAAGATCGAAGCATTCTGGAAGGAAACGGATTTTGCATCGAAGTCACGCGCGAAGCCAGGACCTTCGTTGAAGCAGCCATCGTGGCGGAGCATTCTCGATTGCTGATTCAGTGGGTGCGCGACAGCGCCTACCGGTTCTTTCCGCTCGTAGAAGACGAGCTCCTTGGTCTAACGCTACATCCGCTTGATCTCGCAACCAACAAGCTCCTGGCGCTCGTGGGTAGGCTTGAATCCCGCGATTGGATCGATGTGCTCAGCTGTCATGCGCAGCTACAGCGCCTCGGATACCTGATTTGGGCAGCGTGCGGAAAGGATGAAGGCTACGGTCCGGGCCTTTTACTCGACAACGCAAGCCGTCAACACTACGCGCAAGCGGAATTGGATCTTCTGGAGTTTGAAGGTGAGCGCCCTTCCGCCAAAATTCTTGGTCGCTCTTTCAAGGAAGCGATTGCCGAAGCCAGGGAAATACTCAATGCGTTGCCGGAGGACCAGATCGGGTGCTGCCTGCTTCGCGCCGATGGCTCGCCCTACTCCGAACCACCAGAGCAGCTCAAAACTGATCTCGCCAACAGCTCGATTCGGTTTCACAAGGGCAGCATTGGCGGAGTCTGGCCCGTGTTTGTGGCATAGGGAGGCTGCCGCTGGTGCGCTTCATGTCTAGATCAGAAACCGACATGCACGTCGATCCCCAATTGTCCAATTGCCGCACTAATCTGCTCCTGATTCGTGGGGATACCTGAGGGGCTCGAGTTAGCCGGGCTCGCTCGAGTCATTGCTCGGACCGAGTGGCAGCACCCGCACACGAGCGCGGGCTTTGTCCAGCGTCACGAGTACGCCTCGGTTGAAGAGATCGCGCCGAAGGTTCAGTAACCTAATGACGTCGTGAGCGATTGCATCCGGTGTCGGATTCGCCACTCGCACCTGCAGGACACTTGGTCCGTCCGCTCCGGTGGTAGCGAGCAGCGTTCCGAAGTCTAAGTCATGAGTAAAGACAATGTACCCATGGTCACGTGCCCAGGACATCACCGTGGTGTCGGGCGCAGCCACGTCACCAACGTCTCGCCAGTGCCGACACTGAAACCCCGCTTGGTTCAGGACTGGCGCCCAAGCTGGCGATAGATTCATGTCCAGAAGGATCCTCACGGCAGCGGGAGTTCCGTTTCTTGAGTTCTCCAAGCTGCGTAGGCCAGCGCCGCACGCACGTCGTCTGCCTCAAGATACGGATATGCCGCCAAGATCTGCTCCTCAGACTGACCAGAGGCAAGCAGTCCCATGATAGTGCCCACGGTAACACGCATACCCCGAATGCAAGGTTTGCCTCCCATGACCGCCGGGTCGTGCGTGATTCGCTCAAGGTGTTGCATGACCTACCGATGGTACCGTATACCCGGTGTCAGTGCCATGGGAGGGGAGGATGGGCGGGAAATCTTCGCATTCTCGCGTTTCGTAGGGCTTGGCAAACCTGGTATGAAACGGCGTGAGCTGGCCCGCATGCGGCACGTTCTTGGAGACCACTGAAACGTCTGAACCAGATGATCATGTCCTTGCCGTCGCACATCTGGATTTTTGCGCGCTCGAGAACAAGGTCTTTGGGGGACCTTTGTCCGATCCAAGCCTGATTTGGGCAGGCACGTTTCAAGGGTAAGAGAATTTGTGCTTCACTGGTTGCTTGCTTTCTGACACGGCAGCTTCTGACCGAACAGTTCATCCATCGGTCTAAACGTAACGGGAAAACGGATTGTCGCGCTGCCCCCTTCAGGCGGTGTGAATTGAGCACTGGTCGCAAGAGAGCGTACGCATTCGCTGGTGCTGGTTAGGTTTCCGCTGGCGGCAACACTCACGTCGGATACTGAACCGACGGAGTTGACACGGAGGGTGACAGTGAGTGTCCCGGTTCTGGTGTTGTCGCCCGAATCACGTAGTTCGCGCTTGTAGCAGTCGGAAAATGCGTTCTTGAGCCCGTTCACAACGTCGGACGCGTTTCCTTTTTCTGCGGGCACAGACTGCGGCTCAGAGGTGGTATGAGGAGTCTGAGATACATCTCGTGGAAATCGGTACGGAAACGCTGGTGTAACGGCGCGCTTCGCTCCAAAAGCATGCAACAGAGGCATCATCGTTCGTAGCGGCATTCCACCGTCCAGAACCAAATGTACCGAGCCGGACTCGTCAGTAAGCGACTCAATGCAGCCTTGTGCATCGACTAACCGCAGACTACCGGTTGGCGATGAGACTGTTGGCTGCTGCGTCAAAGGGCGACAATCGGGCCCGAATGCACTACCGTCAGCATCTGTCAGCCACATGCCTGTTTCTCGCACGATGAGCTGGACGTCAGCCGATCTCCGCGTTCGGAGGTGCACGCCATGGGGTTCCTTCGATTCATCTAAGGGTGACACCGTACGGGTGGCAACGAATACATCGTCGTAGCCAAGCTGTGAAAGAGTATACAGCACCTCAACCAGCACGCGATACTGCGTGCTGGCGTCGACATATACGACCACAGTCGAGGTCACTCGCCCACTGGCGTCGCAAGCGCGCTTCACCATCTCCCGTGCCAGAGGAAAGATGTGACCGCCCATCTCAGCATCCTTGTTTGACATGCCAACACCGCTCCGGCCTCGCTCCGCAGCCGGGGGAAGCTTTAGGACGTGGTGCGGGGGAATGCCAACGAGTAGCTCGTCTCTTGCGACGAAAATCGGATATGCGCCAACTGGAACGACTTGGGTGTTTTGGGCTTCTGGCAGGTCCAGTTGTACACTTGTTCTCTCGGCCCTCAGGCTTGCGGTCGACGCCTGCACAGTTCGAGTTGCCGCCTGCGATTGATCTGAGAGGTTTGCAGTCCGTGTCCCCCCAAGACACCCAACGGGAAGAAACAACGCGACTATGACAGATCTGGTAAGCCACTTCACTTCTGCAGCTTACTTGAGTGCACGTGAGTTCGCAATGCCGCCGAAGTGGAGCGTGCAGTCCCGGCTCTGCCCAGTCATGATGGAACGACCGACTCACGCCTTCAAGCGTGGGTTACGCTCGGCCTCGGTAAGAAACTGAGTCGCAGAGCCACAAAAGGAGGAGTCGGTCATGAGCAAGAATACACGATACCTAGGCCTGGATGTCCACGCAGAAACGATCACGGCGGCAATCGCCGAGGGACGGCAGAAAATTCGTAGTCTTGGCCAGTTCCCCAATCGGCCCGAAGCGGTCAGAAAGTTCATCGAGAAGCTCGGTGGCCCGAACACCATGAGGGTTTGTTACGAAGCAGGGCCAACCGGGTACGCGCTGTATTGGCAGCTGACGAAGATGGACGTCGAATGCGAAGTGGTCGCGCCGTCGCTGATCCCGAAGAAGTCAGGTGACCGCATAAAGACTGACCGGCGTGACGCGGAGAAGCTCGCCCAGTGCTACCAAGCCGGCACGTTGACTGCGGTGTGGGTTCCAGATGGTGCGCACGAGGCGCTACGCGACCTGGTGCGCGCACGAGGCGCAGCAAAGGATGACGAGAGTCGCGCCAAGCATCGGCTGGTCAAGTACTTGTTGCATTATGCGCTGCGCCATCCCGACGGCTGCCGTGCATGGACGCACCGATGGTGGCGATGGCTGCAAGCACTGAAGTTGGAGCACGAGGCACAACGAGAGACATTGCAGGCGCACATCGCAGAGGTGTTGCATCAAGGAGAACGTGTCAGTCGACTAGACAAGGCCATTGAGCGCGCCGTGGAATCAGTGGCGCCGGAGAAGAAAGCAGTGATCGACGCGTTGCAAGCCTTGCGCGGCGTCGCGAAGCTAACTGCGGTGACTCTCGTGACCGAGGTTGGGACGTTTCAGCGCTTCCGCAAACCAACAGAGTTGATGGGTTACACTGGACTGGTTCCGTCGGAGTACTCGAGCTGGGGCAAGGAATCGAAGGGGCGAATCACCCGAACAGGCAACGCGCATCTTCGACACGTACTAGGTGAAACGGCATGTCACGCCCGACACAAGCCATGGCTAAGTAATCGACTGAAACAAGTGTTGCCGACGCTTCCGCCGGGTGTCTCGGAGATTGCCTGGAAGGCTCAGGAGCGACTGCATCGCAAGTTCACCAAGATGACCTACCAACGCAAGCAACCAGGGAAAGTGATGACTGCGATGGCCCGAGAACTCGTTGGGTTCATCTGGGCGATAGGCACCAAAGTGGAGCGGGAGGCACTCGCGAAAGCCGCATAGACGAGACAATTCGAATCACCAAACTCCAACATCGACGATGAAACAGAGCGTGAGCGACCGAGAATGGCACGGAAAGGAGAATCCTCGAAGCCGTTGTGCGGTAACCAACCCGCGTTGCCTAGTCCGAGGCAGCTCCCGACGCATGAAAGACAATGAGGTAGCCAACCCTCGAATATCAGCTTGATGACCGTCGACTAAGCTCGTTTTCGGCCGCTCACTCTCTGTTTCATCCAGACCAAGAAGATCGAGAACCATCGAACCACAAAGAAATCGACATAGACGTCACGTCAAGACTTGACGGGTCGTTCCATATCAACGGCTGAAGCTTCAGCTGCAAGCGCAACACGAAACGACGTCACAGATCAAGACCAAACATATCATGCGCTTGGCAGCTGCAAGCTTGAGTTCGGCAGCACTCATGGCGAGTGAGCACCGCTCGAGATATTGGATTCCACGAGCGCGTAGACATGCGCATTGACCTCATCGATCGTCTTCGGAGAAAGTCGCTGAGATGGCCCTCGCACAGGATCGACCAATTCCGGTTTCGTCGTCGCTCTGCCACCACATGCGAGGAATGAGTCGAGGGCAACTCCACCAACTTGCACTCGAACAGAAGTTGCGCGAATCGGTCAACGCTTCCATTCGCGCACTTGCGGCCATGCTCAGTCGCGGTGCCAGAGAATAGACCCAGCGCTCACGATCCACACATTGTTGTCTGAGGTGCCCCAAACGCCCATCGGGGAAGCGCTGAGCCCGCCGCTCGGCGGCAGGCTCTCGCAGCCGGCAGTTTGTATGGAGAGGTTGCGATCATCTTCGACCTTGATGTCGCGGCAGACCATCTGATTACCCCGCCCAGCGAGGTTGGCGTAACCTCTGCCCTGCGCCAAAAGGTAGCTGGTCCCGATCGGCGAGACCCAGACATCGGTGATGTCGTAGTCGTGGCCGGCGCTCGCGGCGCCCGACGTCGACCAGGAAGCGCCGTAATCGGTCGTGTGCGCCACCGAGCCGCAGGTGCCGGCGGCGAATACAGTTGCCCCGTCGGGGGAGCCGGACACGTGCCACAACTCGCAAGCAGTGGTTGCGTCCTCGATGCGTTGCCAACTCATGCCACCGTCCGACGAGTGCAAAACCAACCCCAGGTAGGCCGTTGTGGCATCAGTACCGGCGTCAGGCGTCGTGCCGCCTTCGTGCGTGTTGGTGCCAGCATCGCCGTCGTCCGCAGTTGAAACGACGCCTCCCACTACATAGAGGTCGTTGCTGGCAGAGCCCCAAATGCCGTTCAGGACGATCCCCGAGCCCGAAAACACTACCGTCCAGCGCGTGCCGCCGTCTGTAGTGGCCAGGATCTGGCCTTCGGTTGTGAGGAACGCGCGATTTCCATCGATGGGCCACACCCCGCCGAGATAGCCGAGCGTGCCTGCGTCCACCTGCTGCCAGGACTGCCCGCGATCCGTCGTGTGCATCAGAGGGCCCGACATGGGTGATGTCGCGATCACCCAGACATCGTTGTCGGCGCTGGCCCCGATAGAACGGAAGTGGAAAACCGACTCGCTCGTCGCCCCGACGCTGGCCGGTGCGACGCTGACATCGGTCCAGGTACGGGCCCCGTCGGCGCTTCGTAGGATCGTACCGCTTTCACCCGCTACGTAGAGATCGGCGCCCGCCCCGTGAATGGCCCGTAGCGGCCGTCTCGATGGCAGGTCCTGCACCGACCATTCCTCGACCGCTCCGGTATCCTTAGCGGCACCCGAGCCACGGGAACACGCGCTAGCGGCCACCGCCGCCCCGAGCGCGAGCACTATCGTCCCACGATACGTGCAAGTCAGAGCAATCATGTTTTCGATGATACATCGCTTTCCGTGGCGAGCGGGGCCTTTCGGGCGGACTCGCCAAACGACTAGCTTGGGCCGCCCGAGGATAGTGGGCAGCGTTCTGCCCATCTCGTCGGTGCTCAGGCGGCGGCAACTCAAAGGCATTGAATGGGGCAGCTCGCGTCCACCCCGGCCGAAGGAAAGGGTCTCGCTGCCGTGCACTGACCGCGTCCTGCGACGCGCCTCATCGTTGCGTGCAGACGTTCCAAGAACAGTTCATGACCTTGTCTGCCGAACGTCTGGTGCTTGAGCTGCAAGGGCCAGCGCGAAACTGTAGGACGGAATCATCGCTTCAATGTCGACAAAAGGCAAGAGTCGAGGCGACAGGCCCTTGCCAGTCAGCTATGCGGTGTGTGTACAGCGAACAGTCGCCAATAAGTGGGGATGCCTCGGCGACCCCGTGTAGGGTCGGTTTTTGCGAAAACTGGAGGTCATCCCCATGAAGAGACGAGCATATCGACGTACGGCAATCAACCAATTTGAGCCCAAAATGGTCCGAGAGAAGACAACTGGCAGCCGCCTGGTCCTGGCGATCGACGTGGCCAAGAAAGATATGGTTGCCGCGCTGGCAAACGAGACTTCCGAGGTGCTCGTGACCCTCGCTTGGAAGCACCTCGACGATTCATCGACCGTGCTTGCCAAGTTGGACGAGCTCAGGAGGCCAGGGTTCACCATTGAGGCGGTGATGGAGTCCACCGGTACGTACGGCGACGTGCTACGTCACCAACTACAGGCGGCCGGGTTCGTTGTCTATCAGGTCAGTGGCAAGCGCGTTCACGACGCCAAGGTTGTCTACGACGGCGTCGCTAGCCTGCATGACTCCAAGAGCTCAGCCATCATCGCCAAGCTGCACCTCGATGGCAGATCCTCGGTCTGGAAGGACAGACCCGAGGCGGAGAGAGAACTCAAAGCCGCGGTGGCAACCATGGACATCTATCAGGTCCAGTACCTGCGGGTGATCCACCAACTGGAGAGCTGGCTGGCGCGATACTGGCCCGAGGTTACTCGGCTCGTAGAACTCAGCTCTGCAACGTTGCTGGCGGTACTGGCTCGAATCGGCGGTCCGGGTGATGTCGCAGCAAGTAGCACCGCAGTACGCAAACTGATGACCGGAATGAGCCATCGGCTGATGACCGCCGAGAAGATTGAGCAGGTATTAGACTCCGCTTCCAATAGCGTAGGACTTCCGTTGCTGCCCGCGGAGCGGGTAGCGCGAATGGCAATCGCAGCGGAGGCCCATCGCTCTCTACGAGCCTACAAGGCGGCCAGGCAAACAATGCTGGAACTTACCGCAGGTGGCGCGTCGGAGAGCATGGCACCCGCCGTCGGTGACGTCACTGCCGCTGTGCTGCTGACGGAGGTGGGCAATCCACGAGAGTTCCCGAGCGCTAGGGCTTACGTCAAAGCGTTCGGACTAAACCTCAAGGAGAAGAGCAGCGGCAAATGGCAAGGCAAGTTGCGGATCTCCAAGAACGGTTCTGGGCGAGCCCGCCAGTTCCTATGGTTGGCCGTGTTTCGATGGCGCAAGAAGGATCCCATCGTGCAGGCTTGGTATGCCGCCAAAGTCAAACGCGATGGCGGTAAGAAGGCCAGAGCCGTTGTAGCCCTGATGCGTAAGTTGGTCAAAGCGCTCTTCCACGTTGCTCGAGGAGCACCGATGGATGCCCAACGGCTCTTCGACGTGAACCGCCTAAAGCTCGCTGCGTAGTTCGTTCCAAAAACCACGACGAGTATCCAATGAACAAGCAAGACTCTCCGATGGGTGATCTTCTGTTGGATCCCAGCTCCATATACGCGGTGAGAGCGTTCGTCTGTCTTGAGGCACCCAATCGGACCTAATCCAGAAAGCCTTCCGATGCAGCATTGCACCGGACGAACAGAGCGGAGATACTGAATCACCTAGACACCAAGAACGCATACAGACCTAGATTTTCCGACGGGTGACCTCCACTTGGATCTTTGCTCAACATCAAGTTAGAGCGTCCGTCAGTCATGAGGCACCCCGAGGGATTAGTGGGAACCCAATACCCGATGAAGCTGATTCGACACCGAACCCGACCAAGGGCGGATGTCCGACACGAGTGACTCGGTTTACCCCCATGTCTCCCTCCGAAGAGTCAGGTCCTGGCAACCCGTCTGCTAACCCATGCATCAAGGCTTGCGCGTGTGCCTGGCATCACGTTGTCGCTTTGGTGCGCCTAGAGGCCCCCCAACCATGAACGTCACTTCGATCTTGACACCCTTACGAGAGATCCAAGCGCGAGTTAGCCACGACCAGAATTCGCGCATCTGGCACCGCTCCTGCTCAGTGTCACGCTGCACGTCGCCACGACGATGCAGGTGCTGGACAGCCGCATGACCCTTCGTTCGGGAATGGAATGAACGCTAGTCGGACGAACGTGTGGGATCGAAGTGGCTGCCGCCAGGAGAATGCGGTGCGGACGGTCGTCGCTGCAGAGCACGGGACTACGCTGCCGTTGAGCTAGTGGGGCTAGGGGCCTTCCCAGCTAGGCGAACGAGGCTACTCGGGAGGCACGAAGTCGGAAGTGCCCAGCGGCAGAGGTTCAGAAGCCTGCATTCTCCCGAAAGAGAATGTGTTCTGCCTGGATGCGGCATGCGGGTTTGACCGCAACGCGTGCACGTCATGCCGTGGACTGCGTGGAATCTGCTGCTACGATCCACCCGGAGGATTGGTCTACATCATGATGCATCGGTCTGGGTCGCGTTTCGAAACGTATTGCGTCAGCCTTCTCTTCTGCTTTGCTCCTCCAATAGGATGCGGCGGCGACGGCGCAGGAAGTTCGGCTCAAGTCGGTGGAACTAGCTCATCTGGGGGCACGGGGACGGGTGGTACGTCTGCCGCCTCAGGCGAGGGTGGTTCGAGTGCGGGGACTTCTGCTCTCGGCTCCGCGGGAGCCGGGTCAGCGACTGTGGTAACGACCCCAATTTGCGTGGAAGCGCAGAACTTCAGCGCCGCGAAGGCAAACGATATGGCATGCGAAGCGGTGGGCGATGCTGATGTCCAGTGTGAACGCCTTGTCGCCAAAGGTTGCGAAGCACTGTTTCGTGATCTGTTTTCTTGTGTCAAGGCTCAACCAGCGTCGAATTGGCAATGCATGATGGACTTGGGACCAGTTGTAGTAGACATGACGCCGTGCCAGAAGGAATCGGATGCGGCAAATGTCTGCGTGCCGCCGACTTGACCAGGATCCAATGCACGCGAGTACGGCGCATTGCTTGACAAGATCAAGTCATTGCGCCTCAGGCCCGACTTGCATGCGATTGGACTTTTGGTTTCTGACTTGGGATCCGTGCTTGCACAGCAGCAAGGCGCGACTGAGGGGGCTCTGGCTAACGAGGCCGTAGAAAAACCCAGTCGCGCGACGAGCGCAAGCCTCGCCTTCCTCCATTGTCAAACTTTCCAGTGGAAGTGGGTCGGTTTGGGGCGATCTGCAGATTCTGGCTGAGAAACGCTACGTTGTCCGTGAGGCGCTAGCTGGCCCCGCTGGCCCGCTCTGGGCCACTACCGCCTTGCCACGCCTGCCACCTTCTCGATGTTGTGCACCATCGTGAAGAGCTTCCACTGTGCACTCACCTTCTTCTGACCACGAAGAGTGAATCGTCGCATGCCCTTGTTTTGGATGTTGCCGAAGACCGGTTCGACGGTGCCCATCCGGCGACTGTAAAGTTCTCGTCCGAACGGTGTGTCAAACTTCCAGCGCATGCGTTGCACGGCTTCGTTACACTTGCTGCGACGCTTCGGTCGCGTGCCTTCTTGGGGCTTGATGATTGTGAGTTGACGATGAGGTGTGCGATCGGGATGACGCAGACATCGCTCGCGCAAGTGACATCCGCGGCACGCTGTTTTCGGTGCTTTGAAACTGGCAACGCGATAGCCGTTGAAGAGCGTGTCCTTGCCGGAGCAGTAGAGCTTGTGCCCTGCAGGGCAGATGCAGCGAGCGTTTGCTTCGTCGTAGAGGAAGTCTTTGACGGTGAACAGCTTCGAACCGGTGTTGTCGCACGTTTCGCGCTCGCGCTTGCGACGCAGGCCGCGCTCCTTCTTGTCGCGGGCCTTGAATCGCGACACTCCTGCAAACGCAGGTTCTCGTTTGCGGTAATCTCGGTCGGCGATGTAGGCGTCAGCGCCTGTTGCCTCCACAGCCGCCACCACCACGTTGCTGTGAAAGCCACTATCAGCGGTCACCTTCGCGTGAGCGAAAACGTCTTGGTCTAGCTCCAATTTGGCAAAACATTTTCGCGTTGCTTCGATGAGCGGCGCCAGCAAGTGCGCTTCGTATCCCGAGCCATGGGCTTCGGCGTGTACGACGATTTGAGCTTGCCCATCGACGACTGCGAGGCCGTTGTATCCCTGAATCACGCCTCGAGATGACGTCATCTTGGCGCTTTCGGGGTCGGTCAGGTTGCTCTTCTGCTCGTTGCCGCTCGGGCCGAGCTTCTTCTCGGTCTTTGCGAGGAAGTCTTTGATTTCGGCAACCTTCTTTCGATAGCGCTGCGCTTTCTCGGGCTCAGTGGAGCAACCCGCGCTATCGCGCTCCTGCCCATCGCGCTCACGATGCCGTTGGACAATGCGTTCGGCGACCTGCTCGAGCTTCTGGCGCTTCTCATCGAGCTCCTTGTGGGTGCCGCTCCACTTCTTGGAAGCGTTTGAGGGCAACTTGCAGCCGTCGACGGCGAGGTGCTCCTTGCCGATGAGGCCCAGTTCCGAAGCATAGAGCAACACGTCGCCGAACAGGCTTGAGATCTCGTGCTCCAGCTTGCTGACGAAGGACGCGATGGTCGTAAAGTGCGGCCGAGAATCCGTCGACAGAGCCATGAAGACCACGTTGCGGCGGCAAGCATCGGCAATGCGACGGCTGGACATGATGCCGCGGTAGTAACCGTAGACGACGACCTTCAAGAGCACCTTAGGATCGTAGGCCGATCGCCCTGTCGCATCGTTGTGGTAGCGGTGCTCGAACACTGAAAGATCGAGATGCTCCTCGACGAGCTCGTTGAGGGCATGTTCGAACGACCCTTCGACAACTTGGTCGGCATACGACAGAGGAATCATCTTCGTCTGATTCAAGTCGTAGTGCTTGTATCTAGGCATCGGGCGGCTCCGGTAACCTGTCTCGATGCCCTTTGTATCCATCCAGATCCCAAATTCCAAGAGCCAAGTGGACTTTATTCTACGGCCTCAACGTCTGGGCGTTCAGCGGTGGGACGCTTTGCGGCCCGTCCGCTGCAACGCCGGCTTCGCCTTTGCAGTCGTGGTTTCGGCGCCGGCAATTGTGATGCGCTTGTCCCCGAATACAGCGACTAGGTCTAGTTTACCGCCGAGTGCTTCAAGGTAGCGACGGAGCGTAGCTACCTGGCAATCGTCAAAGTCGGTACGACTCTCCAGTCTGGAAATGTCGCCCTGATTGATTTGCGATTCCTCGGCAACAGCGACTTGCGTCTTGCCCACTGCTTCGCGTACGGTCTTCATCGTGAGTCGGACGCCACGCGCGGCACGAAGTCCCCTTCCGAGGACGCGCACGGGTTCAGCATCCGGTGGCGAACTACGTTGTGCTGAGTGTTTCATATATGGCCTCCGGTCTCGTATACGTCGCGTTCTGGTCCAGTAGCCGCGCGTGCACTGATGAGCCTGTCGCGATCTCCGCGCTCAACGTGAACTACGAACAGCAAGCGTTCTCTCAAGGACGTTTCAATGACCACCATACGGCTTGTGCCAGACCCATCGTCCAGATAGACGGCGTAAGGGTCGGCAAACACAGTTGCAGCCTCAGGAAGCGAAACGCCGTGCGTTTCCAGATTGGACTCTGCCTTTGCGTCGTCCCATTCGAAGTCGCCGTCTACAACTGTAGCCATCGAGTTGCTAGTATGGCCTGTGTCCCATATCGGTCAAGAGGCAAGTCGGGACGACGGTCGCTTCGACCGCCTAACGCGGACTGTACCCTCGGCTGTCAGCGGCGGAAGCGGCCATACGCTTCGCCGGGACTTAGCCCTGCAACACACGTTTCGGTGCGAGGTGGCGGTCGAGCGGAACGACAGTGGCCGAGCAGACCCTACAATGGGGGATAGGCCTGCAGCGCCCCAGGTCTACCGCCTCTCCGGTGGTATGTTCCTAATTTTGGCGGCAAATAGCGAGTGGTCATCGTGATCGACGGGCCGGTGAATTACCTTAGGACTGGGTGGTTGTTCTCCGACGAAATTTCCGTCCTTCCAGTTCTGGGATGGTCGGATCGGTCGTGGACAAAAGCCGCCGCCGCAGTTGGGGCAGACGTTCTCCAAGACTTTTTCGACACACTGGGCGCAGAACGTACATTCGAAACTACAGATCCGAGCATCAGGCGAGTTGAAGGGCAATGCCTTGTTGCAGTTCTCGCAGGTTGGTCTCAGTTCCAGCATCTCGATTCTCCTTGTCCGGATAACGAGGCCGTAGAAAAACCCAGTCGTGCGACGAGCGCAAGTCTTGGCTTCCTCCATCGTCAAACCTTCCAGTGGAAGTGGGTTGGTTTGGGGCGATCTGCAGATTCTGGCTGAGAAACGCTACGTTGTCCGTGAGGCGCTAGCTGGCCCCGCTGGCCCGCTCTGGGCCACTACCGCCTTGCCACGCCTGCCACCTTCTCGATGTTGTGCACCATCGTGAAGAGCTTCCACTGTGCACTCACCTTCTTCTGACCACGAAGAGTGAATCGTCGCATGCCCTTGTTTTGGATGTTGCCGGAGACCGGTTCGACAGTGCCCATCCGACGACTGTAAAGTTGTCGTCCGAACGGTGTGTCGAACTTCCATCGCATGCGCTGCACGGCTTCGGTACACTTGCTGCGACGCTTCGGTCGCGTGCCTTCTTGGTGCTTGATGATCGTGAGTTGACGATGAGGTGTGCGATCGGGATGACGGAGTGCCGTTTGCTGGCCGGCACCAGGACCCCTACCACGCCACTACCCTGCCTCCACCGGCGCCAATCAACGTCGAATCCTTTTCCCTGAACACGATCTCCTCGGGCCAGGCGAGACGGCTACCGTCATCCCCGACGAAATCCGACAGCCGGTACAGCGTCGCATCCTGCCCTTTCTGGAGATACTCATCGAGGTCAACGCAGCGCTCATTGACGTCGTGCAAGTACTGGATAAACGTCCCATTGCTCATCTTGGCCCGCTTGTTCACGGCCCAGGTGACGAGGCGTCGGTAGAATTTCGGGTAGAGGACGAGCCCACCGTCGGCACCGGGTGCCGCGTGAAGGCGGCGGTACCGCATGGCCCAGTCGAGCTCCGTCACACCGTCGGACAAGCTCTGCCATATACCGATGCTCTTTGCATAGGCGTCATTTGCTGCGGCCACGATCGGCTCAATCTCATCCTCTGCCATCGAATCGTACAGCGACGGTACTGCCCAGCCTTGTTCCATCAACCATCGGTTCACGTGGAACTCCACGCCATCGAGCTGGACGAACATGTCGCCGACAAACCGCCCATAGCAATCGAAGACCTCGTTGGGCTGGTCGACGCGTGTGCGCACAGTGGCGGGCAGTACTTTGCCGGTGCCTCCGAGTCGCTCCACCAACGCAAGTACGGCCGATTCGGCGAAGGGCTGGCGATACTCCTTACCGAACTCTTGGAACAACGCCAGCTGCTCTGGCGTTCGCTTCGGTTTCTTGATGCGTGCCGTGGCGCCGCAGTGCAGCTCCGGCGCGTCGATGCCAATGAGGCGGATAGTCAGCTTACGCTTGGCGGTGATGGGTGCCTTCTTCACGGCTCCGTCCACGAGCGCGCCATCGAACACCGCTGTCTCTTGCCAGCGCGCATCCGGTGAGCTCTGAAAACGAAATGGCGGCCCATCGGTGGCGAGTATTATCGAGACGGTATCGGCATCGGCGCTACCGTTGGGCCAGAATTGGGCAACAGCAAAGCTACCTCGAACTTCGAGTAATCCCGTCGACATGTCACATGTCCCCTTTTATTCGGCTAGAACCTTCGGCTTTGGTATCTTCGACCCCAAGACAGGCAGGTCGATCGCCTTGCGGATCTCGTTGCGCGTCATCGGCCCCCGTAGCAGCGACATGGCCCAGCGCGGTTGCAGCAGGATCGTTCCAACCTTCGTATGCACGTCGCGCATCAAGAACCAACGTGGAGCCAAGTGCTTGACCACCTGCCCGAGCTCAGCAGTAGAATGGCCGTTGGCCGCAGCTGAAGCGAGGCCGTCGAGGACGCGTGCGCAGTCAGCGTCGGTCTGCAGTCTTCCGATGCACCAGAGCCCGGCGTTGCCCAGGGCGCGGTAGTCGAGATCCATTGGGTTCTGCGTTGCCACCATCACACCCACACCAAAGGCTCGGGCCTGCTTCATCAAGGCGACCAGAGGGCGCTTGGTGGGTGGATTGGCCGGGTGGGGCGGCAAGAAGCCATAGACCTCGTCGAAAACGACCAGCGCCTTCAATCGGCTCGAGCCAGGTAACGAGCGTACCCATGCGAGCAGCTCTTCGAGCAATACGCCCAGTACTAGGGCGCGTTCCTCGTCGTCCAGATGGGCCACACTTACGATGACGGCTGGTGTGCGGCCGTTGCGCGGCTTCAGCCAGTCCCCTACGTCCAGTGATGCACCTTCGCGCCAGCTCGCGAAGGTGGGGGAAGCGAGGAGTGTGTTCAATGCGGCGGCAAGACTCTTTCGTTCGGACTTGGGCAAGAATGAATTCAGGTCCAAGGCGCCGATCTTGTCTATGGGCGGGTTCGTTAGATCAGCCAGCAAGGCCCCAAGCTCTGCAGACTCGCCGCTGCGTAGGCGCCGCTCCGCGAGGACGGAAAGCAGGACATGCTCACGGCTCTTGGCCGGATCGGGATCGCGCCCCAAGAGCCGCAACACGAGTGAGACCGCAGCACTTAGCGCATCGCGAGCTGACTCGGGATCGCTGTCCCAACGGTCCGAACGCCGCTCCAAGGAGGAAAGAACGTGCAGGAGCTCCCCTGCCGTAGAACCAGGCGTTATCACCCTGACGTTTCGCTTGTCCACGAAGGCCTTGAGCTCGGCCTCGCCGATGGACCATGACTTCAAGCACTCGCGACGCTGGTCGTTCATCTCTGCAGCGACCTGTTCCAATGGCTTCTCTTCACTGGCTGCCGCGGGTTCGATCCAGGGAATCAGATCCGCTGGATCGAACCGCGGAAAGGAAAGTAGAAGATTTGGCAAGTCGCCCTTCACGTCGATGATCAGGGTCGGGATCCCAGCCCGCAGTGCTTCCTCCACGGCAACCGTGACTAGCCCGGTCTTTCCGCTACCGGTCACAACTACAACATTCTACCTACGTTTCCTCGACTGTCGTCATTCATTACAAGTGGCATCCATTGGTTGGGCAACGACTTGTGTCGCGCAAGAGCGTGACGTTTAGTAACGGTCTTCACGTTGTTTGCGAGTTGCCGAACGGGACCTGGTGCGCGCTGCCCGCGTGGATGGTCGACCCAATTGAGTGCGCGCGATGCGTCGTTGGTGAGAGCGCTGTCGATTTGAAAGCCCTGTCTTTATTAGCGAACTTTCTGACTTCGCTAACGGTTGCGCAGTCAACAGGCGTTGCGGCTACGCTGCCCAAACAGGAGGCCAGGGATGCCCAACAAGCGTCAACCAATGCAAAGATCATTGGATCTACATCTCGACAGTCCCGTCAAGTTATCGGCAGGCGAGCAGCGCGAATTGATCCAAACGCTCGCGCTTCTTCTCCTGTCGATAGCCAAAAACGAAGACTCGCAACTTCTCGAGGCGGGAAAAGCCGGAGGGCACGATGACCACGAAAATCACGAGTGATCATCTCAGTCGGCGTGCCGTGGTTTACGTGCGACAGTCAACGCCAGGTCAAGTCATAGCAAACTTAGAAAGTCAACGGCTTCAGTACGGATTAGTTGAGCGAGCAAAGCAGCTGGGGTTTGCGGATGTCGAAGTCATAGACGATGACCTAGGTCGCTCTGGCTCGGGACTCGTCATGCGGCCTGGGTTTGAACGTCTTGTCGCGATGGTGTGCAGTGGCAGAGTGGGTGCCGTGTTCTGCATTGAAGCTTCGCGGCTCTCCAGAAATGGACGCGATTGGCATCATCTGATCGACTTCTGCGCCATGGTCGGAGCCGTGATTGTTGATCCCGATGGTGTTTATGATTCGCGTCTAGCCAACGATCGACTGTTGCTGGGACTAAAGGGGACAATGAGCGAGTTCGAGCTAACACTTTTTCGGCAGCGGTCGCTCGATGCGAAACGCGCGAAAGCTCGACGCGGTGAATTGCAATTTCGCTTGCCTGTCGGACTACGCTGGTCGGACAACGGACGCATTGAAAAGGTCCCAGATCGCCGCGCTCAACAAGCAATCAGTGCCGTGTTCAAACGTTTTGAACAGCTGGGAAGCATTCGCCAAGTGCTACTCACAATGCGTGCCGAGAAACTTCGGGTTCCGACTGTCCCGGAGGGGGATCGAACTGGGCGTCTCGAGTGGAAGCTGCCCGTATACAATACGGTCTACAAGATCCTAACGAATCCGATATATGCAGGCGCGTACGTATATGGTAAGACCGAGAGCAGGACAACGGTCGTCGGTCAACGATCACGTAAAACTCTCGGCCACAGAAAGACGATCGGCGCGTGGGAAGTCTTGATTCGTGACCATCATCCCGGCTACATTTCATGGGAGCAGTTCCAGCGAAACCAGGCCACCGTGAGCAGCAACGCCCATATGAAGCAACGTATGGCACCAAAGGCAGGCCGCGGAGGCCGCGCACTGCTTGCGGGGCTTCTGCGTTGTGGTCGCTGCGGTCGCATGTTGCATGTAAGCTACGGCGGCAAACGGCAGCCAACGGCGCGGTACGAGTGCCGTGGAGCAAATATCAACCACGGGGAAGGTGTTTTGCGATGCCAGTCCTTTGGAGCTTTGCGTGCCGATGAGGCGATAGCGCGTGCTCTGCTAGATGCCGTATCGCCGAGAGCGATCGAAGCTGCGGTTGAACTCGCGCGTCAAATGGCAAGTGAACAGAGCGAAGTGCATCGCGCTGCTTTGCTTGAGCTGGAGCAGGCTCGTTACGAGGCCAAAGTGGCGAGTCGACGTTATCATGCAGTGGACTCTGACAATCGTCTTGTCGCGTCAGAACTGGAGATGCAGTGGAATGCTGCGCTTGGTCGTATCAAAGATGTAGAGACGCGCGTGAACGAGTTGGAGCAAACGCGCGAGACGAAAATGCTGATCGACAAAGACGCATTGTTGTCTCTGGGTGAACGACTGCCGGAGGTGTGGAATTCGCCGACAACAGACATGAGGCTCAAGCAAAGAATCGTCCGTATGTTGGTGCGCGAGATAGTCTCGGATGTCAACGCTAAGCGTTGCGAAATAGTACTCATGATTCATTGGCAGGGAGGTCGACACACAGAGCTTCGTGTCGCGAAGAATCGGACTGGACATCACAGCAGGACGGCGAGTCTCGAGGTCGAAGAAGTTGTGCGCCGCATGGCAGGGCGTTGGACGGCCGAGGAAATCGCTTCAACGCTCAATCGCATTCGTCTTCATACTGGAACAGGACTGACCTGGAACGAGTCGCGGGTGTCAGCATTGCGCAGGCGAATGGGGTTGAAGGTACGCGACATGGACTCCAACGACGCACGCAAGACACTTACGCTGAATGACGCGGTGGAGCGGCTTGGAGTGAGTAATACGGTTGTCCTGAGGCTGATTCGCGAGGGAAAAATTTCTGCCACACAAGTTGTGCCGGACGCGCCATACGAAATTGATCCTGAAGCAATGAACGACCCAAAGGTACTCGCCGCCGCCAAAAGAACGCGCGAGCGCGGCAGACACGCACGCAAATGGTCCCACGACAGGCGAACGCTCAAGCTGCCTGGATTGGATGACGACAAGAACAACGGGTGATCGCTTGCGTCCAAACGGGACTCATTACCCGCAACATTGCGGAAAGTCCTCCATGGGCAACGTTGTGGCAGTCTTCGCCGAAAAATGAGACACTGCCCACGTTGACAAGCAGGAATTCCGCGTGTTCTTTATCCGAGATCCATTTACAAGTAATTCCAAACACTTGAGAAGGCACAGCATTATGTCACCGTCGTCGTCATGCCGACAATCACCGAATGCGTTACGAGGTGATGTGCCGGCATACGCGCCATGCCGCCGTCGCCGGCACCATCAATCGGTTTCCATGCACCTAGGAATAAGCTCGGACTTGCCATGACACCTGTTCCATTGGTCGTGACCATCAACTCGCGAACGGATCAGCTCCTGGTAGACCTACAGCGGGCTTAGTGGCGGTCGCCGCGATGCTAGACACTACCGTAGCGGCTGCTGGAGTAGTTACGGGTACGGCTTCCTCAGTTACCTCGGCATCTGTGGTGGCCTTGCGCTTCCGACCCGAGAAGAGCGATGGTGCGATCCGATCTACATCGCCCTCGCGCCAACGCAGGTAGCTGAGGCCACGTCGCGCCTCATCGTAAGCATTGACGAAGAGCGTGTAGCTTTGCTGGCGCTCAAGCGCAAAAGCCGCAATGGCAGCTGGTGACTGGGCACGCATCCCGATATCCCCGAACAGTTGATTGCCGACCCACTGAGCGCGATCGAGCTCTTCCTCGGTGACGGCAGTCCGCGCCGAAACGCTGGCCCAACTGTTGCGAATGATGTTCATGAGCGTCAAGACGTCGCTGGCGATATTGCGATAGCCGACGGGTCCCTTTAGCTCCCCCAGCCTGTCCCCACTGATAAGCTCGGCTTGCGCCAGTGCGGTGGCTGCCGTAAGCAACGACTCGCGCAGCGCGGTGGCCTCGGCAACCAACTGCTGAAAGTGCTCGGGCGGCGCACTGGCTGCCTGATACAGCATGGTGGCTTGTAAGGCAGCACTGGCATATACCGGCAATTGGTCGAAGTCCTCGATATCGAAGTTCGCGAGCTTCGACAGCTGGTCACGGTAAGAGAAGATCCGCGGCAAGGCGCCGCGGGCAGTGCTCACAGCGGCGCCCGGATCGACAGTGATTTGCAGCAAGTCCTTGTCTTCGAGCTCTTTCATCTTGGGGTGGACCGCCTCGAGTGACTCTGGTAACGGAGGATAGACGTTTACACTATGTTGAATTGACTCAGCCATTTTGTTCTCCCGCTGGTGCCTAATGTGCCCAGCCTGTATGTATAACGCTCGTTGTTGGATTCTCTTCCTTGCTTGTTTGCGGTTTGTGAATCTGTCCGTGAGCGACCGTGTGTCAGCATTCGGCCATGGATCAATTCAGAAACGGATCTGAACCCGGCATTCCGATTGGTGCTTTACGCATTTCGGCCACTTCCGTCTTTGCAGTTGCCGTCGGCTCAATGGCGCGCTTCCTTCTCACTGCCTTCTTCTTCGCGTAGAGAGACGGTGCAAAGCGCTCAGCATCCCCTTCGTCCCAGCGCAGGTAGCTCACGGCCCGGCGTACCTGATTGTAGGCGCGTACGAATAGGGTATAGGTCTGCTGCCGCTCTAACGCAGCCACTTCTGCAACAGCGGTAGATTGCTTGCGCGTAGCAATGGCTGTCACCAACTGATCGCCGAGCAGTTCCGCGCGTTTGAGCTCGTCTTCGCTGATGGTGGTGCGGTGCCTGATATTGGGCCAGCTGTCGCGCAGCAATGCAGCGAGGATCAGAAGATCGCTCGCGATGTTGCGGTGCCCGTTTGGACCCTTTAGGTTGGCCAGTCTCGACTCGGAAATATGTCCGCGCTGAACGTGCACGCTGGTATCCACGAGCAGCCGTGCCCGCAATTCATCCGCCTGCGCGGAGATTGTTGCCAATGCTTTCGAACGTTTGACTACGCCTTGATAGACCGTTTGCGCCTGCGTTAACGCCAAAGCGTAGAGTTCGAGTTGATCTAGGTTGGCGAGCTCGAACGAGTTTATCGCGCTTGCCAAGAGGGGGCGCAACTCGAGCAGTTTGGGCAACGCGCCACGGGCAATCGTGACGGCTGCCAAAGGATCCAGATTGACTGGCAGCAGCTCGGATTGCGCCGGAGCCAGCATCTGCGGCCGCACGCGCTCAAGCACCTTGCGCAGCTCAGGTTGCTCTATCCCCATGATATCTTTGAAATCGGTCATGGCCGTTGCCATCAATGCGACGTTGCGCCCTTCCAATTGGTCAAACGCGGCGACGGGATTGAAACTTCCCTTCGGTAATGCGAAAGACGAGCTCGTTGGTATAGAGTGGGAATTCCCACTATCGGAATTCAACTCGTTAGCAATGAAACGATGGACAAGGAATGAAACGAAGGGTCACGGTAGGGTTGAAATGGGCTCCTGGGAGCCCTACACAACGGGGGGTGGGGTTGGAATGGGCTCCTGGGAGCCCTACACAACGGGGGGGTGGGTTGGAATGGGCTCCTGGGAGCCCTACACAACCCCTACCGTATCGCTGAGGCGAATACGGATTGAGAATTCTGATAGGCACCCATTGAAATGTCCGATCCGGAATGACAAAGATGGGATCTTGAGGTTGCGCGGGACGAGCGGCGTCCGCATTTGGGGCAAAGCGGCAATTCGGATCCCGACTCCTTCTATATGGAGCTGGACAGCGACGAAACGGCGTTCCCATTCCATCGCCAGTGGCTTGTCTATTGGGTCGCTTGGCGTGCCGGGCGTTGCTGATTGCCAACCGGACCGACCGAGAGCCTCTCCGTGGTCATGGCGCATCGCCGATCACCGTGGCTGCAATGGTTTGCGCGGTCTGGCCGGGTGTTATGACCGGCGGAAGTGAGGCTGGCTAGCCGTCGTCCGAAGTGTCAACCTGCGGGAGGCGAGGAGCAGAACATGAGTCGGCCGATTTCCCTGTGTCTCGAGCGGCTGGGCAGCGACAACGGGGACTCCTACGTGCGTTGTACGGCGACATCGGGTCGTGAAAGTGGTCTCAGCATTGGTGCGAATGGCGACATTCTTTGGCGCGATCCCAAGCCATGCATTTGCGAGCTGTGGGTCTCGCGCGATCAGCGCTTGATGGCAGTCCGACCTTCAGGTGCAAAAAGCATTTGTCTTCATCGCGGAGAGCGCAAACTCGAGATGCCCGAAGGTCGCGCCGTCGTCGTGCTTGACCAGGATGGACTGAGATTTGGCTCTGAGCATTTTGTCATTCACGTCCATGGCGCCACGGATGCGGCACATCGGCCCCAACCATTGCGAGTACCCCAGCTGGCAGCGGCTGCGGCAATGGCACTGAGTGTTGGCTGCGGTGATGGCGAAAGTCCAACCTCAATCAGCCCGCTTCCCACCAACCAGACGTCGCAGCAGGGCGGCGCTCAAGTCGTACTGGGAGCTGGCGGCGCTCCCGCGTCGACCCTGGGACTTGGGGGTACAGGGACAGAGGTTCTCATCGGCGCCGGCAGTGGCGGATCCGATGTAGGACGCGCTGGTGCTGCCGGCGAGATCGAAGTGGTCAACTCACCACCGCTCTAGGCCATATCGACTAAGCTTGGGCAACCTGACAACATGAGATGCCTACCGGGTGACGCAGTCCTGCTTTCGGTATCCAAGGGTCGACTGCTCGTCTCTCCCGAGTTCGCGACCTTCTGCTTTGTACCAGAGCATTGTATCGACCGCGTCAAATCGGCGTTGGATGGCAGCGGCAATGGCAACGTCGACCTTCTGCCGCCTGAACTGACCGCGTCGCTTAAACTGCATGGCTTCTTTGACCCGCCACGTCTGCCGGCCAAGCGACGTGCGCAACTCAAGCTCCAGCTGACGAATCAATGCAACCTGCATTGTCATTATTGTTGCACGAACTCTGGCGTGTCCCGTCCGGATGAACTGACTGCGCGGCAGTGGATGTCAGTATTGAGCGAAGCTCTCGAATTCGAAACGAACGGTCTCTACGTGGGTTTGCTCGGGGGCGAACCGCTGCTCGTACCAAGTGCGCTCGAACTGGCGGGAACTGCTCTTGATCGAGCGGCCAAGGTCACGCTGTTTACCAATGGGGTACACCTCTCGGATCCGACTCTTGCCAAGCAGGTGGCGGCTCTTTGCCATCGCGGTGCAGAAGTCCGGGTTAGCTTGCCCGGTGTGACAGCGGCCGTGTGTGACGGGTTATCGGGTGACCACAGATTCGAACCGGCTCTGCTCGGGTTGCGTCATCTCGCCGAGCACCGCGTGACGCCACGCGTCGACGTGATGCTCTTTCCAGAAACTGTGAGCGACGTCGCTCTCGGCTTGGCAGCTCTGCGCCAACGGCTTCCCGAGAATTCCAAGGTGACACTCGGGTTGGCGTTTTGTGGCGGACGAGAGTACGGCCAGCACGTTTTCGCATCTCGTTCCGATCTTGAATCAGCGCTCGATCGAATCACATTCGAGGCAGGAGAGCGGGTTGCCAGTCCCCGCACCGCCCCAAGGACCGACCGACGCGACGCGTGCCATTGCGGCCTCGGGATAGATCTCAATGTGCGCAGCGACGGGGAAATGTTCACTTGCTTTCGAATGGAAGAACAGCAGGTAAGATACGTGCCCGGCATGCTGGCAGAGTTCTGGCAGAGTGCGCGCAATCACCCGAGGATCGCGCGGACGACTCCGGCATGCAAAGGCTGCAACCTCGTCTCTCTGTGTGGCGGTGGCTGCCGTTCGGAAAACGTCCTCGCCACCGGCAACGGTGACGTCCCAGACTGCGGTCCATGGCGGGTAAGGGTACTCTGCGAGCTGCTTGCGGAAGGCTGTGTGGCCGCATTGGAATGGTCCGCAGCTCACCTGCGCGCCGAAGCTGAACGCCGCGGGTTCCCCGTTGATGGCCCGCCCTCGCGTAAGCGTCGATCCCTGCATTTGCTCTAGATGTGCTGAGGTTCCACTACACACCCGAAAGCCAGAAGGCTAATCTAACCTCGACGCCTCCGAAGGCGCTCGGCTGGTCTCATCCGGGGCACGGAGGGTTTCATGTGTCGTCCAATGGTGGATCGACGTCGGCCCAAAGCAACCCAAGCTCCAACTCGATGGCATCGAAGGGGACCGCCCGCTCTCGATCATCCTTTGAGAATGCCCCCATGTCCACCCATCGGCCATCTACGATGGTGATAGGTCTCTAGGGTCAATGCGTCGGGATTGGTCAACCAAAGATATGAAACGCCGAGCTCGGCGTAGACCGGCTTCTTCTCGGTTCGATCCGATCTCGCGGTCCTTGGGGAGAGGATCTCGCACACCCAGTCACGCGTGACGGTCGTATACGCCGTCCGCGGCAACCGGGGCAGTCGTTCGCGTCGCCACCCAGCAAGATCCGGACCGATGAGCCAACTATACCCTGGCTCCGACCCAGGCTCACGCCAGGACTAATGAGCGGCCGAACGCCATTTTGCGGCTCCACTTCGAGGCGGCCGGCTGCCGCACAATTGGACGTCCCCGTCCCCGATGCACTAGATTCGTTGCTCCGTCACTCAGAACGCGACCCTCGCTGTCACTCCCTGCCCAGTCGGTGACCAATCGGGAGCGACCATCATCCCCGCCCGTCCGGAAGCGGCGCACTCTCACAGTCGCCTACTACTTGCGTTGATCCCCCAGCAGCGGCGCCGACGCGCATACATGGCAGCATCGCTGCTATGTCAAGTCGCGCGAACACAGTACTTGTCCAAGCGTATCGAGCTTTGGCGATCAGAGGGTGCAGCGCAACGCAGACTTGCGCGGTTTTGCGTGAATCGCTTCGAAGAGGCGCGAATGGAAGCGAATCGCACACAGAGTGTGCCGGCACGATTTCCCCATGATTGTAGCTGAATCTGCCATCGCGACTGAAGAGCACCGAACGGCGCTTCTGTGATCCCCGCACCCATCAGTTCGCACCGAACTGATCGGCGCAGGGAAGATCTTTCGACGATTCTGTTCCAGTCGTGGTAAGTTTATCCGTTCAGGTTGGCGAACAGTTTTGTTCGCTGTCGCATGCTGTCCTGCAGATAGTCCCGGAGGTCGCTGTGTCCAATCACTCAATGCTTAGGTTCGCAAGCTGGGTAGTCACTCCAATGCTCATGTGCGCCTGTGCAGGTCAGCCTGTCATTGACATCGACGGAATGTCGGGCGGCGTGAAGGGTGGCGCCAGCGGCCAAACGACCGACGATCCGAATGGGACCGGTGGCGCGCCAGTCCAAATCACGACGGGTCAGGCAGGGGACAGCTTCAATGGCGGGGTTTGCAAGGCAACCTGCGGGCCAAAGGAATGCGGCCCTGTCTCGAACCAATGCGGCGGCTTCATTGAGTGTGGCGGCTGCACGGCGCCAGAAATCTGTGGCGGCTCTGGGATCCCGAGTGTGTGCGGTGCATCCAATCCCACGTGCATTCCCACCACTTGCGCAGTGCTTGGAGCGACCTGTGGGATGCAGAGCGACGGTTGTGGTGGCATTCTCGATTGCTGGAGCGAGGCAGCCAAGGCCTCTGGAGCAACGCCCGCTTGCGAGGTTGCCGGACAACTCTGCTTCAATGGTACCTGCACTTCCACTATACCGGTGTGCACGAAGTTGACCTGCAACGACTACGCAGGGAATCCCAACCTTTGCGGCGCCGTCAGTGACGGCTGCAGTGGCGTCCTTGACTGTGGCTTCACTTGCGGAGTCGGTGAAGGCTGTGTTGACAGCAAGTGCACCAAACTCTGCACGCCGATCAGCTGTTCAGCAGCACTGGCAACGCTACCGGCGGGCTACTGCGATGTCATCCCCGATGGTTGCGGCGGCATTATCTCGAACTGCAGCACCGTATGTACCGGCGGAGATACCTGTGGCGGCGGAACCACCTCGGGGATCTGTGGCCATGGCACTACGACCACCTGTACACCCAAGAGCGTTGCCGATTGCGGCACGACCTGCGGCTCGATGCCCGACGGCTGCAATGGAATTGTCCAATGCCCGACGACTTGCCCAACGGGACAGAGCTGCGGTGGTGATCCGTCGAAGCCCGGACAATGTGGAACTTCCACGTCTGTTTGCACGCCGACGACCTGCAGCGCTCAGCGCGCTGCATGTGGGCAAATCCCGGACCTCTGCCAAGGACTCCTCAATTGCGGCAGCTGTACGGACGGCAAGGTCTGCGGCAGTAGCAATACCTGCGTCACTTCGACCACCACTTGTACGCCAAAAACCAAAGCCGAAATCTGCACCGGGATCTGCGGACTGCAAGGCGACGGTTGTGGTACCGGAACTGTCGACTGCGGAGGTTGCCCCACCGGACAGTTCTGCGGTGGCGGCGGTTTCAACATTTGTGGCGGCACGGCCTGTACCGCCAAGACGCAGGCAGAAATCTGCAACTACACAGACAGCTGCGGGTACCAATCCGACGGTTGTTCGGGTTCGGTGAACTGTGGCGGCTGCACCTGGCCGAAGACCTGCGTGGGCACCAAGGGCGTCTGCACGATGCCCACGATTGCTGGTTGCACGAACCTTTGTCCGTATATCGATTCTACCTGTACTGCTGCCGGAAAGACACCGACGCAGCTCACCGGCAAGGTGTACGCGCCGAATGGCACTACGCCACTCTACAACGCCCTGGTCTACGTCCCGAACGGTGCTATCCCGCCGATTTCGACTGGTGCCACTTGCGAGCGTTGCGAGAACGAGAACCTCGGCAACCCGATCGCTGCGGCACTTACTGGACCTGACGGAAGTTTCACGCTGAAGAACATTCCAGCGGGCACCAGCTTCCCGCTGGTCGTAAAGATGGGCAAATGGCGACGGGTCGTCACGATCCCCGCGGTTAGCCGTTGCGGATCCCTGGCACTGACATCAGAACAGACTCGTCTACCGAAACACAAGACGGATGCCGACGCAGCCAACGTGCAATACGTCAACATCCCAAGGTTTGCAGTGGTCTCTGGCCTGGTCGACGCGATGGAATGCGTGGTGCGCAAGATCGGTGTTGCCGACACCGAGTTCACCCGTCCCAGCGGCACGGGGCGCATTCACATGTATCGCGCGCCCGTCAATTTCAACAACGGAAACGTGAGCAACGGCGGTGGCGGTGTGATGGGCTGCGTCAAATACAAGACCGGCAGCACCACGCAATGTGCCTCGGCCTATGATGCCGACGTAGTCCAGGACAAGCTGGCCGATCTGTTCACCAACAACAGGCTGAACCAGTACGATATTGCGGTGTTCGACTGCGAGGGCAGAGCCAACGATCACGATACCTACGATACTACGCTGCGCAGTTGGGCTGACACCGGCGGCAGGGTATTCGCCTCCCACTACAGCTACAAGTATCTGGACGACAACGGAACCTTTGCCAACTCTGCAGCTTGGGGTGGAACTGCGCCCTCCGGTAGCAGTGATACTTTGACCACAGGCATCATCGACAAGAGCGATCCGATCAATAACCCAAAGGGCGTTGCCCTGAACAAGTGGCTGGGCAATGTCAGTGCCTGGAGCCCAACCTACGGGGACGGCTACATTTCCATTACCGACCCACGCTACTACGTGAAGTCGGTCAACGCGGGCAGCGAGCGGTTCATCTACACGGATACCGCCGCCAGGGTCAACGGCGCGCAGATCTGCGACGCCAATGGGATCGAGCAGTATGCCTTCAATACGCCCTTCAAGGCTGCAGCGAACAGCATCTGCGGCAGAGTGCTCTACAGTGCTTTCCACGTAGCTGGAACCTCGGCAATCGCCGACAAGGTCTTCCCGTCGTACTGCAGCACAGGTGCCTTGACGGCTCAAGAGAAGGTCTTGATGTTCATGCTCTTCGACCTCTCAGCCTGCGTTTCCGTTGGTGAGCCGCCTACGCCGCCCACTTGCACCAAGAATACCTGTGCGGGTCTTGGTGCCACTTGCGGCTCCCTATCTGACGGTTGTGGCGGCCTGCTCGAGTGTGGCACCTGTGTCGCACCCGAAAGTTGCGGCGGTGGTGGTGTCGCCAATCAATGCGGCAACAACTGCACTCGCACCACTTGCGGCGCGCAGGGTGCAAACTGTGGCGTCATTGCGGACGGTTGCGGCGGTATCCTCGAATGCGGCACCTGCGTCGCACCCGCCATCTGTGGCGGCGGCGGAACGGCGAACGTCTGCGGGACCCCCGTCTGTACTCCGCGCGCCTGTGCCGACGTCGGTGCACAATGTGGCTTCATTTCCGATGGGTGCGGAAGCACCGTCGATTGTGGCACCTGCACGAGCCCAAAGGTTTGTGGAGGTGGAGGAACCCCCAACGTATGCAGCACCGGAACCTGCACGCCATCTGGCAACTGTGGCACCGCCAAGTGCGGCTTCGTCAGTGACGGCTGTGGTGACACCGTATCTTGTGGCAGCTGCCCAACTGGTTTCACCTGTGTTTCGGGAGTCTGCACGGGCACCACTTGTACGAAACGCACTTGCAGCGGGATTGGCTGCGGCTTCATCGGTGATGGCTGCGGCGGCGTGCTCGACTGCGGCGATTGCGTCGCTCCAGCCGTGTGTGGCGGTGGCGGCGTGGCCAGCCAATGCGGCGGTGACTGCATACCCCGCACTTGCGCACAAGCTGGTGCAGGCTGCGGCGCCATCAGTGACCGTTGCGGCGGCATCGTGGAATGCGGCGTGTGCGTCGCGCCCATGACGTGCGGTGGCGGTGGCACTGCCAATCAATGCGGCACAGGCACAACCTGCGTCCCGCGCAGTTGCACGCAAGCCGACGCCGAATGTGGCTCGGTTGGGGATGGTTGCGGTGGCGTGCTCAACTGTGGCGTCTGTATTGCTCCCCTGTCCTGCGGCGGAGCAGGTGTCGCCAACCATTGCGGAACCGGCGGCTGCGTACCGCTCACCTGTTCGTTGCAGGGCGCGAACTGTGGCCCCGTCGCTGACGGCTGTGGCAACCTACTCGACTGTGGAACTTGTACCGTCGGGGAGACCTGTGGTGGTGGCGGGGTTGCCAGCCAGTGCGGAAAGACCATTTCTTGGTGATTTCCGCAGAGTTCTGAGATCAGGGTAGTCACACGCGCTGCGCGATCCAAGCTTGGGGTCGCGCAGCTGGCGTTTTTGTCTCTATGCTGCGCGCATGCGACAACACCTGGCCACCATCGAGGTCTCAACGCATCACGCTCGGGAGCTGGTCGACATTACCGAGGCAGTCAAGCGGGAGGTTGGCACTTCGGGGGTCAAGAACGGCATCTGCTCGCTTTACGCAGAGGGCGCCACTGCTGCGCTGATGATTCAGGAGAACGACGATCCGAACATCTCTTTCGATGTACTAGACTGCCTTGCTCAGCTTGTCCCAGCCGGCAAGTGGCGACACGACCATGTGGACAACAATGGCGCCGCCCACATCCAGGCGGGCCTGGTCGGACCCAGCGAGGTCATTCCAATACGCAGCGGGCGTCTTGGACTGTCGACCTGGCAGAACGTCTTCCTGTGCGATTTCGACGGCCCTCGAGGCCGCCGCACCATCCAGGTGACCATCCAGGGTGAGTAGTCCAGAAGTGATCCTCGAGGGTGGCTACCACCATCCGCGACGCCGGAACCAGATCAGCATCACTGTCGGCGTGGCGACAGTGATGGCCAGTGCGACGTAGAAAAGAGAGCGAGAACCAAAGGGCAGCGCCTCGAAGTTCTGGCCGAAAAATCCGGTCAGAAACGTCAGAGGCAAAAACACCGCGCTCAGGACCGTCAGGCGGTGAATGACCGCATTGGTGCGTTGCGACATGGCCGTCACGTGGGCCTCACGCAGGTTCGACACATGTTCGCGCGCGGTCTCGACGAGTTCCGTCAAACGCATGACGTCATCATGCACAGAGCGGAAGAATGGCACGATTTTCTTGCTCAAGATAGGCGACTCGAATCTGGTGAGGGACGAGAACACCTCGCGTTGCGGCGAAAGGACACGACGGATCGACGCCAATAGCCTCCGAATCGTATAGGCGTCAGTCAAGGCCTCTGCGCTCGACGTTTCGAGCAGACTGTCTTCCGCATTCTCGATGCGCGCAATCAGCTCCTCAATCCAAGGAAACAAGCCCATTGCCAACCCGTCTGCGACCAAATAGTACGCGTAGGCTGCACCTCGGCGCGCCAGATGCGGTTCCATTTGCAGGCGTTTGAGAACGGTGTCGACGACGTCGACGACCTCGTCATGCACCAGGACGAGGTAGTTAGTGGCGAGAAAGGCGTGCAGCTCTCGCGCCTCCACGCGATCTGGTTCATTGCTATCGGGACCGAGTGCGTGAATGACGATGAACAGATGATCATCGTAGGCTTCAAACTTTGGTCGACGATCGTATTGCGCGCAATCTTCGATCGCTACGGGATGGAATCCGAACCGCTCCTGCAGTGTGGACAGTTCCTCCGCGCTGGGCGCCACGCAGTCGATGAAACGGAAATGGCCCGCTCCTGGTGGCCGTACTCGCCCGTCAATGTCTACGTTGCTACTCGTCACCAGCCCTTCGGGATCGATGTCGAGAATTCGGAACATTGCGCCCACATGCTAACGGATCTGGCGCGCGAAAGGCGAGGGAAACTCGATACCTTATCTCGATTTAAGGGCCATTCGTCGGCGAACGCAAGGGTGCAACCGCCAAGTTTACGCCAAATGCCGGATGAAGCAGTACGACCGAGCGCAGCGCTGGGTCGGGTTCGCTTGGTAGCTCGATGCGCTGCTCCATAGCTCCGCGCTCAAGCTCGGCAATGTCGTACTTCAGCTCGGTTTCATCGAGAATGCGGGTACTCGCCGGGCGCTCGTGGCCCACCAAGTAGACACGCACCGTGCCTTCTTGCGCCACGTTGACGGAGCTGAGCCGGAGTTCGTAGACGTTACCCCGGCGGACAATACGGGCCGTCCCGCTCGCAGCTCGCGACACTCGCTCGAAGGATCCTTCGAGCAGTATTTGCTCGACCGAAGCCGTGGTTGCCACCCCTGCCACCGAGGTGCGCGCTGACGGGCTAGGGGGAGTCGACGATCTTCGGTTTCTGCAACCAGTTGTTCCCAATGCGGTGATCGCAATCAATAGCCAGCAGACACGGAAGTAGCCGTCCCATTGCTCGCAACGTGCAGGCCCAGGCATCCTTCGGGCGGTTTCAATGTGCTGGTGTTCCATGTCGGTGAAAACCACTCTATTGGCTAGGGTGCATCAATTGGTGAATGAACGGCGCCACCGCAGCCACGCCCTTTGAATCCACGATACGCAAGGTTTCGGAGCCAACCACTGCCATATCGACCTTACCGCACAGGTAGGCCATGTCATTGCGATCGCGGACGCCAAATCCGAGTGCCAAGGGAAGGCTTGTGGCTTTTCGACAACGAGCTAGGTACTCGGCAAGGTCGGCTGAGAACGCCGTGGTGTTTCCCGTTACGCCCTTTCTAGCGACACAGTAGACGAAGCCGCGTGCCTGGTCCGCTATCTCGTGCAGACGGATTTCCGGACTGTTTGGCGAAAAGATGAATATTGGGTCCAACTGCTGTTCTTGCATGGCAAGAAGGTACTCGCGGCCTTCTTCGTGCGGGAGATCCGGAACGATGGAACCCTGGATCCCAACCTGCTTCATCTGCCCCACGAAGCGTTCGACACCACGCACGAACAAGGCATTGTAGTAGCACATGAATAGAAACGGGATGGGATGCTTCTTGGCGACGGTCTCGGCAAACCGAAAGCAGTCGTCGACCCGAATGCCAGACGAGAGCGCCAACTGGTTGGCGTGCAGAATCACCGGACCATCGGCAATCGGCTCCGAGAAAGGGATTTGCAGCTCCATAACGTCCACCCCCGATTCGACCATAGCGTCGACGATCTCGAGCGAAGCCGCTAGGCTTGGATAGCCAATAACGATATGCGTCATCAGCAGGAGGTCGCGCTGCCTCCGTCTCTCTTCGATGTATGCCTCGAACATGTCGATCTCCTATGCTGGATCAGTAAGAACTAAGTTTCGTCGCACCGCGCCACCTAGCCACGTTGATAGGCCGCCGCCTTCTTGCAGATGAATTCCTTCCACTTTGGATCATCGAAGGCATCCGCAATGGTGAATATGTCTTTGTCTCCACGCCCAGATTGATTGATTAGGATGACGTCTTCAGTCGAAAGCGTCGGCGCTTCCTTGAATGCCTGCGCAAAAGCGTGCGCGGATTCGAGCGCCGGAATCAGTCCTTCCTTGCGCACCGTCAACTCAAGTGCCTCGACGACCTCCCGATCGGTCGCCGCTTCGAAACGCACACGATGCGTGTCGTGGTAGTGCGACAGAATTGGAGATACACCCACGTAGTCGAGCCCGGCCGCGACACTGTGGGTCTCACGCATCTGCCCGTCGGCATCTTGAAGAAAGTAGGTCTTATAGCCCTGGGCTACGCCGATGCTCGCGCTGGGTGACGCCAGCCGAGCTGCGTGCGCGTTGGTGTCGATACCGTGTCCACCCGCTTCGACGCCTACGAGCTCGACCGAAGTGTCGTCGAAGAATCCGCTGAAAATTCCCATAGCGTTGGAGCCGCCGCCCACGCAGGCGTAGACGCGCTGAGGCAGTTTGTCGCAGTGCTCGAGAATCTGCCTCCGCGCTTCCTTGCCAATGATCGATTGAAAATAGGTGACCATCGTCGGAAACGGGTGGGGGCCGCATGCCGTACCAAGCACGTAGTGCGTGCTGTCCATATTCGACACCCAGTCGCGAAACGCCTCGTTGATAGCGTCCTTGAGCGTGCGTGACCCCTCACACACGGGCACCACTTTCGCACCGAGGCGTTCCATCCAGAAGACGTTTGGACGCTGCCGCTCGACGTCTACCTCACCCATATAGATAGTGCATTCGAGTCCAAACTTCGCTGCCATGGTGGCGGTGGCGACCCCGTGTTGCCCAGCGCCCGTCTCGGCAATCACGCGGCGTTTGCCCATGCGCTTGACGAGCAACCCCTGACCCATCACGTTGTTGGCCTTGTGCGCACCAGTGTGGTTGAGATCCTCACGCTTGACGAAGATCTTCGCTCCGCCGAAGTGCCGCGTAAGATTCTCGGCATAGGTTATCGGCGTTGGACGGCAGGAATAGGTTGCCATAAGCCGTTCGAACTCGCCCCAGAAGCCAGGATCGCTCCTGGCCGTTTCGAAGGCCTCGATGAGTTCGTCGAACGTGGCCATCAGGATCTCGGGCACGAAGGCCCCGCCAAATTGACCAAAATACCCACGGGATTTCATGCTTCTTCCTCTTCCGTCGCAGACACTGCCGTCAAAGCCAAAGAGTCGGTGAGCGACTGAGCCAGCACCACGCGGTCCGTCAAGGCGAAGATCCGCGCGAAGATAGCCGACTTGGCGGACACGAAGTTGAGAGTTCGTTCAATGAGCAAGGCCCCGTGTTTGGGTTCGACCTTGAGCGCGCTGGCCTCACGTGCGGTAAGCGACCAAACACGTATCGACTGCTGACCACCCACGGGTCGCCGGTGGTAGTGCCGCTGCACCAGACGACTGAGCGCCTCGTGCTCTACGGGTTGAGCGTCGAAACTGGGAAAGACGGCTGCATCGAGATACATGCGCTCAAGAAGCACCGGCTGACCGTCGACGCTGCCGAGACGGGCAAACGTGAAGCCTTCGTGATCGGCAAGTGGTCCTGCCTCGGCATCGAGTCGCGCATGGTGCTTGACCGACTCGATGATACTCGTGGTTAGCACCAGTCCGGCACCTTCGAACGCGGCAATGGTTCCGCCTAGTGTGAAGAGATCGACGTGGGTACGTGGCGGCAACACGAAGGTTCCCGATCCGCGGCGTCTTTCGAGCAAACCCTGCCGGACGAGGTAGTCGGTTGCCTGTCGCACGGTAGGACGCCCAATCCCGTGCAAGGACGACAACTCGTGTTCCGACGGGATGCGCTCACCGATTGCCAGTTTTCCTGAGTAGATACGCTCCTCTAGCTCATCAGCAAGCTGCCGATAGAGCGGTATGGGCGCCTCGGGATTGAGCATCGAGACCAATGTAGCCGGAGGGGGTCAAGTTGTCAAGACAACTTGACCTGATGGGTCCTCTTCGCTAAGGCGCCGCCATGACTTCATCTCCGCTGGAACCGGGGGCGCCCGAGCCGAGCACGTCGTCTCGAGTGTCTGGCTTCGTCTCCGACTTGGCCGTCTTCTGGCGTGCCTTGTCGGCACTTCTCTGCATCGCTTTCATGCTTTGGATCTTCGTGTCTTGGAGCAAGTATTCAACGCACTACGCCCAAAGCTCGGACGTGTGGCGTGTGGGCGGAACTCACCTGATCGAGATCACGCTCATCCCTGAGGATGTGCGCAACTTGGCTTGCTCGTCCGATAAGGAATTCGACGGTCTTCGGTGTGGTTTCCACCGCGATGGCTCGGCATTTGGTTCTTCCGGCGCAGACGACGAAACGACCATACGCCCCTACAACACGGTAAAGAACGAGCTATTCCTCGCCTCGGGGCTTTGGAGTTCGGCCACGATGCGTGGCCCGGTGATGCCAAAGGAGCGCTTCAGCATCACGTGCAACTACTCCATCGTCGGAGTCACGAAATCGGTGTCGTTGCGTTGGGGGCCAACGGCCGCCTTTGGTCCGGTGCAAACCAGCGTACCGGTGGGACGCCTCTCCAACTGTGTGTTCCCGCAATGACCACCGAGTCCTTTTCGGCCCGCTTTTCTCCACAGGTGAGGGCCGTTTCCACCTATCTTCTCCAGCGCTTTCGCGAGCTGCCACGCGCCGCTCAACTGACCACGGTATTCGTCGCACTGATGCTTATTGGGGGCGTGGTGTTGAGGATTCAAGGCTATGGGAATCCGCCCTGGTTTACTTTCGACGAAGAACTCTTCGTCAAAAATTCCCACGCCTATTTGATGAGAACCCCCGACGTCAACGATCACCCGCCCCTCGGCAAGATGATCATGGCGACCGGGCTGCTTGCCTTCGGCTACAATAGCACCGGGTGGCGCTTCATCGCAGTCGTGTTCGGACTCTTTACCATCGTCGTCGCGGGCATGCTTGGGCGTGCACTGTTCGAAAGTAGGCGCGCCGGTTGGTTTGCTGCCGCGTTCGTGGCCGCCGACGGGTTCTTCTTGTCCTACTCGCGAACGGGATTGCTCGACGGCATTCTCGTATGCTTCATCCTTTGGGCGATGCTGGCCGCGGTCACGGCTCGTAGTTGGGTCGGTGTGCTGCTCTCGGCCATCCTCGTTGCGCTCGCCACTTCGATCAAATGGAGCGGCGTGATGACGGTCATCCCAGCAGCGGTAGCGGTCATGCTACTCGGCCGCGTTCACTGGCTGCATGTGTTGATTTTCGCCGTGGTGCCGGTGCTACATGCCCTAGTATGGATGTGGGGCCTAAGCGTCACTGGTCAACCGCACGATGTCGAAGCTCTCTGGAAGCTGGTGCACGACCTCTTTCAGCACCATCTCGACATGACGAAGCACAAGAACGAGTTGGCGTCCCCCTGGTACAGCTGGATCTACATGTACCACCCCATCGTGGTGAAGCTCAGTAGCCACGGTTGGGTCAATCGCTATTGCTCGAGCCTCAGCAATCTCGTCTTCGTCTACGCCGGCATTGCTTCCCTCGGTGGTCTCTCCGTGGGAATTGCCGTCGCTAGCTCCTCACGCAAACTCGCAGCTAAGCTCGGTGGCTGGTATACGCCAACCTTTGCCAATGGGATACTAGTCACTGTCATTGGTTGGTGTGCGATGCTGCTGCCCTGGACGGTAGCGAGAAAGGGCTATGTCTTTCACTACCACTACATGCCCTCGTTTGCGTTCTTGCTCATCCTCTTGGCAGGATTTGTGGCCCACGTGGAGCGAAAGAAGGCAATCGCGGCAGCCATCTTCGTCGGACTTGCCTGTGCGGTCGCAGCTTTCTACGCACCAGTTTGGGCCGAGATCCCAATGAGTGAGAAGGTGGCGCACTATCGGTTGATCTGGCGGCTCTGGCGACCGTAGGCCATCGATTGGCTCGGATGTAGAAGCACACGCTCGGCGCTCCCAACGCCGAGCGTCCAGGTGCGTGGGCTACAGGCAGCCGGGCTTATACACCTTGATGCCATTCTCGAAATAGAACGGCGGATCGCAGTTCGCGTTGGGTTTCTTGCCGACGACTGGGGGGGGTACCTTCACGGGTACTCTGCCCGAATAGGCATGGCCCTTCGATGATTTCGCGGATGGCTCGCTGGGCGCGCTGGCGGAAGACGCGGCAGTGGGCAAGGCCTGCAGCATGATCTCTAGCGCCAAGTCTCGTTCGAAGCGCACCGTCTTCACGTAAGGCTCATGACCGGCTAGTGTCGCGCGCACTTCGTGGTCGTGACTGTCGGCCGCCACGGTCAGCAGTGCCGGATTGCCACTGAGCGGGTTGCCGTCGATGGCCAGATCAGCGGCAGCCGGCGTGGCGGTCAGTCGGATCTGAATCTGCGCAGGAGCCGCAGGGGCGGCGCTGTTCGCCGCCTGCTCGCCGCCGCTACCTCGCCAGGTCAGAAACCCGATCATCCCACCCAACGCAAGCACTGCGGCACCAACGGCAATAGCGACGGTCCAAACCATCTGCCTTTTGCGTTCAAGCACCATCGAATGCACGGACATCCCCGTCCCCGACGAGACAATGTCCTCGATACCTGCTGGAATTGGCGGTGGTGGCTCAGAGAGTGGCGCCGTGAGCGCAAGGTGAATGTGCTTCTTGCGCGCGTCCTGCTGCTCGGCAAATACCTCGGTTACTAGCGCGCCAACCTCACGCATGCTGGTCTTTGGGTGGTTCTCGGCCAAGTACTGGTCGATTTCATTGCGCAACTCTTGGGCAGTCGCGTAGCGGCCCTCGGCGTCAGGCGCGAGTGCCTTCATCACTATATCTTCCAACTTAGGCTCGACCGGACGCCGCTCGCTGGGCTTCGGGATGGCGCCTTCGATGAGCGCGCGCATCACGTCACCCTCCTGCAGCCCGTCCCAAAGCTTGACGCCCGCCGCAGCGTGCCACAGCATACAGCCGATGGCGTACACATCTGCACGACGATCCACCTGCTCACTGAGCAATTGCTCGCGTGGCATGTAAGTGATCTTGCCCTTGATGACACCGGTGCGCGTCTGACCCCCGGCATCCGAAGCCTTAGCAATACCGAAGTCCAATACTTTCACTACGCCGTCGTAGGTGATGTACACGTTCTGTGGACTGACATCGCGATGCACGATGTTGAGGGGTGTTCCGTCGTAGTCCTTCAATTCATGCGAGTAGTGCAGCCCCGCCAAGGTCTCTGAAATGACCTTGAGTTGTAGTGGCAGGGTGAAGCGCTCGCGCGCATCGTGGTGGACCGCCGACATGGGCTGGCCCTCGAGGTACTCCATGATGATGCAGGGCAACGCGGTATCGACGACCTCGTAGACCTGCACGACGTTGGCGTGATTCAATCGAGCCGAGAGCCTTGCCTCGGCGAGAAACATCTGACGCAGTTCCTCGTCGGTAACGAGCTCCTTGCGCATCGTTTTGAGCACGACCAGCTTGTTGAAGCCGCTTGGCCCGCGCCCAACCGACAGCAGCACGTCCGCCATGCCACCATGCCCAAGCGCAATGATGGGGCGATAGCGCAGCCCTGATTGACTTTGTACCCCAGGTGCCCCCGGCCCCGGACTCGTCGCCCTTGCTCCGCTCAACGCATTCTTCGGCGAGCTTTGATCTACTGTGCCACTCAAGCGAATACTCCTCGGTCTAGGGTACAACGGCTTTCCCCGCCTGGGTGTTGAGTTTGTCGAGAGTTGCGAGATCTTGCCCCCAACCGTCGATAATCCCGTTCAACTCGCACTGTCGGTCGACCGGATGACAAACGTTGAAGAGGTTTCGACAGCACTCCATGGGCCCAACCCGTTGGAAAATCTGTGATTGCAGCCTGCACTGATACCTTGTGCAGGGGGTAACTGGATAGGGGCTACGGATTCCGCTGGCTTCGACTTTGATATAGCCTACGGCTTGAGCGTCACGCATGGATGAGCCAAACAACTATCTGGCCCTCGCGCGGGCAACCACGGTTGCCGAGTTCGTGGCGCAGTCCAACGCCTTGTTTCTGGTGAAGCGACCACGTAAGAGAGGAATCCTGCAGCGAGGTGCTGGTGCGCCGATCACAATCTCGTTCGAGACGCAACACACGAAGCTCGAGATCGACCCCTATGCCGCCGAATGGCGCATCGTGCCCGTACGAAAGCGCGAAGGCAATCCTTACCCGGATCGGTTCTCGATAGGACGCGCCCCGAACTGTGACATCGTGATCCGGCTGCCTTTCGTGTCGAAGGTACATGCGCATATTCAGGTCGACGGAACTCACGCCTACAGCATGCGCGACAACGGGGCATCGAACTCTACCTTCGTGAACGGACGCAAGCTCGAAGCGAAGGGAACCGCTCCACTTGCGCTCGGCGATGAGATTGCGTTTGGTACGCTCGAACTGCAGTTTGTCGATGCCGCGCGGCTCTACGAAATCTTGCTTTCGGAGGTGACTACATCGAAGGCACCTCCGAACGGTACGGCGGCGCCGCGTCGGGGCTAATGCTGCGCTACAGGCATTCGGGCTTGTAGGCCTTGATACCTGATGCATCGATGACGTACGGCGGGCTGCAGCTGCTTGGCGTGGTTGCCGGCGGTGTTGGCGTTTCCGACACGGAAGGCGCGGCCCGCCTTACACGGACTCGCCCCGTGCGCGCGGGTGGCGCAGGTTCAGAGGCGGCGGCTGGGGCTGGCTCTGTCGCATTCTCCTCCGGCTGCGGTGCAGCAACCTGGGGCAAAGGCGCCAAGGCAAGAACGACGGTCAGATCCCGTTCAAATTGAACGGTGCGCCGCAGCGGCATGTATCCCGGTGCCTCGGCTGCGAGATTGTGAAATTGCTTGTCCGACGGTCGCTGCGCTGTGAACGGATTCGTTACCGACGCGCCGTCGAGGGTGAGCCTAGCATCGGCAGGCGACACGCTCACCGACACCGTTACCATTGGTGCAGCAACAACCGGACTCGTGCCATTGGCAGACTTCGGGCTGCCAATTCCGCGAATGAAGCTGCTCTGCAGCTTGTGGACTTGCTGGCCAAGTGGGGCTCGATACACCCAGCCGGCAGAGAATGCCACGGCGAGCAAACCACAGGCAATCCACCATCCCCAGCGCGAATTGGACGGTTCAGCTTGGATGATGACACTCGGCGCCGTGAATGGATCGTCTATCTGAATGCGCTTCCTGGGCGAGGTTGCTTCCGACTTGGAATCATCCGATGGCATTTCGTAGACGCGCGTGACGTCTTCATGCCCGACTCCCAGGTTCGACGGCTTCGCCTGAGCAAGAAGCATCTCTTCAAGCGGGATCTCCCCCACGCGCGTGACGTCGTCCGCCGCCGTTCTCGGCGGCTTGACCGTGCTTACCTCACCGTGCAATAGCTTGTCGACAGTCTCTGCGGAGTAGGTGCGGGTCTGGTCGTCTTCCTCGCGAGGCCGTGACTCAGGATGGCGCTGAGACGCTGAATTGGTTTCTCCGTGGGATCGACGCTGTGAAGCAGCAGCAATGTCCGCGGGGACTCTGGGTTGCTTTGGGAATTCGACCTGTGGCGACAATTCGCCGCAGGGCGGCGGAGCGGTGGGTGCACCACTGCGGCGCAACTTCGGATCGTTTAGGTTGGGTCTGAAGATCTGCGTCCTCTCAGAAGGCGGTGACGAAGGTTTGACAGTCGCCTCGGCCTTTGCCGGAGGTGGCACGGTCTTGATTGCAGCGTCGATTCGTTCCGCAAGTGTCGACCTAGGTCTGGCTGGCGTTTCGACTCTTGCCGGCGACGGAGCGGGCCTGGCGGTCACCGCGGCCCTGTCCGGAGGCGATGCAAGCTTGCTTGGCGTCTCCGCATTGGGTAGCGACTTCTCCAACGGATTTGGCGAAGCCTTGGGCAATGGATTCTGCAAGGCACTCGGTGAAGCCTTGGGCAACGGATTCTGCAAGGCACTCGGTGAAGCCTTGGGCAACGGATTCTGCAAGGCACTCGGTGAAGCCTTGGGCAACGGATTCTGCATGGTACTCGGTGAAGCCGTGGGCGACGACTTCGCCGCTGGTCGCGGTGGTGGCGGAACTAGAGGTCGCTTGACCACCGTGCGTGGTTCCATCAACGTCCCAACACCAATGACTCCAACACCTGATTGAGATGGTGGATTGCAGGACCTCGAAACCTTCGAATCAGGTGCT
The DNA here is from genome assembly GCA_964454965.1 of uncultured Polyangiaceae bacterium. Classification (GTDB taxonomy): domain Bacteria; phylum Myxococcota_A; class Polyangia; order Polyangiales; family Polyangiaceae; genus FEN-1139. The sequence continues at coordinate 31,905 of CAYVXY010000004.1, read as the reverse complement.
GCCGCCGAAGCACTCGGAAGGACAAGGTCCTTCGAGGTCACTTCGCCAGTCACTTCATCGGGGTCATCAGTGGTCATGTCTCGGGACATGGCGTCGTACATTCCGTTGGGTGTAAGGGGGTACGAGAAAGACATTTCGACACACCTCGATGGCAAGGTTCCGCCGCAACATCGCAAGCATCATGCCGGCACATGTCGTTCCAGGATTTCATTATGGCAGTACGATGCAGCAATACAATGCCTGATTCGAGGTCCGAAAATCTTCGGTGTCGTGGCCTCTGCGATCAACTTGCGCAGGTTGTTGCACAATTGGTGCACTCCTGCACGACTTGTGTAGGCAACGGCAATTTCGGCGAGGTCTCACGACGAACGCCCACATCTCGGTTACCTGGCGCCAACGCCGAAGCGAAGGGACCCGCGAAGCCAGGAAAACCTCGGGGATGGTGCCCCCCGGTTGCGGCCGACTTGACTCAGTAGACGACTCTGGTAAAAAGCGCGGGTCCTACGCAAGTAGCCCTGTGGGCTCACCGACTAAACACCTTGAACCCCGCCAGATCCGGAAGGAAGCAACGGTAGAGGAACGTGAGTGTGGTGGGCCCTTACCATTTAAGGTGGTCGAATCCTGCAAAGGGAACGCAAAGGTTTCCGGCATTTGCCGCCTAGACGCCAAACATCTCGATGCTGGCGCCATTGTGGGCAATTGGAGCAAACAGTGCGTAGTGTGCGATGGTGATTGCGACATCGCCTGCAGTCATTCGCGGAACGAACCCACTACCTTGAAGCATGTCCGTGTCCACCGACCCGGGCAGAATTGCTACCGCAGACAGTCCGCTGTCGGCGAGCTCTTCCGCGAGGCTCTTGGTAAAGCCGACAAGGCCCCACTTCGAAGCACAGTAGGCAGATGCGTTTGCGGTGCCGACCGTGGCCGCAACGCTGGCGACCTGCACGAAGCGGCCATGCCCTTCTTTCAACATGCTCGGCAGTAGGGCCCGCACCAGCAGAAATGGAGCACGAAGATTGATGGCTTGTTGCCGATCCCAAGCCTTCTGGCTCATGCGTGCCACGGCAACGCGCTCGATGACTGCCGCGTTGTTCACAACGGCATCGGGGACGCCGTCGTGGTCGAGAAGGGATTCCGCGGCCGCCGCGATTTGACTGGGATCCTCGAGGTCAGCTGGATAGAAACGATGCCCAATGGCGGCAGATTCAAGCAGACGCAGGGTTTCGACTTGCGCGCTAGACGCGCGCCCGACAAGGGCGAGCTTGGCCCCGAGTCGACCGAGTTCGAGGGCCGTGGCACGCCCAATGCCACGACTCGATCCGGTCAGCACGACGAGCGGCGCTCGTGTCGCTGGTTGCCCCGCGGAAGCGGGACAGCGGTTCGACGTCGGAGGTGTACTCATGACGAAGCCAGCGACTCGTTTCGGCCCGTCCCAAGGGCCATAGCCAGCTGTTCGGCAAGCGGTCCTTCGCTCAATTGCCCTTCAGCGTGTATCGTCTCGACGATGGCGTCGCTTTGACGCGCGCCGCGCAATCTCAAGCAGGCGTGATCGAACCTTAGCGAGCAGTAAGCTCCGCGAGCCCCTGCATAGTTCATTAGGGCATTGGTGACTGCACCACCAATCTGCTCTTGGAGCGTGAGGCGACGACTGAATGCATCGACCAGTTGCGCCACCGTCCCAAGTCCCAAGATCCGCGACCCCGGGAGATAGGCAATGGTGGCCTGCCCCTGAGCTGGTAGCAAATGGTGCGGACACATGGTCATGGTCGTGATATCACGCACGATGACGAGCCCCGCCGAGTTGCTCGACACCGAACCCTGTTCAATCAGTTGCTGGACGTCAACCTCTTCGCCAACCACCAAGTCTTTCAGGTAGGCCTCGACGACTCGCGCTGGCGTCCCCAGAAGGTCTGGCTGCTGCGGGTCGTAACCCAGTGCCTCGAGGAAGGCAGAGATGGCACGTCGGGCCGCGTCAAGATCGGGTGGATGTTTCATCGGGAATGGCTCCAGAGGGCGCGCAGTAGGGGATTGCTGTCGACGCCATTGGCGAGACTTTCGCACTTGGCGCACGCATCGGGAAGTGTGGTCTGGCGGTGGCAGTCCTCGCAGGTCGACAGAGCACGACGCAGCTGCTCGAGCTCTTGCTTGATACGCAACAGCTCGGTGACGCGCGCTCCGATTGCTGAAATCTGAGTTTCGAGCAGCCCCCGAAGCTCGAGTGAGGCGGTTGCGCCAGTTGGATGACGGCACTTGATCTCGCAAAGCGTCCGGATCTCGTCCAGTGACAAGCCAGCGCGCCGTAGTTCGACGATCAGATTCAAGCGCTCCAGATCGCGCGACGAGTAACGCCGATGGCGTCCAAAGGTGCGCGCCTCGACCGAAAGCAGTCCGCGTTGCTCGTAGAAACGAATCGTCCGCAGCGTGCATTTGGCCATGCGCGCGATCTCGCCTACAGTCCATTGCTCGCTGCTTGCAGGCTCGGGAGTAGTCCTCGTGGATCGCATCGGTTGCACGCCGTATTCACGCAAGCCTAACCTGGCAGAGCCAGCCCCGCAGTGGACGAATCCACGGAGGGGATGAGTCAACGAAGGGCGACGTTGCCCTGCTGCAGGGCAGGCGCCGAAGGCGCCAGCAAACCAACCAGGCTGTCAGGAATTGAGTCTCCGCTTTCAGCTGGAAGAGAGCCCTTCGGGCCGGATTCCAAATCGAACGGACTTCGTTTGGCACATGCCACTTGGCGTTCGCTGATGGCTGACTGCCAATTGCGAATGAAGACATCGATGAATATCCACTCAAATCTAGCAAAGCATGGCCTTCCAAGTGGCTAGAGATACGGGAAAAGAGCGATGGCGACCTTCGTCAGAAAGAGATCGGCAATCAGGATCGTGATCGCCACCACCACCACCGTCCGCGTCGTGCTGTTGCCAACACCTGCCGTGCCACCACGTGTCTGTAGGCCGCAGTGGCAGCCAACAATCGCAATGATGGCGCCGAAAAATGGCGTCTTGAACATGCCACTCAGAAAGTCCTGAAGTCCGATACTAGTCAGCGCGCTGTGCAAGAAGAACGAGGCCGGAATACCGAATTCCAGATCGGTAATGAACATGGCCCCAGCAAAGCCAAGCACGAGTGCAATCGTCGCCACGATCGGCATCACGATGATGGAAGCAACGAGCCGTGGCAACACCAGCTTCTTGTACGGATCGGCCCCGAGGGCGCGCACTGCGTCAATTTGTTCCGTCACGTTCATGGCGCCCAATTCGGCTGCCATGCCGGCACCAATGCGACCGCCAACGATGACCGCCGTTAAGGTTGGGGCCAGCTCACGAATGAAACTGAGGCCGACGACACGCCCGGTGTATTCCATGCCGCCGAATTTGCGTAGCCCAAAGGCAAACTGGACGCTCATGACCATGCCGATGAACAGGCTGGTCACTGCAACAATGCCAACAGACGCAACCCCGAGCGCTTCGAGTTGGTAGACAAACTCGCGCCATTCGACCGGGCGGCGAAACATCGCTCGCGCGGCACCAACCGTCATGTCCGTCGCTTGTCCAATCTGTCCGAGAAACTCGATGACGCTGTCGATCTGCCGACCGAGGAATCCTCGCGATGGTGACGGAGCGAACGCCGCAAAGCTGACGCGACTGGGACGTTCGACGGAAGCGGCAGAGGGCGGTGGCTCGCTGACGGTCGTCATCTACCGATCCTTGGTTCCGAAGCCCGAGACGACGGCTTCGAAAACCGCGTCGGATTGCGGGTTGGCCTTAGCCGTCGCAATCTCGGAGAAATCGTAGACGCAACCGTTCTTCTTCAAGACGACGACGCGGAAACGCCGCGGTACGCCGTCGAGCTTCGCCAAAAGTTCGGTACGCATGGCTTCGCGACCGTCGAGATCGAATTTGCGTTGCTCGACGATATTTCGCTCGGTGAACTGAATGAACAGATGCTGTGTCAATGCAGCTAGCGGAACATCGTCAGCGTCGCGTCCGCACCGGGCATTGACCGAGAGAATCGTGTCGGTCAGTGGGTCGCGATAGGCGAGTCTTGCGCCCTCGACCTCGAGTTGCTGCCAACTAGCCGGTATGGGGCCAATGTGGAAGGCGACGTCCCCAGCTTGATAGCTGCGACCGTCGAATGCAGTTTTGCCGCAACCAAGGCTCAACAGAGCCGCGCCAGCCAAACAGGCGATGCTCGTGGATAGGGATTTTGACAAGACCCGCCGGTACATCGAAGCGTCGGGACCTTACCATGGCTTTCCGGCGCTGGCTGCCCTTCGTCTCGACTCTGAGGCCCAATTCGCGCAACATGCCAGGGAGCGCTAGGCTCCGGCCGCCCGATGATCCCACTGCGTGACGAAAACCCGACCAAAACGGTGCCCTGGGTCACCTACGCGATCATCACCATCAACGTGGTCGTATGGGGTTGGCAGCTCACCAGCGAGATGGCTGGCGTCTCGTGGCTAACCGCCGCCTATGGGATGGTGCCAAAGCGCTTGTTCGCGGATCCCTTCGGCGAGGCATTCACGATATTCAGCAGCATGTTCATGCACGGCGATTGGGGCCACATCGCCGGCAACATGCTCTTTCTCTACGTCTTCGGCGACAACGTGGAGGATCGCATCGGTCACTTCCGCTATGTCGTTTTCTACCTGCTCAGCGGCGTTTGCGCCGCGCTAGCGCAAGCGCTGGTCGATCCGACTGGAATCACGCCCATGGTCGGCGCATCCGGGGCCATTGCTGGCGCACTAGGGGCCTACATGGTGCTCTACCCCAAAGCACCGATCGTGGTCTTCAACCCAGTCTTTATACTCTGGTTCGTTTTCGGCCCCTTCATCGTCCTACCCGCCTGGATCATGGTGGGGATGTGGTTCATCTACAATCTTATCCCAGGCCTGGCGAGCCTCGGGGTTGCTGGCGCAGGCGGCGTCGCTTTTTTCGCGCACATCGGGGGGTTCTTAGCTGGCCTCATCAGCGTGAAGCCGTTCTGCCGCGGGCGTGAGCAGCGAGACCTGCGCGCCTGGTCAGGTTGGCGTGCCCCGCCTCGCCCGAATCGTCGCAATTGGCCAACGGATCCTCGCCGCAGGCCGCGCAGTTTCTACGATCGCGACGGTTGGTACTAGCCATTGGCAAAGGCAATTGGGGTTGGAGCGCTTGGCCGCAGGCGCGTAGTTTGTTTGGCCTGTGCGACGTGGTAACGCTGCCACGAACCTTGCCCAATCGCTCGAGGCGAGATAACGAAGACCGCGACTTATGACCGACCTAACGCTCTACAGCACGCTCTCCCGCAAACTCGAACCCATTGCACGCAATGCCGACGGCTCGATCGGGATCTACTGCTGTGGTCCCACGGTCTACGACGCGCCCCACGCCGGGCACGCCCGCAGCGCACTGGCGCCGGACGTACTGGTTCGGTTTCTCCGCGCCCGGGGCGAGCGCGTAACCTACGTGCGCAACATTACCGATGTGGACGACAAGATCCTCGATCGCGCGAAGAAGAACGGCGAACCACCGCTCGAGCTTTCGGCGCGCATGGCGGAGATCTACATCGATCAGATCGGACAATGCGGCTGCCTGCTGCCCGACCATCAGCCGCGCGTCAGCCAGCACATCCCGCAGATCATAAGCTTAGTCGAGGAGCTCATCCAAAGCGGCTCGGCCTATGTCGTCGGCCGCCCCAACGGAACCAAGGACGTGTACTTCGCTGTCCGAAGCTTTTCCGAATACGGCAAGCTCTCGCGGCGCCGCATCGACGAACTCGAGGTGGGTGCCCGCGTCGAACAGGACGAGCTCAAGCGTGACCCGTTAGATTTCGCGTTGTGGAAGGGCGCCACGGCGGATGAGTGGGGTTGGGACAGCCCGTGGGGCCGCGGACGGCCTGGCTGGCACATCGAGTGCTCGGCGATGAGTCGGCATTACCTGGGCCATGGCTTCTCGGTGCATGCCGGCGGCATGGACCTCATCTTCCCGCATCACGAAAACGAGATCGCACAAAGCGAAGCCGCGAATCCCGGGGCAGGTCCATTTTGCAAGGCCTGGATCCACAACGGCTTCGTCAATGTGGACAAGGAGAAGATGAGCAAATCGCTCGGAAACTTCGTCACCGTCGCTGACGTGCTCGAGCGCAACGATCCCGAAGGTTTTCGCTGGCTTTTGCTCACGGTGCACTACCGCGGGCCGATCCAATTCGAGACCGAGAAGCTCGAGTCGGGCCGCGTTGTATTCCCTGCTGTGGACGAAGCCGAACGTCGCGTCGACTACCTGTACACGAGTGTCGAGCGACTCGAAGTGCTGGCAGCGCAAGCCGACGCAGCCGCGCCGAACAAACAACCTAGTGAGATCGTTGCCGCACGAACCGCGGCCAACGCCGCACGGGCCGCGGCCGAACGCGGCTTGCTCGAAGATCTGAACACGCCGATTGCCATCGCCAGCCTTGGCGAATTGGCAAAAACTGCCAACGAGATTTGTGACCTCGCGCAGAAGCGCAAGAAGGACCTAACCTTCGTCGCAGCTGCCGCTAGCCTAGCGTGCGATCTGTTGGTCCAGGTGCGCGAAGTCACCGCTTGGCTAGGCCTACTCGCGACCAATGCGCAAACCTACCACGAGCGGACCAAGGCCCGGCGTGCCAAGTGCCGCGGCCTCTCGCTCACGGACATCGAGTCCAAGGTGGCTGAACGCGCTCAGGCGCGAGCTGCCAAAGACTTCGCAAGCTCGGATGCAATCCGTGACGAGCTCCTGAAGCTCGGCGTGGTCGTCAAGGACACCGCCGCGGGCCAACTCTGGTCAATGAACGTCTGAATGACGCGTGGCGGCGCTCGGACTGTTCCGAGTGCCGCCATACCCGAGTGCCAACGCGAGAATCAGACGCCGATGAACAGCCGGTGCGCAAAATTGCGCTCGAGTCGCGCTCGCAGCACCTTGTCCGCTGCGGTTTCGATGTCGTACTCGATGCGCTTGAACTCGAAGACCCGCTTGTCGGTATCGTAGACCGTAAAGCTCGCACGGTTGTCGTAGTCGCGCGGTTGACCCACCGAGCCAACACTCACGATGTACTTCTTGTCGGATTCCAACGCGAAATCGATCGGCGGCAGCTCTTCGACGGAGTTGCGCGTCAGAGCGAACACCTTGCACAGGTGCGAATGCCCGATGAGCGTCAGATCTGCAAGCTCGTCGTAGATGGGCAGGCACTCACGAGCCTGTTCGGGAGCAAAGATGTACTCGAACTCCTCGAGTCGTATCGGCGACCCGTGACACAGGTGCAACCGGTGCTCGTTGAGTTCGATCTTGTAGGGTAATCCCTTCAGCCACTCCATGTTCTCTGCCGAGAGCATTTGAGCATGGAGGTCGAGGGCAGTCCGCGCGGCTTCGTAGTAGTACGAGTAGTCCATCCTACCAGCTACCGCTGCGTCGTGATTTCCAAGTACTGTCGCTTTGACTAGTCCACGTATGATCTCCGCACACTCGTTCGGGGATCCGCCGTAACCGACAGTGTCACCGAGGCAGTAGTAGACGTCGATTGCCTCATCACGATAGGCCTCCAGCACGGCGCTGAGAGCTTCGTAGTTGGCGTGTATGTCGCTCAAAATGCCGAGCCGCATGGCGCAAGCAGCTACGATAACACGCCGAACGGAATCCGCCTAAGTAGTGTTGTTTCGCGAAGATGCCTGACCCCCTGAGCAGCCATCAAGTCTTTCATTCTTGCAATGCCGCTGGGCAACTGGCCCATCGTTCTGTCACGCATTTGGCGGAAACCGAGTAGGTCGCCGGACCTGGTGATGGCTCGCGACATCCCCGCCACAATCTGACCAAAGCGCCGTGAGCCTGTAATCTTCTACTCGCTCGTTCAGCTATCCCTCGAAGCCGCGCCGATACGGCCCCGAAAGCGTGCGCGAAAACCGGGTCGGGATATGGTTCGCCATGGTCGCCCAGCCACCGAAGCCAACCGCCGCCAATCCCGGTCACACAAGCCCAGTCGCGAACGTGACAGAGAGCCAGCCGGTGGACGCCGAAACTGGTTCGCAAAACGGGAGCGCTTGCTGTTGTCACGCGAAGAACCCTGAGGGAGATCTCGCTGCCAATGGCGACTGCGATTGCGGCGACTGCGATTGCGGCGACTGCGATTGCGGCGACTGCGATTGCGGCAACTGCGATTGCGAACACGCGGAGGAAGGCCTCGATACGAGCTGGTTCGAAGAGCACGCGCCGACGGTCGACACGCCAACTCCAGACGAAATCATCGAACTCGTCGTCGTCTGCGTCAACTTCGTCCGAGACGCCCTGGGAGTCGAACTCGATTTTACGCCCGAGACACTCCCAATCCTCGATCACTACCTCCTAGCCGCGCGGGAAACCATAACGGATCGTCTCGAGCTTCGCGAGCTCGTGTGGCGGTGTGCCGGCGCGTATTATGGCGAACTGGTGCGCCGCAGGTACAACGGGTTCTGGCATCTGCCCAATGCCGACGTCCACACCTGGCGCGTCAACCAAAGGCGGGTCCTGCTGTCTTTCAATCCAGTTGGGGTCGTAGCGGAAGCAATGGCCGGTTCCGAAGATAGCGAGGGCCCGACCGGTGCCTTGCGCTTGGCACGACCTGATCAAGAAGAGATCGCCCGACGGCTGGCCGAGATGCCACCCCTGCCAGAGGATCAGTTCTACTTGCTTTCCACGCGCCTCGAAGTCATCGACACCGTTGTTGAGCATCTTCGGGTACGCATGGATCAAGGCGGCCAGGCTGAGTTCGAATTCGATCCAGACGACTACGCGCGGGATATGGAACCATACGGGGTCGCGTAGCCGGACAACCTCTCAACGGACGGAACCAACCTACCAACGTTTGGCCTTGATGGGGCCAACGGGGACACAGGAGATGCAGCATCGCTGCAACTGCTTGACGTGTCCTTTGTTCAGCGGTTCGGAACAGCCTGAATGCGATGCGAAGCATCCATCGCCTCCTCGGCCCCCACATTCACTCCTGCTGCCAATCCGAAAGATCTTCCCGTCTAGCAAACGGGCTGACTTGTCGGTAGTCTGACCGAGGGCATCGAGGTCCACCATAGATGTAGGGGGGTCTGCATTCGGCGAGCCTATGCCCAAAATCACTTCCCTCGCGATCATCAGCACACTCAGGCCTGTCCAATGAACGTCAAGAAGCCACCGTTGATCCCCGGAGACGAACCAATGCGCACCAGCGGTTCGTGGGCGAAATCGAACGAGCGTATACTCGTGATCGCCGATTCCGAGGGGATGCGGGAACGCCTCCTTGGGATCTTGAGTCCCGAGGGTTTCGTGGTGTTCGAGCAACCGTCGGCCATCGGCGCAACGCGCTCGATCCGTGAGAATGGCATTCGGGCCATCATTGTCGATGTTGGCGTCCCTGGGATCCGGGGCGAAAAACTCGTCTCGGTAATGCGCGAGAACCCCAGACTCGACGGACTGGTGATCGTCGTGGTGACCGGAGAGGCGAACGAGCAGGCTTTCGATGCCACAGGGCTCGAGTCGGTGAATGCAATCCTGGATCGCTCCAGTCTCGAGTTTCGGCTGGTTCCCCACTTAAGACGACTCCTGCGAAATTCCAGCTTTTATCCCCAACAAGCGTTCTCAAACACCGGGAACAAGCCATAGACGCCAAGCAACTACGGGTACTCACCACCCCAATAGCGCGTCCAATTGTAGAGATACTTGGGCTGGGGCTGGGTCTTACCCGTCAGGTGCGAGGTTAGGTCGCAGGGCGCCGTCGCGTACAGGTGTGCGGCCTTGTCCGAGAACGCGATGATCTCTTGCCTGGAGTCGCCACACAGATCCACGGGGATGAGCTGCCCTGTCTCATCGGGAAACGAGGCAACCACGTTGAGCTGTCCGTCATACAACTTTGGCACGTCCCCCGCACGTCCATAGGCAACAACGAGGTCGCGCTTCGTGCCATCCCAATCGCGCATCATCGTCACAATCGTGCTCCAACCGCTGCCTTCGGGGCGGTCCTCGTGAACCAGCATCTTTCCAGCCGCGGAGATCATGAACATGCCGTCGATCCCATTGACGCCACGCAGGACACGATCGAGACCGCCGATCTCGCGGCCGGGCAAGTCCGGACGAAAATCTCCGACGATGATGTTCTGCGCCTCTTCGGTGTCAACGCGAAATAGCAGCCTCCCTGTGGCATCGAAGGCCATCACGTCGCCGGCCCCGACGATGATTTCGGTACCATTTGCGGCGTCGGGATCGATATCGGCAGCCCACACCGCGTCCACTTGATTGGAGTCCGTCGCAGCGTCGCAATTCCAAACTGGCGTGCCATTGCTCTCGATAAACTGGCATGCCGCCATGACTTCATCGCGCCCGTCATGATCCCAATCGAAGGGCCAGGGGTAGAAGCTCAGGGCACCGGAGTACTGGAAAATCTGATTGAAGCTGCTGTCGAATGCCCAGAGGTTGGAGAATCGATCTTTCAGGATGATGTCATCCGGTCGCGTATGGCCGCTAATATTCGCGATCATGATGGCGTCGTGAGCATTGGGGTCGGGCAGAGCGTAATCGGCTTTCCGTGTTCCAGTGCGACCGTCGATCACGGCGAACTTGCCGTTCATGACCGTGAGCACTTCGTTGAACCCATCGCTGTCGATGTCGTAGATCTGCGCGGGAATATCCGAGGCACTGCCCGTGATCGCCGAGTTCGGAGTCCCCACTTGCCAGAGTTTCGTGCCATCGAGCTCGAACGCTGTCAGGGCCAAGACTGCATGCGGTGTCTTGCCGTCCGGTACTTTGTCTGGCTGCATCGCCACGATGTCGTATCGCCCGTCGCCGTTCACGTCACCAACGATCAGGCGGATCCCTGGACCACTCGGCGTAAGATCGATGGAGCCGATGAGCAGTGGCGGCGACGATATGAATCCAGCGGCGCCCGCGAGCGCGGTGGCGCCTGCTGCACCGGCATGGGCAGCGCGGCCCGCGGTGCCCGCGGTCGTAGCGTCGTCAGTCGCGGTGGCCAGTAGCACACTGCGGCTCGAACAAGCGCCGCTCAAGCCCGTTGCGGCCACCAGTAGGACGAATACAGCCTGCGCAAGATGGCGGATCTTGCTGTCGTCGAACGACCACGAGCTCGGGAACATCCAAAGGGGATTTGGCACTGGCGCAGGCAAAGGATACACCGCTGTGCTGGTGGTTATGCCGAAATGATTCCCAATCGCGAGACTGTCAGGGAACAACGACCGCGTCGCCCATCTTTCCCAAAGCTACTTTCGCTGGCAAGGCGACCGTCTTTGGCGCCTCGATGAGGCTGCCAAAGAAGTCGCGCCAACCAATGGTGTAGGCGCCGTTTTGCAGTTCGGGTAACGCGATTTCTGCGCCGGACGGTAGCCATGCCACGGGGATCCCGTCCAACATCAGTGCGCGCAGCGACAACGTGCGATTGACAGCCAAAAGGCCAAGCTTGGGGGCATCTTTGGCCAATGGCGCCGCGGCGGCAGCGCCGTGGTTGCGCAGCGCTGCGAGTTGCGCGCGTGGGACGGTTCCAAGATTCGGGACCGGCAATCCACTGGACTCCAACTTGGCATCGTCCGGCGGGAATTGGATCCCCGCAAGCGGGAGGTCCTGCTTTCGGCTCCATTGATTCACGACGAACTGCAACTTGCCGGAAGGCGCGCTCGTCACATTGGCGCGAAGAACTAGCTGCTCAGGCGCACAAGTGGCCGTATTCGGGTCAACTCCCACGAGTTCGACGAGAAAGCGACAGAGTAGTGGTGCGCCAATTCCACTCGAGGTTAGAGTTGCTTGCTCGAGTTGAATTGCACCGATCGGCGTATTCAGGCTCTGCCGCGCAGTTGCCTGACCGATCGCCGAGCCCGGAGAATCGATGGTAACCCTAGGGGTGAACAGCAAGCCTCGGTCGAGCCTTCGATCGGCGAATAGGGCACGCAATGCGCCTGGAACTACGATGCGATAGTGCTTGCCATCTGGCCACACCAAGACATGCCCCAGCCTGTCAATGCGGGCACGCAGCTCGGTCCCATCTGGCCAGGGGTATCCGTGACCAACAAAAACGATACTGATCCGACCGGCTGTAGCCACTTCGATGCGCATGCGCAACCGAGTACCGCTGCGCAGTGCCTCGAGCGCTTCAGCCGAGGTTTCTGCGGCGTTGGACGGTCCGGGTACGTCACTCCAACGCCACTCCGCATCAAGTACGACGCCGCCAGTGTCCCGCGTCGAAAGCCCGTCACCGTGCAGAAGCTCGTGATCCTTCAGTGGCGATGCTGGCGGGGAGCCAGCATCCGACCCAAAGCGCTGTCCGGCGCGATTCGTTCCGGCATCGCCTTCATCCGGATTTTCCGGTTCGCCCACGACACGTGCGGGGACGCGATTGGCACGCATCGCCTTCGTCGAGAGGCCACGCTGGGCAGAATCCGTTTCGTCACTGCGGCAACCCGCGAGACCGACCAGCGCCGTAATTGCGCCAAACAGACCCAGCGACAGGATCCCGCAGCAACGAAAGGGTTTCATGCGCGCGCCTTGCCTATCAACTCCTCGACTGACAGCTGGTGCTTGTCGCAGTAGGCGGCAATGCCATCGGCAATGCGTTTGCCAGCCGCGGGATCCTTGAAGCTCGCGGTTCCCACCTGCACTGCCTTGGCGCCAGCGAGCAGAAACTCTAGGGCATCGCGAGCATTGGAAATGCCACCAATGCCGATGACCGGAATCCTTAGCGCCCCAGCGAGATCGTAAACCATGCGCACCGCGACTGGCCGCAACGCCGGGCCGCTGAGCCCTCCGGTGCGGTTCTTCAACTTGGGCTGCATCTTCTCGACATCGATGACCATGCCGCGGATCGTGTTGATGGCAGAAATGGCGTCGGCGCCCTCTGATTCACAAGCGCGCGCAACCCCAACCAAATCGCCAGCTTCTGGGCTCATCTTAACCCAAATCGGCAGCTTGGTCGCGGCACGAACCCGAGCGGTCACCTGCGCAGCCATCTTCGGATCGCGCCCGAACTCGATGCCACCATGCGTTACGTTGGGGCAAGAGACATTCAGCTCGACGGCGGCAATCCCGGTCTCACGGTCCAGCCTTTGGGCGAGTGCTACGAAATCATCGAGGCTCGTTGCAAAGATGTTGGCAATCACGGTGACGCCGCGTTCACGCAAGATGGGAAGCTTGTCGCGACAGAATACCTCCACACCTATATTGGCCAGTCCGATCGCGTTGAGCATGCCGGCTGGGGTCTCGCAGATTCGATCGGGTGGATTGCCCGGCCTCGGCAACAGGCTAAGGCCCTTGGTGCAGATCCCGCCGAGCTCGGTGACGTCGAAGAAGTCGTCGAATTCGAGCCCATAGCCGAAGCAACCCGACGCGGTAAGCACTGGGTTCTTGAGCGTCAAGCTGCCTATGTTGACGATTTGCGAAGTCATTTCACACCGCCCTTCGACACCGTAACGCTGAGATTCTGACTACGATCCCAATCGATACGGTTGGCGTCGATACAGGGCCCTTCGGAACAGGCGTACAGATAGCCACCACCCGGGGTTGGGATGGCACAACCGAGGCAAATCCCGAAGCCGCAAGCCATCGGAGCCTCGAGCGATACCTCGCAGGGGATGTTCAGCGTTCTGCATTTCTCGGCAACCGCTGCCATCATGCGATCGGGACCACAGGTGAAGACCTCGGTGTTCGCATTTAGGTGGCGCGGCAGAATATCGGTAACCCTGCCACAGATCCCGCGGGAGCCGTCCTCGGTCGAGAACTCGACTTCACAAAGCTCGAGGGCATCCTCGGCCAAGGGTAGGTCGCGCGCGGTACGACCACCATAGAGGAGCTCTGGCTTGGCTCCCTGAGCGATGAGTTCACGGGCAAGAAAGAGCAGTGGCGCGATACCAACTCCGCCGCCCACCAGCACCTGACGCTTTGTCGGATCGTGCGCGCGCCAACCATTGCCAAGGGGGCCCAGCAGCATGAAGGGCTCGCCCGGCTCAGCGCGCCCCATGCGTAGTGTTCCTTCACCATGCACCTTGACCAGTATGCTGGGTGTTTGACCACCGGACAGGTAGCTCATGGGACGGGGCAGAAGCGGGGTGTCTCCCCATTCGCCACCTCGGATCATCGTGAATTGCCCGGGCCGCGCCCGGGTGCCAGAAGGCATGTCGAACGACAGAACATGATAACTGTCTCCGATGCTTTCACGGCGCAGCAGGGGCACCGTGATCAAGCGGCGGGGCGCGTGGTGATGGTCCAACTCAGGCACTCAGATCCTCCAGGCAAGGAACCTCATCGGGCGTGGGCACGATGATTCCGTTTTCGTCATGAACAAGCTGCATCTCGATGCCGTCCTCTTCGGGCTGGGCGTAGTAGCCGCGACGAAGACGTGACACCGCAAAGCCAAACTTACGATATAGCGCAACCGCTGCGCGGTTACTGCGCCGCACCTCCAAAATCACCAAACGGCTATGCTCGGTCCGAGCAAATTCCAGCAAAGTCGTGACCAGCAGCTCGGCAAGCCCCGAACGGCGCCGATCGGGGTGCGTGCCAACTGCAATCAGGTGCAATTCATCCGCGGCAATCCAAGCCAAGAGAAACGCGTCAGGCCTTGGTTCGGCAGGCGCGACGCGTGCCACCCAAATACGCGCAAAACCACGCTCCATCTCGGCTGCCATGTCGAGGGCAAAGCCCGTTTCTGCGGCAAGCGCGTCAACGAACGTGACTTCGTCGGGCTGCATCGTACGCGCCAGCATGGTTGGGCGCGCGACTTCTACTCTCGAAGACGCAAGGCGCAAGCTGGGGTTTTTGGGTCGTTGGCCGATGTACCGATTGCAGCGCGACTCCATAGGCTTGGAGCCGGGCTGCGATGGGTTGTTTTTTTGCGCTAGGGTGCGCGGCCATGAGCAGCGAAGCCGAGACGCGCGTCCCATCGACCGAGCAACCACCTGCGACTGCCTCCGCCGCTATCGGTGCGGTCACACTTACGTTGTCGGACATCGAAGCCGGGCTCGCCGCCTTGCCGCGCGCCAAAGTGGCCAAAGCCATCAGCTGGGTTGGAACAGCCGCCGTAGTCTCCCTCGTCGCCTATCGATGGATGGAAGGGCGCGATCGAATTTCGCTAGTCGTCATTGCGGTCGTCCTATTGGGCATTTTGCTCGTCAGTCGCAACCCTGCCAAGCGCATCGCAAAGAGCGTGTATTCCTCATTGCCAGAGGACGCCAAAACGATCCGCGTCAGCGTGAGCGAAGAGGGTTTTCGCGTGGCTTCGAGCGGCAACGAATCCATGTTGCCGTGGACCGACGTGCAACGCTGCGTCGACGCTCGCACGGTGCTCGTCCTATTCGTGTCCAAGCATGACGCTCAGATCATTCCGAAACGCGCGTTTACGTCCAACGATCTTGACGCCATCCGCAGGTGGTCGCAAACGAAGATCATCAAGCGCGATGAGCCGTGGCTCACGCCGCAATTGCGTACTCGCTTGATGATCTGGCTTTTGGTCTTTGCGTTGGTGTGGACGGCTTTCACGTTGTACGGCAATCGGTAGCGAGACGGTCTGCGTCGTTCGAAGAGGGGTCTAATTCATAGGGTCGTTGTTACGTTCGCCGTTGAGAATTCAGCGCTTCCGGTCCCCCCCCCAACCTCCACAAAAATCTGAGCCTGATCCATCTTCCCAAGTGTCATGCCTGCAGCTTTCCACGCGTCGAAGTGTTTGGTGATGGATATTTCCCCGCACTGGCGAGCTGTCTTCCGGACGCTGTAAAACTGAATCCAACTCGTGACGCCGGGACACTTTGAACCACCGGTTCCGGTCGTGTTGCGCGTGTAGAGATTGTATGTGCCCCCGTCGATATCAGCTGTGCCCTTGAGGGTAGTATTGCCCGGATTGACCGGCATCGTGTTGTACGAGTCATCGACGATGTAGTATTCAACGCACGGGCTCGTCGACCACCCGTAGATCCCCACATAGGAATAGCCACCGCCGGTTCCCGTCTTCTTGTAGGCGAATTGTGCGGTAATCGTTCCGTACTGGTCGTACGTCTTGGTGTTGTTCCATTGCAGGCCGATGCGGGCCAGGTAATCGCCGCAATTGGCCCAAGAGGCACCAAATGCGGGAGTGCTATAGGTGGTAATGCTTCCCCCGGTGTAGTTCGACCAGATGGTCCAGGTGAGGCCAGCCGCGGTACCCTGAGCGTTATTTGACTGGTGCACGGTGCCGCCAGTCGGCATTGCAGCCGAGCAATTGACTGTGCCACCTCCGACTCCTGCTCCGCCCGTCGCGGTGCTGCCGCCCGTCGCTGCTTTGCCACCGGTCGCGGCTCCTCCAGTCGCGGTGTTGCCGCCGGTCGCTGCCTTGCCGCCCGTCGCTACTCCGCCCGTCGCGGTGCTGCCACCAGTCGCTGCCTTGCCACCGGTCGCGGCTCCGCCCGTCGCGGTAGTACCGCCCGTCGCGGTAGTACCGCCCGTCGCTACTCCGCCCGTCGCGGTGGCGCCGCCGGCCGCTGCCTTGCCACCAGTCGCGGCTCCACCAGTCGACGCCTTGCCACCAGTTGCTGAGCCGCCCGTCGCGGCTCCGCCGGTTGCCGCCTTGCCACCGGTCGCGGCTCCACCAGTTGCCGCCTTTCCGCCGGTGGCTTGCGTTGAGCCGCCATTCACCGTCGCGGCTCCGCCAGTCGTTGCACTTCCGCCCTGCGTGGTGCTTGAACCGCCCGTGGCCGAAGTGGCGCCGCCATTATTTGCGGGGGCTCCGCCCTTACTTACAAAATTGCCGCCAGTCGATACATTTCCCCCGACAGTGGCAGCACCGCCATTGCTTGCGACCGTGCCTCCAGAACCGTCAACAGGCAATCCATCCGCGCCGCTGCAAGCCACGACTGACAAACCGAAAGAAACTATCAGTGTTCCAGAGAATGAGCGCACGGGGACCTCCGATTAGGACTTAGTCCTACGAATTCCCACGAGTTGTTGCGTTGATCACCATGCACATCACTCGCAGGCATGCTGCGCTGCAATGCGACGGCTGCGCTGCAATGCGACGGCTGCGCTGCAATGCAAGGCGTCCAGCGCGGATCTGCATCAGGACGATCGCGCACAGTCTGGAACCGATCCCGCTTGTCAGACAGGTTGTGAGGCCTCACGTCTGGATGGTTCCGAAGGGTAACCTAGTCTCGCCGAAGGGCTAGTCTGAGATCCAGGAGACGTTCATTGTTCTGCCTCTGCCAACCGACTGCATCGACCTGGGTGACGGTCGCCACTCGCGATCTCGACGCGGTGCTGGCGGACCATGCGCATTGCGAAATGAAGGCTGCTACGACGGCACTGTCATTGGCGCTCAAGAGCCATGAAGACCTCGACGCGGTACTCACGCTGACCCGACTAGCCGAAGAGGAGCTGAATCACTTCAATCGTGTGGTCGGGTTCCTCGCGCGACGTGGGCTCGCGCTTGGGCAGCCGCCAGTAGACGCCTACGCGGCACAGTTGCGCAAAGCAGTGACCAAGCTGCCGATCCAATTCACGAACCCCATCGTGGACCGCCTGTTGATTGGAGCTCTGATCGAAGCGCGTTCTTGTGAGCGATTCAAATTACTTCTCGATCATTGGCCCGACGCGGCAGATAGGGAGTTGTTCGACTTCTATCGAGAGCTCTTCGAATGTGAAGCGCGTCACTACGTCCAATACCGGGAGCTAGCGGTCCGAGTCTCGGCGAGCCCACCCGAGGTCGTCGAGGCGCGATTGGTCAGGCTCGCGGAAGTCGAGGGCACGATCATTGCCCAGTTAGGCCAAGCTCACCCGACTCCGACCGTGCACGGGTAGGCTGGACAGGTGCTATGGTACCGGCCAACGAATGCCGAGCGCAGCGTGTGGTGAATCCGCCCTCAATCGCACGTCATCGGCGGGTTCGGGCAGGGCCTTCCAATCCGCTGGGTTCTCGTTGGGTCTCTTGCCCGTATTCTTCATCGTCGCCTCGTAGAGCACGCCCAGGTGGACGACGAAGTCGCCAGGCTCGTACGTCACGGCGCGTTGATCGGGACTGAGCGTCGCAATGTCTGTCCAGAACTCGAGTTGTCGGTAGTTGGCATCCAGCGCTGGGACCATGAAATCTCGGAACTGCGTCCGTTCTACGGTCTGGCTCGTGTTGTTCTCTTGCGTAACGCTGGGGAAGGTCCACAGAACGAACGGAACCGTGGCCTCGTAGCGGTTGTTGCGTAGTTGGTGCGGGTTGGGCGAATTCGAACCAACTCCGAAGACCTGAACGGGAGCGCTCTGATCGGGATAGACTTCGTTGTAGTTGAAGACAAAGCCACTGAAGAGGTTCTCTTCGAAGGCGATAGTGACTGAAGTGTCGTCTGCGTGCGTGTATACGCCGCCCAAGGAGCTATCGGCAAAGTAGTTGTTAGCGAAAGTCACACGGTCCGACGCGGTGCGCGGATCACCTGCAACGACCGTTGGAAAGAACTCCACGAACAGATCACCGGTGCCAATCACGATGTTGTTCTCGAATCGTCCACTTCCGTAGCGTTGGCCATACTGGACGTTGCCATCCTGATACTGTTGAAACGCCGAGCGCCAACGCGTTGCTGCGGGCCCAAGGACGTTGTTGTAGACTTCGCACCCGTCACCCTGCTGCCCAATTTGTAGAGCCTCGGTTCCCGTGCGCAGGAATCGGTTGTCGTGGATCTTGAGGTTCTCGAAGGCATGTTGTGGTTGGGCCTGAGTGCTGCCGAAATAGATCCCTTCTGAACCCGTATCGTGAACGTACAGGTCATGCAGCTTGACGTTGCTCATCAAGGCAGCACCGTCGTTGTCTGTCTTCGCAATGATTCCAGCGAACTCCACCCGCGCCACTTCAAGGACCTCGAGCTCGAAGTCGCTGGCGCCTCCACCAATCGAGATGCCGCTGAGGCCAGTCTTGCTGAATGCGTCATCAACGTAGATGCCATAGCTGC
The DNA here is from genome assembly GCA_964454965.1 of uncultured Polyangiaceae bacterium. Lineage (GTDB taxonomy): Bacteria > Myxococcota_A > Polyangia > Polyangiales > Polyangiaceae > FEN-1139. Next base: position 12,998 of record CAYVXY010000004.1, on the reverse strand, counting down.
CCTGGCTGTGAGCAAATTGACCCTCCGCGTGGCCACGGAAAGCCGAGTCACCCGTCAACAAGGTGGGATCGTAGCGCCCGGTCAGGATCCAATTCTTGCCACCGCTCAACACGAAGAGGTAGTTGGCGGCTTGGCCTCCCACCTTGACCTGGCCACCGGCGTTCGTAATGACTAAGGGACGGTCCATGCTCCGATTTGGGAGTCCGCCGAGGTAGATGCTTTTGTAGTCGGCTGTGGGAATGTACAAGCGGTCAATCTCGCTCCAGGCTACATCCGGGAAGTCGGCGGGAAGATCCTTGTGGTAGATCGTCGGTAGATCGGCAGCGGTCGCGTTGGGCAGCGGCAACGTGAAGCTCGATACAGGTTCTCGGTATCGACCAGTACCAGCAGTTCCGGCGCCTCCATCGCCCTTCGTGGTCGAAGCGGTCTCTCCGCAACCCAGCGCTGACAAGAAGGCGATTGTGGCGATGGGTGTCCGCATGATCGGATCCATGTTACCTCAGGCGATGACCTTGCGTGCGGCTCGAAAGCTTGCTCTGTCGGTAAGGCCAAAGAGATGATAATGTGCGACAAGCTGCCCCAACCGGGCGTACCTTAGACCCACACAGGAGCCGTCATGAATTTCGTCACCAACGGACCGTCGATTCTGCTTGGATTCGCTTTGCTCGCCGACGTAGCCCCAGTGGGTTCCAGCGGTTGCGGTTGCGATTCAGACCCCGCGCCTCGCGTCACGCAACTCGCGGTCTTGGCTTCAGACTGTAGCTGTGCCCCAAACCCAATCACGGTGAATGTCGATGGCTCCAATCACGGCACCGTGTCCTGTGGAACCGGTCAACCGCTCTATGTATTGGTGAGTGCGGATCCGCATGAGGTCAGCGCCACCAGTAGCGACGGCACTTGGGCGACGCGCAGAGTGATGGCGCTTGGCGGACAGACGGTGCAAGTCGATCTCGGTTGCCCAACTCGGTAGCGCCCCTCCGCCCTCACCACGGCAACGGATTGCCGTCCCTGAAGAACCCGCCTGTCGGGCCATCGGGGGGCAAGGTAGCTGCCCAGAGGATCCCTGCGACGCCTTCTTCGACGGAGCGTTTGGCACCCGCTCCACCCATGTCCGTGCGTACCCAACCTGGACACACCGAATTGACGCGGATCTGGGTGTTCTGTAGCTCGTCCGCCAGGATCCGCGTGAGCGCATTGAGCGCAGCCTTGGAGAAGCGGTAAGCGGGGTTGCCGCCATTCATCTCGGTGATGCCACCCATACCGCTCGAGACATTGACGATGCAACCCTGTCGCCGGCGTTTCATGATCGGGACGAGCACGCGTGCCACGGCAAGTGCGCCCAGGGTGTTGGTGCGGAATGCCTTTTCGATCAGCTCGAAAGGGGAATCGAAAACGCTACAGTCTGCGTCGGATTCCGGGAAGATCCCGGCGTTGTTGATCAGCACGTCAATGCGCCCGTATTTCTCGTCCACCAGTTGCCCGAGCGGTTCGAGGCTCGGCGGATCCGTTACGTCCGCCATCTGCGGCGTTACGTCGAGCCCCTGCTCGATCAAGAAGTCAGCCGCCGCTGCAGCCTTCCCCGCATTCCGTGCTGTCAGCACCACGGAGTAGCCACGCCGCGCCAACCCCTCAGCGGCAGCCAAACCGAGGCCGCGATTGGCGCCTGTAACGACCGCCACGGGACGTTCGGAAATGGGGCGTTCGGGATAGGGATCCTTTGACGGACGCAGAGAGAGCGGCATGCTCGCGATGCTATCCCGCCCAGCTCGAGGCCTACAATAGCTGCGACTGGGTAGGGCACATTCGGCCCAGGGTCAAACCGCCACAGCGGAACCGTCGGTGGTACATCTGTGTGATATCGAGACGATTCAACCGTCGCGTTGGATTTCTGCGCGACGGTTGAACGGTTGTACGAATCGCATTCCGACGAGCGTCAGAGGGTATCGCCGGCCTTGGCTTCGGCCACGCCGGCAACAATCCCTTCGAAAAGCGGACCCGTGAGGTAACGCTCACCGGCGTCGGGAAGAATCACCACGATGGTCTTGCCTGCGAATTCGGGCAGCCCCGCCAGTCGCACGGCAGCGGCAGCGGCAGCACCGCAGCTGACTCCGGAAAGAATGCCTTCCTCCGCCGCAAGCCGACGAGCATACGCAATAGCGTCGGCAGAAGACACCTGCTCTACCCGATCGACCAAACTAAGATCGAGTGTCTTGGGGATAAAGCCCGCACCTAAGCCTTGGATCTTGTGCGGAGAGGGTTTGAGCTCTTGCCCCGCGCGTGTCTGGGTAATTACAGGGCTCTCGCTGGGCTCGACGGCGACCGAGAGGATCTGCTTTCCCTTCTGCTGCTTAATGTAGCGCGAGATCCCCGTGATAGTGCCGCCGGTGCCAACACCGGAAACGAGCACATCGATCTGACCGTCGGTGTCGTTCCAGATCTCTGGACCCGTCGTCGCTTCGTGAATCGCCGGGTTCGCGGGGTTCTCGAATTGCTGCGCCATGAAGTGGCGATCCGGATCGCTGGCGTGGATCTCAGCCGCCTTTTCAATCGCGCCCTTCATTCCCTTCGCCGCTTCAGTCAGCACCAGCTTGGCACCAAGTGCCTTGAGCACCTTGCGGCGCTCCACGCTCATGGTCTCCGGCATCACGATCGTGATCGGATAGCCACGCGACGCGGCGACGAATGCGAGGGCAATACCGGTGTTGCCAGAGGTCGCCTCGACAATTGTAATGCCGGGCTTGAGCAAGCCGCGTTTTTCAGCGTCGACCACTATCGAATACCCAATGCGACACTTCACCGAGTAAGCAGGGTTGCGCCCCTCGATTTTCGCAAGCACCGTGGCCCCTGCCGGGACGACGCGATTGAGCTTCACGAGTGGGGTTCGGCCGATGGATTGACTGTTGTCGGGATAGACGTTCATTGGGTGACCTCGACCTTTCGGTGACAAGCTCAAACCTCATGAATAAAGCCGTTCATGTCAAGTCCCCTTTTCCGATGTGCCTTTGAAATGACCTGCTGATTTCATCCAGCTCCACTGCAATCAGTCTTGGAAAGGACTGAAGAATCCGTCGGTGCTTCGGGACTTTCCGCCCGCGCTGGCGTCCGCGGTTGCCGATCCGATTCGCCCGCCCTTCTGTTGCGCTTCTGGTTGGTGCATCGCGGGAAAGGCTGGTTCTGCTGCTCTTTTGGTTGGTGCATCGCGGGAAAGGCCTTTGACGCTCGGAGCGGCTTCACCCACTGCGATTCCACGCCTTTTTGGCGCATCGCGGGAAAGGCCTTTGACGCTCGGTCCGACTCTACCCACTGCCATCCAATAATTCTGTTGGCGCATCGCGGGACAGGCCAGTGACGCCGGCAAGTCCTCTTGGCCGTTCTGTCTTCACTGGAAATCGCGCCACCGAGATTTCCACGTCCGACAGCCCACGCCGACGAGCATCGCCACGTCGTGCAGTGGCAACGGATGGTGACTGGTCTCGATGAGGCGTCTCAGGTCCGTGGTTGTTCGGTTGCGCAAAGAATCCATCGAGGACGGCAATCCTCAGACAGGTTTGCGGCACAACGAGCCGCGGCAGATACGATAGGTAGTTTCCAGAGTTTCCCACATTCGGACTGCGTGTAGATGCTGGGCACATTGAGCGCAGAAGCACCACCTTTGGAACACGCCCGACGGCTTGACCACCCAAAGTCCGTCTGGTTCACTTCCGAGGGTATGACAAAACTTAACTTGGGTCTCGCTGCGTTGTTGGGTGGTGCGCTGTTCTGGGCCTGCAGTACGGGCGAGGGCGGTATGCTCCCCGGCGGTGGACAGGGTGGTGGCGTCTCGACGACGAACGTGTTTTCGGGCGGCACGACCGGCACTACGCAACCTGGCGTGGGTGCCACGGGCAATGTGTCGATCAATCCGACGGGTACGACGACCACGGCTGCTGACGCGGGTTTCAGACGTCCCAAGGTCTGTGATGCAACAGGGCAGAACTGCAAGTGCATCAATCTGGCTTCCTTGGGAGAGCGCGCGTCGAAATCTTATGGAGTCGGAAACGACGGTCAACCGTCGAGCACGACCGCATTCGAGACGTGGCTGGCGGAGAAGAGCAACGCCACCGTAACGTTCGAGCTCGCCTACAAACCGTTGACTCCGGAGTACTTGGCGACTCTCGACGTGATCATCCTGCAGGACTTGCGCACGTGGAACTTGACTGCGTCGGACATTCAGAATCTGTCGGATTGGGTCAACCAAGGCGGCGGTTTGATTAGCCTCAATGGCTACATGAACAACGACGACGCGGAGGTCACGGCCACGAACAGAGTCATCGCGTTCACGGGCATGTCCTACTTGGGCGGGGGCACCTCGGGTAGCGTTCCAGATGGCAACTGCGCTGCGAATTCCCAGCTACTCTGTCCGATGATTCACCCTGGCGGCAACTGCTGCTACTGCTGGAACAACACCTTGCCGGTTACGGACTGGACCGCAAGTCATCCAATCGCCAAGGACATCCGGGGCGTTGGCGCCGTCATGGGACGCCAGGTCAACCCCGGCGACGGAACTGTGGTTGCCACTTACAGTGGCAAACCCGTTGCCGCAACCAAGGAGATTGGTACGGGCAAAGCCTTCGTATGGTGTGATGAATGGGTCACTTACACGAGCTCCTGGTCTGGCGGGCAGATTCCTGCCGACGCCGCAACAAAGACAGCTGAGCAGCTGACGTACGAGCAATGTTACGATTCTACCCTGGGTAAGTGGCGCACGGCCGAAGTGGCCCTGCAGTCCATGCAGTTCTGGTACAACGCGATCCACTACGTTTCTCCGCAAACGGAATGTGACTTCGTTATCAACGAACCACCTGACCGGATCATCCTCTTGTAAACGGCCAGATCACGTTGCGTGTTCAGCACGAGCCCCGCGTCGTTACGACCGGGGCTCGAAGCGTCTTAGCGGTAGCAAGTCGCCAAAGTGATTGCCCAGCTTCGGAGCGGAACTCCTCGAACAAGTCCGGGGCGTTCGGAGCGTGGCTCTACGGGAGGCACCTCCGTCCGCGCGTCGCCAGGTGCAAGACAGTCGCTCTCAGACTCGGGTGGTTTCTCAACCTTGCTCTCACGACTTGCGCGGCGCGAGGACGTCATTCCATCGCCGCGGGATTTTCGAGGTTGGCCTGGCGCAAGAGGCTGAGTCAAACCGGCGCGGCACGGTCGAGTCTCGCCTGGAGCAAGACACGGGCTACATACCTCTGACAGCGGAACGGAGCGGCGCAGACGCAGCAACACAGCGACGTCAGTGCTCGAAGCGACGCACCTCGACGCTTGCGCCGTCAGTGCTCAAAGCAGCGCACCTCGACGCTTGTGCCGTTAGTGCTCAAAGCGGCCCACCTCGAAGCTTGCGCCATTGGTGCTCAAAGCGGCCCACCTCGAAGCTTGCGCCATTGGTGCTCAAAGCGGCGCGGCACTGGGCATCATTTGCACGTCGCCTGTGCAAGGATTTGAAACGTCGATTCCTGTTGGCTGAAGACGACGTCGTAAGCTCAATGAGTCCTAGCCTCGTCGCCTGCCGTTGGCCCAAGCTCATCCCGAACCAATCGCTTCTTGGACCAAGCACCTTCGTCGACCGAGATCTTACCGACGTGCCGTTGATAGCCCAACGCCAACAACCAGGTCCTCGCCGCCGCCACAGGTGGCGGCGAGGCCGAGCTAGCGGGTAGTCTCGACTCCGCGAAGTCATCGAACCAAGCTGCAGAACTGCAGGGATCAATGCAGCCGAGTGGATAGCGCTCGCCACCATGGTGGCGCCAATTGCCCAGTACATAGACGAGCGCGGCGCGGACTTCACGCGGAGTCCGCAAAATTCGTTCGTGATATCTATCCGCCCAAACCGCTCCGCAACGAGCATGCGCACGATTGAATGCACGAGCCATGCGAATCACGAGGCCACGAAGGCCACGTGACAGTGAAACCTGATCATCTGCCTCACAGAGAAGATGCACGTGATTGCTTTGAATGCTGAAGTGGACGACTCTACATCCAAACCGATCACGGGCGGCCTCGATTGCAGAGACGATGGCGCGCCGCGACTCTGTGAGTCGCAAGGAAGGCAAGCCTGGTCTTGCGCGCAATGTCACGTGAACGGGGAACCGTGATGCCAGCGCTGGACGCCGACGATGAGGCACTCCCGCGCGACCGCTCCGCGGGCGCCCGGCAAAAGGTCGATAGCCACCGCGACCGCGACAGGGAAGCGACAGTTGCACGCAACCCGGGGTTGATGCAGTTGACTTGTACGAGCGCAAACGTCGCACTCTCGACGACTTCGCCATAAACGATGACCTAACCGAATTTGAAGAGCTGGTGCGTCAGCTCCCGCATCGAAACTTGCGGACACATTCTATCATGGTTTTTGCTCTAGACCAGTCCCTACACGAGCAGTTTCCGAATGAATTGTGTAGGACTTCCCTTCTACAATATCGCCCCTATCAACCGCGGTTCCACCCTGATACCAAGCTCCGCGGAACTGATCATTGACGCCCCAATCAACCGCGGTTCCACCCTGATACCAAGCTCCGCGGGACTGATCATCAGCGCCCCAATCAACTGCGGCGCCATCCTGATACCAAGCTCCGCGGGACTGATCATTGACACCCCAATCAACCGCAGTTCCACCCTGATACCAGGCTCCGCGGGACTGATCATTATCGCCACAATCAACTGCGGCTCCACGCTGATACCAAGCTCCGCGGGACTGATCCCCGAGTGGACTGCGCTGGGATTCAATCGGGCATTATCGCCACAATCGATTGCAGTTGTTGCGGCTTCACTGCAGTTCAGCCTAATCCCACCACAATTCCAGATGGGAGCCCGAACTTTGTCAAATGGCCGCACAGTTTGACGGTCCGTTGTCGGGCGGGGCTGGTTCGCCTTGAAGAAGAGCGTGCCTTCGCGATGGCTCGCCGCGATGGCCATCTGCGCGTGCCACTGCCTGATGCAGGTTGTTCGCTCGACAACCAGTAGGCACACAACGGCGACATCGCACAGGGCGCCCCACTGGGGTAGGGCCTATCGGAACACATTGCAAACTGTGTTGACTGCCCCTGAAATTGGCATTGAGGTGCGACCGCCGCTCCTCGCAACGTAGGATTGTCACCACGCGCAAACGTGCCACTCGACGATTTCCCGCGAGCTACCATGCGACGACTTCCCGCGAGCCACCACGCGACGACTTCCCGCGAGCCACCACGCGACCACTTCTCGTGACGTGTGATTGTCACGAGTGCATAGGTACCGGACGACGACTCGTCGCGGACTACCACGCGACGACTTCCCGCGAGCCACCACGCGACCACTTCTCGTGACGTGTGAT
>CAYVXY010000004.1:0-5556 GCA_964454965.1 uncultured Polyangiaceae bacterium | reverse complement strand
GTCACGAGTGCATAGGTACCGGACGACGACTCGTCGCGGACTACCACGCGACGACATCCTGCGAGCTGCCACGCGACGGCAATGGACTTTCGCATCGCGACGTGTCCACGCCGCGACAGACAAAAAGGACTTCAGTGCATCCAATGGTCCCTCGTCGCGAGTGAACGCGGGCCCGCGTGGGCTTCTGCTCAATCCGAGTATCGCTACACGAATAGACGGTACCTCGATTCAATAGAACAGCGGTTCAACGTTCGCTCGCCAAAGATTGAACTACGGTTGCTATCGCTGGCAAGCGGCCCTAGACGTTTGGCGGCAAGCACCCCTAAACCTTCAACGGCAAGCGTCCCGCTGCGACTGCGTCGACGAGTGCCAATTGCTTTGGCAGGCACACCTGGCGCAGATCATAGCGTTCGACGACGGTGCGACGCGCTGCCGCGCGGATTGCCGTGTAGCGCTCGGGTGCCGCCAGCACCTCCGCGACTTGGCGGGCGATGCCTGCTGGATCGAAGAAGTCGACGAGCAGGCCATTTTCACCGTGGCGAATGACTTCCTCGACGGGCTGTGTGCGCGAACCCACCACGACGCCCCCGGTACTCATCGATTCGAGCATCGACCACGAGAGTACGAAGGGGTACGTCAAGTACACGTGGCATGCAGCAACACGATATAGGGCAATAAGGAGATCGTAGGGCACACGGCCAATGAAATGGACGCGCGAGTATTCGATGCGGCCTCGCACCTCGTCCAGGAACTGCTGACGCCAGGTACCGCGTTCGGGCACGGATCCGTAGCCGCGCTCGTCGCCACCAACGATTACGACGCGTGCATTGGGGCGCAACTTGAGCAGCTCGGGCAAGGCGCGCATGAAACTGTGGTATCCACGGTAGGGTTCGAGATTGCGACTGACGAAAAGCACCACTTCGTCCCCCGGTCGCAACGTCACTTCTGGAGAACCGACTGCAACGCTCGTCGACGGGTCGGGACGGAGAACATCCGTATCGATTCCGTCGAACACGACTGAAATGCGGTTCCGGTGGTGCGGCGGAAACTGCGCCTTCTGCCACTCGGTTGGTGACAGTCCCCAATCCATGGTCTCAAGACCAACGAGAATGTTGGCGTTCTTGATCCGCGTGCGCCAGCGACTCTCCTGGATTTTGGCGGTGAACTCCGCGTCGAAGTTCATGTCCGCGCCGTAGTAAAATTCCTGGAATGCTAGCAACGGCGCATTGGGCCAAATGTCTTTGACGAGCCAAGTTTCGCCCCAGCCCGGGTGACCCACCACGATGTCGGGGACGAACCCCGCCGAAGACAACTCGACCATCTTGTACGCAATGGCTTCGGCCCGAATGGTCTTCGACTCGAAATCGACTGCCCAAGGATGTACGCCCTTGGTGCTGCTGCGGGTTACCGAGTAGGTATGATTCGTGACGCCGGGCAGCGTTGCCCGAGGCTGAATCGCCAATGCTGTCACTTCGTGTCCCGCGGCCGCAAGTGCTGGCGCTAGGTGGCGGAACTGCGCCGGAAAGTTCTGGTGAATGAAGAGGACGCGCACGCCTAGTAGCATAAGCGAGCGCTTTCGCCCTGGCGATAGCGGTTTAGCATGATTCCGCCCGCCGGGCCCAACCGCAGCTTCGGTCACGTGAGATTTCGGCCTGCGGCGATACGAATATGGATCATTCTCAGGGGATGAAGCCATAAAGTAGTGCACGCTCGTGGACGCCGAAGGCCTGTCGCGGCCACGCGAGCTGGTCGGAGATCCACCAGATGAAGTCGCTTTGCTATACTTCCCTCGTCCTGTTTGCCACAATCTTTGGCGCCTGTGGCGACAAGGAGTCAAGCCCCCCACGAACGCTGACTTATTCAGATGGCGGGACGAGTGGCGCGGGCAGTGCGGGCATTGGCGTCGCTGGGACATCAACCGTCATTGATTCGCCATTGGGTCTATGCAGCAAGGCGGACGTTGCTGCCGCCGACTGTGATGCAGCGGAGCTCTTCGATTGGAAGGCAGTGCCGGTCATCGACCTGTCTCTGCCGGCCGCGACGTGGACTGCGCTGAGGAAGAATGCGCGCGACGAGCAGTACACCGAGGCCCAGCTCACCTTCGAGAATCATTCACTGGGCAAGGTGGCCTTGCGTTTCAAGGGTGGCTACGGAACGCTCTTGAATTGCTTTGACAAGAACGACGTCCAAACCTGCAAGAAGCTGAGCATGAAGCTCAAGTTCAACGAGTACGATCCCGAGGGACGGTTCTTTGGACTCAAGCACATCAACCTGCATTCCATGATCGGCGATGGGTCGCACCTGCACGACCGTATCGCCTACCGAATGTATCGCGAGATGGGCGTCATTGCCCCACGCAGCAGTTGGGCTACGGTGCGTGTCAATGGCGAGACACAGGGGCTTTATGCCATGGTCGAACAGATCGATGGCCGTTTCACCGCCGACCGCTGGCCCACGGTCGGTGATGGTAACTTGTACAAAGAGGCAATGGTTGGCATCGAGGATCCGAAATACTTCGCTGAGCACCTGGAAACCAACGAGGAGACAGCCACCCATGAGGGATTTGTTGCATTCTCGCACGCCCTGAACAGCGCCGCACCTGCCGAGCGCAATGCCGTTGTCGCCACCTACACGGACCTCGGGTACCTGGCCAACTACCTGGCAGTCGACGACGCGATCAACAACTGGGATGGCATCACAGGGATCTACACCGACGTCGATTCCGGCGAACAATTCGCCCACAACTTCTACGTCTATCAGGAGCCCCAAAGGCCGTTCTTCTGGTTGATTCCCTGGGATCTCGACAACACCTTCTCGCTTAGCACCGGCTTCGGGCTCGTCCCGAACTGGGCACAAATCCCCACAGACTGCTCGAAACCGATTCCGGTATTCGGTGGCCAGAACTTCGTGACTGCACCTGGTTGTGCCCCATTCTTCCAGGCGCTCGCCGCCGATAGGTCGCTGTACCAAGCAGCCGTCACCACGCTTCTTGCTGGGCCCTTTGCGGAAGAGAAGTTGCTCGCATCCGTCGACTTGGATGCCGCATTCATCGCCAATGCCGTCGCCGCCGATCCGCTGGGTCCCGGTGCAGCATCCTGGGCCGCGTCCGTGGCGCAACTCAAGGCGGACATTCCGAGGCTTCGTGCACGTCTCACGCGCGTCGCTGCGGGTGAAAGCGTCGTCCCTCTGACACTCACCACGGCGGCGATAAATGACTTCGAGGCGTTCAACAATGAAAGCGCGTTGAGCGGACCCTTGATGATGGTGAACCCTGGTTCCATGGGAACCCAGTCGATCAACCTCACCTCGCCCTTAGCGGGGACGCGCGATCTGCGCGTCGACTTCGAGTATCACAACAACGCCAAGGCTTGGGATCAATGGATGTACTTCAGCATTCCCTTGACTGAGACCGTCGTGGACACGACCGCAATGACTGGCCTGCGCCTAACGGTGCGCTCAAGCGTACCACGCACCCTGCGCGTCGAACTCGAGAGTCAGGCGCAAACCGCAACGACTCTGGGGATCCGTGTTGGCTGGGATCTACCCGTAACCACCGAGTCGAAGACATTCGCAGTTCTTCTGACCGACGCCAAGGTCCCGAGCTGGGCGACGTCGCAGGGAAGTGATCCTAAGGACGATCTGTCGAAGATCCTAGCAACCCTGGCCGGAGTGGCCTTTCACCCCTATTGCCTAAACCGTAACGGCTCGGGATTCCTCCCTGATGGTGTCACCGATACCGGCTGGGTCGAAATCGACGACCTTCAGTTCTACTAGCCCGACACCGCTACCGGCGGTAGGCCAAGCGACCCCGTCAACGCATCGAACCCGAGACGCGCCAAGGTCTTGCAAAGACGCTCGCGGGGACGTGCATTGGCTTGGTAGAAAGCAACAACGCCTTCAACGATTGCCAGCACGCGCTCATTCGATTCCCCGCGTGAGATGCGAGTTGCCAACCGTGGGTTTGCACCTCCGCTGCCGCCAACCAGAACGTCCCAGCCCTGCTTCGTTCCAACCAATCCAATGTCCTTCGTGGCAGTTTCCGTGCATTGGTTGGGGCAACCACTGACGGAGATCTTGAGCTTCCCGGGCATTGGCATGCCGTGGTAGCGCCCGTCGATGACTCGACCGACGGCAATGCTGTCCTGTTGCCCACGCTTGCAGAAGTCAGTTCCCGGACACACTCGAACGCTACGCACGCAGTCACCCGTCACGGCACCCGGTGTGAGGCCCAAGTCACGCCATGCCGCGTCGATATCTTGTTCCCGCAGGCCAATCATGGCAATGCGTTCTGCGCTGGTCAGCTTGAGCGCCTGACAGCCATAGCGCTCCGCCACATCGGCAATCTGTCGCAATAATGCCGGCGTAATCAAGCCGCAGGGTAGATGCGGGGCTATCGCGAAGGTTGCGCGATCACGCTGTAGTATGACGCCCTTCTCGCCATCCGCCAGGCTCGGCGTTGCTGCGTCAACTCGACCATTGGATGCGGGGTTTTCTGATTCCATCACGGGCCCAGCTGTAGCGCACATAGTTTGACAAGACCCGTTCCAATTGCTCGATCCAATTGGGCAAGGAGACGTCGCGTTTGGCAAGTTCCAACTCGCAAGTTCGTCAGTCCCGCGGTTGCCGCAATTTTAGCGCGTTGCGCACTCGTTAGGAATCGACGCGATGAAACCCTCGACTTGGGGGTAGAAGCTCTCCGCAGCCTGCATCATGAAATGGCCCTGATCGGCAATGACGACGCGGTGTACGTGCGGTAGCAGGGCGGCTTGGGGAATTGGCCGCTGGTTCAAGGTATTCGCCCCGTACACGTACGCCGTGGCGCACCCCAATACTGAAAATTGCGTCGACAATGCGCCCGAACGCGTCCGCTCGTTGCACGAGAGCGATGCGCGATGGACTGCAAGCGGAGATGCGTTGCGGAGTGAGTCGACGAATCGATCGTGCTGCTCGTTTGGTTCGTTTCCCAAAGACTCCCTGACCATGGCGAGCCACTTCGAGTAGCAGCGCAAGAAGGTCGGTTCAGTGAGCCTCGCGACTTTGCTGCTCATGAATGCGTCCTCGGCTACTAGGTTTCCCTCCGCGGCCACGAAGGAGGCAGGACATATCTTGTGCGTTTCGAGCATGCAGAGGGCCGCGGCGCATCCCATGCTGTGCGCAACGACATGCAGACGCTCGACGCGGCATTCCAAAAGGACTCGGTAGAGACAATCGCCGAATGCCGCCATTGAATAGTCGTAGTCTGCGGGGCGAGCACTCTGACCGAATCCCGGGAGATCGGGCAGTATCAGCCGAAACCGCTGCAGATCGAGGAACTCTTTGGCACGGTGCCAACAGCCACGGTTGGAACCAAGGCCGTGGACGAACAGTACCGATTCGACGCCTGCGCCTTGCGTTTCGACAACCACGTCGATTCCGTCCACATTGACGCTGCTCACTACTGGTTCAGTCACGCCGATTGCTTTCTTCGCTCATGTGATAGGTCACGCCGAGCCGATTCGAGTCTACTGCGTCAGCGGTTTGCCGGCTTGATTGCAGGAGTAAAACGAACTGTAGCCA
>CAYVXY010000003.1:398996-483136 GCA_964454965.1 uncultured Polyangiaceae bacterium | reverse complement strand
TCGGGCGTTTCGTCGAGCGTTTCGTCGGGCGTTTCGTCGAGCGTTTCGTCGGGCGCTTCGTCGGCCAAATTCGGGACCACACCGGCGTCAGTGTCGTCCTTCGAGGGCTCAGGACTGTCCGCCTCGACCGCACGACCTTCGGTCTCGTCGAGGTCATCGTCATCGAGTCCCAGAGACGAAATGTCGAAATCCTCGAGCTCTTCGTCAATTTCTTCGTCGACTTCATCGAAACTCTGGGGCTTCGACTCGGCCATTGCCCCCGCATCGACTTCGGCCGAACCACCACGCTTCGCCCCATCGCCGGCAGACGGCTTCGATGGCATCGGGCCGATCCCCCTGGCAGGACCAGCCTCGGCGTCCTCGCTCAACGCGTTTGGATCGTCTTCGTCAGTAACCGAAAGCTCGATGAAGATGGGCTCGAGTGATCCTTCCTGAAACAGCCGCGTCATGCGCAGACGAGTCAGCTCAAGCAGCGCGAGAAAGGTCACGATGATATCGGCGCGATTTCGTTGCCCTTCGAAGAGATCGTCGAAAAAGACTCGACCTCGATCCTTGAGCATGTCGACCAATTGGTTGATGCGATCGCTCAAGGAGAAGCGTTCGAATTCAATCTGGTGGTCGATGACGATCTTAGCCCGCGTCAAGATACGCTGGAAAGCTTCGAGCAATTTGAAAGAGCTAACAGGTGCCAGCGGTGCCGTCGTCGGATCGATGGCGGGTTGCGCACCCCGAACAAAGATGTCTCGGCCGAGGACCGAGCGGGCTGCCAATTCCTCGCCCGCTTTCTTGTATTTCTGGTATTCGAGCAAGCGTCGAATGAGCTCGGCTCGCGGATCGAGCTCCTCTTCCTCTCCCTCCTCCACATCGGCCGGAGGTGTCGGGAGCAACATGCGACTCTTAATGTAAGCCAACGTCGCCGCCATCACGAGGTACTCGCTGGCGATGTCGATGTTGAGCTGCTCCATCAAGCCGATGTACTCGAGGTACTTCTTTGTTATGAACGAAATCGGAATGTTCAGGATGTCGAGTTCGTGCTCCTGAATCAGGTGCAATAGGAGATCGAGCGGCCCCTCGAAACCAGGCAACGCAAGCCGAATGCCACCGTCCTCCGGAAGCTCGCTATCGGCGAGCGGTGGGACAGTTGGCTCCGCAATACTAGCGGCTGCCGGCTTCTTAGCCGATCGCGATTCCTTCATGCCCCCTCTCGACCGAACCCTAGCTCATCGTCACGCCATACTTCGCCGTGTCGAACCGTCGCCACGACGCAGCAGACCACCTGCTGAAAAGCAGACAAGTCTGAGGATTCTCGTTCGCGAGGATGGTCGGCGCGAGTCACGGGCGCCGGAGCCTAGTACGTCAAACCGCCGCCTGGTACCGCATTCTCATCGCGATCCCGGCGAGGCAGCGCTCAGCCCGGCATTGCAGGGGGATCGCTCCGCACAACGGCCGACTGACCTGCAAACGGGCCGCTTTTCCGGTGGTATCGCCGAAATCGCCGACGGTCGAGGGTTGGTTCCCCTGCGTTCGGGCTATGGTCAGGACTCAGCCATGGTTGGCTCGGAAACGCCCGAACACGACGGCTCGGAAGACCCCTACTTGGGCAGGCTCGTCGCTGGCGTCTTCGAGCTCAATGCCTTGGTTGGCCTCGGCACGACTGGCAGGGTCTACCGCGCCATCCAACTTGGCTTCAACCGTTCAGTTGCGATCAAGGTTTTGCATCGCCACTTGATGCAAAACCCAGCCGTTCGCGAACGATTCCACCGCGAAGCCCGGCTCGCGTCACGCCTGAACCACCCCGGAATCGTGCGTGTTCTTGCCAGCGGCGAGCTCGAAGAGCACGGCCCCGATGTGGGCGGTGAGGCCTACCTCGTGTCCGAGTATCTCGAGGGAGCGAGCCTACGCGTGCTTCTGGCAGAGAAACAGCCCTTGCCTTTGGCCGAGGCAATATCGCTGATGATTGCGGCGGGCGACGCGGTTGGCGCAGCGCACCTGCAGCAGATCATCCACCGTGATCTCAAGCCTGAGAATTTGATGTTGCTGGCAGGTAGTGACGACTCTAGACGGCTCGTCGTGCTCGACTTCGGATTGGCGCGAGCACTGGATCATCACCAGGACCCGCTCACCCACGACGGGGCCATTCTCGGGACGCCCCAATACATGTCCCCCGAGGCCGCACACGGCCAGTATTCAACACCGCGCAGTGACGTGTACTCCCTGGCGACGATTCTGTACGAACTGCTCACCGGGCACCCGCCGTTTGCGGCAGAATCCCCTATGATGGTCCTGATGCAGCAAGCCAACGCCGACCCCCCACCGATTGCCGAGCGCCATGGGATCCCTGCGGTGGTACAGGACTTCTTGTACGGTGAACTGGCAAAGTCGCCGGACGACCGCAGTCCGCAGGCCCGCCAATTCGCCGCGAGGTTGTTCGCTGCAGCTGTGCAAGCTGGCCTCCGTCCGGCGGCGCTCCTCTTGCCCCAGCTTTCTGAAGAAATCCTGGAACAGGTCGCGGGGGCATGAGTACCGTCATGGTTCCCTGCCGCGTCCCTTCATCGCTCGTCTTCTCGATGATGTTTTGGACAGCGCTAGCGCACGCGCAAGCCAATCCGCATTCCGACGAACTGGCGCGCTTGACGGGCATGGCCGAGTTCGGGATCGGTGACATGACGCTGCCGGCAGCCAAGGTGTGCACCGACCGCGCCGCCGGTAAGTGCAAGCAAGGTGACACGAGTCTGATGCTCGACGCATGGCAACTGCTGCGTCCTTCGCGCCGATTTGCCGCCGGAGCTGGTGTCACGCTCGGCCTGTTCCCAACACGGGACGTTCCGCCTAACGACGCGCCCAGCGTCAGTCGTGACCACAAGCGCAGCTATTTCGTGGCGGAAGCAATCTTGCGTTGGTACTTCTATTCGAGTCCAGAGTGGGAGTTCTGGGGCGGCGCAACCGGCGGGCTCGTCGTCGTCTCGGACACCTACTCTTCGAAGGAGGCGCTCACGGGTCGCGTCATGCAAGGTCCAAGCGGCGTCACGACGCGTTCGGAAGGCCCCACTTTGGGGTGCGCCATCGGAGCCTCTCGACCGATTCTAGGCGACTGGAGCATCGGTGCCAGTCTTCGGTACGGGCTCTGGTTTCTCCCATCACAGCCAGGACGCAGTCCATTCGGGGACGAAGCGTCGCTCACCGGCCGCAATTCGATGTTCCTGCTGGGACTCTCGATTGGCTACAAGATCAGCATCTACTGAAGCCCCGAATGCTACCGCAGCTGAGGCTCTGCCTCCGACTCAACAGAACCAGCAGGCCGAGGGCAGGTGGCGTATCGGCTTGGTGGTTGGTCCGGGAGGAAGTGGGTCTCCGGATTTTTGTGGCAACCACGTTGACGAACCGGCTTCTGGCCAGTAACCGTGGGCGGAAGAACATGGCAATAGGCTCGATAGAGCTCGGGTACCAGACCGAGGCTTTTGAACACCGAATCGATTGGAAGCAAGCTGCTGCCTACGCGCTTGGGATCGGCGCCACGCGCGAAGAGCTTGACTACCTCTACGAGGCGCGGGGCCCCAAGGTCTACCCAACCTTTGCGGTGATTCCCGCCTATGCCCCCGCGGTCGACGTCGTGGGGCGAGCGGGAGGCTCATTCGAGAGTTTGGTGCATGGTGCGCAATCCATCGTCGTTCATCACCCGATCCCGGCGGACTGCCTGATGAAGACGACAGCGACTCTGGTAGGCATGTACGATCTGAAACGCATGGCGCAGATGGTCGTGACAACCCGTACCGAGGCGGACGGGGTCCACCTGTTTGACACCACTTGGATGCTCATCCTGTTCAACATGGGCGGTTTCGGCGGCCCGCGGCCGCCGAAGGCCGAAAAGGTCGAAGCCGAAGACAATCATGCGCCCGACTTCGTGCATCAAGAGAAGACGTCCCCCGAGCAGTCCATTCTCTATCGTCTTTCCGGCGACACGAATCCGCTGCACATCGACGACGCCTTCGCCAGAAATTTGGGTTTCGAACGGGGGCCCATCCTGCACGGGCTGTGCACCTTTGGCTTCACCGGACGCGCCGTTATTCGTGAACTATTGGGGGGCGACGGCGATCGCCTCCTCGCGCTACACGCGAGTTTCAAGAAACCCGTGTGGCCAGGGGAAACGCTCAAGACCTCGGGCTGGCGAGTCGGCGCCGATCGCGTCGCGCTCGATGTGCAGATCGAAGAACGCAGCGAGAGCGTCTTGGGCAATGCCTGGGCACTCGTAAAGTAAGGACAAGGGGACGAGCATGACCGAAGCGGAAAGAGCCAAACACTCAACGCCCATTGCGGCGAGTTCGCCGACTGACGTTGCACCAGACGACGACGATAGCGTCGAGACCCCCATGTGGGCCGTGTGGTTGAGCTTGGGCGCCATAGCCATAGCGGGCCTCTATGGCCTCTACTTGGGCAGCAGCGCCAAATCGAAGGCCAAGAATGGCCCCACGGCAACCAGTGCCCTCACCGTGCCCGCCGCGACGTCGCTCGCGTCCAACGATTGGGCCCGCGGTAGGCGGCCGTCGTGAAGCAAGAGGGCATTGATTCATCCGCTCTGATCGTCATCGCCGCAACACAGTGCTTCCCGCTTCGGCTTGCCTTGATTGGTTTGGTAGTAGCGACAGCCTCCGCTTGTGCACTTACCCCGTATGGGAGTCCCGCCGATCCGCCCAAGGCCGCCACGGTGATCCGCCAACAGGCAGACAACGGCACCAACAGCGAGAATCTCCCGACGGAGATCTCGGCAAGTCACTTGCTCGTCCAATACGCGGGCTCGCAGAGCGCCAAATCCGCTGTCGTGCGCAGCAAGGAACAAGCGCGCGGCCGCGCCGAGGAGGCACTCAAGCGCGCGCGCGGCGGTGAAGAATTCGCTGCGCTCGTCAAGGAGTACTCCGACGAACCGGGTGCCGCGGAACGCGCTGGCGCCCTCGGGCGCTTCCCGCATCACGCTATGGTCAAGCCATTCGCGGATGCGGCATTTCACCTGAAGGTGGGTGAAATCTCCAATGTCGTGGAGTCGCCTTTCGGTTTCCACGTCATTTTACGCACCGAGTAGGCTACGGTAGGCAGCCATTGCGAAGTTCGCATACCGAGTGCAAGGCATGGCCGAGTCCCGCTGCAACTACCTGTCCACCAAGTGCCGCGCGATGATCAGCCGCTGAATCTCGCTCGTCCCCTCGGCAATCTCGCAAAGCTTGACGTCCCGTAGATACCGTTCGACGTCGCAATCCGTCGTGTAGCCAGTTCCACCGTGGATCTGCATCGCGTCGTTGCACACCCGAGTCGCCGCTTCGCTAGCAAAGACTTTTGCCATGGCGGCTTCGGCTACGCACGCTTTGCCAGTATCGATCAGGGTTGCGGCGCGATGAATCAACAGCTCGGCTGCGTCAAGCGCGGTCCGCGCATCGACGCACTTGAATTGGATCGCTTGATGCTGCAGGAGCGTGCGTCCGAACGCCTGGCGTCGAACCGCATACGCAAGAGCTGTCGCGTGCGCCGCACGTCCAATGCCCAGAGCCATCGCTGCGACGGCAATCCGCCCTCGGTCAAGAATGCGCATCGCGTCGTAGAACGCGGCTCCCACCCCACCGAGCCGCGCCGTGTCGGGCAGGGTGCATTCCTCGAATACGATTTCTGCCGTGTCGCTGGCCCGACACCCGCACTTCTCAATCGTTCGCGACACCGTGAAACCGCGCGTGCCGCGATCGACCAAGAAGGCGGTCATGCCACGACCTTTGCTCCCGGTCCGAGCCATTACGACACAGAACCCCCCAATCGAGCCCTGGGAGACAAATGTCTTGTGGCCCGAGAGCACCCACCCGCCTGCTATTTCGCTGGCCGTCGTCCGAATGGCTGCGCTGTCCGAACCCGCATGCGGTTCAGTTAGAGCCCAAGCAGCTAACCATTCGCCCGTTGCAGCACGCGGGAGATACTTTCGCTTCTGCTCCTCGGTACCCACGGCCACGAGGTGCTGTACTGCGAGTCCGTTGTGACTAGCCACCGTCAACGCCAGCGAGCCGTCAGCACGAGCGAGTTCCTCTACGGCAACGGCAAGTGCCAGCATGCCCATGCCCGCACCACCATAGTCAACGGGAATACTGATGCCAAACAACCCCAGATCCGCTAGCCTCGGGACAAGTTCCAAGGGGAAGCGCTGCTCGCGATCCCATACTCTCGCCTTCGGAAGGATCTCACTCTGACAGAAATCACGCAGAGTGAGCCGCCAACGCTGCAAATGCTCAGGTAACGGAAAGTCCAATGGCACTTCGTTCAGTGGAATCGCAACTACGGACTATTCGCCGCGGGCAGTTGCTTACTGATAGCATTGAGCACAGACGTAAGCTTCGCGGCCTTCTCCGCAGAAGACAGGCGTTGCGCCTTGTTCACCGAGCCCTGCATCCCGTGCTCGTCATCCCCAATCGCCACAACGACTCTTCCGGCACGTCCCAAGATCCACTCCAACTTCGAGCCATCTGAAACCATGCGTTGGCCAAAGGCAATGGTGGCTGGTGGCCCTTTCTGTTCCGATGCGCCGTCAACCCGGCGAAATGTCTTGATGACATCCTGCGCGGCTTGATCGTTGGCGCGTTCGAGAGCCATAACTCGATAACGTCGTTGCCCGTCTCGATAGGATCCGAAGGCGCCTGGACCGGCACCGCTAATCCCAAGCACGTCCTTTGGTTCGAAGACCAGTCCAAGCGCAAGTCGCCCCTCCGCCGGCAACAAGCGCGCTGCCGCTGGAAGCTCTCGATCGCCTGGAAGCAAGTCACCGATCGCTTTGCCCAACAAGGGCAAGATCCGCTTGCTGCTCGCCTTGAGTGCATCCGGAGCCTCATTGTCGTTAGAGTAGCTGAGTTCGGCAACATGCACTCCGCGCCAAAGGTAGGCCACCCCCGAACCGAGCGTTCCCATTGCACCCGCATCGAACAGCTCCGTGGTCAATGTCGCAGGATCGGCGTCGCCAACGACCCGTTTCGTGAAGAACCCGAAGGCACTCTGACCAGATTCGAAGCGCGAGAGATTGACCGTCACGGTACCCGGAGTGCCGGTTCCGTCGGCGTACCTGGCAGACACCACGCGCTCCAAACCATAAGCGCGATACACTTCGCATTCACCATCAAATAGCTCGGTGCAAACCTGCTCGATGGTGCCCTTGCCATCTCTGCCGTAGGTTCGAATCTCATTGTTTGGATCGATGCAGTAGCCCGCGACGACTCCCGGCAAAAGCTTGGCAGCGATGGCGTCGGACACCTTGCCGCCGCCCGCATTGCATAACCCCGCCACTGCCGACAGAACGGCAGGTGGCGCATCACCGCGCTCCTTCTCTGGCGCTCGCTTGCAGCCCGCTGTCGCCAAAAACAGGATCGCCAGCATTGCCGTCGCGCGTTTCATGCATTGCTCCTTGGTACCAATCACGTGCACCGTCGGGATAGAACACCGAGCCCGCGCCGGCAATCCAGGAAATCAGCGAACGAACGTGTCCCGGCTGCTTCGAACCGGCCCAGCCAAGATGATGCCCTCGTTTGCACGCTCCCAAAGTGATGCTCGGCAACCAAACTCGCCTGGTGGACAGTCTGCACGGATGGGCACCCCACTCAATGTCGCTCAACGCGACCCGCGGGCCGGCCCGGCACCAACTATGAATTTTTTTCATACTCCGCGCAAAAGCCCACAACGGCCGGCCACCGTGTGCCGCGGTTCGCGCCGCAATTCCCAAGCGCGCCAATCGAAATCGTTGGCATGGCGCCTGCTTAGCACGAGGCGTGAAACGCCGCGATCCATCGCCCCATCCTGCTCGTACGCTGTCGGCTGAGGCTGGATTTACGCTCGTCGAGATCATGATCACGGTCGTCATCATTACTGTGATGTCCGCCATTGCGCTGCCGGTCCTAAGCAATGGCATGAAAGACCGCCGAACGCGCCAGACTGCCGAAGATATCGCACGCGTGTTTCGAGAAGCCCGCCTTCGAGCCATTGGTCGCGGCAGCGCGGTCGTCGTCCAATACGTCGATTCGACTCACAGTTTCGTGGTCCGCGAAGCCGTCATGGGACCGCCGCCAAACCCACTTGCCACTTGCAATCGCCTGCCCGCGACGAGTTGCATTGACGCGCAGTGGGCCTCCACCTCGACCACCACCTTCGGCAGCGAAGTACTCGAAACCTACCGTTTTGACGAAACGCCCGAGGTGACCGGAATGAAGGTCTTTCTGGGCCTGCCGGCCACACCCACTATTCAGGTCACCCAATTCAGCGTCTGCTTCACGCCGCTCGGACGAACTTACGCCAAGGCGGGTGCGCCAGTATTCCTAAACGCCGACGTGATGACCTTTGCACCGATGTTTCGCGTCTGGCGCACCGCTCCAGGCAACACCGTACGCGTCGGACTCGAGCGTCGCGTCACTCTTCTACCCAACGGTCAGACGCGACTTCAGACAGCGACGGACACCCCGCCATGACGAAACCTCATCACTCAGCCAGACAGCTTGGCTTTACCGTCGTCGAATTGATGATGTCGTTAGCGGTCCTAACGGTTGGGATCAGCGGAATCATCGCCATGCAGAAGGTAACGGCAGCGTCGAACCTCCATTCCAGGAGTGTTGCGATCGCGACGCAAATCGCAAACTCGTGGCAAGATCAGTTGCTCGTTGACAGCTCAGTATGGACAATCGCAACACCACTGAGCGTGGGTTCCACACCTTGGCTCGTCAACGCGAATACACCAAACGTCTGGTTTCGCCCGCAGTACGTCGCAGCGCGGCAGTTTGGCGCGGCTTTCGACGCGCTCGGTAATCCTGTGGACGACACCAACATAGCCCAAGCGCAATTCTGCGCACACGTGCTCCTCGTGCCGATCGTTGCCGCACTCCCCGACCCGGGCAATACCACGTATCGCGCCACGGTGCGTGTACTCTGGCCGCGCCCTCAGAGCACCC
Source organism: uncultured Polyangiaceae bacterium (assembly GCA_964454965.1). Classification (GTDB taxonomy): domain Bacteria; phylum Myxococcota_A; class Polyangia; order Polyangiales; family Polyangiaceae; genus FEN-1139. The sequence continues at coordinate 474,185 of CAYVXY010000003.1, read as the reverse complement.
AGACTGAGACCGTCAACTTCTGCGACGCTGCCAATGACCCCACGGTGATTGGAACAGCGACGGACAAGTACCATTCCCTGTACCAGACCTTTGCCCTCCGGGTGCATCCATGAATCCGCGCCGTTCTGTTGCCGCACTCCGCACCACGTCGCTTGGCGTTGCGCCACGCCACGCCACCTCGCAACAAGCTACGGTCGCCACGAACGCGCCCACACGCGGCTTTACGCTGGTCGAACTCATGGTCGCCCTGACCGGAGGGCTTTTCGTCTCAATAGTCGTATTTGCCCTGGCGCGCGATGGCTCTCGCTTTTACCACCGCGAATCGCGCGTCGCTGAAGCAACGCTCGGTAGCGTCATCGGCTTCGACCGACTGAGAAACGACATTGCCCGGGCGGGCTATCTGTCGACACCAAACATCGCCGCTGACAGCAGGTACTGCGGCAGCTTGGCTCAGCTCGCTAGCTTTCCGCGGTTGCAGCAAATGGCAAGTATTCAGGTCACTGCGGACGGTGCCGCAGCGGCAAATAGCGTATTGGCCAGCGCCACCCCCCCCGTTCGCCCCAACAGCATTCTGCTGAGTGGAGCCTACAACAGCCTAGACCGGTTCGACACGATAGCGGTCATCCCCGACGCCACGAACACTGCCGTGCGTCTGCAGACCCTCCGCGGCGCACTGCTTCGCTTGAACTTCTCCGGTCGTAGTACAGCCGACCAGGCGAGCTTGCTTGCCCAACTGTTTCCTCCGCGTCGCGCGCTTCGGCTCGTAAGCCTCGACTCTGGGACTTTTCAGGTCGGCGTCATTGCGAGCACGGGGCTAGACGCCGTCACCGGCACGCCAACCATATACCTGGCGCAGAATCCACCACTAATCACCAGTGGTCCCGCCAATACGCGCTGCAATGCTTCGACGAACCAGCAAGTCAACGTCGTCAACTTCGTCCGCTATTCACTCGCTACTGTCAACGGCGCCAATCTCAACTTTCCCGGTTACCAACAGCTATTCGATGCGACTAGCAATCTGAACCTGCCCGGCGAAGCCACGCGTCTCGAGTTGGTCCGCGAGGAGCTCGACGCCGACGGAAACACCGTGACCAACTCGCGCGAGGTCGTCGCTGAATATGCCGTCGACCTGCGCTTTGCCATCACTTACGTGGTCAATCCAACCAGCACTGCGCCAACGCTCGTAACCGCACCATTTGACTCGGCAAACCTCTTGGCCTTCGCTGGCCCCGTAGTACCGACCAACCCAACGGCACAGCCCCAGAACATCCGTTCGGTACGCGCCCGCCTGAGCGTGCGCTCGCGCGAGGCCGATCGGGACGCCAACGTCGATACGACTGCGGGCAACATTGCACCCGGGCTATATCGAATCGGTCTAGGCCCCGCTGGCGCCAAACCCTTCGCTCGAGTCCGTACCCTACAAGCCGATACGCTCATCGGCAGTCAATCCGAGCAACGGTAATGACCATACCTTCCCACATTCTGCGACCCCACTCCGATGAACGCGGCACGGCGATCTTCGTCGTGGTGCTGGTGGTGACACTACTAACGGGCATTGGGTTGTTCGCTGCGCGCGTCACCGGCTCCGTCGATGCAGCCACGGGCAACGCGCGCCAATCAGCGCAGGCCCGAGCGCTCGCTTTGTACGCCGCGCAACTCGCCCCCGTAGCATTGGCCGTCGAAAAAACCCCGATCATGAGTCTGATGGATCGACCCAAGAACGGCGTTGCTGCCCCTGAATGCCCCACCAACCGCTTTCTCCCGAATGTGGAATGTGCCGTTCGCCAACATCTCGACTTGGCAATGCTCGCAAACAGAACCGGTGCTGCCAACGGGCTCCTGACCGCGCAAGCAGCGAGCACCCACGGAAGCCTCGGACCGAGCACGGGCATGACCGCATTGCCGGGCATTGAGGGCAATCTGCGCGTCGAATACTTCGAACGCACCAACGCACCCCCAGCGAATGGCGAGTGCAGGGGTGGCAATTGCGGCAACGTCAGGACCCCGCTCGAGTTTGCGATCACGGCGTCGGCCCAAATCCGCCCGATCATTGGTGCCGCCAACAACGACTGGTGCAGTCCAGCCAACACCACTTCGAATGCGAACATCCAAGCAGTCCGCCTGTATGTCACCGTCCCCTAGTCCAACCCGCCGTTGGCATCGCGTCGTGCAACGGAGAAACACCATGGCCAAGACCCTTCGCCCTCCAGTTCCCCAACTGCTCGCGTTTGCCCTTCTCGCTGTGGTGTCGCGAGCCCATGGTCAAGTCGACGTAAACCCACCGCGACCCAACGTCCTGCTTCTGGTCGACAGTTCAGGCTCGATGGAATACAAGACCGGAGAAACCAAGGAGCCCACCTGCGTCGCCACCGGAACCGGAAGTGAGACGAGTCGCTGGATCGACTTGGTCCAGGTCCTCACGGGCAAGATCAAGGACTATCGTTGTGAGGCGATACGCAGGAACAGCTCGCAGTTCCAAACCGAGTACAAGATCGCGGGAGCAAACCCAGCCGACAGGCTCAATCCGCGAGACTATCTCTATCCGCTCGCCTACCACCGTCCCCAAAGCGGAACCTGCGCCCCCACTCCCGGCAGCACCAACGAGACGGTTGGCTTCTGCAACAGAACCGCAAGTAAGCCCTGCGGATTTGGCGCATCGGACAAATGTGACTTCGTCGAGTCCGAGCCGGGACTAATGGACACATTTGCGTCCGAGATCCGGTTTGGTTTGATGACGTTCGATACCCTGCCTGATGCCAGCAAAGACATGGATGGTACCTGGAGCTACATCTATGGAAACAGGGCTGTCGGCGCCCCGCTAGGTTGCACCGCCGTTTCCGATCAAGAAGTAGGTGCACGCAATGCCACTGCGCCGATGTGGGAAGGCAGAATGATGGCCTTCGGCCCTCACGCCTCCGACAACGAAGTCGACATGTTGCGAACTCGCAACGAGGCCATCCAGAAGATCCTAATAGCAACGAGACCCTTTGGCGCTACGCCCATTGCCGGCATGCTGCGAGACGCGCAGGACTTCTTCTGGAACGACCCAAATCCAGATGGCAGTGGCAACAAGGCTCCCAAGGACGACCCGTTCAACACGGGCAAGTGCCGCGACAATTTCATCATTCTGCTGACGGACGGCGAACCCAACATGGATCTTCGCCCGTTCTGCCAAGGCCTCAATCCGGTCTGCGGTACTGCAACGGACGCCTGCTGCCCCTTCAAGAAGCCCGAAGATATTGCTTGGGCACTGGCAAACGACAAGACCAATCCCATCGTCAAGACCTTCGTCGTCGGCTTCTCAGTTTCGACAGCCACGACGGATCTCGGCGTCGCACAGCCTTGCGACAAACTAGACACCGCGGCATTGACGTCACCCACTGGAATGTGCGCCACCAACAAGTCTAGCTCGCTGCAAATCTGCTGCACGCTGAGCCGAATCGCCTACAATGGCGGAACGAGCCACGCCTATTTCGCTAGCTCAGTGGAAGAATTGAACTCTTCGCTGTCCACGATACTCAGCGAGGCGTCCAAGGGTACGACTAGCCGTACCTTCCCCGTGTTCGCCTCGGGCGCTAGCTCGAGTTCGGGCTCGACTTCGTTCCGGTTCTTCACTTCCTTCGTTCCAAAGATCGACGGCTCCGGACTATGGCAGGGCGTCATCGATCGGCAGCGTTTCGTCTGCGACGGCACGGCCTCGGCGCCGCAGGCGAAGGCGATCGACAAGAACGCGGGTGACGACTTCGTGGCGAACGTCAACTTCGCAAACGCCGGGGAACGCCACTTCTACTCCGTCATCGGCGACGCGGTCGGAACCGCCATCCATTCCACTCGTACCATCAGGCCGCAGGCAACAGCCGCAACCCTCAGCGATGGAGCTGGTAGCTACAAGGGAAGCCAAGTGACCGGAGACGTGAACGCCTTTCCGACAAACGTCCCAGCCGCAGCCATGACCATATCGGACTCCCCGTGCATGAAGCCCCCGCTGGAGTCAGGAATGGATGCCACCGGCTGCCGCAATCGATACCTGAAGTGGCTCGTCGGTGGGAACAATGGCACCAAGTACCAACGCTGTGCAACGGTTGGTGCCGCTGACTGCAATCTCGTGGCCGATGTCTTTCACTCCGTACCAGCTATCGTCGGTAGCCCGCGCGAAAGCCTACGCGACGAGGGCTATCAGCAGTTCTCGCTCGGTGACGCCAAGAAACGCCCCATCGTTCTATACACCTCGACCAATGATGGCTTTCTGCATGCGTTGAAGGTTGCCTCCAATGACTCAGCGGACGACACGGATGCCAAGAAGGTTCTTGCCAAGGCCAACAACGAACTCTGGGCTTTCATTCCACCGGCAGTGCTCCCGAGGATACCGGGAGAGTATCCCAACGTCCATCGACAATTGCTCGACGGCGCACCTGTTGTGCGTGACGTTGCTGGCACGAAGACCACTTCGGGCTTGGGCTTCGTGCTCGAGCGCAATTTGAAGACAATCGCTGGACCAACTGCCACTTGGCGGACTGTCTTGGTCCAAAGCTTTGGCGGTGCTTACCCCGGGTACTTCGCGCTTGACGTGACCGACCCGGCTGTTGGCGGCCCCAAGTTCCTGTGGCAACTAACCACGGACGAAGCCGGCAATCCGCTGTTCGGCGAATCCGGTGGCACACCGACAATTGCCACCCTCTTCTTCGATCCCGTCAACAATGGCGACGGCAAGAACCCATTGGAGATTCCCGTGGCAATCCTACCCGGTGGCAATGGTGGCACTCCACCTTCGACGAAGTCCACCGATCCCGGTTGTCCTCGCGCCGATCCCAACCCCTCCGGGTTCGACACCACCACCCAGCCAAGGACGCGAGTGCCCTGCTACACTGACGATGCAGCGTCGGATCGGGCAGCGGCCAGGCGAGCGCGATCGCTCACCATCGTTCGACTCGATACCGGTGAGATCATCCGCACGTTCCGGCGCAGCACAGTCGATGCTCCGGCGAGCATCGCATCGAGGGTAACCGCGTCTGACCAAAGTGACCCCCACAATAGCCCCCTCGACAGTCCAATCACTGGGCAACCCGTCGCCTATCCAGGCTGGACGGGCTCGATCGCGGACCGTGCTTACGTGGGCGATCGCGACGGAACGCTCTGGCGCCTGGATCTGTCGTCGACCGATCCAACCAAATGGACAATGAAGCTCTTCTTCGATGCCTACGCGGGTAAGAGCTGGTACGATGGGCAACCCGTGGCCACGACGCCAATCGTCTCCACGAACGAAAACGGCCAGGTAGTGGTGCTGTTCTCAACCGGCAGCCAAGAGGATCTCATTGGCACGACTGGGACCGAGAACTTCGTTTACTCGCTGTACGAATCCGCGGAAAACGCCTATGCCGCGACCGTGAAGACCAAGGTAAACTGGTACGAGTTGTTCACCGGTGGGAAGCGCGTTGCCGGACCGTTGACACTATTCGATTCGAACGTCTACTTCTCAACCTATACGCCACCCGTCGAATCCCATGCCTGCGACTCTGGTGCGAGCAGTATTTGGGGCATGCATTTCGTCACTCCAAGCGATACTGGCGATCTCTCTAAGGGGGGCAAGGCAGCTCTACCCAAAGACGGTGTAGCGACTGCCACCGAGAGGGTTCAGGAAATCGTCCCTGACGACAAGCTGATCGCCAAAGGCTCAACCATCTTCGGTGTGGGCGTCGCAGAGATCCAAAGCTGCTACACAACCGGTGACGCCATAACCGATCCTTACTTCGGAACCTCGTACGCGCCTATTACGGGTTCCTCCGCCACGCAGTATCAGCTCGTCGTGCAGACGGGCAAGGCTGGCAGTTCCGCCGCGTCGGGATCCACCACTAACTCGGCCACGATCAATCTACCCCAGCCAAACGTGTCGCCCCGAATCAATAGCTGGGCATTGGTGATGGAATGACCCAGCGAACACTCGCTTCGTCTTGCGCGGTTGCCACGGCAGTCGCTGTGCTGGGCGTAGGGGGTTGTCGCCATCGTGATTCGACATCAGAGGCAAGGCCTAGCAGTTCGACGTCCACATCCGCGACGGTCCAAGTGCCGCTTGATCGACTACGCCCAGGTGAATTGGCGGAAAGCGCACAGCAAGTGTTTGGTTTCCCTATCCCACGAGGCATGAGCATCGAGCGCGCATTCCCGGATGCGGTCCATCTCGTTGGCGAGGTCAACGTCAGCGAATTGGCGGGCTACGTCGGCAAGCATGCGCGGGTGACTGCACCCGAGCTAACAGCAACGCTACTTCGATTCGACCGAGCGCGCATTCCCAGTCAGGGCGAGCAGCGGCAATACCGATTCGATATTTCGCAAAACGGTCGACAAGTCTACATGCTTGTCAAAGACGTCACACCTGCGTCGATGCAACCCGGCCTCACGGAGGAAGAGCGCTGGCGGCAAGCGGGGCTTAAACCCAACGGCGCGCCGCTCGATACTGCCGCTCTGCAGTAGAGGGCTGACCCATTATCTACGCAGCAGCCCGCAAATCGTTAGTCAGCAGCGATCAAGTACCATAGTCCCGCATCCGTCCTATCGATGGGATTCGTCATTCAGACGCATCGCCTCCAGCAGTAGCAGACTAGTCGGTTTTTGGGCCTGGCTCAAGCCTTGGGACGCTCTTGGCTCGAATGAGTACTTGCCGCTTGTCCAAGTCACCACTTCTCGAAATACGGCGAGCGGATCGCCTGCGGCTCTTCCCATCTGAGTGCCAACGACGGCGCCCTCATCGAGTTCGATAGTCGCGTTAGCCTTCCCCTCTCCTCGCACTCTGACCACTCCCGTGCGCCGCTCCATCTCCAGCATTGTCAGAAGTGTCGGGATCGAGATCTGAGCGACATCCCCCTGCAGTGCGCTGTCATTGCTGGAAGGCAGAGAGTCTTGGTACACGCTGTCGCGCGTTTCCCGCAGGCGACGCGCCATCCCCATCAACGCATCGACCTGCGCAATGACGTCCTCGTGGCGAAAAGGTGCAGACAGGAATACGTCCGCACCAAGACTTAGCCCCTCGAGCCGCGCCTGAGTGTCCTCGTGCTGGGAGATGAGAACGATGGGGGTGGTCGCCAGGCGGCTCGCTTCGGACCGAATGCGCCGAGTCAGCCAGAATCCGTCGATGTCCGGCAATACGACATCTGACAACACCAAATCCGGCATCGTGCGCAGGGCGCGATCGAAACCGTCGCGAGCCGTCGCCGCAGTATCCGTTTCGTATGCGGCGTCGGACAAAAACCTCCTGACGAGGGTAGTAACCCATTCGTCAGCTTCGACGACCAGCACGCGTCCTCGTGGCACAAATACCACCCTAGCACGAGAATATTCCGCGACTTCAGATATTTCGTAGCCAGTCAGGCCATGGTGCTCAGACGCTTGCCGAACCCGTCAGATGGATGTTACGGAATGCCGTGACCGATCCATCCCTCAAGCGAAGCCCCCTCTACAGCGTTCAGAAAGCCCTTGGCGCGCGTTTCGTACCCTTTGCTGGCTGGGAGATGCCCGTCCAATTCCAGGGGCTGGTCATCGAGCACCACGCCGTTCGCCAGCACGTCGGCCTCTTCGACGTTACCCACATGGGCCGCTTGCGTGTGACGGGCCCCAACGCACTCATGGCCGTCGATCGACTCGTAACGAACTCCTTGGCTCACACCTCGGATGGGCGAGCGGTCTACGGCTGTTGCTGCAACGAGTCGGGCGGAATCCTCGACGATCTCATCTGCTACCGCGAATCGACCAGCAGCATCTTCATCATCTGCAACGCGTCCAATCGGGACAAGATCCGGGCCCATATTGCCTCGCATCTCGGAAGCAACCTCAGCTTGGCGGACGTCAGTGACGAGACTGCCCTCTTGGCCCTGCAAGGTCCGGCGGCATTCGCACTGTTGGAGAATCTTTCTGCCCAGTGGGCTGGCGCATTGGCACGCATGGGTTTCGCCAAGGGATGCATAGCTGGCATCGAGGCGACTATAGCAAAGACGGGCTACACCGGAGAGCTCGGCGTTGAAATCGTGTGCGCACGCGATCAGGTCGAGAAGCTGTACGTAGCCCTGATCGAGGCCGGTCGCGACTTCGGAATCGTCGCCGCAGGGTTGGGGTGTCGGGACACGCTACGCCTCGAAGCGAGGTTGTCGCTTTACGGCAATGAGATCGATGAGTCGACCAATCCGCTCGAAGCGGGTCTCGGCTGGACCGTGAAGCTCGACAAGAACGACTTCGTTGGTAAGGGCGCACTCGAGGCAGTTCGGCGGTCTGGACCGCGAAAGGTGCTCGTGGGACTCGAGATGCTTGGACGTGGCGTAGCCCGCCATGGCTACGCTATCGCCGATGAGACCAAACGCCCGGTCGGAATCGTGACCTCCGGCGCGCCTTCACCAACGCTCAGCAAGAACATCGCGCTCGGGTATGTTCCGCTGGAAATGGCTGCGGTCGGCACCAGGTTGCAGGTGGATTGCCGCGGCAAATTGGTAGATGCGGCGGTAGTGCCAACACCGTTTTACAAGCGGTCACCGGTGGGGTAAGTCGGCGCCCCGAGGTCAGGGCAAATACCGTTCGAACCTCGAGCCAGGCAGCGACGCCAGGTTTGTGCCACTTCCCAGTGGTCCGAAGGAGTGAACCATGAGCAGCGTAAAAGAGGTCCGAACCGATCGCTACTACACTCGAGAACATGAGTGGGCGAAATCTTCCGACGCCGAGGTGTTGGTTGGAATCAGCGCATTCGCCGTCGACCAGCTCGGTGACATCACTCTCGTCGATCTCACGGTCCAACCTGGCGATGTGGTAAAGCAGCATCAGGTATTCGGAACGATCGAAAGCGTCAAGACGCTCAGCGACATATTCTGTCCCATTGCGGGTCGCGTGACTCGTATCAATTCGGAACTGATTCAGCGCCCGGAGCTAGTCAACGTAGATTGCTGGGAGCGGGCCTGGATGATTGCCATCGAGCCGACTTCTGTCCCCGTCGCGGGTGACGATCTGCTCGATCCTGTCGCCTATGCGCGTCATCTCGAGGAGTCGGATCACTGATGACACAGGCGTCATTGGAGCGTTCCGACCACTACAGTCAACAACCCGACTTCGCCGCTCGACATCTGGGCTCGAGTGACGCCGATGTTCTTCGCATGCTCGAACAGCTCGGCCTCGCCTCGCTAGATGCATTGTCAGACGCAGCCGTGCCAACCGGGATCCGGTTGCCTCGGTTGCTCAAGTTGCCGCCAGCGCAGACGGAGATGCAAGCGCTCAGTGATCTCCGAGCTCATGTTTCGAAGAATCGTGTGGTGCGATCCTTCATCGGCCTCGGTTACGCTCCGACCTTCCTGCCTGCCCCTATTCTGCGCAACGTCCTGGAGAACCCGGGCTGGTACACCCAGTACACGCCCTACCAAGCTGAAATCGCCCAAGGGCGACTCGAAGCTCTACTCAATTTCCAGACGATGGTTGCCGAGCTTACGGGGCTTCCGCTTGCCAATGCATCATTGCTCGACGAGGCCACAGCCGCTGCCGAAGCCATGACGATGTGCCGACTCGCGCAAAAGGGCACGTCCACGCGCTTCTTGGTCGACAGTGAATGCCTGCCACAGACCATTGCCGTCCTTAGCACGCGAGCCAAGGCCGTAGGTGTCGAAATCGTCGTCGCCGATGCGGAGACAAGCGATCTTGCAGAGCTTCGCCCCTTTGGCGTCTTGCTCCAGCACCCAAAGGCCAACGGTGATCTAAGCGATCCTCGCTCGCTCATCGGACGCGCCCACGCTGTTGGTGCAACCGTTGCCATGGCCACCTGTCCATTAGCACTATGCTTGCTGACATCGCCGGGCACACTTGGAGCGGATATCGCCATCGGCTCTGCTCAGCGTTTCGGCCTGCCCATGGCATTTGGCGGTCCCCATGCAGCATTCATCGCCGCAAGAGATGAGTACAAGCGACTCCTACCTGGCCGCATCATCGGCATATCCAAGGACGGCGCGGGCAGCATTGCCTATCGCCTCGCCCTTCAGACACGCGAACAGCATATTCGGCGCGAGCGCGCTACGACCAATATCTGCACGGCTCAGGTGCTGCTTGCTGTCATTGCCAGTTTCTACGCCATCTACCACGGCCCCACGGGCTTGACCGCAATCGCGACGCGCGTCGCCAAGCTCACCCACCTGCTCTCGGCCAGCCTCAGCCATTTGGGGCTTGCCCCCGCTAATACAGCTGCATTCGATACCCTTCGCGTGTCCCTCACCGTCGAACAAAGGGAGCGAGTCCTTTCGGAATTGGAGCGGCGTGGGATGGAAGTCGCCAGCTATCGACAGGACAGCCTTTCGATCACACTGAGCGAGACGACGACGCTGGACGACGTCCAGGCGCTCGTCGAAGCATTCGGAACTGCGACAGGCAAGACACTCAATGTCGATGAGCTCCCGATTGAACCGTCGCTCTTGATCCCCGAATCCCTGCGCCGCGCCGGGACATTTCTCACGCAAGACGTCTTCCAACGTTATCATTCGGAACACGAACTACTCCGCTACATGCACCGATTGGAGAGTCGTGACCTGTCGCTCACGACCTCAATGATTCCACTTGGCTCGTGCACGATGAAGTTGAACGCGACCAGTGAGATGGCCCCCATCACTTGGCCAGAAATCGCCAATCTGCATCCCTTCACGGCGCGACAGAACGCCCTCGGAACTCTGGCGATGATATCGGAACTCGAGCAATGGCTCGCCGAGGTTGCCGGTATGGACGCTGTCTGTGTACAACCCAATAGTGGGGCACAGGGCGAGCTCTCGGGCCTCATGGTTATTCGCGCCTATTTCGAGAGTCTTGGCGCAACCAATCGCGACGTTTGCCTCATTCCACTTTCTGCGCACGGCACGAATCCTGCCAGCGCCGTCCTCTCCGGTATGCGCGTGGTGGTCGTGGCCTGCGACGCCCATGGCAATGTCGATCTGGCTGATCTCCAAGCAAAGGCCAGCGAGCACTCGAATGATCTCGCCGCACTGATGGTGACCTATCCCTCGACTCACGGCGTCTTCGAAGAGCAGATCCGCGAGATCTGCACTATCGTTCACGCCGCTGGCGGTCAGGTGTACTTGGATGGCGCGAACATGAACGCGCAAGTCGGCCTGTGTCGCCCCGGTGACTACGGCGCTGACGTTTGCCACATCAACTTGCACAAGACGTTCAGTATCCCCCACGGTGGCGGTGGCCCAGGTGTTGGGCCAATCGCGGTGCGGACACATCTCGCTCCCTTTCTGCCTTCGCATCCGTTCGCGCCGGCAACAGACAGTCAGATTGGGCCGGTCGCGGCCGCACCGTTTGGCAGCGCGGGCGTGCTGCCAATTTCTTGGATGTATATTCGCATGATGGGTGCGGAGGGGTTGCGCAAAGCCACCCAGTTGGCGCTACTCAACGCGAACTACATGGCCCAACGACTTAGTGCTAGCTATCCGATCTTGTATCGAGGAAAGTCCGGATATTGTGCGCATGAGTTCATCATTGATGCTCGTGGCCTCAAGAAGTCCGCTGGCATTGAGGTTGACGATATATCCAAGCGCTTGATGGACTATGGTTTCCACGCGCCTACGATGAGCTTCCCGGTCCCTGGCACCTTGATGATTGAACCAACCGAAAGTGAATCGCTGGCGGAGTTGGATCGCTTCTGCAATGCCTTGATCCAAATCCGCGCGGAGATCCACGAGATCGAGGCAGGGCGTGCCGACGCCACGGACAACGTACTCAAGCACGCTCCTCACACGGCAATGGCGGTCACGCAGTCCAACTGGCCGCACGCCTATCCGCGCGAACTTGCGGCGTACCCTGACGCGCACAGCAAGCTCAGCAAGTTCTGGCCAGCCGTTGGCAGGATCGACAACGCAGCAGGCGATCGCTGCCTCGTCTGCACTTGGTCCGCCCCCAACGGGTAGAACGCGGAATTGCACCGCCAGCCCAGCGGACCCTTTCGCTGGGCTGTTGCCCTTCCTCAGCCGTAGCAGCCCGGCGAGCCACCACAACTGGCACGTCAATTTCTGTTCAACTCGAGACTAGTGCGCTTCTTCGGCAGGAGTTCGATAGGCGGGAAACGTGTTCTTCCACCAGCTCCATCCGCTGCGGCGATACACAGTCAATCGGGCAAGATCGATCCCAATGAAACAACCGAGACTGCGAACATGCTCTTCGCCATAGCTGGCGTTGATTCCGGCCTCGAGACCCCAGGGTCCCCCCAACGTTGCTACCGCAGCACCGCCGTAGCTGTCCGCTCCCCAAAACCGCGCGAGCGGTCCGACATCAATGGCGAATCCCCAATCACCATTGACGTAGCCGTGATTGGCAAGCCGCATCATGAGCGAAAGATCCGTCCCCTTACTGAACAGAGTGTCGACTCGCAACATCCCGCCGACAATCCACGGATGGGATGGGTCAGTTCCCATACCTGTACCGAGCCGCATCGTCGGTACGGGAGACCCGATGTCGAAGCGATGAACCTGACTGACGCCAGCAGCCAGGCCTACCCAAGTCGATACGTCGGCAAGCGCAACGCGCGAGGGAAGACTGACCGCAGCCCCTACCAACAGGGCGACTACCGAAGCCGTGACAGTGCTATTGCGCAAGAACACGCTCAGCCCTCTAGCACGCAGCTTGCCCGAAGCGAACTAGACTTCTTGACGATCGGGCAATTCCCCTTCGATTCTTCCCGCCCAGCTGTAGCAGCATGACCACTCCCGTCGCCGTCGCCCTCCCCCAACTCCGGCCACCATGACGAAATCTGTCCCGAAGCTGCTGCGCGTACGCCTACCAACAACACGCAGAGCGATTTATTCTGCCTTGTTCGCCGACTCGTTGAGGGCCGCTTGAATCTCGCCCACCGTCGTCACGCCAATGCCGCGTCGGACCACCCGGGATTGCGGATCGAGAAGCACCAACGCTGGCACGGCTCGAACGTCCCCAAACGGTCCACGGCCGTCGAAGGTGTCCTGATCCGCCAATGCCACATGGTAGCTTATGCCTAGCGTCTCCCGATACACGGAAACTAGCGGTGCATTCTGTGGCGGCTCGAGAGCGACGGCGAGCACGTTGATCCTCGGCGTGCGGGTGTGCTGGTATTCGTCAAGACGCAGCGCGATTGCCTGCGAGACGGCATCGTAGGTCGTAAGAAATAGGATGATTGTCCATCGACCGGATTGTTCATCCGTCCCAATGCTTGAACCATCTGGCAACGGAAACCGGTATTGGACCGACGCACCGCTCGACCCGACAACTATGCCCTTTGAGCGCTGTGGCGCTGCACAGCGCGCATCAAGCAGCGCGAGCGCACATCCAAGGCTAGCCATCCAGCGCGCGCAACCGCACCGCCATCGATCCTTGGCGCGGCCGACTCGAACTCTGGTCACTGCGCCGTCCATCTATCAGTCACCCATCAGTCCCGATGTGCGGTCAATACGCCATCCATCCCGAGCGCATCAAACAAGTCCACGAAACAGCTCAGCCCTTCCGGCAAAGGACGATTCGACCTAGTGTGGGCTACGACGGCATGGGCCAATTCGTCCACTAGCGGCTTGAGCGGAATCGATTCGAGCTCCACTCCGTCGAGCTTCGCGCCAGCCACTGGCGCCGCTTCACGCGAAACGATTGGATCGTGCTTCACCCACTCGAACCCAGAACCCGGGCGATAGGCACAGGCCAGAACCTGCACGAAATTCAGGTACAATGGAGTAGTGACCGTCGCAATGCGCAAGCCATCACGCGTGCGCCCAATGAGACCGCTTGCTCCAAGCCGTGGCGTCGCGGCGGCATCAGCTGGTCCCATTGACTGCATGATCCGACCTCGCCGCTCTGGGTCAGCCTCAACTGCCAACAGCGGAGCGAATAGCGCAATGCGAGGCACGTCCAACCGATCCGCATCGTGCTCCACCGCAGACAACCAACTATCGCGCGCCGGGCCCTCGAGTTGCTTGTATGCCAGCGCTGCCGCCAAGGCAGCTTCGGCATCGGTCGCCAACGCGCCCAACCAGGCACACCAGGCATTCATCACGCGATGATCGTCTTGCGAATTCAAAGAGCTCATCTAGACTGGCAGCACTCGTGCTTGCGCGACATCGGCCCTAGCGCTGCACGGACAGAGGTTTGCATCAGAGCTAATTAAGCTAGAGCAACTCGGATCGCCCCGCAATGGATCTTGGGTCAGAATCTTCCACCGCTGCTCGCCGTTGTCCGCGCGGCAAGTTCTTCAAGCAAGTCATTGACCAACAGGTCGAGCTCGGCCTCACGACCTTTGGGCGACACCAACCGAACCTTTCCCCCCTTCTCAGCGAACAGGCAACACAGACCATCGTAGGCGTTGGCGATGGATTTCACGTAGACTACGTCAGCTCGGTCGCAGTCGAAGTCCCGCACAATGAGGTCATCACTGCTATAAAAATGGGCCGGCATGTTGGCTCAATAGCACATCCCACTTGTCCGGGTGGTCGGAGGCCGTCGAAACGACTATGTTACGCATTAACGCCATGACTGCACGAGAAGTCGATTCTGTGCGCGCGCACCAGACAACATCCTCCAACGCGACTTGTGCAAGCGGCGGGCGGTCGGATTCCGCTTCGACACCTACTTCACCGCAGGACGATGAGGCCACTGGAATAGACGACCCATTTCTTGACGAATTGCTCTTAGCCGACGAGTCGGTGGACCAGGTCATCGAGGATGGTCCCGTAGCCGATATACCAATCGGTCTACCAATGGATCCGCTTGACCTTGATTCCGTAGAAGAGGGTAAGGCCGGTCCGGAGTCTCCGGAGCTATACGCGTTCGACGATGGACTCAAGTCCCTGCCGGACGACGACGAACAAGGACCCAATGGCCAGTTTCAGTGGGAGGACCTCAATGCGAGCACCACTGCCGATGCGGACGACCCCGACGACGGTCCGATTGAGAACCAGCCGCTGCCGCTTGAGCCACTGCGCCCATTGGGCACCGACAACGACATAGACGAAGAGCCTATGTCAGCCGTACCGCTCTCAGGACTACAGATTGACGACATCGAGCTCCCTTGGGCCAAGGAACGATGGGCTGAGTGTTCACTGCACGTCGCGTTTTCGGCGCGCCAGAGTCTCACACTCGTCGGTTCCACGCTGTGTGTTGGAGGCGAAACGACGCACCTACTCCATTCGCGCGATTTCGGAGCCATTCAGGATGCACCCCTAGGAGCAAAGACGCGGCGCGTCCTATGCCTCGACACTGACGCCAATCGGCTCCTGCTACTTGCCACGACAGGACAGCTATTCTTGTGGCGACGCAACAACGACACGGAAAGCCAGCCCGAGAAAATTCCAGTTCCCAACAGCGAAGTGATTTCGATGATCTGGCAGTTGGCTCCAGGAGTACCAACTCTGTTGATGCGGCTTGAGAGCGGACGATTGCTTGAGTGGGACGACAAGGGAGAAGCTCTCGTACATGTCGCTCAACACGGCAGCAAACTTCGGCTCCGCGCACTGAGTGAGGTTGGGGAACCGCGAATTGCCTTGTGGCAGGATCATCATCATCCTCGCCTCTACATGGAATTTGGCCAGGATAGGCGGCCGCTTGCTCTGACTCCAAGTATGGATCGCGCCATTGCCGATTCCCATCCAATGCTTGCCGGCTTCCTGGACCACGTACTACTCGGGGCGCGCGACCACGGGCTCTTTCTCCGAGGGCCCGGAGGTCCAGAGTTCGCGATCGTTCCAGGTTGTCGACGCCTCACCGCATTTACCGTTGGAAATATGCTTAGGCGTCCCACGGCCTTCGTTGGTCTTTTTTCAGAATTGGAGGACCGGACGGAGATCGTCGCGTTAGATCTGCTAACGGGTCGAGCCAACCGCATCGCCGAATTGAGCGTACTCACCGACGACGCTGGTCCCGAGGACGATCCGCCGGAGCGTGCCCGGATCGACGCGTTGTTGTGGGACCCTAGCTTGATGCGGTTGTGGGCGGCTGGTTGTTTTGGGCTAACCTGCTTCAGTCCCCCTGCCACTGCCATATCGAGCTAGTTGAGGAGTTTCATAGACTTGACGGGCCCGAAGGACCCATCGATTGAGGTCAATCGCTCCGCAAGTTCGAGTCTCGTTGAGTAGCCCTAGACCCCGCCATTCTTCGCAGAATTCCCGATCCATCGATCCATCGTCTAGCTCTCGTCGCCTGCGTCGTTCCCTGCGTTCTCGTCTGACGCAGTACTGCAGCGTCGACGACGCACGGCAAGCACCGCTGCCACTTCACGGTAAAGCTCCCTGATCGCGGCCTGATGAGGCGCAATGCGTAGAGCCAACGCGAGGTGTCGTTCCGCTGCCGCATGATCTCGCAGAACATCTCGCTCGAATCGAGCTGCCTCGACGAGCCAATCGGTGCTCTTGTCCTCAGACGGAGCCAATTCGATCAGTTCTCGCATTCGCGCGAATGCGACCGATGCACCCACGACATCCCCTAACATCAAGCGAAATCTACCCTCGAGGCCGCGCGCCGGGATAGCGGCCTTGTCGGAGGGGGCCACAGCACGCAACCTGGCTACAGCTTGCGGCAAGTCGTTTAGTTTTGACGCGATGAGCGTGGCCAATTCGACAAGCGCGGCACCCCTACCTTGCCCACTGTTGCCAGCAACCTGGATTGCGCGCTCCAGTAGTGGGATCGCCCGGAGACCTTCGCCCAACATATGGAGCGTCCGCGCTAGCCCAACCATCGCATCGACATTCTCCGGCACGTAGCGCAACGCTCGCTGGAACAGAACCGAAGCCGGCTGCTCTAGTCCCGCCGCCAGCATTATTTCGGCTGACCTTGCGCAGATCCCGTGACGAACAGTTCGCCCCGACGCGCTCGCCTCTAAGTGCTGTGCATCGGACATCGCCCCAACGGCATCCCCGAACGCGGCACGTGCCTCGAGACGAGCCCAACGTACCGGCGCGAGCGAAGGCGCCGATGCAACTGCCGCGTCCAGTGCCATACGCCGCTCAATCCCGCACTCTTCACATGCCGCTCGAGCCAATTGGAGCATGGATACGAGAGGCGAGTAGCGTTCTTCGCTGGCAGCAAGCAGCAGGATCTCTCTGGCTGCGTCTCGCTCACCTCGGCCAAGCAAGGCCAGTGCACCAACCCTTCCGGCGGTCAAGACGGGCATCGATTCGCCAATCAATCCGATTGCAGCCTCGATGCGCCCGAGTAGCACGTCGATCTCCGCAATGAGCAGCACGAGATCCCGTTGCCGAGGGGCCGACTCAAGAGCGAAGAGGAAATGATTGCGTGCTTCGTCGAGTTCTCCACGCACCAATGCGTCGTCACCAAGTTGGGCAATCCCAGCCAGTTCGACAGCACGTGCTGCAACAGCACTCAGTTCGGCCTGAGAATTGTTCGAATCTAGTTCGACCCTACAAGCGCGCTCGTCAATACGCAATGGGCCGAAAGCGACATCGCTAGCTGAGGGCGCTCGAGCACCAACCGCGGGAAGCAGCGTGCGCGCAACGACGCGGCCTGCGTCCTTCAATGCAAGGACGCGGCCCTGGCGCTCGAAGAGCTTGCCACCAAAGGCATCCATCAATCGAAGAACTTCGACGAGGACTGGAACGTTCAACCCCCAACCGCGCGCATTGTTCACCACCAAGCGCGCGTGACCCATCACCGGCACCCAATGCAGGTCCCAAGCAATCACGCTCGACTCGCGCACGATACCGATGCCAAGACCGGATTCGTGCCACCAAAGATCCACCGGTCTCAGAAGCGGCCCCAACAGCGTGCGAATACGTGGCTCGAGCCACTTACGCAATCGGTCGAGGTCCGAGGTGATAACCACCCGCTCCAAATTGCCACGCCGATGTCGAAATGCGGGCACACCACCAGACAGATCGAGCGGAAACCGGAGGTTAAGGAACGATTGCGCAAGATGCTCTACGCGCAGGGGACCAATGTCGAAGGGTTCATAGATCTCAAGACCCAACCGGCCACGAGTAACGCTCAAGCGCAACGGCACGCGCGGCTCGATCCCATCTGCACGAGACTCGGCCTCGAGAGAGTTCTTCGGCCAACTGGACGGCTTAGAAGCCAACGACATTCGCAGAGATCGTACCTTGCCCTTGGGACAAACGGCCAAGAACCCGCAGGTCAATGCGCGTTCTCGGGCCAATTGGCAGGGTCAGTCAGCCACTGCCTGGCTTGCGCAGGCACGATTTCATGCGGTGGCGCGGGCCCTGAACAGTTGGCCGCACTTCTCACCAATTCTATCGACACCTTGCCGGCTGACTGATGGAGCATTCACATTGTCGAGCTATGGGTGGGCGTCCGAGCTGTTTGGTGGACGGAATCGCCACGTCCACCGGCACCAGCTCTGCGCAATCCGCTACCGAAAGCAATGCTCAGGCTGCTACCGCACGGCTCATTTCTCGCCCTTCGCGATCTTTCGCTTCATCTTCGTGACTAGTTCGGCGAACCCACTCTTCTTGATGATCCGAGTGAACTGGCTGCGGTAGTTGCCGACTAGACTCGACCCCTCGATGATGACGTCAACCGCGCGCCACTTCCCCTCAACCTGCACCATTACATAGTCAATGCTGATTGGAGCTTTTCGACTGTCCGTCTTGTGCTTGGCGATCGTAGAAACAATCGTATCATCGCCCGACTTGCGCGCGCCACGCTGCTCGACTTTGTATCCCAGCGTGCTGTCAATGGACTTGCGGTAGGTTTGTCTCACTAGCTGCTCTAGGAGTTCGCGGAATTGCACGCGCTCCGCGTCACTTCGGTTCTTCCACTCGTCGCCCAACGAACGTGTAGCCAATTGTTGGTAGTCGAATACTTCATCGATAGAGGCCCCGACCTGCTTCTCGCGAGCCGCATCTTTGGGTTTCTGAAGCAACTCAACCATTTGGCCGTGTCGCTCTTTTACGAATTGCTCGGCATCAACAGCGGCGGCGAATGCGGATGCCGGCGCTAGCGCCAGCAGGACAGCAAACAGGATCATCGAAAGGACTGAGGATCGGGTCATGTTCCACTCACGGTTGAGGTTCACCAAAGCACTAGCAACAGGTGTACCAACCTGCGAAGCGGCGGACAACCCACCGGGCCACGCCGTTTTTGGCCCACTTCTTCGAGGTGCATGGCGGCGGGCAACAACGAGTGAGCCCCGCAGGCACTTTTGCCGCGTTCAAGTGTAACCATGCGATGACATTGTTGCAGTCGATTGGCCCAGTGGTCGCATTCGGCTCCGTCGCTGGACGAGGCGGCTACTGGTCGACTCGTCGAGTCGCGTCGACTCGCGGTTTGGCATGCAGGTGCCGAAGTCACCTTGCTTTGCGACTCGGGCCGAACCCCACAGCGAATCTCGCTCCATGATCCTTTCGACTCGCAACGCTGATCTCGAAGCCGTGTTCATCGGCTATGCGCTGGACCACCGCGAGACCGATACCGCTGCCATGAGAGCGTGTCGTAAAGAACGGGTCAAACAAACGCGGAATGACTGCGGGATCGATCCCTGGGCCATCGTCCTCAACGGACAGTATGGCCCCTTTTTCCCCATCTTCTTCGACCGAGACTCGTACTTTTTCACCCGCTGAGCTAACCTGAACGGCATTGCGAACGAGATTCCAAACAAGCTGGCGTAGCTGGGAGGCGTCCGCCTTGATGACCACACTCTGTGAGGTCCCCACATACTGCACGGTCACGTCCGAAACAGCGCGTCCCGAAGCCGAGGCCAAGGATACTACCTCCTCGACGACCGCAACGACATCCACGTCGGCGAACTGAGGTGCGCGTGCGCGAGCCAAATCTACCATGTCTGTCACGAGGTCATTCAGACGGGCGGACTCACGCTGGACGATGTCACAAAGCTTCAGATCGTCGTCACTCAAATGAGGATTGGTGGCCAAGAGCCGGATCGAGCCACCAATTGAACCGAGTGGATTCCGAATCTCATGGGCTAGACCAGATGCTAGGCCCCCAAGCACCGCGAGGCGCTCCGCGCGCTTGGCTCGCTCTTCGGCTTCGACGAGTTTGCCTCCAGTGAGGCGTAATCGCTCTGCCAGATATCCGCCGAGAAGCGCAACGACGACAATGCCGAGGACGTTGACACCGAAGTGATAGAGAATCTCGTCAGTGTTGCTGGTGAAAAATGCAGGGTTCTGGTCGGTGGGTCCACGTATCCAGCGCGTGGCCGAGCACAACGCCAGCCCGGCATAGAACAGACAGGCCGAGCCAGCGGCGATCCATGCGCCCATCACGCCGGTGGCGATGGCACCGGCAAGGCAGGTCAGACCATAGAACAGCGTCGCAGCGCTGCCCACTCCGCCGGTAAGATACACGAAGACCGTCCAAGTCAGCTGATCGAGAACCAACTGAGCAATGGCGATCCCTTCGATGAATCGGCCCTTGCGCAGCAGCACGGCTAACGCGCCGGCCACAGCAAAGGATATCGCCAACGCGGAAAGTGCCAGCCGACTCGATTCCGTTCCCAGACCGAAATGCGCGACAGTGAAAGGAAATCCGGTGAGTGCCAACAGCGTCGTCAGTACGAGCAACCGCAGAAGATTCAGCCATAGCAGCCGCCGCGGCAGTGTCGCGCCGGTCAAAGCATCGGGAAGGCCAAGTCGGATTGCCATCGACCGCAGCGATTAGTCGGCTTTGATGTTGCCTGCCATGGAGAAGATCGGCAGGTACATCGACACCATTACGATACCAACCATGCCACCCACGCCTACCATAAGGATCGGCTCAAGCGCGCTCGTCAGTGAGGCGACAGCGATGTCGGTCTCTTCTTCGTAGAAATCCGCAACCTTGTTCAGCATCTGGTCGAGTGCACCGGTCTGCTCTCCAACGGAAATCATTTGAACTACCATATCGGGAAACACTTTTACTTCCGCCAGGGGCTCACCCATGTTCTTGCCTTCACTAATCTTCTGACGCACATAAAAGATCGCGTTCTCGATAATGAGATTACCTGCCGTGCGCGCACAGATATCGAGAGCGTCGAGGATGGGAACCCCCGACTGCAACAAGGTGCCCAATGTGCGCGTGAATCGCGCCACCGCGATCTTACGCAAGACGTTGCCAACGATCGGTACTTGAAGAGCAAACTTATGAAATGCCAGCTTTCCCTTCGGCTGCCGATAGATGTACGTAACACCAAACACGATTAGGCCAACCACGATGGCGATGAATGGGAGGAAGTTGATGAAGCCATGGGATATTGCCATCATCATTCGCGTCAATGCGGGCATGGCGTCCTTGCCGCCAAAGTCCTTGAACATGCTCTCGAAAGCGGGGATGACAAACGTCAGCATCACGACCAAGAGCACAGCCGCTATGCCGATGACGATCGTCGGATAGGTCAACGCCCCTTTCACCTGCCGAATCAACTTCTGGCGTTTCTCGATATAGACGCTCAGACGATTCATGATCGTGTCGAGAATCCCACCTAGTTCCCCTGCTTGCACTAGGTTCACGAACAGCTCATCGAAGACTTTGGGATGCCGCCTCAGCGCGTCGCTGAAACTCGAGCCCTGCTCGACGCTGTTCTTGACGTCACGAAGCACCTCGGCAAAGTACTTGTTCGATTGCTGACTACTGAGGATCTCCAAGCATTGGACGAGGGGGAGCCCAGCATCGATCATGGTCCCGAACAGGCGCGTAAAGGTAACCAGCTCCTTGATCCCGATGCCGGTGCCCAACTGAATCTTTAGCGCCTGAGCCTTCCGTTTTACACCGACTGGAGTAAGCTGCTGCTGCCGAAGGCGTTGCTCGACGACGTCGGAGCTTTCCGCTGACATGACGCCGCGGCGAACTTCTCCTGCCCTGGTGCGGGCTTCCCATGCAAAATCGGCCATGTTTCTTCCTTGGACGCTGGCAATCGAACCGACAGCATAACGAGAGTAAAGAGTGCCAGTCAAAACCGCACCCCCTATCGTAGAGCTCCCGCCAATGCGACATGCGGACCTGGATCGACTGGCACTCGGTGTCGTCGAGTCCGGCGCTGCGCCGTCCGCTGCATGCGCGTCGGGGTTTCGTGCCGAAAAGGGGTGGCATTGGGGGGTTGGAGCCGCGGGAACCCTTTGGCCGAACTCCCACAGTCCAGTATCGCCGGAGACGGTCTTCGACCTCGCTTCCATCACCAAACCCGTATTCGCAATTGCAGCAGCGACAGAATCGGTTAGGAGTGGATTCGATTGGCAGATGGAACTCCAATCATTCCTGCCAGAACTTCGGGGAACATGGGCCGCGTCGGCGACGATCGAACAACTCCTCTCGCACCGCTCGGGCCTCTTACCCCACGAGGAGTTGTATCGGCGAACGCAGTCTGGGCTTGCGACTGATCTCACGCGACTACTGCGCAGCGCGTCCAACGCGAAGAGTGACGGAGTTCGATCGCCTTCCGAGGTGACGCAGGCCTTGTACAGCGACCTCGGCTATCTTCTAGCCGGAATGGCCGTCGAGCGACACGTCGCGAAACCGCTTGACTACTGGTTGGCAGAACTGCTCCCGACGGTAACCCAGGGTTACCTTGGCTCGGTGCGCCGGTGGCTGTTGGATGATCCCGAATTTCGGCTGCGCTGCGCGGCCACTGAAGTCGTTCCTTGGCGCGGCGGACTCGTGAGGGCTCGAGTGCATGATGAAAACGCCTGGTCGCTCCGCGGTCATGGTCTCTGTGGCCATGCGGGGCTCTTTGGAACCGCGATAGGTATTGCGCGACTTGGCGCGGCAGTGTTGGACGCCCTCGCCGGGCGCCGTTCCGTACTCTCTGAGCGGGCGGCGCGGATGACGACGAGCAGGCGCCCGGGCGGAACGTTGTGTGCTGGTTTTGACAGCAAATCGGAGGTGGGCTCCACAGCAGGACTTTCGGCCGGTTCCGACGCATTTGGTCATCTTGGCTTTACCGGAACCAGCCTGTGGTGTGACCCCAACCGCTCCTTGGTCGTGGTCATGCTCAGCAACCGCGTCTGCCCAACGAGGAACAACCTCGCGCTCCGTACAATGCGAGCGACATTGCACGAATCGCTATTTGCCTGGGCGGAGACACGCGCGGCCGCCGGGACGGCCTGACAACTGCCTGCGTACATCTAAGAGAAAGTCACATCGGACGTCAAAGGCGCGTTGGCGCAGACGA
This sequence comes from uncultured Polyangiaceae bacterium, assembly GCA_964454965.1. GTDB lineage: Bacteria > Myxococcota_A > Polyangia > Polyangiales > Polyangiaceae > FEN-1139. The sequence goes on along the minus strand of CAYVXY010000003.1, from coordinate 451,096 downwards.
AATTCAGTGCGAGGATGGTGCGCGCTATCATGTGGAAGCTGTCGATCGAGGACGATCAGGGGCAATCGACGATCGTCCAACTCGTCCGCAGCGAATACGACGTTGGACGAACTGAAGAGAACTCCATCCGGCTGACCGAGCGCAACATTTCTCGTCGCCATGCGAAGTTGGTCAAACATGGCGCCGCCTGGTTCTTGGACGATCTCGGTAGTTATAACGGGTGCTTCGTCAATGGCCTCAGAGTGGCTGACCACCACCCCATCAACTTGGGTGATTTGGTCCAGCTCGGTGACTACCGACTTGAACTTCTAGCGGATGATGGCGTTGCGGTAGCTCCGCAACAGCCGGCACGCCCACGAAGAGCCGACACGCTGTCAACGACACTCAACTTGGCAGCGCAGACCGATCGACTCGTGATGGTCGTGGGCCCTACTCCTGGGCGAGAGTACATGCTCGCTCACGCACAACAGCGCGTTGGTCGCGGCGAAGAATGCGACATCTGCGTCAATCATTCATCGGTAAGTCGATGGCACGCAGAGATTCAATATGTCGCCTCTTCGCGCTATGAGATCATCGATCACGACAGTTCGAATGGCATCCGCATCAATGGCGTCGAGCTACGTCGGGGGCTGCTCGACGCGCGAGATCTAGTTGAACTCGGTGATATTGTTTTGAAATTCATTCCCGCTGGCCAGGTGTATCGACCCAGTCCCGAGGAGAGCAAACAGCTTGCGGCGTTGCTCGGCGTCGATGCCGATGGCCCCGAACCGAGTCGGCTCGAACGCATTCGACTCGTTTGGAGCGCGCTTTCACGCGCTACGCGCTGGGGCACGATACTCTTGGGGCTCACGGTCATCGTGTTGCTAGCACTATCGCAGCTCAACCATACGATGAATCTCGGTATTGGCCCGGATCTGCTCTCCCAGCAGTCCCAGCAGTACGAACAAGCGCTAGACCAAGCCACCAAGTTGCTCCAACAGAGACAGATAGTTGCCGCCCACGAGAAACTGTCGAACATCCCCGAGTCGAGCAACTTGCGCGGCGATGCCCGTTTCAAAGCAATCGAGCTTAGCTGGGCAGAGGAGCTCTTGCTCAAAGCAGATACCGCTTCCGGCGTCGAAGAGCGCCGGAGTCTGCTCGACGCGGTCGCGCAGGCGGCAACCGTCGACGCACTGACACGACGCAAGGCCGCTGACGCGCTTGCCAACCTGCGCGTCGACGCGGTAGACGTTGCAACGCTTCCGAGCAGCTCGGCCTCCGCGGGACCGCAAGATGTACCCGACGCCGCCGTCGTGCCGGATGCGGCCAAGAGCGATGACGCCGTTGCCAACGCCACAGCTCCAACGACTGCTGACGCGTCCCCATTGGTGCAGACCTTGCCCGTACCAACGTCGAAGTCGCCCAGACGCGTCCAGACAGTCAAGTCACCAACTGCGGCTGCCAATAGCGCACGCAACACTGGCGCCGGCTCCGCGACGAAACCGGCGTCCGGTTCCTCGGGGACCGAACCAAACGCCGCCGATCTTGCCACCAGTGGCAATTTGGATGCCCAGAAAGCCGCACGCGACGCATTGCGACGCAAGGTCTCTGCGGGAACTGCGACTGAGCGCGAGGTCAGACTGCTGCGCGCTCTGTGCCGCCAGCTTGGCGACGCGAGCTGTTCGCGGTAGGCATCTCCCGATGATCGAGGCCCCCACTCCTGGACCACGCGCCGTCCTTCTCGCCAAACCTACCCGAGTGGTTCTGGCATTCGCGGTCTTGGCGTTCGGACTCGAATCCAGTCCATTGCTGCGACAATGGCAACTCTTTCCAGACGAGGTTCCTCCCCACAAGACTGCGGGCACACCCCCCGCCAGCCTCGCCACTCAGCTCACCGTAGGAGAAGCCACCCTCAGTGAGGAAAGCCACTCGTCGATGGACCTTGCCAAAGCCGATAGCTCGGGTACACGTGCGAGCGGCCCCATTGCCAAGGCCGGCGAGGTCGACAGTCGCCCAATCGACATCGACACCAAATCGCCACCCGTCGCCCTTGAAGATCCGTCAGGCCACGCCCTCGAACCTTTCCTGCTCCGGTTAAGAGCAACACTCCAGAAACAGCCTGGAGCAATTACGCGCATAGTTCATTTTGGAGATTCCGTCGTGGCCAGCGACTACGTCTCGAGCACTCTGCGCCGTCGATTCCAAGAGCAATTCGGTGATGCTGGCCATGGTTTTACCCTGATAGCCAATGCGTGGCCGGCCTACTACCACGAAGGCGTGAGTCGCTTCGCCACGAGTGGGTGGCTGATCAGCCGAGTCGTTGGGCCCCTAGCAGGTGATGGGTGGCATGGCCTCGGCGGCGTCTCGTTTCGCGGGCCACCACACCTACTCGCACGCATTGGTACCGCCAAGAAGGGCGACGTCGGTCGCAAGGTTTCGCGATTCGTCATCGCCTACGTCGAAGCTCCAGATGGCGGGCAAGCTGACATTCGTATCGACGGTGCACCACGTCAACCACTGGACACGAAGGGTCCAGAGAAGCGATTCCGGTCGGCAACGTACGCTACCAGCGATGGCGAGCATGAGCTCGAGATCCAGACGACCAAAGGAACATCGAGATTCTTCGGAGTCGTCCTGGAACGCGACGAGCCCGGGGTAGTTCTCGACGCAATCGGCATCCAAGGCGCACGAATCCGATTTCTCGATAAGCAGGACGACGCTCACTTCCGCGAGCAACTCGCGTGGCGCGATCCGGGCCTGGTGATCTACCAGTTTGGAGCCAATGAGAGCGCCGACGGCTACGCGTATTCCATGGACGACTACCATGATACGATGAAGGCCGTCATCGCTCAGCAGATTCAGGCATTGCCCAATGCCAGTTGCTTGGTTCTTGGCGCAATGGACCGCGCCACCCGCAAGGGTGACGCGGTCCGCAGCCTAACGATTATCCCGCTCCTCGTTGAGCAACAACGAAGAGTCGCGTTCGAGCTCGGATGCGCCTTCTTTGACACGTTCCGAGCCATGGGTGGTGAAGGTTCGATGCCACGCTGGTTCCGCCGCGATCTCGGGCAGTCGGACCTCACCCACCCTTCCGCTGTCGGAGCCGAAGTGATTGGCAACTGGATCTTCCGCGCACTCATGCAAGCCGCGCGCAGTGGCAAGCCCAGCGCGGTTGCTCCTTGACGCCACGCCGAATCGCCCGTTTCATGGTCCGGGCCGAAGCAGTCCCGCGAGCGCTTCACCGAGCCGAGCATAGCCCCGCACCGAAAGGTGGATCCCATCCGAGAGCGCCAGCGGGGGCTCATGCCTTGCCCAAGCTTCGAATCCACCCTCGGACGCCATGAGCTCAAATGGACTGAAATAGGCGCAGCCAAGGCGTTCTGCCGTCGCACGCTCGGCCGCGTCCATGGCGACGACGCGCGAACGCGTCAACGCACCACCCTTACCTGCATCGGTTGGACCAATCACGAGGCACGAGGCGTCAGCTGCACTGCGCCGCAGGCGTTGCGCGACGGCATCAAGTCGTTGCGCATGGCGTTCGACGGGTTCAAGGTCGAACACTTCGTTGGTTCCGTACGCGATGACGACTAAAGCGGGCAGACGCCGTGCAACCAGCTGCGCGAGCGCTTCCTCCTGCCATGCAAGCAAGGTGCCGAGCCTTGCGCCGTTGACCCCCAGCGTGTCGATGACCAACCCTGGCTGTTGGGTTTCCATGGCGATGCCAAAGACCTGCGGCCTACCATGCAAGGCACGGATCTCGATGGTCGTGTCGCTCTTCGCAACGAAGCGTTGTTGGCACAACCCGCCGACCATCGGCGTCGCGGAGGCGCGGGTGAGCTCGAATCGCTGTTCTCCGGCCGTAACCCGCAGAGCGTCCGAATCCGCGGGCAACCGATAGGTCAGCTCGAAATTCATCGCAACCGGCACGTTGGCGACAATGGCTTTGGCGGTCACGTAGGCCGTCGAGTCGCGCAAGGTTACGCGAGTTCCACCGAGGCCGAAGACTCCGTCGTCTTCACGGTTGCGGCGCGCCGGTGGGTGCGGAGAAACCTCGAGGTTTCCTTCTGACCAAACCTTCGCCATCCCATGGCGGTACCCCGGAACACCTAGACTAACGTAGCCAGGCCCCGCCAAGGCAATCAGGGCAGCAAGCTGCTTGCGAACGGCATTGGGGAAATAGTCCGCGGCAGTGTGGGAGTCGCCGAACCAGAGCACGCGGAGCGGCTCTGCGCGCTGCCCCGCTGCCTGCGACTCGAACGCCTGTCGCCAGTTCTTTAGGACCTCTCCTTGCCGGTCACTTTCGGTCGAAGCGTCACTCTCGACGGTCGACTGCGCGGCGTGGCTCAATCCGGCATCCAGCTCTTGGCGCGCCGAGGCAGCCACAGGACGCTCGGCGGATCCCTGCCCCACGACTTGCATCGTCCTGTCGGGGTGTTCCGCGCATCGCTGAGCGCCCATTTGAGCGCACGTTACGACAACGGTCAACGCGCCAACAGCCAGCAGCGGCTCAAGCACACCCCTGGCCGTTCGCTTGACTCTGGTACAAAAACGCTCACGAGTTGTCGAAGACTGGTTCAATCGAATAGCCCATTCAAAAGGCCGGTGAGACACGATCGACTGCTTTGGCATCCGATCGTATCGAAACTGGCACCGCGCGAGCTAAAAGCGCCACATCGTGCAACAACCCAGCTCGCGCGCGGCTGCGCAAATCCCTGCACTGTCACGCGTGTCGCAACTTGCATCGCTGCTTATCGACAGTACTTCAGAACGGGAAATCGTCGTCCGAGCCCCCACCACCATAGTCCGCGTCGTCGAACCCGGCACCCCCCGGAGCTGGAGCCGCGGAGGGAGTTGGCGTGGGGCCGTCGAAATCACTGCGACCAGCTCCTGCGCCAGGGCGCGGCCCAGAAGAGGGCGCTGAGCCAGCCAAGATAATATTGTTCGCGACAACCTCGGTGCGATAACGCTTGTTGCCATCCTTGTCGTCGTAGCTCGAGGTTCGAATTCCCCCTTCGACGAACAAGCGCGAGCCCTTGCTTAGAATGCGCGACAACGCCTCAGCACGACGCCCCCAAACGACGACGCTGTGCCATTCCGTTCGTTCCTGGCGAGCACGATTGCGATCCAAATAGGACTCGGTCGTTGCCAGCCGGAGCTTTAGGACGGCTTGGCCACCTGACGTGTTTCTGAGCTCGGGATCTGCACCCAAATTACCAAGCAACATCACCCGGTTCAATCCTTCAGCCATCTTGCGTGCTCCTACGCGGTTGTTGAGATTAGAGTGCGCGCTCTGTTAGCGACAGCCGTCTCGAGACAGGTCCTGACGCCGGCGGGAACATCGCCACGGGTTCCTGTCCGCGTCAAGCCCCCAAGGAGGCCAGCAATGGAGCCTACGCCAACCAACCGGCCGCGCCGCAAGGCCTACGCTGCGTTTCGCCCGCGAAGCAGTTCAAGGAGCCAGGCCCGTCATCCAATTGTCTCAGCGGCTAGGCTCGCGACCACCACGCTCGAGGTCGTCGAGCAACTCCACCAACTGCTCGCGCATCCCAAGCAGCGCCAAACGCAGGACCGTGGCAGCTGCCCTTGTGCCGTTGCTGGCAACACCCTCTGCCTCAGCTGACCCATCCACGACGCTTTCTCTGCGACAACTCGGATCTCCAGTTGATTGGGCAACCCGTACCGTATCTACCGCAGGCGTGTCCATCGGAGGCGTATCGGCAAGCGCCTGAGTTGCCGAAGCCGAGTTTCGCAGGCGCTGCCGTGCGCCAGCAATCGTGAAGCGTTGAGCGTAGAGCAGCTCCTTTACTCGAAGGAGCTTCTCCACGTCTCTGCGCGAATAGACGCGCTGGCCTGACCGGGACTTCTGCGGACGAATCGTCGGGAATTCCGACTCCCAGTACCGGAGAACATGCGGCTCCACCCCAACGAGCTCCGCAACCTCGCCGATTCGGTAATATAGCTTTACCGGAGATGCTCCGTTGTCACGAGGCAAGTTGACTACTCCCTAATCGCAAATCACACCGTGACGATCGCTTGTCTGCGTCTACGCCACCTGGCCCCACGCCGAACGGACCTAATCCCTGCCGATGGCGGCGTACTCGTCGCCGACCATTGCGCTCTTGCGCTCAATGGATGCCATCGGCAGCTCGTCTTCGTCATTGAGCGCCACCTTAAGCAATTGGCTCGCCTTGAAACTCAACACCCGTCGCTCCGTGATTAGAATCGGATCCCCTGTCTGAGGGTTTCGACCCTGGCGTTGACGCTTGTCACGCAGAACAAAATTGCCAAATCCAGAGATCTTGATCTTCTCACCGCGACCCAAGGTCTCCTTCATCGTCTCGAACACGAGATCAACTAGGTCCGCTGCTTCCTTCTTGGAAAAGCCACCTAGCCGATTGTAGACCGCATGAACGATGTCAGCTTTGGTCATCCGAGCCCCCTCGGGGGAAGGCGTCCCCTCGACGTCCACCCGACACATGCCGAGCGGATCAATTTCGCATAGCCAACATCCTACGCGGACACGACGAAAAGTCCATGGGGTTCGCCAGGTTCCCCGGCGCTAGTCAGCAATCCGTGCAACCGGCCTAATTCACAACGTACTATAACGCCTTATTGCAGCAACGATTGTCCAGTATTGGTCGGTCGAGCGCGTCGAACTGCCAGCGGCTTCGCCAACTATCGTCGCAAGCCGGCCGAAGCTTGGATGGCCCGAAGCGGCAAGGCCCCCGAGGTGTCCATTCCACGGAGGGCCACGCTCCACGCGTAGCAAGGGTCACGTTCCTGGTACCGCGAAGGCGCAGCTCGCGGAATCAAGCACTCGGTGATCCCACTGAGGACTACCCACTGAGCGGCAGCGAAGGAGCGCCGAATGCCCGGTGAATACCTTGGTACTTGAGGAGCGACAATTGACGACTTCGGCCTGCGGCGCAGCCGCCTGTTTGGCTCGCTTAGGCGGCGCGAGCCATGCCACTCGGATCCACGTCCAGCGGACCATTGGCAGAGCCAGCGGCCGGCACCAGTGAGTCACGTCGGGCCTGGAACTGTTCGACGAGTATGCGTGACGCCACGTAGCCGTACCCCCACGCAAACAACCCAGCAAAAGGCACCGCGAACCAGTGGCTGGTCTGCAAAGCGACGACGACGCTCGCAAGACTGAGTGCGGTCAAAACCATCTCGGCAACGGGTACCTGGGCGCGCTGTCGATACCGACCTTGATTCTCGCCTCGTTTGGGGGTGCGAACGAACTCTCCTGCCATGGCACGCATTCCTTCGAACACGGCCTTGCTCAAATGCGGAGACAACCCTGCCCCCAGCGCAATCAGCGCCGGCATGCGTTTGACAGCACCCCAGACTCCCCTGCCTTGAGCACGTTCCGCGGCGGCGTAGAACGTAATAAGTGATCCTGTGGCGCCGATGCAGAGCGGAAGATCTATGACCAGCATCGTGCGAAGGTCGGTGGCCGGCATCAGCCACAGCGCTGGCAGGAGCAATATGCTGAGCAGCATCATCAACGGGTAGGCAAAATGCGGAGTCATATGGAACATGGCCTCTAGCCGGCGACGTTTCCCGATGTCTGCCTTGATGATGACGGGCAACAGCTTGCGGGCCGTCTGCACCGTACCCTTCGCCCATCGATATTGCTGCGCACGAAGTGCAGACATGTCTTCGGGAAGCTCCGACGGCGTGATGACGTCCCCACGGTAGACGAACCGCCAACCCGCAAGCTGCGCGCGATACGAGAGATCTAGATCCTCGGTCAGTGTGTCGTGTTGCCAGCCACCAGCCGTATCGATGGCTTGCCGACGCCAGATCCCACCGGTACCAGAAAAATTGAAGAAGCAATCGGAGGCGAAGCGCGCGCGATTCTCCACCAGATGGTGTCCATCCAACATCAACGCTTGCACACCCGTAAGCAAGCTGTGGTCACGATTCATGTGGCCCCAACGTGTCTGCACCATACCAATTTCTGGATCGGCAAAATGCCCGACGACTGCCCGCAAAAAGCCCGGCTGCGGTACGAAGTCGGCATCGAATACGGCGATGAATTCGCCCTTGGCCGTGCCCAGGCCAAAGTCGAGAGCCCCCGCCTTATAGCCGTGTCGATTGGGCCGCCGAACGTAGACGACATCCAAACCGCTATCGCAGAGCTCTTGAACCTTGCGCTGAGCAATGGCACGAGTCTCATCGCTGGAGTCGTCGAGAACTTGAATCTCGAGTCGATCCCTTGGGTAGTCCATGGCGCCCGCAGCACCTAGCAACCGGTCGACGACCGTCGCTTCGTTGTACAGCGGCAACTGGATCGTGACGTGCGGAAAGTATCCGCCCGCCTCGTCATTTGGATCTGCTGCTTCCAGTGCCTTCGGCTCCGTGCGATGACGGAAGCGCCAGAGCAAGTACACGAGATGCGCTCGGTGGACACCGTAGGTGCAAAGGGCCAACAGAACCGTGAAATACAAACCGACGAACAGCAGTGTCATAGACTTCTCGGCCGATGGGTAGCACTGCAGGTTCGCTCAATTGTCACTCAACTGTAAATTGTTGCAGTCTAGTGTAGGCGCAATACTTCAATCGTAATTTCCAATAGTTACGAGCCGAATGGCAACGCAGGCCGGGCGACGATTGTCATGGTCTCCTCGGCGGGGTCGCCCAAAGGGTGGCCAGAAGCCCCAACCTTGTGAACGGAGCTCCCCGGTTGAGTGCCTGCCGCTAGCGCCCCAGTCGAAGGCCAAACTCTGCACCCAGGGAGAGCCCCAACACGGCGTGGTACGTCCGATCCTCCGCGGGAACGGTAGCCTTGGGCACCTCGTGGAAAAACGCAGCCAAGGCGATGGGATCGCAGCTCTTGCTCGTCATGCCTGCCGAGTTGATCTTGGCAACGGTGACTCCCGCAGCGCCAACCAAGGTAAATAGGCGCGACACGGGCATCATCACACCGGCGCGCGACCGAAAGCCGAGACCGTTGAACTCCTCGGTGAAATCGCACTTGCCCGCGGGGATGGTAGTCTCCCCACTCTGCGTTTGCACCGTTGTCGAGCGAATCACCGTCCAATCGCCGGTGGTCGAATAGGCCTGCCTGGCGACGAACGCCAGTTCCCCGAACGCACCGAGATCAAAAGACTGCTGCGGCGCCGTGTCGACACGCAATCCAAGCCCAATCGATACGCTCATTGGCTTCGCAGTCATCACCGAGTCTGCAAACCTGGTGTGGCCGTAGCTTCGATCGGCGGAAGCTTGGTACAACGAGCCCGGAGAATGGGAATTGGCGCTGACGAAGAGCAGCGGAGTGATGGCGATTTTGCTGGCTGGAATCGCTAGACCTGCCCGAAGCTCGAGGCCACCACCCGGGCCATAGCGCCCGCTGATCGAGCGATTGTCGGCTTCGCCTGCCCCAGCTTGGCTGTCGATCTTTCCGGCAAACGGCAGGACGCCGGCAATATCGACCCCGGCAACGAGCTTCAATTGCCGCGATTCATCCTTTGCTGCTGCGCCGCGCAGACCAGAATCGGCTTTCGTGCCGCTTGCACCAGCAGCCTGGTTCGTTTGACTCGTGCCACCAGCGGCAACGGCTCCACTCGTCCCTTCAGTCGCAGCATCCCCCCCCCCCGCCGATGGTGCGCCGGTGCCGACGCCGCTGGCCGACGATGTGGGTAGCTCCAACTTGACGACTTGCTTCGATGACGGCGGTACTTCGACCCGTCGCGAGACGGGTGGTTGGCCCTTGCTCGAAACCTCAATGATGTGTGACCCCGGATTGATTGGACGATCCACTCCGAGCACGGCAGTCGACACCACTTCTCCATCAATGGTAAGATGCAAGTCTTTGGCAGTCGATGGAAGGACCTCGACGCGCAAGGACGGCACCTTTGGTTCGATGCCAGGCAGCTCCTTCTGAGCATCGGATACCGCGTCCTTGAATGTTTGCGGGGCTTGCGCCGAAAGCTCGACGCGAATGAGGCGTCGATACGCTTCAGCAGCCTCGACCAACCGGTTGAGCTTGGCCTGACAACGCGCAATGTAGAGGAGATGGACCGGAGCATCGAAGAGAGATTGGGCACGCTCGAGCTTGTCCAGCGCATCGGCAAATCGCTCCTGACGAAACATCTGGATCCCATCCGTAGCCAACTGGCGAGCCGTTGCCCGGTCCGCTGCCGACTGCGCCACGGCCCAGTTGGGTCCTGCCACGCCGACACCCACCAAGAGAATTGCCATCAAGCCCAGTCTTCTGCAGCGCCTTGCCATGGACCCTTCACCAGTCGCCAAAGAGTGCGACCAGCTGGACATCGTATCAGCCCACCCCAGTTGTCAACAAGTTGCGGCTACTCTTCGACGGAATCGCACCACTAATAGCCAACGTCGATGGGACGATCGTTCGCCGGACGGCGCGGATGCTGCGCAGGCTGCGCAGGCTGCGCAGGCTGCGCAGGCGGATTGGCCCTCGGCACGATGGGTCGGGCCGCCGCTGCGGCTGGCTTGTCCGCTTGAGCAGGCAGAGGCGCGGCCTTGGCACTAGTTGCTGGTTCGACAAGGATTGCGGGAGCTGCGCTGGCGACATCCGGACTCGAGGGCCGGGAACCCGGATTTCCGATGTTGCCAGTTGGTGGCGTGAGCGCGGCCGCAGCGGCACCGGTCGTGACCATTTGTGAATCGCGATCGATTGACTGGGCGTCGCCAGGCTGTCGCTTGACGATGAATGCTGCGATGACTGCGACCAGACCAACGAACCCGACGATGGCTCCAGCAATCCAAAATGCAGCCTTGTTCTTCTGCCCAAACGACCCCTGATTCGTCTGTGCAAAGGCCGTATCCGTCTGGACCTGCGCCGCCGTAACTCCTGCGACCCCCGCCCCGGGCGTCACTCGCCCCGTGGGGTAGCCACCCGGGTTCGTGCCAGGCTCGGCAGCGTACCCAAGTGATGACGAAGGAAATGTTTGGCGTCCCGCACTGACCCCACAGGCCAACATCAATTGTTCCGCCAACTCTTGCGCGGTCACAAAGCGTTCGCTTGGTTCACGCTGCAAGGCCCGAGCGAACCAGGCGTCGAACGAAGGAGGGCAGCCAGGCGCGACTTCTGACGGCACCGGCAGCGGAGACGTGCAAATCTTCACGAGCAGGTCACCCACCGACTCACCCTCGAAGGGCAGCTTCCCAATGATGCATCGATAGGCAATGACGCCAAGCGACCAGAGGTCGGTACGATAGTCGACGGAGCGGAGCCCTCGAGCCTGTTCCGGACTCATGTAGTATGGTGTCCCAAGCACCGAACCCGTTCGGGTGGAAGAGGATATCCCCACCTGCTTGTCGGTAAACTTGCAGATTCCAAAATCGACAACCTTGGCAACGTTGGCGTTGTCTTCGTCGTCCCATACCAAGAAAACGTTTTCGGGTTTCAGATCGCGATGCACGATCCCCGCTGCGTGCGCGCGGGAGAGCGCGCGACACACCTGAGAGACGATCTGCGCGGTCTCGGTCGCCGGGATGCGACCGTCGCGGTCGAGGCGGGAATCGAGCGGCTCGCCGGTGAGAAACTCCATCACGATGAAGGGACGTCCGTCGGGCATCAAGCCGTGGTCGTACACTTGCACGGCGTACTTGCTATTGAGTCGCGCCGCCGCGCGAGCCTCGTTTTCGAAACGCTGACGGGCTTCGGGACTCTCGGCGTACGCCGGATCGATGAACTTTACGGCGACCTTGTTTCCGAGCGTGAGATGTATCCCCTCCCACACCGACCCCATGCCGCCGCGACCAATCAATCGAGTAAGCCGATACTTGCCAGCTACGATTTCATCCAGCGCCGGATCCGCGTATTCAAGCCCCGTCACGATGCGGTCCAGTCTAACCCACGTCTAGGCCTAGCTGCCACCCCCCCACCCCACTTCGTTGCCGGCCCATTGACCCGTTCTTTGTCAATGCTGGATGGAGGTTTGCTTCGACTCAATGAGTTTCGAGCCAATGGACTAGGTCAGACTCGGGGTGGACAGGCATCGTGACAGAAACTGGCACGTGCCCAACCCTCTGACATTGGCTAGACGTGTAGTCCCATGTCCACCGCGCTCTTTGCCCCGGGTTCCGATGACGTTCTCGTCGTCGTCGATTTCAGCGCCCAGCTCTTTCGCGCCTACCATGCCATTCGACCGCTCTCGAGCCCAACGGGCGAACCCACGCATGCAGTGTACGGCGTCGTGACGATTCTCGAGCGCCTCGTCAAAGACATGCGGCCGAAACGTTTGGCCATTGCACTCGATTCGGGGAGAAAGACCTTCCGCGCCGAGCTCTATCCCGACTACAAAGCCAATCGACCCGAGCCGCCCGAGGATCTCATCGTTCAACTGCGACGAGGCAGTGAGGTCGTACGCGCGTTCACTCCGCACGTCTGGCAGAAAGATGGTTTCGAGGCGGACGACCTGATTGCGACGGCCGTCCGCCGTGCTCGCGAGCAGGGTCTACGCACGCTGATCGTTGGTGCCGACAAAGACCTGATGCAACTCGTTGGCGACGATGTCCAACTGTGGGATGCCATGCGAGACCGCGCCATCGGTCCGGCTGAGGTCTTCGAGAAGTTTGGCGTCCGCGTCGATCAGTTGGGTGATCTCTTGGCGCTGATGGGCGATAGCTCCGACAACATTCCCGGAGTCGCAGGGGTTGGACCCAAGACTGCCGCCGAGCTCCTCAATGCCTACGGCACTCTCGACGGGATTTATGCGCATTTGGCTGATTTGCCGCGCAAACGGATCCGTGATCTCCTGGTGGAACACGAAGCCACGGCAAAGCTCAGCCGACGTTTGGTTGCCCTCGCCGATAACTGCGACCCCAGCATCGATCCGAGCGCAGCGCTTTGGGATTCTCGAGACGTCGTACGACTGCGTGAAATCTACACCGAACTCGGTTTCACCCGCTTGGCCCAGAGCCTTCCCGCCGCCAAGAATGTCGTCACCCATTCGACAGTGGCAGGCTCCACGCCGAACGCGACGATCTCGACTATCGATGCAGACGCAGCGGACCCCGCCCCCGCGCCGAATCCCGCTTCGCCTTCGGGCCAGGGGGCCTTCGACTTCGCAAGCAATGAGGATCATCCCGAGGTGCTTGACTCAATCGCACGCCTTTCCAACTGGCTGAAAGACGCGAAGGACTGCAGCCATTGGGCGATCTTCCTGCGTCGCCTCGACGACCACAAGACGCGCTCCCCTTGGTTCGCACTCGGAATCGCCACGAGCGAGACGCGATACGCCGTGGCGCGCTGTACCCGCCCCGAGGCCGAGCAGCCCACCGAAGGGATTCTTCCCGATGAAATGCGCGCGCTGCTGCGCGAGCACCTCGGACGTTCGACCTTGGGCATCCAAACCCACGGCGCGAAAGCGCTTTGGTTGTCGCTCCTCGATGCGGACATCGACGAAGCTCGAATTGCGTTCGACACGGAACTCGCCAGCTACCTGCTCGATCCTGCACAGACCCACGATCTCGGCGCCTTGAACCAACGCTACTTGGGCAACAAAACCGAGACGTTCCTGTCCCCCACCCCCCAGAAGCGCACGGCCGCCCCCATTTCGGATCCCCAACTCGCCGATGACACTGCACGACGAGCCCGTACCATCTTCCGCCTCGCCCGCGTCATGGCACAACGCGTTGCCGACGAAGGGCTCGAACAGGTGCTCTACCAGATTGAGCTACCACTTAGTCGAGTTCTCGCGCGCATGCAGCGCGCCGGTGTCTTGGTCGATGCCAGCCACCTGGCCACGATGTCACTCGAACTTGATCGGGAGATTTTCCGCCTCGAGGCTGAAGCCGTCCAGGTAGTGGGACACGCGTTCAACGTGAACTCGCCACGGCAGCTCGAAACCATCCTGTTCGATGAACTGGGACTCAAGCCGATCCGCCGAACGAAGACCAGTCGTTCGACAGACGCCTCGACGCTCGAAGTGCTGGCGGAAGAACATCCGTTACCACGCTTGATTCTGGCGCACCGGCAGGTGGCAAAGTTGAAGTCAACCTACGTGGATGCCTTGCCCGCGTTGGTCGACCCAATGACGGGGCGCGTCCACAGCTCCTGGGAGCAGGTCGTAGCCGCCACGGGGCGACTCAGTTCGACGGATCCGAATCTGCAGAACATACCGATTCGAACTGACCTCGGTCGCGCTATCCGGCGCGCGTTCGTCGCCCCCGAGGGCATGCAGCTCGTCAGTGCGGACTACTCGCAAATCGAGTTGCGAGTCCTGGCCCATCTCTCTAAAGATCCCGAACTGCTGCAAGCTTATGCGGCCAACGAAGACGTGCATTTGCGCACCGCCGCGGCGGTCTTTGGTGTCGAAGCAGCAGACGTAACCAAGGAGATGCGCCGTCAGGCGAAGGCCGTAAACTTCGGTGTCATCTACGGACAGACTGAAAGTGGCCTTGCCAACGCGCTCGGGATCCCCCGCCATCAGGCGAGCGAATTCATCGCGGCCTACTATCGCCGCTATCGCGGGGTTCGTGATTTCATGAACGCTACACTCGAGCAGGCGCGCCATGGCAAGGCCGTGCGCAGCCTGTTCGGCCGTCGGCGACATTTCAACGAAATAGACAGTGCCAATCGTTCGCTGCGTCTCTCAGCAGAACGCATGGCTATGAATATGCCCATCCAAGCAACGGCCGCCGATATTCTGAAACTGGCGATGCTGCGACTCGACGCACCGGTGACTCCCGGCGCCCGCATGATTCTTTCGGTCCACGATGAACTGGTGTTCGAGGTCCCGAACAGCGAGGTCGATTTGGCCGAGGCGCGCATCAGTGAGCTGATGCAGCATGCCGCCGACCTTGCCGTGTCGATGCTCGTCGATGTGGGTCACGGAGCAAACTGGGCCGACGCGCACTAGTGCTTTGCCGACACGCCGTTCCTGCGCATTTGCCCCCCAAGCCCGGCAGCAGAGCGTGGTCGTCTCTTCCCGGCAGAAGCAGCGCCTTTTTTGCGTTGACGGTCGTTTGCCCCCGATCTCCCGAGATCCTCGACACTGGCTGGGCTCGCTGAGCCTATGTCCGCTCGGGCCAAACAGCCGGCGCTGGACAATGCTCGCGAGCTTCTCTAATTTCCCGCCCAATGTCCGCACCGAGTGTCGCGAAGGACAAGCCGGTCGTCATTCTGGGCGCCGGCCTCACCGGGATGAGTGCCGCGCTTGCGTTGATACGCCAAGGCGTCGACCATTGGCTCATCGAGAAAGGCTCAGAAGTCGGGGGGCTCGCGACGACTCTGACCGAATCCGGATATCGTTTCGATCGAACCGGGCATCTGCTCCATCTCCGCGACCCAACCCGCCGCGAGCGCGTCCTCGCGCTGCTGGACGAGCCACCTTTGGTGGTTGCCCGACGCAGTTTCGTCTACTCCGAAGGTGTATACACCCGTTACCCGTACCAGTCGAATACCTACGGACTCCCTCCAACAACCGTCTTCGAGTGTCTCCGCGACTTCATTCGTGCGCGCATCGAACCACCGGCGCATTCCCCAACCAATTTCGAGGAGCACTGTCGCACCCATTTCGGACACGCCATCACCGAGCGGTTCATGCTCCCGTACAATCGTCGACTTTGGGGGGTTGACCCACGTGAAATCACAACGTCATGGTGCGAACGCTTCGTGCCCATCCCGACTCTCGACGACGTACTTGCCGGAGCCCTCGACTACCACCCAAAAGAACTCGGGTACAACGTCCAAGGGTTCTACCCCCGACTGGGCATCGGTGAGCTCACTCAATCAATGGGGCGCAAGATGTCCTCCCTCATGCTGCGAAGTCAGCCTCGCAGCATCGATGCCAACGCCCACCGCATAGACTTCGGCAACTGGTCTTCCAAGTACCGTGTGTTGATTAGCTCGCTGCCACTGCCGTCCCTGCTGCGTCTGATTGCCGATCTTCCCGGACAGGTCGCCGCTGCCGCCCAGCAATTGCGCTGCGCACCGCTCTACTATTTGGACGTTGCACTGCATCGCACCGCGCAGAAATCCATGCACTGGGCCTACGTTCCCGAGGACCGATTCCCCTTCTATCGCGTCGGCAACTACGCCGAGTTCTCCGCGACCATGGCTCCGCCGGGAGCGGCATGCCTCTATGTTGAACTAGTCAGCCGCGAAGAACCCGCGCTGCAAAACCTCTGGCCTGACGTGCAAACAGGCTTAGCGGAAATGGGCTTTATCAAGAGCGCAGATGACGTCGCCTTCTGTCGCGTCCGTCGGATCGACCATGCCTATGTCATCTACGATCGTCATCGCGAACCTGCCCTTGCCACCATTGATGAGTACCTGAAGTCAGTCAATATACTTTCCACGGGCCGCTACGGGGGATGGAACTACTCTTCGATGGAAGACGCCTTAGATTTTGGCGAACGGGCCGCTGAAACTGCGCTAGGAGAGTTGGTATGACGTCTCTGCTGCCAACCGTATCGATCGTCATACCCATACATAACGAAGAGCCGATATTGCGCGCAGCTGTGGCAGACTTGCGTGAGCGCCTTGCCGATGCTGCCTTCACCTGGGACCTAATTCTGGCGGAAAATGGTTCACGTGACAACACGGTCTCGGTTGCGAAGGCCCTCGCGGAAAAGTACCCGGCCATCACGCTCCTCTCCCATCCCAGTCCCAACTATGGCGCCGCGCTCCGTTCCGGACTCATGCATGCCCGCGGTGACTTCATCATATGCGACGAGATCGATCTTTGCGATACCGACTTTCACAAGAAGTCGTTCGAACTGCTGCGCAGCTCGGATGCAGATATCGTGATTGGGTCGAAGCTACTGTCGGGGGCCAGTGACGAACGCCCCGTACTGCGACATGCCGCAAGCCACCTATATTCGACGCTGCTTCGCTGGCTGCTTGGGTTTCGCGGCACCGACACCCATGGTCTGAAAGCGCTACGAAGATCGACCGTCATTCCCGTCATTGCGTCGTGCATCGTCGACCGAGACGTGTTTTCGAGCGAGCTCGTCATCCGCGCAGAACGCGCCCAATTAAGAATCCTCGAAATTCCCATCCGCGTTCTGGAAAAGCGTCCACCGACCATCAACTTGATTCGGCGTGTGCCGCGCGTCATAAGTAGCGTCGTCCGCCTCGCCTGGGCATTGAGACGCCGTCCGTGAGTGACCACACGCCCATGGCGTCGCCACTTCCTATCGATGCCATCCTAGCTGAGCTCGTCGCACTGGCGTCGCGGCATACGCGACTCGTGGTCGAAGCCCCAACGGGCGCGGGAAAAACAACTCGAGTCCCCACGGCACTCCTTGGCACCCTCGCGCCAGGCAGACAGATCTGGGTCGCAGAGCCACGACGACTCGCTGCCAAATTGATGGCACATCGAGTCTCGAGTGAGCTTGGGCAACGGCTGGGCTCAACCGTGGGCTACACGGTGCGTTTCGACGACTGCGTGAGTCAAGAAACGAGGATCCGCTACGTCACCTCCGGCATCCTCCTGCGACGCTTGTTGGCGGATCCCGAGCTCACGGGGATCGATTGCGTCATCCTCGACGAATTTCACGAGCGGCACATCGATACCGATTTGGCACTCGCACTCGTCTGTCAGGCCCAATCGCGTCGTCCAGAGCTTCGACTGATCGTCATGAGCGCAACCTTGGACGGCGCCCGCATATCCCAACTCCTCGGGGGCTGTCCGCGACTGACCAGTGAGGGCAAACTCTACCCCATCGAGTTGGAATTCGAGCAGCAGGTGGATGAACGTCCACTCGACAAACGCATATCGAGCGCGTTACGTCGAATCATTGAACACGACCCCAGGGGAAGTACGCTGGTGTTCCTGCCGGGGGCTGCCGAAATCCGCCGCACGAGGTCGACGATTGCCCCGCTCTGTGAGCAGGCGCAGCTCGACCTCTTCGTCCTGCACGGGGATCTACCTTTGGATGAGCAAACGAAGGCAATCCTGCCCGGGCGTCGTCCAAGGGTGGTCCTTACGACCAATGTTGCTGAATCATCTGTCACCGTTGAAGGGGTCACGGCTGTTATTGACTCCGGGTTGTGTCGACAGCAGAGCAACTCGGCCTTCTCTGGGTTGTCCCGATTGGTCGTCCAGAGGATCAGCCGCGCATCTGCTACCCAACGCGCAGGTCGTGCCGGCCGAACCGCTCCCGGTCGAGTGATCCGGCTCTACACGAAGGGGGACTTCGATACTCGTCCAGAGTTTGAATCGCCGGAAATCCTGCGGGTGGACTTCTCTGAAGCCCTCCTGTTGCTAGCTGGGGCCGCACGTCGCGCTCAGGCGAGCGGCAACACGCACGCATTCCTCGGGGAGCTGCTGTTTCTCGATGCTCCCGCACCGACAGCGGTGGAGGCGGCACGCTCACTCCTGCGTCAGCTCGGCGCCATCGACAGCTCGGACCTGTTGACGCGAACCGGCGACGAGATGTTGCGGCTCCCATTGCACCCAAGGCTCGCTCGACTCTTGATTGAGTGCGATTCGCGTCGCATTGGCGCACTGGGCGCGCTCGTCGCGGCGTTGCTTGCCGAGCGCGACCTTCGTTCTACCCAGCAGTCGACGTTCGGTGCACGTCAAGAGCATCGCCGCCGCTTGCTCTCTGGAGATTCGGACGTCCTCGAATTGGTGGAGTCTTACCTTCGCGGTCGAGATGCCCGCATGTCGAACTCGGAATTGCGCGAATCGGGGATCGATCCGATGGCTTTTCGCAGCGTGCAACGCTCGTACGAACAGCTACGCCGGCTCGTTCGTCACGGTGCCAGTAACGTGGAAATGGACGATTGGGCCGAAGAGGAGCTGGCCATTGCCCTATTGGTCGCTTTCCCCGATCGCGTCGCCAAGCGCCGTAACCCTGACGGCGCGGAGCTGGTGCTGAGATCCGGCGCAACCGCACGTCTGTCCGACTCGACCGTGGTAACGAAGCCACAGTGGCTCCTTGCGATTGATGCAGAAGAACGCCGCGAACTAGGCCGAGGTTCCACAACAGCGGTCCGCGTTGCCTCGGCCATCAAGGAGGATTGGCTCCTCGATGTCCTCACCGACGACCTTGTCAATGAGGAGGAACTCTGCTGGATGGATCCACCAGGCAGAGTGGAGCTGCGCAGTCGGATTCGTCTTGGATCCCTGGTGGTAGAAGAGAGTCGGCGCCCAGCGAAACCCGGAGCCGACGTCGCAACCATGCTCATGAGTGTTGTCGAACAGTCCGGGCTGCTAAAGTGTGATGAGGTCTCTCGACTCTTGGCTCGATTAGCGCTCTATACGCAATTTCAGAAGGGTACCGCCACCCCCATGGACTGGGAGTCAGTCAAGACCAATGCGTTGTCACAGTTACTGCTCACGCGCATCGACCTCGAAGGGCTCGATGGCTCCACACTGGCGTCCAACCTCCTCAATCACTTGCCACCAGTGTACGCGGAGCCCCTTCGGTCGCAGGTACCTGAAACCATCGTTCTGTCGAAGGGGCGGCGCTGTGCTGTCCACTACGAAGTCGGAAAAAACCCCTGGATCGTGTCCCGCCTTCAGGACTTCTTCGGACTCTCGGAGACACCAACGATCCTGAACGGACGACAGAAGCTGGTCGTCCATCTGCTCGCCCCAAACCAAAGAGCCGTCCAGATCACCGATGACCTTCGCGGCTTCTGGAGCAAACACTACCCGGAGATTCGGCGCCAGCTGCAGCGGCGCTACCCGAAACATGCGTGGCCCGAGGACGGTCAATCCGCAAGTCCGCCTGAGCCCCGGCCAGGGCACCGGCCCCGATAGAACCGCTGCGATTTCGGTCGCATCTGTGAACGAAGTTGCCACGCCCCCCTCAATCCCCGGGACAAGCGCGTCGTTGGACTGGAGATGAGGCCCCGCTTCACAGAAGGGCAGCCAACATTGGAGGCAATTCCGAAATCGGAAGAGCCCAGCGCTCTCGGGCTTGCTTCGACCATCGCAGTTGACCAAACGTTGGCCATACCCATCCAACCGTGCATCCGTGAGATGCACGCAATGGCTGTGGCAGACACATTGGCATTGCCCAAAGTTGGTCGAGACGGTGCGCCTGCTGCCCAACCTCCCACGTCTGACAGCGGCCTGCGTGACCCCATTGCGGGCAATCACTATCAGCATGCCTATCAAGCCGACGACTCGACACAACAGGAACTGGGACGCGGCGGGATTGGTCGCGTCGTGCTCGTGTTCGACCACACACTAGGGCGCGACGTCGCGATGAAGGAGCTGCTTCCTGAGCTGCTCTTCGAAGAAGGTGCAACGGAAAGCGTTGAAGACAGTCCACTGACTCAACGATTCTTACGCGAAGCGCGGATCACCGGACAGCTAGAACATCCCAATATAGTTCCGGTCTACGAACTCGGTCGTCAGCCTTCCGGTTGCCTCTACTATACGATGCGCGTCGTGCGCGGTCGCACTTTGGCGTCAGCCATCCATGCCGCAACTACGCCCACCGAACGACTTGCCCTCATCAATCACTTTGCTGGCCTGTGTCAGGCGATCGCCTACGCCCACAATCGAGGTGTCGTACATCGCGACATCAAGCCAGAAAACGTGATGATCGGCGAATTTGGCGAGACCTTCGTTCTGGACTGGGGCCTCGCCAACATCGCAGAGGACAGTTCTCCGCTATCGCTGCGCGCCGCGGCGAGCCTCAGCCACCCACCCGCGCCGCGCAAGTACACGGCAGCGCTAACGCCAGGAACAGCCGAGTCGTTCCGCACGCAATGCGGTAGCATTGTCGGCACCCCTCAATACATGAGCCCGGAGCAACTCCTGCAACGTTCGGACGGTTGCTCCCCGACCAGTGACGTCTGGTCCCTCGGAATAGTCCTCTACTACATCTTGACGGGCAAATTGCCATTTGTCGCGGCGAACTTCGGCGAGCTGCTGCTGAAAGTCCAAGCGGTCGATGTCGTTACCATCGACGATAGCGCTCCAGACGTCCCGCGCGACTTGGCGGCGATCGCTCGAAGAGCTCTGACACGAGATCCAAAAGCCCGCTATCCCAATGCGCGCGAGATGGCGCGTGACATCACTGCCTATCAGGTCGGCGACAAGGTTACCGCCTACGACTACAGCTCGTTTGAGCTGCTCCGCCGCTTCGCGCAGCGAAATCGCTCCGCACTCACTGTGTCCATCGCGGCGCTCGGTGCTCTGCTCTTGGTCGGCGCGTCCTCGTATTGGCGCATCGTGTCGGCCCGCGACGCTGCAGTCGCGGCCGAACAACGCGCTACCTTAGGCGAGCATCGCGCCAAGGCAAGTCTCTCCGACGTACTCGTAGAACGAGCGAAAGCCGAAGCCTCCGAGGGCAATGTCGCAAGCGCCACGCTACTGGCAGCTGGCGCACTCGAGTTGACTGAGCGTCCCGACGCTCGAGGCATGCTAATTGCGCTCGAAAACGCTGACCGTCTCGACCCTGTCCCCTTGCCGGCGTTCTCTCTCGGCTGTCAGCGTATTGACTGGAATCCAACTCTCGCACAACTTGGTTGCTCCAATAGCCAATCGTTGACGATTCGCGCTCTCCACGCTCCTCCCGGCGCACCGCCTTCGGTGCTCGCCCCGGCTCAGTCAATATATAGCCTGAACGCCGCTGGTTGGCTCCTATGGGCCAGCCCACACTCCGCACGCTACCTAACCGCGGATCGCAGAACCTTGGACTTCCCGGTAGACCTAACCCGCACCGTCGTATTCGCCGCAAGCCCAACTGGGCAGCAGTTTGCCAGCGCTGACGATTCGGGTAACGTCGAGCTTTGGTCCCTTGGCTCTGCCAATCGCATCAGACACTTCCATGCGCCGCAACCCGTCACCGCGATCGCATTTCACCCGACCGAACCGCTCCTGGCCCTCGGCGGATACCGCGGAGATCTCCACATTTGGCGCTGGCAGGATGAGGCCAATCCGAGTCTACTCGGGAGCACCCATTCCACTGCACGAGCCCTCGCCTTTGCGCCGAGAAGTGGCATCCTCGCCGCGGGTGGTTCCGACGGCTCCGTGCTCATCTGGAGTCTCGACCAACAGCAGCTGCTCTTGGCCCCTCCGCGCGCGGCAAGCAACATCGTCAGCTTGTCATACTCGCCGAATGGCAGCTCATTGGCAGTCACCATGCGTTCTGGACTCGTCGACATACTCGAGTCCCAGAACTACGAACGCATGTTGCGTTCCTCCCTGGGCTTTGCCACTATTCGGCACTTCGTGTTTGCGTCCGACACGGAACTCGTCGGTGTCGCCGACAACACGACACCCCTCTACTTTCGCATTCAGCGCACGTCGCCCCAAGCGCGATACGCCTCGCGCGGCAACGTGCTTTCTCTGTCGTGGGCGGCCAACGGCACCGACCTTCTAGTTGCCGGGCTTGGCGACCACGGTCTATGCCACCTGAAACTGACCGAAGGGCTCTGTGGCGATCGTCTCCCTGTGCGTGCTGGCTTGGTGCGCCGAGTTGCTCTGTCGCCTGACAAGCAACTGTTCATCGTTGCCGGTACGGGCGGCAAGCTTGAGGTGTGGGACGCGCAGCAGAAGCTGCCTCGTGGGTACATCGAGGTCCCAATCGCCGAGGTCCGCGACGTCGTATTTCTTCCAGGCAACATGCAAGTAGCAGTCGCTGGCAACGCGCAGTCGCTCGTCGTTGTCGATCTCGAATCGATGCGGATCGTCGAGCAGCAACCGCTCCCCAGCCCCGTGCAGACAATGCTCGTCTTGCCTCAACAGCAGCTGCTGGCCATTGGTCTGCGCAATGGGCATCTCTTGCTGCGCGCACTGGGCAGCGGAAAGATCCAGGCCGACCTGCAACTCGTCTCGGGCTGGCCGATCGGGCTGGCAATGTTGGAGCGTCAGGGTTGGTTGGCCATTGCGGAAGACAATGGCAAAGTCACCTTCTTCGATCTCAAGACTCGAAAACCGATTGAGTCTCTCTCTACTGGCTCTGCTCGGCTCATGGCATTCGCGTACAGTGACCAACTCGACCTAATCGCAGCAGCGGGAGAAGGTCGCGAGGTCCACCTCATTTCCACCGCTCATCGGCCCTATGTGGTGGCACGACTGGTCGAACACCAGGGTACTGTCCGAACGCTTCTCTTCGACGACGACAACGCGCTGCTGTACTCTGCTGGGGATGACGGACTGGTAAGACTCTGGCCACTCGCCGCGTTGAAGCAGTCCGCTGCCAACCTGCGTCAAGCCGCGGAGCGGGGATCGGGTATGCGTCTGGAGTCCGGTCGCGTCGTCCGCGAGCATTAGGCATCGCCGCTGGAGCAATTCGGTCGCGCTAATGCGACGCCACTCGCTTCTTCCACTGGTCCAACAATGAGAGTGCCTCGAGTGGCGTCAATGCTTCAGTGCGTAGTTGCTGCAATTCTTCCGCAATCCATCGACCGGCGTCGTGCGACGGATCTCGGGGCGCGAACAGATCGAGCTGCTTTCGACTCTTACTTGCGGCCTGTGTCTTCTCGCGGCCGAGCGGTGCCCCCGTTTCGAAGGATTTGAGCAGCGCCCGCGCCCGAGCAAGCACCCGTTCCGGCAAGCCTGCCAGCTTAGCTACGGCAACGCCGTAACTATGACTAACACTGCCTTCCACTAGGCGATGCAAAAAGACAAGCTCCCCCTCCACCTCCTGCGCGCTCACACTCCGATTACCAATGTGCTCGCTGCAAGCCGCAAGCTCTGTCAGTTCGTGGTAGTGAGTCGCAAACAGGACACGACACCCAACGACTTCGTCCAGGTACTCCCCAACCGCCCAAGCGATAGCCAGTCCGTCGAACGTGCTCGTACCACGACCGATCTCGTCGAGCAGCACGAGTGAACGCCTAGTCGCCGTACGCAAGATCTTCGAGGTTTCACGCATCTCGACCATAAACGTGCTGTCACCACGCGCCAAGTTGTCACTCGCCCCCACCCGCGACAAGATCCGATCTACCAGTCCAACTCGCATCCTTCGAGCCGGAACGTAGGCGCCCATTTGAGCGAGAATCACGCAAAGTGCCGTCTGACGCAGGAGAGTACTCTTGCCTGCCATATTCGGGCCGGTCAAGAGCCACATGCGTTCACCAGTCAGCGACAGGGTGCAGCTATTCGGCACGAATCGACCTTTCGCGACCAATCGCTCAACCACTGGATGCCGCCCCTCTTCGATGTCGAGGACGTCTTCCTCGTCGACGTCCGGACGGCAGTAGTCGAACCGGTGCGCCACTTCTGCCAATCCGGAAGCAACGTCCCATCGAGCCAGTTTTGCAGCAATTGCCTTCACACGCGCGCTGGCCTGACCCGCGCGTCGCACGAGCTGCTCCAATAGCTCAAGCTCCCGCTCGCGGTGACGTTCCTCCGCGTTCAAGATCTTGTCGGCGAGTTCGTCCAGACGGGCGAAGGTATAGCGTTCACCGCTGGCAACGGTCTGTTTCCTGCGCCAGTCGCTCGGCACCCGCGACAGCTGCCCCCGAGGGACCTCGGCATACCAGCCAAACACACGCGTGAATCGCAGTTTCAGCGACGAGAGACCGGTTTCCGTCTTGAGCTCGGTCTCCAATGCCACAATCCGCTCAGCGCCCGAGCGTCGCAGTTCGTCGCACTCGCACAACTGTTCGTCGTATTCGCTGAGGAATATGGCTCCGTCCTTGGCCTGCGTCGGCGGACGTTCTACGAGGGCTCGATTGAGTTCATCGAACAGATCCCCCACGACGTCCAGTGGGCCCTCCCCCAGTGCCAGTGTCTCGCGATCCGCTGTCACTTCCAAGGTTTCCAGCACCGCAACGACACGAGCCGCCGCCCGAAGGCCGTCGCGCAACCCACCTAGATCCCTTGGCGACGCCTCAAGCAACGCCGCGCGTGTCGCCAAACGTTCGATGTCTCCAACTGCTCTTAGTTCTTCCCGCACTTCCGCTCGGAGTCGCGCCTGAACGACGAACAACTCAACTCGATCGAGCCGCCGACGAACTCGACTCGCGTCCCGCAGCGGCGCCAACAGCCATCGGCGCAGCAACCGCGCCCCCAGCGGCGTGCAAGTTTGATCGACCACCGACAAGAGAGTCGTCTGCCGATCTCCACTCATCGAATCGACCAATTCCAGGTGCCGCTGCGCAACCTCGTCGATGACCACGCTGTCATGCGGGGCCCAGCGAACGATTCTTTCGACCGGGATGGTCCGCCCTGGACGACAGGTCCGCGCCAAACGCAGGGCACGCGCTGCCGCGCGACGCTCCGAAGCGTCAAGCTCGGACGAAGCTTCCTCAGTCAACCCCCAAACCGCTTCGCTTGGGTCCAGCGGCTCGTCCTGTCGCAGCGTCACACGGGGCAAAATGAGACGAACGCCGGCCTCGACCTCACCGATGTTCGAGTTGTCCCCCTCCACTCCGACCAATATCTCTCGCGGCTGAGCCCGGCTTGCTTCGGCAAGCAGCTCCGCCGTGTTGTCGAGGCGTGCCACCGAGAGTTCACCCGTTGAGAAATCGAGGAGCGCAAGCCCTATCCCCACAGCGGATATGTCCAACGCCATCAGCCAGTTGTTCACCCCATCGTCGAGGTGCTCACGATCCGTTGTCATCCCCGGCGAAATGACGCGCACCACTGCCCGAGGAACGATCCCCTTGCACTTGCTGGGATCCGCCAGTTGTTCGCATAGCGCGACACTCTTGCCCAATTCGAGCAGTCGAGCGATATGCGCGTGCGCCGCATGATGCGGCACACCGCACATCGGGATCTCGTCTGGAGCGCCCTTGTTGCGGCTCGTCAGCACTAGGTCGAGGGCCTTTGCGGCAAATACTGCGTCTTCTCCGAACATCTCGTAGAAGTCACCCAACCGAAAGAATACGATTCGATGCGGGTGGGCACGCTTCGCATCCGCGTGTTGGCGCATGACCGGAGTATCTTTCGCACTCATCCCACGCACTCCTGGTCCGTACGTTGGCCCGTCAGAGGTAAGGCTGACCAAGGGCGGAGAAATTGGCCATGCCGACCAAGTTCAGGCCGCCCGAAGCGCCATCGACAATCACGAAGGCGTCCATCGATTCCGAATAAACCATGTCCATCGGAAGCACGTTGAGTCCCACTGTCGAACTGGCAATCGAAGCGCCGAGCGGAGCGAAACCACCAGAAATCGTCCACTTGAAAGCCATGTCCCGCACTGAGGGCTGTTGGCCACGGTAGATGGCAAAGCGTCCCTTGAGCGCATTGAACAAGCACTCCGCGGGTAGCACCCCCGAGTCAAGCTCGGACCAGATGCCGCGACTTGCCTCAGCGGTGACGCACACGTCCACCGCGGGATCAGCCGCTCCAATCGCGCAGTCTTTGGAACTCGGCTTGCCAGTGGTTTCGTCCTGCTTGCACAGGTCCGATGCGCTCGCGATTTCAAACACCCGCGAGCGCAGCTTGGAGCGACGCTGCGAGGTATCCTTCGTGCACGCTTGGTTTTCGCCACCGCCGTTCATCTGGCTCAGCAGTGAGGCCCCCTTGACCACCCACTGCTTGCCGGCTCGCACTTCGTAGGCAGCCACGTTACGGAAACAGCACTGCGCGTGCTCAACCCACAGGTCCGGTGAATCCACATCGCGCGGTGCGATCACGAGGTCGTCGTTCTGCGACTCACGGATCGTAAACTCTCGTGTGGTCTTCTTGTCCTTCCGCGTTCCGAACCAAGAGACGCAGTCCCTGTACGGATCAGTCGTATCGGGACAGTATTTCTTCTGGTTAGCTGCCTTGGCCCAATACGGGTCGGTTGAGTCGAAATCGCCGGTAAACACCACAAAGTCCGCGTGATCTTGCGCGAAACGGTCGAGCTGCCCAGGATCGCTCAGCTTGAACGAGTCCTGCCCGGTCTTGCGCGCGATGCCGTAGTCCTCGACCCCATTGGCGCAGAATAGCGCCTCTGGATCGCGCAATAGGATTTCGTCGTCCTTAATGGCGCGTCCGTACCGCGCAGTTGCCTCTTCGGGCGAGTAGCGCGGGAGCCAACCATTGCCTCGCTCGGCAATGACCGTACCCTCGTAGGTGGCCGAGAACGATTCTTGAGAATAGTAGACGCGTGGCTCTTTCAACGGCAAAAAGAGGGAGTTGTGCTCCGCAGACGCAGGCTCTGTCTCAATGATGTCCTGCTTGGTACCGCACTGTTCGTAGCGCGCGGTACCCACATTCAAGAATGCGTTGGCCTGCGCGATGCTGCAGTCGCCCGAATCGGAGAATGGTACGGCCAGCATTTGCGGATGCTTGCGGTCCACGTCACTCTTGCCTGTCGGCAGATCTCCGCTTTCGATGGAGCTCAGTCGCGGATACCCAGAAAGGCTTGGAGCTAGCGACCCCAGCGTCGTGTCCGTCCGGAAGAATCTCCCGCTGCGCAAGCGGTGAGGTTCGATGACATTGCAGCTGGATTCGTCCGTGACCGTGGGGTCGTCCCCATCAGTACCAGCAGCGAACCACGAGAATCCTTTGGCCGCCAGGGTCTGGTCATGCGCACACCCCAGCCAGTCAACGGTGCCGTCACCTGGATTGTTTGACTTTGGCCTGCGACATGGAGCATCCCAATCCTCGATGTCGATGGCAACGACTTGCCCGTTCGACAAGGTCACCGCGCCGAATATGCCACGAAGCTTCCTCGGACCTGCTCCGGTCGTATAGTCCGCACTATTACGGTACAGGCTCCCAGGTGCTGTGGCGTCCGGATACGGATCGCACAGCGTGCCAATCTGGGCCGTCTTGGTTGCAGGATCGACGGCTGGCGCGTCATGCGTCACAATCTGAAGCTTCTTGATCGGAGATTCGAAGCGGATCCGATCCGGCGGCTCGAATGGCGAATCAGGCACATGCGAGCGGACGATCGGAGCCTTCGAAGCCCCGTCACTCAGATCGAATGCCATGATGCTGCGACTCGTCCCGATGTTGTCGAAATCGACGGTACGTGGACCATCGTAGTCGACCGCATACAGGAAGCGCTGATGTTTGGCCTGCCCGGCCAAAGTCATGTCACTTACCGCAACTTCACTCGTGAGCACCACCCGCGAAGGGTCGTCGAAATCCAGCGGTCGCAGCGGAGCGCCCTCGAGGGGGTTGCAGGTATCTTTCAAATCGACGACATGAATCAGGGGTACCCCAACATCAGCGACGTAGAGTCTGTCGCCCGCCACTGCGATACCCATCGGGCGCGACGCAACGCCTTCTCGAGGCGCTTCGAACGGGGAATAGGTTGGGCGTTCCGCACCAACCCAATCGGCGGGCATCACCTGGTCAGTGGGTGCAGCCGGCACCAGAGTGGACAGCGCTATCACGCTATCCGGCACACACTCGCCAAAGGATCCAGCTTCCAAGTTTAGGATGGCTTGGGCGTCGTAAATAGCCACCAGGCCCTTTTCCGGCAAAGTGACCAGCAGCTTTCGCCTACCCGCTGGAGCAATCTGCTCCTCGTCTACTAGGTTTGCTGGGCAGTCGGTGCGATCGGCCGCCACCGGATTCCACTCTTCATTGGTTGGTGCAGAAGGACAGCTTGCCCGGTACCCCGTCGTTGCAGAGGTTGGGTCGCTCGAACTTGCAGCTGTGGTGTCAGTCACTATGGCAATCCTGCCGGGTCTTCCGGGTGGCAACCGGCAAGCGGACCAGAGCGTCAATTCGCGCGCCTTCTTCTGCTCGTCCGACGCAGCATTCGGCTCGGGCGCGGTGATGCAGGTGGTTGGTAAGGCGTAGATGGCCTCGAACCCCTTTTCCGCCGTGACAACGAAAGTGGCCACGCCGCCCGGCGTCGACACAATCGCAGTCGGGTTTTTCCCAACCGGTAAGAACTCCTTGCCAGGCAATAATGGATTCGCGTCCAGCACCGCTTGTGAGTGCAAATCGACAACCGCGACTTCGCCCCGGATGGTCTGCGTCACGAGCGCCAACGTGTGTCGATCTTCTCCGTCGGAAATGGCGTAGTCGGAATCCGGGCAAGCGCGCCTGTCACGGCCCTGACCCGTGGTCATTTCTCGACACAGAATCGAGACTTGGCCGCTACCCGTCAGGGATTGCAGCGGTGGCGGAGTCACGGTTTGCGTGCAACCGGTCAGGGACAGTAGACCAATAGCCCAAATGCTGTGCAAAAACGCTCTCACTTCGATGCCCTCGGTGCGACTCTCTCGGAAAGGCTCAGTACTATCTTGCCGTAATTCCGCAGTTTGCTTTGGTCCAACTGGACAACGCCGATGTACGAATCGGTGAAATGTCCAACATAGGCTAGCGCGTAGGCACCAGCGCCAGCGGCGTCTCCGGCGTAGTAGTCGAATGCCATGGCGTGGGGGCCTCGCCCAGTATTGATGTAGTCCTCGATGCTATTGCTCTTCGGATCGTAGATGGCAATGCGACGCTGGTCGAAGCAAACCACGAACACCCGGGTTTCCAACTTGCCACCCACGAGGACCTTGCCGACGTAGACGCGCGACGCACCAATCAGCAACGGCATTGCATCGACGAATTGAGGTATATCGCGCGAATAGGAATCCAAGGTCCCCGGAATGGTTGCCCCAATGAACAGGCTCCCTGGGCTGCGATTCGACACATAGACACCGACGGACTCGTTGGCGCAGCGCTTACAATCGTCCGAGTCAAGTACCGAGCACGAAGCTTCGTCACAGGCCCTACGCCTCGAGTCGTCGAAGGCAATCCCCCGCGATATCGTGTCGATCGAATTTGCCCGAAGCGGGATCAAAGCCGCACGCTGCATGAAGGGACGCGACGGACTGGAGGGTTCGTCGGCATAGGCTCTTGACAACTCCATCTGAGGCGAATTGGCAAAGGCCACCAGGAAGCCCGGGGGATAGGGATCAGGGTCGTTCTTTTGATTCGCCGACTCAGGTGAGTTGAGAGACTTGAGCCAAGCCTGACGCTTCTTCCGAATGTACGCGGATTCCGGAACCGCTGCGATGGCCACCGCCTGCGAGGCGGACAGCGGACTCACCGATTCGAGTCTGGGCCCCGCCGCCCAACCAAGTTTGGTGTCCTTCGCCTCCCTCCCCTCATAAAAGACCGGATCTTGATAGAAGAGCGACACCCCACCCCCGGTCTGATGGGTAACGGCAATAGCGTCGCCCTCATCGCTGGTCGCGATGCCAAAGGGCTCGGATGGCATCCGCACATTGCGCAGGTTCTCGTTTACATCGGTCCCAACGCGGTGCTCGCGGTCGCAGGTCGGCGTCTTTGAAGATGGATCCTGCCCACAATCCATCGAGCCGTCTTCGTTGATGTCGATCCAATGCAAGCTCGCTTCGCCGCGCACGGGCAAGAGCAAGCGTTTCTTCTCGCGTGACAGGTCGGTGGTCAAGATGACATCCGCGGCAAATGCACCGATGCCAACGGTGTTGAGCACGAGCGGCGCTCCATTATCCTGGGGCTTCTGGAGGTTGACGGCACGACAAGGTCCGGGCGCCAATATCTGCTCTGCCGCGGTCTGACTGCCGAGGGCGCCGCAGAATTCACCCGTTCTGGGACCGTCCCCTGTCACGCAGGTGAAACTGAACTGCCTTCCCGTGTCGGGTATGTCACAAGCCAGGTCGCCAGCGCAGGGGTTATCGCAAACCCACGTCTTGTCCGGGGTATCCCGACTGGAACAGTCGGCGGTGGATTGGCATGGCTGCGGGATGAGATCCCGCACATGCTTCAAATCGAGCACCTGAATACTGCCAGCGTTGTACTGAAGATCGAAGTCGCTGTTGGCAACGTACAGCCAGTTTGCTTGGCATCCTGCAGGGGCGCCCGCGCGCGCATCGCATTCCGTGGTGAGCCCCACTGGGAAGTAGATGCGGTCGAGCGGCGGCGAAATGCCTTCGCTACTGGTGTAACAGGCCGTCAAAACGAGCCCGAGGGCAGCAATGGTGAGTCTCATCGGCGGGCGGAGCCTAGTACAGAGCTGCCTCCGGGTCCCGTACCCAATGCGCCAGCGGTGCTTTACTCAATCGGTTTGATTTTGGCCTAGATCCGCCATTCACTTCGAAAGGCCACAGAACCGAATAGCGGGCCGTCCCCTCAATCCAATGGGCGGGACAGGCGCAGCTGGGAATTCCGACGTTCAGCGACCTTGCCAGTTCACACCGAACAGACCCAGATCGCCCTGGCCTTCGACCGGGCGGGAAACTTGCTTTGCGATCGACAATTCAAACCGAAACTCGCGTCGCGAGTCTCTAGTCGTCACCAAGCAAGTCAAGGATCACAACGCCACGATTGGGGCGATCGCTCGGCATCGGATCCGCGTCTGGCGGAACGGGCTGATAAGCATCGAGCGGCAACTCTAAGCGGGGTTGCCGATCGCGTCGAAGTCGTTCCGCGTCTTCTCGTCTGCGAATCTGCTCAATAATGAAGGGCGGCAACAAGGGAGCTCTCGCTTTCACGGCGCAGGTAGCTTATTTCTAATGTAGCCTCGCCGTGCCATCGGTCAAGGCCGAACAGGCCCCTTGACCAGGCGAATTGATATGTTTCACGGTAATCTAGAAGCTTCGTTGCCCGCTGCGCAGCTGGAACGAGTTCAATGTCAGGAATGGTCCGGCATCTGCTTCTATGAACGGCATTCTTCGGAAATGGGTAAGGCTGAGTTGGTAGAGAGTCGCGGCTGTTGCAAAAGATTGCATCGACCATTGGTTCCGCCGTTTCGGCGCATGAACGCGCAACGTGGATTTCACCAAGCCAAGATCTCCTACTGGTTCGTCGCCCTACTGGCTGTCAGCCTCATCCTTTGCGTCACCCGCCCAGGTCGCGCCGCATTCGAGTGCAACGACACCGGTTGGGAAGGTGGGAGCGAACTACTGTCGGTCGCCAGAGCGGTGGCTGGAACAGCGCGCGTAAAGTTGGTGGCCGAGCTCGACTACGGAAGCCTAACTCCGGAAGATGCGGTCCTCTTCGTGCATCCGGAAGTTGCACTGGATGACCAATCGCTGAGTGCCTTCGTCCAGAAGGGTGGCCGAGCAGCCGTATTGGACGACTTTGGCAAGTCCACGTCGTTCGCTGAGCGATTTGGAATCAACCGGGTCCAGGCTCCCACGGATCCACTCGACACGCTGCGTGGAAACACCAACCTGTCGGTCGGTACGCCAGTCGAGTCCCTGGCCGCCGACGGCACCGTTCAGCGACATCCACTTGTCCGCGACGTGGACCGCGTCGTGTTGAATCATCCAGCAGGATTGACCAACCCGGGGCTAACGCCAGTGTTGCAGGTGCGAACGAAATCCGGTGCCGCAGTACCCATTGCAGTAACGGGCGTCGTCGGCAGTACCCAGGCAGGGCGGCTACTCGTCATGAGCGACCCCTCTGCTTTCATCAACTTGATGATCCGCTATCCCGGCAATCTGGCGTTCGCCCGGGCCGTTGTTCGGTACTTGAGCGAAGACGACGGTCGCGCCGGCAGGGGACGCCTGTTTATCCTGACCAACCGTTTCGACCAAACCGGAAGGTTCTCGACGACTCATGGCCCATTGGCGGACGCCGTCGAAGGTATTGAGCATCTCGTTAGTGAGCTGCAAGACGGGATCCCTCCCCCATTGATGATCGCGCTGGCAGTCCTGGCAGCTTTTGCCGTTGGGCGATGGATTTTCGGGAACATGTGGCGCGGCTCACCACACGCCATTCCACGCTCGCTACGACAGGTTCCGCTCGCAGCACAGGCCGGTTGGCCTGGGCGTGCGGGGGTGCTCGTTTCGCCGACCACCCACGCCGCATTGCTGTTGGTCGAGTTGCGCGAAGCATTTCGCATGAGATTGGCTCAACTCGTCGCCGCAGATGCGTCGGCTTCAAGCAATGCACTCGTGGCGACGGTCGAAGCGCGCCGCCTCTTACCACCCGAGCTTCTGGGCTCGCTGCGCAACTTGCTCGCCGAAGTCGACGCTGCCGAACGCGCCGTGGTAGCTCGTAAGCCGATGCGGGTTCGCGGAGCCAACATGGCACGCCTGCTCCGACAGAGTCTCGACATTCTCGACCACATCAGCCAACTTGAGCGCCACCATCGTGAATCAAGCCCTACAAGTCAGTGAGCTCGAACCCGCCCGCGAACGACTAGAATCCATTCGACGCGAAGTCTCACGCGTGTTCCTTGGCGATTCGACGGCAATCGACCTCCTGCTGGTTGCCATCATGGCCCGCGGACATGTCCTGCTCGAAGGTGTCCCCGGCATCGCAAAAACGACCTTGGTGAAGGCTTTCGCTCAAACCCTTGGCGTGAGCGTGCGTCGTATCCAGTTCACACCGGATTTGCTGCCCTCTGACATCACAGGAACCTACGTACTGAACCCTCGGGATGGCACATTCTCCTTCCGTCCGGGACCGGTCTTCGCGAATGTGGTTCTCGCGGACGAGATCAATCGTGCCCCGGCCAAGACGCAGTCCGCGCTGCTCGAAGCCATGCAGGAGCGCCAGGTCACCGTCGAAGGAGATCGGTTCGAACTCCCCGACCCATTTTTCGTGTTGGCCACGCAGAATCCGATCGATCTGGAGGGGACCTATCCCTTACCAGAGGCCCAAATTGATCGATTTGCCATCCGTGTCCTCGTCAAGTACCCGCAACTGCGCGACGAGGTCGCGATGCTCAAGTCCCATGGCGTCGTGACCCCCACGCCCAACCCTGTCCTCTCTGCCGAGGACGTGCTGCATTTGCAGTCCGTCGCCGCTCGCGTGTTCGTCGAAGACGATCTCTTCGAATACACGGCGAGGCTCACTTCATACACGCGTAACCACGCCAAGATCCTGTTGGGAGCATCGCCGCGCGCCAGTCTTGCCCTCTTGCGCGCAGCCAAGGCGCGAGCTGTACTCGAGGGACGCCCTTTCGTGGTGCCGGACGATCTACGCGCGCTGGCCGAGCCCGTCTTGGCGCATCGTCTGATCGTGGTTCCCGAACTCGAAACGGACAACCACGCGCGCAATCAACTCGTCGACGAGGCGGTAGCGCGAGTCCCTTACCGCAAGGCCGTTCGGCCAACCTAAGCAACCTCCGGATCCGCCACTCGGCGCGCAGCGCAAAAAGCCGCACAAGCGGTGGAAATCCTCGCGCATCGGCCCCTGAAACCGGCACGGTCTCGTTTCATGCCTCGGTGGCGATGTGGATTCGTGGTGTTCCGTTTGACGCTGTAGCGGCTTCGCGCTGAGATTGGCCCACCATGAACCTCAAGCGTGGCCTACTACTCGCCCTGACTCTGGCTTCTGTCGTCGCGTGCAACGGTGCAGCACAGAAACCCATCGTTACATCCGCTGCCGACCAAACCTCGTATGCGGTGCGTTATCCAGACGCACTGGCGTCATCGCGAGGACGATTCTCGGAACAGGAGAATCGCGCAGCACGGCTATCTGGAGATCTTGGCACCTTCGTCAATGACATCGACACGAAGGATTGGAAATCTGTCACGACCACATACACGCTCGCCGATTCCACTGGTAAGAGTCAAACCTACGCCGAGCGCTACGAACAAACCGAAAGCATCAATGGCTTCTTCACCGAGGAGAAGGACAAACTGAACCAGGCGCTCGCTGGTTCAGTCGTCTATTCCGCCAAGCAGAACAACTGCAAGGAACCGAATGAGGTTGCCGGCACAGCAACGTACTCATTGAATAAGGCTGTCGAGAAGCAGTTGCGCGAGCGGCTACGAGCCAACAGCGAGGCCCATTCCTATATCGAAGCGCATGCAGAATCGATCGGCAAGCCTGCCGCAGAGAAGCTGCGCGAACAAGCCGACAAATTGACTGAGCTTTCCTACACGGTAAACGTTGGCGTCGAGCGCACGCGGCAACAGATGCAGGGCCAGTTCGAGGAATCGAATCGGGTCAAGACGACCCTAAACGACGCCGCCAAAGAGGCGGACGCAATGGCGGCAGACACCACTGTGCCCGAGCCAGATCGCAAGGCGGCCAAGGCCCGCGCCGATGCGGCACGAGCGTCTGCTGGTCGGATCGACAGTGAGGTGCAGCAGGCCAAGTTCGTCATGGACAACATGGATCAGCGGATCCGAAAGTTGCGCGAGGACTACCAGAAAGCGCTCAAAGCGTTGCTCGACGCCGCCGATCAGAAAGCCGCTCAAGCGCCGACGAAGTAACTTGACCCCTTGTGGATCCGCACGCGTAGGCCAGACGAATCGGCCTACGCATTGGGAATGCGGGACAGCTCGCTACCCGGCCAGTAGATGCGACGCAGCGATGGGATCGCTGCGTCGATTCCGCCTGTAGGATCCAGGTGCCTGCCCCCCCCAGCGTTTGAACGCCTTGCTGAAAGCAGCTTCCGACTCGTAGCCCACCGCATTCGCTACTTCTGCCAAGGTCTGTTTATCCTCCTTGAGTAGCTGTGCCGCCTTTAGCATGCGCCAGCGCGCGACGTAGTGCAGCGGCGGCTCGCCAACCAGCCGGGTGAAAAGCGACGCGAATGCTGACCGCGACATGCCGACTGCTTGAGCTAACCCTGCAACGGTGAACGTCGCGGCAGGCTTGTCGTGGATGAGACATAATGCGCCCCCGATTTGCGCATCCGACAGGGCTCTCAGCCAGCCGTGGGTCGCGACCGGAGTCGTTGCAGCATGCGTGCGAACGAGCTGAACCCAGAGTAGCTCGACCAATCGACTGATCACGACCTCTGAACCAGAAGTCTTCGTCGTGGTTTCCCTTTCGAGCCAAGCAATCGTCGGGTAGAGCCACTCGGCGTCGATCCATTGGTGTCTCGACACATGCACGCTGCGCGGCAAAGCGCCAAGCAATGGATTCTTCTCTGGATCGGCGAAGCGACACTCGCACCGAAGCACCGATGCTCGATCACCCAAAGAACCGACTCCGGCAGGCTCCTTCACCCGGGACAGTGGCTCAATGCCCGAATTCCTCGAAGGCTCGCAGAGCTCCAGCGAAAGCTCTTCCGCTCCCCGAAGCAGCGCTAAGACATCCCCTTCGACGAGCTCAATCCGATCCCCATCGATGTCGCAGTGGAACTGCCCGGCCCGAACAACCAAGATGATGACCACGCTCGACTCAGTGTCCGCGCAACGCAGCGCCTGCCGTACGACCATCGACTGAGCCGATGCTGCTTCTACATGCACGGAGCCAAGAATCTCGGCCAACACATCGACCGACTGTCCAACCTCAGTACGATCAAGCATATGCCCAGCAATATCACAGCATGACCGTCCAGTCATCTATCGCATGCACTCCGCGACTACAGTTCCACGGCAATTCGTGTCCGTTGGTTGCCCCTCGGCAACCATTGCGCGTTCTTGATGTTGAACACATGGTCGATGTGCCAATTGTGCCATCATCAGCACGCTGTTCGCATGCGCCCTCCGTCCCGTCTGCTCCTTCTTGCATCGCTCTTCGGCGCCACGGCAGGTGCATATTCCGCTTTTCACTTCTCGAGCGGCAGGTCACCAAGCGCAGACACAGCCGACCTACATTCTGTCCCGGTGGACATAGTCGAGCGACATCCCTCGGATTCGCCGTCTCCGACGCCTCCGGGCGCGTCCTTGCCAATCGCTCACGCCTCCGATGCCGCTCGAGCTATGCCGAGTGAAGACGAAGCCAGCCAGCGCTCCACTCCTTCACGCTCCGAAGAAGCATCGGACCAGCACCTTCCGTCATCGCCTCCGGTTGGTTCCGGGCCTCAGCCGGAGGCCGACAGTCCGTCGGCTCGGGCGATGTCGCTCGTCGCGTGGACGCCCGCCGACGATCCGCCAAAGTCCGAGCAACTCTGTACAGTTGGGGACCCCTGGGAGTGCCTTCGGCTGGCCGAGATGCTCGCCCGCCGTACGACAAGCCAGCTCGATTCCAGAAAGGCGCAAGCCTATCGAGAGCGCGCCTACTCCATGCTGGTTCTGCAGTGCCAAAAGCGCAATCCCGACGCCTGCGTGGCCATTGCTCGCATGCATGCGCTAGGCTTCGGTCTGCCCAAGAATCCTTCCAGCGAAGAAGCACTCATCGAACGCGCTCGCCGTATCTGCAAGCACAAGCCAGCCACCGTCTGCCCGGCATTTGCTCCCTGAGGTATCGTGCAGGTAAACCCCACCTTTCCAACGCGAGTTCTTACCGGTCTTGCCCTGCTGCTGCTCGTAGCCTCGCTATTTGCGCTAAACTCTGCGGCATTTGCCTGGACAACGGCCATCGTCCTCGGGCTGGCGGGCGCGCGCGTCTTGACGCAGTATTCGGTGGCGAGAGCGCGCAGCGCAGGTTTCGAGATGCTCTGGCGCCACCCGCAGCGCAACATCCAAGCCATCCGCAAGAGCGAGGTGTGTCTTTCGGCCGAGCTGCGAAATCGTTCGGGCGAACTCCTGGTTCTCGACCAAATTTCAGCACTCGGTCCGCCGGAACTCGAGATTCAACTCGAGCCCGCCTATGCCCTGCTGCCTGCCCATTCTGCACTGCCGGTTCGGGTAACCGTTCGCCCTCTGCGTGTCGGACTGCGCGGCATTCAGGGTCTGTCCGTCCTGGTCCGCAGCGATGTCTCCGCTTTCGAAGCCCAACTCACCTTCGCTAACCCCTTCGTGCTCGAGGTAACCCCCTGCGTCACTGCGCACGGGGATCCCTTGCGGCGCGGCGGGCTCGGTCGGGTTTCCGCCCCTGCCAATCGTACGAGTTCGGTCTCGGGCGAGTCACTCGAGTTGCGCGAACTGCGCGAGCTTCAGCCTGGCGACCCTTTGCGCAAGATCGCGTGGAAAGCGTCGGCGCGCCGCGGTCGACTGCTCGTACGGGATGACGAACAGGAGCACCGGCATCTTCTCTGGTTCGTGCTCGACGCCTCCGTCGAACTCTGGGCAGGACATCCCTCCGAGTCGGCGCTCGATCTGGCCATCGATCGCGTGGCCTCCATGATCCGCCAAGCTCTGAGGCAGGGCGACCGCGTTGGCCTATGCGTCGTGGCTGGCCGTACGTTGGTGCGCATCGCACCAGACCAAGGCGCCAATCACGAGCGGCGCCTGTTCGCGGCGCTCATGCACGCGACTACGACGCTCGATTCTGACCGTTCGGGTCTGGACGAACAGGATGCGGCCGCTGTCGTACTCGAGCATCTTCGCCCCATGGATCCTCTCGGCACGCATCATGTTTCCTCGAAGAACCACGACGCCATCGCCAAGCTTGCCCAGCGTGCCCTCGATCGCGCGCAACTCGATGCCCAGCCCGAGCCGATGGGCCTCACCCCCCGAGACCGACTCTTTCGCCGCTACTTGGCAACCTTTGGCCTGCCTTCCCCGCCTCGTACGACTACCGATCGCGACCTTACCGATCGCGAGCTGCTCGAAACACTCAAGTGGCTGGCAACCCAACGCCCGGATAGGATCCGGATCTGTTCGCCTTGGCCTCGCCAACGGCTGCTCGAGGGCCTCGCCAAGGTCCAACGGCGATTGAAAAAAGCGCGGATTGAACTCGACTGGATCCCAATGAACGTTCACTACGGATTGAGAGATTCCGCGTTGATCCCACAACGCCTCGTGCATCACACACTGCGCTGGCGCGAGCTTACCGAGGCCGCTTCAGGCCACCTGGCGCTGCGCAGATTGGGGATCCGCGACGCGGCGACGCAGCACATGACCCGTCCAGGCGACTTGGCGGGCCCATGACGAGCTCGACGCATCCCAAAGTGCAGCTGCGCGACGCAGGCCTAACTCCAAAGTACCACTTCGGTCAGAATTTTCTGAGTGATGCTTCCATCTGTGCCCGCATTGCGGATCAGTGCGCACCCGCGGGCACCAGAACCGTCATCGAGATAGGCGCGGGACTTGGAGCCCTTACCACGTCGTTGCTTGAGCGCAGCGAGCGGGTCATCGCCATAGAACGAGATCGCGATCTCGTTCCACAGTTGCGAGCCATTCTCTCCTCGCCTATCGCGCAGGGTCAACTGACCGTCGAGGAGGACGACGCGAAGAGCTTCGACTACGAGAGCGTATTCGCCAACAACCCACAGCCCGCAACGCTCGCCGGGAATCTCCCTTACCAACTCACCGGTCCGCTACTGAAACGCAGTTTGGAACTAGCGGGGCTCGTAACGCGCTGCACCTTCCTCGTTCAACTCGAGGTCGCCGACCGCTTGACGGCCAAGCCCGACGGCGACGCCTACGGGGCGTTGACCGTGTTCCTCCAAGCGCGCTATGTCGTGCATCGACAGTTCATCGTGAGGCGCGGCGCGTTCTACCCACAACCCAACGTCGACTCGGCGTTGGTGGTGCTCGTGCCACTCGCTAGCCCGATCGCTCAGGAGACACCGCTCTTTCGCGCCCTGGTCAAGGCCGCATTTGCCCAACGTCGCAAGAAGCTGCGCAATGCTTGGGCAGCCGTGAAGGACCTGTCGGCTGAGCACCTGAATCGCGCTGCCGCTACGGCAGACATCAACCTCGACTTGCGCGGCGAAGTACTGTCGGTAGAGCAGTACGCAAGGATGACCGAGGCCGTGACCGAGTTGACGAAGGACGAGGCAGGTTGATGTCACGTCCGCTCATGCTTGGCTTCGCATGGCTCTTGACCGGTGCTGCCACAGCCTGCAAACTCCAAGCGTCGCCGCCGCAATCCAAGGTTCTGTCCGCTCAATTCGGCCTCTTCTTTGGCGGACAAGTCCAGCAACGCGTCGAGCTCCCCTTCGAACTCGACTCCACGCGACAGACTCAAGGGTTCCATCTCAGATTCAGGGAACCAGTCAAGCTCCCGACGCTCATCGAATGGACTCTCGACTATCCAACGGCGCGAACGGGTCCTCGCGGTCCGAGTAATGCCCCACGTGCCCAACGAACCGAGCACGCCACGCTGCCCGTTGGCGCCGACCGTTTCGAACAGTCCCTTACCCTGCGACCCACCGACGTACCAGGCACATACAACATCCGCGTGTACGTCGACGACGAGCTCGCCATGGATCGGCCGTTCTTGTTCGTGCCCAAGAGGTTCGACCAAGGCGAGTGATGACAGTCCCCGCAATAAGAACGGACATTTGGGTGCCTGCCTAGGTTGCGCGGCACACCACGGGACGACTCTTCGCAGTGGCTCAGGGTTCCGCTGTCGGTGTTTCTGCACCCTGAACATAGTCGGGGTGCATCACCGTTTGGAACTCCGCAAAGGTCAGGACAGTGGGCGGCGGTGGGTCGCCAAAGAGCTCCAGGCGCGTCGCGGCCCAACGCGCCCGACGGATCAGTAGCCCATGCTCGGTGCCACCCAACTCTCCGTCGAAAGCATAGAGCTCATCGTCGGCATCCTTCAACTCCTGACGCAGCAGAATCACGTCGATGTCGTCGCGGCGACAGAATTTGTCCGTCAACAGCACCACATGGTCGTCGGAAACCTCGGCAAACCCGGGGCCGACAGCCACACTGATCTCGTTGGTCCCTTTGCGGTAGGTGGCAATGCCCGTTCGCAATGCCGCCATCAGCGGGCGGTGCCCCGGCAACACCCCGAAATCGCCGTCGACGCTGGGCGCCGTCAACTCCTCAACGGACTCCTTGAGCGCGACCCCTTCCGGCGTCACGACTTCGAGCGAGATAAGTTTGCCGTCAGCCATCGCGTTCACCACCTTAGCCCTGGGCCCGAAGCTGCTGAGCTTTGGCTTTGGCTTCCTCGATGTTACCCACCATGAGGAAGGCTTGCTCGGGCAGATCGTCGAGAGCCCCCGAGAGGATCTCCTTGAAGCCTGCGACGGTCTCCTTCAGCGGAACGTACTTGCCCTGGTAGCCGGTGAACTGCTCGGCCACGAAGAACGGCTGCGATAGAAAGCGCTGAATCTTGCGCGCACGCGAGACAACGAGTTTGTCGTCTTCGCTGAGCTCGTCCATACCAAGGATCGCGATGATGTCCTGGAGGTCCTTGTACTTCTGCAACGTCAACTGAACATCGCGAGCCACCTTGTAGTGCTCATCACCGACGACGTCGGGAGTGAGCATGGTGCTCGTCGAGTCCAGTGGATCGACAGCCGGATAGATCCCAAGTTCGGAGATGGCTCGTGAGAGCACGGTCGTTGCATCGAGATGTGCGAAGGTGGTCGCTGGCGCCGGATCGGTCAAGTCGTCAGCCGGCACGTAAATGGCCTGCACACTGGTAATACTGCCCTTGGTGGTCGACGTGATTCGCTCCTGCAAGGTGCCCATTTCCGTCGCGAGGGTGGGTTGATACCCGACCGCGCTCGGCATGCGACCAAGCAATGCGGATACCTCGCTGCCCGCCTGGGTGAAACGGAAGATGTTGTCGATGAAGAGCAACACGTCCTGGCCTTCTTCGTCGCGGAAGTATTCAGCCACGGTCAAGGCGCGGAGCGCCACGCGGAGACGAGCGCCTGGCGGCTCGTTCATCTGGCCGTAAACGAGCGCTGTCTTCGAAATGACGGACTCCCCGGTTTGGAGCTTGGATTCGCTCATTTCGACGTAGAGGTCGTTGCCTTCGCGCGTCCGCTCACCGACGCCAGCAAAACAACTCACGCCACCGTGGGCCTTAGCAACGTTGTTGATAAGTTCCATGATGAGCACGGTCTTGCCCACGCCGGCACCACCAAACAGACCAATTTTGCCGCCCTTGCGGTAGGGGGCCAACATGTCGATGACCTTGATGCCCGTCTCGAAGACCTCGACGCGCGTGCTCTGCTCGACGAATGCCGGCGCAGCGCGGTGGATTGGCATCGTGCGCTTCGCACCCACAGCACCACGCTCATCGACGGGTTTACCCACGACATTGACGATGCGTCCGAGGGTTTCGGGCCCAACCGGCATACTGATCGGGCTTCCGGAATCGCGTACGGGGAAGCCTCGAACCAGACCGTCCGTGGTGTCCATAGCCACCGTACGCACGACGGAATCGCCGAGATGTTGCGCCACCTCGAGCACCAGGTTGTCCTTCTCGTCGGAGATCCCAGGGTTGCTCACCGTGAGCGCATTGAGAATCCTCGGCAGCCGCCCTGGTGGAAACTCAACGTCCACGACAGGTCCGATCACCTGAGTGATCTTGCCGGTGGTGATTGAAACTGGGGGGCGCGATGGGCTGTTTCCGAAGGGACTGGTCGTCTGCGTCATGATGCCTCGGGAGCTGGACTACCTGGCCGCCGTTCCGACCTCTCGACTCCGGGTCGGAGGATCGTGCGGGTACCAAAAAAACCAGGCAGCCCCCTCTACCACGGGGCCGTTCCGCTGCCAACGGCATCGATGAGTCTGGATTATCGAAGGCCTTCCGAAAGGTAGCCCAGTTCCGCCGTGCGGCCGATTCTTGGGTCTTGCCCGTCGTGGTAACGCCCCAATGTGCTTCGGGGTTCGACCGCAGCAGCTGCAACCGAACCCGACCTATCGACGCTTTCCCTCGCCTTCCGCCGGCCCCCGCCCTCGAGCGTACTAAGGCGATGGATAGAGCGGCAGCAGCGCCTCGGCATATGCCTTATGGATGGCGTCCTTGGCCGCACCCGACTGGGGATGCACTCCGTCGGTGCCTGAGTACTTGATTGTGCAATTCGGCTGGACCGTCCCCACCGCGCCAACGTATTCGGGGTGAGCGGCAACCAAGCCGTAGAGGTCCGGACCACAGGGCAGCTGAAACTCCTGCTGCAGCCGATCGATTACGGCGTTGAACTGCGACACGGACGTGCTGACGGTGTTCCAGGGGATATGCGCTAAGATCGGAAC
The DNA here is from genome assembly GCA_964454965.1 of uncultured Polyangiaceae bacterium. Lineage (GTDB taxonomy): Bacteria > Myxococcota_A > Polyangia > Polyangiales > Polyangiaceae > FEN-1139. The sequence goes on along the minus strand of CAYVXY010000003.1, from coordinate 408,657 downwards.
GCGACCGGCGTCGGTCAAGACTTGGATCACCGAACGCATGGTGGTTTCGAACCCTGCTGCAGTGGGAGTAGTTCCGCCCCAAGAATCGTTGGTGCCATAGGCCAGAGTAACGAAGGTGAGCCCCTCGCTGTCTCGCAGCCACGTCTCGGCCTGCAGATGGCGCAGTGCGTCCGACAGCTTCTCGTAACCAATCCCCGCCTCGATGACCGCCGGAGCGTAGGCAGGGCGCTGTGCGGCGAGGGCTTTGTCGATTTCGTTCCCTTGGCGCGCCCGGTCGAAGCTCATCTTGGTAATGCTGTCGCCCATGATGAACCAGCTATCGGTCAGCTCACCAGGACCGACAGCGGAAATGTCGTGCAGTTCGAGTTCGTCGATGCGTGCGACACGTGTGACCCCCACCGCCGACTCCGCCGTCGCCGTGACTTCGAAGCGCACCCAGCGCATGCTCGTGAACTCGACAACGTGGCTACGTGCTGGGGCTGCATTGCCCGTGACGGTCGCTACCGTCGTCCAGGTACCGTCGTCACCGTCAGTCGAATCGCTCGAAGTCTTGATGAGGTATGCAGTCGGAAAAGACCCGCTGGTAAGGCTATAGTCCGTTTTGCTGCCCGCCTCTGTCGGGGCTGCGTAGTCAGTAGAGCCTACGTCCTTCCAAACCAGCAGCAGCTTCGTATAGCCAGTGCCAACGTCGATAGATGCCCAGGTCGAACTGGTAGCAGTGGGACTGAAGACCAACCCGTTGCCGACCTTGTACTTGCCGTCAACGAGCAGCCCCTTGTTCGTCTGATCCGTCGAATTCGTCATCACCGGTTTGCCCACGGAGACGAGCGGGCTCGGTTTCACCAAAGCGCCGAGCCATTTCGCGGGCATGGTGCAGGTCGGTGTCGTCGCGAGGGCCTGCCCTGCGCTGCCCTCGGTCAATATGGGACAACCACCCGAGCCACCCGCAGCTGCACCTGCCTCCGACGACGCGCCGCCTGCGGCCGTCGGTGAGGCTCCACCTCCCTCTGTCGACATCGCACCCGCAGCGCCACCCTTGGCCTTCGTTCCACCTTTTCCAGACTGAGTGTCGCTCTTGGAATCGGAGCAAGCCGTACCCGCGGTCAACAACCCCAGAATCAGCAACCAAGCGACGCCGAATAGGTTCATCCGGCGGTAGCGAACCGACCGAGGCAGGCGGGGAGTCGCGGAAGCTAGACGGAAGAGCATCTTGTCGATATCGGACATCAGTCCCTCTGATTGCGCGTATGTCGGTAAGTAGTTCGCGGGAATCTATCCGGCCGCTGACTTGCTCGCAACCAGCAGCGCTCAAGGTCACCCACCAGTTATCGGGACGGGCAACCCTCGTGGGCTGTCTTCCTCAGGTCGCAAGAGCGAAGTGCTGCTGCGCCACGAAATTCTGTTCCATTCGCCATCCCTCCTAGTGCACCAGCGTCCGCCAGTGGGCCGACTTTCTGTCGCACTGCAAATCCATGCAGGTCGTCCCTTGGCGCCCCAAGAAAATCCGCTAAGCCTGCCAACGCGTTGATTGGACAGGAAACCATCGAGCGTGTTCGGCAGCAGGCGTCGATAGTTGCCGTCGTCGAGGAGAGTGTGCGCCTGCAACGCCGGGGGCGCAGCTTGATTGGACTCTGTCCTTTTCACAAGGAGAAGACGCCTAGCTTTCACGTCAACCCGGAGCGCGGGTTCTACCATTGCTTTGGCTGCGGAGTCTCGGGAGACGCGATTCGCTTCGTTCAGGAGACCGAGGGAATGTCATTCGTCGAAGCAGTCCGCAACCTCGCGGAGCGCTTCGGTGTGGACATCGTCGAGGTTGGCACCGACATGGAACGGCGTCAGCAACACGAATTGCGCCGGCGCCAACAAGAACTCTACGACGTCAGCAACGCGGCGGCGGCGTTTTTCGAGCAGATGTTGCGCGAACATCCGCTGCGCGCGTCCGCACATGCCGAGCTCGCGAAACGCGGCCTCGTTGCCGAAACGCCTACCAGCACCATTGCCAACGCCCTGCAGGCGTTTCGGGTGGGCTACGCCCCCTTCGGCTGGGACGAACTCACGAACCACCTGCGCAGCGTCGGCCTGAGTCACACCGCCGCCGAGTCGGTCGGCCTCATCGTGCCGCGCAAAAACCGCCCTGGGCACTATGACCGATTTCGCCAGCGTCTGATGTTCGCCGTCATGGACCCCCAGGGGCGTGTGATTGCTTTCAGCGGTCGCACATTACCAACGCCAGAGCCGAAACAGCTGCAGCAGCTCGGCATCCCCGTCCCCTCCGAAAACTCGGCGCAAGAATCGCCGGCCAAGTACCTCAACTCACCCGAGTCCCCGATCTACCGGAAGCGCGAGGCCTTGTTTGGCTGGTACCAGGCACGCAACTCGATTCGTGATGCTGGCCAAGCCATCGTTGTCGAGGGCAATTTCGACGTAGTCTCGCTGCATGCGCACGGACTGGATAACGTCGTGGCACCGCTCGGGACGGCCTTTACGACAGAGCAAGCGCAATTGATTCGACGCCTTGCACCCGACGTCTGCTTGTTGTTCGACGGCGACAAAGCAGGACGACGCGCCGTGCGCGCTTCGCGCGAGGCGATCCGCGAATCGGGCCTCGGGTGCAAGGTCGCCAGCCTTCCCGATGGTGTTGACCCCGATGAACTCGTGCGCAGTGCTGGCCCGGCTGGGATCACCCAGACCGTTCGCGCCGCACGCGGCCTGCTCGAATACCTCATCGACACGGTGCTCGACTCAGCGTTTGCGGCCGATGATGCCCTGGCACAATCAGCGCGCATCAAGGAAGTTACGGATCTTTTGGCAGCCGAGACCGACCCGTCCGTGCGCGCTCTGGCAACCCGCTACGCCAACCAAATTGCGGCGCGGCTCGGGATAGCGGACAGCCAGACCTTTTCGGCATTGGAGCGCCGAGTCAAAGGCGCTCTGTCTGCCCACGTGGAGCAGAACTCGGCGAATGGCACCCCTGGAGGGGCTGCCAGCATCAGGCCACCGAGCCAATCCGACCGGATTGGAATGGAGATTCTCGGTGCGTTGCTCGATCATCCCTCCCTTCTTGACAGTCCGGAGCTTTCCGAGAGTGCAGGGTTTCTGGAAGGTGATATCGCTGCAGCCGTGGCTGCCGCAAGAACAATGACCGGGCACCCGGTCCTTGCAACTGAGCAATTTCTTGCCAAGCTTTCGGGCTCGATTCATGCATTTGCGGCCAGTCGTCTGGCCGCACCGCTTTATGAGAACTTAGAGGACGCAAAGACGGTGCTCTCGCAGAACATCACCAGGTTAGTGCGACAAGAGCAGATTCGCAGCAAAAACGAAGCGATCTCTGCGCTGCAACGCGCGGCGGCCACTGGTGACTTCGATGCAGAGCTAGCGCTGCTGCAGCAGCAGCTCAATCAAGCGCAACAAAGACACGGCGTGGGAGAGAGGTAGCGGTGGGAGCTAAGAAGGCTGATAGCGGTACGAAGCGCGGCTCGACGACGTCTGCGAAGAAGGCGAGTCCACCGAAGGGCAAAACGCCACGCGGCGAAGCCAAACCCTCGGAAACCAAGCACACGGAAACCAAAGCCAAGGACCATAGACAAGCCGAGGCCAAATCTTCCGAAAGCAAGGCGACGAAGGCGAAGGCTGTCGCGCCGTCGGAACCACCAGACGATTACGATTCACAATCGTCGGTGCCACCGCCGGATGACGACGACTACGATGAAGATCTTGGCTCGTCGAGCCCGCCCCATCCGGATGGCGGCAACGGCAAGGCCAAAGAGCAGCTCATTCGACTGGGCAAGACCAAAGGGTTTCTCACCTACGACGACGTGCACGAGGCACTCCCGGGTGAGGAAGTCGGTCCTGACCAAATGGAGGACATGCTCACGGCCCTAGACGACGAACGAATCGAAGTCGTCGACGACGTCAATGAGCTCAAGAATCGCAATCGGCGAATCGGTGAAGAAGACATGGGTCTCGGGCGACGCGCCGAGGGACAAGAGGCCCCGGAACGCGCCAGCGTTCCACCGCCCAGCATTGCGCCGAAAGGTGACGACGAACTCTACAAGAGCAACGACCCAGTGCGCATGTATCTGCGCAAGATGGGAAGCGTAGCGCTGCTCACCCGCGAGGGCGAAGTAGAGATCGCCAAACGCATCGAGAAAGGCGAGAACGAGGTTCTCGAATCGATCCTCAACAGCCCTGTGGCTGTGCGTGAAATCCTCGAACTCGGCGAAAAGCTTCGTACTCACAAGATCCGCGTCAAGGAGATCATCCGCGACGCCGAGGACGAAGAGCACGAGTTCGATGAGGAAGAGGCCGATCGACGCATCATTCGCCTCATCGATCGGGTTCGACGCAATGACCGCAAGAACGCGGAACTGAGCGAAGAACGGCGCCATGCCGCCGACGCGCGACGTCGGCAAATCGACAAGGAGCTCGTCGAGAACCGCCAGGAGCTCGTCAAGACGCTGCAGGAAATGCGCCTGAACAAGAAGACGATCGACAAGATCGTCGGCAAGTTGAAGGCCCTCATCGATCGCATCTATCGCGCGCAGGGGCGCCAGATGCCGCTGGACAAGCCGATCGAGAGCTCGAAGAGTGAACTGCGCAAGATGATGAAGGAGGCTCGCGATGAGCTCCCTCTCGATTCCGACCTTTCCGACCGCATCGGCGGGGAATTCGATGAATCGAGCAGCAAAATCGACAATGGTGAGCCCGTCACGCAGAAGCGCCGCGATGACGAACTCAAGGTCGATGTCGATCAGTTGCTGAACGCGTACAACCGCATCGTCGAGGGTGAGCAACGTGCCGAACACGCCAAAGCCGAACTCGTCGAGGCAAACCTGCGCTTGGTCGTTAGTATTGCCAAGAAGTACACGAATCGCGGTTTGCAGTTCTTGGACCTGATCCAAGAGGGCAACATCGGGCTGATGAAGGCAGTCGACAAGTTTGAGTACAAGCGCGGCTACAAGTTCAGCACCTATGCCACGTGGTGGATCCGCCAAGCCATCACCCGCGCCATTGCCGATCAGGCCCGGACGATCCGCATCCCGGTCCACATGATCGAAACCATAAACAAGCTCATTCGCACCTCGCGATACCTCGTTCAGGAGTTTGGCCGAGAGCCAACCCCGGAAGAGATCGCGGAGAAGATGGAGCTGCCGCTCGACAAAGTGCGGAAAGTCTTGAAGATCGCCAAGGAGCCGATCAGCCTCGAGACGCCGATCGGTGAAGAGGAAGACAGTCATTTGGGTGACTTCATCGAGGACAAGTCGATCATCAGTCCGGCCGAAGCCGTCATCAACATGAACCTTTCCGAGCAGACACGTCGCGTTCTCAAGACGCTCACGCCGCGCGAAGAGAAGGTCTTGCGGATGCGTTTCGGCATTGGCGAGAAGAGCGACCACACCCTCGAAGAGGTTGGGCAGGACTTCGAAGTGACACGTGAACGCATTCGTCAAATCGAAGCCAAAGCGCTGCGCAAACTCCGACATCCGAGCCGTTCCAAGCAGCTGAAGAGCTTCATGGACAGCTAACCGGACTGCCTGTCGCAGAAGGGATACGGCCGGAACGCGTTGTCAGCGTTTCGGCCGTTTTCGTTCAGTCCCGATCCCACGGCTGGCCGAGCTTAGCCAATGCCTGCTTCGCCTCGTCGCGATACACGTTATCTCGCGGAGCGAGTTCGAGAAATGCCTGCCAATGCTTGACCGCCGAGGGATGCGAGCCAATGGCCCGCGCCAACAAATGATGCGCCTCCCATGCCCATCGCGGCATGACTGATTGTTTGGAGGCCAACTCGAGAGCTGCCTCGAGCTCCGGCTTGGCATCCGCGTCACGATGCGCGGCTTGCAGGAGTTTACCATAGCGATAGCGCCAAGTGGCATTGTCCGGTTGCGCCACGGTCGCCAACCGCCATTGTTCGAGTGCCTTCGGCTCGAACCCCAAGTCGAAGTAGGCGTCGGCAAGTGCAGCGTGGGCTTCATACCGACCCGGACGCAGTTCGAGCGCTCGCGTCAGGTCCATGACGGCATCTTTTACCGCACCTTGCCGATAGCGCAGGATGCCACGTTGCCAGTAGGCGTCACCGAGACCTTGATCGAGCTCCAATGCCTTCTTGAGCGCCTGCTCGGCGACGACAACCCTACCGGCCTCGTTGGCAGCCCACCCAACGTACAGATGGTATTCCGCGCGATGGGGATCGAGTTCGACGGCGCGCTCCAGAGTGCGAAGTGCCACGGCCAAGTTCGATCCATCGAGCAGTTGCGCACGCCCCAAGCAATGATGCGTCTCCGCAGAATTCGGGCGCTGCTCGAGGACTTTCTTTAGAAGTTGTTCGGACTGCTGGGCGCGACCGGCAGCAACCTTGCCACAGGCGACGCGCAGCATCAGGTCGGGATCCGTCGGTGCCTTGGCCAAGGCTGACTCGAACGCCCGTAGCGCTTCCTCGGTCTGACCGGAAGCTTCATACAGCTGGCCACGCTCGAGCGCCAAACCCGGGTAGTCCCTGTCAACTGCAGTCACCTCGTCGAACACCTTTGCTGCGGACTCGAACTCGCGATTCTTTCGCAAAGCCACCCCGAGCCGGAATTTGATGCCCAAGTCGCTGGAGTCGAGAGTTTGTGCCAACTTAAACTGTTCGACCGCCGCTGCGTAGCGACCTTCCGACAACGCGAGTTGTCCGACTGCCTCGTGGATCTTGGGCATCCGCGGCAGCTTCTCTTGGGCGGTCGCCAAAACCTTCTGCGCCTCTTCACGGCGCCCTTGCTGATTCTTCAGCAGCGCCATGGATACGTAGGCATCAACGACGATTGGGTCCGTGCCACCAACCTCAATCGCTGCGGCGTAGCCCTTCTCTGCTTCGTCACGGTTGCCCGCGGCTTCCTCGGCCTTGGCATACCAGTAGTTGACGGCATAGTTTTTCGGGTTGGCTTGGCGCAGCCGAGCCAAAAGAGCCCCCGCTTCTCGTACGCGTTCGAGTGCAAGCTGCGCTTTCGCGGCGCCAACTGCCACCAATACGTCATCCGGATCTGCCTGCAGTCCGGCTTCGTATCTTGCCAGCGACTCGGAGTAGCGGCCCGCCCGGTAGAGGGTTTCACCAAGCCCGCGCAATGCCGCTGCCGAGCGCGGATCCTTCTCGAGAGCCTCCTGAAAGGCGGCCTCCGCAAGCGAAATTCGCGACCGCAACAGGTGCAAATCACCCGTCAGTGTCTTGCCGAGAACGAAATCCGCCACGCTCTGTTGGGTTTCAAGCGACAACGCCTCGCCGATGCGTCGCTGGGCAAGCTCGACGTCGCCCTGTTTTCCAAGGGCGATCCGCGCGAGCAGAAGTCTGGCTCCCACGTGTCCTGGATTGCGCTGGATGGCCTGTTCGGCATTCGCTGTCGCCGCTTCATACTGCCCCAGTGAGAAATGGGCACGAGCCAATCCAAAGGCAGCACGCGCACTTGGCTCCAATTTCGCGACCAAATGGAAGGTCTGCAATGCGTCGTCGAACCTACGCTCGAGCATGAAAATCTCGCCTGAAATGGCTTGTGCATCGACGCTACGCGGATCCCGGGATGTCTCCGTCGCAATGCTACGACGCGCCTTGGCGAGGTTGCCCTCCACGGCGGCGCAGGCCGCTCCAGCTAGGCCTAGATACTTGAGCTCGTACTTGTCTCCGAGTTCGTCCAAGATCACCTTGGCGCGCGCGCGACTCTGCGGTTGGCTGCCATGACGCACTTCGACGGCATAGGCAAAGTACGCAGTGTAGGCCCTGAGCGTTCTCAATCGTTCGCGGTCGCGCCCCGCAGACTCGAGATCTGCCAGCACCTTGGCAACGCCCGAGAAGTCGTCGGCAGCGAGAGTTTTCTGTCCGGCCTCTACGTGACGCCGAACGAGCGCGTCGTTGTCTTTGCGACGGATCTGATCGATGAGCACATGGCTGCCGAATGGACCGATATCCGGCAGTAAGGTCAATGCACTGCCGCCGATGATCGCAACTACGGCTGTGACAATCGCGACCAAGCGAGTACGCGTCGAACCTACGCCGACGATTTTCTCGCGGCGAGCATCTCTGCCCGACAGTGATGCGTTGGTCCTACCGGTTGCGTCGAGCCCGATGTCGGAAGCAGGTGCGACAGCGCCCGGCACGGAGCTCGATGCAGCCTGCGGAACAGCGCCGAATTCGAGCACTTCGCCCGTGAGACTGCCCCGCTTCGCATCGCCTTCCGTCTCTACGGCAAGTTCAGTTTCCGACGACTCGAGGCTCACCTCCCCATATCCGCTGCTGCCAACGGACTCGCTTGCCGGCGGCGCCGACGACGTCGTTGGCCGTTTCGGCGGAAACGAGGCGGGCGCCACCGGTAACTCCATGTCGCCCATACTGACGTCGAACTCGGATCCCGAACGTTTCGCGGACCCGGCGCCAAACGCAGGCGGCAACGAGCCCGTGGGCAAGCCGAAAAGGGCTGGTGGCTCCGAACCACTGTCAGAAGCGCCACCTCTACCCGCACTCCCACTGCCGCCCGATACCACGTCGAAATCAAGTCCGAGGTCGACCTCCATGGCTGCATTGCCAAACTCCCCGATGTCGCTGCCCGCTGGAGCAGCCGGCGGCGGTACGGAACCCGTTCCGGTAAGTGTCTTCTTCGATTCGTCGATCCGCCCCGGTACCGATGGCAGACCGATGTTGGCCGCGCTCGTTGCCGGCAGCCCAGCAGCGAGATTGGGCAAATCGAACCCCCCAGGTTCAGTCGCATGACGTCGACTGCCGGCGCCGCGACCACCCTCAAGCTCGGGGAAACCCTTCTGAGCCTGCAGTGGAGACGGCAGCTCGAATTCGAAGTCATCAAGAGCTGGCGGATTGCTCGTCGTCGCCACGCGCGCGAATGCGGGCACCACCGAGGCAGGAACCGTAGGATTCCGCTCGCCAACAGGACTCCTCGGTTGTGCCGCAGTTCTGACGTCAGGCAGCGTCCAGTCCTTGCTGTCGCTCGAAACCATGCCGGGCAAGTCGACATCACGAACCGCAGGCGGCTGCGGCTTCGCAAACACTGGCGCGGCATTTCCAGCCGATCCCTTGTTCTTCTGAGGGCTCAGTGCCGCGGGCAGATCGCTTTCGAGGGCGGCTGGCGGTGGATTGACAGTCACGACTGCTGGCAAATCTTCGGACGCACGTCCCCGGGGCGGCTCGACACCCTCCAAGTCCAAATCGAACAAGGGATTCTGGACTTTCGGTCGATTCCCAATGTCCGGCACCGGAATGGCAAGGCCGGGTAGATCCGCCTCGGTCGGTTCGGGAGCCAATGATGCCACAGCCATGCGCTGTATCGGAATTCCCGGCTTGGTTGTGGGCTGCCTCCCTTGCGGCACACCGGGCTGCTGGTCCGGTTGCGTCACTGCCGCAGGCAACAGCGCTTCGTTCGAACCTACCTGCGTTCTTCGCGGTGGCAGCTTCGGTCGAACGGCATCTCCAGCTGCCGCGTTTGGAGAAGGACCCGCCGCGGCGGCCTTGCCCGCGGGCGCCGCAAGATTGGCGCTGGCTGCGAGCCCCGCCGCGGCTTTGCCCGCGGGCGCCGGAAGATTGGCGCTGGCTGCGAGCCCCGCCGCGGCTTTGCCCGCGGGCGCCGGAAGATTGGCGCTGGCTGCGAGCCCCGCCGCGGCTTTGCCCGCAGGCGCCGGAAGATTGGCG
>CAYVXY010000003.1:341524-398896 GCA_964454965.1 uncultured Polyangiaceae bacterium | reverse complement strand
GGCGCTGGCTGCGAGCCCCGCCGCGGCTTTGCCCGCAGGCGCCGGAAGATTGGCGCTGGCTGCGAGCCCCGCCGCGGCTTTGCCCGCAGGCGCCGGAAGATTGGCGACGGCGACTGCCGCCGGAGGTCTCGGCGGCGTTCGCTCCAGACCCACCCCCTCCGGTTTTGATGAAGGGGCAGTCAGCCCGACCAATGGGCTGCGATTCGCCGAAAATGGCCCTGCCTGCCCCGTCGACCTAACGGGCGGCAACGGACGCATGGGTGCTGTTGGGTGAGCCTTTGCGGGCAGACCCGCGGACCCAGCGTCCGGCGCAGGTTTCGCAGGCAAAGCCGCGGCAGGCATCGCAGCTGGCAAGTCCACAGCGGGCATTGCTGCATCGGTGGGCGCTAAGTTGTCTGGCTTGTCTACGACGAAGGCCGTACTGCACTTGGGACAGCGCATTCGTAGCCCTGCAGCGGGAACGCGCCTCTCGTCGACTTGATACGATGCTTTGCAGCCCGGGCACTCGACCGTAAACATACCGTTTTGACAGTTCTACCAGGGTTTCGACTCAAAAGGTCCAGCCTTTCAGCGGAGGGCGACGACCGATCCATTCCTGACCTCGGCCCAACTCGCTGGCTGAACCATTTCGTTCGGGAACAACCTCGACCGAACAGAAGCATTTGCCCAACTTCGTGCTAGGCGGAGGGCCATGCTGAAGCTCCGGCTCATCGCACTGAGCACCCTGGTCGCATTGGTGGGGCTCGTACTTGTCCTGTCCGCCATGAACCGCAGACATCTCGCGCGAGTGACGGGTCCGGCCACCTCGGGGAGTGCATCGGTCGAGGCAGCTCCATCAGCTTCTGAAGTACCTCCCGTTGAAGCGGCGCCCATAGTGTTGGCTTCGCCCGTATCGTCCAATGGAGTACGAGACTATTCTGTCTTGCCCGATGGTAGGCCCGTGCCGGAATTGCCAGCATCAGCCCCCAAATCATGCGGGTTCGGAGCGATCCTCTTCACTTACGATGGCGTTCAACTAGCACCGCGCCATCCGCGCACCAAAAGCGATGCACTCGAGCTCGCTCGACGTCTGATGCCCGAAGCCGAATTGGACTTTGCCGAGACCGTGAAGAAAGGCGATCCTGGTTCATTGGCAGAAGCAGGCTCCATTGCTCGGGGTGTTTTGGAACGCTCGGTCGAGTACCAGCTCTTTACCCTCGAAAAGGGGAAAGTGTATCCCGAGCCTATCGAAACTCCTCGCGGCTATTGGATCCTGAGGCGCACCCGCTAGCCGGACCCGCAAGCGATTGGCACCAGACATGGTCCAATGTAGGTGGACCATGTGATTTTTACGACCTACGGTTCGCCCCCTCGTATAGATTGCATAGAGAAGCAAGTGAGACCACTTGCAGCTCAAGCGCAACATGTCGAGCACGAACAGTCCGTCCAACAATCCCACAACCGAGGAGAAGTCCGCGCAGGTTGCTCGAGCTCTGGCGTGGTTGAAGGCTGAACAGAATGCGGCCGAGGCCCCCGCCTACACTTCCATGCTGCTGCATGAGACCGCAGTTATCCTCGAAAGCTGCGGCGAGGACAGCGAAGCCTCCAGAAACTACCGAGCAGCAATCTCCTTTGACCCGGACTTCAGAGAACCGCTGGAGCGATTAGTCGCGCTGGCGGAGCGCCATCATCAGCGCGACGAATTGGGCGCATTCTATCAGCAGCTGGCAGCTTCCGCCGACAACCCTGAGGAACGGTCCAGAGCCTGTTTGGAGCGGGCGTTCTTCCTCATCGAGCACCAAAACGATCCGAGCTCTGCCCTGCAACTCCTCCGCGACGTCGTGGCGGACACCCCCGACAATACCATCGCCTGGCTTCTGCTCGATTTGCTCGCTGATCGGCTGAAGGATTTCGAGCTACGGGAACAGGCTCTGGAAGCTCAGCTTGGGCTAACGGACCATCCCCAGTACCGCGGTTTGCTGCTCATGGAGTGGGCCGAGCTGCGGGAACAGGCAGGCGATGTCGATCGGAGCCTCGAGTTGCTCGACAATGCGGTCTCCGAAGCCTCGAGCTCCACCTATCCGGCTCTGCTGCACAAGGAGCGCATCGCTCTTCGGGCCCACCGCAACGCCGAATATTTGAAGGCAGTCGAACAGCGCATTCGCCTCATCGAGAGCGCCATCGTCGATTCGCGAGCAGGAGACGCGCTGGGCGTTTCCGCCCATCACCGCAACGAGACTGCCCTCGGTTGCCTCCAGGTGCTGGCGAGTCAAGTCCATTCTCAGTCCGGTAACCAAACGCAAGCCGAGGCCTGCCTGGCCCACGCCCACGCGCACATCCCCGATGATCTCTTCTTGCAGTACCTCACGTGGGTCCAAGCTGAGCGCTCACAAGACTGGGAGCGTTTCAGTGAGCTAGGCGAGGCTCTAGCCAAGACCTGCAGTGGCCCCGCTGCGGCATGGATGTGTCTTCGCCTCGCGCTCACACGCTGGCGGATGGGGGACGCTGCCGGCGCCAGGAGATTCGTGGCGCAGGGTCTCCGCGCTGAAACGCGATCACTAGCGCTTCGCGCCTTCGATGTCTATCTGGCGCTGGACAAGCACGACGGTCTCTATCTGGCGTCTTCGATCGAAGCCACCACTGAGTGCTTCAACTCCGAGTCAGACAAAGCGGCATGGCTGCTTGCAGCGGCGGGGATCTGGGCCCTGCTCGCTCGTGACCCATCCGGCACGAAGGCAGCCATGACCCAGGCCGGCCTTCACGGTCTCGATCCCGTTGTCGGGCACTATGCAAACCGCCTACTCGCCAACTGGTCGGGAGATCTCGGCTACTACGATGACGCAACGAGCCACGCCCAACGCTGCGCATCAACCTCGATTGAACGCATCGACTTGGCCCTCGAGCTACTGCGAGTACGCCTTTTGCGACGCGACCACACTCAAGCACTGACTGTTGTCGCCTCGGTCGCCGCCAGCGAGGATGCGCCCGTTCTCGGAATTCTCATCGAGGCAACGTTGGGCAACTATCTGCGTCGACAAATCGACGCGGCGGGGCACGACGTTGACTCCTCACCAATAGAGCCCCCCGTTCAGGCGCAAACGCAATCTGCGATCGATTGGGAACGTCTTTCATCCCATGTGTTCTCAGCGCCGCTGCGCCGCGCACTACAGCTCGGTGCCGCAGTCGAGCTCTTGCTTCTGAACCGAGAAGACGAGGCAAGTCGCCGACTGGACGAGTTGGGTGACCAGGATCCAAGCGATCTCCTGGTCGCAGCCGCTCGAGTCAATATCGCGCTCAAGAACTGCGCCTTCGGACAAGTGACGGCCATCGTACGGCGCACTGCTGAGTGCACCCCGAATGCCGAAACACGCTCGGCCCTTGCCCTCGAAGGGGCGCTAATCGGTATTCGTTCGGGCAAACTCGACGATTTGCCCCAACTGCTCGACCTGGCCGGGCTAACCCACCCCGAGGCAACAGACGCGCTTTCGCGTTGGGCGCTCCGCCGCGTCAGCGACCAAGATCCAAAGCTTTCGCATCGAGTCTTCGAGGCGTCACGTCGATTTGGCTCGAGCAAGCGCAGAGACTTGGAAGCCCTGGGTCTATCCATCGCCGAAGGTCATTGGCTCGCCCCATCACCTTCATTCGACAGCGATCCAGTCGAGCCTTCCACGGCCTTGGACGTCGCTTTGGTTCTGGCTCAAACGATTGCCCAAAGCACAGCGACCATGCCGGAACAGCTACCGGCGAAGCTGGTCGCCGCCCAAGCCGCCCTCGCATACCTCGAGCGTTGGCGCCAAAACGACAGCGAGCCTCGAGCAACGTCATCCCCTTCGCAACGTTTGAACGATGCACGCGACTGGGCCAGACATGATACTTCGTTGGTTGCCCAACTGGAGTGGCTATTTGCCTGCCACGGCGCCAAGGAAACTCTCGAAGAGGCGGAAGCGCGCGAACAAGTTGCGAAACACCTCGCGCCTAAGGACGCCGATGCGCTGCGATCTTCTGCTCAGCTGTTGCGGTTCTTCACGTCAGTGCCCGCTCTCGAGCTTCTCCCCTCGGTTTCTGCCGCGTCGCGCCTGGTCAATTTGGAGCTCTCGCTGCCAGGATGCGATCCACGACGACGAGCAACGGCCCTGGAAGAAGCCGGCGAATTACTTGGCACCGCTTCGACCGCACCGCTTAGGGCCTGTCTTGGCTTCAATCAACTCGCCTACGGTGATGTGGCGGCGGCGCAACGTAGCTTTGCCGAACTCGTCGATGCTCACCCTCGCTTCATCCCTGGTTGGCTGGGGCTTCGTGTCGTCGCCGAGACTACAAATGACCGTATCCTTTTGGCGCAATCCTGCGCCGCACTAGGGGACTTGCTTTCGGAGCCGCCAGAGGCCGCTGCAGAATGGGAACGCGCCGCCAACCTGCTTTTGGACGAGCTCTCCGACAACGTGCGCGGACGGCGTGCGCTCGAACGCGCTGTGGCACTCGACATATCACGCGACAGCGCCTTCACCCGCTTGTTTCGCATGGTACGCGATGCCCAACAGACCGATCAGCTACTCGAACTCATCGCAGCGCGACTGCCCCACGCCAAGACGCAGACTGAGAAGCTAACGCTGCATTGGGAACGTGCCCGCGGCCTTCGCAGCCGCGGAGAGCGCGAGGCAGCCCTCAAGGAGCTCGATGCCGTCAGCGCCATCGATCCCAACCACGTAGGCGCCCTCGCATTGGCGGGAGAGATCAACATTGCGCTCGGGCATTTCGATGATGCCGCACGCTTTCTGGCTCAGCTGGCCCGGCAGACTGATGCACCCGTCAAGCAGCGACTCATGGCGGGTCTGGCTGCGGCAGACCTGTTCGACAAGAAGCTGAATCGGCCCGCGTTTGCCAAGGACATACTGCTTGAGCTGCATCGTGAAGGCCATGCCACCGAAGCGCTACGTGAGCGACTTTCGGCATTGGCCGTCCGGGTCAATGCCTATCCACTCGCCATCGAACTGCTCGAAGTCCTGATGGCAGAGCGCCCCACTTCCGAAGCGCGGGCAGATGCCGCCCGATTAGCTCTCGTCATTTGTCGCGACCACCTACAGCAGCCATCGAAAGCGGCAAGCGCCGTCGATAGACTCCTGTTCGAACTCCCTGGCGACCCGGAAACGCTCGATCTCGTGCTCACAGGCTGCTTCGAGGCTGCCGACACAGAGCGTTGGCTGCGCCAGGCTGATCTCCTATTGCGCCAGCGTTTCATCGCACAGCCGTTGGACGCTGCCACTTTGGAGCGACTGGCCAATATTGCCCGTTGGTTCGACGACACGAGAACGCGCCAGGTTTGCCTGGGTGCTCTAATTTGCCTCGGAGCAGGAACCGCAGCCATCGACGCCGAATTGTTGCTCCTCGACGAGCACGTCGCGCACGTGCCAGCAATGGCGGTGGACGACGCAACGCTTCTCGAAGTTTGCCACTCAGAGGACTGGGGGCCGATCGCTGCGCTATTCCGAGACTTTGCCGCGGTGTATGCCGAAGCGCTCGGGCCGTCGCTGTCCGTCCTTGGTGTGGGCAAGAAGCAGCGAGTGGATCCGCGTGCTGGACATCCTTTGCGCAACGAAGTCGTGGCCTGGGCAGGGGCATTCGGCATCGCCGATCTCGACCTCTATGTGACCGACCAGGTAGTCGGCGATGCTATTGCCATTCCGGCGGATCACCCAAGTCTGGTCGTCGCGACCAGCCTTACTGCACCACTCGATGCACGGGGTAGGCAGGCAGTGGCGCGAGAACTGTTTGCGCTGCGTCGAGGCACCTGCCTACTGCGGCATCGCTCAACCACTGAGCTATTGGCGCTGGTTGCGGCTAGCTGTCAGGTCGGTGGGCACCCGCTGGGCGCACCCAACTATGCGATGTTGGAGGAGTTCATACGTGCGGTGACCTCCGCTCTTCCCCGGCGTCTGCGAAAACTCTTGGCCGAGCGCAGCGCAGCGATCGAGGCTCAAGCTCACGACGAAGGTGACATCAAGAGCTACCTCCTTGCGGCGTCCAGCAGTCAAGATCGGGTTGCTTGCCTGGCTGCGGGAGATGTGTCGCATGTCTTATCGCACCTGACTGGCCAGCGCGGTCGCCCGCCAGGCACGCATGAACTCCGCGACCGTACAGCGAGACTGCTAGCGTTCGCTATCTCTTCCCAATACCTCGCCACTAAAGACAAACTTGGACTTTCGGTGCGATAGAACGATGTCAGATTCCGATCGCCCCCACGAACGACGTGACCCTCCCGATGCCGAACGGGCACCGCGCGCGGAATCCGGTCAACCCATGGCTGGACGCAGTGCCACCGTCGCGGAAATCGGCCGCGAGCTGGGGGATCTGGACTTCGAGCCCGATGATCTACTCGCCTCGCTTCGACCGTTCGAGCCCGAGGTGCCGGAGCAGGCCAGCCCTCACGTCGCAAGCACCGTCTCAGGACTTCCTGCGCCGAGGCTACCAAGCTTGGACGAACCGAACCCACCGCAAGCCGCAGCGTCCAACGCAGCATCAAGCCCAGCACAGAACCCAGCGCCAGGTGCGGAGCCAAGCCCAGCACCTAGCTCAATCAGCAGCACAGTTGCGAGCGTTGCTCGGGCCAAGCAAGCCGGCATCGTCGTCGAACCTTTCGCAATTGAAGAGCCCTCGACTCATGCGCTGCCCAAACCCGAACGCAACGATACTGAAGACGTTGGCGTGCTCCCCGTTCCGAACGCCAATCACATTGCCACACCGTCGTTGGAACCTGACTTGCTTCAACCACCGACCTGTCCCACTACTGACGAACTAGAAGAGCCGCCCCGGGAAGACACTTCGCTGTCGGCTCCCCAAGAGCCAGCGCCAACCGCCACGGTAGAGACTGCAGAACCTCAACTCGCGAAGCTTCCGGCCAGAGCCCTCCCCGCAGAACCCGTTGGAGGTCTCCCCAAGGCACCTGCGCGAACGGCGATTCCGAAGCGGGTCCTCGCCCCTCGTCCAATCGCGTCGCCGTCGCTGACACCGCGTCCAAAGGACCTGACGGCGGTCACCCCGTCCGAAGGACCCAGTGATCTGACCGCGCCGGACGTCGTAACCAGCGACGACGCCGCTATCCTCGAGGAGCTGTTAGCGCTGCCCCCAGAACGAACACAGTCGCTCAGTTTCGAACTCGAGCGTCCAGCGAGCGAGCACCTCCGCGAACGTGACCTTCTCGACACTTACCATAGTCTCGCCGTGATATTGACGCGTGAGGCACAGGCCCAACGTCACCCCCAAGAGCAAGCCGAACTAGCTCTCGTCACTAGCGAGCTACTAGCCATGCTTGGTGAACTCGAGACAGCGCGCGAGTACTTGCACGCGCTGACGCCGGCTTCGACGCCAACTCCTACGACAGCGCTGCAAGCACGCCAACTGGCGTTTGGCGTCCGTGATCTGACCGCCTATGCTCAACTTGTGAAGGTCGAGATTCGTAGCAGCGTGTCGCACGAATCGCGCCGTCACCTGATGGCTTTGTATGCTGACGTAGCGCAGGTCGTCTCCCAAGACGACGCGGAAGGACGTCGGCACCTCGAGCTCTCGCTCCGAGCATTCCCATCCGATCCCCGTTTCTGGCTTCAACGCCTGTCCGATCAGCTAGGTGACGGGAGCTCTCCCTCGAAGTTGCGCGCTCCGAGCATTCCAGAATCGCCGAAACTCTCCGATTCCTTACGCGACCTCTTGGCTTTACGCAGTGGAACGGCAAAGCTACACGACTGCAGCCATCCAGCGGGCCCGCTGCTGTCCGCGCGCCGCGCTTGGCAGAAGCAGGATTTGGGCCAGTTGCTCGACGCCGTGGCCGAGCTTCGTCCGTTCGAGGAGCTCTCGACCGCGGCCTCATGGCTCCACGCGTGCTTGAGCGCGTTTGCTCCGCGATTCCGTAGCGCCGGAAGCGCATTCATCGAATCCCTGTTGGAACAGGGCGACAATGAAGCAGAGCTCGCCCTGCTCGAACGTCGTTTGCACACGAATGCAAACCCTCCAACGAGCGTAGAGGCACTATCCATTGCTTCCGTGCCCAGCCTGTCACCGGCGGATCGCTTGTCACTGGCACTCGCGGTGCAAGCTGATTCGGACACACTGCGCATTCTGGCCGAGGACGCTGCCCGTCGCGCGCCCACACTGGCACTTGCGCAAGCAGTCCAATCATTGCATTGTCTTTCGACCGACTCACAAGAAAATGTCGACCCAAATCGGTGTCGCTTGAATATCGGAGCGGCCGTCGCACAACTCGTCGAGATGCCGCGAGCTGTGGATGCGTCGAGTAGCCCGACGACAAGCGCCTCCGACCTCGCGGAGTCCGCCCGGCACCGCACTATGGCGCGCCCCCTGCTCGGGCTACCTGAAACGCTGAACGCACAGCTTGCTCAGCTCGCGCAGGCCACTCCAACTGACGCCCTGCCCAAAGCCTTGCGACTGCTGGATATCCTGCTTCGAGGCGATCCCGCTCAATTGGCAGCAATCTTGACCGAGCTCGCGCCCGAACTCAGCGACACCGAGTGCGCGCCACTGCTGGTGCTCGCCGCGCTCCTGGCACAGGTTGCTGGGGCAACGGACCTCCAGCGAAATTCCCTCAACCAAGCTATCTCTCGCGAGGGTCGACTCGAGACAGCGTACCGCAGCCTCTTGTCGCGAGCAGACGATTCGATTTCGTCCCCAACACTTCCGAACCTGGTCGCGCATCTCGAGCCGTCAGCACGACGCACGTTGTTGGACATCGAAGCGCGCATCGCCAATCCTGCCGAGGCCGAAGCCCTGGACGAAACGCTACAAGACAGCCTGACCTCGCTACCCCAGTTGGGGCCGTTCATCCAATGCCTGGCCGCAACCTCAACCACGAACTCAACACGAGGCTGGTCGCTCCTTGGTTTGCACAGCGACACGCCAGCAGTTCGCCTGTTCGTCACGCTCCTCGAGGCATTGCTACAACGCGCCGCCAATGGCACAGACGAACTACTCCCTTCTGACGACAGCCTGACTGTAGACGAGCCCCTCGCCCACACGCTTCTTGCGGCACTGAGACATGATACTGCGCCGCTTCAAGCCGAATCCCCAACGCTAGACGGGCAGCTCCTTGACTGGCTCCGAGCCAGAACCATTGCGGACCAAATCCCTTGCGACCTCGATGCGGTCGACCCTACTCACTTGTCGGGACTGGCGGACCGGCACAAGAGCCCAATTCCAACGCAATGGGCAAACCTCTACCACGCAACGCACAACGGCAATGCCGACGCTTTCGCCAAGCAGCTAGCTGTGGCGGCTACCGCGACCACCGACGCAGAGTTTATCGACAGCATCCTCGAGTCAACCTACTTGGATGAAGACCGCGAGCCGACACTCGGCAGTATTGATTGCGGACGACGCATTCTGGAGAAGGATCCAAAACACCTGGCAGCCCTTCGCCTGGGACTGCGTCATGATGCCATCCACAACGATCTGCAGACGACCGGACGCAGCGCTGCCAAGATCGCTCAACAACTCGATCCACCGCAACGCCAGGCTCACGCTTGGTTGGCCGTCGTTTCCACAACCTATGCGAACGACGCCGATGCCAATCTCGAGCAGGCAATCCACCTCGACACCCTCGTCGAACACGCTGTTGCCCCGCCGATTTGGGCATACCGAAAGCTGCTTTCGCTTGCGCAAGTGCGCCATGACGACGAACGCCTACTCGCGTACGTGAACGAACTGCGAGAGTCGTGCACCCGGGCTATCGACGTTGCTACTCTGACGTTGCGCGCTGCAGAAGCCGCATCACGATTGGAGCGCTGGGAAGTCGTCGGCCAACTGCTCGACAGAGCGGTCGAGTTGTACCCCGAGCACTTGGTCGCCCTCTCGATGCGCGCCGAGTTCCTTGAAGCACGTGGCGATTTGCCGCAAGCCGCCAGCGCCTTCGACGCCCTCGCTGAGGCAGCGTGTATGCCCGCCCACAAAGTCGCTGCATGGGTTCAGGCAGCAACGCTCTGGAGCGACGCCAACGCGGAAGGCGATGCATCGGATCGCGCTACACTCGCGCTCGAACGTGCCGTCGAACTCGACCCTACCCATGCGGAAGCCACCGCCCGGCTTCGCAACCAGTACCTGGCACGTGGCGAATTTGACAAGCTTGAACAGGTCTTGACGCGGATGCTCCTGCGTGTCGATGACAGTGACGAGCGAGCGCAGATCGAGTTTGAGCGTGCACGGGCTCTGATGAAGCTCGGTCGGATAGAAGAAGCTCAAAGTGGACTCGAGCGCGCCCTTTCCCTAATTCCAAGCTACGAGCCCGCACTGGTCCTCTCCGCACGCTTGCACGAGGAGCGCGGCGATTTCGAAGGGGCTGAGCAACAACTGCTGCGCTTGGCGGGTCTTTGCACGGACAATACTCGGCAGGTGGACGCCTATCGACGCCTTGCTGTTCTCTACGAGACCTATCTCGAACAGCCAGCGCGAGCCGAGATGGCCTATCGCGAAGTCTTGCAGCGCGAACCCAGCGATCCATCGGCGGAGCAGCTGATAAAGCTGCTGTTGCGGCTCGACAATCCGGCGGGGGCCGTCGAGCTACTAAAGAAGCTGATCGAACAGGCCGCTGATCCAATCTTGGAAAGGGCACACAATCTGGAACTTGCGCGGATCTTCGATGAAGTACTCAACGATCGACGCTCCGCCGAGGAGATCCTCGACCGCACCCGCCGACGATGGCCCAATGACGCCGCCACCATTGAAGCCTTGGCTGCATTCTATCGCCGCGGCAAGGACGTGGCCGCTCTCAGTGCCCTGCTCGACCGTTCCATCGTCGACGCACGGCGTGCCCTAGGCCAGGGGCGCTTCGACGCTGCGTTTTTCGAGGTCATCGCCTGCGTCGCCGAATTGCGAGACCAGGCTGACTTTGGCCGAGTTGCTCGGGCGACTCTGGCAACACTGAATGCGGAAGACTGCGAACTCGAAGGGATCGGACCCACTGCGGCAGACCAACCATTTTCCGATATGCTCGCTCCGGATGTTCTGTCGCTCCCGATCCGCGCCATGTTGCGCAAAACGGGCTGGGCTCTCTGCTCAGCGCATCCAATCGACGTGCGTGCGTTGAGGGCGACACCCCTCGCCCAGACCGAACCAGAGCTGTCCGAGCATGTGCGTGCTCTCGCTCGCGGCTTTGGTTTGTTCGAAATCGATTTGTACCTGTCAGCTGCGATTGGTGCCGCCTGCCAACCGGTAAGCTCGGTACCTGCCACGCTCGTTGTTGGTCCGGCCTTCGTTGCCCTACCCGAACAGACCGTTCGCGACGCACTCGCGATCCGAGCGCTTCGAATCCTGTCGGCCAATGCTGCAGCGTTGGCGAACACGGCACCTGTCGAGCTCTGGCCGCTGCTCATCGCGTATCTTTCTGCCTACCTGCCCGATTGGCTCCCGCCCGCGATCGATCCAGCCAAAATCGCCCCGATTCGTCAGCGCATTCAGGCCGTTTTACCTGCTAGCACTGATCCCGACTTGCCCATGTTAGCAGCAGATGTGGCGGCAAGCATCGGCAACCGCGCCAGTCAACTTGGAATCGCCGTCCAACAATGGGGCTCGAGGACGGCCCTACTCACCCTCGGCAATCCCGCAACGGTGCTCTCGGCAATTGCGGCGGCCAGTGGCCAGATTGATCGGCTTTCCACCAACCCCGCTGAGCGTCAGAAATGGATCGTGCGCAATCCAGAAGCCCGCGATCTTGCGATCTTCAGCGTCAGTGACGCCTACCTCGAGGCACGAGCCAAAGCCATTGGGCGTAGCTAGCTGAACCCGTCGGGGTTGCGAGGTCGACGCTGCTCCACACTCACCTTTATCCAACTTCACCTGGCTCGCACCGATTGCGTCCCAGTTCCTTGGCTCGATAGAGCGCCTGGTCAACTCGATGGAGCGCGGTCTCGGCGGTATCCTCGGCGGTCAGCTGCGTGTATCCAATACTGACCGTCACGGGCCAACCGTCAGCATCCCCGGCACGCACGCGCTCCTGGACGCTCTGCCTCAGCCGCTCACACACGGTCCCAGCAGCCAAGGCCCCGGCCCCAGGCAGGATCGCGAAGAACTCCTCGCCACCATACCGCCCCACTACATCGTAACGACGAATTGCACTCTGCAAGGCCGCGGCTACTTGCTTCAAGACGATGTCACCCGTCCCGTGCCCCCAGGTGTCGTTCACCCGCTTGAAGTGGTCCACGTCGACGATCGCACAACTCAAGGGGTCCTGGCTGCGACGTTGACGCGCCAGCTCTTCTGCGAATCGACCCATTACATAGCGGCGATTCCATATTCCCGTCAATGCATCGGTAGTTGCCAAGAGTTCCAACTGGCGGCGTGCGTTTGCCAGCTGCCTGAAGAGACGCCGGATCTGCACGCTCACCAGCAGCACCAACAAGGCGACGGTGACTAGCGCCAGACCGACGATAATCATAGTGCTTCTGCGGAGCTGCCGCTCGACTGCTGTCATGTCGTAGCGCTCGCTGATTCCACCGCGAACGTCGCCGGTGCGGTAGCCTTGTTCTGCGTGACATTCCAAACAGGAGTTTTCGACCTTCAACGGCGCCATGTAGCGAAAATAGGGTGGACCTGTTGTCGTTCGCTCCACCCAACTGGCCTCTCGTTCGCCCTGCTCAAAAGACAAAAGTGCGCGTCGTTCAGCATCGTCCGGCAAGTTGTGCGGATTGAGCGGATTGAGGCTCGTGAAGTGAAAGGCCAGGGTCCCAGCCTTGCTGGATAGTTCGGAAATCTCCCGCGTCATCAAGGCTGGATTCTTCAAGGTGAAGAGTCGCCCGTCGGCTGCAAGCAGGTCAGGATTCTTGAGGTATCGGTTGGATTCTACACCGAGCTTCTTCTCGACGTAGACGCCGCCGAAGTCCGCATTCCAGGTACGCATGCGACCGAGAGCCGCAAAGTCGTCCCGAGCGCGACTGAGCATTTCCTGTTCAATGATCGTTTGATTCACCAATGCCATCCCGAAGAAGATCGCAGCCACGCATAGGGCACAGGTCAGGGACAACCAGAACCAGAACCTCCAGTAATGGCTCGTTTCGACGGGCGCTTGGACGCCAACTTGGTTCTGCTCGGAAATGACTCCGTTCTAGACGGCCTTGAGGAAGGTCTACGAAAGGTGCGATACCGAGAGCAGCTTACCGGGCGCGCGTCCGGAACGACGCGCGCCCTCGCCGTTGCTTCCCCTGGTCACCTTTTCCCGTCACATCCCGCCGAAACTCGCGGCGAAATCATCCGAACCGAGCGCCCACCGAACGCCGCTGCCCGGTGCCGCCAGCGAGAGCGAAAGGTGCTTGTCTAAACCGAGCAGGGTCGGAACCACCGTCGCATCCAGTCCGGCCACATGCGCATCGCGCGCGTCGAAGACCAACGACAACGGTGTCATCGTGTATCACCTGTTAAAGGACGGGACCATCAGCGATGAGAGCCGCCAGTGCCAGGGCAATCCAATGATGGACGAACGCTGGCGTAGCAACGCCGTACACATGCAGGAACATCTTGGGTACACGGTGACGCTTCAGATAGCCCCCCCTGCGCCCGCAGCAGCCTACTTCGGGCCATGGGTGTCATGTCCACTGGCAGATCTCTGGAGTCTCTAACTCAATGAAAGATTTTGGCTTTCCTATCCGCGAACGGCAATCGAAGACTAGTCAATCAACGATGCCTCGCCTGAGAGCAGCGAGATCAGGCTCGCTTGTGGTACGCGAGCGAGGAAGTCGCGACACCCGTCGAATTCGTTCGTCGAGTCGATTTCTGCGTCAAGCACATTGCTCCGACGTATCGCGACCTCCTAGAATCGCGCCGTGGAATCGCCTCTCAACTCATTGTTTGCTGAAAGGCTGAGCAAGGCACTCCGTTCCGCTGCCTGGCGCCTAGCGGGTACCGCCTGCGATTCTAGAGTGTGGGTTGTAGTCGCGGCAACGGTTCTGCTCAGTTGTGGGATCTGTTGGATGCTTTGGCCGATGCTTGCACGCTGGGATACTTACGGGTTTCATGACTGGGATCTGTCGTCCGCACACCGATACATAACCAAAGTGAGTCTGCGTCGCCACGGGGAACTGCCCTTCTGGAATCCTTGGATGTGCGGCGGATTTCCGTCGTTCGGCTTCATAGAAGGCGCGCCGAACCTCATTTCGCCTTACCTACCCGCCTATCTCTTCCTCGACATCCGTACCGCACTGCGTATTGAGGTGCTTGGAACAACCGCAACAGGTGCGGTCGGAGCCTACTGTTTTGCTCGACGATTCACCCGAAGCGTTGCGCTCGCCTCCTTCGCGGCAGCTCTCTTCACCTTGAATGGGCGTTGGGCCTTGCAGCTTGCATCGGGTCATGCTTGGCACCTCCAGTTTTGCTGGCTGCCTTGGACATTCTTCGCCTTCGATCGAGCGCAGGATAGGGGGCGAATCGGAAGCGCAATCCTCGCTGGCGCGTTCGTGGCACTTGCGGGCTTGGGGGGTGGAAGTTACCCACTTCCATACGTCGCGCTCTTTCTCGTCGGGTATGCGTTTCTGCTGGCAGTGCAACGACGCTCGCTGCGTCCAGTCGGGACGCTCGCGGTTACAGGTGGAGTCGCCGCTGGGCTGGCTGCGCCGAAGCTCTTGCCCATGCTCGATATGACCATGATTGCACCCCGACTCACCGACTCACCGGAAGTGACTGGGTTTGCCGAACTCGTAACCATGCTCACCACCCGCGGGCAGCGCTTCGAAGTATCCCCCGTAGTCGTGCCGTACATGTGGAACGAGTGTGGGCTCTACATCGGCGGCTTCTCATTTTTGGCGCTGCTGTTCGGCGTGCTTTTTGCGCGGGGCCCACGAGAGAATGCGCTTCGCGTACTTGGCCTCGGGGCGGCGCTCCTCGGCTTCGGCGCGTTCCATCCACAGGCGCCTTGGGCGTTGCTACATCGCATGCCCATCTTCTCTTCCTTGCAGGTTCCTCCACGGGTCCACCTCTTGATGGTGCTCTTTCTTGCAACTGCTTTCGTGGCTTGGGCAGCTGTTCTCGTCGATCGGCTGCTTCGACGCTTCCCTTGGCTTGACTTCGCACTGCTCATTCCGGTTGTGCTCCTCGTTAGCGATCTCAGCACCGAATCGCAAGTGAGCATACGGCAGGCGTTCCGCCTGCAAGCTCCTGATGTCATCAACATCGCGCCAGCGTTCGAGCACCGCAAAAGTCCAGCTGTGCAGTACCGTCGCCCCGATTGGTCGATCGTTACGCTCCTACCCATGTTCGCCAACCAGGGCGTGCTTGATTGCTACGGCATCCCCTCCAGCTTCCCCCACTTCGGCGCTCGGGCCGCCGAGGAGCCCGGATATCAGGGGATGGCCGAAGTGTTCGATGGCCCAGGTCAAGCGACGATCATCGAGTGGTCGCCAAATCGCGCCGTAGTGCGCGTCGAAGGAGCGAACGAGGGCGCGTTGGTGGTCTACAACATGAACTACGAAGTGGGCTGGAGTGCAGACGGCGCACCAGCTTTCATGCACAATCACCGTGTCGCCGCGCGCCTGCAACGCGGGCGGCGCACAGTGGCCTTTCGTTATCGGCCCCGGTGGTTTAGCTTGGGGCTGTGCATAGGCGTAACCACGCTTGGCGCAATCGCCATCTGGGTCAAACGGCAACGGCCTTGATCCGCGAAGCAACGACAAGCCCTATGTCTGGCTCCAAAGTAACTCACGCGACGGGTTCCTAGCGCTGCGTCGCCGTCGCCCTCGTGCCAACTTGGCGACCAACCACATGACACGCATGCGTTCTCCTTGAGGAATCGGTTAGACGGTACAAGCAACCGATAGCCGTGCTATACGTTGCGCATTCGATGAAGCGCAGGGAACTCCTGAAGCCATCTCCAACCGAAGGCGCGGCATGCTTGTGCCTTGAACCCGCTTTCGCCTGCAATGCGGAGGGCGAGACACCTGCCTCACCAACGGCTGCCTACGCGCCCGGAAAGGTGCGGGTGATTTGTGTTGCGGGAGCGCGTCCCAACTTCATGAAAGTTGCGCCCCTGCTGCGGGCGTTGCGTACGCAACCACTGTTCGACACACGACTGGTACACACTGGTCAGCACTATGATTCTAGGCTTTCCTCGGTGTTCTTCCAGGAGCTCAGCATTCCAGAACCCGACATGCACTTGGATGTCGGTTCTGGCACCCATGCGTACCAGACTGCCGAGTTGATGCGGCGATTCGAGCCCGTGCTCGCCGAACAACAACCGCAGGTCGTACTGGTCGTGGGCGACGTGAACTCAACGATTGCGTGCGCACTCGTGGCCGCAAAGTTCTTGTTGAGCGCACCATTCCGAACCCGCACGGGTCAACGTCGAAGACCTCTCATTGCACATGTTGAAGCCGGACTTCGCAGTTACGATTCCGACATGCCGGAGGAGGCGAATCGCAGGCTCACGGACGCGCTCTCAGATCTGCTCTACGTTTCCGAGCCGGTCGGCGTGGAAAACCTAGCAAAAGAGGGAATTTCCGGCGATCGCGTGGTACTGGTGGGCAATGTCATGATCGACACGCTGCTCTCGTCACGCGAGCAGGCACTTCGGTCGCCGGTTCTGGCGGAGCTCGGCCTAACTGAACCCTATGGCATTCTAACGTTGCATCGTCCGAGCAATGTTGACGACCCGGTGGTCTTCGCGGAGCTCCTCTCTACTCTCGATTGCGTAGCGCGCAAACTGCCACTGGTCTTTCCAAACCACCCGCGCACCCAACTCCGTATGCGGGCCGGGGGTCTGTTGCTCGACAGCTCACGCTGGCACGTGACAGAGCCACTGGGCTATCTAGCCTTCACCCGCTTGCTGTGTGGCGCCAGAGTGGTTCTGACGGACTCAGGAGGGATTCAGGAGGAAAGCACTGTGCTCGGCATTCCATGTCTTACTTTGCGGAACACCACCGAGCGACCAGTAACCGTCGAGCAGGGCACTAATCAACTGGTTGGGACAACGCGCAGCGCGATCGAATCAGCCTTCCTGCGCGTCCTGGCCGGCGACATTCGCGGTCGCGTGCCAGACCTG
This sequence comes from uncultured Polyangiaceae bacterium, assembly GCA_964454965.1. Lineage (GTDB taxonomy): Bacteria > Myxococcota_A > Polyangia > Polyangiales > Polyangiaceae > FEN-1139. The sequence goes on along the minus strand of CAYVXY010000003.1, from coordinate 381,900 downwards.
TGGGACGGAAGAGCGGCAGAGCGAATTGTCGAGCATCTCCAGTCCGTATTTACCGAAGACTCGAACCCTTTGAGCTCATACCCCTACACCGAGGGTCAAGATGATTAGCAAAATGCATCAAATGGCAAGGAAACTCGGCAAACCAAGCGTCTGGCTCGAACTAGCGGCCTCAGTGGCAGCCGGCGTGAGCCACGCGCAGGATATTCTCGGTGAACTGGTCATTCGAGACAGGCAATACAAGAACAGAGAACTCCTGCATGCAATGCACCTGACTGTGCTGCAGACACCGACTCTCAAATGCAACCCGAATGCGTCGGTCGAGATGCATACGTTGACAGCTCACCACCACCTCAACATGTACCTCACCGCGATCAAATCGCTATTGAGGTACTACAATGACATTGCAGTCGTGGTCCACGATGACGGCACCTTGGACACTCAGGACAAGTCGCTATTGAGACAACACATAGCGGGGCTCAGGATCATCGACAAGGACCTTGCGGACAAGAGGATGCGCGGACTGCTAGCGGGGTTTCCATACTCTTTGAGCCTGAGGAATCGCATTGTTAACGCCATGGAACTCTTCGACTGCATCCTCCTCGCCGACACTGAGCGAAACGTGCTCATGAACTCTGATGTCCTGTTCTTCCAAGAGCCAACCGAACTGCTCGACTGGATGTTTCGCGACGATCAATCGATCGCCGGTGTCTATGAGGGACGTCCGGCAGAACAGAGAGCCTTTCTGCTGAAGCGCGCCTGCCCATTTCCGCCACACGTGACAACGGCGCTGACCTGCTTCTACAGAAGAATCTATGACTTTGCATTCGTCGAAGAGGTACTGGCCAACACCAGAGCTGGCTGGTTCACCGCACAAAACGTCTTCCCGCTGCTATTTCACAAGCATAGAGCTCAACACAGAACCCGCTTCTTCGACAAGGATCGCTACCAGGCGTCTGGCATCTTTCCGGGTGACGCCGTTTTCCGACACTACTGGACCAGCACCGGGAGGTTCACCGACCTACAGTGTCAGGACAGCTCTAGGGTCATCGGGGAACTGGGTGGGCCCAATGTCTGAGAAAGGACTTCTGCAATGCGTATCCTAGTCACCGGAGGGAGAGGAACCATTGGGCAGGTCCTGCTACATCGGCTTCGCTGCGACGGCCATGACGTTTGGACATGCGATTTGGCTCATCACCATGACGAGCGCCACGTGCGCTGTGACGTAGCCGAATCTCGACAGCTCTCCCACCTATTCGAGACCCATACTTTCGATTTGGTTTACCATCTTGCCGCGGAGTACGGGCGCTGGAACGGTGAGGAATTCCATGAGCAGCTCTGGAGGACCAATGTCATTGGAACCAAGAATGTGCTGCGCCTGCAGGAACGGCTTCGCTTCAGGGTGGTTTTCGCGAGCACGTCTGAGGTCTATGGCGACGTCGACGATGATATGTCCGAAGTCCTGATGGACACGAAGGAGATCCGTCAGCTAAATGACTACGCTATGAGCAAGTGGGTCAATGAGCAGCAGTTCATGAATTCAGCTGCCATGTTCGGGACAGAGACGGTTCGGGTTAGACTCTTCAATACGTATGGTCCAGGCGAGTATTTTACGCCATATCGCAGCGCTATCTGCCGCTTTGTCTATTCGGCGCTTACGGGTCGTCCCTATACGGTATATCTCAACCATCGTCGCTCATCCATCTTCATCAGTGACGCGGTGCGCACACTGGTCGCGCTCGTCGATACCTTCGTTCCCGGAGAGGTCTACAATATTGGCGGAGCAGTGAGTCATGACATGAAGGAAGTGTCGGACATAGTTCTGGCATGCATTGGCGCCGACGATTCGAAGGTTACCTACGCTGATGCTGAACCGTTCACAACGCGTGACAAGCGGATCGATACGCAGAAGGCGTCTCGCGTTCTCGGTCATGCTCCTCGCGTCGGTCTCAAGGAAGGACTGGAGCGCACCGTCGCATGGATGCGTCGCGTGTACATCGAGAATGTCGCCACTTCACCCATCGTCCACCTGGAGAGTTAGGCATGAACGTTCTGGCCATTGGAGCACATCACGACGACATCGAGCTAGGCTGCGGTGGAACACTGGCCCGGCTCGCGAGGGAGGGGCACATCACGTTTGGATTGACGCTCACCAACTCCGAGACGCATTACGATGTTCGCTCGATTCATCGCACGACAATGGAAGCAAGTTCCGAAGCTGAAAAGGCGGCATCCGTCATCGGGTTGAGGTTGGTGGAAATGGCGGACACGGCGCGTGACAACGGGAAACTGGCCTATTGCGTCGAGCTGATGCGGCGCATTGAGCGTTTCATAGAGGACAATTCGATCTCAATGGTGTTCTCTCACTGGCGACTTGACCTCAACACGGACCACGAAGCGGCCGCAAAGATGACGATTGTGGCAGCTCGCCACGTCCCTTGCGTTCTCATGTACAGGAGCAACTGGTACCAACCTGCACAGCCGTTCAACGGGACGTTCTTCGTTGACATATCCGAGGTGATCGAGCTTAAAAGAGCAAGCCTGGAGTGCTACGAGTCAGAGATTCGAAACAGAAAGCACGAGTGGATTGACTCCTTCCTGGACTCCAATCGCAGCGCGGGATTTAGCATCGATCGGCAGTACGCGGAGGTATTCGAACCAGTCAAATTCGAATTACTCAGATGGTAACACGATTTCGCGAGGGTTGTTCATCGCGAGACACTCTGCGGATACCAAGGCGCGATGTCACTTCCATAGCCAAGAAGCTCTTGCTCGGTTCACGACGCGCTTCACGACTCTTCGATGTAGACTTTTTTGAGAGTCTCGAGCCGGAATTCCTGTGGATTGAGACCACGAATCAGTGCGCAAGCAGGTGCGCATCCTGCAGCATCTGGCGAAACGCGCCTACAGAAGACTTGCTGACCCCACCAGAAGTTGAAAACGCGCTGAGAGACCCAATCTTCAGAAGGCTCAAGATTGTGGTTGTCTCTGGGGGCGAGCCCACGCTTCGAAGTGACATTGAGGCAATCCTTTGCGCTATACATCGAGCTGCACCCAAAGCGAACATCGTGCTGAGCAGCAATGCCATGCTTCCGGAAAGACTGCTATGCGTCGTAAAGTCTGCGCTTGACCAGGGCATCGCCCTCGAAGTGGGCGTGTCGTTGGACGGTGTGGGTGCGTCTCATGATCGGGCGCGCGGAGTGCCAGGTCTATTCCAGAAAGCCGATCATGCATTGCGAGAGCTGGTGAAACTAAGGCGCATCTACGGCGCAATGCTTCGTGTAAAGGCCGGGTTCACGTTGTCCGATGCAACGGTTTCCCAGACCGAGTCAGTGAGAAGGTACGCCAAAGAGTTGGGGATCGCCTTCAACGTCCAATGGTACAATCAAGCCAAATACTACGCAAATGTCGGAAAGGACCTGTTGTCCAAGAGAATTGAGCTAGAGCGAGCGGCGCGAAGACTGAGGCCAACTCTAGTGAATGCATTGGGCCGGCGTGCGTTGCGCAGAGAACCATTGACATTCGCTTGCTCGTCGATGTTCAACTTCTGTTTGCTGAAGTCCAATGGCGATGTTGTTCCGTGTTTTCGGCTGTGGGACGTAGTGGTCGGCAATATCCGAAGCGAGAAACCTTCAGCAATCTGGCGAAACACCGAAGCAAGAAGGGCGCGTAGATCTGTAAGAGACTGTCAGGGATGCCTGAACACTTGCGGGGTCTTGTGGAGCTATGACGTAAACTATCTCGGAAGGGTCGCGTTCTACCTGACGCACCCCGACGCACTACTCGAGAGGCTCGAGTGGACTTTGCGCAACCCACCAGTGCGTTGTGTCAGTCGGACTTGAAAGTATCCGAGACCGTTGGCGAGCTGGGAGAGGGCGAACAAGGCGGAGCAGATCGACCGCCCGTCAATGTCGGGCGCACGCTGCGGATAACGCAAGAGATCCCAGTAGAACGACAGCGGCTCCAGTGCGATGGGGTCCTGGCCATGCTCAAGCGCCAGGCGCCTCAGGATAGCGGCGCCCCGACCGTAGGCGAATTGTTGCCGGATGAAGCTTGAGAGCGTCATGTCGTGTGCGTGGTAGACGGTCGCAGCAGGCACATAGATCGAACGGTAACCGGCGCGCGACCATCTCAAGCAGAACTCTCGGTCCTCGCCGCCCGCTCCAGGAAACGCGGTGTCAAAACCGCCGAGCGATGCAAAAGCGTCAGCTGGCACGCAAAGGTTATTGGAGGTGAGCATTCGTGGGCGCCGTGGATCATGGTTGAAGTACGCATACAGACAATCCGTGAGGGACTGGGCTGCGGAAGCGAAGACGTCGTCTTTCAGTTCGTTGACTACGCTGCCTCCAACCATTACGACTCCATCCGCATTGAACGCCACCTGTTCAAGGCATGCAAGCCAGTCTGGTGCTGGTCGACAATCGTCGTCAGTGAAGGCAAGGAGTCGACCCTTAGCGACCGAAGCCCCCGCGTTTCTTGCGGCTGCGGCGCCGCGATGATCCTGGGCTAGAACCTGGCATGCGACGGTGGTGTTGCTCACGACGCGACCAACCACTTCTTGCATGCCTCCATCGTCAACGACGACGACCTCGTACTTGGACCTCGATAGGGTTTGCCCTTCAAGGCTCTTCAGGCAAAGTTCGAGCTGACGCGGACGTTCACAGGTAGGTAAGATGATGGTGAATGTTGGTGCAGGCATAGGCGTACTGTTTGCCCGTGGTCAGAGGAAGGCGGTCGTTGCGCTGCAGGCACTGCATTGTCGGGCGAGGCGCACGGGGCTTCACCACAAGTCGCAGTGCTTGTGCCATCAGCAGCACAATGAAGACAGCGCTGCTGTACAGCAGGTAGGCTAGGTGGAGCAGGCAAGCACCAAAGGCGAAACGGAAGCCACAGTGTTGAAGGAAGAAGCGGTACAAGCCTAAATTTAGTGCCGTCGTAGTCACGACAGACAATAGTGAGCCCAGCATGAGCCAATTGGCTAGAGCGACGTTTCCAACCACGAGCAGGCTGACTCCAACCAGTAACACTGCTACGCACAACCAGATGGTCATGGCGCTCAAGCGGCTGCGCCAGTCTAGGTTCAGGTCTGCTGCCAGACTGCCTTCGCGCAGGATGACGCGAGTCCATGGCACCGCGCGCGCAAAGATGTCGGTGCGCCACAGGCTGAGTAGGGTCCATCGCTTGAGATGGGTGACCTGGATCTCTGCGCACAGCCGAACGGGTACTCTGGCTTGATGCAGGCGCAATCCTAGTTCGATGTCTTCGATGTCGCGATAGCATTCAGAGAAGCCCCCCACCGAATGGAATGCGTTTCTTCGAATCGCGCCGCAGCCAGTCCAAAACGTGGTGGCGACGCGACTGCCGTGTTGGTGTACGTAGTGGTTGAAGAGGTTCTTGAATCGACTGGCTAGTCCGGGCGCAGGCGGACGGTCATCGTAACTGCCGAACAATGCCTGCACAGCAGGCTCCTGTGCAAACGTCGACTCCACACGAAGCAGTGTGTCAGGGTGCACCACCACGTCAGCGTCGATGAAGACGAGAATGTCGCCAGTCGCAGCGGCAGCCCCGCGGTTTCGAGCATAGCCGGGACCATGGGGCCCATCAGCCAGTTCGAGAACACGCACGCCGTAACCAGCTGCGACTAACGAGGACCCGTCCGTCGACCCATCGTCAAGCACAATCACCTCGTTGGCAATTCGTGTCGATGCGGCCAATCCGTAGAGGCATTGCGGCAGGAACTCACTGCCATTGTGCACCGGAATAATCACCGAAATCCGAGCGAGCGGGGCGTCGCGCTCATGAGGGACGCCTTCGAAGGAGCGAACCAGCGTGACGGCCTCGGTTGGGCGGAATTCACTGGTAGTGATGGCTCGATAGGCTGGGACGTGTGACGGAGAGTGAGAGCGAGAAGAATTGCGCCCAACCCGATCATCAACAGACATATACGCAACGCATATCCCGCGACTCTCTGCGAGGCAATGGGTGAGAAGACCGGCTTCGAGATCTGGGTGCCAGGTGTTGGGAGATCGAGTGCTATCCGCGAGCAAAGGGCCCGAAACCCGAGCTCGTGTCGGGTACCAGCGCCGCAATTGAAACCGACTCAAACGGATCGCGGGCTGCGCGGTATCGATTCCAGGCGCGGGTTCGCTCGGAACAATCGCCGCAGGTTTTTGATCGCATTGCGATCAATGGCCAAAATTCCGAGAAGATAGAGCACCACACCAGCGCCGCCATAGGCAACGAACGTGGCGGAATTGCGCGCAGGAAATCGCAATTGAACCAACCAGGCCAACGTACCGACCGCCGCAGCGATCGACCAAGCAGGAACGATTGGAGCGAAGATACGGAAAGTTACCAACCTTTGCGCAGCTCTGAACAGGGCAAGATCGGTGAAGTTCATCAATGAGCATGCAAGCGCGTAACCAAGGGCACCCCACGTGAGGATCATTGGCGTGCCGATGAACCAGGTTCCCGCCGTCCAGAACAGGGCAAATAGGGTCACTGTCTTGGCACGCCCAAGGGCATTGAGCAGCCCGAGGATCGGTATCGAGGTAGGCATGAAGAGGTTGGCGACCCAGAGCAGCATGAAGTAGTCCCGCGCTGCCAGCCAACGGCTGCCATAAATGAGAAGGGTGAACGGCTCGAACAGTGCCAGCATCAGAACGGAGAGCGGCGCTGACAAGGCGTTCGAAGCCCAAATGACCCTCTCCACGAAATGACCGAGCGCAGAACGGTCGTTCTGAAGTCGTGCAAACGCCGTCAAGTACACTCGCTGCAACACCAGCAACGCCAACGCCGAATACGTGGCCACCGTGGTGGCCCAACTCAGGTAGCCTACGGCAGCGGCTCCAGCGACGGCACCCACCAGAACTGGAACGATGCTGTCTTTGAGGAGGAATAAGAAACCAGCAGCCTGGTAAGGGATTCCGAAGTCCAAGTGGCGTTTGATACACGTCCAGTCCAGGCACCAACCCACGCGCCAGGGACTCATCCATCGAACCAATACGGCTCCGAGGAGTGTCCTCAACAGCAGGCCAGGCGCGAAGCTCCAGACACCCATGCCGCGCAGAGCCAGTATGACTAGCATGGCATTGAAGAGCAGCGCTTGAGCCAGTTCGACCAAAGCGAGCCGAGTGAACGCAAGCTCGCGTTCGAGACGCAGGGCTGAAGCCGCCTGAAGCGGCGTCGCTAGTACCGAAAGCGACGCCACTAGGAACACGAATCGCTCCGCGCGTGGAACTCCAAAGTGTCCGGCAACGTAGGGAGACACTCCGCCAAAAAGCAGCACACCTACCACCGCCAGAAGCTGTTGGAACGTGAATACCGACCGGCGGTCGTGCTCACTAGGCTCGCCGTTGGAGCGAACCAGACTCGCGAACAGACCCGCGTCTGCCGCGGAAGACAGGAGCGCCACCGTCGTAAGAGTAACGCCATAGTACCCATACTCGCGTGGTGTTAGCGCGCGAGCCAACACGATGTTGCCTACCAGGTTGGCGAGTTGAATCACGCCCTGACAAACAACCAGCGCTAGCGCTCCCCGCGCAGCGCGTTGAGCCAACTCGTAGCAATGGGCTTCGTTCGGAAGGTGCAAGGACGCGCCACGGTGTAACTTCCCAGATCCCGACGAGGCTGTCGAGAAAACGGAGCCGATTCTTGGGACCTCGGTGTGTCCCGATTTTGAGCAGATCGATACGATCTCGATCATGGTGCGGCCGAACGCGAGGGGGGATGCACGCCGCATCAATCTGTCCGTGTCCGCCGTGCAGTTGGTCTTGAAACCGCAATTGCGGTTTGAGGGCGCACGTCATGGCGTCCCATCATGACAACTCGCTGCGCGTCCCGTGGGGCACGCATCGAGCGTTTGGGGGCCGCGGCAAGTGACGAGCGTCGGAGGTTCGCTCAGTTGTCGGCTTGGTCTGAACGAACCGATCGTCGCGGTTGCGGCGCGGAGCTGCAACCGTCACTCGCTAATTCCATTGAGTATCTAGCCAAGCCGCGCGCTGGACGAGCCAGTTGCGCATCACTTCGACCTGTCCTTGCCACGTGGGTGCGATGGGCGTCGTAAACGGCATGACCGTCTCCTGTGCCAGAATTGGCCAACGCATGAAGTTACGGTTGGCCGCATTGGCGAGGCCGGCAGTCAGCGAATCGATCCGCGCACCGAGCGAGACGTCAGAGAGCAGTCCCTGACGCAGCGTGACCCAGCGGGCAGCGAGCTGGGCTTTGAAGCTGGGCTCTGCTAGCAGAATCTCGAACCAGTCACTGGTCATACGCGCCGCGTTGCTCTCGTACTGCCAACCTGCCGTGTCGAGGTTCGGGAAACTCTGGATAAAAGGGTCTTGACCCATGCCAACGCCCGCAATCAAGTCGAAGTCCCAGAGCGGACCGGCCACGATTTTCCTTCCGCGCTCCATGTGGAAATACTGGCTACGCACGTAGGCGTCCAGGTTGCGCGTCAGCTCGTTGACAATGATGTGATCGACGAATGATTGAACGTCGATGAACGCTGGGTATCCGCTCACCGGATCAGCTGGCGAAGCCGAATGCAGGACGTCGTTGAATGCCTTGAGGTGCTGCGTGAGATACTCCAGCTGCTGGGCGTTTGGGGCTTCGGGTTCGACCAGTTCCATGTCAGACCAGCAGGTGTCTCCGCCGCCCGGGCAGGGGATAACCGGTGGCTCGGTCGCGAGCCACTCGAACTTGAAGATATAGCCCCCAGAAATGTCGGGTTCCGTGACGTCGGTGGGCAATAGCTTAGCTAAGTTCATCCGATCCTTCTGGATCTTGATCTTCTCGACGACCTGGTAGACACCCATGTAGTCGATGCTCGTTAGCGGTTGGTCATCGACGTTCAAGAAGAGCTCGACCTGGGCGATTCTTGGCGTGGCGAGTCCCAAGTCGCGACCCAGCGAGTACACGAGGGGGTTGTGCACCAAGGTCTTGTCGGCATATGGGCCGATAAGCACCCAATCCGCTTCCGCGGGCATGCCGAACAGCGCGCAGTTGCGATCCGCGCCGGCATCGTCGCGCAATTCGATCCGATACGACGGCTTGCCGAACATGACCGAACTCTGGCCATGCGTATGAAAAGCCGCAAAGTTCGCCACTGCGGGCGTTGCGGCGAGTGACGTCGTGCCGTCAGCCGGAGCAAACCCTAAGAATGCTGTGGGCACGAAGGAGCGGTCTCTCGCGCTGGGACGCCCTGCCGCATAGTCATCCAAAATGACCACGGGAAGGTCATGTGTGCTGTCGATGCCACGAGCTACGTAGAGAGCGCCGCTCGGTTCGCCTTGCGGCTCACCGGCTAGAAATGCCTGCGCCATCAGGCGCGTCGTGACCGAGAACTCGAGGGACGCGCCAGCGTACAGCGGTGACTCGTTCGAAGGCGCGCTGCCGTCCGTCGTATAGCGGATCTGAGCGTTGGCAAGCCGCGTGGTCATCCCGACCGAGAGTACTCCGGCAAAAGTGCCGCTGGGGACGGAAAACGTTATGTCTCCCGCCGCAGCGCGTGAGCAATCACTCTGGTCGTTCGTGGTGGTCGCGCTCGCATCGTTTTTTGCGTCTGGGCCTCCCGGAGCAGCTTCACGTGTCACCGTGGAAGGCCGCAATACCTTGTCGTCATCGGATGCGCAGCCCATCAATGTGGCAGCTACAATCGCGCCCCTGCAGCAGCACAGTCCAATTGACCTGATCTGTCTCGGATCCATAATGCCAGGCAGCCTAGCCTCGCTCTGCCTCCCAAATCAACGGAGTTGCAACGCTACGAAACAAGAGTGGGTCGTGTCAAATCTGACTGGCATGTCAAGATTGTGTAGAATGGAGCGTGTGAACGATTCGGCGCTCCGCAAGTATGAGGGGCAGCACAAAGCCGACTTTCGTCTCAGACGACCAGCCGTGACGCGAAGCAACACCCCCAGCGGACGCGTGTGTCTAGATTTGGATGCGGCGCAGCTCCACAAACACTTGCGTGAGGATGAAGAGGGCTTTACTGTCCCGCCCCTCATAGCTCGAGGAGCACAGCAAATGCGATCGCGAACTCGGATACAGTTGGTAGGTTTGGTCCTGTTCGGGCTCAACGCTTGCGCTTCCGACAACGATCCCACAATGGCACCAAAGTCCTCGGCCGGCGCAGCGGGAATCAGCGGTTACGTCGGCAATGGTTCGGCTGGCGGCGGGGCCGCGGGCAGTGGATTCGGTGGAGCAAACTACGGCGGTCTACCGACGCTCGGGTTCGCAGGCACTGGAACCGGGCGGGATGCCATGGGTATGTGCGCGACGCCTGTCGATGTGGTGTGTACGGGCTCGGCCATGGACTATTACATGTGCATCAACGCACAGTGCGCAGCTACTTCCGCGGAGTGTTACGGCTCTGGCGGGTATTGCTTGTCTGCGATGGGTTGCGTCGCGGGCTGCCCTTGCGGTGACACGGCGTGCGAACAGAGCTGCTACCCCAAAGACTGCATGGACTGTCTTCAGCGCTTGAGCGCGTGCAGCAGCGCAACGACCTGCGTGCCAGTTATCTGTGCGCCGGCTGGCGCGGCTGGCGCGGCTGGCGCGGCTGGCGCGGCTGGCGCGGCTGGCGCGGCAAACCAGGCGGGTTCTTCCGGGTAGCGGTGGTTCGCGCGAGGCAATCCAGCTAGCCTATGTTGCTCCAGCGCCCGAGGACCGCCCTCGGTCTTCTTGGCCAGCGAGCGTGGACTATGGGTACGGAAGATATGAGGAGCCTACTCTTTCGGACGAGTAGCCGTCCCCTCACATCCCGCGAAAACTTGCGCCGAAATCATCCGAACCGAGCGCCCACCGAGCGCCGCTCCTCGGTGCCGCCAGCGAGAGCGAAAGGTGCTTGTCGAAACCGAGCAGGGTCGGAACCACCGTCGCGTCCAGCCCGGCCATATGCGCATCGCGCGAGTCGAAGACCAACGACAACGGTGTCATCGACGCGCCTTCGTCACGCGACGTGGTAACGCGCACCAAACCATCCTTGGACAGCGCAACGACGATGGTGCGTGCGACACGCGCAACATCAATGAGGATATCGCGCTGTCGCGCTGGTGGGGGCAGCATCACTTCCCGACAGTTCCCCGCTATCGGGCAAGCATAGACGTGGTAGCTGCGATCAATCTTCCGCTGCGACAGCACGACGGCACCGGTCGCGTCACAGGCGATCCGCAGAACACTATCGTTGGTGGTACCGAACTCGCGACGCTCGGTACCCATCCCACCGATGGTCCCGAGAAGTAACGCAGGGGCCGCGCCCGAATGTGACGGACCCAAGGTGAAGCGGGTTCCCATCACGTCAGCAACGCAGTGGTGAGCATGGCCGTCCAGAGCGTCCTGCCAGGCGGACGTTGGTGCCCAGTTGAGACCACGGTCGCGCGTGCGCAGCGCCCAGACGTCGCGGTCGTTCGACAAGACGACGAAGCGACCCTTGGGGCTCTCCAGCGTGGAGCGCAAGATGGCGCCTTCCACGACCAGACCGCGCACGGCGACAGGCCGCGTGGGCTCCATGGCGTGAACAGCTTCGTAGGCGCCCCGAGATGGCCTCACCAGTTCGGTCAGGGGCTTGCGCGCCAGAGGCCAGCTATGGGCATGCAGTGCTGCGAGATCCGGCAGAACGAGGAGCAACTCGTTGATGCTCTGCTTCTGGCCGCCACCACCCCATTCGATAAAGTCGGACGCGACTTGCAGATGGCTTTGGCCTAGCTCTGGCCGAGCCGAGATCTCCCCAGCAAGCACGCCGCATCGAGCAAACGGTTTGTCGGTAGCTTCGGAGGCAACCAGACGTCGACGCACCAGCTTCTGAAACTGCGCCATATCGTCACGGATGGCCAACGCCCCAGTCGGCCCCGCCATGCAGAGCCCGTAGTCGGCGACCTTGGTCACGACGCCATGGAGCCGCCAGGCAGCTTTGGCGCGGGGCACTGCTACGGCAACCATCGAAGCCAATACCAATGCCCCCAACACCGTTCTCAGACGGAACGGCAGGGGAGCAGCAACAGGATCAACGCTATCGACCGTAGACACCGAAACATCACTTATGCAGCGATCGGCGTCCTAGGGCCAATAAACGTCCAGCTATTCCTGCCCGATGCGAATGCGCTTGCGACGGCGGCGTGCGGCTTCGCTCGCCTTCTTACGTCGCTTGACGCTCGGCTTCATGTAGTGCCGACGGCGCTTGAGCTCGCGGAGGATCCCTTCCGCTGCCATCTTACGCTTGAGATGCTTAATTGCCCGCTCGATGCCCTTGTCGCCGACTTGGACCTCGAGGGACTTGCACAGTACTGATTCGCTGGGATTGGCCAAGGGGCGGCTCATATCGCAAAACCTCTGCCTTTCTGCAACCCCTTTTTTTGACTTCGGCCTATGGGCCCTGCTCCCAATGCCTCCTTCCGACTCGCCAAGTCGCCAAATTTCCCCTAGGTTCCCGCGCATGCCGCTCGAACGCCGCCTCACCCCAAAACTGGTCAAGGCCCCCCACAGCGCGCGGGTTTTCGAAGTCGAATGGTCGGATGGCTCCAAATCGGTCCTCCCTCACGACATCCTGCGCGGCTATTGCCCCTGCGCCACCTGCCAGGGCCATTCCGGACAGATCGCCTATCAGCCGGGAGGGAACCTCGAGCTCGTTGAGATCCGACGCGTCGGCAACTATGCCCTCGCATTCGGGTGGGCCGACGGGCACGATTCAGGGATCTACAGCTTCGAATACCTGTACAAGCTGGGGCAACGCGTCGAGGTCGAAGGTATCGAAGCGCTCAAAGCCACTCCAGAAGTGCGGGAGCCCATCTAGTTCGAGGGCAAAATCTTCGTGACCGCGAGAACGCCATGCGGATCGCCGTAGTCACTTCGTCCTATCCCAGCCATAGCGAGGATCCCTCGGGGCATTTCGTGCGTGCCGAGGTGCACGCACTTATCGAAGCAGGTCATGAAGTCACCCTGCTCGTGCCCCAAGCTTCGCGCCCCCGCATCGCCCCCCAGACCAGGCTCTGCGAACTGCCTCACGGGGAGCTCTTTGGTTGGCCCGGAACCCTCGCGCGGCTGCGCCAGCGGCCCTGGCGCGTGCTCGGACTGCTCCCCTTCTCGCTTGCCGCCAGGCGCCAACTCGAGGCGCAGGGTCCCTTCGACCAGGTCGTGGCCCATTGGATCCTCCCTGCATTTTGGCCGATCTGCCGCGACTTCGTCGGGCAGACGGTCGTCGTGGCTCACGGGAGTGACGTCGGGCTGCTCGAACGACTCCCTACACCGTTCCAGCACGCCATCGTAAATGCCCTCGGTCGCGGTAACGTGCAGCTGCGTTGTGTCTCCAACGAGCTCGCCGCGCGCCTGCAACGGCTCGCCCGAGCCTATCGGGCCAGGGAGTTCTCGATCGACGTTGAGCCGCCTCGGCTCGACGTCCCGACGCTCCCCTCGCGGCACGAGTTGCGGCGACAATTGGGCTTTTCCGCGGCACCCCTGGTTGTCCTGGTTGGTCGCGCCGTGAAAGACAAACGCCTGGATGTTGCCATCGAAGCCGTCAGAGCTGCGAGCCTGCTCGCAGCTCTGACAACACCGCCGCGCATTGTCGTGATTGGTGACGGCCCTGAGCGCGTCGCGTGGATGCGACGGTTCCCAGAGGTCCATTGGCTTGGACAGCTCGGTCGCAGCGACACCTTGCGACACATCCGCGCCGCCGACCTACTCGTGTCCGCTTCGCGGCGAGAGGGCGCACCTACGGCAATTCGCGAAGCCCGCACCCTTGGAACCGAAGTCGTCGCCGCGCGAGCCGGAGATCTCGTCCAATGGAGTCTGAATGATGCTGGGTTGCACGTGGTCGAGGATTTCACCCCTGAACCCGGTGCCCTGGCCAATGCGCTCATCGCGCAGTGCCTGCGAAAGGCCGCAGGCGCTAGCGAACTTATTCCGCAGGAGTCTGCGGCATTCTGATCTCGGGCATCGACTTCGGTCGCAATCGCTCCGTGGGCAAGCGTTCCCCGAGCTGCGGAATGATGAGCCGCTGCATTGCACGCTCAACCGCCATGGGAGCAGCAGGGATCAAATAGACGAGTGTTGCGTGGCACACGGCCGCCATCGCCCGAGTCTCGATGGCGCGGATCCCCAGTTCCTGAAAGGACAGCGCACGAAACAGCTCACCAAAACCAGGCATCGGCTTGGTAACAAACGGGCTGAGCGCCTCTGGAGTCACGTCCGCCGAGTCGAGTCCCGTGCCGCCAATCGCGATGATGACATCGACGCGAGCATCATCGACCCACTCACGAAACAGGTATCGGATGTTCGTGAGATCGTCCAGGATACAACGCTGGTGAATGACGTGATGTCCCGCCTCGACGAGAGCATCGTGAACCAACTTCACACTTTGGTTAGTGTCATCGGAACAGGTGGCACTGACCCTCACCACGGCGCAACTACGACGGGCAATCACTTCGGTAGACATGGGGCGGATGATACTGCGCCTCGACACCTACCGAAAACCGTCTATTGAAAGTGCCACGATGAGCCGCTGGACCGAATCCTCGGATGACACTCCTTCGCGGGCGACGCAGGGCGGCCCCGCCACCACCAAAGCGCGCGTTTCAAGCACGCGTCGCGTTGCGACCTGTGGGACTTTCCTGCTGGTATTCGCATCGTGGGGTTGCAGGCCAGAGTTTGCGTCCACCACCCTGCCCCCCGAACCAGCGTCGATTGGCTCGGCCGAAGGAGGCGCCCCAGCTCGAACCCCACGAGCCACGGGCAATGCGCTTGCTGGCGCAGCCAGCTTCGCCCCAACCGAAACACTCGATGCCGGAGCGACTGCTTCGACGTCGCCCAGGCTGGGCACGGTGAAAGCCACGCGGCGCATCACCTTGACGCCCGGCAGGCGCAGTGTTCGCGGCACCTCGGGCATGGTCGTTTCCGTCAACGCGGAAGCCTCGCAGATCGGAATCGAGACCTTGAAGTCGGGAGGGAATGCTGTCGATGCTGCAGTGGCTGTCGCATTAGCTCTCGCCGTCACCCATCCAAGCGCAGGCAATTTGGGCGGCGGAGGCTTCGCTCTGGTCCGTCTTGCCAATGGCGATCCACTGGCGCTCGACTTTCGTGAGTCTTCGCCCGAGCGGCTCGCTCGGCAGCGCTTCAAGGCGATGATTCAAAATGGCGGAGAGGGTCCGGATTCCGTTGCTATCCCCGGCAGCGTCGCGGGTTTATTCGAGCTCTCGCAACGCCTCGGGCGCTTGCCCTTCGCCGAGCTTGTAGAGCCCGCCCGACGACTTGCGGACTCCGGACACCGCGTCAGTGCCCGGGAAGCCACGGCCCTTCGTTTGGCTTGGCCCAAATTTACCAAGAATCCGTTAGCGCGTCGGCTCTACGGTAACCAGGCACACCAGCCACACCCGGCAGGAAGCTGGCTTCGAGTGCCGGCCCTAGCCGAGACGCTTTCGCGGCTGAAAGCTGAAGGCAGACAGGGATTTTACGCTGGTTCGGTCGCCGCTTCCATTGTCGCGAGTTTGGGCAGCGATCCTCAGATCCGCGACACTGATCTGGCTGGCTATCGCGCGATCTGGCGCCAGCCCCTCGAAGTCCCCTATCGAGGCCTGCGGGTGCTGATCATGCCGCCCCCCTCCGCTGGCGGTGTCGCACTTGCCGCAAGTCTATTGATGCTCGAGGCGTACGACCCCGCAGCGCTCCGACGTGGCTCGGTGGACCACTCGCATCTCTTGCTCGAGATCATGCGCCGGGCCCAAGCCGATCGGATCTACGGCGTGGTGGATCCAGACAGCCTGTCGAAGCCGCAACAAGAAGCGGAGCTCGTTCACCTACTCGACGCCAATCGTTGGCCCAAGCGTTGCCCGATCCAGCTAAACCACGTGACCGCCAACCAACTGGTGGTCGACAAGGATGCGAGCGGAGCTGAAACAGAGCACACGACGCATCTCGCCGTCGTGGATAGCCAAGGCATGGCAGTCAGCCTCACGACCACGCTGTCCTCGGGTTTTGGCTCCAAAGTCATCACGGAAACCGGCATCGTCCTCAATAACGCCTTGGCGTCGTTCTCTGGTCGGGGTCAAAATCAGCCCTTGCCCCATCGACGTACGACGAGTTCAATGGCGCCGACTTTCGTCGAGGACGAGCTTGGCTTGCGACTCGTGTTGGGAACCCCAGGTGGGGACACCATTCCAAGCACCTTGCTCCAGCTCGTGAACTTGCTCACAGACTATGCAGTCCCACTGGACGAAGCCATTGACGCCCCTCGCCTACACCAAAGCATCGCCCCCAACGGTCAGGCGCGAATGGAGAGCAATCGACCAATTCCCGTGGCTCTGCAGCGAAGCCTAAACCGTCTCGGCCATAGGTTCGTCAACCCAACAGGCGTGATGGGGCACGCCAACACAATTGCCCTAATCGAAGGGCGAATCTACGGCTACATCGATCCCCGCGAGGGCGGGCTCGCCCTCGGGTGGTCGACCAAATGAGCCGAGAAGCTTAAATGCCGGTCGTGCCCAACCGTTTTGGTGATTGAAGTCTGCCGCTTTCGACCTCGACTTAGCAGCACCAACTCTGCCCATTCATTGCCGACCATGGCTAACGAACCAAAACCTTCCGGTTCGACTCCGCCTCCACAGGACGAGCCGCTGAGCCAGGCGCTCCTTCCCGTTGCCCATCAGACAGTGCTGTTCGTGTGTCGTCCAGGCCCAGATGTGGATGTCGTCGGCAGGGCTTTGCTTGCCGTGGGGATGCGACCAAAGCTCGTCCCAACGATCGAGCAGGCCCCGCGCGCAGCGGTCGCACCCGACCAATGCTTCGTGGAGTGGTCTCTGCCTTGCGCCCCTGAATACATCGCCGAGTTGAGCAAGAACCCGCACGAGCTGCTGCCCATTGCCATCGTCGACTCGAAGTCGGATTCTGCCGCGGCATTTGCCCATGGTGCGATCACCACCTTGGCCAAGCCTGTATCTCCCGATGAGGTCCTCGCTTGCCTGCAGGCCATGCGCGAGCGCCGCGAACGCCGGAGCCGTATCGACGCGATAGCAGAACACGATCAACGCGCCTCGGCTGCCACCGCGTTCGAAGCATTATTGCGTACGTTGGGCCAGGAACTACGGATTCCTTTGGCGACGGCCCTCGCCAACGTCGAATACCTCGTGGAGGTGGCTCATTCCGCGGTTTCGCCGCTCTCCGACGAAGAACAACTCGCCGTCACCAGCGACACCTTGGAAGCCATGCAGCGGCTTCGTGCCGTCTTGGAAGGGATGAGCGTGCTCGCCCTAGGAGACACACCGCTGCTTGAGCAGGTTCGACTCTGGAACGTGGCCCAGCGCGTCATCGATGAACTGCCTAGCGGGATCCCGCTAGTCGAGCTGCAAGGAGACAAGACCATCCGCGGTTGGGGTGACGAGTCGACTCTCGTGGAAGTGACCTCGGTCTTGGTGAAGCGGGCCATTTCACGCCGAAGCGACCTGCAAGGCGCACGGATCACGCTCCATGTCTATGCGCACGACACCGAAGCCCGCCTGACCGTGCGCGAGTGGACCAATTCCAGTTCTCGACGCAGAACCACCGACGACCCTTTCTCCACAGGACGGAGCACCAGAGGCGGTGGCCAGGCTGGCCTCCAACTGGTCGCAGCCCGTCATGCCGTCGTGAAGTTGGGAGGCATGCTCAGCTATGTATCACAAAAGGAGTCGGGCTGCGCTTTCCGAGTCCGGCTGAGACTCGCGCAACCCGTTGCTCCCTGAGTACCAAACGCCCAGTGGCGCGTCAGGCTGTCTACTTTTGTCCGCGATTTTCGATCGGCTGGTAGTCGCGAATCGCTGAACCCGTGTAGACCTGGCGCGGGCGGGCAATGCCGAGCTCCGGATGGTCGATTGTCTCCTTCCAGTTGGCAATCCAACCAGGCATACGTCCGATGGCAAACATGACGGTGAACATGTTCACGGGGATCCCGATCGCACGCAGAATAGTTCCCGAATAGAAATCGACGTTCGGGTAGAGATTGCGCTCCTTGAAGTAGTCATCGGAAAGGGCAATCCCCTCGAGATCGCGCGCGATCGACAGAAGCGGATCCTGCACCTTGAGCAGCTTCAGAACCTTGTCGGCCTGCTGCGCCAGAATGCGCGCGCGCGGGTCGTAGCTCTTATAGATACGATGCCCGAAGCCCATGAGTTTGACTTCCTTCTTTTTGACGCGTTCGAGGTAATCCTTCGCAGAAATTTGGCCTCGGTTGATCTCTTTCAACATCTCGATGACGGCCACGTTGGCGCCACCGTGGCGCCAACCCCAGAGCGCGCAGACGCCGGCTGCACAGCTGGCAAACAAGTTAGCACCACTCGACGCAACCATGCGCACCGTGCTGGTGGAGCAGTTCTGCTCATGATCGGCATGCAGCAGAAAGAACAAACTCAACGCCTGCACGATTTCCGGCGGTGCCTCATAGGCACGATGCGGAATCGAGAACATCATGTGCAAGAAATTGCGCACATAGTCGTAGTCTGGGTTGGGATACACGAGCGGTTGCCCCACCGAGGCCTTGTATGCAGCTGCCGCGATCGTGCGCACCTTCGACAACAGGCGCGCTGCGGCGTCCTCAAAAGTCTCCTCGCTCTCCATCTCCATGATGTCGGGGTGGTAGCAGGAGACCGAATTGATCATTGCCGACAGGATGGCCATCGGCGGCGCAGTAGCCGGGAAACCCTCGTAGTGATGATGCAGGCCTTCGTGAATGAGCTCATGCTTCGTCAACAAATCCCTGAAACTGCGCAGCTGCTTCTCGGTTGGCAACTCGCCCCAGATAATGAGCCATGCCGATTCGATGAAGCTCGAGCGTTCTGCCAGTTGCTCGATCGGGATCCCGCGGTACCTTAGGATCCCCTTTTCGCCGTCGATGAAGGTGACATTCGAAAGGCACGCGCCCGTGCTTCGGTAGCCTTCGTCCAGCGTGATGTAGCCAGTCTGAGAACGAAGCTTTTCGATATCAATGGCGTGTTCGCCTTCGGTACCGACCATCACGGGCAACTCCACAGTCTTGTCGCCCAGAATCAGTTTCGCCGTCTTCGGTGCGGGCTCAGTCATCGTCATTGTTCTCCTTCAATGCCATCTCGGTGGGTCTGCCGCGGCTCACGCTGCCAAGCGAGCTCAGGCTAGCAGGAATTTCGTGCAGCAAGCAGCGAACAACCGCCACGCCCCTCCCGCAATTTGATGGCTGACCCTCGTACTCATGGATGGCAACAATTACGCGGTCCGCCGCTCACGACGACTGACCATTCTCTCGACCGGTTCACCGAACCCACGGTCGGCTCACCAAGGTCGATGCCTGCATTGGCCTCGAAGTGCTAGCGTCGCTGACGCCATGCCCATCGGAGCCAAGACTCAAACCTGCGCCATACTGGGACACCCTGTCGGCCATTCCCTCTCACCCGCCCTACACAATGCGGCCTTTGGGGCCTTGGACCTCGACTTCGTATACGTGGCTCACGACGTGACTCCGGAAGAGCTCCCAGCCGCCATCGCTGGCATACGTGCCCTGGGTTACCGAGGTCTGTCCGTAACAATCCCGCACAAGGTTGCGGCTTTGTCACTAGTGGACCAAGTGGCTCAGGTTGCCGCGGGCATCGGCTGCATCAACACCATCGTCAACGAAAACGGCGTCCTACACGGATACAACTCCGACGGGCTCGGTGCCCTCTTGGCCCTGCGGCAAGCCAGTGCCGACCCAACCGGCAAGAACGTCGTGGTCGTCGGTTCCGGCGGAGCCGCCCGAGCCATCACTATGACGATGGCATTCGAAGCTGCACCAAAACGCCTCACTATCCTTGGTGTCATTCCGGCAGAACTAGATCAACTTGCCTTTGACATTCGCAGTCGGAGCACGGTCGAGGTCGTGCTGGCTCCCCTCGGCCCTGAAACCCTAGCAGCAGCGCTGCCGCAAGCCGACCTCCTGCTGCAAACCACGCCAGTGGGCATGGCACCCCAAATCGAGGCCTCACTAGTGCCAGCCAACCTGCTGCATCGCCATTTGGTCGTCTTCGATGCGGTCTACACCCCTCGGAGAACGAGACTTCTGACGGATGCCCTGGCCGCAGGCGCCCGCGTGGTCGAGGGCCTCGAGATGTTCTTGGGGCAAGCACTGACACAATTTGAGCTATTCACCGGCCACTCTCCACCGGAATCGGTGATGCGCCAAGTCGTCGAACGTCAGCTTGGCTGCTAGGCCATCTTACTGGAGCGGTTATCAATGAACCTCATTTTGGTGGGCTATCGGGGCACCGGCAAGAGCACCGTAGCTCGCGACCTTTCCAGCGCGCTGAACATGCCGCGTGTGAGCCTCGACGAAGAATTGGTTCTGCGCGCCGGGCAGTCTATTCCGGCAATGGTCACAACCCATGGTTGGGAGCATTTCCGCGATCTAGAGCAAGCGTTGATCGCCGAACTGACGCTAGGGACGGGGCGCATCCTCGACTGCGGTGGTGGCGTCGTCGAGCGGACGGCGAACATATCCGCGCTGCGCGCGGCCGGAACGGTCTTCTGGCTTTTTGCCACCCCAGACACCATCGTCCGACGTATCTCCAGCGGAACGGAACGGCCTGCCCTCACCTCGACAATGTCGTTCACCGAAGAGGTCGAAACCGTCCTGCAGCGCCGCAATCCGCTATACCAACGCCTCGCTCATGTGCGCATCAACACCGACCACTCGACGCCACTAGCGCTGGCTCGACAGATTCTTTCACTGTGGCCCTGCTCTAGCCCACTTACGGAACAGTCATGACGGAACCAGCCCTGAATAGCGTCTACGCAGTTATCCTCGCCGGCGGTAGCGGAACACGGTTCTGGCCTGCGTCGCGCAAGAACCAACCCAAGCAGTTGCTCGCCTTGACCCACGACGAGCACCAAAGCCTCATTGCCTCGACGCTCGCGCGTCTTGCGCCCATCGTTCCCTACGACCGCATCTACATCGCGACCGGCAAGCATCTGGTGGATGCGACGCGAGCCCAGCTTCCAATGCTGCCAGCAACCGCCTTCCTTGCCGAGCCCGTTCCGCGCAATACGGCGCCATGCATTGGTTGGGCGACACGTGTCATTGCCAGACGGGATCCCAACGCCACGATCCTAGTTGTGCCCAGTGACCAACATGTAACTGATCAGCGCGGCTTTGCGGACGCGGTAGCGATTGCCATCGCGAGCGCCCAGACCGGTGCCGTTACTACCATCGGGCTCGAGCCAGCACGACCGGAAACCGGCTACGGCTACATTGAGGTCGGCTCCAACGTCGCTCCAAGCGTGTCGCGCGTCGCACGTTTCGTGGAAAAGCCCGCGCGTGAGCAGGCCGAAACGTACCTCAAGAGTGGACGATTTCTCTGGAACTCCGGCATGTTCTTCTACCGAGCCGACGCAATGAACGCCGCCATTACTCGGCACTTGCCCGAACTCTCCATTGGACTCGACTCCATCGACGTCGCAGCCGCACAGGGCTTGGACGTCGAGCTCGAGACGCTGCAGCGCATCTTCCCGACCTTGCCCAGTATCAGTATCGATTTCGGCGTGCTCGAGCATGAGTCCACGCTCAACGTCGTGCGGGCCGATTTTGGCTGGAGCGATCTTGGTAGCTTTGCGAGCGTCTGGGAGCATCGCGACCGGGATGAACGCGGTAACGCGGCGTCAGCCAATTCCGTCCTGGTCGACGCTGACAGAAACCTGGTTTTTGACGTGCGCAGCGCGAAGAACCAGCGCGTTGTCGCGTTGCTTGGCACGCAAGATCTCTGCGTCATCTTGACCGATGATGCGGTGCTTGTCATGCCACGTGAGCGAGCGCAAGACGTCCGCGCCGTCGTCGACCTGCTGAAAGCCACGGGACGCGAAGACCTACTTTGACGCCCGTGCCCTCGTCCCTGACCCGACTTGCAGCTTGGAAACGCCCAGTTGCTCTGCTGGCACTCCTTTTGTCACTGCTGCTCGTTGGGCGCATTGCCCCCGTGGGTGCCTGGCTCGTCGCGGCTTCAACGCACTTGCGCCAGGCGGGGCTCGTCGGTGCCCTACTATACGTTCTCGCGTATGCGCCTGGGGCGTTACTCTTCGTTCCATCTGCCATGTTCACGTTCGTTGCCGGCTTTACTTTTGGGGCGTGGCGAGGCGCGCTACTCGGCATTCCCGGCATCGGTATCGCGTCCATGGCGGTGTTTCTGCTGTCCCGCACCCTATTGCGCACCCACGTGGAACATTGGTTGGCAAGAGATCCTAGATTCAACTCGCTCGACCAGTTGCTAGTGGAGCTTGGTCCTCGCGCAGTCGTGCTGCTGCGTCTATCGCCATTGTCTCCCTTCAGTGTTCTAAACTATGCCTTCGGTCTGACGGCAATCCCGACTGGCCAATACTTCCTCGCCACCTGCATCGGCACCCTACCCGGATCGATCTTCTACGCACAACTGGGCGCCATTGCGCCGAGTCTCGCTGGGATTGCCGAAGGGCGCCTACCCGATGCCGGTCGAGCCCAAACCTATTTGCTGCTGTTCGGCTTGCTCATAACGGCCGCCGTCGCACTCTGGCTTGGTCGAGTCGCGAAGCGCACGCTAGCGCAGGCGCAGTTGCCGAGAGCCGAAACGCCGGATCGAACGCGCTAGCACGCGATTGGGTCTCAACGGCCATTTGCTGGATAATTCGAGCCGGTTTGGTGACGGGGCGGGAGCGTCGAATCGAGCTCTACTCAACCACCTTGTTCAGCGGGAATTCGACGATGTCTTCGGCGCCAGACGATTTGAGCCGCGGGATGAGCCGCCGCACCAGTTCCTGATCGACAATGGTGTTCACGGCGTACCAACCTTCAGTTTGGAGCTTCGATATGGTTGGGCTCTTCAGCGAAGGCAGAATTGCTTCGACAGCCGCGAGATTCTGCTCGTGAACGTTGAGCATCAAGCCCACTTTACCATGCGCCGCCAGGGCCGCGCGCAGCAGCATCGCGATGTCGTCAATCTTGCTGCGCTTCCAGGCGTCTGCCATCGCTGTGCGGTTGGCAATCAGACGCGTCGTGCTCTGCAGGATCTCGTGAATGATGCGCAGGTTGTTCGCCTTGAGCGAGCTACCGGTTTCGGTGACCTCGACGATGGCGTCCGCCAGGTACGGAGGTTTTACTTCCGTTGCGCCCCAAGAGAATTCAACTTCAGCCGAAATCCCTTGTTCTGCCAAGAATTGTTCGGTCAATTCAACGGCTTCGGTGGCAATCCGCTTGCCCGCCAGATCGGCAATACCACGGATGTTGGAATCGTTCGGCACTGCCACGACCCAACGCACTGGTCGACGCAGCTGCTTACTGTAGACGAGTTCGGCCACTTCGATGACGTCACGTTTTAGGATCCAGTCGAACCCCGTGATGGCAACGTCGAGCAGACCGTGCTCGACGTAGCGCGCCGACTCTTGTGGCCGAATGAGCATGCACTCGATCTCATCATCGTCGATGCCGGGGAAATAGCTGCGGCTCGAGACGGAGATGTTGAAGCCCGCCTTCGCAAATAAGTCGACTGTTGCGTCCTGAAGGCTGCCCTTGGGCAACCCTAGTTTCAGCGTGCTCACGATTTGCCTCCATACATCTGCTCGGGCGTCATCTCACGGGTCGAGTTCTCGACCAACCCGCCATCGGCTGCGACGGTTCTGAAGAAGCAGCTACGAAATCCCTCATGGCAGGCAGGTCCGCTTTGGCGCGCTCGAACTACAACTGCGTCGAGATCGCAATCCACTCGCATCTCGACTAGGTCCTGCATGTTGCCGGACGATTCCCCCTTCTTCCACAGCTTGCTGCGGGTGCGGGAGAAGTAATGCACCTTGCCCGTTTCGAGCGTCAACCGAAAGGCCTCCTCGTTCATGTAGGCGACCATCAACACCTCACCGTTGTCGGCATCAACGGTTACTGCCGTGATGAGTCCTTGGGCTTTGGCGAAGTTGGGGGAAAATTGCGGCTTCAATGCGGAGCCTCCGGGCAAATGGGCGTCGGCCCGTACCGCGGCCAGCGACAGGTGTCAACCGGGCTTTGGACCGAGCCAGGCCGAATCCTGCGACAATCCAGTCATTTTGCCGCAGCTGTGCGGCTCGCCGTACTTGACTCGGCAAAATGCTCGACCCGCTACTCGTCGGTGACGCAGCCCTCGGAAGCACTCTTGACGTTCTTGATGTACTTGTACAGAGTCCCGCGCGTCGCCTTAAATGGTGGCGCAACGAATGACTCGCGCCGGCGTTCGAGTTCATCCAGTGGAACCTCGACATCGAGCCGATTGCTCTCGGCATCGATCGTGATTTGATCCCCATCCCGCACGAGCGCGATGGGCCCCCCCATTTGCGCCTCGGGAGTCACGTGTCCGATGATGAATCCGTGGCTACCCCCGGAGAAGCGGCCATCGGTGATGATTGCCACGTCCTTGCCCATGCCGGCACCCATAATGACCGACGTGGGGGACAACATCTCCGGCATACCGGGCCCCCCCTTGGGACCCTCGTAGCGAATCACGATCACGTCTCCCTTCTGAATCCTTCCCTGTTCGAACCCCGAGAGCATTGCCTCTTCGGAATCGAAAACGCGTGCGGGGCCGGAGAACTGCAACCCTTCCTTGCCGGTAATCTTAGCCACGGCACCTTCAGGCGCCAACGTCCCGCGTAGGATCCGAATGTGGCCGCTCGATTTGATCGGTTGCCCCCAGGACCGTAGGATCGGCTGGGTTGGCGGCAGGCCAGCAAACTGCTGCACGTTTTCGGCCAGTGTCTTGCCTGTGCACGTCATGCAGCTTCCATCGAGAACACCTCGCTCGAGAAGCATCTTGACTACGGCGGGGATCCCACCGATTCGATGCAGATCCTCCATCACGAATTGACCACTGGGCTTAAAATCGGCCAAGACCGGAGTTCTGTCGCTGACGCGTTGAAAGTCGTCGATGGTTAGATCCACACCAACAGCACGCGCCATAGCAATCAGGTGCAGGACTGCATTGGTGGAACCGCCCAGTACCATGGTGATGACCATGGCATTCTCGAATGCAGCCCGCGTCATGATCTTTCGCGGGGTAAGCTCGAGTTCGAGTAGATGCAGAATCGCAGGCCCCACCGCCAGACATTCCTCTCGTTTCTTCGGATCTTCGGCTGGCGTGGACGCGCTCCCCGGTAGGCTCAAGCCCAGCACTTCGATGGCGGTTGCCATCGTGTTCGCCGTATACATACCGCCACAGGCGCCAGCACCCGGACAGGCTTTCTGCACGATTTCCGTTCGTTCGTTCTCGTCGATGCGCCCCGACAGGAATTCGCCATAGCTCTGGAAGGCACTCACTACATCGAGCTTGTGTCCCTGAGTGCTGCAACCCGCACGGATCGTGCCGCCGTAAACCATGATCCCCGGCCGGTCGAGTCGCGCCATGGCGATGACGCTCCCCGGCATGTTCTTGTCGCAACCAGGAATGGTCACCACAGCGTCGTACCAATGCGCTGCCACCGCAGTTTCGATCGAATCCGCGATGAGATCGCGAGATTGCAGCGAGTAGCTCATGCCGTCGGTGCCCATAGAAATCCCGTCGGATACGCCAATCGTGTTGAAGCGCATTCCAACCAAGCCGGCCCCAACGACCCCTTCTTTTACCACTGCAGCAAGATCCAGAAGATGCATGTTGCAGGGGTTGCTCTCATACCACATGCTCCCAATCCCGACCTGCGGTCGCTGCAGGTCTTCGACAGTGAGTCCCGTCGCGTGCAGCATGGCTTGAGAAGCGCCTTGCGCCTTGGGTTGTGTGATGCGCGAACTGAAACGATTCAGTGGACGTGTCATGGCGCGCGGAGCGTACCTTTTTGTCTCGCGCGTCGGGAGCGCTTTCCCATTCGACTGGGCTGGGGCGAGCTGCCCGCTCGTGGCAAGGCTCGAATCGATCCACTGGACAAGTTGCCGTTTGCCCATTCATTTAGTGCTCTTGCGGCTCGGCTCCCCCGGGATCCGGCGAGACCTCCCACAGCATTCGTTGCCGCCTGTTGCGATGCGGCCCACGGGCCTTCTGCGCCCACTCCGCATCACGCTGCTCGAACATCGCCCAACAGCAATCGCCGCGATGAACGCACAATCTGACGGGCCTAGACGCCGCCAATGCGGCTTGACCCGTCTGAGGGAGTCCGTCATCGTGAAGGCGTCAATGTCGATGGTCGCTTCCGAGCTTGTCCTTTGCGGAGCGCCGCAGTCGGACGCGAGCGCGGCGCGTGTTACAGACGACGTATTGTTGCCGTTGGTGCGTCGCACATTGAAGGACGATGCACCCGCAGTCTCGCAGCTGGTGCATTGCATCGCACCGCGACTTCTGCGAACGGTCCGTCAGGTCATGGGTGCTGGACATCCCGACATCGAGGACGTAACCCAGGACGCCGTAATCGGATTTCTCCGCGGGCTTGCGGAGTTTCGAGCCGAAAGCACCGTCCTGCATTTCGCGCACCGGATTGGCTTGTTGACGGCGCTTGCAGCGCGGCGGCGCCTCGGCACGCGCGAGCGCCGAATTTCGCCCGACGGCTACGAGGACATCGCCATCGAAGATCAACGTTCGTCGCCCCACGTGGATCTATTGGCCAGTCGAAGGCGCCGACTGGTGCGCGAATTGCTCGATGACCTTCCGGAGTCGATAGCAGAAGCGATGGCCGCGCACTTCGTGCTCGGCCTGACTGTGGACGAGATTGCCGCCACCTCGAGAGTTCCAGCAAATACGGTTTGGAGCCGGCTGCGCCTGGGCAAAGCCGCCATGCGCAAACGTTTGCGCCGCGATCCTCGGCTCGCTGAACTACTGCGGGTGTTCGAATGATCCACGACGATTGCCCCACCGATCTGATCGCCAAGGAACGCCGAAACGGCCTTACCCCGCTTGAGCGTCGCGCGCTAGCAGTGCATCTCTCCCACTGCGAAAACTGCCGTGCCTGGCAGCAGATTGGCCGCGACTTCGATCGAGCTGCAACTCCTGCCGTCGACGACGCCGCAGTCGTTGAGCGAATTGCAGACGGTATTCGATTCTCCTCGGTTGGACCGCTGTCGAAGTCCACTCACTTCGCAAGGCAACGCCGAACGACGGCCGTCCGGTGGATGCTCCTCGCCGCTCTGGCGTCGTCGGCTGCCGCGGCAGCAGCAGTGACCGGTTGGCAGATTTCGCGCGCAGTCCCACCACCAGAAGTCGATCGTGCGCTAACTCGCAGCTTGCCTCAATCCGTTGAGAAGGAGCTCTTAGCAACTCCGAGTTCCGTCGAGCCAGAGCCACAAGCGGACCTGCCTCAGGCAGACACACAGCGACCGGGCTCGGCTCCAGCTACCAGAAAAACGGCAACTGCCACTGTCGTAGCCACAGGCGAAGGCGAGAGCGCACTTTTGCTCTATCGTGAAGCCAATCGGGCCCGCCGCAGGGGTGAGGTATCACGCTCCATTTCGATCTTTCGGCACCTTCAGCAGTCCTATCCGGGCTCGCCGGAAGCCCAGCTCTCGAACGTTGCGCTCGGAGGTGCATTGCTTGAGTCAGGTGCAGCGCGTGAAGCGCTCCAGCAGTACGATCGCTACCTCAACTCGAGCGGCAAGAAGAGTCTCGCCGCCGAAGCGTTGTACGGTCGCGCACGGGCATTGGGTGCATTGGGCAATCGAGCCGAGGAGCGAGCCTCTTGGTTGCGGTTGAGCGACGAGTTCCCGCGTTCACCCTATTCGGCAACGGCAATACGTCGGCTCCAATCGCCGGAGTGACGCACGCTGTGAAGCTCTTCTGCGCAGCCCCGGACGCGTTCGGAGAACGTCATCCACACGTGTCGCGCACTTTCGTCACGGCACTCGTCTGGCTCATCTGTATCACCGTTACGCGCGCGGGCCATGCTGCCGACGTGCTCGCCGAATCAACTGCCACCGCCACAACCGAATCCACCACCGCGGAGGCAAGCAGTGAGATCTACGTCATCGGAACGATGGAGGAGTTCGAAGGCCTCCGTGAGGTCATCGGCCGCGACCGCATAGGGCCCGTTACCGTACGCTGGTTCCAACTGGAACGCTTCGCGCCAGAAACCGTGCTGTCGGCTTCGGGAACCACCGAACTCAAAATTCGCTGTTGGATTGATCTGAGCGTTCCCGACAAGGTCTCTCTGTATTTCGCCGACCGTTCCTCCGAGCGATTTCTCGTGCGCGAGGTCCCGCTATCGAAACGGCTCACTGAGATTGAGAAGGAGACACTCGCCCAGGTCGTCGAGATGAGCGTCGCGGCGCTGATCCACGATGCTACGTTGGGGATCTCCCGGGCCAACGTCCAGGCCATACTCTATTCGCGCGCGCCAAAAGTACCGACGAAGCCGTCCGTGGTGCCACCATCGCATCCATTCACTGAACCCAACATCCGCTTGCACCGAATCCTCGGCACATATTACCAGCTCGAATCTCATTCACCGCAGCTGCCTTGGGTGCACACCCCAGGTGCAATGATTGGTATCGCGCGTAAGAACCCGAGCACGAAGCTCTCGTTGGCCCTGCGCGTTGGCTATCAATTGCCGGAGGAATACCGCAGTGACTTGGCCGGGCTTCGGCTCAGCGCGTTGCGACTGCGAACCAATCTGGCACTCGACGTAGCGCTCGACGGCAGCGACGTCCACGACCTCGGAAATGCGCCATACTTCGGCGTTGTGCTCGGCGCGGGCGCAACTCTACTCTTTGTCGATCCCCTGGTTGGTAGCGTTCCGGACCGCGCCCAAATCGCCCCCAAATCAACGCTTTGGGTCCCGACGCTTAGCGTGGGGTGTCGCGCTACTCAACCGTTCGGCGGCTGGGCTGTAGCGCTCGGCTTCCAAGCGGAAGTCGAGCTCACGCCAGTATCGTATGACGCCAGACTCAACAACGACCGCGTTGCGGTCGTGAGATCGCACTCAGTGCGGCCAAGCGTTGTGGTCGAGGTGGGTTGGCTCTGAGGGCGCGCTCGGCCGCGGGGCGTCGGGCCCGAAGGGCCCATCAGTTCGATGCAATCGTGCCACGCACCGACTGAGCGAGGCGCGGCTTGCTCGTCCCACGACCCACCTCCGGCCTCAGCGCCGCCCCAGGCCTCGGTACGCTCCCAAGCCGGATTCCCCGCAAGTTTGGTGCCACCTAGGAGGCCTGCGGAGCCACGGCGTCACGAAGTCCGCGGGGGCTGAAGCCAGGTGCACCCATTGCCGTATGGCCTGGTGCACGCTCGAGCGTCTACCAATCCGGCCAGAACTGCCACTATCCTCGCGATATCCAACA
This sequence comes from uncultured Polyangiaceae bacterium, assembly GCA_964454965.1. GTDB lineage: Bacteria > Myxococcota_A > Polyangia > Polyangiales > Polyangiaceae > FEN-1139. The sequence goes on along the minus strand of CAYVXY010000003.1, from coordinate 352,706 downwards.
CATGCTCCGGCAACAGACTCTTTGCTTGTTCATTCTCGCCGTGACTGCAACGGCGTGTGACCTCGTCGGGGCGAACAAGACGACGAGCCACAAGAAGAAGTCCGCTGTCGCTGCAAGTGCACGTGCAAGTGCAAGTGCCGCTCCATCTGCTTCGGCCCCACACCTGCACCCTTCTGCGAGCGCTCCGCATGGCGACGCGTCTGCGGATCCCGACGCGCCCAGGAACCGCTATGCCTTGCCATTCGCTTGGGAGAGCTCCGACAACGAACCGCTGTCTCGCACGCGGGAATTCGTGAAGGATGCGCTTCGCGACAACCAAGACTACATGCAACGCGGCCCGAAGTTCTTCGACGCATTCGCGAAGGCGCAGCATCCACGCAGCACCGTCGTTGCCTGTTCGGATTCACGCGTGCAGAATGCTGCATGGGATGTGACGCCAGAGAACGACGATTTTACGATTCGCAACATTGGCAATCAGATTCAAATATCAGAGGGCTCCGTGGAATACGGAGTCGAGCATCTCGGAACGGCGGTGCTACTCGTAGTCGGTCATACCGGTTGCGGAGCAATCAAGGCTGCCATGGGTGACAAGACAAGTCTTAGCCCGGCAATACGACGAGAAATCGACTCAATCGTCTTGCCCAGGGAACTGCTTGGCCAAAACTCCGACACTGCTTGGGCTCAGGCCGTCGTCGCGAACGTCCACGCCCAAGTCAAGATCGCGCTCGCGGATTTTGGCCGCTACGTGGCCGAGGGGCGTCTAACCGTAATCGGTTCCATCTACGATTTCCGCAATGACCTCGGGAAAGGCGTCGGACGGCTAACCATCGTCAACGTGAATGGGAACAACGAACCGTCGCGACTCGACGCCTTCGTCGCTGCCGTCACAGGCACGAAAAGGCGAGCCGGCCCAGACGGCAGCCCTACCGCATCACCATCCCTCAACACGTCGGGCAGCGCCGAAGATATCGCCAAGACCATCGAAAACCTGCCGGGCCTGCAACAATACAAGGAACCTTCCGGTCACTAGAATGCACGCCGTGCCGACGTAAGATTCTACCGAATGGCGTCGCTGACGCGATTGCGAATGGACTCGAGAATGCGCGCCGCCCGCTCCAAGCCAATTTCGGCAACGAGTTCCGCGAACCGGGCCTCGGTTGCTCGATGGGCCGCCACATCGACTGGCGCGATCTCGCCATCGAAACTGGCACGAGTTCGAGCCGCCCGACGCGACGGAGTCATCGGCTCTTCTTCATCTGCGCCAGAGTCCTCAGTACCTTCGGCAGACGCGTCCTCCGAGTCGAAGTCAGACTCGTCCTCCTCCGATATCTCGTCATCCGCCTGCTTTTCTAGCAAATAGAACACGTAGCCAAACTCGTCACCGTGCTGCTCGTAGACGGAGATCTCGCGCTCAGCCTCTTCGATGATAACAGCTAACTCTGGCGACGGTTCGCCCGCGGCACGCAGCTCCGTAATGCGTTGCTTGAGCGGTCCGTAGTAGGACTCCCAATCCTTATTGGAGAGCGTAATGGTATCGATGACCGAATAGCCTGCACGTTCTGCTGCTGCACAGTTGCCCACCACTGTTCGCATTCCGGGATACACCGACGACCAGTATTCTTTGGCAGCGTCGCTGGGAGTTTCTTGTCCCCAACTCAGCTCGGTAATGGCCGCTCGCCCACCCTTTTTGAGCAGCGGTCTCCATTGAACCAGTGCCGTCTCGAATCCCAAGACGTAGGCGGCTCCCTCGGACCACAGCAGATCGAAGCTCGCGTTCGGCTCATTGAGCGCGGCAAAATCCGCGTGACGAGCCACCACCAAGGAATCAAGACCGTCAGCTCGACTTCGCTCCGCGAGGGTCCTCAAGAATGGCTCATGCGCGTCGACAGCAATGACCTCCGAATGTAGGCGGCGAGCCAACGCGATTGCGGAAGCCCCATTGCCACAACCCAAATCGATGACGCGCGCACGACGCGGCAAGCGACCCAAGCGGCGCAGGGCTTTGAGCGTCGATTTCTCCGAACCAGGGGAGTTTCTCGGCAGACCTTCGTGAAGTCGGAAAAGGGCTTGTTCGATCGTCATGGCAACGAGTAGCTCTGCCACTCGGTAGACCAAGGGCCGATGTCAGGCAAGTCTCAGCGCGGAAAAGTGACTGCGTCCGGCATGAACATCGGACTTTGTCCGGGATTTTCCACCAAACCAGCTCTGAAGATCGGCCCCCGGGATGATTGCACAGGGCAGAGTTCTAACGACCGGTTCGCAACGCCTGTTCGGCGGTGGCGCCGGCCTGTAGGCAAGTCTCGAAGAGCGTCTCGCCGTCGAGTGAAGCTCCGCGCAGGCTCTCGGACAGAGCCTGCATGCGCTCCACCGCAGCCGCGCGATCGCCCGTCTTTCCCGCCATCAGCATGATGACCGCAGCGAGCCGAGCCAGAACCAATACCCTGCCCAACGGTTCGATGGCGTCAAAATCAGCATCCGATTCCGTTGCGACTGCCACACAGAGGTTTTCTGGTAGGCGGTGACGTATCAGAAATCTTCCGCCAATCAGATACGTCGACCCCCCGTAGCGTTCTCGCTCCATGCGGCTGCGCTCCGCGGGCAATTCCTCGGTGGCCCGCCAAATCTGGCTATACTCCTTACCATCGACCGACAGACATGCCATCGCGCCGATTTCGGACAGCAGCCCACACGTGAAGGCCACGCTTGCTTGAACCCCTCCGAGCGTCTTTGCCAACCGATGAGCCACGGCGCCTGCCACCACCGATCGATCGTGCAGGTTCACCAGCAGCTCTCCACGATTGCGAAACGCGGCAAAAAGCGACATTGCGGCGGCCATGTCGTGCAACTCTCGAAGCCCCATGCGCATCACGGCCGTCTCGAGCCGGTCCACGTTGCCCCCCCCAAATACTGCGCTATTCGCGATTCTCAGGACCGCAGCCGCCAATGCCGGATCGGTAGCAATAGTGCGCGCCACCTCGGGGATACTCGCCCGATCGCTAGCCGTCAATTCGAGTAGCCGATCGGCCGTCTTCGGCAGCGGACATACTTCGGCAACCCGGTCGAGCAACGAATCAATGCGATCCACGATAGTGTCACGCTAACTCAAGGTGCCATCGGATCGCAAGCAAGGCATACCCCCTGGCCAACACAACCAGTGGTTTTCGAGGCATTATGGCCCTCACCCCCCCGCATTCCTGTTGCTGTAGTTGCCGCCTAGCGCTACGGCGACGAGGTGATGACCGAGAACATCCCCAATGTCCTAGCAAACCGATACGCGAGCGCGGCGATGCGCAGCCTGTGGTCTCCGAAGCACAAGGTCCTCCTCGAGCGCAAACTCTGGCTCTCAGTGCTTCGCGCTCAGAAGCAACTCGGACTTTCCATCTCGGATCAAGCATTGGTCGACTACGAGCGCGTCCTTGAGCACATCGATCTCGATAGCATAGCCCGACGTGAGCGCGTGACACGCCACGATGTCAAAGCGCGCATCGAGGAGTTCTGTGAGCTTGCCGGGCATCAGCACATTCACAAGGGCATGACCTCCCGCGACCTTACGGAAAACGTGGAACAGCTCCAAGTTCTATCAGCAATGAAGCTCGTAAGGGACCGTGTGGTCGCAGCGCTCGCACGCCTCGCGCGCCGCGTCGAGGAGACGGCTGATCTCGTACTGACAGGGCGCAGTCACAACGTCGCGGCACAAGCCACGACGGTCGGTAAACGTTTCGCGAATTTTGGGGAGGAATTGCTCATCGCATACACTCGCCTGACCGAACTCATTGAGCGCTATCCCCTACGCGGCATCAAGGGACCTGTCGGGACACAGCAGGACATGCTGGATCTCCTGGCGGGAGACACCGCTCGTCTTGATAACCTCGAGTGCGGGATTGCCAGCGAGCTTGGATTCCCCAGAACGCTCCACAACGTGGGTCAGATCTATCCACGCTCGCTCGACCTCGACGTCGTCTCGGCACTGCTTCAGGTCGCAGCTGGGCCATCGAGTTTCGCCACGACATTGCGACTGATGGCGGGGCAAGAGCTCGCTACTGAGGGGTTTCAGCCGGGCCAGGTCGGTTCTTCTGCAATGCCCCACAAGATGAATGCTCGCACCTGTGAGCGCATCAATGGCTTCTGCTGCATATTGGCCGGGCATTTGACCATGGCCTCGGCTCTGTCCGGTTCACAATGGAATGAGGGTGACGTCAGCTGCTCGGTGGTGCGTCGCGTCGTCTTGCCCGACGCCTTCTTCGCTATCGACGGTCTGCTGCAGGCGTTCTTGCACGTGCTTGCCGAACTTGGCGTATACCCCGCGGTGATCCAGCGAGAGCTCGACCGAAACCTGCCTTTCCTGGCAACCACTAAGATCCTCATGGCGGCGGTAAAACGCGGCTGCGGGCGCGAAACTGCCCATGAAGCCATCAAGGAGCACGCCGTTGCCGTCGCACTCGGTCTGCGTGAGCAGGGGCTGCTCGAAAACGATCTGGTGCAACGCCTTGCAGCCGATCCGCGGCTCCCACTCGATATCGACGAACTCAATAAACTCTTGGGACGACCGCTCGATTTCGTCGGAGCAGCGCCAAGTCAAGCCCGAGATTTCGTGGCACGGGTCGAACAGTTGGTGCGGGAGAATCCCGACGCTGCTGCCTATTGCCCAGAAGCCATGCTCTAGCTCTCTAGTCGCAACTCGCTCCCCACTCCCTCAGGCGCACCGCCAACCTATTCATCGGCTACGCAATTGAACACGGCGCGCCACTCGTTGAGGGTGGGGGCCACCGTGGCGTTGGGCAAAAACAGCATCTTTACCCTCAACCATTTCTTTGACAATTGTGGTGGCTCGCCCAATCGGAGAAATTCGGCCACTGTGTGGTCTGCCGCAGTCCAAGTGGTCGTAGTCTGAGCCGCCACGCCAATCTTGACGAACCCGGCTCCCGTCAATTCCGCCTGCGTATCGGCTGTCTCCCCGAAGAACTCAAGGCGTGAGCCGTTGGGAACGGATGCTTGCCACGAGAATAGTTGCCAAACCGTCCGCTCGCCTTCCGCACAATTGGACTCAAAATCACGAACAAACGCGGTCGTTGCGAGAATCGGGGGCGAAGGCGCAGTCGCGAGCTCGCCAATGCATTGGCTCGCGCTAAACAACAGATACTCGAAGGACAATTCCTCCGGGGTCAACGCCATCGTTGAACCACACGCGGTCCTGGCGTCGGCGGGAAAGGTCAGACAGTTGCAGTCAGGAGGCGGGTTGGTATCGGAATAGGGAGGTACATTGTCGCAGTACTTCGCCAAACGAGCGCCGCTAGGAGCGAAACAGTCGTGATGGCCAGCGTGTCCGGATATCACCCCGACACGACCACACTTCTCGGCGGCATCCAACGGGGCATCAAACTGGTACATCCCCGTATGACTCGTTCCCCAAGTTCGACCAAGGCCGCAATCGTAGGCACTGCCGTCTCCCTGCAAGCAGGGTTGCGCAGTCACCGGTACCGCGCGCGTGGCGCTTTCGTCCAGGATGAAACGCCAATCCGTGGTGGAGTTGCTAGATAGAAACCGGGTGACGCCTCGGTCCATTCGCACGCGTCGCACCAACGGTGACCAACTCTGCCACGGTAGGTTGTAGCCCGTGTCTGCCGTTGTCGCCCCGACCGCTTGGAGCCAATCTCCAAACGGAGTGGTCCCGTCCACGGTGTACCAAAGCGCCGGGTAGATCTCCGCAGTTGCACTTGATGGCGTGTCGAGCACATTGCTGCCGAGGTTGAGATTGGCACCAAACAGGTATTGGGCGGGTGCCATCGGGTTGTACGTGCTCGAGTATGCGTAGTCCCAACCAAATCCGGGTGCCGCCGCAGCCGCGTAGGCTGCAACAGCGCTTGAGAATGCGGAGTCAGACTCGTCATCGTATGGTGACACGAGCGGAGCCGTGCCCGATGTCAGGGCAAAGTCGGCGCGACTCGGTGCAAAATAGTTCAAATGCACAAAGTCCACCGAAAGCCAGTGAGTCGCCAGCAGGCGCCCGCCCGCGTCAACGAAACTCTTCACGTTGGCTCGTTCGGTTGCGCTCGCCGTTGGGTCGGGCCAGCTATTGTAGGACGGTCCAGAGGCGTACGGGCCGCTGGCAAAGTCCGAACTGCCCACCTTGTCGTGCTCACCGTTGCAGGGTGCAACTAGCATGGAGTAGTCGAACAGTTCTTTCACACCCGAAGCGCTGCTGCGTGAGAGCAGCCCATTGTCGCCGAAACTGGCCGTACCACCAACGACTTGCATGCCATTGGCGTTGAATAGTTGAACGCGGCCTGCTCCCGACTGATTGGTGAACTCCGAGTCGGCAATACCCACGCGACTTAGCACGCACTGCAATGGATCGGCATCGCCCAGAAGCAACGCCATCTTCGGGATGTCGCCCTCACCGGCGCAAACCGACGCATTGCACCGGCGCTGTGTCGCTGGCAGTCGCAAACGTTGCGAAAGGTCGGTAGCAGGTATCGGCTGAGTCGCGTCCGCAGTCAAGCTCAACCGAGCGTCTGAATTGCTGCAGCTTTCGATCCAACGCGTCTCTCCGCTCGGAATCGCGCCGACAGCAAACTGTCTCCGCCATCGCCCCAGTTGTACAACGAGCGGAAAACCCTGACCGCCTGGAACCCCCTCCAATCTGAAGTGGCCCCAAGCGTCCGTCCTCACCCAGACCGAGGGGCTACCGCTGACTACCGCGTCGCACGTGTCACAGGCAACACCATCGCTGAAGGGCTTAACTGAAACAGTTGGCACATAGACGATGGCATTCGGCACTGGACTACGCCCCGCTGGGTCGTAGAGAACTCCGCTCAAGGTCGTGCTAACTAGGCTCGTGGACCCACAAGCATCGCCAACGCATTCGGCACAGGTCGAACTGGCTGATACGACGGGTTGCACGATGACGGCATTGCCGTTGTTGCAGCGCTTGCATTCCACGATAGCGCCGTCGAAGTTGGCCAACAGAGTCCGACTGCCATGGAGGTCGAGCCCCACTTGAGAGCTATTGGAAAAGTTGACGTCGATGCAACTGCCGGCCTTGATGGCCTGAGCCGCCGACAGCTCGATTTCCACGTAGCCACTGTCTGGAAAGGCCACCGCGTCGCCCGTGGCGGTTGTCGGCACGCAGGATGCGACATGGGCGCTGCGACTATCTACGCCAATTCGAACGATACCACTCGACAAAGCACTCGCGCCGCGATTGCACAAGGGAATGTGATAGGTGTTGTTCGGATCCATTGGGTCAAGGCATGGCTTCCCCAACGTCAAGTCCGTCGAGCAGGCCGGGTCAGATGAGTCACAGGGGATCATTCGAGACTGACAGGTGCCCGCAACACACTCCATTTCGAACGAGCAACGATCGTCAGCGGTTGAACACGTTGACGGTATTCGCTGCCATTCCGCAGGCATTTCAGCATACGGCAACTGGCTGACGGGGCCACCGTAGCCGCACAACGGGCAGACACCGATGCCGGTCGCCGTCGAGCACAGCCCCTCGGGCAGATTGGGGATCGCGACGCCCGTATCGACAATCTGCCGACAGCGCGGATCACACGGGTTGTCGGCCGCGCAGCTAGCGGGCGTGCCCAAGGCGAGGGTCTTGACGCTGCTGGTCGCCTCAATAATGGGTCGCTTGACGAGATCGCCCGCGCAAGCGCCCCACAAGCCATCAGCACCACACAATCGTACCCCTTGCATGCAGGTCACGTAGTCATCAGTGCGCTCTCGCACTTCACCGCAATCGACGAGTTCTCCTGGCACAGGGCAGGCGCAGCCTTCATTGGGACTGTCACACTTCGTGCTGCCAGTAGCCGTGGTTCGAGGCTCCGATTCGCCCAATTTGTAGTTCGGCAAACTCCCAGGCGCGCCACAGCCCAGCAAACAGATGCCTAGTGAGAACCCCACGACCACGCGGTATGCGACATTGGTATCGGTTGTCGGCATGGAATTGTCACGCATCTTCACGCACCCTCGAACGCAGTCGTTGGTCGTCTAACGGTGTGCTGGCCCGCGGTTCTGACCAAACCAGGCCAAGGGGTAGCTTAGCGGATTTTTCGCCTTTCGATCCCAGCCAAGCGCGCATTCCCGAAAGCCGCCAGCCTGACGGTGAGCTCAAGCACATCGCGCACTGAGCGCGGCCGTCGGAATATTCGCGTAATCCGAGGAGTCTAGCGTGGGCCGCGTGCGACCACCCCAGCCAACGCCCAAGACCTTAACGGAACTGTCCGTTCGGCCGAGCTAAATCCCTCAACACGGCTGAAAGCCGTCCCGCGTCGCAGCGGGACGGCTTTGCATCAGTCTGCCAGACTCGAGTGACCGGTATCGTGGTCCGCTTGAGCGACCGCCAGATTCACCCAATGCTACCTTGTCTGCAGGTCGGTGCGTCGTAGCCACGGCGGCCAACGTTCTTAACCAAGTCTTCATCCTGGAATCGAATAAGATGATAAAGCTGCTAGAGAAGTATGGGTACCGTCCTCGGATTGCCGTCTGGGAATTGACCCTGCGCTGCAACCTCAGCTGTCGCCATTGTGGCTCGCGCGCTGGGCGCGCTCGCGACGACGAACTCGGCCTGAACGAAGCCCTGGCACTCGTGGATCAGCTCGCTGAGATGGGTTGCCAATTCTTGACGTTGTCCGGTGGCGAGCCGCTCATGCGCAGGGATTGGCCGATCATTGCGCAACGACTGATCGAGCGAGGAGTCACCGTCGGCATGGTCTCGAACGGGATCCTTTGGAACGACGCGACCGCCGAAATGGTGCGCACCGTTGGCCTCGAGACCGTCGCGTTCAGCCTCGACGGCTTTCAGGAGAGTCATGAGTACCAGCGCCGTGTTCCAGGCCAGTGGCAGCAGGTGCTCGATGCCATCGATAGTTGTGTTCGACACGGGATCTGTTCCAGTGTTGTAACCACAATCAACAAGCGCAACATGGGAGAACTTCAGGAGCTAAGAAAGCTACTTTTCGCCCATGGTGTACGCAGATGGCAGGTTCAGTTTGCGACTCCGACCGGCAACATGTCGGACAACCGAGGACTGCTGATGGCCCCCGAGGATCTACTCGAGGTCATCCCGCATATCGCTTGTATGTGCAAGGATTCCGAACTGCCCAAAGTGTACCCGGGTCACGACGTCGGGTACTACGGCGAGCACGAAGAGGCGCTGCGCAGCCACGTCGAGCAGCTTCCTGTCTGGACCGGCTGCACTGCGGGCTGCTCGGTCATTGGTATCGAAAGCAACGGCAACATCAAGGGCTGCCTTTCGCTGCCATCCGCAATGAATGCGGAGGATCGCTTCATCGAAGGCAATGTACGCGAACGGCCACTCGCTGAAATATGGAACCGATCTGGTGCATTCGCCTACAATCGCGAATTTACCGTGGACATGCTCGGGGGCTTCTGCAAATCCTGCGACTATGCTGAGGTGTGTCGCGGTGGCTGCACTTGGACTACTTTCGCTGAACACGGTCCAGTGCGAGACAACCCATACTGCTACTGGCGACAACATCAGCTTGCACAAGAGCAGAAGCTGCCTCGCCGTCACCTCCCTGTCGCGGAGTAACCTACCTGCGACTAGGTGCCCCGGGCAGGCACTGTCCAGGCGAGAGAATTTCGTTCGGCCCATCCGACGTCAGCGAGTCGTGCGCAGGGTGGGACCGCCATTGGGGCTTGAGCCACCAGCGTGCACCGCTAGCCTTCGCACCATCCGCTCACTGAACGTCCACTACGACTGAAATACATACGCCGCTTGCGACGATCGGCGATGAATGAAGAGTCTTCGGCGAGGCAGTCAATCCGCTGCGACTGCAATCCAGGCCCCCGCGAGCTCGCGCCAAATTGACGCGTCAGGCGTTGACTTTGCGTGATTTGTGAGGTGTCCTCTTGCCGCCTCGGTGAAGGCCTGCGCGCCACCCGAGCGAGAGCTTTGCGAAGCACCACGAGGTCCGTGGGTGAGAAGGAGGAATCGGATGACGCACGAGAAGTCTATTGCGCGAGGTCTGTCAACGAATTGGATCGCAGCAGCATGGGTCCTGGCTATTGCCTGTGAACCTACTACGCCACCTGCGTCACCCCCACCGGCGCCGCCACCGCCTCCACCTGCAACCGCAACGGCCGTGCCAGTAGCAACCGTTGCAGCCCCTGTCACCGCAGCTCCGGCGAAGCCCACGATCCCGGCCGCCATCGTCGTCAAAGACGCAGGTCTGAAGACCCCGGAGTCGGTACTTTACGATGCCGAGGCCGACGTCTATCTGGTGAGCAACATCAATGGCAAGCCCACCGAAGCGGACGATAACGGCTTCATCTCCAAGATCGACCCGGAAGGCAAGGTGACCGAGCTAGCGTTCATCGACGGCGCCAAGAAGGAAGTCAAGCTCAACGCCCCCAAGGGCATGGCGATTGCTGGCGACTCGCTGTTCGTTGCGGATCTCAACGTCGTAAGAATCTTCGATAGGAAAACCGGCAAGTCGAAGGGCGAAATCCGTGCTCCCAAGGCGACCTTCCTCAACGACATCTCGACAGGGCCAGGCACGAAGCTATTCCTGTCTGATTCTGGCCTCAAGATGGGTACGGAAGGCCTTGAGCCGAACGGCAGCGACGCGCTCTTTGTCGTCGATGTCAAGGCTGCCAACGCCAAAGTGCTCCGAGCCAACAAGGACCTCCTCAGTCCGAATGGTGTACTCGCGGACGATGACGGCGCCTATGCTGTAACCTACCGCGGAGCGGAACTCTATCGCGTCAACAAGAAGGGGGAACGCGAACAGGTCACTGCGCTGCCCAAGGGTGGGCTCGACGGCATCGTGCGGCTCTCGGATGGCACGCTACTCGTGTCGAGTTGGGAGGCCGGGGCCGTCTTCCGCGGGCGTCCCGGCGGGGCTTTCGAGCCCGTCGTGACTGGTCTTACTTCGCCTGCTGACATCGGGCTCGACACTAAGCGCAATCGCATCCTCATCCCCTCGTTCCTGACCGACACGGTCGTCATCCAGCCGTTGCCGGAGCTCGCGCCGATCCCCGTTCCTGCTCCTGCCGTTTCTGCTGACACCAAGCCCGCGGATGCGAAGGGTACTGGAGCTGCGGCCAAGCCAGGGGACACGAAGCCGGCTGAGCCCAATGCCTCACCAGCTGCACCTAAGCCTGGTGATGCAAAGGCCACTGCGCCGACCGCAGCCAAGGCAGCCACTCCCGCTGC
>CAYVXY010000003.1:0-341424 GCA_964454965.1 uncultured Polyangiaceae bacterium | reverse complement strand
CAGCCACTCCCGCTGCACCGGCCGCACCCAAGGCAGCCACTCCCGCTGCACCGGCACCTGCTGCGCCAAAGGCCGCTGCCCCAGCGGCTCCCAAAACGCCAGCGACCCCGGCCAAGTAGTCACGAGCACGCCAGACAGTCCTCCGTCTACCGCGATGGTTCGAGCCCTGGTTTTCCGCCCGGAATGCCAGGGCTCGACGTCACTTGCGAACGCGACCTGCTAAGCCTTGCACCAAAGTCATGGTGACACAAAGGCCTCGCCGCAATCGCACAACGAAGGCAATCCGTGCCCTCGTTCAAGAAACTGACATCTCGCCGGCTCACCTCGTCTTGCCACTGTTCGTGCAGGAAGGCCCAGAGCGCGAGAGCCCGATACCGAGTATGCCAGGCGTATCGCGCTTGGGGCTCCACCGCCTTTTGGCAAAAGCGCGAGAAGCTGTGGAGCTTGGCGTGGCCGCGGTCGTCTTGTTTCCTGCGCTCGACGAAACCCAAAAGAACCCAACGGGAAGCGAATCTCTTAGCCCCGACGGCCTGCTGCAACGTAGCATCCAGATTCTAAAGACTGAACTGCCTGAGCTAACCGTCATCACGGACGTCGCACTGGATCCCTATTCCTCTGACGGTCATGACGGACTGGTCATCGACGGCAAAATCGACAACGATAGAACGCTGCCACTCTTGGCGGCCATGGCCGTGGCACAAGCCAAAGCTGGCGCCGACGTCGTTGCGCCAAGTGACATGATGGATGGTCGAGTTCGTGCGATCCGCGAGGCGCTCGACCAGGCAGGCTACACCGACGTCGGGATTTGCAGCTACACGGCCAAGTACGCCTCGGCGTTCTACGGTCCCTTTCGCGAAGCGCTCGATTCTGCCCCCAAGGCCGGCGACAAGCGCAGCTACCAGATGGACTCCGCCAACCGCCGCGAGGCGCTGCGCGAGGCCCGACTCGACGAGTCCGAGGGGGCGGACTGGCTGCTGGTCAAACCCGGCCTCCCGTATCTCGACATCGTGCGCCTGCTCCGAGACAGCTCGACACTTCCGATCGCCGTGTACCATGTCAGCGGAGAGTACTCGATGCTCAAAGCGGCCGCGGAACGCGGCTACATCGACTACGAATCCTGCCTGCTCGAATCCATGATGTCGTTTCGTCGCGCTGGCGCAGATATCATCTTCACCTACGCTGCCATTGACGTAGCTCGTGCCTTGCAACGGGTAACACCAACGAAATGCTGACCTGAAGCTGTCACTCGCCACTAGAACATCAACGTCCCACGACCATCCTCGACGCAAAGAAACATCATGCGATTCCTCTGTCTCTCCGATATCCATGGCGATGCTGCTGCACTCGATGCCGTGCTCGCAGAAGCCGAACACTGGGGCTACGACCAGATCGTCGTCTGTGGTGACCTGTGTTTTCCCGGCCCGAAGCCACTAGACGTCTGGAAGCGGCTGGTCGAAAGAAACGCCCTCTGTGTCCAAGGCCTTTCGGACCGGGCCCTTGCGGAGCTCGATCCCGATGACCTCTCCCCCGAGACGCCCCTCGAACAGGAACGTCTCGAGCGCCTCTTCGCTATGCACAAGGAGCTCGGCGACCTCATCATAGCTCGACTCGGACGCCTCCCGACGATAGCGAGGCTTCCCCTCGAGTCAGGCCACGAAATGGTCGTCGTCCATGGTTCCCCCGCGGATCCAACCGTGGCGATGACTGCCGACATGACCGACGAAGAGCTAGCGGCGTTATTGGGCACCGACCCCTGTGATCTCGTGGTCTGTGGTGGAGACCATGTACCTTTCCAACGACAACTCGACGACGTGCGAATCGTCGGTGTTGGGTCGGTGGGCGAAACGCCTGGCCAACGCGTCGCCTACGCGGCCATCGTCACTTCTACACCAACCCAGACCAGCATCGAGCAGAAGGAAGTGCCGGTCGACGACTAACCGCGCAGCTCAGGCAGGCTCGGCGCACCGAACCGCGCGCACGAATTGCCGCACCAGCGCCGCGTTTTTTTGACCAGGGCACCCTTTTAGCTCGACGCCACTGGCAACATCTAATCCGAACGGAGAAAGTCGAGTGACCGCCGAGGCAACATTCTCGGGGTCTAGCCCACCGGCAACGATGACAGCTCGTGCTCGACAGAGGTTCGAAACAAGTGACCAATCGAATGTGGTCCCGGTTCCCCCTACGAGCGCACCCACTTTGGCATCAACGAGAATGCGCCCTCCAGGCACAGACGCGGCGGTCTCGACGTCCACCTTCGTGCACACCCCCACAGCCTTATAGGCGAGCGACCCGAGCCGTTCCAGTAACTCGTTTGGCTCGTTGCCGTGCAGCTGAACGCTGTCGAGCCCAACGAGCTGAACGAGCTCTCGAATCTGTCCTTCCTCGAGATCGGCAACCACGCCGACGCGCTCGAGGCGTCCGCGCGCCAACTCCGAAAGCGCGCGCGCCGACTGGACATCGACGCGACGTTTTGACCTCGGAATGAAATTCAGCCCCACTGCGTCGGCGCCCGCCGCGTGGACTATTTCGATGTCCGCTGGCAACGTTACGCCACAGATTTTGATCCAGGTTGATCCTCGCATACCGACTTGCGCTCCAACTTAGGCCGAACACTGGGGATATGCCACAGCCGGAAGCGACTTTGGCATCCTTTCAAGCCTTGACAATGCATCGCCTAGGACAACGGCCAGCCTCCGTCTCACTGCCGGGAGCCTGCGGCGACTTGCTGGCGTCCTCGCCGTCAGTCAGGCTCAGAGCCTACCAAACCCATGGCATTCCGTTCGCTGATGCGCAAAACCCCACTTCTCCTTATTCCGCTGCTGCTGCCCTCGCTCGCTGCTTGCGGTGGCTCTCGAAAGATGCCTACGAACGATGAACCGGACGTCGAGGAAGGCCCCATCATCGTTACGGTCGATACTACGGTGAAGCTACAGACCCTCGAAGGCTTCGGCGCGTCGGTGGCGTGGTACAATAATTGGTTCACCAAGCATCCCAATCGAGCGACGTTGGCACAGCTCCTTTTCAAGGATCTCGGGTTCGACATCTTGCGGTTACGCAACCAGCACCGCACCGCAGGTGACCTCCCCGATCCTGATGGGCTCGACATCTACCGAACGGCGGAAGCATCCCTCGGCCATCCACCAAGAGTCCTTCTGACATCTTGGTCACCTCCGCCTGAATTGAAGGCTAGCGGAAAGACCAATTGTGATTCGACGGACACGAATACGACCTGCTCGCTGCGCCTCGATGCTGACGGGACCTTCCCCTACGCCGCCTTTGCGGACTATTGGTTCACGTCCCTCGAAGCCTACCATGCAGTGGGCCTCGACCCCTACTACATCAGTATCCAGAACGAGCCAGACTTCAAGCCCACCGGTTGGGAGGGCTGCAGGTTCAATGACACCGAGCGCGGCGACCTCCCCGGGTACGATCGAGCCCTCGACGCAGTTGCGCAGCGCTTCGCAGATGGCAACGTCCAAGTTCGCATGCTTGGCGCCGAAACCGCCCAACTCCAGAGCGGGGCAGCCCTACGCTACGCCGATGCCGCAAACACGGCTCAGCTGTACGGGATTGCACATCATCTCTACGACGGCAGCAGCTGGAGAAACCCCAACAACTTCGACGCGTCCATGTCCACGTTGGCCTCGACGTATCCGGACTTGCCGAAGTTTCAGACAGAGTTCTCGCCTACCGAAAGCGGCAAGGCAGTCGATGACGGGTTCGGGGTTGCTTGGCTCATCCACAACTCAATCGCTGTGGAACAGGCGTCAGCCTATTTGCATTGGGAGCTATTCTGGCCTGGTTCGGGGCTGATTTCCCTCTCCAATCCTGAGAGACCTGCACAATGGACGAACGCCGACGGCTACCAGATCCTCCAATCTTACTACGCGTTTCGGCATTTTGCCCGCTACACGGAGCCCGACGATCGGGTGGTGTCAAGCGCCTCGACGTCCAGCAAAGTGGTTGCCACGGCGTACCATTCACCGGATGAATCGCGATTGACCGTGGTGATGTTGAACGTTACGACGGAACCACAGTCCTTCGCGCTCGATCTGTCCGGATTCGAGTTTGCATCCAGTCTCGCCTTCGTGACGACAGCGACGGCGCCCTGGCAAGTGGCGTCTCCCCCAACCTCCTCTACGACCACTGAGCTTCAACTGGATGCGAAGGCGATCCTCACGGTCGTGCTGTCGAAGAGCGAAACTCCCCCACCTTGACCGGTGCAATAGGGTGCAACCAAGAACCGTCGAATGCCTCGAAGAAGTAGAGTGGTACCCACAAGGAGTTGGACGAAAAGCGCCAGAAGCTCGAGCAGGTCGCCGAACGCATCGTGCAACGGCATCGCGAGCGGGATGGGCAGGAGGACGAACGCCCCGGCACTTCCAGCGAGCCCGAGAAGGCCCAGCGCTATCGGTGAAAGGTCGCCGAGATCAAGGCGTTCCTGGCGAAAACCGAGAAGAAGCTCGGCCCGAGCGGCAACGAGCAGAAGAGCAACCTGACCGACCCCGAAAGCGCCAAGATGACGTTATCTCGAGGCGCTATTCAGGGGTACAACGGGCTAGCAGTCGTCGAGGACCAAGCTCAAATCGTCCTGCATGCCGAGGCCCACGGCTCGGGATACGAGGCGCATCTTCTAGCGCCGCTGATCGAAGCAACGCGACAACGCTTTGCTGAAGTGGAACCAGGCAAAGACGTTTTCGCGCAGGCAAGAGTGACTGCTGATAGCAGATTCCACAGTAGAGCAGTGATCGCCGAAGTGGAGAAGACCGGAGCCGACGCTTACCGTGCGGACCGCGACTATCGCCGGCGAGAGCCGGCTCTTGCAGGAGCGGCGCGATACAAGCAACGCGACAAGAAGGAGCGAGTTCTCCAACGTCGCAAGCAAAGCGAGACACGAAAGAGCACCGAATCGAAACGGCCTATCGTTGAAGACTTCCTGTACGACGAAGCGAACGCTCGCTGCACCTGCCCGGCAGGAGAGAAGCTCTACCGCTCCGGCAGGAACATGCTCTTCAATGGCTATCGACTGACCAAGTTCAATGCCCCGCTCACGGCGTGCCGCGGATGTCACTTGCGGCAGCATTGCCTCCGCAACCCCGATCGAACTCCTCAGCGACAGCTGACGCTCATCAAGCATCGCGAAGGTCCACCACCAAAGCCACGCACCAAGTACGATGGTCCGACACAGCGCATGCAATGGAACTTCGACACGCCACTCGGACGAGAACTTTTCAGTCGGCGGATGGGCACCGTCGAACCGGTCTTCGGCAACATCCAAAACAAGGGCATGCGACGATTCACTCTTCGTGGTCAGAAGAAGGTGAGTGCACAGTGGAAGCTCTTCACGATGGTGCACAACATCGAGAAGGTGGCAGGCGTGGCAAGGCGGTAGTGGCCCAGAGCGGGCCAGCGGGGCCAGCTAGCGCCTCACGGGCAACGTAGCGTTTCTCAGCCAGAATCTGCAGATCGCCCCGAACCGACCCACTTCCACTGGAGAGTTTGACAATGGCGGGAGGAGGGGCTTGCGCTCGTCGCACCACTGGGCTTTTCTACGGCCTCGTTCGGCAGACTACGGCCCTTCGCAAAGAACCACCACGGGTACAGCAGATTTCACGGCACAACCAGCCTCCTTCATCTCGTGTGCTTGGGTCCTAGGACTCACGTTTTCGGGCGACAACCTCAATCTCCAGCAGCGTGTCCGGAGTCGCCAGTGACATCACGCCGACTCCGGTCAGTGCCGGACGCGCGGTTCCTAGCCGCCTTGCCAGAATCGGAGCTAGCTCTTCGAGGTGCTCTGCGACCTCTCCTCGGAGGTATATGCGAACGTGCAAAACATGATCCATGTCCGTCCCTGCTGCCGACAAAGCAATGTCCACGTTGTCCAACGCCTTGTTCGTCTGTTCCGCGTAGGTTGTACCGACCACTCGGGCGTTCTCATCCCACGCGACCTGCCCAGAGAGAAAGACGAGGCCTGAAGAATCGACTGATCCCTGGCTCATTCCAAACGCCGAGCCGTCGTACAGTGAGCTGGGATTGATACGTTGAATCATTGCTTGTCCCTCCGGGGTGTAGCCACCACGTTCCACACTTGAATAGTTCAAGCATTGAAGCATATGTTGGAGTTGGCAAGTTGAGCGCCGAAATTGCATTCACTTCCCGTCGAACGCGCGAGCGAGCCGCATGAGTCGCTCGGCCAAGTCGTCGGTTGATTTCACGCCGATGGCTGCACGCACGCCCATCTCGAGCTGCGCCGCACTACGCATCACTCGCCGAAACGCCTTTTGGCCTTTGTGACTTGCGTGGACATAACGTACCCGGCGATCGCTGGCGTCCGCGACGAAATTCAGTAGCCCATCTTTCTCCATGTGCTTCACCAGGTATGAAACGTTTGAGCGTACACAGCGGCGATTCTTCGCCAGTTCACTCAGCCGTGTCGGCCCTTCCTCCACGACTAGAAACAGTAGGTTGAACTGCGCGTGCGAGAGCCCCACGGCTCCGCAGATGCGTATCATGCGTTCGTCATACGCATCGGCCGCTTCGCGCAGCGAGTAGAGAAGGGTGACGGATCTGTGCGCCATACCTAGGCCGTACTCCGAAGGCCCCGAATAGGCACTCATATTCGTACGCGCGACATGGAACTTGAGCACATGCTCGGCGAGCCTCCAGTGGACTGCGCTAATCCTGGGCGTTCCCGAGCATGAAGCGCGCCACCCCAGTGGCTGCGTACAGCAGCAGACCGGCAGAATACACAAGCATCTCCAGCCGCTCCGGACAAAGCCTGACACTCCACCAAATCGACCTACTGCACATCGAGCAGCTGCCGAACGATCTAGCGCTTTCACGGTGACGCGACGCAAGTCGCGGCCAGCATGAATGCACCGTTTGAACCTGATGTTCGCGACAGCGCGCGGGGCGCGCTGTGTCGGAGAACGCGGCTCACTCGGCAGGGTAAATGCTGCATGGAAGGGAGTATGTAGGACGTTCCAACTGGCATGAGCGGCAAACATCGAGGTGACCCCCAAGCGTCGCCGTGCGACACAGCGCAATAGCTCTGAGCACACGTCGTTGCTCAAGGGTCACCCAGTGACTTGCCTTGAGCTCAGCTCGGTGCGCGCGAACGATGTCCGCGACCTCTAGTTTCCATCGACCCGAAATGATCCATCAGGACCGGCGGCGAAGGCTCGCGCTTTGGACCACATAGAAAGCGCTCGAGTCGCCTTCGGTGCTTCGTTGCGCACAGTTGGGCTTTACCCTGTAGTCGGCGACTCCGACATCACGCTAGACATGAGCAGCCCGACTTAGATTGCGGCACAATGGCCCTTGCATGCAAACTTCTGGCTTACGACCTCTTGTTCTCGCAAGCTCCAATCGTCCTGCGTCACCACTCGGAACCGGTGCACGTTGAATGAGCTTCTGAACGTCGACGTCGTATGGCTTCAACCCATCGAATTGCCATGTCACCGCTTGCGAGCTGTTGTCTCGATTCTACGTGTCCATGCTCATCAGTCAAACGCTGGTGGCTCCGATGTCTACTGTCATCAGCGTCACACATCTACAACCAGGCGTACACAATGGAGCGCCGGAATCCCCGTCATCGGTTACTGGAACCGTGTAACCGGAGCTTGCAGCACCCGGTGCCATGCTGCGTGTGTGGCTGCACAGCCCGCCCCAATTGCTTCTTCATTCTGCCTGCTCGCGCAACAGACTTGTCTGTCGCAAGGAGCCCGCAACCAGTCGACATTTCAGCCAAATCGCCTCCATTTCCGGCTCACAAGGAATGGGCTTACCCCTATCCCGTACTGGGACTACGCTCCTCACGTGAGTCACGAAGGAACACCTCAGCTCACGCACCAAAAGTCACACGACCAATGCAGCAGATCTGGAAGCATCAAGTTGCAGAGCCGCTCACAATTGTCGCTTGGCATTTGCGTGAGCGGGGTGTATGGTCCCCTTCCTATTGTTGCACACCAACAAACAGCGCAATTTGTGCAACATGATAACTTCGGCAACCCCTACCCGCGAGAGATGCAGGGATTGCATGGTATCCAGCAGTTCTCTCGCTATTTCCAAAGCACTGACTTGATTGACGTGTCCGAGTGGTTGATAAGTTGCGCCAGCCCCCACTGCGCACTGGATTCCAAGTACTTAGGTCCTGCATGCCAGCATCTGCAATCTGATTTGAAGGCGAGTGGCAGATCGGCTGGAAGTTGAGTGTTTACGCCAATTCCGAGAATGCATTGGATTGACAGCCGCACTGCGTCTGTCACGCGCGTTGCGCCCGCAGCGCCAAGATGATTCTTAGCGGCAAGTGAGTATAGGCAACCGCTGCCACACCAGCCAATTTGGACCCCGTGACATCCTGGATCAGAAGCAGTAAGGAGGTGCACGCATGAAATCGATAGACATGGCATCGTTGTGTGCTGTCGCGCTATTGCTGACCGAGCCAGTCTTGGCTGCAAGTGCGCCACCACTCTGCTTGGAGAGTGCTCGTGCAAAGACTTCCTACGCCACAGGAGTTGCATTGGGCAAGAGTCTGGTCCAGCGCGCCTGGCAGTCCGTGTCGGATTGCGACAGGCTGGACAATTTTTCTGGGATAGTGCGGGATAATATCCGTTCCTATGTCGTTCAGGGAACGGCAGCCTGGGCCATCTGTCGATATGCCGGAATGGTCGACGGCACCTATGAGGGGCTCGATGCAGAATGGATGAATTGCAGCGCTGACTGCTGCATGGAAGGGGAGGTATTTGGCGCTCTTGGCGCTGACGTCTATTGCCGTCTCTCTGGACTACTTGGCGGACTGGCAGAGCCTGACCAAGTTGTCCCTCGCCCAGTGAACACTTGTAGTGGGTTTTCGGACTGCTGTGCTGGCAATTTCAGGACGACCAGTCGGGAGCAATGCGCGAGTTACACGGACTATTCGCCGGATCCGTTGGCTCCATTTCGGGACGTCTGGGAAGATAGTCTCGCAATACAGTGCAACGTACAGTGAGACGAACGAGCTACAGTTTCGGCATGAAAGCCATGGTTTAGCTAACATAATCTGACTGTTGGCTGAACGGTAACTTCAGAACAATACGTTAGCCTCACCGTGCACATACGTGCGCGTCGAATGAGAAGAAGCGGCACTGCTCGTGCGTTGCTGCTCCTCATCACAGAACCCGCAAGAGCACCCTAGCGCTCGAGCCCGCCTACTCCCTATGGGATGGGTTGAGGTTGCCGTTGTTTGGCGGCTCCAAGTTCGACTCGGGGCATGACTACGCACCAGCGTTACCTGGACTTTTGGGCGATCCGACGTGTTGTGAGCCTCAAGACAACCAAAGGAGATGACTATGAGAGCATTGATATCAATTCTCGCCTGCTGGATAGCACTATCAGTGGCCAAACCCGTACTCGCCGCCGACATACCCATACCTCCCGCGTGCCAAACGTCCAGCCTGACTAAGAATGCATATAGGGCTGGCGTAATGCAGGGCAAGGTTCTCGTGGATCGTGCGTGGCTCAGCGTTGCCAATTGTGACCGCTTGGAGACGTTTACTGACATTGTCGTGGCAAATGTCGAGAACTATACCTTGTCCGGGAGCTCCGCCTACAACATCTGTCGATACACTGGGTTGCATGATGGTGTGTACCAGGAGCTCGACATCGTATGGAACACCTGCAATGGCGAGTGCTGCGATGAGGGCTCGGTGATCGGTGATCTTTCGGCAAAGCTGTACTGCAAGCTGTCGATTCTTCTCGATGGATTGGCTGCCCCGGATGAGTTCGTTCGACGCCCGGTGTTCCTTTGTGGGTTCGCGTTCGAGATGTGCTGTGACGCTGACTTCTTCGGAACTAGTGTATCCTACAAGGGACTAGATCTCTTCGGAGACCTAAAAGCATGCCTACCATATACCGACGGTGAATACTTCACGGTGTGGGATGAGACGCGCATACTGCAATGCGCCTATACTCCTCCCGATCCTGGATGAAGAAGCCACGTGAGTGGTGCGCCGGTAAGTCTGTTGCCCCGCTAGGGCGGCATCGGCGACTTTGGAGTGACCGTCTTTAAGGGGCGCCGCGGCAAAGAACTGCGAGTATTTGGAGAGAGGCGTGCAGTTCTGGCTAAGGAATCCCTCCTCACGGTGTCACGTCAATATCAATCGAGAAAGGATTCGTTTCTATGAAGACCACGACCATACTCATGGCTAGTGCGGCACTGCTTTGGACAGCTGCGGCAGCTGCCGACCCATACGTCGACTGCACAGATGCCTACAACTACGGGTACAACGAGGCAACATTCTATGTCAGCGCCATATACAATACGGCCAAATGCAACCGAGTTAGGGCGAGCAAGTACGAGGACTACGCATTCGAAATCATTCCCACCTACTGGTCGGCAGAGTCAGCGACAACCACACCTGAGAAGTCGGCCTGCATGCTTCAGGGCAGCTTCACCGGTTGGATGGACACAACCGAGAAGGAGTACAGCCAATGTGTCTATGACGGCAAGGCTGGGTTCGACGCCATTCAACGACGCTTGGTCGGCATGGTAGCTGGCCCGCTTCTTTCTGCCTTCTATGCTGCGAGGAGGGACTACTACACTCCCGGCATCGTAGCTGTGAGCTTTGCCTACGACTTTAGCACCTGGCCCTTGGCGGGAACTGACGAAGACTGTGACAGCCAAATCGACGTGGAGATCCCCGTTTCGGCTGGAGTACCTGGAGAGCTGGTGGGGGCTTTGAAACTCGCGGTCTGTCGATAAGAGAAATTATTGGGTTGCTCAATTGGAAGGAAAGGAAATCAGAACATGAAACTTCAATCGATTATCGGGTTTTCGTTAGCTGCAACGTCTTTGGTTCTGGCTGTTGGCGAGTCGCCGGCATTGGCCGCTAGGTTACCGACCTACTGCAGGGCGACCTTGACCCCACCGGCGGTATGTGTCGGGCGCGATGCTGCTGGATACTTTGCTGGCGTGGGACAAGGGGTCAGCACCGTTGACCAGATTTGGGAGTCCGCCACCGTCGATCAGAATCCGGACAATTGGGAAACCTTGATCGCGCGGGTGACGACAACGATTCCAGCAACAGTGGCGACCGTTTATTCCCCCACTTGGACCCAGTACCTCCAGTGCCGGACACAGGGCTTGCTTGAGGGATCCATCTGTAGGATGAACGAGCTCGACCCTATCCCTGGATGTCAATTGGATGGGGTCGACTGGGGCAAGATGTCAGCCGCGCTCTATTGCGAACTGTCGGTCGAATTAGGTGGGCTCGGTGATATCCCACCATGGTTTGTGAGGACGCCACCGGGAATGTGTGGAACCGGTTTCCAAACGTATTGTGAAGATGTCTATCGGTTTGGTGCAACTGTTGGTGGAGATCCGCTGGATGCAGCCGTCGTGGCACTCCTGACGGAGCGAGGCGTGAGTCCAGCGAGTCTGCTCCAGTCAGCTTCGTGCATGGACTATACAGTGAGTCCCTTTGACACTGTCCTAAGCGATTCTATCTACGTCGACTGCGCGTACACCATTCCGTAGGAACGTTCGTCGAATCGATAGGCAAGTCCAAGCTGCCAACGACGGGGAGCCCTGCCCTGGCGGCTCTTTTCTGCACTCGAGTCACCGGAGGGGCGCTTTGTCCCTCCGGTGACCCAAACGCCCCGCGTTCGGGCAATGTGGCGTCGTTGGCCGTCTAGGTCGTATTTCGCCCACTGAAAACGACGCCAACACGGACGATATCTGTCACATTCGCTTCGTTCGATCCGCCTGCTAAGCGACAATTGGAGACAGGTCGAAACTGGTCGTTCGCGCAGCCGAAGCTCGTGGGGGCTAATGGATCACGCCGTCATGATTGTCGAAGTCGCATGACTTGAGACGGCTGCGATTCCAAGTTTCCGAATACGCAGGGCCCGTGTAAAGGCTGCAAGCACCGAACGCATTGGCGTAAGATGCCGTTATTCCCAGGAATCGCGCATCACAGGCGACTTCGAATTCGAAACCACATACCGATACTGGTAAACGAATCCACGGTTCCGGATCGATAGCGCCCGCGGCGTCGATAGCGAGATTGCAGTACATGATTGCTGCCATCGCACCGACGAAGTCACCATGCATGAAGCATTTGTCCGCGCAATACTGCTGTACTGCGTCGAGCCCCGCATAGGTGCCAGCCGCGACGCCAGCCTGGCGGCAGCGCTTGCCTGGTTTGTCCTCATTTGCCTCGTTGGTCGCCAACTTCGCATCGACGTCAGCCAACACCGAGTCAGTGAATCGTTCGACCTTATCGCAGGAGGCAAAGTGCTTCCAAGCCTGCGAAACCAACTTCGCCCCCTTGGTCACACCTGATTGGTATTTCTTGTCGAGATTGGAATCCGCACATTGGTCCAGAATGGTCGTTGTCGTGGTGCCTATCCGATTAAGCGTCTGCTCGATTTCTAGCGAAGTGGTGGATCTGACCGAACTGCTTTCTTGCTCGACGGCTGTGTTGACGGTGCCACAGGCTAGCAGCAGACAAGCACTGGCTAGTGAACCGCATTGATCGACGATGGACGGTATGCACATCATAGCGGGTTGATTCTCCTGTGACTCTGTCTACAGACCGGTCACCTAACGCGGAATCGGTCCGTTGTCACGGGTGTATGCGATATGCGCCGAATCATTAGTTTTGGGGTCGATTCGGAGCGACTATATAGCTTGGCCCTACAACCACAAATCAAGCTGCACTGCCCGTAGGCTGTTTGAGGGGTTCGTTACTAAAGCGAAGTATGACTCTCCACGTCTGTGCAGCTCATTTCCAAAGAACTCGCTAGGTAACCTAGTGCAACCTGAAAGAACCACGTCGATTGTAGTCGCATGACCTGAGGCGGCTGAGCGTCCACTTTTCGGTGTAAGGATCGCTCGTGTAGGGTGCGCAAGCACCCTGGGGATTGACATAGCTCGATGTCGCCCCCAAGAATTTGGCGTCGCAGCCCATCTCGTAGGCAAACCCGCAGAGCCCCACCGGTTGGCGCGTCCAGGTACTTGGTTGCAGTTGTCCCGCGGAATCGATGGCAAGCTCGCAGTAGGTCGTCGCGTTGACGGCTCCGACCGATTCGCCCTTCGTATAGCACTCATCTTGACACCGCGTCTGGAGACGTTCAATTCCTACAATGACCCCCTCCACGTTCCCCGCATGTCGGCAGCGCGATGCGCCTTCTTCGTTAGCGATTCGTTCGTCAATGCTCTCGACTAGAACCGTCAGCGCATCGGTGAACCTTTCGACCTTATCGCAGCACCGGAAGTGGCTCCATAACCAATGGACCCATCGCGCTCCGCGCTGCTGGCCGGATAGAAACGCTTCCTCGAGCCTTTCGTCCGTGCAGAATTGGGGGACAGGCGCAGTTGAGTTCGCATCCCCAGTCGTCGAGTCCGACAGCTGGAACGATTCTGTCTCTAGCGCCAACAGGGCAGTTGCGTCGGGTATGCCTTCTGCGGATTCTGTGAATTCTGTTTCTGCCGGTTCGGCACCACAGGCCGCTACGGTCGATGCGATGACACAAAGCGATAGAAGTCTCCGCGCGGACAGCAAGTCGGGTTTCATAGACACTCTCCGTCTTTCCCGGCCCCGAATTTCGTCGTGCCGATTGGGACGAGCAGCGGACGCTAACTACTCGACCATTGGGTTTCTCGGCATATGCACCGACCCAATGCATGAAGAGTGCCAGCACAGATCTGCGCGATTTTCGCCTTCGCGTTGCTGCCTCTTGTCATCATAGAGCCACGATGACGGCGGTGAGGTGCAGCCTGCATGCTGCACCGACTCATTAGTATCGATCGCCTACTACACCCTGATTGATGAGGGACTCAAGGCGGTCCAGGTGTTCCGGTCGCAGAGCAATATCCTGTGACGCCCAGTTTTCCTCTAGGCGTTCCGTTCGCCGCGTCCCCGGTATCGCGGTGAGGGGGACATGGCGCGACAGCAGCCATGCCAATGCGACTTGAGCCGCTGTGGCTTCAATCTCTTGCGCGACTTCAGCTACGATATCAGCCAACCGGGAGTTTCTGGCGATTGCGTCCTCGGTGAATCGCGGATTGTCCAACCTCCAGTCTCCGGGTTCCAGATCGCTCCGTGACCGGATTGTCCCGGACAAGAACCCTCGACCAAGGGGACTGTAAGCCACAAATCCGATGTTGAGTCCCTGAACGGTTGCCAGAATGTCGACCTCAACGCCCCGCGACCACAAGGAATACTCGGTCTGGACTGCACTGACGGGATGGACCCCGTGGGCGCGGGCGATGGTTTCCGGGTCTGCCTCAGACAGGCCGATGTAGCGTACTTTCCCCGCCTTCACGAGCTCAGCCATTGCACCGACCGTTTCCTCGATCGGTATTTCGGGGTCCACGCGATGCTGATAGTAGAGATCGATGCGATCTGTCCTCATGCGATTCAGTGATGCTTCGCAACAAGCCGTCACATAGTCCGCACTTCCTCGAATACCTTGCCAATCGCCGCCTTCACCGCGCAAGACCCCAAATTTGGTTGCCAAGGTGATTTGGTCGCGGCGCCCCCGGAGTGCCTTTGACAGCAAGAGCTCATTCGTAAACGGGCCATACGCGTCTGACGTATCCCAGAACGTGCACCCAATGTCTGCGGCTCGCTCGAGAACGCGAAGATTTTGGGCTTCCGACGCGTAGCCGTAGAACTCGGACATTCCCATGCAGCCCAAACCGATTGCAGGGACCCGAAGGCCTCGTGAGCCAAGATTGACCTGTTTCATTGCGCTGCTGCCCTTTCGAAACGCTACGTTCGTCCAGATGAATGAGGGTGCACGCTGCTACCCTTGTTGTGGAGGTTCAACGTCCCTAAAAAGCCCTTCAAAGTATAAAAAAGGTTGAAGTGGGATAAGTTCAAAGCCGATCAAGTTCTCACGGACATAGGGCAATTCATCGAGGAGCTTTCGCGCTTCATCAACACTGCTGCATTCAAGGACAAATACAACCCCCAGACGATCTTGACGATCGTACATTTCTCGACACACTCCTTCCTTGTGCAGCTTCCACGCATGCCTCACTTCTGTTTCAAGATGGCACTGGAACTCTTCAGGAGTTGCTTTTGGATTTACTTTGGCGATTGCTAGAACTTTCATCTCTTCTCTCCCTGTTCGTCTTCCATTTCACATGAGGCTCACTGCGTTTCTGAGCGCAATTGGGTCCTCGCTGAAATTGGTGACTGCCTTCCGCGATACCAATTTGCTGCTTGCGTGGGGGGAGCATTGCTCTCGGTTCGGTCTATGGCGCTTTCGTGGGATCGCCCATGGCCCAGGCAACTCCGTCGCCGCGGTCCATCTTCTCGATCGCGACCATGTCCTCGCCATTGATGTTGAAGCCGAAGATGTCGGCGTTCTTCCGAATGCGATGGGGGTTGGTGCTCTTCGGGAGCACCGGATATCCCTTCTGGACGGCCCAGCGCAATAGGATCTGCGCCTCGCTCACGCCGTACTTCTTGGCCATGACCTTGAATGGAGCTTCCGCTTGCTCGCCTTCAGCCTTCATCTTGTCCGTCTTCGCGCTGTCCTGCCCTTCGGTGGCTCTCCAGGTGGAGAGCGGAACCAGGCTGCTGTAGGCGATGGGGGTGATCGCATTGTCGTTGAGGTATCGCACCAGCTCGGGTTTCTGCGACCACGGATGGAGCTCGATCTGGTTGGCAACCGGCATCGGCAGGCCTGCTGCCTTCAGCTCCTCGATGTGCTTGATGCTGAAGTTGCTCACGCCGATCGCGCGCGCCTTTCCCTGACGCTTCAGCTCGACGAGCCCCCGCCACTGGGCGAGTCTCTGGTCGCGTTCGAACGGCGCATGGATCAAGTATAGGTCCACGTAGTCTAGACTCAGCCGTGCGAGGCTCTCGTCGAGCGATGTCACCGTGGACTCGGTGGTTTTCGCCGGCTGCCCCCACGCTGGATTCCCGGGCCAAAGCTTCGTGGTGACGAAGAGATCGCTTCTCGCTAGCCCCTCGGAATTGAGCGCCTGCTTGATTCCCGCCCCGACGCCCGATTCATTTTGATAGCCCTGCGCGGTGTCGATGTGGCGGTAGCCAGCGCGAATGGCCTCAATCACCGCTGCGGCAGCCGCATGGTCTGCGATGAGGTACGTGCCAAAGCCAAGGTACGGGATATCGACGTTTGCGGTAAGCGTTCGGGTTTTCATTGGCGTGTCCTCTGAACTCGAGATGAAAGACCATACCCATCGCCGGACTGCACTGCTTGCCAGTTCCTCCAAGCTGCTTGCCTAATCCTACACAAGCGGGGATAATTCATCCTGTGCTGGGCGGGATGCGTTTAGGGTGTTACTGGAGGCCAAAGCATGCACTTGGAAGGACTCATCGAACAAGCCTCCCGCCGCGTTCCTGTGGCAGAAAACGGCCATCAACAGACAGCTCAGCCGCTGGATGGTCTCCTGCTCCTCCGGCAGGACTCCCCGAGTTCATTCGAAGCCTCGTTGTACCAGCCTGTCCTGTGCCTGATCCTCCAAGGCAGGAAACAGGTATCGATCGGGGAACAGACCTTGTCGTTCGGCCCGGGGGAGTGCCTCCTCGTAAGTCACGCTCTGCCGGTGTGCTCCAGAATCACGAAGGCTCCATACTTCGCGCTGGTTTTCAAGGTAGACGTCACCACCATCAGGAAGCTCTACGATGAGGTCGCCGAGTCAGCACTCGACGGCGTGGGCGCTCGTGCGGCGGAAACGCATCGGGTGGATCCCGGACTACTCGATGCCTTGCGTCGATACTTGGCGCTCGCCGACTCGGCTGCGGATGCGAAGGTACTCGGTCCGCTCATCGCGAAGGAGATCCACTACCGCTTGCTGATGGCCCCGTTTGGCGGAATGCTTCGCAGCCTCATTCGCCACGACAGCTACGCAAGCGCCATCGCCCGCGCCATTGGCCACATCCGCGACGACATCCGTTCGCCGATTGCGATCCCGGATCTCGCATTGCGAGTCGGAATGAGCGCGTCGTCATTCCACAAGCACTTCAAGACGATCACCTCAACGACGCCGCTGCAATACCAGAAGGAGCTTCGCCTGCTCGAGGCACGGCGACTCCTGCAGACGGGCGGCGCCTCGGTTACCACTGCCGCCTTTGATGTTGGGTACGAGAGCCCAAGCCAGTTCAGCCGCGAGTACGCGCGGAAGTTCGGCGTCCCTCCGAGCCAGGATGTGCGAAACGCGACTGGGTAGGTCCATGCCAGAAGAGAGCAACCTATAGGGTTCTGTGGGGGTCAAGGACAGAGGATGCGGCCCCCGTCTTCGAGCACCCAAAGGTCGCAGTGAAGGAGCAAGCGAAGCGGGAGGGTACATCCCACTAGGACGCATTCACCCTGAGCGGCCCCCCAGCGGAGTACCGCTCGCGGGATCCTCTCACGGGATTTTCAGGAGTTCCTTGACCGTCGCAATCACCTGGGGCGCCTGGATGGGCTTGGTGATGTAGGCGTTGGCACCCAACTGCAAGGCACGCTGCCGATCCTCTTGCGAACCCTCGGTCGTGATGATGACGATCGGCGTGTCCTTGTGCAGCGGGTCGCTGCGCACGCGCTTGACAAGCTTGAGCCCGTCCATGATCGGCATGTTGATGTCCGTCACGATGATGTCGTAACGCGCTGAGGCCAGTTTGCGCAGTCCGTCGACACCGTCATCGGCTTCGGTCACCCGCAGGTTCTTCACCCGCGCCAAAGCGAAGACGAGGAGCTGTCGCATCATGGGGGAGTCTTCGACAATGAGACAGGAGTATTCAGCCATGGGGGATTACACCGAAAGATCGACGAAAGCTTCTAGACCAGGCAGCCGATGATCGACAGCCGCAAATAAGGTGGCGCTGACAATCGCCCACGCCGCCTGGTTACCGAGCAAGTTGAAGAGCTCGTAGTCGACTGTATCGAAACGAGTCTTCTGCGCCAAGGTCGAATAGACCGCGACGACACCAACGGTCTTTTCGTCCACGGTCAAGGGAAAAACAGCCGGGGGGCCCTCAAGGGTTCCGTGGCTGGGATCCACGTCGTCGAGGATGATCGACCGACCTGAAGAGAATACCTCTCCTAGCACGCCACCGTGGATCGGCCGGTTGACTAGGTCGGTTCCCGCAATCCCCTCTGACGCGATCGGCACCAACTCGGACCCATCGCCGTTGATGAAGTAGATGGCATAGCGCTCGGCTCCGACCAGCTGAGCGAGGACCTCCTTGACCCGCCGCATGACTCCTCGGGGCGACAGGCTGGTGTGCAGCTGGCGACTGGCAACGAGGAGATTCGCTAAGTTGCCCATTTCGGACTCGATCTCCTGAAAGCGATCGGAGAACCCGCTGGTCGACGCTTCGACTTCTCGAAATCGATGAACGAGCTCTTCCTTCTCGCGCTCGAGACGCTCGATTTTCGCAAGGAGTTCGCGAACGGCTCCGTCGGCTTCGATCGCAGAGCGCAGCCGGGCATTCTCGTTTTCGAGGTAGCGAAGCCTGCCGATGACACGCTCGTACTCGGAGATCATCTCTTCGCTCAATCGCTGCCCAATGCCGAAGGTGGCAAGGAATTGCTCCTTCTCTTTGCGCAGGTCACTGGCTGGCGTATCGCTCATCGTTGGGGGACGCTTTTCTGGATTGTCCGACATGATTCGACTACGAGATCCCTGGAGATGCTGCCGCTCGGAATTCCCAAGCTATCAGGTCCGATGAGCGACGAGAACGGAAGACTTACGAAGTGCTACGGCTCGTTGAGACTATGCGATAAGCTAGGCCATTTGGCCGGCACCACCCACATTGGCACCGTATGGACGCAACTCTAGCGTTGCATTGGAAGCTACTCGAGCGGAAGCAAACTAGGCTAGGATAAGAGGTCGTGCCCGTACAGATGCCCTCCGATTTCGAAGCCATCGACCGCCTCATTGAGGTGGGCGAAGTGGAACAGGCAAAAGACATCCTCTCGAATACCGATGCCGATGACGAGTCCTATGCCGTCCTCCGAATCAAGATTGCGCTGCTAGACGGCTCGCTACCGCCTGCCGCGGCAATGCAGCGACTGATCGCGCTCATGCGACGGCAACAGGACTGGCCCGGAGCCAAAGTGCTCTACCAGGTTGCCTCGCAGCGTGCCTACTCAGACCATGAGTCGTCGGTGTCCCATTCGCATATCCCGCCGCCAGTCAAGCGGGAGCCTTGAGCCATTCGAGCAAGGGCCCGTGCAGTATGCGCGGAGCTAAGCGCATTGCCGTGAGGTTGCCGGCTCCGCAGAGTAGCATGGCGATTCGAAGCTCTGTTTGAACGCGAAGTAGGTAGCTGCGCACAGCGAGCTTGCCTCCATTTTCAAAGGCAACGAGCAAGGGGCGCGCAATCCCGACAACTGTCGCTCCGAGCGCAATCGCTCGTGCCGCGTCGAGGCCGCTTGAGATCCCGCCGGTTGCCACGATGGACTGAAACCCATTCTCGGCGCACAGGGCGACGGTGACAGCTGTCGGGATCCCCCACTCCCGAAAGGTTTCTCCAATGGCACGGCGCGCGTCGACCGCGCGAGCTGCCTCGACGGCAACCCAAGAGGTTCCCCCGGCACCTGACACGTCGATGTGACGTACGCCAACGCCGCGCAGTCGACTGGCCACCTTGGCAGACACCCCACAGCCTGTTTCCTTGACCACGATTGGACAGGGCAATTCGCGCACCAGGCGTTCGATCTGAGCCAGAACTCCACGAAATTTGCGGTCCCCATCGACCTGAATCACCTCCATCGCTGGGTTCAGGTGAATGCAAAGGGCGTCGGCACCGATGGCGTCGACCATTGCGCTTAGCTCACCGGGCTGCATGTGCATCGCTTGGACGCCCCCAATGTTGCCCAAGACCAGCGTCGTCGGAGCCACAGCCCTGACCTGAAACGAGGACGTTGCGCTCGGCTCCTGCAACATGGCGCGCTGGCTGCCTAAGCCGAACCCGAGGCCAAATTCCTCAGCAACCTCCGCGAGCTCTAGGTTGATGCGTTTGGCTCGCTCAGTACCGCCGGTCATCGCAGCAATGATGATAGGCGCCCGCAACCGCTTACCCAGCAGGTCGCACCCCAACTCGATGTCGTCGAAATCGAGCTCAGGCAAGGCGTCGTGTATCAGTTCGACGCATTCGAGCAAACTGGATTTGTGAAACGCTACGTCACCCCGAGCTGCGAGATCGAGATGGTCCGCCTTGCGGCCGAATATGTCATTCATACCTTGCCAAAGAAGGGCACGTCGACTCGATAAATCAAGTCTTCGTTTCGTGTTCCTCAGGCTACGTCTGGAATTGACGGCCAGTCGGCCGCCCCCTAACCTCCTTCCCTCAATGGCAAAGGCAAGCGCCAACGTGGCATCCCCCGCCGCAAAAACTCCGTCCCTACTCGACGCAACTGGCGTCCACTTCAAGCAATTCTTGGAGCAGCACAAGGCGCATTTCGAATCCCATATGCAGCGGCGGCTGCAGCAAGCTCAGCGGCGTTTCCCGCGAACTGGCAACCCCACCCTCGATACGACGCAAGCGCTCATCGACTTGTGCCAACGAGGCGGCAAGCGTGTCCGCCCCGCATTGGTCCTCGCGGGCGCCCTCTGCGTTGCGGCTCGCCCCCCCATGCCGGCGCTCTTCGACGCCGCGGCGGCCCTTGAGCTTCTGCATGGCTACTTCCTCGTGCACGACGATTGGATGGATGGCGATTTGGTGCGCCGCGGCGGACCCAGCGTGCATGCGTCACTGCGAAAGCGCTTTGGGGACCGTCACATCGGAGATTCCGCTGCCATTCTGTCGGGCGACTGGGGAGTTGCCATCGCCACCGACTGGATGGCAAATATCGCTTTGGACAGTGCCAGGGCCCAGGCCGTGCTTCGCTGCTTCGCCGACATGCAGCTCGCTGCCGTAGTCGGGCAGATCCGTGATCTTGTGGCTGACGACGATGACGTGGAACAAACCTATCGTTTGAAGACCGCCAGCTACACGGTGAGCGGGCCACTGCTCATCGGTGCCATACTCGCTGGTGCCGACCAAGCTCAGCAAAAAGCAATCAGTGATTTCGCAATACCCGTGGGCGTTGCGTTTCAACTCCGTGACGACCTGATTGGTGTCTTTGCCCCGCCAGAGCAGACTGGCAAGCCGTTTGCTAGTGACATCCGCTCCGGAAAGCGCACGTCACTGCTCCTCGAATGCCTGCGGCAGGCCTCGCCAACCGAGGTCCGCTTCATCCGTCGCGTCCTCGGTAATGTCAAAGCAAACCGCAAGAATCTGCTAAAGGTCGTCCAATTGTTCGAATCTACGAGCGCAAGAGCCCAGGTCGAAAGCAGGATCCGCGTTCTCCATCGGCGTGGTCTGTCGAAGCTCGTCGGCGCGCGTCTCCGCCCCGAAGGCAAGGCGCTGCTCGCCAGCGCGTCCACCGTCCTCATCGATCGTGGCGCATGACTTGCCACGGCAAATCCTTCGGAAAGATCATCCTGCTCGGCGAGCATGCCGTTGTTTATGGCTGTCCGGCCATTGCGGCAGGCATCGCGCTCGGCGCCACTGCCACCGCTCGACTGGCAGACACGCCGTGCATTCGCCTCGACTTTTCGCTCCTCCCAACGCAAAAGGACGAACTCGATCGGGCCTTCGCAGCGTTACTCGGGAGCCTGAACTCACACCCGGTCGCTGTGCACGCCAAAACCGACGTGCCCCCTGGATTAGGCTTGGGTGCGTCAGCTGCGTTGGGTGTTGCTGTGGCCCGCGCAGTCATCGCAGCCAACGCGCCGCAACCATCGCCGGAATTGCGTCGACGTGTTACCGCCGCCGCCCAAGCATGGGAAACCGTCTTTCACGGCCGCCCCTCCGGGATCGACGTCGCCGCAGCCACGCTCGGAGGCTGTTTTCAATTTACGACAGAGCAAGGGCCGAAGCCAATCCACCTTGCGGCGCCCTTGCCCATTGCCGTCGGCATTGCCGGACCGCCAATGAGCACCAAGACCATGGTGGATGGACTCGCTCAACTACGGCAACAGAAACCAGACCTCGTTTGCCGCAGCATCGAAGGGATCCATTCACTCGTGAACAACGCGAGACTCGCGCTGGAAGCGGGCGATCTGCCCAGCCTCGGTCGCATGCTCGATCTCAATCAGATGCTTCTCGCTGGTCTGTTCTTGTCGTCGGAAGGCATCGAACGCGCCTGTGCGATAGCTCGCTCTGCTGGCGCGCTCGGCGCAAAGCTCACTGGCAAGGGCGGCGGCGGGTGCGTCATTGCGCTATGCGGCTCCGATCAGAAACCAGTCCTCGACGCCTGGCGCAAGGATGGTATCGATGGATTTGCGACCTTAATCCAGCCTAGTTCGTGACGTGCCAGCCTCCACCTTCGTCCCATGAGCCAACTCATCGTCACCGAGTCCGAAGCAAACTCCAATATCGCGTTGATCAAATACTGGGGCAAGCTTGAGCGTGACGGCAACTACCCCGCCGTTCCAAGCCTGTCGTTGACGCTATCGGGCCTTTGCACCAGGACGCGTATTGAGCTCGATGATGGCCTGCAGGCGGACGAAGTGCGGCTGGATGGCGAACCATCCGCAGGGCGCCCACGTGAACGTGTTGTCAAGGTTCTGGACGAGTTTCGCCGTCTTACCAAGACGAATCGGTGCGCGCGCGTGAGCTCGCACAACGACTTCCCGACGGCTGCTGGACTTGCCTCCAGTGCTTCGGGCTTTGCAGCGCTCGTCACTGCTGCCAACGCGGCCTATGGTACAGGGCTCGCTCGGACTGCCCTAAGCTCGCTCGCCCGTACCGCATCCGCCTCCGCGGCGCGCAGTCTCTTTGGTGGTTGGTCAATTCTGCCCGTGGGCGCCGACTCCGCTTCCGAACTGGCCCCGGCCAATCACTGGCCTTTGGTCTTGCTCGTCGCGGTGACCGCAAGTGGGAAGAAGGCAATTGGCTCCACAGAAGCAATGAACCTCACACGAAGTACGAGCCCCTACTATGGCGCCTGGTTGGCGAGCGCACAGAAGCTCTTCGACGATGCCTGCTCAGCCGTTTTCGACCGCGACTTGTCGCGACTGGGTACGGCAATGGAACACAGCACCCTGATGATGCACGCAACGATGCTCGCCGCGTGCCCGGCGGTCGTCTATTTTACACCGGGAACACTGACCGTCATGCAACGCGTGACGTCACTGCGGGCGCAGGGCATTCTTGCCTACTACACAATGGATGCGGGCCCCCACGTGAAAGTGCTGTGCAACGCGGACGACGCCAACCGCGTTCGCTCGGCCCTCAGTGCCGTGGACGGTGTTCTCGATGTCATTGTCACACAACCAGGGCTCGGCGCCCGAGTCCGGAAGCTGGCATGAGGACCAAAGCGCCCGGCAAAGTCGTTCTGTCGGGGGCCTACAGCGTCCTCGAAGGGGCGCCCGCGCTCGTGGCTGCAGTCGATCGCTTCGTTATCGTGGACAGCAGGATTCCTGGCGATTTCATGACCGACGAAGTCAAAGCCGCGGGCTTCGCTTCGCCCTACTGGTTCGATGCGTCGGCGTTGCGCCACGACGGCAAGAAGCTCGGTCTCGGCTCGAGTGCTGCAATCCTGGTTGCGACACTCGCCGCCCGCACGCTCGAGCAACTAGATGCGTCGCTGGCACCAGATGCGCTCGGTGAGCGCATCTATCCAGAAGCCCTTCTGGCACACCGAATTGCTCAAGGCGGCGGCAGCGGCGTTGACGTAGCCGCGTCATGTCACGGCGGATATTTGCATTTCCAGCGCGTAGGAGCCGACACGAAGCTGCAGCGTCTCAACGCCCCCCCAACCCTGTGCTTCGAGGTGTGGGCATCGAACAAGGCCGCCTCGACTGCGGCAATGCTGGCCCAGATCCGTAGCTACGCTGAGCGCAGCCCGGCGGAGCAGCGCCGTGACATCACAGTACAAGCCGATGCCGCCGAATCTACGGCGAATGCCTGGTCACGACAGGACCCAGAGGGAATCCTCCTCGGGCTGATTGCCCAACGCCACGCGCTCCAACGCCTGGGAAGCAACGCAGGTATTCCGATCGTGACTCCCGAGGTCGAGGCGCTTTCCGACATCGCCCAGCAGCAGGGAGCGGCTGTCTTGCCCGCCGGAGCTGGTGGCGGTGATATTGCGCTCTACGTGGGAACAGCGCGGTCAGATTTCATGATCGACGAAATCACTCAGCGGGGGCACGTGCGACTGCCCATCGCACTTGGAGCCAACGGAGTGCATGCTGACAACCACGCACGTAGATTGGGTCGCCAGTGACACATCAGAAACTGCATAATCTCCAATTCTACCGAATGCCCATTGACCAGCGTCGTCGAGCCGCTGCGCAGAGGCTTGGTGTTGACGCCGAATCACTCGCCGCGTTGCTCGATGCCGGTGGCCTCGACCCCGCGACGGCAGACAAAGTCGTAGAAAATGTCCTCGGGACCTATGCATTGCCGTTCGGCGTCGCCCTCAATTTCGTCGTGAACGGGCAAAAGCATTGGGTCCCAATGGTGGTCGAGGAGCCAAGCGTGATTGCAGCGGCATCGAACGCCGCAAAGCGAATCGGCGCAAGTGGTGGCTTTCGCGCCAAAGTCCTCGATGACTTGATGACGGTGCAGATCCAACTGTACGCCGTAGCCGATGCGCAACAGGCGGAGCAAAGCATCCTGGCGATGCGTGAGGCATTGCTCGAACTCGCAAGAGAGCAAGTGCCCAGCCTCGTTGCAAGAGGCGGTGGGCCGCGTGAACTCGAGGTGCGTTGCCTCGGCCAAGGCTTCGTCGTCGTCCACCTGCATGTCGATTGCTTGGACGCGATGGGCGCCAACCTCGTCAACACCATTGCCGAAGGCGTTGGCCCGCGCATAGCGGAGATTGGCCGAGGGTCCCTCGGCCTTCGCATTTTGACCAATCTCTGCGACCACAGGCGCGTCTTCGTCGAGTGTCAGGTGTCCGCGACAGGGCTCGTTCAACACCGTTCCGACTCCCCCGCCGCAGATCCCGCGCAATTGCACGCCGAAGCCGAACGCGTTGCCGACGGCATCGAGCAAGCATCTCGCTTCGCCGAACTGGATCCCTATCGGGCAGCAACCCACAATAAGGGGATCATGAACGGCATCGACTCCGTCGTGATGGCTACAGGAAATGACTATCGCGCTGTCGAGGCCGGCGCACATGCCTATGCGGCGCGCTCCGGCAGCTATCGACCCCTCGCCACCTGGCGCCGACAAGGGGCAGAGCTGTACGGCTGCTTGGAGTTGCCCCTGGCTCTCGGAATCGTCGGTGGCACGCTTCGAGTCCACCCAACGGCTACTCTCGCACTCAAATTGCTCGAAGTTACTTCGGCGCGGGACCTTGCAATGGTGGCTGCTTCGGCTGGCCTTGCCACCAACTTCTCTGCACTGCGTGCCTTGACGACGGACGGGATCCAGAAGGGACACATGGCGCTACATGCCCGCGGTGTTGCTACGCTGGCCGGTGCGGTCGGCGCCGAGGTCGAACGCATCGCCGAGCAACTGGTTAAGATCCGACGCTTCAACGTCGAGACTGCCCAAGGTCTTCTCGAACGCCTACGCGAAGCAGGTGGCACGACATGATGCTGTTCCAAAACGGACACCCATCCGCTGATAGTACCGCGGTAGTCCCCTGGCCCTTGGCGCTACGAGCCACCTGGCGGAGGCTCGGCAACGCGGTTCTCGCCGTTGCTGCACTAGCCGCATCCTGCTCTGCTGGTTGTGCGCGCAGCGTTGTTCGCATCGAAGACGGCTCAACGAGAGTCGAACGGTCCATTTCACCACGCGCGTATGCAACCTATGCGCGCGCTCGACTGCAGGAACGCGCCGGAGACAGCCTTGGGGCGGTCGCTAGCTACCTCGAAGTGTTGCAGCTAGACAGCTCAGCGGATGAGGCCTGGATCCGCCTGGGCGCCCTCAGCTGTCAGCGGGACTTGACCGCGGCCAACCGCGCCTTTGGCAGAGCCGAACGCCTCAACGCCCAGTCTGCCGCTCTCTTTCACGCCAAGGCTCTCTGCAGCTTGAGACATCACGACTTCGCTGCTGCACTATCGAGTGCAGACGCGGCGTTGCGCCTCGCCCCAAGCGATCCCGAGCACGATCGTCTCGTCATCCGAATTCAACAAGCAAGGGGAGATCAGAAGGAAGCCGAACGCTATGCTTGGGCGCACGTCGCAGTTTTCCCCAACGACACCGCAGGTTGGTTGATGCTGGCTGAGCTCATGGCGGCGAGAGCGAGTTTGCTCGCTCAGGTCCAGCACCGCGCAGCCGAGCACCTCGTCAGCCAATTCTCCTATTCGACCTTCCCTGACACTTCAACGCGTCAAAATGCACCCGTTCGCCTCGATCTGTCTTCAAAGTCCCGTGTCGAACTCGAACATGCATTGGCCACTTCCGAACGTCGTCTGGCCCAACGAGCCGCCCGCGAACTCGGCCTTGGCATAGTCGAATTGATGTCGCTGGCCTACCGCCAGGGTGCGCGCGATTTCGCCAGCGAGCTGGCCAACCTGGCTGGCCAGCTCCAACCAGAAGACCTCGGCATCTGGCTGAGGCGACTGGAGCTGGCCGATTGGGCGCGCGACGACGTGGCGTTCGATCGGTTACTCCGGCTGGCCCCGGCAAATCTTTCTGGCACAAGTGCCATCGAAGAGGGGCCACTTCTGGAGCTCATTTCACGACGCACCGGCGTTCAGCTCGCAACGAAGCCTGGCGACTAGCGCCGCACTGCCCTACTTTTGCGCTGCCGACGCGCCTGAATTGCCCGTTGGCGCTGACCCGTCAGCCGTCTTGGCCGCATAGGCTGCAGCGTCGAAGCGCATTTTGAGTTCCACCCTGGTCGTGGTGTTCT
Organism: uncultured Polyangiaceae bacterium; assembly: GCA_964454965.1. Lineage (GTDB taxonomy): Bacteria > Myxococcota_A > Polyangia > Polyangiales > Polyangiaceae > FEN-1139. The sequence goes on along the minus strand of CAYVXY010000003.1, from coordinate 314,622 downwards.
TGGTCACAGTGATCTGCTGCTCGACGGTAAGGTCCGCCGTCGGTAGAAACGCCGACAGCTTGGAAGTCCCAGCGGGAACGCCCTCGATGCGAAACTTGCCATCCAGTCCCGTCACATCAAACGTCGAGTGCGACCAGACTAGCACCGTCGCTTGGGTGAAATTGCGCATCTCGTCGAACAGCACGTACAAGCCCGGACCGCGAGTGGGATTCACGGGCACAGCATCACCGTCGGGTACAGCGACTAGTGACGCTGGAGACTTATTATTTAGGAGCACGGGCACGTAGGGAAGATTGTCACCACTCTTGACCATAAGACTCTGGCTCGGTGTCATACCGTAGGTTCGCCGGTCCCAGGTGCATCCGCGTCCGGTTACCAACACGACGCCAGTTTTTTCCGGCGCGTTGCCTTGATAGCCAGTCACGCCGACGAATGCGTCCGCAACCTTGCGACCGGGACCCTCGCGAAACACGAGTCCGTAAGTCTTCAATGCATCCGGACACTCCTTGGGAATGCGCCTCTCCAACCCCGTCTGAATGGCTGCCGGATCGCCCTCCATGATGACAACGCCCTCGACGATCCCAGTATCGGACCGAACTTGCCGCGACGCCTTCGCCGATGCTGCGGTTGACCCCACAGGACTGTTCTTCTTCTCACGGCCTTCGAAACACCCAAATAGGCTAGAGACGGTGACCAGGAGCAGACCTGTATGCAACAGCTTCGAGTAAGTCATACAGCTGGACTCTAGTACAGACTTGGCCGATGTTCCCGAACGAACTAGCTTCCCGCCGCAGTGACTCAGCACCACCGCGTCCAACGCCATCAGCTACCTGGGCTCCTGCGGGCATGGGGGGGGAATCGCTCAGCGGCCGTCGCCACCCACCGCCAACGCGGTTGCCATGACGTCCCGCGTCGCACGCCTGATTCCTAGCCGGAAGTCGAAGTGTTGGACTTCTGGCTGACAGAACTTGCAAACGGGATCCGGCGGATGGGTCTGGTGCTATGAAAGCGTTCATGCACTCGGTACCGTGGCTTATGCTCGCCGGAGTACTTGGCGGACTGTTGTGCTGCCAACGTCTCGAGAACGGCGAAGCTTACCCCGCAGCGTCGGTCGCGCCTGCCGCTCCCTCGGTTCAGAGCCCCATCGTCACGTTGGGACAGACCGCCTCGCTTCCGACTTACCGTGCCAAATTGGTCTCTCTGCGGGAATGCGGCAGCGCAAGTGCCGGACAAACACGTCGCGCCACTCGAGCGTGGGCCGTCGAGCTCGAGATTACGAACACCGGCACAGACCTTCTTCCCGCAAGCCCGTTCTACGCTACTCTTCTGGATGACCAGAAACACGCATACACGACCAGTCTTGCCGGGTGTGACCCACTCTTGCCGGCGAAGTTGCTGCGGCCAAACGAGACCGTTCGTGGCTACGTGCCTTACGAACTACCGATCGCCACGCCCAGCGTGACCCTGAGCTACCACCCAGTGAACCGTGGAGCCGTTAGCCAAATCGCGCGTTTCCACATCGAACCTTAGTGCTTCAACACCGATGCCGCGACAACGTCGACGGTAGTCGCTGGAAATATGCCAATCCAGAGGACCAACGCCGCCGCGACCACGAGAGCAAAAGCCATCATCGGTGAGCTCATCGGCACTGCTGCGGGTGCGTCGGGCTCTGGTTCTCGCATGTACATGAACACGAGAACCTTGAGGTAGTAGTACGCACCCACCAAACTATTGACAAGCGCAATCACCACCAGCGACGTCATGCCAGCTTCCATCGCGGCGCGGAACACGAATAGCTTCCCGAAGAAACCGGCTGTCGCCGGGATCCCCGCGAGTGACAGCATGAAGAGCGATAGCGCCAAGGCCGCAGCCGGATGCCGACGCCCGAGCCCCGCTAGATCCTCGTAGCTGGTTGCTTCCCGCTCGTACGAGCCCGCCAACATCAAGGCGCCAAATGCGCCAGTTGTCGAGATCGCATAGGCAATGAGATACACAATGACGCTCGACTGAGCGTCCGAAGAGCGCAGAGTTGCGACCACACCTACGAGGGCGTAGCCGGCATGAGCGATGGACGAATATGCCAGCATGCGCTTGACCGAAGTCTGACGACCGGCCACGACGTTGGCAAAAATCATCGTCACAACGGCAATCAGCGCAAGGATGGGCGGCCATCCCGAACCCCAGTTGAGAAACGCTTCGCCGCCAAATGCCGAATGAAGGACACGAAGCGTCACCCCGAACCCGGCTACCTTGACCACGCTCGCCATGAAACTCGTGGCGGCAGTTGGTGCACCTTCGTAGGCGTCGGGGGTCCAAGCGTGGAACGGCACTACGGCGATCTTGAACATGAGCCCTGCGAGTACCAATGCCGTCCCAAAGACAACGAGTCCCGCCTGTCCGCTCTTCAGTCCCGCGCCAACGACCTCCGCTATGCCTGCAAAATCAGTATGGCCCGTTGCCCCGTATAGCAGCGCCGCACCAAATAGAAGAAGCGCCGCGGCAAAGCTGCCCAGCAAAAAGTACTTGATGGCGGCCTCGAGCGATCGCGCCGTGCGTCGTAGTCCAACCAGACAGTAGGTTCCGAGCGACAACGTCTCAAGCGCGATGAACAAGCTTAGGAAATCCCCTGCGCCCACCAAGGCCAACGCTCCAACCGTTGCCCAAAGCAGCAGCGGAAAGAACTCGCTCCGATCGATGCGATGCTCCGGCAAATACGCCCCGGCCTGAAAGGCCGCCAATGCCCCAACCACGCAAATGACCAGAGACAGAATCCAAGTGAAGCCGTCAGCCAAGAGGTACGGCCCAAGCTGAGCCATGCCGTCGTTCTGATAGCCAGCCATGGCCACTGCCGCGCTCGCGGCTGCACCCGCTAGCAACACCACGCCCGCTAGCAGTCCCATTTCGCTGGCCCGTCCGGCGCCCACATCGGAGGTGCCGCTGGCAGCCGAGCGCCCAGTGGCCTCAGCCAGCATCAGCAGGACAGCCCCGAGCGCGACCGTCAGAATCGGTAGAATGCCAACCAATGCACTCATTTTTCCGCTCCTTCAGGCTGCGCACCCTTTGCAGCTTTGGGCTCTAGCGCCCCAACGGCCGCCCCCGCAGGCGCTTCCGGATAGCCAATCTCGAGAATACCCCCACGCCGCGGGAGCAACACCGCATGACTAGCTTCCGGTGACTGTTTCAGGTACTCGAGCCGGCCTTCACGAAAGCTCTCGACCACCCCTGCTACGGTGTCTTGCATGGGATCCAGGAAAAGCTTCGGAAAGAAGCCGATGACGAAAACGAGGGCGACGAGCGGCGCTAAGGCCACCGTCTCACGAACGTTGAGGTCGGCCAACCGCTGGTTGGCTGGGTTGTTCAATGGTCCAAAGAACACCTTTTGTACCATGCTCAGCATGTAGACGGCCGCCAGTACGACTCCAAAAGCAGCAACCGACGCCTGCAACTGCGCGTGCGCACCCAATGAGACCGAGACAAAGCTCCCCATGATGACCATGAACTCGCCCACGAACCCGTTCGTACCAGGCACGCCGATGCTCGACATGGTGATGACGATGAACACCGTGGCGTAGATCGGCATGACTTTCGCGAGGCCACCGAATTCCTGAACCAGACGCGTATGGCGGCGGTCGTAGATAACGCCAACCAACAAGAATAGAGCGCCCGTCGAAATACCGTGGTTGACCATTTGCAGCAACGCGCCGGAGATACTGGCTGGCGTTGCAGCAAACAATCCCAACATGACAAACCCCATGTGCGCCACGGACGAGTACGCCACCAGACGCTTGATATCGTCCTGCCGCCAGGCGACGAGCGCCCCGTAGGTAATTCCACCGATGACCGCCACGCCCGCCAGCGTCACCCCGGAATGCCAAGCCACCCCAGGAAACATCCCCATGCAGAAGCGAATGTACCCGTAGGCACCGAGCTTCAACAACACCGCTGCCAGGATGACGGAACCGCCGGTGGGCGCTTGCACGTGTGCATCTGGAAGCCACGTGTGCAGCGGAAACATCGGCACTTTGATCGCAAATGCCAACGCAAAGGCACCGAAACACAACCAGGCCGCCGTCTGTGGCAAGAGGAGATGGCTTAGCGCCAAATAGTCAAACGTCAGGTACCCAGCAACCTGACGGTAGCTCCAAACCATGTACAAGATGGCCGCAAGCATCAGGACGCTTCCTGCCATCGTATACAGGAAGAACTTGTAGGCAGCCTTGATGCGTTCGACACCGCCCCAGACACCGATGAGGATGACCATCGGAATCAGCATCAACTCCCAGAACACGTAAAACAGGAACAGGTCGAGGGCCACGAACGCCCCCAACATCCCAGCGTGCAGAAGCAATATCGAGAAGCAGAAGTCTTTGATCCGCTCCTTGACCGAACCGAGCGCGGCATACAACGCGATTGGAGTCGTCAGCGTGGTGAGAAGGAGCATCCACACGCTGATGCCGTCGACACCAACGTGATAGCGAATCCCAAAACTGGGAAGCCATTCGCTGATGTACTGGTGGTGCCAGCCCCGGCTCATGACCGTACCAAGTAGGTTCAGAGAGACCACGAAGTCGATGAGCAAGATCCCCATCGTGAACCACAGCAACATACCCTTGGCTTGGCGCGGCAAGAACAGCAACGCAGCTGCACCGAAAAGCGGAAGGAACACGATAACGTTGAGCAGATGGGGCCATTCGTGGGCCGCATCCATGGCCGGCGAACGAGCGGAAGCCGACAATCCCATGACCAGGGCTACCGTTAGAATGCCGATTATTCCGAGCGATATGCGCTCGAACTTGCCTTGGCGCCGTGGAATTGCCGCGCCTATGGCAAACGCCAAGAGATACGGCATCGTCTCGACTATTGCTTTGACTGCGGGGCTCACGGCTGTTTCCCTTGAATTGCTGTACCGAGCCCAGGCTCGACCTTTGGATTGCCGGGCGCGACAGGCGACCGACCGTTGGCTGCACCAGGTTTGCGCACGACACCACGCATGCCACCTGAGTCGTTGTAGACGTCGATTCTCGTCGACGCACCGCTCTTGTCTTCGCGTGGGCGCTCGACCACGATCGTTTCTTCGGCCGTTCTGCCGAATGCGTTGACGACCTGCAATTTGACCTCGCGGCGCTCCGCTCGTCCAAGGCTTAGGTCCAAAGTACGCCGGTCGCTGTACGTCTTCGAGTCAAATTGCCCGTCTCCGTTCTCGTCCCAGCGGTAGGAGTAGCCCAGGCCAGGAGTGGCACTGATCACGTACTTGCCCGATTCGGTGTCACCCATTACTGAAGCATTTGCATGCGGTGTTGCCAAGTACCACCCAATACCAGCGAGACCGATAACGACGAAAGACGCGTATGCCTGCACCCTGCCAGTCTGGAACAACCGAAGGATTGCCCCTGTCGCAGCCACCAGGAATGCCGGCACCCGTGCCACCAGTCCATCGACGATCCACTTGTCGACCCAAACCGCCATGTCGGCCAGGATCTCCACGGCGCCAATCACCGTCTCTTGATAGAGTTCGTCGACCCGCCACTTATCGAGGACCAGCCGATATAGCCCGGAGAACCTCAAGGCGAACGCCTCTGCCGGCTTGCCGTGCTCGAGGACGTAGACCCAGTAGGCTGCACCAACGCCGACGGCGAAGGCGCCTACCCCAAACCACACCAGTTGATGCTCGAGCAATGCAGAGTCTGGTCGGGTAACCACTCCCTCGAGTGACTCGAAGAGCGGCGCCAGAACGTGTTCGAGCGGCGTAATCTTGACCAGCGACGCGTTGAGGAACCCGGCCCCAAGCGCCAATGCGCCCAAAACCACCAACGGCAGAGTCATCTGCCAAGGCGACTCATGCGGCTTTCTGCCCTCCAACTCCAAGCCGGCGACCGGCCCGTGATGGTCGGCATGACCATGGTCAGTTTGCTCGTCGCTCGAGTGACTGTGGGCTGGCAAATCCATTGCACTCGCGACCACAGTCCATCCACGGAAGTTGCCGAGGAAGATGTTGACGAACAGGCGCGACATGTAAAACGCGGTCATGACCGCACCAGCCACTCCCATGGCGAACAGTGCCGTCGACCCCCAACTAGGCCACTGCATCAATGGAATCTGCTGCGCGCCATACATCATCGTCTGCTTGTTGACCGGCAGCTGAATCGACGACGTGTAGGCCTTGAATAGGATCTCGTCCTTCGAAAAGAACCCACTGGTCCCCGGGCAACCAACAATGGCCAGAGTTGCCGCCACGAAGGTCCAGCAAGTGACGGGCATGTACTTCGAAAGTCCGCCCATGTTGCGCATGTCCTGCGAGGCATCAGCGTCGTGGATCCGTGCGTGCATCGCGTGGATGACGCTGCCGGCGCCCAAGAAGAGACAGGCCTTGAAGAAAGCGTGCGTCAGTACGTGAAAGAACCCCGCAGTAAACGCGCCGACCCCTGCCCCAAGGAACATGAAGCCCAGTTGGCTAACCGTGGAATAGGCAAGCACCTTCTTGATGTCACGCTGAGCGAACGCGATCGTTGCGGCGAATACTGCCGTCAATGCGCCGACGAACGCGACCGTGAACATTGCGGCCGGGCTCAGCACAAACACCGGTGCCATGCGACAAACCAGGTAGACCCCCGCCGTTACCATCGTTGCAGCGTGGATCAGTGCGCTCACCGGCGTTGGACCCGCCATGGCATCTGGCAACCACACGTAGAGCGGCAGTTGGGCACTCTTGCCGGCACAACCGAGGAAAATAAACAGCCCGATCAGCGACGCAGCACTGACGTAGCGCAACCCCATCCACTCGAGCACCGCGCCAATCGGCCTGCCAACTCCCACCGCCAAGTCTACGGGAGTGAGCAGCTGATTCGCAGACGACGAGATATGCGTCCAGTCAAGTCCGCCGCCATAGTAGAGCAACAGCGCCATCGCCACCAGCAGACCGAAGTCACCGATGCGATTGGTGACGAACGCTTTCTTCCCAGCTTGAGCGTTCTTCTCCTCGCTAAACCAAAATCCGATGAGTAAGTAACTGCAAAGCCCTACGCCCTCCCACCCGACAAACAGAACGGGCAGACTGTCGCCGAGAATCAGCACCAACATCGAGAAGATGAAGAGATTGAGGTAGGCAAAAAACCGGTGGTACCCCGGATCCTTTGCCATGTATGCAGTCGAATATAGGTGAATGAGGAAGCCCACACCGGTGACGATGAGCGCCATCGTTCCGCTGAGACCATCCATCGAGAACGCCACTTCGACAACGGTGGATCCGGCGTCCTGCGCCAGACTGAGACTCATCCAGTCCCAGCCCCGCACGTAAAGCTTTGCCGCCTCATGCGCCTGTTCGTGACCGCCCCCGGCATGCAGCAGCACCCAGTAGGATACGACGCTGGCGAGGAAGGGAACGCCAATTGCCGTCAAGGCCATCAGCGTGACGGCAGAACGCCCCAGGCGTTTGCCAAAGATGCCGTTGACGATGGCGCCGATCAGCGGGAGCAAAAGGATCCCCCAGAGCAGCGCAAAGTCGTTCAGCGGAAATACTTTCAGAATACCTTGCATGATCAGTGCCGAAGGGTGTCTGCGTCGTCGCTATGGACGCTGTTACGGATCCGGAAGAAACCGAGCACGATGGCAAGTCCAACGGCTACCTCGGCAGCCGCAACGGCGATGACGAAGAAGCTGAACATCTGCCCGTTCATGTCGGCAACATGTACGCGATTGAATGCCACCAGCAACAGATTGACCGCGTTGAGCATGAGCTCCACGCTCATGAGCTGCGTCAGCAGGTTTCTACGAGTAAGAAACCCCACGGCACCAATCGAGAACAGCACCGTGGCAAGCAGCAAATACGATTCGACGTGAAAGCCGATTGAATTCATCGGTCAGTTCCCTTAGGCAAGGGGTAGCCCGCGTCACGCGGGTGTACGGGGCCATGAAAGAGTCGTAGCGTCGCATTCGGCTCAGTGACGGCGGCCTTCGTCGCAGCGCGACCACGCGCCAACGCGACCGCCCCAACGACTGCCACGACAAGCAAAGCCGACGCCAATTCGAAGGGCACCAGCCCTTTGGTGAACAACATTGTGCCTACGGCGCTGACGCTGCCGTGAGTCGCTGGCGCCACGACGAATGGTATGGGCTGTTCTGCCAACTCCGGCGCCAGAAGGAAGATGGCTGCGCCGCTCGACGCCACGAGCAGCACCCCACCGACGCCCCGAGCCAACTTAGCCTTGCCTGGTCCAACTGGATCGTGGGCGTCGGAACCCATCAGCAGGATGACGAACACGAACAGCACCACCACCGCACCGGCATAAACGATCAGCTGAATGGCAGCCAGGAACTGAGCCCGCAGTAGCAAGAACAGCCCCGCAATGCCCACGATCGTCGTCAGCAGCCCGAGCGCTCCTCGGATCGGATTGCGTGCCAATACAGTAATCAACGCGCCAACGAGGCAGGTGACTGCGCAAAGGGAGAAGTAGATCCCGCCAATAGTCGTCATCATGGTACCAGGCGGCGGGTTTGGTTCTGTCCGCCAGTCAGGATGTAGTCCTCAAAAGACTTCCGGAATTTCTGCACGAACGCCAGCATCGGGGCGGCAGCCCCATCACCAAATGCGCAGATAGTATTGCCGCTGATGTTAGACGCGACCTCGGAGACGAGATTCAACTCGTCCATGCTGGCCTTGCCCGCAACGATCTTGTCCAGCAACCGCTCGAGCCACCCGCATCCCTCACGACAGGGCGTGCATTGGCCGCACGATTCGTGCTTGTAGAATCGCGCCAAGTTGCGACATGCCAACACTGGATCGGCCGCATCGGACAGGACCACTGCACAACAAGTGCCCAACATCGTCCCGATGCTGCGGAAGGTGTCCACGCCCATCGGGATGTCCAAAACGCTCTTGCCCTGCCACGCCGCAAACCTTGGGTCCTGTGGAACGTCTACGGTTTCGCTGGGCAAGAGGATAGGACATGAAGAGCCGCCCGGGATGACTCCGAGCAAAGCCCGATCGCCAAGGATCCCCCCGCCCAGCTCGTAAACGAGCTCTCGCAGAGTTAGGCCGACAGCGGCTTCGTACACCCCTGGGCGCTTGACATGCCCGCTTACGGCAAAGAGACGCACCCCACCATCGTTGAAGGTATGCAGCTCGCTCAACTTGCTGAAAACATCTCCGCCAAGCTCGAGTGCAATTGCGACGGCCGAGATCGTTTCGACGTTGTTCACCGAGGTCGGGCAACCAAAGGCTCCGGCTTGCGCCGGAAACGGCGGTTTGAGCCGGGGCTCACCCCGACTGCCCTCGAGCGACTCGAGTAGCGCCGTTTCTTCGCCGCAGATGTAGGCACCAGCACCCGTGTGCACATGAATGCGGATCGGGTAGGGGTAGCCCATCGCTCGTTCGCCCAAGTAACCCCGTTTGGTGGCCTGCTCGATGGCCGCCCAAAGCCGAGCCTTTGCTAAATGCAGCTCGTGGCGAACGTAGATGTATACATCGCGCGCTCCGATGCCATGCGCGCCGATGATGCACCCTTCTAAGAGCAGATGCGGATTCTGCTCCATGATGGTCCGATCCTTGAAGGTGCCCGGTTCCCCCTCGTCGGCGTTGACCACGAGGTAGTGTGGCCTCGTCGACTCCTTCGGCATGAAGCTCCACTTCATGCCACAGTCGAAACCGGCGCCACCGCGGCCACGGATGTGTGCCGCCTTGACTTCTTCGACGACCGCCTCGCGACTCATTGCGAGGGCCTTGCGCGCAGCTCGGTAGCCCCCCTGCGCCTCGTATACTTCGAGGTCGAAGGAGCGCTCCTTGCCGTAGTTCTTGGTGATGTAGTTCGTCAACCTAACCATAGTAGAGGGGTCTCTGCTGGCGTTCGATAGTCCAAGCTAATGCTATCCGTCGTCTTGTTTGCGGAGGTCGTCGATGATGCGCTCGACGTCAGCCGGAGTGAGGTTCTCGTGGTACTGCTCGTCGACCTGCATCATGGGAGCCGTGCCGCAAGACGCTAGGCACTCGGCGGTCCGCAATGTCACTTTGCCGTCAGCCGAGGTCTCCCCGACGTGAATCCCTAGCTTTCGCTCACAAGTGGCAAGCAGCTCGTCGGAGCCGCGTAGCGCACAGGAGAGCGTTCTGCAGACCCATAGCTCGTGAGTTCCAGTCGCGGTCGTATTGAACTGCGAATAGAAGGACACGACTCCTTGAACGTGTGCCGGGCTCAACTCGAGGCGTTCGGCAACGAAACGAATCACCTCGACAGAGATCGACTTGTGATTGGCTGCCTGACAGAGGTGCAGTACCGGAATGCAAGCGGCCTGCTTGTTTGGGTACCGCGACAGAATCTCGCCATATTGCCGCTCTTGATCCGCGTCCAGACTAAATGCCATGTCGATTCCGTTCGGCTCGGCCGTGCGTCGGCCCTGCTTCTGCCACAGATCAGCTGAGGCCGCTGGGCACCTCGGTGCACGAGGCGAGCGAACCGTAGTGAGCGGTAATCAGGGCTGTCAAGCCCGCACCAGCAACCGGCTCAACGATGTGACGTTCCGCGCTGTTGCTGGGCGTGGCTCCCTGCGGGGGCTGCACCCGGCATTCCGACCGGAACCTCCCTGAAGGGTCGAGAATTCGGCGCGCAAGCCAACAGACGCGCACTACACAAGGCGCCGCCAAGAAACGACCGAACGGTCAGCCTCACAGAATAAGGAATCGCATCCCTTGGCATAAGCGCTCTTGAGATTGCCGCCCTAAGGTGTGTAGTCTTTCATGCCGCCTGTCCGAGTGAGGTGGGCGCCACCGGAGGTATCGAAGAGTGTTTTGCCCGAACTGTGGCACGCAGAATGATGACAGCGCAGCCGCCTGCCAAAAGTGCGCTTTCAACTTGAAGGGAGCCGCCGCGCCCAGGTTCAAAGGCACGATGCTCATGGTGAATGCTCCGCCCACGGCACCGCGACCGCCGATCGGAACCTCCGCCAAACCCCCCGCTCCTGGCGCAGCAGCACCAGCTCCTGCCACGGCGCCCGCTGCCGCGCCGGCGCCAAGGCCTGCCAGCGCGAACAAGCCGTTGATGAAGGCAACGATGATTGGGGTCGCTCCGCCGTCGCCAGGTGCAGTTGCTCCGCCGGCTCGTGCACCCGCACCAGCGCCAGCTCCGGCGGCCAACCCGCCAGCGCCCGTTCCAAACCCTGTTGCTGGGCAACCCACGACTGACGCAATTCTGGCGCAGCCACCAGGACCCATTCCGGTACCCTTGGCGCCATCCGTTTCGGACGCCGTCAACCCGTTGGGCGGAACCATGGTCGCCACACCTGGCGCCATGGGCTTTGGTGTGGGGCCGCAAGCAGCTATGGCTGCGGCGGGCCAGCTCGCCCCCCAAGCTATTGCACCGACTTCATCGGCTGTTGAACCGGCTGCTTTCGGTACCACCACACCTAGCGGCTATGCGCCGGGCGAAATTGCAGTCAGCCCCCAGGCGCAGCAGCCGTATCAAGCGCAGCAGCCGTATCAAGCGCAGCAGCCGTATCAAGCGCAGCAGGCGGGCGCAGTCGGCGGCTGGGGCGCACCGGCCGGGATGCAGCAGCAGCCTGCTGGTCAACCCGCGGCGTACTCCCCGTACGGAGCTCCTCCGCACGCGATGGCCGCCCCGGGCGGGGGCTACGCACTGCCCATGTCGGTCGGCCAACATGGTCCGGTGGGCAAAATGCGCAATCCCGTCATGGTGGTGGTTCTCACCTACGTTACCTGCGGCCTCTACGGCATCATCGCCCTTTGGTCGATGTTGGCTGAACTCAAGGCCTTCCGCCAGAAGAACGACATCAACCCGATCCTGTTCCTACTGCCGGTGATAAGCCTGTTGGAAATGATCAAGCTGCCGGCGAAGGTGCTCGATGCCAAGCGAATGGCAGGGGTGCCAAACGCGCAGGAACCCAACGTGATCCTCTATCTTTTCCTCGGGATCTACATGCTGCCCGCAGACTTGAACGAAATTTGGCAGGTGGCATCAGCAAAACAGGGCTACGGCGCGTTGCCGCCTGGCGGCATGTAAGCAGATGGCATCCGCAAGACAGAGCCACGGCGCGTTGCCGCCTCGCCGCATGTAAGTTAGCAGCGCCACTTTGACCCTCGGTTCAGAAAGCGCAGGTCGGGCCCGGCTAGCTGAACGCAACCTGCGTTCAGCCGTCGGGCACGGAGCGGCATTTCTCCGCGAACGCGATAGAATGAGTCGCGTAGGAAGCGCCGTTGTTCCCAGGCCGTATCATCGCCAATCGCTACCGAGTCCTTCGCGTTCTCGGGCGCGGCGGCATGGGAGTAGTGTCCGAAGTCGAACAGATCGACAACGGCAGACATTTTGCCATCAAGTTTCTGCGTGAGGACATCGAGTCGGACATGCAGCCCAACGCGCGCTTTCTGCGCGAGGCCAAGCTTGCAACCAGGCTCAAGAGTCCACATACCTGTCGTGTTGTGACCATTGGCGAATGGGAGCTCGGACCCTACATCGTCATGGAGCTGCTCGAGGGTCGATCACTCAATACCATCTTGGAACGCGGGCGTAGGCTCGGAATCACGCAGGCAACACGCATCGCCTACGAGATGTGCGTCGCACTCACGGAAGCCCACGAGCTTGGAATCGTGCATCGCGACGTCAAACCAGGCAACGTATTCCTGGCCAAGAGCCCAATCGCGCTGGTCACGACCAAGGTTCTCGATTTCGGCGTCGCCAAGATCCCGAGCAGCGTCGTCACCAGGCACGGCGAGCGTAGTCTGACCGATGCGAGCACGTTGCTCGGCACTCCATCCTACGTCGCGCCAGAACAATTGCTCAACAGCAAGCTGGTGGATGCCCGTGCCGACATCTGGGCAGTCGGCGTAATGTTATATGAAATGCTAGCCGGCCAACTCCCGTTCAGCTCGCCGCTCGTACCCAAGCTGCTCGTCATGATTGCGAGGGAGGATCCCACTCCGCTCGCAACGCTCGTCCCGGAGCTCCCGCAAGCCCTGGTCCAGGTCGTTCATCGCTGCCTACTCAAGGATCCTACACTACGATATGCCGATGCGGGCGCGCTCGCGCTAGCGTTGGTGCCTTGGCTCGACCGCTCGAACGAACTTCTGCTGCCGTTGCTGCGGGTGCCCACCACACGCCCAAGTCTCCGACCGTCCGAGCCACCCCCATCCGAACCTGCGCAATTGGGGTCCTCGACCCGACGCAGCTCGGACAGCATCGGCCCCCACACGACGGCCAATCTAGGGAAACACATAAAGCCTCGACATTTGCGCATTCGCTACGCTGCAGCAGGCGCGCTTGTAGGTATCCTTGCCGCGGTGGGCTATTTCTTTGGCCTTGCACCAGCAGCAACCCCATCCCCGCCAGCGGTCGCACTGGCCAAAGTGCCAGCAAGCCTACCCACTCGGCAGCTCCTGCTGTTTGCTGATCCGCCGCAGGCGCGAATCGAGCTCGACGGTGCCGTGGTAAAGGCCAATCCGGCAAACCTTACGCTGCTGAACGATGGGCGACCACATCAGCTGGTCGTCTCAGCGCCGGGCTTCGCCACAGAGCAACGCACGCTTCACCTCAATGTCAATCAACAATTGACGATATCTCTGCGTCCAGAACCCACGGACACGCCGCGTCCAGCTGCTTTCCTCCAGAAGGTCAAAGCGCCATCGGGTCCGCCTCAACCAATTGCGACCGCCGCGCCATTGCCCAAAGAGACCAAGACGCGCCAGCTCGATCAGCTAAACCCGTTCTGAGCGAGTGACTTACAGCAGCAGCTCGGCGATCTCCTCCCGACTGATGGCTGCAGTTGGATCCGCACCGTCCACGAATCCGCCGAGAGCGCGTTTCCTCTCCTGCAATGAAAGGACCCGCTCTTCCACGGTATCTCGCGCAATCACCCGATGAATGAAGACGGGTTGCTCTCGACCAATGCGATGCGCGCGATCCGCCGCCTGCGCCTCGGCTGCCGGATTCCACCACGGATCGAGCAGGTATACGTGATCTGCCGCGGTCAAATTGAGCCCGGTGCCGCCGGCCTTCAGCGACGCCAGCAGCAAAGGCGGACCCGAAGGATCCTGGAACTGCTTGACCACGGACGCACGATCCACGGTCGAACCGTCGAGTCTTACCCATCGAACGTCCCTCGCAGCAAGCTCTGGCTCTACCTTGTCGAGTAGGCTGGTCCATTGGGAGAAAAGGATTGCCTTCTGCCCTTCTGCGAGAATCTCCTCCAGCGATTCGAATAGCCGGTTCAGCTTGGACGAGCCGGTGTCAGTCCGTCCCGGCAATAGGCCCAAATGGCAGGCCGATTGCCGCAGGCGCAAGAGGACCTCGAGCGCCTCGAAAACGCCGCTCGAGCCCGCCAATCCCGGCAGCACGGTACGTCGTGAATCGCTCAGGATCGACTCGTAGAGTTCACGCTCGTTGGCTTCCAGATCGACCCACAACACGTCCTCAGTACGCGGCGGCAGATCGGGGGCTACCTCCGACTTCAAACGTCGAAGAACGAACGGCCGCACCCGACGCCGCAGGCGTTCAGCCACCGACTTATCACCGGACATGATGGGCTCGACGAACCGTTTGCGAAAGCTAGAAAGGCTTCCGAGAACGCCCGGGTTGACGAACTGCATCTCGCTCCATAGCTCCTCCAAGCGGTTCTCGATCGGCGTTCCCGTCAAGGCCAAGCGGTAGTTCGCCTGCAAGGCGAAGGCCGCTTCGGTCACCAGACTTGCTACGTTCTTGATCGTCTGGGCCTCGTCGAGCACGATGGCGTCCCACGCCACGCGAGCCAATACTTCTTGATCGATACGCATCACGGCGTAGCTCGTCAAGGTCACGTCTGCTTCTGGCACAAGCTCACGGTCTTGGCCGTGATACGTGCAAACGCGCAAGCTCGGTCGAAACCGCGCGAGCTCCTCGCGCCAGTTGTAGAGCACGCTCTTCGGTACGACGACGAGGCTGCGCCCACGCAGCACACAAATGGTCTGCAGCGTCTTGCCAAGTCCCATGTCGTCAGCGAGGATCCCGCCGATCTGGGCGTCGCGCAGCGCCGAGAGCCAACGCACCCCCGCCAACTGATATGGGCGCAGGGTGGCCGTCAAATCGGCGGGCAATTCCGGAGACGGGCAGGCCCGTAGCTGCTCGAGGTAGTTCTCGAATCCGTCGGGGCGTTTCAACGTATCGTCGTCGATGCTCGTGCCGAGCAGGATGCGAACAGCGCGTCGTGGGTCGGCCGTGGTGGCGCGCGCCTCCAAGTAATCCTCGATCAGCTCCGCGTGCTCGCCAAGCCACCCCTTGGGCAGGATCCCCCAACTGCCGTTGGACAGCGGAACCTTCTCGATCCCTTCGAGATAGGCGCGCCAAACGACCTCCGCGGCCACCTGCACCGTGCCATCTTCGTTGGAATGGAACTGGATCTCGGGTCCGCCTTCCAGCATCGCCAAGGCGGCGACGAGTTCCACCGTTTGCGCCCCCACCCCACCTTCGCGAACTGAACCATGGGCGCGACGCCAACGCTCGAGGCGGTCGACAAATCGTGCTGCGTCGAGCCCCTCGAGACGCAGCGGTCGATCTAGCAGGAGGTCGAGTTCGTCACGCAGCGCAAGTTCCAGACGCTTTTCCGCGTCGAACCTGCGTTTCGGTGCCATGTCGCCCAATTGCACCAGACGCCCCTGGACAATACGCGCCAAAGCCGGTGCGCCATATACGATAGTGGCGCGCGCCACGAGCAATTCCCCCTCGGTGACGAGCTCGAATTCGGCACGCGGCTCGAGGGTTCGCACCCTACCGGGAAGCCTATCGGTCTTGATGTCGACGACGAGCTTCTTCTCCAGCTCGGGCAGCAGATTGTTTACGAGTTCGCCCGCTTGACTCGCCGCATATCGCCGCTTTGCGGGCAATCGTTCGAGACGCATACCCGTTCGTTCCGTTTCGCCCAAGGGTCGCAACTCGTCACCCAATCGCGCCAACCCGGCCCCGACGACCTCGTCAATGGCCGGATCCCGTTCAAATGACAGTTCAAGCTCCGCGCCGATGTCCCTCAAGGTGACAAGCGGCATTACGGGTTCCTTGTTCACGCGCACGACCCGCGCACCCACGCGAACGTCCGGCGCCCCTTCGAGCACCGTTACCACCGCCAAGAGCGTGGCGCTCAGTCGATATTTGCCCGCTGCCGAACCCATCAATCGATCGAGATGGAGATCCTGCGCCCGCGGTGCGATCTCCATGACGAGGGGCCTCGCTGCTGGGGATGACAACGCTACGCGCAGCGGGGTTTCACTACCATCCGACGCCACCAGAACGCGCGTCAACCACACCACGCCCGACTCCTGAATCAATCGATACCCGAGCCTTCTTCTGGTTTGAGGCGTCGCGGCCACGGCACTGGGCGCAACGACCGACGGCTTCACCGATCCAACCGAAGTCGCGACGGCCGATGGCTTCACTGATCCAGTCGAAGTGGCGGCGGCGACCTCGATTTCCCCCCGCGGCGTTTCAACCTCCCCTCCCTCGAGAACGATGGCCGCCGCTACGACGTGAGCACAGGGATCCATATTGCCACCGCAATCGCAGGTCCATTCGATATCCCCGAAGTAGAGGGTTACCGAAAGTGGGACCGGATGGGCCGGAGCCGCCACGCGCAATTCCGCCTCGCTTTCACTGCGGCTCTCGATCACGACCGCGCCGGGTTGACGCGCTAACTTGACGCCCTGGGACCAGACGCCGGTTGCAGCAGCTTTTCTGACGGAATCGATGACTTTCACGGGCTGGGCCAGCGTAGCTGCGCTCGAGCGGTGGCGCCAGCGACGCAGCCACTCGCCAAGCCACCAACGATCGTGTGGCCCTCTCGGCGGTAACGAATCGTGAACGCTACGGGCTACCTCTTCGCCCGCCACCCCCGCAGCAACAGCGAGTTTGACACGACGCTGACGCTACTCAATGCCATAGCCAGGCCAGCGATCATGGGGCTGAGGCGCCCAAATGCGGCCAAAGGGATCCCGATGCAGTTGTAGACGAAGGCCCAGAAGAGATTCTGCCGGATCTTCATGAAGGTAGCCCGCGCTACGTCTAGAGCCGCCTCAATCAGTCGCAAGTCTGGACGCATGATGACGATATTTGCCGTCTGCATGGCAACCTGCGTCCCTCCTCCGATGGCGATCCCCACGTCGGCCGCAGCCAAAGCAGGCGCATCGTTGATTCCGTCACCGATCATGGCCACCCGCCGGCCCTCTTTCGACAGTCGCTGCACGAGGGCTTGCTTGTCTTCTGGACGCGCACGTCCCACCGCCTCGTCGATCCCGAGCTCAGCTGCCAACGTGCGCACCACGCGTTCGTCATCACCGCTGAGCAGGATGGTTCGAATACCCCGCTTCTGAAGGCTCTGAATCGCTACGCGCGCCGTTTCGCGCAGGCGGTCGGCAATGGCGATGCGACCAATCACCTCGTTACCCACAGCCACCGCAACGAAACCATGGCTGAGCTCGGACGCGGTTTCCGCGGCTCGCTCACTCGCCGCAACCACGCCGCATTGACCCAACCAGGACAATTGCCCGACGCGCACGAGCTTTCCGTCCACGAGACCACTGATGCCATCCCCGGTATGGCTCTCGAAGGACTCAGGCATCGAGAGCGGCACCCCGGCGGCCTTGGCATGCTCGACGATGGCCAGCGACAACGGATGAGTACTCGCCTGTTCGACCGACGCAGCGAGTCGCAGCAGTTCCTCGAGCGTTCCCTGCTCGACGACCACATCGACGACCGACGGGCGACCCTCGGTCAAGGTTCCAGTCTTGTCGAACAACAGGGTATCGATCTGGCTCGCCTGCTCGAGGGTGTCTATGTCTCGCACCAAGATTCCCGCTTTGGCAGCTGCACCCGTTCCCGCTACGATGGCCGTGGGCGTTGCGAGACCCAAGGCGCAAGGACAGGCAATGACCAGCACACTGACCGCCGCCACCATGGCAGCCTCGAGTCCACCGCCGATGAACCACCAGAGGCCGAAAGTAACCAGAGCGATCCCCATGACGACAGGGACGAACCAAGCACTAATGCGATCGACGAGCTGTTGCACATCGGCCTTGCCCGCTTGCGCCCCATAAACCATCTGGATGATCTGGCCCAGCGTCGCGTCTTGCCCAACGCGCAACACCTGAGCTACGACGAAACCATTGACGTTCAGACTACCGCCTACCACCTCTTGGCCGGGGCCACGCTGAACCGGCAGGCTTTCCCCGGTGATCATCGATTCATCGACAGCGGCCTTTCCTTCGACGACGATGGCATCTGCCGCAAATCGCTCGCCAGGTCTTACCACCATCCGCATGCCAATACTGAGCTGTTCTGCTCCGATCTCGACGTCTTCGTAGCCAGTACTCGGGGTACCCGACGCCTGCCGACGGACCATCACCTTCGTTGGCTGCAACTGCAACAGGGCCCGCAACGCTGCCGTAGTGCCGCGCTTCGCCTTCGACTCGAGCCACTTGCCGAGGCGCACCAGGGTTATCACGACGGCCGAGGCCTCGAAGTAGAGCGTCGGTTGACCCGAGCCTGACCAGCGTACAAGCTCGGCGACGCTGTAGAAATGGGCGGCACTCGTCCCGACGGCGACGAGTAGGTCCATATTACCCGAACCGTGTAGCAGGGCCTTTACCCCCGCACGATAGAACCTGGCTCCGAGCCAGAACTGGACCGGTGTTGCCAGTGCGAATTCGACCCATGGTGACAGATGCCAATGCTGACCAAAGAGCATCACCAGCATCGGAAGGACGAGCGGTAACGCGAAAGCGACGGACGCCAGCAATAGCCAGCCGTCGTGGCGCGCGACGCGCGCAAACCGAGCTTCGTCTTCCGCAAATGCCTCGACACCGGCGTGTTGCGGTACCTGGCTCGGCTCGAACCCCGCGGCTTGCACGGCCTCGAACAGCGATTCGATGGTCGTCCCGGGAACGACGCGGATCCTTGCACGCTCGTGGACGAGCTGCACCTCGGCCGCAACGACACCATCACGTTTCGAGAGCGTTCGTTCGAGCCGCGCCGCGCAACTGGCGCAGGTCATGCCCTGCACGCCGAGTTCGATCGTAAGCTCCCTCGCGATTTCCGTCACGAGCCCGGCACCTCGGCGCCAAACCCTGCCGCTTCAATGGCAGCCATCACCCGAGCAACACTGTCCTGCGCGCTTTCCGCCGGGACATCGAGCAGAAGCTTGCCAGTACCGAGCTCGATCTCGGGTCTTGCCTGCGGCAATGCCCGTTCGACGGCGCGCCGCACCGAGTTGACGCAGCCACCACAGGTCATTCCCGTCACATGGATTTCGATCATGGGTCCACTCCAGTAGTCGTCGATTTGGGGATGGGGCAAGAGATTGCCATGGTTGGAGCCAGGTAAAGGGCCTGGGGATCCGCCGGCCCCGAATTGGCTGGATCCCGGCCACACCACCGCGTGCTATTGGGGGGTCTATGCCACGCCTGCGCTACGTGCGATGCGACGTTTTCTCCAGTCAACCTTTCGGCGGCAACCCCCTGGCGGTCTTCACTGACGCGCGCAGCCTCGACACCGCGACCATGCAAGCCATCGCGCTCGAGATGAACCTGTCAGAGACTGTCTTCATCTTGCCCGCAGCCCAAGGCGGCACGGCCAAGATCCGCATCTTCACGCCGAAAGTCGAACTCGACTTCGCAGGTCATCCGACACTCGGCGCAGCATTCGTCCTGTCGCGGCCACTGCAAACCGACCGCCTGATGCTCGAAACGGGCATGGGCACCATCGAGGTTCGCGTCGATCGCGATGGCGCGAATCCTGTCGCTGCCTGGCTCAATTTGCCTCTACCCGAAGTCTCGGCCGTCGAAAATCCTCTCGAGTTGCTGTCTGCTTTGGGTCTGTCGCACGCGGTAACGCCAATTGTGCGCTATCGCTTCGGAATCGCGCATATCCTCGTGCAGGTCGCGAGCGCAGAGGAGGTCGGACGCGTAACGCCGAACCTCGTTACCCTGGCCGCACTCGGACCCGTTGGCGTCGTCGTCTTCGCTCAGCAGGGCACTGAATTGCACGCTCGCGTCTTCGTCCCCGGAGCTGGGGTCGCTGAAGATCCTGCCACGGGTTCCGCTGTCGCCCCCCTCGCCCTGCATGTCTACAGCCACGCAACAAACCCAATAGGCCGAGCGCTGAACATCTCGCAGGGCCGCGAAATCGGCAGACCAAGCGAGCTTCGAGCCGAGCTCGTCTTCGACGGAGATCGTCTCGAACGGGTCCTCGTCGGCGGTGAATGCGTGTTGCTTGGTCGCGGCGAGTGGCAGTTGCCAGGCCGAGTAACCGGATGAGGAACACGTTGCGCGCCGGGCCGCATGCGCTAACTCCGGCGCACCATGGGTTTCTCCTGCGGCATCGTCGGCCTCCCCAACGTCGGAAAAAGCACGCTCTTCAACTCGCTCTCGTCAGCCAGGGCAGAAGCGCAAAACTTCCCCTTCTGCACGATAGAACCCAACGTCGGGATCGTGCCGGTTCCCGATCCGCGGCTCGATGCGCTCGCGCAGCTCTATCAACCTAGGAAAACCACGCCCACGACGATTCGCTTCGTCGATATCGCTGGCTTGGTCCGCGGTGCGTCCAAGGGCGAAGGCCTGGGCAATCAGTTCCTGGCGCATGTCCGCGAGGTCGATGCCATCGCCCAGGTGGTGCGTTGTTTCGTCGACGACAACATCACCCACGTTGCGAACAAGATCGATCCAGTCTCCGATGTGGAAACCATCGAGACCGAGCTCTGCTTAAAGGATCTCGATACCGCAACGAAACGCCTGGATCGCGCCCAGAAGCAATCCAAAAGCGGGGATCCAAAGGAACTGCTCGCGGCGCGGATGGCGGAGAAACTCGTCAAGCATCTCGATGCGGGTCAACCTGCGCGCACCCTCGAGCTCGACGACAAAGAGGCGCCGTTGCTCGCCGATATGCAGCTCATCACCAGCAAGCCCTGCTTCTTCGTGGCCAACGTTGCCGAAGACTCCCTGGGTAATCTGGAGAAGAACCCGCACTACTGCGCACTCGTGAAACTGGCCGAGAGCCGAGGGATGCGCGTCGTACCGATGTGTGCCGCCCTCGAGGCGCAGATCGCCGAACTGGATCCAGCCGATCGTCCCGAGTTTCTCGCGAGTGCCGGCCTCAGCGAACCAGGACTTTACCAGGTCATTCGCACCGGCTACGAACTGCTGGGACTCATCACTTTCCTGACTGCCGGAGAGGACGAATGCCGAGCCTGGACGGTCCGCGGTGGTTCCACGGCACCCGAAGCCGCCGGCGTTATCCACACTGACTTCCAGCGCGGCTTCATCAAGGCCGAGGTCATCTGGTGGGAAGACCTCGTCGCGCTCAAGAGCGAAGCCAAGTGCCGCGAAGCCGGCAAAATGAACATCGAGGGCAAGGAATACCTGGTACGCGACGGCGATGTGATGCACTTCCGCTTCAACGTGTGAAATCGCAGCGCAGATTGTCCAAAGGACGTTGCTTGCAACGCACCAGACGCCGGCGTTCGGGCGAGTTCGGACAGATTGCACCCTCGGAAGACCACGGCCTTCAACCGTACGTTGAGGCACATACCAGTGAATATGTGGTTCAACAATCTGAAGAAGCGGCTGTCCCAAAAACACGGCGACGCTCCTAAATTGTCGGCCAGGGCTGGGCGATTCCGGCGGGTGGACGTTGATTCGTACCCCCGTCGCTATGTCGCGCGACGCCGTGCACCAAAGGCAAAGCCCGCCCCTCAGAATCAACCTGCCTGAAACCAACCGTTCATCAACCATTCGCCCCAATACGAGCCACCCGATAGCTTGAGCCGTTGCTTGACAAGCGCCATGGATGCACTGGCACCGGACCGCCCCAATACCCCAAGAACCGCGCTCCCCATACCAAGGCCAGGCACACGAGCAGGACGAAGCCCCCGATGGTGACGCCGCGGACGACCGCAGCGCTCTGGCCCCAAAAGCGCAAGCAAGAAGCGGCGGCCCCCAAGTATACGAGCACCGGCAACAACCCAGGGTGGATCGCCCAAGACCGAGCGAGATCCCCCACAACGAATGCCATGGTGGCACGAGTCAGGCCGCAACTCGGGCACGGTATGCCCAATAGGCCTGCCATTGGACAGACTGCGACATCCACACCAACCACCAAGGCTACGACGACAAGCGCCGCGAACACCATAGACCATCGAGCGCGACTCACGCCTCCTGCCCCCTGCCATGTGCAACAAGCTCGGCGATCGCCGAGCCCAAGCCCGAATGCCGCTCGACCCTACGCGTCACGGCCTGCTCGATCGCCGCACGCGTGCCAACCAAAGTGCACCGTTTTCTCGCGCGCGTCACGGCAGTATAGAGCAACTCCCGCGTCAGAAGCGCCGAGCCCGCGTCGGGCAGGAGAACGAAAACCTCGTCCACCTCCGAACCTTGGGACTTATGCACACTCATAGCGTAGGCCGTCTCATACTTGGGAAGCTGCGAAAGCCCCATTTCTGCGGCCTTCCCCTCGACCAACGCAAACCACGCCCGCAACCGGTCGGGCTCGCGCCACACGACGCCTAGATCGCCGTTGTGAAGCACCGCGTCCGGAGCATTCTCCGTGATCAGAATCGGTTCGATCTGGATCCGCTGCCGTTCGCGGCTCTGCACCTGCTTGGCGCGTCGTGAAAGTCGCTCGTTCCACGTCTCGACACCGAAGCGGCCCTTGCGATGGGCGCACAACACGCGAAACCGCTGCAAACGACCGATGGCAGCTGCTGGACTGTCTGCCAGCCAAAGGGGTTCGTTGCCGCGAACGAGCATCTCCTCGAGCTGCTCGAGATGGTTTTGCGGTAGTTCGAGGAATCCAACCTCCTTGTCTCGACTACCAAGAATAGCAAACGCACCCGATGGGTCCCCATTCTTGATGCATTGCGCTAGAAGGCCAATACCTCCGTCACCGCGAAAGCGGTGACTATCGATTAGCTCCACGCGGTGGTCTTCGAGCTCCGCCCGCCCCGCAGGCCGCGCCTGAGTCGCCACCCCGGAACATTCCTCGATGATTGAGGCTATTTCTGGAACGTAGCCGCCACGACTTGTCGCACAAAATTCGCCAAGAACGGCACCTGCTTCGACCGATGCCAACTGATACGGATCCCCCAAGACGACCAAGCGCTCCACGTTGACGGCTACGCCAAGCAACCGATCCATCATCACCAAATCGACCATGGACGCCTCGTCCAAGATCACTACATCAGCGCGCAAGGGGATGCGGCTCCCGTCAGGCAGCCGGCGACAAGACGCCACGGCCCCATGAACCGTGCTCGCTTTAGTTGGCAGCTCAGCAATGCTCGCGGACAGATCGACGAGCCGTTGTTTGGCTTGTACAATCGACTCCGTCAGGCGCGCAGCGGCCTTACCGGTTGGCGCCAACAGTAGGACACGCGGCGGCCGCCCATTCAATAGTTGCCCGAGCTCGGTCAACAAGCCTAGTAACCGAACGACAGTGGATGTCTTGCCCGTACCTGGCCCCCCCGTGATCAAGCATAACCGTCGAGTCACGGCGATGACCGCAGCCTGCTTCGATTGTCCGCCAGTCCTAGAAAACCAATGCTCAACCAGTCGGCGCAGCTCATCGGCTGAGACGAGCTGCTTGACCGCCACCAGACGCTCCACAACTCGCGCGGCCAACGCCGCCTCATGCTGATGGTAGCGCGCCAAGTACAGTCGACTGCCCTTAAGCGTCAGCGGGTGCTCACTGCTAGCTCTGCCCACTAGCCCGGAATCGTCGAGAAGTTGCTGCCAGTCAACCAGGTTCGGCAGCCTCAAATCTGCGCCAATCGTCGTCTCGAGATCACGGCTCGCCTTCGAAAGAACCGCCGCCAACGGCTGATTCGCCCATTGCGCGAGATCGATACAAACGTCTCCTTGGCGCGCTACCCAAGTCAAGAGCGCAACACTCAGCCATAATGGGACCGAGTTGCTTCCCACTTCACGCAAGAGCATGTTCGCCAATTGCCGATCCAAGGGACTCCAACCCGACCAGCCAACGACGGCATCGAGTTCGCTGGTCAACTTGACCTCCCATCGAGCATGGCCTCGAACGCGCCCACGGCTTGCGCCGATGGACGATGGAAGAATACTCCACTTTCTGCCCCCAGGTCTGGCACCATACCACGCAAGAACAGGTAAAATACGCCACCGAAGTGGGCCTCGTAGTCGTAACCAACCCGCGCGACCCGCAGCCACCTATCCGCTGCGGCCGCATAGATCGCCGCTTGCACGGGATAGTGGTGGCGCCGCATTTCCTGCTTGAGACGCTCCACTTCGAAAGACTCAGCAGAGTCACCTAGGGCATTGGATTTGTAGTCAACCAGGTAGAAACGCCCGGCATGTTCAAAAACCAGATCGATGAATCCGCGCAAATATCCAGTCACGGGATCGAAGCGGAGTCGAGCAAGGTCGTCCGCATAACTAGCGTCGAGTCCCGTTAGCTCCGGCCCGAGACCGCGCACCAGGCTCGCAACACTCAAAGCCTCCACCTTCATCAGAAACTCGAACTCACTCCTTCTTTGAGCCTGCGTCACGTTGCAGAGCTTCAGCTCGGGGTTCCCCGACATCAGGGGAACGTTCATTGCGGCGCAGAGGCCCCGACGCACCTTCGCCTCGAACTCCCGACCATCCAAGCCGAACCGCTCGAGGATCCCCGCCACATCTAGCTCACCGCCTTCAGCCTCGAATCGCTGAAAATCCGCCTGCTCCAGAATGGCGTGCAGGGCTTCACCCGTACGCGTTCCCGCGGGCAGCGCCAAAAGCGGCAATTCCGGCGCAAGGCGCTCCGGCCCTACCCACGCCGCCTCGATGCTACTTGGCCCAAGCAATGGCACTGGAGCCAGGGCGTCAACGTCGCGTCCCACCTCAGCATGAACCATCGAGACCGCCGTCAATGCACTGTAGCTCGTCGTCTGGACCGTTGCAGTCACGACCCGGGTAAGACCAGGCGGCTCCACGAGCGACGAAGCCTGAAGAGGCACTGAGCCACTGGAACGAGACACCTCCGCGCTGCAATCCTCGACGACAACTGCACCAGTGTCGCATAGGTCGACCAGCGCCTCCCGTGTGACAGAAAGTCTTTGACGATCGATTGGCATCGCTCGCGCATCTCCCGTTCCCTCGTCCAAGGCTCGCGCGCCGAAAAGTAGCCGACCGAGCGCCCCATGCTCGAACCCTTGCGCCTTGACCCACACAACCGCCACCTGATGCTTGGCACGAGTCAGCGCCACGTACAACAGCCTCGCGTTTTCGCGCAATCGTTCGGCCTGTGCGAGTTCAAACTCCGCAGCATCATCCTTGAGCAATCTCGGCTCTAGGTGCAACACTTGGTTGCCCTTGGCATCACCCAGCATACGTCGTCGGTACGCTAGGAGCGAACTCCTGCGACGCGCCCCGCCGTCCCACAAAAATGGGCAAATCACGAACGGAAACTCTAGTCCCTTGCTGCGATGGACCGTCGTCAACAATACCGCCTCTGAATCGGCCTCAATCCGTAACTGTTGGTCCTCGAGTGAACCGTCCATATCGCCTGAACGCGCCTGCATCACCCAATCGAGCTGCCCCTCCAACATCAATCGCTGCTGCTTCGCCGCAACCTGCGCCAATTCAGCAACGTGGAAGAGGTCCGTCAGAAACCGCTCACCCGAGGCCTTCTGCAGGACCCGCTGCTTGACATCAAGCTCGTCACACATCCGCACAACCGTGGCCAGTAGCCCAGAGCGTTCCCAAATGCGGCGATAGCCATTCAGACGCTCCACCCAGCATTCCCAGGCGTCCGTGTCGGCGCGCATTCGTTCGATGTTAGCTGGACTTTCCCCCGCCAATTCGTCGACAAAGAAAGCCGTGACGCGTCGCGGCTCGTTCGGCCGCAACAGAGCGCGCAGCAGGATAGCAAGGGATCCCGCTGCATCGCTGCAAAGGACGCTAGAATCACTGGTCTGGACGCAGCGGATCCCCCGTGCGCGCAATGCGTTGGCCATCGCTTGGCATTCGCGATTCGTGCGACCGAGCACGGCGATGTCCGAAGCGCGTACCGCGCGACCCCACCCGCTCGGCTCGGTTCTCAGCAATCTTCCAACATGCTCCACGGTCGCCCGGCTCGAGAGCTTGCGTGCACGATATTTGGCAATCCCCCGGTTGGAGTCATCCCCATCCGACGCGGGCCAAAGGATCCGAACTCCGCTTAGGTTCGCACCTTGCGCGTCACGCACATCGACGGCAGTGGGCTTCGGTGCAACATCGACGTATTCTATCCCTGCCCCCATGAACGGGTCGGGGTGGGAGCGATAGAGACGATGCACGCCGGCGACAAGTCCTGGGTCGCTGCGCCAATTCGTATGCAGCGTGTGACAATGCACACGCTGGTCGTGCTTCGCAGCTAGGTAGTTGTCGACATCCGCCCCACGAAAACCGTAGATGGACTGCTTCGGATCGCCGATAAGAAATAGGCTAGCACTGTGCTGGTAGATTCGAGAAAATACCTCAAACTGGATCGGATCGGTGTCCTGAAACTCATCGATCAGCGCCAACGGGTAGCGCTCCCTCAGACTGTTGGCCAGCACCTCCCCGGCCAGACCCACCAGGGAATCTCGTAACCGACGCAGCAAGTCATCGTAGGATTTTACGTCGCGCACGGCTTTGCGCAATTCGAATTGCTCAAGCAAGTATTCAACGAACTGCTTGCGCAGTTTCACGCCGAACTCGAGGACTGCGCGGCGCAAGGCGACGAACGATCTCGAACATGCGTTAAGGCTCGAAAACCAATTTAGCAACTCGGGTGTCTTCGCGCTGGGGGATTTCTCTGCGAGCTCGAACAGTCGCTCGAACGTCGCACAATCCTCCTTCAAGCGATGGAACGGTTCCTCGAGCCAAGTCTTGACCTTCTCGACGTAGCCAGCCAGGCGCGTGCCGATGGCCCCGGGCGGCTTGCTCTTGTTGAGGCCGGCCAATGCGCGCTGGTGGGGTTCGTGGTCGAGCCAAACGCGAGCCGACGCGCGACAGCGCTCGAGCTCGTCCAACGCCTCACCGATGGTTACGGAACTCTCCGCCAGAGGCGGTTCGAGTATGCAGTCCTCCCTCTGCAGAACGAACTGACCGAGTGCACGCAACTCCTCGGCACCGAGACCGATGGATCGCATGGCTCTTAGCTCGACTTCTCCCTGGGACGCGAGTTGGGTGACCATGAAGTCGTTGACGACCTCGTCGAGCAGAGCGTCCAGCGATTCGACGAGTTCCGTGCCAAAAGGCATCCGACTCTCGAAGGCATTCTGTTCCAATACCTTGGCGCAGAAGCCATGAATCGTCATGACAGCAGCCTGGTCAATCACCAAAAGAGCACGTTCCAAACGATAGCTACATCGCTCCCGAGAGCCCTGACTGGCGAGGTACGCGACGACTTCCGGCTCGGCACTCACTGCGGATCCGTCTAAGCAAGCCTGAGCCAGACGCAGGCGCGCCCGAATCCGTTCGCGCAATTCCCCAGTTGCCGCTCGCGTGAATGTCACGACCAGTATCTGCTCCGGCAGAAGGTCCAATTCGATGACGGCACGCAGGTAGAGCGTAGTGATCGCGTGCGTCTTGCCCGTACCTGCACTCGCCTCGATGAGGTGCAGACCTGAAAGCTCCACGCCGTAGGCGTCGAGTTGCTTCACGTCCGCTCTCCCTTGGCCCTGAGAGCGTACGGCACCAGGCAGGCAACTGTGTCGGGATCGATCCGTTCAACGCAATCGAGATACGGCAAGAAGACCGCTTCAGATAGCTGAGCAAACCCCGGAAACCCATCGATTCCGAATCGCTTGGGCCAAGCGTCGGTCAGCGGCGCTTCCACACCGAATAGACGCACGACCTCTCGTGGTAGAAGCGGCTTTTTGAACTCGTCACTATCATCTGTCAATGGATCGCCATACTCACGCAACGCCCGTTCGAGGCAAGACGAACTCGGCTCGCCCTTGTGGATGCGCGTCGCGTAATCCCAAGAGATTTGCGGAAAGAACGCCAGCGGCGCACGCTGTCCCTGGCGAAACATAGCCAGAAGCTCGGATAGGTGACCCGCTGCTGCTCGCGGCTCGAGGGCGGGCAACTTCTCGATGAGGACGTCGTCTTCCTGCTTCTCGGCAGCGCGTAGCAACCACGAATCCGTAGGCCGCCCACAGGCAGCAAGCAGCAGATGCCGCAGCCAAGCAACCACGCGATGCTTTCCAGAGAGCCTCGCGGGACTCCAATCGATACGCCCCACTCCGTAGCAGTCAACGAGTACGGCCCTCAGTTCGACGCCAGAGATGTCGAGAGAAAGCTCGAGCATTCTTGAGCTACCACCCGCACCAAGTTGCTCCATCAGCGCACATATCCGGCGTGTCACCGCCAGCTGTTCGTCGTGGACGACTTTGCCCAGGTTCGCAAAGGGTCGCTGTCCCTTGGCCGTCCATAGCGCCAAAGCATCTTCGTCGCCTCGCCCGTTGTGTATGGCCTGCCATTGCGCCAGGGCCAACTGATACCGCCCGAGCCCATCGAGCTCAGTTGGATCCAGCAGTTCGGCGGCTGGTCGCTCTGGTTCGAGCAAAGCACCCAGTCGGACCTGAAAAAAGAATTCTGCCGGCGCTGCCCAGAAGCGCTCGAATGCCGAAAGCTCGAGGTCAGTGCACTCGAGTGGCAGTAGCGCCTCCAGCATGCCCGATTCGGGCAAGAAGCGGGACCGTCCGAGTGTCGTGGCGGCGTGGTACTGGCGAACGTCACGCAACACTAACCGCACGTCGCTGCCATCGAAGTACCGCGCACTATGCGCATGCAGCGGGTGAACGATAGTCAGCCGCTGACTAGGCCGCTGCCCCGACGTCGACTGGCTTTCGAATGACTCGTCCACGACCGAGAGAAGCTCATCGACGACGACGCTACGCGGTCGGACCGTGTCGTCGCGCGGATTGCGTCCCTGGTAGGTGATGATCAGACGCTCTCGCGCGGCCAGCAGGGTCTCAAGGAACAGATGCCGATCCTCGTCACGGCCGACGCGGTCCCCTGGCCGCGCGGGAGAGCGTGCGACGTCGTCGAAACTCGAAGTCGACGGTGCTCGCGGAAAGGTTCCATCATCGAGCCCCACCATGGCGACGATGCGCGCAGGGATCCCACGCATGGGTAGCATGGCGCAGAACGTGACCCCGGACGCAAGTAAAGTCTGCGCATTGCGCGTGTTTTCGTAGTGCTCCCGGATTTTTTCAGCAACGACCTTGGCTGGCAAGGCTTCGACGAAGCTTGCTCGTTCGGACTCTGTACTAAGGTTCGCTGTTGTCTGCAGTAGGTCGGCAAGCTGCCATGCCTCGGCTGCTTCCACCTTGAACAGCTCCTTCATTGCTTCAGCGATGCTGCGGTGCCATTCACCAAACGAGCGAGGTAGCGCAAAACGCTCGCGCCAAGCAAAGACCGTCTCTGCACACTCGACGAATCTGCCAACCAGTTCCGCTTCGTCCCCCTCGATGTCGAACGGTAGATGGCCGCGCCAAGCGGCCGCTTCGTTACCCTCGATGGCCGCGCCGAGCAACAGTCGAGAAAGTCCCCAGCGAATGGTGTTTTCGGGTTGGCCAGCTGCGCCCGCACGCAACCGTTCCGGCATATCGATACCCCAAGTCACGTGGAGTTTGCGCAGCCAGTAGCGAACTCGCGACCGATCGTCGAAGTTGAGCCCGAATCGCGACGCGATCGGACCGAGTTCGAGGATCCGCATAAGCTCCATCGAACTCATCCGCACGCGAACGACCTCGAGCAGGGTCGCCATCGCCTCGGCAATCGGGTTCGAAGCACCCAGATTCCGATCCGACAAGCGGTAGGGGATGTTCCCTACCTGGCCGCGTTCCGAGGCGAATACTGCATCGACCAGCGGGGCATATGTCTCAACATCGCGCAACAACACGATGACGTCCTCGGGCCTAAGCGTTGGATCGCACTCGAAGGCGTCCAATAGCAGCTGACGCAATACTTCGAGTTCCCGACGCGGACCGTGGCAAGCATGAACCTGTAGCGATCGATCATCGGCACGGAGTGGGAGTTTCGGTACCTCGACGGAGAGGCCACGTCGTCGCAACGCGCACAAGTCTGCCTGCAGCGTCTCAAGCACCGAGGTTGTTGCCGGTTCCACGAAGGCGTGCCCGGCTGCTTCGACGTAGTGGCAATCACGCTCGAGCAGAAGCCCTACGTCACGCATAATGCGTCCAAAGCTGGTCAAGAGCGGTTGTTGACTCGACCATTCCTTCTGGAACCCATCCATCGCCGTCTCGACGAAGGGCCCCTCGGGCACCGCCGCATGCGCCAATTCGCGCCGATCGCGCTCGGCTCCGACGTATTCTCGCGTTGCCGTGAGCAAGAACCAATGAACAGGGATGTGACGAGCCAAAGCGTCGAAGACCCGAAGAAACAACGGCGGGAGCGTGGCTACGCCGAAAAGACAAATCCGCTCGGGAAGTTGCTTCGGGTCGAAATCCTCACGCTCAAGCTGCTCGATCAGTCGGGCGATCTGCGCCGGGAAGTGTCGTTCACCGAGCCGCTCAGTCAGTAGGCGAAAGAGGGTTGGCCGGAAGTCCACCGCTCCCGATGTTTTTTCCAATACCCAATTGAAGCACCAATCCGGGCGGTAGATCTGAACCTGGTCGAAAGCGTCCGCCAATTGCTCCGCCAATTGCAGCCTGGCCTCGACCCCCGGTCGCGCTGTCAAATAGCCGTACAAAGGCGCAAGCGCTTCGTCCTCGGGCAGTGTGCCAAGGATCTGCGCCAAATGCAGAGCCATTGCCTCACGCGTGTAGCGCCGAGCAACGTCTGCAGGTCCGATGATTTGGTCACTAGCAGACTCGATGAACGCACGAGGAAACGGATGGGTTCCGTTGGCCCAGACACCAAAGCGAGCGGCAAGCCCCATCGACAGCCAGCGCTCCATCCCTTGGCTTTGAACGACAATCACCTCTGGTTGAAACACGTTGTTGCGCGGTACAGCGAGGACGAGGCTGAGATCCTCAAGCAGCAGTTCCATGCGATTGTTGCGGTGCAGAAACAGCATCGTGTCTCGTTCGCGTAGTACAGTCGGATCGCTGGGCGTTGGGCGTTGGACGTTGGGCGCGGGCCTAGCGTCCAGGTATGCCAGCTGTCAGGAGCTGGGATGGTTGAATATTCGAGTAGCTCGATTCACCCCCATTCGACCAGAATCCTGGCAGTGCAGGCGACTCGGGCCAGAGTTCGTTGGCCGACGGTTCGGAGTACCGGTCTGCTGAATGCTGCAGAATAAGCCGGTTCCCAAGGTTCTGCGTCCGGCGGAACCGCTGACTGGTTGCGTGTGTTGTCGGAGCTAGCGCGCGCGGTCACCGGCATGTGCTAGGGCATGACGCGGGTTGGGCGCACGCCCTTGTCCCATCGCTTCAGCGGTTCTATGAAACGCGGGCGTGAGTCCAAAATACAACGATAGGGTTTGGTCAGAATGAATCTCGTCCAGTGGGTACAGCGGTTGATGTCGGATTTCGGTGCCACATGGGTGATGTGGATCATGATCGGTCTGAGCGTGATCTCGGTCGCCATCATGCTTGAGCGCCTCTGGTTCTTCCACAGTCTGAAGGACGACATTGCCCAGCTGGCGTCCAAGCTGCGAAGCGCGTTGCGCGATGACGATCTCGAACAGGCCAAGAAGATGCTCGAAGCTTCCCCAAGTGCGGAAGCAGCCGTAGTCGTGGCTGGACTACTCGAGGCGGATCGCGGTGCAGAGTCCGCGGATCAAGCCATGATGGGCGCCACTGCGTTGCAGCGACTTCGGCTCGAAAGGCGCCTGGTGTTCCTTGGTACGGTTGGCAACAATGCGCCGTTCATTGGCCTCTTCGGCACGGTCATCGGCATCATT
The DNA here is from genome assembly GCA_964454965.1 of uncultured Polyangiaceae bacterium. GTDB lineage: Bacteria > Myxococcota_A > Polyangia > Polyangiales > Polyangiaceae > FEN-1139. The sequence continues at coordinate 282,775 of CAYVXY010000003.1, read as the reverse complement.
CAAGCCTTCGAGGCCCTCGGGAAGCAGGATAGCGTGAGCGCAGCGGCCACCGCGGCAGCTGGAATGGCGCCGCAACAGGTCATGGCAGCCATTGCCGAAGCGCTCGTGGCGACGGCTATCGGTCTTCTGGTCGCCATCCCGGCCGTAGCCATGTACAACGTCTTCATGCGCAAGGCGAAGTCCACCATGGCAAACACCGAAGCGTTGAGCCGCGTCCTTCTTGCATACCTCTCCGGTAACGACGACAAGCCTGCCGCCGCGGCGGAGGAGTAGAACATGGCGGGAGCGAGCAACGGTGGCGACGACGACAGCATCGTCGCGATCAACGTAACGCCACTCGTGGACATCATGTTGGTGTTGCTCATCATCTTCATGGTGACAGCACGCATCATCGTGTCCCAAGGCATGCCGATGGATCTGCCGAAGTCTGCCAGCGGCGACAGCATTCAGACCGTGTTCAGTGTCGAGCTTACCGCCGACGGCAAGACAGTGGTCGACTCTCAGCAACTCAAGGACGACGAGGCCATTCCACCTTTGGCAAGAGCCGCGAAAACCAAGAACAAGGATCTTCGGGCGGTCATTCGGGCGGACAAAAAGGTCGAACATGGCCGAGTCATCCACGTGCTCGATCTCTTGAATCGCGTGGGGATCGCGAAAATCGCATTTGCCGTCTCGCCGACATCGGAGCCGACCGTAGGACAAGAGTCACCCGGAGCGGCAGTACCCGCAAAGGCGAATTGACCGGCCCGGTTTCATCCCTACGCTTACTTTGCCCGCGCGCTTAAACCAACCTCTCTTCGGGTCACCTTGCGAGACAACTCCGAACCATTGCTGGCAATACCGAAAGGGCTCGAAGAAGCATCGGACGAAATGCGTCCAACCGCGGACTCTGGCTCGACGGAAACGCTAAAAGCCGAAGCGAGCAGGAGTGACATGAGGGAACTCGGCGCCCAGCGCGAGCCGGCACTCCAGCTGAAGTCCAATCCGCGGCAGCGTCGACGCGCGCGGCTGGTCCCATCATTCGATCCGATATCTCGAATCCTATCGCTGATGGAACGAGAGCGCCGCGTCGGAATGAGTCTCGGCCTGGCTGGAGCGCTCGTGGTCCATGGCGCAGGGGCCGCTCACGGCTATTCGGCTTTGCTCGATATGGCGGCATTTGCCGCTGCAATTCGCTCGGCGGTCGTGGACGACGTAAGGGCGACCTACGCCGTCGAGGTCAACAAGCCTCCGCCCCCGCCCCCACCGGTCGAACCGGAGCCAGAAAAGCCGCAGCCCCAGCAGAAGGCTCCCTCGGCGCCGCAGAACCAACAGCAAGAGAAGCCACCTGCACCGGCGCAGGCCGCAAAGGTGCTAACGGCTGATCCCGATCCGTCTGAACCGCTCGACTTGACCGATCAGGGGTTCGTTTCTGGTGATGGCGACCGGTTCGCAGGTGGCGTCACCTCAGCCACAGGCACGTCGAAGACAGCGGTGCGCGATCTGAACGCGAAGCCCGGCGGCGTCGTCGGAGGCCGAGGCACAGGCCCAGTCTCCCCGCCACCCCCACCCAAGGAGGACCTCAGCCGCCCCGCCACCCCTGCCAGTCGAGACTGGGGCGACTGCGGCTTCCCGGCAGAGGCTGACGTCGAGCAGATCGACTTCATGCGCCTCTCCATTGTGGTCACGGTAGGTACGGACGGCCGAGCGCAGAGCGTCACCGTCCTCAAGGATCCAGGCTACGGGTTCGGAAACCAAGCGAGGCAATGTGCCCTGCGGAAATCCTACAGCGTGGGCCTAAATGCGGAGGGGAAGGCCATAGTGACAACGACTCCCCCGTTCATCGTCACTTTCCGACGCTGACCAGATAGCCGAATAACGCCGTGTCAGCGCATCATGAATCGGCCTATTGGACTGTTTGCTGCAGCGCGATTGGCGATTATAGTGGCCGACGTGTCGGACTACCGGACGGAACAGCTGCGCGGGGTTCGTTTCTTCGAGGGACTGAAACCTGCAGCGCTCGACATGATCGCTAGGGTGTCAGTGGAAGAGCTGTACCCGTCTGGAACGAGGCTATTTAGCCATGGTGAACCAGGGGACCGCCTCTATCTCATCTTGGACGGCAAGATCCGCATCAGCCGCGAGGTCCCTGGAATGGGAGAAGAAGCGCTTGCGGTGCTTGGGCCGGGACAGGTTTTCGGCGAAATGGCGCTCTTGGATGAGTCGCCCCGTTCGGCGGACGCCATAGTGCACGAGCGCTGCCGCCTCTTGGCGATCCCGAAGGACGCTTTTGACGACCTGTTGTTCTTGCACAAGGATCTCGCCTACGAGGTCCTGCAGAGCTTCGTGCGGCTGCTTACTGCCCGGCTCCGTGAAACCAACGACAAGCTTACTTTTCTCACCTTCAGCGGTAAATTCTGAACAACTTCCGACCCCTTCTCCATTGGGTGGCTGGGGCTCGGCAATTGTTCTGGCTGCAAATTTGACGAGCCAACACCCGTTCAGTATGCTCTCGGGCCTATGCAGGGGCTCACCAAGCGCCAGGAGCAGACTCTCGATTTCATTCGCCAGTCGATCACGGAACGGGGTTACCCACCCACATTGCGTGAGATTGGTGAACACATGGGGATCCGCTCGACCAACGGGGTCAACGATCACCTGCGAGCACTCGAGCGCAAGGGCTACCTGCGCCGCGAAGACATGAAGAGCCGTGCGCTGAAACTCGTCGATGCTGGCGCGCTGCCCAAGAGCATTCCTGAGAACGACGCGGCACCCGTATCCGAGGACCACCTTGACGAGCAGATGGTGGAGATCCAGGTGCTCGGACGCGTTGCTGCGGGTTTGCCACTTTTAGCTGAAGAAAACGTTATCGATACGGTAAAAATCGATCGCATGCTCGTTCGCGGGGGCCGCGATGTCTTTGGCCTGCGTGTCACGGGCGATTCGATGATCGAAGCCGGGATCTTCAGCGGCGACTACATCTTCGTGCGCAAGCAGAGCACGGCCGATCGCGGTGAGATCGTCGTCGCGCTCATCGGCGACGAAGCGACCGTGAAGTACTTCTTCCCCGAGCGTGACTACGTTCGGTTCCAGCCGGCGAATGCACGCATGGCTCCGATCCTGGTGCGGGCTACGGATTTCAAAGCGACGATGCTGCTGGGCAAGGTGGTTGGCGTCTACCGCCGCATCTGACAGTCTAGTCTGGCGGCCGAACTAGCTCTGCGCCTGGTGCCCGCACAGCGCTTGACCTGCTAGGCTTATTAGCCGATCCTTTTGTTTTGCACGGCGCGGTTGGAGCCCACGGCCGCAATCCAATGCGGTCAATTGGCCGGAAGTGACTCCTTCACCCAGTCCTGCCGGAAGTAAAGTCACACCAAACTCGGCCTTTCGGTTGACGGGACCAACGGCAAATTGGTAGCGTCCGGCGTCGTCTCGATGCGGCTTGCGAGAGTCCGGATGCAACCCGAAAAAGCCCAATCCCCAACGCGATTCCGGTTCCTCTGTCGCTTTGACAGCAGAACCCTTGGCACCCTATGCCTCGGGCTGTCGCTGTGCGGCTGCGGCAATGTCATCTACACGTATCGCGCGAACGGCGCATCGAGCAAGCTGGAAGAGGCTCGACAAGCCGGTGCGGAAAAGACTGCGCTCTACGAGTACACGCTTGCGCAGGAGCATCTCAACAAGGCCATGAGCGAGGCGTCCGAAGCGGACTACGGTGACGCCGCCGAGCTCGCTCAGCTGGCGAATGAATACGCCGAGCAAGCGGCGGACAAGGCGCGATTGCGTATGCGCGCGCAACCTAGGCTTATTGAAACATCTGCCGACAGATCCGACGGCAGCGTGCCAACGGGCACAGGAGCGCCGAAGTGATGCACTCCTCCACGAAGACTCTGCTGTTGTCTTTGCCGCTTGTCCTGGCCGCTTGCACGGATGCACACCTGCTCCGTGGGCAGGTTCAGGGCCTGAGCAAAGTGGCTGCAGAGGCCAAAAACAATGGAGCCGAACGCTGTGCTCCGCGTGAACTGGCTTTGGCCGAGAGCCATCTTCGATTCGCACAGATCGAGCTCGACCAAGGGTTCCCATCGGCTGCAGAGAAGCATCTGCTCGTCGCTGCGCCGAATGCGCGTGCAGCCCTGGCGCTGTCTCCTGCTGATATTTGTGTCCTCGTCAACGATCGTGATGGCGACGGCAATCCAGATTCCACCGACGAGTGTCCGGACAATCCGGAGAACTACAACGGTTTCGAGGATGCCAACGGCTGTCCCGAGGATCCCGACTCCGACGGCGACGGCATCGTCGATTCCATAGACACTTGTCCCATCGATCCGGAAGACATCGATAAGTACTTTGATAACGACGGCTGCCCGGATCTCGACAACGATGCCGATACCATCCTTGACACGAGCGACAAGTGTCCTCTCGAGCCCGAGGATCCGGATGGCTTCGAGGACGACGACGGCTGTCCCGATCCTGACAATGACCAGGACAAGTCTCTGGACGTGGACGACCAGTGTCCGAACGAGCCAGGGCCACCCGACGGTGATCCGAAGGGTTGCCCGAAGAAGCCCGCACTCGCTGTCATCACGGATTGTGAAGTCAAGATCACCGAGCAGATCCACTTCGAATACAACAAAGCCACCATCCGACCGGATAGTTTCCCAGTCTTGGACGCCGTGGGAGAGATCCTAAAGAAGACCCCAAAGGTCAAGCTCGAGATCCAGGGCCACACGGACAACCGCGGAACAGCTGCCTACAACAAGGGCCTGAGCGATCGCCGTGCTGCATCCGTGCTGAAGTATTTGGTCGACCACGGAATCGCGGCTGATCGCCTCACCTCGCATGGCTACGGCTTCGAGCGTCCCATGGTACCCAATGACACAGACATCAACCGCGCCCTAAACCGTCGTGTGCAATTCGTACGCACCGAAGGTGAAAAAGAAGGTTGCGGCCAGCAGTAGAACCAGAAATAGTCTAGAACTTGGATTCCGATAGCTTCCTCCCCTCCTATCGTCATCCTCGCGCCGGAGCACCTGTTGTGACATCGAGACTCATTCTTCGTCTAGCCCCCGCCCTCCTATTATCCACCCTCGCTTTTCCGGTGGCCGCCGCGCCCAAGGACGCTGCCGCCACAACGAAGATCGACGAGGCCATCAACGTCCATTACTTGGCAACGGACTTCACCAAAGCCGAAGGTCAGTTGTTGGGCGTCATCAAGGCATGCGGTAAGGATTGCAGCCCCAACATCCTCGGTCGCGCCTGGATGTACGTGGGCCTCGTTCGCGGCAGCGGGAAGCAGGATCTCGCTGGTGCGCGCGAAGCCTTCACCAAGGCCAAGGAAGCCGACGCGGCGACGCAGATCGACACCGCACTAGCAACACCCGAAGTCCAATCGGAATTCGACGTGGTGTTTAGTGGCGCTGCCCCCAAAGGCAAAGCTGCCGCTGCGCCCGCTGCCGCGGCGGCGGCAGCTCCCGGCGCAGCAGCACCGGCAGTCGCTGGCGCGGAAATGGAGTGCAGCATTGACACTGGCTCCGAAGTTGAAATGCGGCGACCGATTCCGATCAGCTGCGCCGTACCCGAAGGCGCCAAGCAGGCCGTCCTCGCCTACAAGGAATTCGGCGGATCCCAGTTCGTCAACCTGCCCATGACGATTCAGGAAGGCAACGCCCGAGCTGCCATTCCCTGCAGCGCCACCAAGATGATCGGGGCGCTCTCCTACGTCATCATCATCAAGGACACCTCGAAGGCCACCGTCGGCTCAGTTGGAACGCTCGAAGCGCCCGCACAGCTCAGCATCGTGCAAACCACGCTCCAGCCGCCCCCCGCGTTCCCAGGCGAGGCGCCTCCCGCGCGTTGCGCTGAAGAAGAGGAATGCCCCCCTGGCATGCCTGGCTGTACCCGCGCCGGTGGTGGTGGCTGGGGCGATGCCTGCACACCAGCGGAACAATGCAAGAAGGGCCTCTATTGTTCCGCAGGTACCTGCGAGAACGCGCCCTCTTGCGAGGTCGACAGCGATTGCGCCAGCGGTCGTTGTGCCGAGGGCTTCTGCGACATGGGCGACAACCCCGGCGTCGGTGGTGGTGGTGGCGGCTATCGCAAGATCTGGGTCGGCGCGCATTTCGGCGTGGACGTCTACATGTACGGCGCGGGACAGAACGTTTGTAGTGCGCAGAACGTTGCCGTCGATCGCAAATACGCCTGCTACGAGCCCGACAACAAGACTCCACTTGTCGAGGGTTATCCGGGCGTTTCTGGCGGGTTCCCCAACTCAACCTACCCAAACGGTCAAGGCACGATCAAGGGTGGCCCCAAGCTCACGACGCTGCGAGCGCTGCTCTCCTTCGACTACGCCATTAGTGCCAACCTAATGGTTGGTGGGCGCGTCGGCTTCGCCTTCAACGGTGGCCCCAAGAGCTATACATATAGCAACTACAACGCGGTCACCGAGGGCAAGTCGTTCCTACCAATTCATGTTGAACCCCGTTTGACCTACCATTTCGTTTCCTTGGGCAAGCCGGGGATCCACCCCTACATTCATGCGGGAGGCGGATTAGCGCAGATTGACGGCAAGATGCAAGTGCAGATCTGCGGTAAGGTCGCAGCGGACGGAGATATGGCTTCCTGCCCCAGTCCGCGCAGCGTCTATGTCTACAAGCGGCTTGGCCAAGGCTTCGTAACGCTAGGTGGCGGCGCGATGTATCCCTTTGGCAAGAATTTCGGTGCCGTGCTGAATGTCAACCTCATGTACATGCTGCCGGATAGCGGCTTCGTCATCGAGCCAAGCCTTGGCGCCATGATCGGGTTCTGAGTCAACCTACGGATCGGTGAACGTAAGTATCGCGCCTGCCCGAAACGGCGGGCGCGATGCGTTTTGTTGGACCGCCACCATCACCCTAGCCCCTCCGTGGCCGCACCGCTTCGAGCATCGCCAGAGCAATCCCATACGCGAGCAATGCGCCCGTCGAGGTGCGGATCCAGGCGTTTTCTGGCCGCAAACCGACCCATTCACTAGCAACGTCGACGAGCAGTAGGACAGAACCGATGAGGATCCACGCCTTGTGCGCGTTGGGCCGTAATCGCGGGCGACCGAACATACCAGCCAGCCCCAATCCGAGATAGATGCCGTAGCAGCGAGCACACACCGGCAGGAAGTTGCCGAGGATCGCAAAGGACCGTCCGACCCGTTGATGGCATTGCAAGCCATAGACGCGCCGAAGCACCTCCCCAATCTCACGCGTACCGTCAGTGGACTCGAGCAGTGGCACTATCAGCGGCAGGACAGCCGCAACGATGAGTATTGACCGCACCCAACGAATGAGTCGTCGCGATCGTTGCGGGCGAAGGCCAATCGGCCACACAAGCGCTACTTCTTGCCCCGGTTGGGTAGGCTACGGCCCAGGTGACGCAACACGGCCTGCATGTCCTCCCAAACGACGTGCTTCGCGGTGGGGGCACGCAAGAGGTACGCCGGGTGGAACGTGGGCATAACGGCGATGCGCCCTTTGTACAGCTTCCAATTGCCGCGCAGTCGCGTGATGCCACCGAAGTTCCCACCAAGCAGTCCCTCGACTGCCGTCGCGCCCAACGCCACGATGACCTGGGGCGACAAGACTTCTAGCTGTTCCTCGAGGTAGGGCTTGCAACTTGCCATCTCGTGAGGAAGCGGCTTTCGATTCTCGGGCGGCCGGCATTTGACGATGTTGCAGACATAGATCTCGTCACGCATAAGGCCCATCGCCGCGATCATCTTGTCAAGCAGCTGCCCAGCCGCCCCAACGAAGGGGAACCCCTGCTCATCCTCGTCCGCGCCAGGGCCTTCACCAATGAAACAGAGCCCGCTCGAGCCAGTACCGCGAGCAAAAACCGTCTGAGTGCGCCGCTCAAAGAGCGGACACTTCGTACAACCGACGATGCTGTTCGCCAATACCGTCAACCGCTGATGCTTTTCTTCGGGCGATAGTTCGACTGGAGCAACCCGGGGCGCGCTCGCGACTGCCGGTGCTGACGCACGTGGCACCGACGACACTTCTGGAATCGCAAACTCGTGGGCTGCTGCGGCTGGTATGGGTCTTTGCGGCTGGCGCTGTGGTAAAGTATTTGTCACGGCCGCACCGGCGGCGGACGCTACCGGGATCGCCGCGGGGGCAAAGGACGGTGGTGGCTCCGTGATGCTCGCGACTGCCGGTGGATCCGCCTTCGGAACACCAAATGCCCCACCTTGCATCATGTATTCGACGTGGGCACGCAGCGCGCGTGTTACCTCGAAGAGCTCGTCTCGAAGATCGAGTTCGGCAGGTGGACCGTTTTCGGATTCGGCGTCGAACGACATGGATTGTCTCGACTAGTGACCACCCTCCGCGCTCAGCCAACGTTCAGCGTCGAGCGCTGCCATGCATCCAGTTCCTGCTGCCGTAACCGCCTGCCTGTAGGTCCAATCGGCACAGTCACCAGCGGCAAATACCCCTTCTACGTTCGTACGCGTGCTGCCAGGCTCCACCTTGATGTAGCCGTTTTCGTGCAGTGCCAACTGCCCGCGAAAAAGCTCCGTCATTGGTGTATGTCCGATGGCAACGAATAGGGCTTCGACGGCAACGTCTCGCTTCTCTCCGGACTTGAGATCCTTGACGCGTACTGCCGTCACCTTGTCTTGTGCAACGTCGAGCACATCTTCGATGACATGGCTGAGCAGAAGGCGAATCTTCGGATTGGCGAAAACGCGCTGCTGCATAGCCTTCGAGCCGCGGAATTCGTCTCGCCGATGGATGAGAGTGACGGACTTGCACAGCCCAGCAAGGTACGTCGCCTCTTCCAGCGCGGTATCACCACCACCAACGACTGCCACGTCTTGGTTGCGAAACAACGCGCCATCGCACACTGCGCAGGCGCTGACGCCGCGGTTCTTCAGCTTCTCCTCGTTGGGAAGGCCGATGTAATTGGCGCGCGCGCCGGTCGCGATAATTATGCTCTTCGCCAAGTGCAGGATGTCCTCCCCTTCACCCACCCAAACCTTGAAGGGGCGACTGGAGAAATCCACCCTCTGCACGTCTGCCATCATGAGCGTGGCGCCCTGGTGCTCGGCTTGCTCGCGCATCATACCCATGAGCTCTTGGCCCTGCACACCCTTCGGAAACCCAGGGAAGTTTTCGACTTCCGTCGTAAACATCAATTGGCCACCGGGGATGAGGCCGCCAGCGTTGAATCCTTCGACGCAAAGCGGCGAGAGGTTGGCTCTAGCCGCATAAATGGACGCCGTAAGGCCGGCTGGCCCAGAACCAATAATGAGGACGTTGGAAAGCCTGGGATCGGTCATCGGACCCTTGCATTAGCAGAGCTGGGCAGCTCGGCACAGCCCCAAGCGACGGGGCCGGGAAGCTCAGCTATCGGCGGGCGAGGCTTCCCCTACCTGAGGAAGACTCTTCGGGATTACCTGACTAATCCCCTGCCGAGGGGCTGCCGTATTGGGAAGAGTGAGGGACCCCTCTTGACTTCTCAAAGTGCGCCCAAGAGCCAACGAGGATCCGCAACTTCTCAGTCCGTGTCCAAGAGTCACCGCGGCTCCTCCCCAGGGCGCCGTGACCAACCAGTGAGCGTTGCTGCAGCGCAGATTGTCCAGGCGGCCTTGAAGCCCAACGTCGAGGTTCATGAGCTTGCCGACTTCGCGCGCGTCGATCCTGCCTTTGCCCTCCGCATCCTATCCTTCGTAAACAGCCCCTTGATGGGGCTGTCGAAACAGGTGGACGACGTACGCCAAGCTTGCACGCTCCTAGGTATTCGCGGATTGCGCAATATTGCTTTGGGCCTGCTGGTGACTAGCCTGGACGGGGCCAGAGCACCAGACAATCGGCTCCTACTTGCCAACTGCCTGCGCCGCGCGATCTTGGCTCGTGAACTCGGGCGAGTCTTTGGCAACGTGGAGATCGACACCCTTTTCACGGCGGGACTGTTCCTCGACGTAGGCCTATTGCTCGCCGCGACAGATCAGCCAGAACTCGCGCTCGAGATGGGCTCGTCGCCAGCGCCTTGGCGCGTGACTTGCGAGCGCGCAGCCGGCCTCGTTCCCCACCCAGAGCGCGGCGCGCAAATGGCACATGAATATGGGTTATCGGCGAACATCGTCGAAGCGCTCACGCACCACCACGATCCCGAACCGCCCTTCGAGCGCGCTTGCGCCACGGCTTGGCTCGCCGAGCGTTGTGCTTCCGTTTTCGAAGGTGGCGATGCCGACAACCATCGGCGTGCGGCCGTAGAGGCCGCGAAAAAGATCGGTTTTCCCGAGACTCAAATCGACGACATCCTCGCCAGCGTTCCGCACAACGTGACTGAGCTCGCCAAGGTCTTCGATCGCGATGTCGGCCCTCAGCTCGAACTCGCCGAATTGAGCAGCCGTGCCCACGCCGAGCTGTCCAACCTAAATACGCGCTACGAGGCCTTGGTCCATTCCCTGGAGGCTATCATCGCGCAGAAGCTGCAGCTAGAGCAGGAGTTGCGCGCAGCCAATGTTCGCTTGGAGCGACTCGCTTCCGTCGACGAGCTCACGGGCCTGCTGAATCGCCGTGCTCTCGAGGAAGCCCTACGCCGAGATTTGGCGCGCGCCGATCGTGACGGAAAGGCACTGAGCATCCTGCTCCTCGATATCGACCACTTCAAGAACGTCAACGATACCTGGGGCCACCAATCCGGAGATGCCGTACTTTCCATGGTCGGGGACATCTTGCTACGGTCGTTACGTTCGAGTGACGTTGCGGGTCGGTACGGCGGGGAAGAGTTCATGTGCCTCTTGCCCGCAACCGACACCGCCGGTGCACGCGTCGTCGCAGAACGATTGCGCATGGCAATGCTCGAACGCACCGTGCCCGCCAGCGGCGGGTTCATTCAGGTGTCAGTGAGCATTGGTATCGCCACGGTACTGGGACCCGGTTGCCGTACCGCGCATGAATCCATCGTGCGACAAGCCGACGAATGTCTCTACCGTGCCAAGGCCGAAGGACGAAACCGCGTCGTAGGCTAGCATGTCGATTCGCGTGAATAGATAGCGCCTATGGACGCACCAACGGTAAGCTTGAGCCAGCAAGGCGCGCCGGCTAGGCGTCTCGGATGGGACTGGCCTTGAGCGCAGCCTTACCGTCCTTGACGTAGACCGAGAACTTCACGCCCGAAGCCGCATGGCGCTGCAGGATGGCAGCCTCATTCTTCTTAAGCGTGATCTCGAATTTCTCGTACGTAAAATTCTCGATGTCTTCGCCACATTGCTGTTTGGTCGACACGAATTCCTCGTACACCTGATGCCATTGGGCTGCCTTGGCGCTCGCCGCCGGATCAGCAGCCTCGCCTTCGTCGCCCGAACGCTTCGGCGAGGGCGGCGGTGGTCGACGCCCCGGAGCCGGCGGCGCCCCGCGTTGCGGCGGCGCTGCTGGCAGCGGCCGCGAAGCTTGGGGATTTGATACGGCCGAGGACGGTGGAGCTACTGCCGCAGCATCGCCTGCAAACGCAAACGCGCTCATTTGCGGTTGATCCGGGATATCGCCCAAGACCTGCGTCAAATCGGCAGCCTTGCGTGGCACGCCGCCCTTGGCGGCAACGTGGTCGATGCCGTCGTTCAAGTCCGCCGCAATCTTGCGAAACAGGCCGCGGAATTTGCTCGGATGGAGCTGATCGAGTTCGCCCTTTGCCATCTTCTGGGCCTCGCGACGGAATGTCTGCAGAGGCCGCGTATGCTCGAAGACACTGAACATCAAGCCCACTGCACCCGCGCCGAACGCAATCAGCAGCGCGACAATCCAATTGGCCTGCTTCTTGTCTTTGTCGTCGGACTTCTGGAAAAAGCCTACCGGACTCTTTACTTGATCCGGCAACCGCGCCACAGCGTAGCCCGCGCCCAATGCCCAAGCTTCACCAGGAAGCCTTGAATACTGCACGCCAAGCAACCCGTCAATGACGCGCATGCTGCTTCGACCCTTCTCGCGGAATGCCTCGTCCTTCGACATTTCCTCGAGGTCGCCGACGATCTGATCGAGCTGGCTCTTGTCAAAGTCAGCAGGGGCACCGGAAGCAACCCTAGCTCCTCGCGCAAAGAAGCCGATCGCCGCATTCGTGCGCACGGACAACTCGCGGGCGAACTTGTCGTCGATGATTCTTGCGCCCATCACTGCACCGGCGGGTGCCTGACCGATCTCGATTTCAACCGGACGTGCCACGACTCGGTACACTCGATCGAGCACCAAGGTGTCGTCACGGATGTAGCCATGCAAGGCATCCGCTACAACTGGAAAGCCACCGAGTTCGAAATCATCCATGCCCAATGCCTGCTGGTAGCCGATCTGGGCCACGACTCGACCATGTTGGTCGACGGCAAATACGGCATCGAAGCTCAAGTCTTCAGGGATCTTACCGTTTGCGGCCCGAAGTGCTGCCTGCACTTTCTCTTGAGATGCCCCGGGGATTTTTCCATCCGCCTCGGAGCATTTCTGCAGGGCCCTCGCTAGCTCTTGATTGACGGCAAACGGGATCAGCTGCGCAGCGCGTTGCCGGGCATCTTCCTTCAAATACCAGGACACTACCTGGGAGTCGGAAGACAGACGCTCGGCCATGGTCCGCGACCCTGCGCGATTGTACATGCTGACGGCTAGATACAACACGAACAGCGCTGCACCCTGCAGTAGAGAAAGGAGAACGATCCAGAATCTTGTCAACAACATCGGGGTAGTCTCACTTCTCTTTGGCCTTGTCGTCGGCAGCCTTGGACTTGTCCTCGTCGGCCTTGTCGCCTTCGGCCTTGTCGCCTTCGGCCTTGTCCGCGCCGGTCTTGTCCGCGTCTTTCTTGTCGGAGCCCTTGGCTACGACGACTGGTGTCTTCATCTCGACGTCAGCTTGTTCGACCTTGACGACGGTCGCGGGGCCCGTCGCTTTGCCGGCAAAGTAGGCCTGCACCGTGTACTCACCGGGTTCGTTTAGGTTGAGCCCGAATTCGCCCTTGAGTGAGGGGTACGCAATCGCCGCCACGTTGGGCTCGGCAATAACCCACATGCGCAGACTGGGCGCAGACTCGTCGCGAATCTCGTAGACGCCGGGTGCTGGGACCGTCCAATCGCGGTTTCCACCGCGCATCGTGTCAGATGCCGGAAAGGTTCCGAGCCCTACGCCATATATGCGGTGGGGAAATGGATCGGTGTTCTGGAAACTCAACTGCGTCATCGGCGGCACAACGATTGTCACTGGTGTGGTTCGGCCGCCGCCAATTCGGATGAGCACTGGCGGCGGTGCCTTCTGAGCTGTGGCAGCCAACGCTACGATGCAGATCTCCTTCGGGATATGCGGGAATAGCTGGCGCACATCCGACGGAACCGTCGGAACCGCTTCGCGGAACGAGAACAAGTGCCTCGACGCATCCTGCGCTTCCACCCAGACAGGATTGCGCAAGAATTTGAATCCAACGATCTTGCCCCGAATCTTCGAGGCTTCGACGGGCGCGGTCTGCGCCAGGCAGCCGCCGAGAATTGCCAAGCCCAAGAGCCACGCCAATCGCCTCTTGCAGACCCGTTTTGCGGGCAGCAATCCATTCGACGGCGGGCCAACGACACACCGACCTACGAGATTTCTCATGTCGACTCGCGACCGTACCCGAGAGGACGAAGGGAAGGAAGCCTCAGCGCAATCCATTGCATAGACCGAATGACCGATGCAGCCAGGCTTTCAGCAGGAATGACTACTTTCACTGACGCTGTGCATGGGGCTTCGCCCAAGGCCCAGCAGTCGTTAGCCAACGGGCAGGTCGAACGAGCGACAGGCAGCGGCCTGGTCGCGTCGGCAGCGCGTCGCCACAACGCCACCCGCGCCGCTCCCAATAGCAACCCCACCACCTTCTTTACCGCAACCTCACCTCCACAGCCGCACCGTATGGAAGGGGAACGGGCCGATAGTAAATCCTACCGACCCGTTCGAACGTTCCTGACCAATGGAACCGCTGGGATTTTGATATGTCCACGAACCCCTAGCTACGCTAGGTGGGAGGCTTTGCGCGACTTCTGGCTTTCTCGATGAGTTGGTTCGAGCCTAGCGCTCCATCACGGGGTTGCCTCCCGAGTTCGTTTGCTTGTACGGGATTCTTTGGACACTCCCTGGCGCGTTCCCCAGAGGGAACTCCTATAGCTTTACGGATCTTACTCAAGCTCGTCAATGGGCCTCGACTCGATGAGTGCGTGGATGCGCGAGAACATGCTCCTTGGTCGGAACTATCGTCCGACTGGCTCCATTGTCGACACTTGGAGTTTGAATCTCGCAAGTCTTCGTTTCATCACGGCGATTGCACCAAGCTGACTGTCAATCAGAACGACGTCGCGTCCGTGGAATGCCGCAGATTCGCCAAAGGTCCCGCTACCGGCAAAGAAATCGAGAAGCTTATCACCAGGTGCAGAATGTACCTTGACGATGCGATCGATGACCCCGCGCGGTTTTTGCGTCGGGTATCCGGTCTTCTCCTTGCCGTTGGGGCTAACGATCGTGTGCCACCAAGTGTCCGTCGGTGTTTTGCCGCGCGCCACCTTTTCTGCACCGACGAGATCGGGCGCCATGTACGGGATGCGATCTACTTCGTCGAGGCGGAAGCAGTAGTGCTTGGGATCCTTGGCGTAAAATAGAATGTTGTCGTGTTTGGACGACCAACGACGACGGGACCTGGCTCCGTAGTCGTAGGCCCAAATGATCTCGTTGATGAACGATTCGCGACCGAAGATGCGATCCAGAAGCACTTTTACGTAATGCACCTCACGATAGTCGAGGTGCACGAACAGGCTCCCTTGTGCATCGAGGACGCGATAGGCCTCGACGAGCCTAGGTTCGAGAAACGCCAAGTAGTCGTCGAATGTATCGTCGTAGGACTGTGAACCCAAGACCTCGGTCTTGTAGCGTTGCCCCTTGAAGCCAACACGATCGCCCGAGTCGTCACGACGAGTCGAGAGTCGCGTTCGAGTTTGGCGCCGCCCCGTGTTGAATGGCGGATCGATGTAGATAAGCTGAAAGGTTGCGTCGGGCAGCGTCCGCAAGACCTGCAGGTTGTCGGCGTGATAGAGACGCACACAACCAGGTGACGGCGGCAAGGTCGGCGGCACGGTCGCTAAGGTGCCGGAGCAACGCAAGCCAACTGCTGGGGACAGTCGCCACGGCAGTCGAGACAGCTGAGGACCGCGGCTCGCGCGTTGATTCCATCGAGCATTGCCGTTCGCATCGCTGGTAATGCGCTCGCAATATATGTGTTCATTAGACTGACACAAAGGCTATTCGAGGAAGACACGCCCATGCCAGCTAGCGGCGCGTCGATCTGGTCGAAGTTCAAGGAAATGCGCTCGGGATTTGCAGGTGCGGGTGCCGCGACACCTGTGGCGACAATGGGCACACCGCCCGTCGGCAGGGTGGCATTCATGGTGCAGCTGAGAGCGCCCGTGGCACTGATCGGGCCGGTGAGACTGGTGACTATGGTATCTAGCCGCACGTCGGTTGACCGCGCGGCGCTGCCCGCCAATAGAGTCCATGTCGTAGTACCGAGCGTTGCCATCATCGGACATCCGGCGGCACCGTTGCAGGTCGTCGCGCCGCAAAGCGTGACGCCGAACTGCGTCTCCGTGAATTCAGGAACACACAGTGGAATGGCGTCACCGTCTGAGTAACCATACGCGTCCGCCAAGCACGCTGGCTCGGAGGAACAGTTTGCGGCCCCGCACAAGGCATTGCAGCTGGCATTGGTCGCGCCAGCAACACCTGCTGAACCGTTGCCTGCACTAGCACTTGTACCAGCGACACTAGTTCCAGTCCCGCCCGAGCCCGTCGTGGCACCCGAACCCGCCGCTGGAAGCGTCAAGGCCCCAGCAACACCAGCGCTGCCTCCGGCATGACCACCATTGGAAGCACCCCCGGCAATGCTATTTCCGCCTGCTGCTCCACCCGCGCCACCCACTTTGCCACTGCCAGCAGCACCAACAGCGGACCCCGTGCCAGCATGGCCGGCGACGGAAGCTCGACCCGCTAGGCCCACGGTGCCGGAGTTGCCTGCCGCACCGCCGACACTCGAAATGCTGCCGCCTGCACCGCCCAAGGGCCGCGCGCCACCTGACGGGATGCCCGTCGAACCGCCATTGGTTCCACCCTTCCCAGTTGCGCCGCCAAGCGTCGGCCCGCCGGAAGCGCCGGAAGTGCGACCGGCTTGTCCTGCAGTGGCACCTACGGCTTCGTTGGGCGCATTCTCATCGTCGCCGGAGCAAGCGTAGGTCACCAGCGGAACCAGCAATGCTGCAGTCACTAGAACGAGCTTGTTCATAAGAAATACCTCGAGCATTGCCCGGGTCGGGCAGAGCGCCAACCTCTACCGCGAATACCCCTTTGCGCCAGGCAATCACCACCATTTGCTGCAACGAAGGCTCGATGGCAGAAGCGAGCCTGCTAGAATCCTCCCCGTGCCAATCTGCAAAACCTGCGGCGACGAGGTAGAGGAACTTACGACCGTGAAGGTCGACGGCAAATCCCGCAAGCTCTGTGAGGACTGCGCGGATCGCGCTCAAGAGCAGGACGCTGTCGCCGAACAGAGCGAGAGTGTCGTTCAGCAGATGATGGGATTCAAGGGTCGACGCTAGGCAGACAATGGGAGGCGGCGTGCCAGGCTCCGGTCATCGAGCGACACACCGACACCGACGAACAGCTGTGACGAGGTCCCCTAACCGAGGGAATAGGGAATGACGTTTGGCGGGCATTGACAGGGCAGCGCTGCCGTCAAGCGCGGAGTCGGCCCTTAGCTATGCGCTTACGTAAGCAGATCCAATGGGTCAATCGGCCGGTAAGGTGCTGATGGTTTCCGCCCAGCTGGATTTGCGCGGTTGCGAATACCGCTCATTCCGGCCTCGCCGAGCGCGGATCCAATAGTAGGATACCGTCGCGCTCAAAAGCCCTTGGTTCGGGCGCGGTGGTTTTGGCGATCTGAGGCAGATTCGTCAGCCCCACGCGTGACACAGCGATGACTCTCCGTAGTTTTCTCTGCTCCGTTTTATCGGAGGCTCAGTGACAGCATCGAATCGAGACAAGCGATCCCAATCCTTCGACGAAGCTCACCACGGGCCCGCCTCCAGCGATTTCGTGGCGTCTCGCCTGGAATCACTGGATAGCGCCATCGAGCCGCTAGAGAGAAATCCCATCGATTTGGCCAACATGCGTCTGGAGCTGGAACACGCCCTGCGGGCTGCGCGCACGCCGCTTATCGCTGGCGTCGATTTCGAGGCCGCGGCATCATCACACCGCAATGCTCTCCTGCCCGGTGCGGAGCGACCCGAGGCATCGGAGAAGTCGCGAGTGGACACACTCAGTCCAATCGAATCAGTCCCACCTCCAGCGCCGTATCCGTCCGAACCACCACCGCCGCGACCGTCGGTGGTGCCGCCGGTACGTCGCCCATACAACGATCAGCAGTCTCCTCGAGCCCGAGTCGAAACCAATTCTACCGGGCTTCGCAGCGATCCGCCGCCGCGCATCCCAATCAGCGATCGACCGTCACGTCCTGTCTATCGCAGCGATCCGCCGCCGCACCATTCGCGAAGTGACCCTCCACCACAATCCTCCCGTCGGGGTTCGCCGAGCCATCGCCGCTCTTGGGGTGACGCAGACTACAGTCCGATCGATGCGATGGCGGATTCGCCCGATGCTCGACGGCGTGAGGCTGCCACGATTCCCGCGGATGCATATTCACCGTCGCCAGCAGCATACGATCCCTCGATGCCGCTGCCAGCGCTGCGGGCACCCAGTTTCCCCGTCGGGCATCTCCCCTTCTCTGCCAGGCAGCATGAGAACAGCCGCTTGCGCTTCGTGGCCATGACGATGATGTTCGTCATCTTCATCGTTACTGGCGCGATAGCCGGCATGCGCTGGTACGTTGCGCGCGGGGAAGAGAGCCCTGTGACACACACCGTTGCCGACTCGACTGGTCCTCGTACCCCGAAGCTGAAACTCGATCGGCTTGAGCCGAACGCGCTCGTTGCCCCACGCCATTCCGCGACCGACACCGGCAAGCTAGAAGTGGAGGCGCCGCCAAAGAACACTCCTTCCACCCGTGCGACCAGCAAAACCACCGTCACGGCGGATGGTACTGAACCAGAGCCCGCCAGAGCCCCAAACTCCGTTGCGTCACCCTGGAGTGTCTCTGCGTCCACAGACACACCGACAGACGCCGTCTTGCTCGAGCCCCCTGCTGCTCGCAAGACGACGCGAACCAACGGCGAAAACAAACCGTCCACCAAGAACAAAGCCTCGTCGCGCGGTTCGCGCTTGCGGAACGCCGGCGCCCTCGATCCCAGGAAGGTCGACACCAAGACGCCCCTCATCATGGATTGAAGCGGTTTCTGGATTGACTTGGAATCGGATGCGCCGCCATCGCGTGCCTGCATGGCAAACACTTCCGGCAACTCCGCCTGGGCCGCGCGCCTTAGGGACTCATCTCGATTTCGATTGCAGTGCCGCGCATGGCTGGGCTTGGAGATCTGGTGACGCGGTCGCCAGTCCAACTGATCTTGGCGCCCAGCGAGATGACGGTCAACTTGCCCTTGTGGGCCAACACGCAATCGCGCAATTGCTTGAGTCCGAGGCCCGGCTTCCCAGCGTGGTGCGAGGTAGCGTTTGGGTCGGAAAATGCGGCTTCGATGACTTCAGCGTCGCTCGAGCGGATCAGATTGCCAACCTGGCTACGCCGCAGCACAGCTGGGATCCCAATCCCCCGGTCGATCAAGGCGAAACGAGCCTGTCGGGTCTTCTTGTGCCAGCGCACGACAACGAACCCACCGACGCCGGACTCTGACCACTCGAAGAGGTTGTCGAGCATGGTTTCGAGGCAGGGTTGCACGACAGCTGGCGCCGATTCGGCTGCAACACATAGAGGCGACGAGAGCGCCGCGGCGAGCTCGTTGCTTGCCTCATGCTTCTCGATCGCAATCGGATGAACTTGGCCGCCGTTGAGTCCAACTGTCTCGCCCTTCGCGAGAAGCCCGAGACCCGTTTCTTCGAAACTCGCCAAGGCGTCGCCCTCGGGTGGCGCAATGAGCAGTGTTTGACGCCCGAGCTTTTGACGTACCATCAGGCAGGACGCCAACAACGCCACGCCAAATGGCCCCCATGCTTCGGTCTTACTGCAATCGATCTCGACGTCCCCCTTCTCACGTTCGGCCTCGCCGACGAGCCTCGCCAACTGGGGGCTTTCGTTGATGGTGGCACGCCTCGGGACATCCAAGCGCAGCATGGGTGGATAGTCGCCGAATACGATTCGGCTGTCATCAAGGTATTCGGTCAACTCGGGTCCAGCTTTCCGCGGAGGTGCAAAATGCGCGTCAGAACGAACATTTGCTGTGCTCGGCTCCCGACCCTGGTCGACCAGCAAGGGTCACGATACCAACGAAAGGCTTTGCAGCCGCCAGGGCTGGGGCTACATCGTCGGCCCGAAGGAGTCCTGTCCCATGAGCCATCATGTTTCACCGCTGCAAAAGGCCCGCGCAACCTACCAACCAAAACTCCCCAAGGTCTTTGCCGCGAGTGGACCGAACGTCAAAGCTGCCGTTGGCGGCCCCACCTCGTCCGAGGCTGATGCCGAAGCCATCAAACAGCTTTTTCCCAATTCTTTTGGTTTGCCCGTCGTAACTTTCGAAGCCGGTGTCGGCAACGCTGGGGCCGCTCTCAAGGTCGGTGTCATCCTATCCGGCGGCCAAGCTCCCGGTGGGCATAACGTCATCGCTGGCCTCTACGATGGCCTCAAGAAGCTCAACGCCCAGAGTGCACTCTACGGATTTTTGGGCGGCCCCGGTGGCCTCGTCGACAACGAATACGTGCTGTTCGACGACGCGAAGATCGACGCCTACCGCAATACAGGCGGGTTCGACATCATCGGCTCGGGTCGCACCAAGCTCGAGAAGGAGGAGCAGTTCGCCACCGTCGTTACAAACTGCAAGGCCCTCGGCATCACCGGAATCGTCGTGGTGGGTGGGGACGACAGCAACACCAATGCGTGCATGCTCGCCGAATACTGCGCGCGCGAGAAGACGGGCGTGTCCGTCATCGGCTGTCCGAAGACCATCGATGGGGATCTGAAGAATGAATGGATCGAGGCCTCGTTCGGCTTCGACACGGCCAGCAAGGTCTACGGAGAACTCATCGGCAACATTCAGCGCGATGCGAACAGCGCGAAGAAGTACTGGCACTTCATCAAGTTGATGGGGCGCAGCGCGTCGCACATCGCTCTCGAGTGCGCGCTACAAACTCACCCGAATTTCACCCTCATCAGCGAAGAAGTAGAATCGAAGCGTCTGACATTGCGCTCGATTGTCGAGAGCATCGCAACGGTTATCAAGCAACGCGCCGATGCTGGCAAGAACTTCGGTATCGTTCTTGTCCCCGAAGGCGTGATCGAATTCGTGCCCGAGCTAAAGTTGATGATCAGTGATCTCAACGAATGCATGTCGGACGCCTACTTCAACACACTCAACGACGACGACGACAAGCATCAATTCCTTGCCAAGAAGCTCTCGGCAGCCTCGGCACAGGCATTCAGTACTCTGCCTGCCGCTATCCAGCGCCAACTGATGATGGACCGCGACCCGCACGGCAACGTCCAGGTCTCGCGCATCGAAAGTGAAAAGTTGCTCATCGATCTGGTTGGTGATCTGCTGCGCGAGTGGAAGGCTAAGGGGCAGTACGCAGGTAAGTTCAGCGCACAGAACCACTTCTTCGGCTACGAGGGCCGCTGCGCCGCGCCGTCAAATTTCGACGCCGACTACTGCTACGGCCTCGGCTACACGGCGGCGGCTTTGCTCGGCGCTGGCAAGACCGGCTACCTTTCGAGCGTACGTAACCTTACGAAATCTGCCGAACAATGGGTCGCCGGTGGCATTCCGCTTACGATGATGATGAACCTCGAGCGCCGCCACGGGAAGGACAAGCCCGTCATCAAGAAGGCTCTCGTCGAACTCGGAGGCAAACCATTTGCGGCATTTGCCGCAAAACGCGAGGCTTGGGCGCTCGACGACGACTACCACTACCCCGGCCCCATCCAGTATTTCGGCCCCTCCGAGGTCTGCGATCGCCCGACAGAGACCATCCTGCTCGAACGTGCGTAGCAGCCAACACGGCTGGATTATTGTAGAATCGAGCGGCTCACTGAGTCATCGATACCAACGATCGTCAATGGACCATCAGGCTATTGACCAGCCACATGGATGGTGTATTGAAAAACGGGGCTCCCTGCGGGGTGCCCCGGTCCCCTAGGTCGGTGGAACCTCGAAACCTCGCGGAATCTTGCTTCACCATGCGACCAAGCTACAATCGGGAACGGCCGAGCCGGCTCTCCGGCGAGGCGAGGAATCAACTTCTGGGAAGGTACTACGACATGTCAATGAATCGATTCGTCGGTCTCGGCGTCTTTGCACTTAGCTCATCTGTGCTCATCACCCTCGCCGCGTGTGACGACAGCGCCACGACGGCGGCAGCCACTGGTGGCACCACCGCAACCGGCACCGGTGGCTCGGGAACCACCGCGACTGGCAATGGTGGCACCTCAACCGGCAATGGTGGCACCACTGCGACCGGCAACGGCGGCTCGGGCAACACCACGCCCGGTGGTTGCGACGCCAGCACCAATCTGATTGCCAACGCGCTCACCAGCACCACCTTCAATTGGATCGGTGGCGATGGCACACTCACGACAGACAATCCCTGCGGCGTGCAGGGTGCTATCTACGCCTACAGCGACAAGGGCCTCGACGGCGCCATCGGCGGTACGGACGCGAGCGTCCAGTCACCGGCGCTCGATACGGTCGCTGGCGGCGAGACTCGCCTCACCCCCTGTTCGGCAGATAAGGGCTGCTGCATCAGCGGCGCCACCTCGAAGTGGCCGGTCAGTGGCACCACGACGGACTACACGGCAAGCGTTTGGGGCGGCGGCCTCGGCGTCTCCCTCAACGATCCAGGCGAAGGCGGCACCAAGCAGGCCTTTGCGGGCAGCATCAAGGGCCTCAACGTAACCGTTGCGGGTACGCTCAACGGTCAGGTGTTGCGCGTTGGCTATACGCAAACCGCAACGGATGCTTGTGCGCCGTTCATTACGCAGACTTCTGTTGGCACCTTCGCGGTTCCCTTCACCGGTTCCATTGCCTGCCCCACTTGGAGTTGCACGCCCGCCTGCGTGCCGCCAACCAGCACTCCATACGATCTGCAGGTGCAGGTCGTCGGTGGCGATTCTGCCGGTGCCTTCGATATCTGCATCACCAGCATCACGCCGATCCTCTAAGCTATACTGGCTTAGTGTGACGAAGCAGGGCGCCGATTCGGCGCCTTGTTTCGTTTGTGCGCGCACTAACCAACGCTCCGCTGGTATGTGGCTCCGCCCTGCTCCCTCTGAAGCAGCGCAATGGATTTGAAGAAAGTGGCGGCGGGTGGATTCTTACGACGTGCCGAAGCCTAGCCCGTCGACAACCCACCCGCGCCTAAGTGATATTGACCAAACACAACGCGGAGCAAGTCCACCGTGGACTTGGCGGTGAACTCGGCAACGATGGTGAGCTCAGACCGCCGTGGCAGCCCCGCCGACCTCTTCGGGTGCGCCGCCTTCGCCGGTCGTGCCGCCTTCTTCCGCTGCAGCGCCACCTTCGCCGGTCGTGCCGCCTTCTTCCGAAACAGCGCCGCCTTCGCCAGTCGTGCCGCCTTCTTCCGAAACAGCGCCGCCTTCTTCAGTGCCCGTACCACCGACGCCTACTGCGCCACCTTGGCCGCGACCACCAACACCTGTCGCGCCACCCCGATTGCCACGACCACCGACGCCCGTCATTGCGCCACCTTGGCCACGACCGCCAACGCCCGTCACCGCACCACCCTGGTTTCGACCACCTTGGCCAAACGTGAACCCGCCCTGACCGAACGTGAACCCGCCCTGACCGAACGTGAACCCGCCCTGACCGCGACCACCAACGCCCGCTGCCGAGCCACCCCGGCCACGACCACCAACACCCGTCACTGCGCTACCGCCAAAGGACACTCCGCCCCGAGTCACGCCCGTAGTGGTCGACGCGCCACCCATCATGTACGTGTTGCCACCCGTTGCGGTGGGAACGCCCTCCTCCGACTCCGTGTCATCACTGCCACAGGCCACCAGCCAGCCCGTGAAGCAAAGCGTACAGGCGATAGCAAGCTGAGCAGCAATGGTCTTGTGAAACAGCATGCAGTCCTCCCAACGAAACGCCGACGGTTGCAGCGAGTATCTAGTGCTGCACGGCCAGTGTAGGCGCTCGCGGGAAGTGGCTCATCCTTCTAGTCACCGCACTGCCAGGCAAAGTAGGCTTGAAGTCGATAGTGCTGACGCAACACCTGCCCGTGGGGCTCAACGACGACTTCGACCGTCGCATCGTAGCTAGACTGAGCGTTGGCAACGAGTGTCATCACACCGGATAGAACCTGAGCGAACTCGACTTCAATAGGAGTTTCGAATAGAAACCGCATTTGCGCCCAGTGGGTCAGCGGAGCGTCCGGTGACGTCGAAAGCGTGATCGTTTTGCTGCTGCCGCCGAAGTGAACATCGAACCACCCCGCCAGTCCGTGAACGGGTCCCGCCTCTGCCACAACGAACCTGAAGGGAAGACGGATTACAGCAAGATCGTTCAAATCCACAACCGAAAGATCCAGCGTTCGCGCAACGGGCTTGGCCAGAAGGCTTGCAGATTCCACGACGCCTACGGCTGGCATCTCGAAGAGCTCACGCCGAGCCGCCTCGGCAAGAGCAGACAAATCAATCCCAAAGAAATCCGACCGCTCCCAAAACGCGATCCGTTCGCAGCGCCATTCGTAGATTTCCTCGTCCCGGAATGGCGCGAGCCAGACATCGGCAGTGGACGGAAACATCCGCCCCCCTTTGACGAGAAATCGATCTCGGGCGGACAGAAACACTTCAATCATCCTCTCGTGGAAGAGAAAGAAGCCCCATGGTTCGGATATGATTACATCAACTTTGGTGTCGAGCTCAATCTCGTCGAGGCGTCCGCGCAGCACCTCGATCCGATCACCAAAACCCGCACGGTCGATCAATTGCTGGGCGTAGTCGGCAGCCGACGTTCCTTCGACGGCATAGACCTTCTTTGCTCCTGCTTGAGCAGCGAACAAGGATAGAACCCCAGTTCCTGCCCCAACGTCGAGCACGACCTTTCCCGCAAAGTCCTTGGCATTCTCGACGATACCCGCGTGGTATTTGGACGTCCTATGTACATCCTCCAGCATGAGCTGCTGATTGGCCAGGAGCTGGTAGTGTATCGAGTGCGCTGCAGCCCACTCCGGTAGGATGCCGGGCAACTCGCTGCTCGGCGCAGCAGGTACAACATGCTTCTCGACTTCTCGCATAACGGAACGGTCCTTGGTGACGACCGCAGTCTAGTACCTCGATTCTAGTGAATCGAGGTACTAGAAATTCGGCGAAGAACCTTATCGTGCCCTGCCCGATGGCCGCATTGCCCGTCGGATCTCAACCAGTCACAAGACGGCTTCTACTTCTGCCCGGTTTCTTCCGGCGTTCTTGGCGCGATAAAGCGCCGCATCAGCCCGACCAAAGAGGGTCGGCCCGACATCGCCAGCATGCAGCGTCGCCACCCCCAACGAGATCGTCACGCTCGGCAGTCTAGCGCCGGTGGCGTCCTCTACGCTGGCCTGAGACACAGCCTTGCGTACTCTTTCTGCTGCCACTAGAGCACCTGCCAAGTCAGTCGCTGGTAGTGCAACAACGAACTCTTCTCCGCCGTACCGCGCAGCAATGTCGGTAGGTCGCAGGTTGTCCGCAAGAGTTCTGGCTACTACTCGCAAGACCATATCGCCAGAAATGTGACCGTAGTTGTCGTTGTATAGCTTGAACCGATCGACATCAATGACCATCAAGGCCATGTGTGACTCATTGCGGTGGGCACGGGACACTATGCGTTCGAACTTGTCCTCCCACCATCGACGATTGTATAAGCCGGTCAGAGCGTCCACGGTTGCATCGCGCTCGAATTCCCGCTGCATCAACGTCGCTCGATACAGGTTCGAGTTATTCGCCCGCATGCGCTGCGCCAAGAGGTGCAGCAGGTTGATCGCAAACTGATGCGACACCGAGACCAACCGCCAGAAGGTCTCGTCGTCGACCTCAAGCAACAGTGCTAACTCGACCGCCGTTACATGCGCTGATGCCGGACTGCAATCGATCACGCTCATCTCACCGACGGTCTGCCCCAACTCCAGGAAGGCAATGGGCTCGGCCGGAGGATCCTCGAGATGGATCCCAAGACGTCCCTCCAACAGAAAATACATCGACCGGTTTGGCTGCCCCTTGGTCAGCAACACCTCGCCGACGGCAAGCGTCCGCGTCCTGCAATGTTCGAGGACACCCCAGGCAGCCTGCTCAGCAACGCCCTTCAGAATGCCCAGCTGCTGAAGCTGACCTCTGACGCGCAAGTCAACCTCGTCAACGGCTTCATCGCCTGTCATCACGCGATAATACGACGCAATGCTCCGCCGCTGAACCCCCTGATTCTCGGCCCAACAGCCCAGCCAATGCGTCGGCGTCAGAACGCCTCGCGTCGGCGGGCTATCCGAAACTAGTCCCGAATGCTCGTCGGCGCCGCCCAAGCCACCGGTTCAGCTGTACACATGCGGTTCTTGCCCGACGCTTTGGCCACGTATAGCGCGCCGTCTGCACGCTCAAGCAGTGCCTCGGACATCGCCTGAAAGTAGCTGGCGGGGATCGGTCGATCGAACCCTTCAGTTCCAAAGTTATGTGTTGGCAAAGTGGATACGCCCACGCTACCCGAAAGGGTACGCGGTCCGTCAGGCATCAAGATCACGCGTTCTCTGAGTAGTTCAAGTAGACGCTCCCCAACGCTCGCTGCACCTTCAGCATCGGTTTGCGGCAAGACCACCGCAAACTCATCGCCACCAAAGCGTCCCACAACGTCATTCTCACGCGTGGCCACCCGCAAGACCTTCCCCACCATGGCCAACGCCTGATCCCCTGCCAGATGCCCGGCAAGATCGTTGATCTCTTTGAGCCCATCCATATCTAGCATGAGCAAAGAAACGCTCTGTTGAGACCTGAACGCCGTTCTCACCTCTCGTCTCATCCAGTTCTCGAAGAAGCGCCGCGCATGCACCCCGGTCAATGGATCGAGTGCTGCCATCTCGTACAGCACCATATTCTGCACGGCGACAGTGGCTTGATTGGCATACACCAATAGTAGCTCCGCCACCTCGTCACGCAGCGGCGAGTGTTCCAGCCAAAGGGCACCAAGCGTGAGGTCCCCCACACGCAAGGGCACGATACTTCGCTCCGCTTGGCGCAGAATTGCTCCTGTTCTCAACACCTCTCTCAATTGCGCGAGTTCAGCGTCGGTCAACGCCTCTGACATGCGGTCTACGGCAGCAAACCGCCCCTTCCTCGCCTGCACGATCAGGTATGTATCGTCCTTGCTAGCTTCACCCAATAGCAGCGCTGGTGTCGGAACCAGTGCAGGCGCTCCAGATTCTGGAAATACCGCCAACAACGCAGACGTCGCGTCGACGACCCGAGCAGCCTGCTCGAGTACGTCACCATAGAGATCCGTCAATGGTTGAATACGATGCAGAACCGGACTCGCTTCGAGAATGCTGCGCAGTCCGCGCCGGCTGCGTGACAACCTTCCGATTGCGTCAGCGGCCTTGAGCCCTGCATCGGTCCAAAGCAGCAGCTTCTCCGGACCCTCGCTCTTGTCGTAGTATCCTTGAATATCCAAGCGGCGCAGCATCTCGCGCGGAGGATGCTCATTGGCATATCCCGTCTGCAAAATGACTTGAGTCGTCTGGTCATGCTCCCGAAGCTTCGTCACCACTTCCTCCCCGGTCATGCCGGGCATGAAGTAGTCGAGCAGCACGAGGTCGACCGTGTGCTTCCCCAGGAGCTCCAGCGCCTCGGTACCATTGGAGGCAACCAAGGTACGGTGCCCCTCGGATTCGAGCAAAATCCGCGTTGCATGCAAGTAGTCGGCGTCATCGTCGACTAGCGCAATCACGAAACCTGACGAGCGCAGCGCTCGATGCTTCCGAGCCATTCCTACTTTACCCCTCCCCAAACACTGCCAGCCAACGCTTCGCCATGAAGCGTCGCGCTATTGGCGCCAGATGGGCGCCGACTTTGAACCCTTGTGACAATCAGCTCCAATGTGTCAAGAGTAACATCTTTTCCCGCGACTCGACGCCAATTCTGTGCGCTCCCTGCCGCGACACCTCTTTGACATTGGCAGACAGACACGGGTCTCGGTATGGAGTTACAGAACCTACACCAGGCAACGATGGGGCACCTCGATGCCGGACGACAGACGCACGGCTGGTGCCACCTGGAACAGGCACTGCCACACTGGGCAGCGGCGAACTGCACCAAGGAAGCTTAAGCTAGTTCGCTGTGCGCTGGCGGACGTTCTGTCGACGTCCAGGGGATCTCTAAGGTCTCCGTGGAGCAGAACCGTCCGCGCCCCTCGCGCTTGGCTTGGTACAGGGCATCGTCAGCACGCCGAACGAGTCTCTCCACCAAATCCTCAAAGAAATCGGGGGCGAGGGCGCGTCCCACCGCCGCTGGGCATGGGCCGCGGCTTTGCAGTACCGACACGCCAACGCTCGCGCTGATCGTCACAGAGCGCCCTTGAATGAGCACCTGCTTCTCACCCAACAACTCGAGGATGCGCCGCGCCACGGCAACCACCCCATCCATGTCCGTGGACGGCATCAGCATCGCGAATTCGTCCCCGCCAAGGCGCGCCGCTAGATCGTGTTCGCGCGTGGTGTCCCGCAGGACCCGACCTACCGAGGCAATCGCCATGTCACCAACCCGATGTCCGCCCTGGTCGTTGATTGCCTTGAGACCATCCATGTCGAGCAGCAGAAGACCCAGTGGGCTGCCGGTGCGCACCGCGGCCCGAACTTCGCGCCGCGTCCAAACCTCGAAGAAACGCCGCGCATGCACCCCAGTCAAGGTGTCGAGTGCCGCCATCTCATAGTAGAGGGCGTTTTGAATCGCCACGCTTGCCTGATGAGCCAATACGTCCATGAGTTCGAGCTCGACTCTGGGTGCCGTGGCCACTTTGAGCGCCACAAATCCTAGAATGTGCTCACCGACGCGCAACGGCAGGGACACCCACGGCACTTCGACCTGCGTTGCGCGCATCGAAATGCTGCGCCGCACCACACCCAGTCCGCTGGGTGCCAGGATGCGGGTCCAATCGCGGGCCTTCGCAAGTGTTCCAGCGCCCGCGACGACTCTTGCGCTGGCGCCCGTGACCTCCTCGATGAGAAGATCGCCGTCCTCGCCCAATGCATCGGGAAACAGCGCTAGGATTGCACCCTCTGCGCCCACCTGCCGTACCGTCTGGCACAAGATCTCCTGATGCAGTTCCGACGCTTCGCGCCGTCGGTGAAGCATCCTCGTCGCCTCGATGACTTCGTCGAGCGCGCGACGGCTTGCGCGCAGACGCCCCATAGCGGTGGCTGCCTTTGCCGCCACGTCGGTCCATAGCAGTAGACGCTCTGGCCCCTCGCTCTTGTCGCAGAAACCCTGAATATCTAGTGAGCGCAGCAGCTCTCGCGGCGGTCTTTCGTTGGCGTATCCCGTCAGGAGTACGATCTGCAGATCGGGGTAAAGAGCGCGAGTGTCCCCGACCAGACGTGCACCGTTGGTATCGGGCATCCAGTAGTCAACAAGCATCACCTCGATTGACTCTGCGCTCAGCACTTCGAGTGCTGAGTCCCCAGTTCCGGAACTGAATACGTGATAGCCTTCGGACTTCAGCAGCAAGCTCGTTGCCATCAGGAAGTCGGGGTCATCATCGACCAACAGGACAGTCGTCCCGTTATCAAATTCAGTCCGATGGCGTCGGCTCATGTGACGCCCTCTTCGTCCCGTGTTGGAATCGCCACAGTGAAGACGACTCCGCCTTCGGAACGCGCATTTACTTCGATCGAACCGCCAAAATCAGCAGTCACAATCTCCCGCACGATGGTCAGGCCTAGCCCCGTACCGTGCCCAAATGGTTTCGTCGTGAACAACGGTTCCCAAATTCGATCGAGTAGCTCGACGGCAATCCCTGGGCCCGCATCCGCTACGCGCAGCACGAGTCGTTCACGTTCCTGTATCAGGTCCAGCTCGATGACGCCGCCCTTCGGTGAGATTGCGTCAATGGAATTGGTGACCAAATTGGTCACCACCTGGCCTAACCGTCCAGGAGCGCCACAAAGCTCTATCACGTCAGCGCTAGTCCGCAGCTCAATGCGACAGTTGCCCTTTCGCAGTGAATGCCCCAGCAAGAGGAGCGTCTCACGAATGTTGGCCACCGCATCGAATACGATTCGCTCCTTCTTGCCGGTGTCGCGAGTTTGGTTCTTGATGCTACTGACGAAATCTGCCGCACGTGAGGCGGCCCCCGTCGCAAGCCGAAGCGCTTGCTGCATCTCTTGAACGATCTCGCGATGATCGTCGGCTGTCACCTCGGAGTCACTGACGGAAGCTCGATACTCTGTCACGCGCTTATCGAGTTCGACGAGCGCCGCACGGATAGCCGCCACCGGGCTGTTCATCTCGTGGGCGATACTTGCAGTCAACCGTCCGATGCTCGCCATCTTTTCCGTGGAGACCAGCATCTCTTGGTTCCGCTTCAAAGCCGTGTACGCCTCTTCCAGCTCACCGGCTCGACGCTCGAGCGTCTGCATGAGGGCTTCTCGCTCGCGATCCTTCTCGACGACCTCCTGAACCAGAAGCGCGCCCTTCAGAGCCGCACTGAGTTGGTCTCGAAGCGCTTCGTAGATGACCCCCTGGCGCGGTCCCATTTCCAAGATCACAAAGCCTAGCGAGTGGTCCTTGAAGAACAGCGGTTCGATGATGTGCTCAGAGCGGCTATCGGCGAGTACGAGTCCCGCTGGTACGAGACGTCTTGCCGGAAAGACTTGACCGACCCAGTCCGTTGCAAGCTGGCGGCGGTTATCGTGCGCCAAGATCAACTTGGCGTTGCCATTGACGCCATCCGCGTCCTCGTACAGCGCCAGGTAGCAGCTTTGAATCCCAAGACGAGGCAGTTGGTCCGAAAGTGCGCTCGCCAGGCTCACCACGTCGAAGGTCGTAATAACGCGCTCATTCGTCTCGCTCAGGATGCGAACCCAACGCTCTGCCTCAAGTCGCTGGTGCGCCTGGACGCGCTCGACGACACTCGCAATCATCAACCTGGCCTGCTGCCAGAGATCCTCGGCCCGAGCCTTGGCCGACAGATCGGCGAAACACGGCAGCAATTGGCGGCGCAGGGCACTGATAACGTCTTGCCACACGCTACCGTCACTGCCCTTCTGGGTCACCTGTCGCAGGCCTTCTTCGAGTGCTGCCAGAAAGCCGATGCCTTCCCTCCCCTCGAGTTCGTTCATGAACTCGTCCAACAGACGCACATGCCAGTCCGCCGTCAACGACCGGGCCAGCCCGCGCAGTGCCTGATTCATCTCCGAAAGAATGCGTTCACGACGTCGCGCCACCGCTTGCCCAAGTACTGGGTTGGCTGGGCCTGCGGGGGCCGGGCTCGACAGTGCCACCGTCTGGGGGAAGCAACCGCAACTCCGGCGCGTCACTAGTTCCGTGTGCAAAGTGACATGCCCCTCGACATGGACCCCGCGCAACATGGCACACGCGATGTTGGCCGCCTGCAGCCCCTGTTCATACAGGGGCTGGCGCACGGTCGTCAGCGGCGGTGAAGCAAATCTCGCCTCGTCGACGTCATCGAACCCAACGACCGCCATGTCTGCCGGAATGCGATATCCGACGGCTTCCAGACCATCCATGACGCCCAGAGCCATGTAGTCACTGGCTGCGACGATGGCGTCGATGCGCTGACGGCCTAATCCGAGCAGTTGATGAACCGCTACCATGCCGGAATGACGGTGGAAGTCGCCGATGGTTACCAGCTCCGGATCGTAGGCAAGACCATGAGTCGAGAGCACTTCGCGATAGACCCGAAAACGTCTCTCGGCTTCCTCGTTGGCTTCCGGTCCCCGAACGAAGGCAATCCGTCGATAGCCGTGCTGCACGATGAGATGTTCGATGGCGTCGCGCATGCCCCGGTCGTTGTCCACCAGAACGCCCGGCATTCCGCCGAGCGGCAGCGCAATGCTAACGGTCGGGAGCCCGCCAAATCGCCGTAAAAACTCGCTGACCCCTTCGGGCCCCACGTGGTTACCCAAGCTTCCTGCGACCACGATGAGCGCGTCGATATTCTCGGACGTAGCCAGGTCGAAGGCGCAATTGCGACGAAGGCCAGCTCGATCGGGTGAACCGAGCACTCCGCCAGCGAAACACAAGACGCTTGCCTCCTGCTGGCGCGCCGCGTCCGACACCCCGCACAGAACCGCCGTTTGGTAGTCATCTTCCAACCAATCGACGAATAGGCCGAGGGTGGGTCGACGCCCAATTGCAATCCGAGACTGAGGTAGGTCCGAAGAACTCAACGCCAGACTCGAATCGTAACAGACTTTCGGACCAGCGGTGACGCTGCGAAATCACTGGGTTCGGATCTCTCCGCACAGCGGCCACAGCGCACACACATCCGACTGAACTGTCGGGACAAGTGGTCCATATTCGCACCGCGTCGAAAGGCTCTGCGGCGCTTTTCGACAGGTAGCTCGCGCGACGCGTGGCCGATACGCGTGTTCAGCGATCGAACTGCAGCGGAGGCGGTTCGTCGCTCACGAGATACTCGAACTGCGTGCGAAACTCGTTATTCGTCAGGCCAACCGCACGCGAAAGCTTCGTCAATTCGACGTCATCCTCGAAGTCGTCGCGCCGCAGCCGCAACATGTAGCGCCGCGCGATGCCGTATTGATCCGAACTGACATCGACCATGCGCAAGCGCACGGCTCCGGTTTCCGGCTCGAACAGGTCCCTGAACGGGATTGGCCTAAATTTGCCGTCTTCCATCGTCACGATGGCATCGGTTCCGCCTTCGAGTAGATACTTCGAAGCGCAGTAGCCCAGATCGCGCGTGTATTCCATGTCGAATGGAATCGGCTCGGCACAGCGGAGTTCGTAGCCGATATTCTTCGCCACGATCGTCGATTCGATTCCGAGCGCTCCTACCCGCCCGGTCACTTCCGTGCGCAGGAGTTCGGCAAATCTGACCTCGGAAATGCGCCGATTAGCATCTCGATCCAGCGTGGTTTCGGTGAAGCGCTCGCGATCCGCGGGATCGATCCGCTCCATGACGCCTTCCGCCAGGATGGCGACGCCATCGCGACGACCGTAGCTGCGCCGTTTGATGACAGCACCAGCCAAAATGTCCACGACGGTGCGCAATGGTACCGTGGGACTTCTAAATTCCTCGGGAATGACCGTTAGCGTGACGCCTGCGGCCTTGCCAATCCCCAACGCCAGGTGGCCAGATTTTCGCCCCATCGTGATGATGAAGTACCAACGCGAAGTCGTCGCGGCATCCACCTGCAGATCCTTGACGATGCCAACGCCCACATGGCGCGCCGATTGGAATCCGAACGTTGGAATGCCATTGGGCAACGCCAAATCGTTGTCGATCGCCTTGGGTACATGAACGAACTTGATGTGCCCACGGGATTGCTCACTGAGCTGCATCGCAGCCCGCAAGGTCTCGTCACCACCGATCGTGATGAGGCCGCCGACATTCATCCGTTCAAGCGAGTCCAGCGTGCGCTCGATGGCGAGCTTATCCCCTGCCGGATTTGCCCTTGAGATCCCAATCGACGAACCGCCGCGAAAATGAATCGCAGCGACGTTCTTGATGGTCAGCGTGGTCGTACGCGACGCATCGCCCTGCATCACCCATTGAAAACCGTCGTTGAGCCCCACCACCTCGACTCCAGCCAGAATGGCCCGAATCGTCGCGGCGCCAATCACGCTATTGATCCCAGGAGCGGGGCCTCCTCCCGCCAGAATGGCGATGCGCTCGAACTTAGACATCGTGGGCGCAGCCTAGAAACAGATCCCCCTCGACGTAAAGGAGAATGTGTGGCCCCCGGGGCGCTGTCGATAGGTCCATTCCGCAATAATTACGCCCATTTTTGTCTGGGGCCCGCGGGAACGGCGTCCCACGAGCCCGAAACTAGGCTCCGCTGTCGGCTTGAGTGCCGCTCAATGGCTGGGACGTCACCCAGAACAGCGCCTGCCCCCAGCGAGAACGGGGACCCAAGGGCATATCGACAAGAACGGGGCGCCCAGAAAGGCGCCCCGCTTCAACCGATCACTCAAATGCAAACGGTCAACTGAAGCTGATACCGGTAATGCAGAGGTTGGTCACCGTAATTGCAGTAGAGCCAGATGAAACCTGCACGCTGATCTTGTCAATGCTCGGTACGTCAGCTGGCGTGATTTTGGTTCCCGCCGGTGTGCCGTTGTAGCAATCGGTGACGAAGCTAGTAAATGGCATGGCCGTTCCGGAGGTGAAGTTGTTGACGCAGTAGTTGACTGAATCTGCCTCACCTTTCTTGTGAACTTGCGCCCGCAGCCCAGCTGTTGGCGTGCCAGCTACGGTAATGGTGATGCTCGCGAACGATTGCCCAAGGCCACTACCAGCCGGCTCGGTGGCGTTGACACCAACGGAAACGCCCCAGTTGCTGGAGTAGTCGGCTGCAACTGGCGCCGCCGGAAGCGCGGGGATGGAACCCGTCATACAGAGGCCAGTGCCAGTCCAATTCGTCGATGTGGCACAAGGCGCGGCATTGGTAATGGTGGTCTTGCCTGTGCCGCAGGTTGGATCGGTCAGAGCGTCAGCCGAGCCGAGCGCGACGAAGCCGTACCCCAGCATGGCACCGGAAGCCTTGCCGCTGGTAAATGTAACAGTATTGCCCGTGGGACCTACAGTCGCTCCCCCAACGCCAGTCGACGTCGTGGTCGTGGTCGCTCCGCCAGTTGCCGAAGTGGTGGTTGCTCCGCCGGTTGCCGAAGTGGTCGACCCACCGTTACCCGTCGATGTGGAACCGCCCGTTGGTTTCGCGCCACCGGTTGCCGAAGTGGTTGCGCCACCGGTGTTCGATGATGAGGTGCTGGTTGAGCCGCCAGTGGACGTGTTGCCGCCGTTGCCAGTGGCACCACCTTGCCCTGTGTTCGTGGAGGTAGAGCCTCCGCCTTGGCCAGTTGCGGTCTGCCCGCCTTGCGGCTGGTAGCTGTTGCCACCATTGCTACTCGACACTCCACCCGTGGCGGAGGAATTGGAGCCGCCCTGTGCCACCGGGAGGGGATTGCCCAAATCTGCACCGGTTGCTTCACAACCAGCGATGAAGCCCCAAGCACAGAAAGAAACCGCTAAAATAATTGGTGCCCATTGCACGCGTCGCAGCATGGCTCGACCTTTCGACTGGCTGTGGCTCGGAGAGCACGAACGGGAGGCGCCAGGGACCCCCCACTCGAGGAAAGTCAACTTGACCCGTTAGGGTCACGGCGGAAACCATAGCGCAAATTTCTGCCCCGCGTAACCAACCGCAGCAAGTTTCCTGCCGCATCTGTGCCCTTGACGGATTGTTGCAACCTGCACAAACCCTGCCGGATCCCTAATACTTCGATTGCACTGAACCGCAGTCAACATGGCAGATATGCATAATTCGGGCTTGGGCACGCCCAAGGACTCGAGCGACTCTGGTCAGCCCCGGAAACGCACGGCTAGGAGCGTAACGTCGTCCTGCTGGCGGCTGGTGTAGCCGCGCACGGTTGCCAGGAGGTGGTCCTTGATCTCCTCGACCGGACGGACCGCGACGCTGGCAAGCTCGTGACGGAGCGCCTCGAGCCCAAAGGGTTGCTGCTGATCGTTCATCGCTTCGGTGACGCCGTCGGTGTAGAGCAAGAGCAGGTCGTTTGGCTCAAGCCGCAGCTCGTTGTCGACCGTTCCCGCGTCGATGTTGCGCACCGCGGCAATCCAGGTCCCTGGCGTCGGTACGATTTCAACCTGTTGAGTGCGCGCACGATACAGCAACATGTCTTCGTGTGCCCCTGCAAAGAGCATGTGTCCGTCTTGTGTGATGCGCATCAGGCAGAGGGTCGCGTGCTCGTCTTGCCCCAAACGCATCCGCACGTTTTCGTAGATGACGGCATTGAGCACACGTAGAATCTCTTTGGGCGTCGTCCATGGATTCTGTGCCACCAACGCCGCGACAACACTCTGAATCATCAACATCACCAGGCCGGTGCGCAACCCGTGTCCAGCAACGTCACCGATCCCAAACCAGCAGAGCCCATCGGACGGAAGCACGTCAAAGTAGTCTCCACCCACTTCGCTCGCAGGCAGCATAACCGAAGCGATGTCCATGCCGGAAACGTGCACGTTCTTCGGCAAAATGGAGGTTTGGATCCGTTCAGCAATCTCCATTTCTTTCTGAAGTCGATCGCGCTCGGCCATTTCCCTCCGCGCGGTCTCTTCAACGAGCTGCTTGACCAAAAGAGCCGCCTTGAGCGCGCTGCCAATTTGATCACGAAGCGTCTCGTAAACCACACCGTCATTCGGGCCCATCTCGAACAAGACGAAACCAAGCTGCTCGCTCTCGAAAAACAGTGGCTCAACGATGAAGGTTTGCCTCACATCGTCAGCGAGCACGTCATTGGGTACTAGCTGGTTTGCCGGAAAGCTCTCGCCGCGGTGCCGCTCAACCCCTCGCCCCGCCACGTCGTAGGCCAACATGAGTCGCGCTCGATCGAGGCCGCCATCGAAGGTCGAGATATAGGCGCTGCGGATGGTCAGCTTCGGCAATTGCTCTTGGACCGTATTCATTACGGATGCAACGTCGAGAGACGTGAACAGTGCTTCGCCCGACTTGCGCAATGTGCGCTGCCACGTTTCGGCCTGAAGGCGCTTCTTCGCCTGCGTTCGCTCAGCAGCCCCACCGATGATGACTCGAGCCTCGTGCCACAACTCCTCGGCCTTGTACATCGCCGGGCCGTTCTTCGCCAAGGCGGGTAAAGCATAGCTCCGCAGCGTCGTGATGACTGCCTGCCAAGCATCGACGTTTCCCCCGGTCTCGGCAGCTTCGTTCACTGCTAGCTCAAGCACGTCTAGGAACTGTGCGTCGGCCCCCGTTTCCAGTTCGGCACGAAACGCATCCACCAACTCGACCCCTTTGCTGACATCGACATCGGGAGAAGATGCCCAAATCGCCTGGGTGACGTCGGCTAGAATGCGCGCATGGTGCTCGTTGAAGACACCACTGAGCGTCAAGTCGTCCCCGCGAATATCCGGAATTTCACGCCCAGGAAGCTCATGTGGAGAACATCCGCAAGACCTCCGTCGCACCAACTCCGTCTGCAGTATCACGTGGTCGGTAATGACCTCGCCCTCAAGCTGGGCCAGTACCAGCTCGAGCGCTTGCTTGCCCTGCCGATCGAGCGGTTGGCGCACGGTCGTCAGCGGTGCAGGAGCAAACCTTCCTTCGCGAATGTCGTCGAAACCGACGACCGCGATATCCTGGGGGATCCGGTAGCCTCGCGCCACCAAGGCTTCGCACGCTCCTAGGGCCATCGAATCACTCGCAGCGACGATGGCGTCGAAACCCACGTGGCGTTCGTCGATCATGGCGCGAATCGCCTCTGCCCCCGACGCCACTTGGAAGTTGCCAAGCGTTACCAGGTCGGGATTGAACGGCAGGCCATACTCCGCCAAAACGTCGCGATAGACCCGGTAGCGTTCCTCCGCTTCCTCGTTGACACCCGGTCCGCGAATGAAAGCAATCCGTCGATAGCCATGCACTTCCACCAAATGCGAAATGGCTTGTCGCATGCCAGACGCGTTGTCAACGAGTACGCTCGGGATCCCTGTGAGCGCAACACCAATACTGCACATCGGCATGGGCCGGTAGCGCTCACAATAGCGAGCCAGTTTGCCTGGGCCAACGTAGTTGCTCAGCGTCCCCGACATCAACACGAGACCGTCGACGCACGCCGGACCAGCGAGGTCGTACAGGAAGTTGCGACGCGCACCGAACCGATAGGGAGAGAGCAGCACGCCACCGGTTAGGCAGAACAGGCTTACTCCGTTCGCCTGTGCCTCGGCATCAACGCCGGCCAGCACCTTGTTCTGATACTCGTCCTCGAGCCAGTCGACGAGCAACCCCACGCGCCGAGTGCGCCGAGTCATGTCGTCCCCCCCGCCCAATCTTCAACGCCAACGTGGGCCATACTCATCCTATGCAATGCATCGAAACTGCGCGTCTGCCAGCGCAGTTTTGGATCCTTGAGAAACCGAATGCGGTAGCGCTGAGAAGGAGGCATGCCGTTCAATAGGTCAATCCACGTCACGAGTGCCTTGAAACAACTCGAGTTGATAAAATAGAGTGCGTGCATATCAACTACAACTAAAGTCACGCTGGCGCGCAGCGCCTCTGCGTGCAAAAGCTTGAAGTATCCGGGAAGTATTGGTTGCGCTTCGCTGTCGGCGCAGCCACTGAATTCGAGATGTAGCTCGTTGCCTACCTGGTTGGGCCGCAACACGAAACCGTCATGTGCCAATGCGGAAAGCCCCATCATGAGCTGCCTCGCTTGCAACGGACACCGACCGCGGCTTGGGCTGTTTCACAGGGCTTGGTGGTCGCACTCATTCGCGGCGATGGCTCCCTAAAAGGGCCCGCCATGTCCATTCTCCTCGGTGGGCCCAAGAACGGCAGCATGATACCGTGGCAACGATTCGGCCCGTGCGCCGATTGCGTTCTTGTTCGATTTTGGGCAGGTCTGCTCCGCAACGCCTCAACTGCGCAGCGCGAGCCCCCGCTACGGCCGAATGCTCTGCAAGCCACTCGCATGCCAGCCCGGATTGCTGGCGAATGCGGCCGCGCAGGTCAAGGAACAGAACCAGTATTCCACATTGCCATAACGCAATCGCCCCGCCGCCGAACGCCGATCGACCGGAGCCCGACACACAGGATCGAGAGGCGTAGCGTTGTCCCCCACCATCAGAGCAAGCGAAAACAGCTCGATCGTCTTGCGAACATTCTTCAACGGCACCGGTCCCAGCTCCACCACGGCGATGTCCTGATCCTTGGCGGCGTCAGCAATCGATTGCGTGCAGATGACCTCGCCTGCATAGGCCTCCGCGGCAACTCGCGCTGCCAAGTTGACCGCAGCCCCAAAAACGTCGCGTTCACGCTGGACCGCCTCGCCGAAGTGTAGACCAGCTCTGAGTGAAGGAAAGGCTGGTTGCGAGCAGGTTTGCATGAGTAGGCGTTCGACAAGCTCGATCCCCGATGCGGCCGTCGGTGAAGTCACGAACACCGCATCTCCAATCGTCTTGACGAGGCGATCACCTGGACCTAGCGACGCCCGGGTAATGTCCGCGAACCGCGTGGCAACATCAGCGGCATCGTCGTCGCCCTGCGCCTCGGTCAACGCAGTAAAGCCCGCCAAGTCGACGAAGCAGAACGTCGCTTGCACTCGATTAGGGGGCGATGTCACTACCGATTGGGTCAAAGAGCTTCGAGAATAGCCCCAATCGGTGACCAATGGGAACCACCGTGGTCTTGCCTCAAGGTAGGTGGGTATCGTACTCGCCAGATCTCGCTACCGCGATGCACCAAACACAAAACGTTATCGGAGCCAGCCGCGGCACAATGCCCACGATTTGGCTCCGATAATGCGAGCGCAGAACTAATGGCTCCGACCTACACCTCGCACTCCACCTTCACTGTCACACCCGCTGCCGCAACCGGCACCTTGTCGCCAGCAATGGCTTTGCCGTCGACGGTCAGTTTCGGATTGCCCCAGTT
Organism: uncultured Polyangiaceae bacterium; assembly: GCA_964454965.1. GTDB lineage: Bacteria > Myxococcota_A > Polyangia > Polyangiales > Polyangiaceae > FEN-1139. Next base: position 244,015 of record CAYVXY010000003.1, on the reverse strand, counting down.
CTTGCCGCTGTTCTTCACCTGAATGACATAAGTGGCCCCGCGCCATTTGCGCGTAATGGTAAACTCCCCAATCTCGGTGCCAATGCACGGCGACACGATGAGACCGTCCCAATCGGCGCGCACTCCGAGCATGTGTTGCGAGATGGCCACGTAATTCCACGCGGCGGTCCCAGTCAACCAGGAGTTCTTGGCCTCACCGGGTCGACCCTTAGCGTCTTTGCCCGCAACCATCTGCGAGTAGACGTAGGGTTCCGTGCGGTGCAGATCGCTGATCTCCTCGACGTACGATGGCGCAATGCGCTTGTAGTAGTCGAACGCCTTGTCGCCGCGACCGATGACAGTCTCGGCAATCATAATCCACGGATTGTTGTGGCAGAAGATCCCAGCATTCTCCTTGTACCCGGGTGGGTACGAAGAGATTTCGCCGAGCTCGACGTGATAGGTCTGGTACGCCGGGTTCTGCAAGACTATGCCATAGGGCGTAGCCAACCGCTGCTCAACCGCGTCGAGCGCCTTCTTGGCTTCACCGGTCTTTACGCCGATGCCACTCATGATGCAGTAGCCCTGCGGCTCGATGAAGATCTGACCTTCTTCGCATTCCTTGCTACCGACCTTCTTGCCGAAGAAATCGTAGGCCCGCAGGAACCACTCGCCGTCCCAACCATGAGAAAGCGTGACCTGCTCCATCTTCGCCACCTCAGCCAAGGCACGCTTTGCCTCGTCCTTTTGGCCCTTATACTCACAAATCTTGGCGTACTCAGGACCTATCCCGACGAACATGCCGGCAATGAAGACTGACTCCGCCGTGCGCCCTACCCGGTTGCCCGTGGTTTGATAGGGCTCATCCGGCGTCTCGGAGAAACAGTTCAGATTCAGGCAATCGTTCCAGTCTGCACGCCCAATCAGCGGCAGCCCGTGGGGCCCGAGGTTGTTCAAGACGTGATCGAACGAACGCTTGAGATGCTCAAGCAGCGTGGCCTTGTTGTTTGGGTCGTTGTCAAACGGCACCTGCTCGTCCAAGATGCCGTAGTCGCCGCTTTCCTTGATATACGCTGCAGTCCCGAGGATGAGCCAGAGCGGATCATCGTTGAATCCGCTGCCGATGTCGTTGTTCCCGCGCTTGGTAAGCGGCTGATACTGATGGTAGGCGCTTCCATCGGGAAACTGCGTCGAAGCGATGTCGATGATGCGCTCACGGGCCCGTTCGGGCACCTGATGCACGAACCCAAGCAGATCCTGATTGGAGTCGCGGAACCCCATGCCCCGACCGATCCCCGTCTCGAAGTACGAGGCACTGCGTGACATGTTGAAGGTGATCATGCACTGGTAGGGGTTCCAGATGTTGACCATCCGGTTGAGTTTCTCGTCAGCACTTTGGACGACGTATTTGCTGAGCAGATCGTCCCAAGATGCCGAGAGTTGCCGCATGGCTTCGGCGACCTGCGCAGGTGTAGAGAACTGAGCAATCAGCTCACGAGCGCGCTGCTTGTTGATGACGCCAGGGCTCTCCCACTTCTCCTCGACCGGATTCTCGATGTATCCCAAGAGGAAGACGAAAGACTTCGACTCACCGGGCGCCAAGGTGACATCGATCGCATGTGACGCAATCGGTGCCCAGCCATGGGCCACAGTGTTCTTCGATTGTCCGGCAGCAACCACCTCTGGTTCATGCATGCCGTTGTACAACCCGCAGAAGCTTTCCCGATCCGTGTCGAACCCGACGATGGGGCTGTTGACATGATAGAAAGCGTAATGATTGCGGCGCTCTCGGTACTCGGTCTTGTGGTAGATCGTGGCGCCATCCACCTCGACCTCACCGGTACTCCAATTGCGCTGGAAGTTGGTAAAATCGTCCATCGCGTTCCAAAGGCAGAACTCGATGAAGGAGTAAAGTTTGACCGTCCGCGGACTCGTCCCCTCGTTCTTCAGCGTCAGTTGCTGAATTTCGACGTTCTTGCCTTGCGGAACGAGGTACAGAACCTCAGCGGCAAGGCCCCGACGCTTGCCACTGATCTTCGTATATCCCAACCCATGCCGGCACTCGTAGGAGTCGAGCTGACGCTTGACCGGACCATATGTGGGCGTCCAGTAGTCGCCATCTTGCTCACGAATGTAGAAATAGCGCCCGCCCGCATCGGCCGGAACGTTGTGATACCGGTACCGCGTGATCCGCCGAAGCCTAGCGTCACGGTAAAAGCTGTATCCGCCACCTTGCTGGGATATCAGCGAAAAGAACTCCTCGCTGCCCAAGTAGTTGATCCAGGGATACGGCGTCAGTGCCGTCGTGATTACGTATTCTTTGTTGGCATCGTCGAAGTGACCGAAACGCATCTTTGTTCTCCGGCACTGAAAAGCAATCGCTGCAGCGGAACCCAAGGGGCCACTTGAGCTGCCTTCGACGGCGCTCTCGGGTACCTTGCAGGACTAGTCGGGTTGTCGTCGCGGACAATAGCCCGTGATCCCAACCCTGTCACATGGATCTATCGCAATTTAGCGCTTCTTTGTTGCGCCTTTGGCTGCCGGCTTGGCAGGCGCCTTGTTCGCGGGAGAGCCTTTGGCTAAGGCACCTGGTTTGGTAGCGCCGAGTTTGGCTGCGGCGCCCGCCCCTTTCGCAGGGGCAGCTGCGGTCAGCTTGCGGCCCTTCTCATCCAAGAACGAGGCAACCCAGGCCAACGGCGCGTTCCAATTGATGGTGATCTCGTTGGCGCTCCAGGCTTCGATGTTGTCAACGAAGCATTTCTGCGGGGCACAGCCCTTCAAGCCAGCTGCCTGAACGTAGGGATCCTGCAAGCCCGAATTGGGCCCACCGGACAAACACCCTGGAGGAGCATTGGGGAACCGCTTGTCCACTTGGAACGACCAGAAGCGGTGATGCGGCCAGAGGAGCGGCTTCGAGCCGTACCCGGTCACGTAGCACTGCCCGAGCGGGTTACGCCCCAGCAGATACCCCATCGCGTCGAGGGCGCCGTCGAAGTACTTCCGCTGACCTGTAAAATCGTTCGCCAACGCCATGATGAGGGCGTTGTTGACGATGAACGAGTTCGAACCCCAGGGATATCTGCCGTCAGCTTCGCCTCTGAAAGGCACGCTGTACCCAGTCGCCGAAATGATCTTCAAATACTCGTCGGCGGCGTCCGCAACCTGCATCCGCATCTGGTTCAAAGTCCCAGCGTCCGCCCCCTGCGGAACGCTGGCCATCGAGATCTTGCCGAGAGTATCGGTTTCACCCCAGGTCATCGAAGACGCTGCTCCTCCGGCCGCCATCCGGAACTTTCCGTGGTGAGGCGAAGAGGTAACGTAGTTCTTGTATTCGTCCTTGTGCGTCGTGACCCATAGTTCAGCGGCCGCCCAATAGAAGTCGTCGGTGACGTCCTTGTCGTCATACGGGCCACCACCGTTGGTGTCTGCCGCCACGGCGTAGACCGCGGGCTTCGCCTTGGCTGCCGCCCAAGCCTTTTCCGCTGCGGCTACGCACCGATTCGCCAGACCGTCGTCAATCCCCTTGTACACGCGACCACATTGCGCGCCATTCGCAGCCAAGTTCAAGGTTGCCGCCGTGCTTGGCGGACGCAAGAACCTCATCATCTTCTTCTCGGCTTCGTGCGGGGCGATGCCCAACGCAGTCCAACTGACGTCATGGATCTTGTGATGCACCATGCCACTTTGGGGCTTGCCGTCCGGCACTTGCATCTTCATCATCCACTCGAGCTCCCACTTGACCTCATCGAGCAGATCCGGGAGGCGATTCTTGCTCTCGGGGATGTTCAGCTTGCCGTCACCGAAGTCGGCAATAGAGCTGCCCATGAACTTAGTGCGCTCCCAAAGACTCAGCAGCGTCCAAACGGTAATACCGCCGTTGACGACGTACTTTCCATGATCACCCGCATCGTACCAACCCCCTGTAACATCGAGCTTGTAGTCGCAAGGCGCATCTGGCGCACACGCCACGGCCTTATCGCTGTTGAGATGTCCAGCTGGACGCGCCCATTTCTCTTCGCCTGCCCAGGGGAGCTTGATGTCGATGCCACTGCGATTGTGGTAGAAGTAGTGTAGGGCGTCGTACTTGAATTGGTTGAAGAGGTCGTTCTCGACGTCAAATGGGAAGCTCTTGTCGTTGCCGATCCGCAGGCTGTAACCGCGACCTGGTTTCGTGAAGTTGGAGAAGTCGATGACGTGCAACGACTCACCGGCTGCTGGATCGTTGCCAAAGGGAAGTGTTTCTCCCGTCGCTACCACCTGCCCCCCACCATCCAGCAGCTCCCACTTCAAGGCGGAACTTCCCTGGTTCGGGTAGGCAGCAAGCTTAGCGGCGTGCGGGAAGTATCCCACTTGATTCACGGCGATCTTCGGAATCTCGGCGGCCTTCTCCTTGGCCTTCGGAACAAATGACGGCTCGGAAAGCACCACGTCGTCGATACAAACAACGAACGGCTCTTTCGCCGACGCCATCGAACCACCGTAGTGGAAGGCAAATTCCGCTGTTGGGTCGGTGTCCTTGGTCATCGCGAACGTGTCGGTCACGGTGACGGGCTGCGGGCCAATGTTCAATACCTTCACCCAGTACTCCGAGTAGGGTGGGCCAATCATGCCTAACTTGACGCTGGCGCGCGTGGCCTGGTCCGCCCAGATCTTGAAGGACACGGTGTAAGTGCGGCCCTTCTCGAGGGTCATCTCGCGATGGCGCACCTGCGAATCCCACTTATTTGAACCCTTGTTCTCGATATGCAAGCAGTAGGCGCCATTCTCGACCGCCGCGAACCCCTTTGCGGGCGGTGAAAACGAAAGTGTCCACGGCAAACTCGTACCGTCATTGAAGTCGGTTTGGCCAAGCAGCGTATGCGCCAACACGTCGGCACCCACCGAGGCTCCATTGACTGCACTGTTCGATCCTTGCCCACCACGACCGCGCTTCTTCGAGTGACAGGCCGTGGTCGCCAGGGCAAGAGCTAGCGCCGTAAGCATCAACCAACGAGTTCGACGTCCTAGCGAACGATTCATTGTCGTTTCCTATCCATGGAGTATTGGAGATGGAACGCTTACTAGTCTCTCGCGCGACAACGCGGGCTGCTTTCCGGCAGGCCGCGTTGAACGGAACTTCCGAGAGACCCGTCCCGGTTCAGTCCTTCGGGTACAACCAACCATAGGTGGCATATGCCAATGCAATGTGCGCTTGCGCCCAGAATCGGTGGTAGCGAAAGTCCGGAGCCTTGCCCCCCTTCATGGCTGCCTCGACCTTGGGGTAGTCCGGGTCATTCTTGTACATGGTGCGAATACTGAAGAACGTCGAATTCTGGTCGATCGGATCGCCATTGGGCATCTTGCCCTGCCAACCGGCAGGAACGTAGATCTTGTCACCGAATCGCTTGAAGTCGCCACGCTGCTCCAGACTGGCAAGCCCCTTGTTGTCCTTGTACTTGAGCCACATGCGGTTGAGCAACTCGCGACAGAGCGTCTTTGTCGCATTGTCGCTCTTCTTCTTCGCATAGAATGTCAGCGTGTGGATAAGTCCCGCAGTGGTTCCGACGTCGTCGGTGTGGTTTATCACCTTCACGTGCAAGGTCTGGTTGTAGTTCTTGTCCTTGGGGTCAAAGTTTTGGCTCGACTGGTTCCAATCGAGCTGCGGAGCTCCGCTCCACTTCAACGTGGCAGGGATCTGCCAGGTACCGTCCTTGTTGAGCTTGGTGTTCTTCTTCACCCAATCAACCCAACGATCCAGCATGACTTCGGCCTTCGGATCACCGGTTTCGTAATAGTATTCGGCAACGCGTTGCACCGACCATACTTGGAACCCGAACCACTCGTTCGAGGGTGGATCCAAGAAGACGGGCGCCTCGGTATACGCCATGCCGTAAAACGTCTTGACGCCCGCAGGGAACTTGTCGTGTCGCCCGTTCCAGCTGTTCGTGGCTCCACCGGCGAACCCACCTTCAGCCGATTGCGCCCAGCGATAGAACTCCAACTGACGCGTCAAACTCGTTGCCCAGTCACGCGCGCCCCCAGGCGAGCGCGGACGCAACGCGGGACTGTTGGCCAAAGCATACGCAGCGATCGGGTTCTGGTACCCGGTATGGTTGTGACTTGACCCGATGCGCCAAGCCCACGCCCCACCACCCGGAGCAGAACCACCCCAAGCGAAGTACCATGACAGCAGGTAGTGAGCAGAATCGTAGCCCGTCCCCTTCGGACAAGACTTGTCCTGGCACCCCATCGTCTTAAAGTACTTGTCGAACAAGGCGTAGCGAACATAGTCGCCCATCATCGCTGCCTTGGGTGTGATGGCATCCACCACGGGATTGCTGCCCCCCTGCTCGTCCGCCCATTTCTTCGCCCAATACATCGCTTGTACGGCGCGGGCGTCGGCATCCGGAGCATTGGAATACTTCCATTGCTTTGCTGGCCGCAAGTCTTTGACGAAGAGATCCAAGTACCCAAATTTGCCGCCAAACGTGAAGTCGTCCCAGCAAGGTTGCGGCACGGTCTCCCAGACTGATTCCTGCGGACCACGCTGAAAGGTGTTGAAGAGTACCACTCGACTCTTTCCGTCCGAGCGCTTGCCAAAGCCATACCAGTTGTCCACATCGAGCAACCAGTGCATCGCGTAGACGTCAGACGTACCGTACGTGTCCTTGAGTTCCTTGCCGATTGGATCCGCTCCAACGGCCACCGTCCCCTCGAGCGGCACGGGGTACTGCTCTGGCCTGTCCATCTCCGCGGCAAACGTGGCCGTCTTCGTCGGGGTATACGCGCTGTTCGTGGGTTGATCCGCGTGCGACGGAATGGCGTAGTATTCGAGATTCTTCCAAGCGCGATCGAGGTGCGACCAATCCTTGGTGACCTTGCCGTACATGGCTTCGAGCCAAACGTAGTAGCTGTACGCCTCCGACGTCGTGGTGTGGCCGTAGTCCGGCGCTTCAACGATGAGTGTCTCGATCGAATGGTAGGGCACGCCTTCAGGGCTAAAATAGCCGTTCGCTTGCTTGTGGATATCCGTCCAAAGCTGCAGGAACCGATCGGTGTTGATGTTGCCAGTCTTTGCGGGTAGCCCCGGCTCGACCATGGGCGGCGGTGGGGGTGGAGCAAAGACGTTGGCAGCCGCGGCAGCAGGCTGTGCCAAAGCTTCTGGCCCAGTTACGTTGGCTTGGCTACCGGCGCGCGTGCGGGTTTTCGGGACGCACGCGGCAACGGTCAGACCACCAATTATGGCAACCAATACGCAAGATGCTGGTGTGGAGCGGATGAAAGCTCGACTGTATTTCATGACTGATTCGCTCGTGGTTCCCGAAAGTGCGAAAGGCAGCGCCCAGTGGCAATACACGACTGCCTGAAGCGACAGCGATACGCTGATGGAGCTGCGGGCCTCGTCGCGCTTTCAGAAGCCGTGGAACGAGACCCGCAATCTTCAGACTATTTGGCAGCAGGCGCAACGGCTGCGGCCGGCGCAGCCGCAGGAGCAGCAGCAGGCGCGACGGCAGCTGCCGGCGTAGCCGCAGGTGGTGGAGTGCCAGCTCCACCGCAACCAGTAAACCCGATATCATCGATCCAGATGTCGTAGGGCTGGCCCTTGTCGTTGACTTGCACCTGGAAGGCAAAGAGCTGTGACGCATCAATCGAGCTCGGGTGTGGTGAACCCCAGCCTTTTTGCTGCTTCAGCTTGTTGAAGAGCAGCACGTATTTCGTCCACTCTTCGGTAATCTTCAGGTCCATCCCAAAGTCGTTGAAACAGGCGGATTCGGGACAGATATTGCCTTCCGGATCCGTGGCGATGTCGGGCACCTTGATGCGGATCTTACCCGTCGAATTCGGGCCCTTCTTGGCCCAAAACGAAATGCCACCGAACTTCGATGCGTCAAACGGACCCTTCGGATCGGTAAAGTTGGCGCCCATGCCGGCGTACACGACGTTGGCCTTGCCAACGGTCCCGGACATGTGAGCCGCGTAGGCTGAGCCATTGACACCGCCCTTGCCGAATGAAAAGACTACGCCTGTCGCACTTTCAGCAGGCTCAATCGTGGTTCCCTCGTGATCGACGAACGTATACCAGTAGCCACTGCGGCCATCTTGGACCATGACTTGGTTGTTGTTGTCCTCGCCGTCCTCGATCAGAGCCGACGCTGGACATGGACGGCCTTCAGGCGTTTCCTCGATCTCTTTGCTCGTGGGTGGAGGGCCACAGGCAATGGCGCCCAAGGCTGCTGCTGCCGCTAGCACCGACAACCATCTTGCATTCAGGTTCATGGCATCCTTTCTCGCTTCGATTCGCTTCGCGCGTCTGCGCGATCGTTTGGGGGCCGTGCCGACTCGCTAGGCCCGTGACTTTACCGGTCCTTAGAAGTTCGCGGGGATACTAGCCGAACCCCGACGAAGTCGCTCAAAATCTCGTTCAACGGGTTGCGTTATTGGTGCTTCCATTCTTGCGATGTCGCGCAAACCTTGCGCCCCGTTCACCAAGACTAATCCAATGATTCAAATGGCAAATGGAGCGAACTGGCCCCACCGATCTCGGATCGCTATGACCCCGGAAGCCAGCCCGCTCACTCTGTAGATCTTCGCCCCAGAGCGCCTATCTGTAGAAGCCGGCCAGGGCGTAGGCCAGCGCGGTATTCCAATTGATTGCGATTTCGTTGGTATTGTAGCTTCCCCCTTGATCGAACCAAAAGAGACCCTTCGCTAGCCCGACGTGCGCTGACTTGTCCGGCTCATTGTTAGGATTCGGTCCGCCGACGAGCAACCCCGGCCACGGTGCCGCCACTGAGTCCCCATCCGACGGGCGATGGTGGGGGTATTGCGCAGGCAAGTACCCAAGTCCCGTCACGAAAGACCGACCGAAAGCATTGCGACCTAGCAAGTGATCGATCTGCTGGACCGCAGCATTTAGGTACTTAGCGTCCGGCACTATCTCATTGGCGACGAAGAGATTGATCGCGGACCGTGCAACGACTCCGTTGACGCCCCAGTAGTACATCTGGTCGACCCCACGTCCATACGCGTGCCGATCCGTTCCGCCCACCAGGGTGTCCGCTGAGGCAACGATGAGACGCTTTGCCTCCGCCAGTTTGACCGGATCGCGCGCGTCACTGGTGGCTTGCACGTAGGAGAACATCCCGAGATTGTCGACGTTGGCCCAGTCGAAATTGACCGCCACATTCGGACGAAGCGACGCCTCGACTTGCAGCAAAAGACTGGGATCAGCCGTAGTGCGCCAGAGTTCGACTTGGGCCCAGAATCGATCGTCCGCGTCCTGCGCCTTGCCGTTGGAATCCTTGAACTGTTTGTAGGCCGCGTGAGTGAAGTGCGTGAAGTCTGGCGAGATGACATCGGGGGTCTGCTCGAGAAATGCGGTTGCTTCGAGCGCCACTTCCAGACACCTGTTCGCAAACTCTTCGTCGTACGGGCGATAGACGCGCGACGCCATGGCAGCGACTGCCGCTAGATCTGCCGTAGCCGCGGTACCAACGCCGGTGAAGGCTCGGATGGTCGAATCGTTCTCTGGGAGCACACCCATGCCTGGAAACTGCGCCGTACTCGCAACTGGATCTCGCGGCCCAATCATGTGAAACGCACTGCCGTCGGACAGCTGCATCTTGAGGATCTGATCGAGCTGGAATTTGGCCTCATCGAGCCACGCTGGTAGTGGGCCCTCACGACCAGGAATATGTTCCAACGTTCCGAGGGCTGGGCCGAAATCCTCCCAAGCCTTCAGGATGAAAGCCACGGCAAAAGCCGCATTGATCGTGTACTTGCCGTAATCCCCCGCGTCGTGCCACCCGCCGGTACCATCGACCTTGGTATCACCATAGGTCGCGTCTTTCAGATGGCACGCTGCATGTTTGAACGTGTCGCCCAAGTGTTGAAACTTCACAGCCACTCCGCAGCGCTGCCCATACAGCCCGAGCATGGCAACCCGCAATGGCTCATTCATTACGTCGTCGCCGATGCGAAACTCGGGCGATGGCTCCAGCCCCTCGACCTTCAGCACGTATGTTCCGGGTACATCGAAGCTGGAGAAGTCGGCCACGCGCGTTGAATCTGCCGTGTCGGCGTTTACCGTCGCTGCCGCCAGCGTTCCCGGGTAGACAACTTCGTCCGTCTCTGGGTTGACGACCGTGAATTCCTCGACTCCCTCGACGGCGGGCACCGTCGCTCGCTTCGTCCGCCCCACGAGATATCCGACCGTATTTACTTTGATGTCCGGAGGATTGATGCATGCCGTGCCGACCCGAATTTGGGTTGTGTCACAACCTCTCACCAGCGGCCCGCGATTGGGTTCAGAAACGCTGCCACCCGGATCGCAGGCCGTGGCAGCAACGAGAACCATCGACAAGATACTGAAAAACGGCGGACGTGACACGGTAGTGGCCTCCGATGACGCGCGGGGAGTCGCTGTTTTGTGTTCTGACACCCATCGCGACAAGTGCCAGGCTTTGGTATTCGTTTGTACGGGGGCCGTACAGCAGTATCCCGAACGGTGTGTCCCGAACCCACCGCAGTCGGTCGGTGTCACGTTGCTGCGTAGGATCCCGATGGCATTGTCGTCCCACGCAGAAAACCCATGGGAGAACAGCCGTAGCCACCACACCCTACACCGCGCCGAACACTCGCGCAGCGTGGTCGATTCGACACAGCCAAATGCAGCAAAGCCGCAGGGTCACTGCGGCCTTGTTACATTTCGCTCGACTCGGCGCGCATCGAGAGTCCTCGATGCCCACGGTTCGAGCTCACCACCACATGCTAGCTTCGATCGAGATCACGTTGACGTCCGGACGCAAATTCGGCGTGAACGGCTGGGAGCGCATCAGAATCGACTGGGTCTCGGTCGTCGACCCCCAACCCTCTGGTGCAGTTGGGGAAGGTGACGGCTGCACGCACTGCAACTCGTCTGCCGTGGCTGCCGGGAATGCGACATTCAAGGTGTCATTCGCACCGGGAACCGACGGGTAGGTGGTCCCGAGCGTGGGAGTTTGCTCGATGTACGTACGACCGGCTGTATCCTGAACGTCCGCGGGCGTTCCGTTGGCGCAAGTGCGCTTCGCGTACATGTACCGGGAGTACTGGATCGTGATCTGCTCGTGGGTGACGAGCTGCGATCGGAACACGATCCGCGGCGAAAGGATCATGAAATTTTGATTTTTGTAGCGCGAATTCGGCGCGAGGTAGTCGAAACGCGTTGCAAATGCCAAAACCGGGAAGGCATCGAAGAAGAAGTCCGTACCGACCTTCATCTTGGAAATGCCGTCGTTGCCACTCGGATTGGATTCCTTGCTGGAAACCTTGTTCCACATGGCATAGAGCTTCATGGTCAGATCCTGACCCTCGCCAAATGGGCTCTGTCCGAGTAAATCGCCTAGTTTGGCCTCGTACTGACCAGCCAGGGTCAAGACGCTTCCATTGCCACCGCTGCAACCATTAGCTGGCCTTGCAGTGGCGACATCGCCCTGGTCCGCCGAGTTCAATCGCCACCTGCAATACTCGCTATCGAGGTAGTTGCCGGTGATACCCATGTTGTAGTCGCCACCGCCAAAGCTGTGAATCACTTCGGTGGCTGGACCAACGGTCGTGGCGTTCTTCGCATTGATGTAAGAACCGCCCAGGTAGAGGTACCCGAACAAATCCGGCATGTCGAAGCGTACTTCGCCGCCGAAGATGCTCATCTTTCCATCGGGCTGCGCCATCCCCTGGTAGATGAGCTTCTGCTCGTTCTGCGAGACCCAATTCGGCTGGAACCCAGTGTACCGCGCCTCTTCTTGGGTCCAGTTGTGGATGAAGTGCAGGCCCACGAAGATGCTCTGATCCCACAGCATATCGGCGTGCATGTGATGGACCATGGTAAAGCGGCTTGAGTTGTACACGCTCGAATCGGGACGCTTTGCCCCAATGCCGTGCTCGAGACCGATGGTCATCGGTTGGTCCGCCATGTCGATTTCCATGCGGACCGTCTCGCCCATGGCGTGGGTACGACCGAACAGATACGTGTCGTACTCACCGGCATCCCAACGGCCCATCTGGCCGTAGCGATTCCAGAAGCTACCGGCCTTGAACTTGAACCGAACATTCTCCCAAGGCATGTAGGGCGTCACTTCGAGCCAGCCTTGGCCAATTCCGAACTGCGTCCCATCCTGATAGGACGATGCGTCGGTGAAGTTGTAGCCCTGGACCGTCATCACCCCTTTGGCCCAACTGTTACCGTAGGTGAAGAACATCTCCGCCCAGTCCTTGCGGGCATGGTTGGTGTGCTGCCAGCTCAGGTACTGGTCGTCCGGAACGAGGGGTGAATGTAGTGTGGTCTTGGATTGCCCCGGAAACGTCGTGTCACGCGTACCGATGCCTACGCGCATTGGCGCGCGGAAGTAGCCCGAATAGGTGAGTTTCCAGGTGTTGTCATCGTTCGTCACTGGCCCACCATAGGAACCCGCGGCTCGCTCGACTGGCTTCTTCTTTTCCTCGGCGGCCGCAGCCGCGTTGGCGTTGGCGTTGGCGTTGGCACCCAGCGAAAGGTTTGCCTGCGCATTGGCATTGGCTGCAGCAGGGGTAGGGGCAGGCGCCGCCGCGGGAGCGGGAGCTGCGGCTGGTGCCGCGGGATGAGCAGCTGGCTGCTCATCGAGTTTGACGTCCTCGGGCTGAACGTCCTGTGCGAACGCCGGCAATGAGACCATCAGAGTGGACAGGAGAAGCGGTGCTCGAAATCTACGCATCGGTGTTTCCCTGGTTGGGCGTAGTGAATACGGGTTGATCGGAGACCAGCCTACTGCCGCAGCAGACAGCGGATCGTGTGCCTGTGTACCAGGGTCCGACGGCGAGCGAAAGTGCTTTACGAACGAATTTAGCAAAATCTATGGGGATTTTGCCAAGTCCGCGCACGCCATGGCTTTCTGCTTGGCCAGCATACGTAGTTTGCTCTCAGCCGATACGCACGTGACGCAGGCAAGGTAAAGCGTAAACCTGCTCAGCGTTGGCCACACGGCCGCCTTTGCTGCGTAGATCATTTCGCCCAAGACAGCAGGTGGTCAAAGCGTCCCATCGTGACAATCCTTGTCGTACTAAAAAGACGGAGACCATCACATGAGTCTGACAGCGTTCGGTGAGAAGCTCGAGCTCCGGTCCGAAGTGGAGATCTTGGCCGATCCGACGCGGATCTGGCAAGTGCTCTTGGACTTTCCCAGGCATCAGCGCTGGAATCCGTTCTGGGCCCGTCCGCAAGGACAGGCGACGCTTGGAAGCCGCATCACGCTTGAGCTGACACCTCCCGGTGCGAGCAGCATGCGTCTGCGACGGCTGATTGGTACCTTCGAGCCCGAACGCGAACTCGGATGGACTGGTAGATATGGCTGGGGCTGGTTGTTGCGCAGCGATCAGCGGTTCCGTTTGACCGAAGTAGCAACCGGAAGAACGCGGCTCGTGGTTGCAGAAAACCTACGAGGCCCCGGAGTCACCGGCAACAACCGCACGACCTTGGACATCGCACGCGGCCAGGCTTTCATGAACCAGGCGCTCAAACGTTACGTAGAAACCGGCAAACGCTAACCACGATAGGGTGCTCGAAGCACGCGGAGCGTCAGAACGTTGGAGCCTTTCTCCCCTGAGCCTTGGCCATCGCGTCACGAATGATCTTCTGATTGCCGTCACGCAAGCATGGATTGCAGTCGTCCGCCTTCTTGGCACCGCACCCTGTCTTCTTTGTCAGCGGCACGATGTGCCGCAAGATGCGTCTGTCACCGAGCTCGATGGCCTTCTCGAGGATCCCCTGGCGTTTGTCGCACTCGGTGGCGTCCCTCAGGTCGAGAACGACGGCCAAGGCTGGGCTCGCCTTGGTGCGAACCTCTTTGCTGTTCAAGAATTGCCCGGCCAAAAGAGCCATCTCAGGTGGGGTACCCTTTGCCACGGACAGCTCGTAGAGAAGGTCGCAACCCTTCGAACCTGCGAGTCCCGCAGCAACTCCAATGGCTACCCGCGCCGTGTCGCCATCCTGAGCGAATTGCATCAGCTTCTTCAGCCCCTCGGCATCGACGTTCTGAGCCAGATTCTCACGCAGCAGATCGAGAGCCGTCTGCTTCTGAGCGGCTCGGCCCTTTGCCAGTGCCACGGCTTGAAGCACGCTGCGCTGCTCGACAGCAATGGTCGAGAGCTCTTCCATTGCCTGCATCTCCCCGGAAGTGGCGCGCTCGACCACGTCGGGTTGCGCCTTGGGCTTCTGTTCGCTCGGGGCGGCGCTCGCGCAGGGCACGGAGGGCCCCACAGAATTCTTGCTCGTCTTGAGCAAGAAACTCACAGATAGTCCTAAACTCAACGAGATTAGACCCACCACCACCGTCACCCAAATGGGAGAACCCGATGGGGTCGGGACCGGTACCTGCGACGGCGTGAGCGGCTCAATGTTGGTCATGTGTTCCTCACGGCTGCTTTGCTGTTAGAAAGACCCTAGCGTGAGCAGACAGGGGAATTCAACGCCGTTGCGCAAAGGGAAAGCATCGCTATGTCCGAACGGAGGCGAAGAGACCTCCCATATCGCTCAAAAACCCACCATTGAACCACCTAACCCGAGCGCGGCTTTGGAGTCGCCTCCCTGGTCACACGTATCGCAGCGCCTATCGTGGCCGATTTTTTGACAGCTCCTCAGACTCGGTCATTGGGCCAGTGAAGTGGTCTTTGCCCAGCCAGACGTCCGGCGACGGCGACCGGAAAGGGTCCGCAAACACTAGCGACCAACAATGGCGAATGCAGCTCCGTCGCGAACCGCCGCGATCCGAGCCGCATCCGCTTGACGTCCGTCCAACCAGCATACCATGGTCGCTGGCTCCCAAGTGTAAGGAGCGCCATTGAGCGTACATTGGCCCTCCTGCACAGCACGGGATAAGGAATCTAGAGGCAGGCCGAGTGCCTCGAAATCGCGAACCATTGCCTCAAACCGCCCTTGTCGTTCTTCGTCAACGAAGATGAGCCGGTTCCGCGCGAAATAGGCAACATGATAATGCGCCGGCGCAAAGGCGAATCCTCGTAGCGCCAGCCTACGAGCCACCAGGGCAAAAAGCTCTCCTGCTTCGCGTAACATCCCCAGACCTGAAGTGTGCTGCCCCGGCAAGAACGAACGTTGTACGGACTCGGCAATGGGGTGTTGCAGTGCCAACCAATGCACATATAAGACCTCGTCTCTGCCGAGGGTCGTCCGCTCCACGATTGTCTCTACGAGCAGGTGCCGCTGCCTAGCAGCATGCCCGTACAACCGCATCCGTTCGCCAATCGCGATACGCTCGAAGGCGATGTGGAACTCTGAATAGCCAAGGCGACGCAACTCCTCGAGAATACCGTAGCGATGCAGCGCATACTCAACACCGGACGGCGTGTAGTATCCAAGCAGCCGCTTCGGTGAACTCGTCGACGGCATCAGATCCTCGAACCAGTCACCCTCCTCGAACCCTTCTTGCCCGCCCAGCTGCTCACCGGGTAAGGTTCGTGCAATACGCGCCATTCGCTTTGCAAGCCAAGTGCCGTCCTCGGGTATGGCTTCGTTCGACCTGCCCGCTAGCACGAGCCCCGTCTGCGCCAAGACCCGCCAAGCGTCACGCGAATACCCTCCCGCTGGAAGCCAAACGCTTGAATGACCTCTCAAATGCCTTTCGACCATTTCGTCGCGTCTACGCAAGCCCGCCAAGGTCAATGCAAACCCGCCTAACCGATCCCCCTTGAGGCAATCTCCCCCTGCCAACACGAATGTGAGTGCGGCAAGCGGACATCGCCCCAGTAGCTCACCAAGCGCGACCAGATATGGGTCGTCTTCGGTCTTGCTTGGGAGCACGCACTCATCGACCCGCGGCAGCTGGCCAAACGACACTGCAGAAATCGAGCCAATCCAGGATTTTTCATCATCCTTCAGGCAATCGACAATGCCATCCGGAGGGTGCGCATCGAGATCGAGCACGGCAACCATACCGTCCAGTCCCTCGTGGCGAAGAACCGCAATGGCAACCGCGACGTCATTGATGGCAGACAGACCTCCCCCACTGGCTTGGGCCGCATGATGGAACCCACCGAGAAGGTTCAGCGTCGGTCCATGGCGTAGCAGGCTTTCTCGCGCTGCCTCGATCGTGCCTTGCGTGGCGCGTCGCAGCGTGTCGAGGACAACCTCGACGGAAACCTCCCTCGGGTGTAGCGCTAGGATTCGAGCCAAGTTCTCTGGCTGCAGCAAGCTCTGCAGGTACGCCTCATCGTGGACGCGCAGAAGATCTCCGAGGGCGGCCTTGCCAGGGTGTCTCAGGTTCGAACGATGAAGCGCCCGCGTTTCCAATAGGAACGAAACGGCACGCTCTGCGCGTCGAGGATCGAAACCCGTTTCGATGTTCAACGCTGGCAGACTCAAGCGATACTCAGCGGCATACCATACCGGGATGGCTCCGCGCTCGGTCCACCAAGACCAGCGATTGCGCTGGCGTTGCCAAAACACGTGGACGAGGGTAGCACCAATGCTCTTAGGCGCGGTTGCACAATCTGGCGCCCCAGCACCTATCCCAAGCCGAGCCGTACGACATACCAACCGAACAGGACTGCAGCGACCCCACCAATGTTCTGAAGCGCGAGATCCCCCAGCGCGAGCCCCCAGCGGCCAGCCTGGACCAATCGGGCAATGTCGGACGCAAAAGTGGAGAACGTCGTGAAGGCTCCCATGAACCCGGTCAACACGAGCAACCGGACCTCCGGACCACCACGCGTGACACGCTCCGTGCTCGCCCAGACCACCCCGAATAGGAACGAGCCCGCGAGATTTACGAGCACCGTTCCAATCGGGTAGCGGTCACCAAAAAGGCGCGAACTTAGCAGGTACGTCGCGTAGCGAGTCAGAGTACCAAGTGCGCCCGTTGCACACAAGAGTAGAAGTTTACTCACCCACGACATAGTCCGTCACTTTCACGTCCTTTTAGCCGAAGCCGCTGAATGAGCAAGTGCTCCAGTCCTCGAAGGCGACGGCCGAAGCCCCTGCCCCCGTCGGGAGTGGCTGAAATGCGCCAAAAACGTCCGAAGGCGTCCAGCTCGCTTGCGTGCGTTCACCCTAACACCGTGATAGGGGACTGCCTTCATGAGTCGATTCGGTCCCTGGTCAGAATGGGCAACATTCGTTGTCACCTTGTTGGTGACGATGTTGCTCGACCGCCTGCTGTTGCAGAAGGGCCGGCATTGCTCCAGTTTTCGTGAGGCCCTACAGCGCAGTCTGCTGTGGGTCGTCGTTGGCTCGGGTTTCTCGCTGTGGATCGCCGTCGAGCGTGGCTTCGAGTCAAGCATCAACTACTTTACGGCCTATCTGCTTGAGAAGTCGCTGTCGGTGGACAACCTCTTCGTCTTCTTGATCATATTTCGCCACTTCGGCATCAACGATGCGCAACAGAAGCGCGTACTGTTTTGGGGCGTGTTCGGAGCCATCGTGCTGCGGATGGTCTTCATCGTCCTCGGGACCGAGTTGCTGTCAAGGTTCCATTGGACGTTCTACCTGTTTGGTGCATTCCTCGTGGTTTCAGGGATTCGGCTCGCCCGTGGCAACGACGAGGCCGTCGACCCTTCGAAAAGCTGGGCCCTTCGTCTGGCAAAACGCTACCTCCGAACGAGCCACGAGTTTCACGGCACGCGCTTCTTTACGACGATAGAAGGCGTCCGGTGCGCCACCCCGCTCCTTCTCGTGTTACTCGTCGTCGAGATCTCCGACCTGGTGTTTGCCGTAGATTCCGTCCCTGCCGTACTCGGGATCACCGTGGATCTCTACGTCGTCTACACGTCGAATATCATGGCCATCCTAGGCCTACGTGCGCTCTACTTCCTCTTGGCTGGAATGCTTGACCGCTTCCACAAGCTCGATTGGGCCCTCTCGGCCGTACTGATCTTCATCGGCGTCAAGATGTTGGCTCACCGTTGGTTCCACGTGCCCAATTGGCTTAGTCTGTCGATAATCGGAGGCCTGCTGTGCCTCGGAATCGCCGCGTCCCTGGCGCTGCGCGCACCCGCGGACTCTCACGCATTGTCTCCGGAGCCCAAAGCACCCGACGAGACATGACCGAAGGCCCATCGAACAATGACGAACTCGTCACGCCCTCCTAGCCACCTTCCCGTACCAGCCCCCTTTGACCAACGCGGCGCGGGTCTGCTGCTACACCCGACCTCGTTGCCTTGCGGCCATGGCTCGGGTGATCTCGGTCCGGCGGCACATGAGTTCGTGGAGTTCCTCTCTGCCGCTGGTCAGCGCTACTGGCAAATGCTTCCGGTTTGCCCTCCGGGTGCCGGCAATTCGCCATACGATAGCCCCTCTGCCTCGGCGATCAGCGAAACGCTTTTGTCCCTAGAGTTCCTGGCTGCAACTGGACTCTTGTCACTCGAGGAACTTGACGTTCCTGTCTGCATGGCGTCCCAAAGACACGCCACGTTTGACCAGACACTCGAACTCAAACGCCGAGCCCTAACGCTTGCTCATCAACGCTTTGCCGAACGCGCGTCGCAAGACCTCCGACGCGAGTACGAACGATACAGCGCTGAATGCCCCCCATGGCTCGATGCCCACGCCACCTACATGGCGCTGAAAGCTGCCAACGCGGGGCGCCCCTGGGTCACCTGGGACAGCGACCTCCGAGACCGAAAGCCGTCGGCCCTCGTCCGGGCGAGGTCGGAACTCGCCACGGCGATCGAACGCCATCGATTCGCACAATTTGTATTGCACCGCCAGTGGGAAGCTCTGCATCGCCATTGCCAGGAGAGAAACGTCCTGCTCATGGGTGATGTACCCATCTACGTCGCCCACGACAGCGCCGATGTCTGGGCAAACCGAGAGGTCTTCTGTCTCTCGAAGGAGGGCCACCGCGAGGTGGTAGCCGGCGTACCACCGGATTACTTCTGCTCAACCGGGCAATTGTGGGGCAATCCACTCTATCGCTGGAGCTACCTGCAGCACTCACGCTACGCTTGGTGGATCGAGCGGCTGCGCACCACACTCGGTCGATTCGACGCCGTACGATTGGACCACTTCATTGGCTTCAGGCGCTACTGGGAGGTCCAGGCCCACGCTGATACCGCCCAGAACGGCCGCTACCTGGACGTCCCTGGCGAAAGATTCTTCGCGGCCGTGCTGCGCGAACTCGGATCGCTTCCCTTCCTCGCCGAAGATCTCGGTGTCGTTACGGACGAAGTTCATGCCTTGCGCAATCGCTTCTCGCTGCCCGGCATGCGTATCCTGCAGTTCGCCTTCGACGATCCGAATGGCAGCGAGTACTTGCCGCACCGATACGAGCCGAATACGGCCGTCTACACCGGAACCCACGACAACGATACGACGGTAGGCTGGTTCCATAGTCCACGCCCCACCGAGGATGGGGCCGCTCAATGGTACGACAGCATCCGCGACCGTATCCGTCGTTACCTTGGCACCGACGGCCATGAGATCCATTGGCAGCTGATCCGTCTCGCGCTCGGCTCGGTTGCCAAAACCGCAATCATTCCGGTCCAGGACCTGCTTGGCCTCGGTTCAGAGGCACGAATGAACACCCCCGGAACAACCGACGGCAACTGGGGATTTCGGCTGCTCGACGGAGAACTCACCGCTGAGACCGGAGCTAGGCTTCGCGGGCTCTCGGCAACCTACGAGCGGCTCGTTCGGTGAAAATCGCGCAAATGTCGTCCTTGCCGTTCTGTGTGCGCTGTTCGTTCCAAGCCCAAGCGTGCTAGGTTGCCGGACGGTCGGGAACCAGGATGGTCTCCCGACCGTAGTCCGTTGACGAACAGCTATGGCCCCCCGAAGCACCCCCGTCGCTCCAGCAGTCTGGCTTGTGGCAGGTTGCTGCGTCTTCGCAAGCACCAGAGCCGTTTGGGGACAGACTGCGGCCGCCGCAGTCCCATCCACGCCCGCCAAGGCAGACCGGGCCATGGCCATGGACACATCAACGGCAGATGCTGCTTCAGAAGCCAAGTCCCCAGCCCGAGCGAATACCAACACCCCCTCGGGCAAAGACTCCGCGCAGGTACTGGATACCTGGGGCAGCCAAAGCCCGTCTCCCCCGGGCGTCCCTGCTACGTTGCCCGAAGAACCACTTGCGACTGCCACTGAACCGGACGCTCCGTCCCCGCGTGAGCGCACTCCAACGGACGCTGAAGACGCCAGCCACGTGCGCTATCTACTCGAACGCATTGAGGTGCGGGGAAATGCGCGTACTCGCCCGAGCGTCATCTTGCGCTACCTGCCATTTCGCGCAGGCAAGGAGCTCGATGTCGACGATACCGAATTTACATTGGCGCGCTATCGACTCCTCGGCACTGGCTTCTTTCGTGAGGTGGATTTCTCGCTGCGCAAAGGCTCGAGGCGCGGCAATGTCGTCTTGGTCGTCGACGTAGTCGAACGCAATACCGTCGTCGTCAATGGCGTGTGGTTGGGGTTAGCCAAGGATGCCGACACCAAGGGCGAGAAGCGTCTGCTGACTGCCTATGCTGGTTTCGACGTCGCGGAGACGAACCTGGCCGGAACCGGGAGTTCTCTTGGCGGCGCCGTCGGGCTGGCGCAAGACCAGCTTGCGCTGCGGGTGCGGTTCCTCGATCCGGCGTTCCTCGGCACGCCGTGGATGGTGAATCTGACCTTGCTGCACAACCGCGCCACCGACTTTTTCGGCACAACCGACCTCGATGGCCGAAGTACCGTCAGGTGGGGACCAACAGACGGCGCTTCATCGCAATATGCCATCGTCCGCTATCAGCGCTTCGGCGGCTCCGCGGGATTCGGCCGAGATCTGTCCACGAGCACGCAACTTTGGTTCCACTATCGCCTCGAGACAATCACCGCCAACCGACCGGCATTTGCCGAACAGAACCGCGGCGGCAAGATCGAACCTATCGAGTTCGACATCTCGCAGGGGCGCAGCGTCTTCTCGTCGGCGCGAGCCAACTTCCAGTTCGATACCCGCGATCATCCGTTTCTTCCAACGCGCGGTTGGTTCGTAACGACCTGGGGCGAATTGGGCCTGAAACCGCTCGGTAGCGACTACGCGTACCAGCGTTTTGACGTCTCTGCTTCGTATTGGTGGCATAAGCAGAACTCGCCGCATGTCTTTCGCTTGCAGCTCTTCGCCGGAGCCATGGACGGCAACGTCCCGTTCTTCGAGCAGTACTACGTCGGGGACTTCAACGAGTTTCTTCCGGCGCGGATGCTCGGGCTCAACGTCGACCGTCGACCGTCGATCGATCTGTTGAACATGAAGACGGCCATTCACGATGTGCGCTACGGACAATACGCAGCGCAGATCGCAGGCGAATACCGCTTCCCCGTGTACCGCGGGCACCGCAGCGTCTACGGTATTGACCTGTTCTTGCGCGCCGGCTTCTTCTCGGTGGCAAGCCGACGCGAACTCAACGACCCCGCGCCAGCATACACTGGGTTTCGCCGCATCCCCGTCGATTTTACAGCTAACGCTGGCTTTCGCATGGATACGAGCGCTGGTGGCATAGTGTTCTCGCTTTCGAACGTGCTCGGCTTCCTTCCTGAAGGAGGAAAGTAGCAACGTGGGCTTCGACTGCCTGACTGCCCGAGCGCGAGTCGGCACCGGATCGTTTCTGGTGATCCTCGCTTTGTCCGGCATCGCGCACGCCGAAGACGAGCGGCTGGCAACAAGATCTGCTCGTCTTCAGTGGGAAGACGCGAAACTCTCGCAACTTAGCATCTCGGTGCCGTTTCGTGAGGTGCTTTCGCCGGAAATCCAAGCCAAACTGACGCGCGGGCTTCCGACTAGCATCCTGTTCACAGCAGCTATCTTCGCCACTGGCTCCGAGGACCCTGTTGGCACCACAGTTCAGACTTGCCGCGTCACTTGGCACGTCTGGGAAGAAGCCTATCGTGTGGAACTGAATCGCGCGAATCTCCCCACCGCGACTTCCTGGACCACGACGATCGAAGGCGTCATGCGGCGTTGTGGCGAAGCTCGTCGTCTCCCGATCGCGCTCGGCCCACGATTCCGCCGCACGATGGTGCTGACGGTGCGGGCCAGGGTCCTGGTCAATCCTATTGGTGAGGCGCTGCTGCAGAAGATAAAACGTTGGGTTAGTCGCCCTACGGGCACCAATACCTCCGCTCCCGGCGATGCGCTGTTTGGCACCTTCACCGGCTTCTTCATGCAACACGTCGGCGAAGCGGAACGCATCGCGATATTCGAAACCACGCCGAGCGTACCGGTCGAAGCTGGGCCGCCGGAACGCTAGCCCTGGTCGGACGCTCAGAATTCGGAACCAAGAAGGTCGGCACGAGAAAGCCCGCGACGCGCTACTCCGACCTGGCCCCGGCATAGGTGGCCAGCAACGCAATGGCATAATAGCGATGCTGATGCACGATGGACGCCCAATCAGGCGAGGGCAACGCATTTTGGACGCACTTCGTAGTGCGCCGAGCCTTGGGGCCGCGAAAGTCCCCGCTTGCACCCGGAAATACGTGAAGATTCTTGCGCGTGAAATCGATCTCCAAAACGAAGCTGATGCTGCCCGGTTTTGAGGAGCGCGGCGCACAATCCGCCGACGATTTGACTGCGTCCGTCAACGCCTTCTCGAAAACCGCCAGCGAATCGCAATTCTCGGAGTCGGAGGATTGCCGCGACGAAGCGCCACAGCGCACCTTGCGAATGGGCGACAGTTTCACTCGCTCCGGTTCCAACTGGCCCGCGTCAGGTAAACTGGGAACAGCAATCGGCGCCGCGACGGCCGGCGCAGCGGAGGCGCTCGATTGCGCACTCGATTCCGCTGCCGCTTTGGTCGCCAGCGAGGGTCGACGCCAGAGATAGAGCGGCACCGCAAGAAGCATGAGCCCCAACACGACCACGACAATCAACTGCGCGCGAATTGGCCTCGAATGCCCTGCAGATGGCCCAACCCCAAGTCTACGTAATGCCGGGTCACTTGGGGCCGAAGGGAATGGGGGGTGAATCGATCCAGACATGCGACTCTGCTCTCCCCGAGTCAATCCACCAATAGCGACTCCGGCGACTGGCCCGGCTCCGCGTGGGCCACCGAAGATACGAGTTCGAGCGATTCAGGCAAGAGGCCCTTGACCTGTGCCAACACCTGCTCGACTACCTGTCGCGATTCCGTGGGGCTGGGCCCGGTCATCCCGACTGCGAAACTGAGCGAGCCGATAATGCCTGCCGTCACGGGCACGATACTAAACAACATCATCTCCGTTAGTTCGCTCGCACGTTGAGCAATGCGCCGCTGCGCCAGCATCTCCAAAATCGTTGGTCGTGACGAGACATTCCTGCCCGGTCCCTGGATCCGATACTTGGCAACGCACAGCGGAACTGACGTCCAACGCGCGAACGCACATTCGTCATTTAAGGCTTCAATGAATCGCTCACGACGAAGGAGGCCCGTCAACCCATCGTATTTCTCGAGGTAGGTTCGCGCACGCTGATGCTGAACACTTCCCGCAGCAAAACTCACCAGTTTGAGTCGACACTCCCCAAGCTGTACCTCGCCGCCGTGAAGCAAGGCGATCTGCTTCTTGCGCTCGTAGCTGTGATCTGCGTACGAACCGTTCGTACTGCCTACGTCCTCGACAATCCAAGTGCCTGACTCCCAATGCAGCACTGCATGGTTGCCGGAGACCGTCGCCTCGGGCAAAACGAGGTCTTGGCCTGCTCGACGACCAACCGTGAGCGCGGGCTTGTCGAGCGGAAGTAGTAGGCCCTGCGACTGTGTTGCATTCGTCGCATAGGTCACGAGCAGCGCCTGCGCTCCAGGCACGAAGGCCTCGGTCGAAAATCGGCTTTGCGGAGGCCCAGGTGAGAGACGTTCGCGCGGAACCTGCGCCTGACTCGTCGTCAGTGTCGTGGGATTGAAGAAGCGCAAATGGCGTGCCGCGGGGCGTAACGCTGCATTCTCGTTTAGGCAGCGAAACACCTGCTTTACTTCGTCGCCACTCAATCCACTCGGCACATCGAACATGATCTGTTCGCGCATCGAGCGCTGACGCGGGCGATAGCCCGGTTCCGGCACCTTGCAGGTCCACATTTCCCACAAAGTTAGGCCCAGAGCATAGATATCGTCCTCGGGGCTGGCCCCGCCGTAACGTAACCGCTCGGGTGCCATGTAGTTCGGCGTGCCACCGTCCGGAGGCGATGCCGGACGACGAGAACTCAACCGAGCCCTCTCCTGCGCGAAGCCAAAATCCAGGATCACCGCCCGATCGTTGGTGACCATGATGTTGCCAGGCTTCAGATCTCCGTGCACCAGCCCTTGTGCGTGGATCGCCGCGAGCCCGGCGGCGGCCTCCCCAGCGATCTTGCGGAACTCATCGGCACTAAAGCCACCGTGGGCCTTCTTGCGCCGAATGTGCGTGTGCAGAGTCTGCCCTGGAATGTGCTCCATCACCATGATGGGTCCCCAGGGACTGGGCGCCAAATCATGCACGCGACAGACGTTGGGGTGGCTGACGGAGCGAGCCAAGAGCAGTTCTTGTCGCAATGCCTCGTCATCACCAGGCATGCGCGATTCTTCGCGCACCACCTTCAGCGCAACCATCTGTTGGGTGCTTCTGTCATAGGCGAGAAACACCTCGCCCATGCCCCCCTTGCCGAGACTCTGACGGATCTCGTACCGATCGTTTACTAGTGTACCCTCCGAGATTGGGGGCGGTCTATTGGTGGGCTGCATTGTCGGAGAGCCGGCAGTAACCCCACTTGCGGGGTGGGCAAATAAGCGTCGTCGATTTGCCGCCAACAAGCAACGCTGGCGCGCGGGCATCAACACTCGATGTCATGAACAGACCCACCAGCCAACAGGCAGGCCGGTTGACCAAAAGCCCCAACCTGGCCAGCGAGGGCACCATACTGGGCTGATTCGTTCGAATAGTGCCATGGGCGTTGTGTCGAAGCGCGAGCTGCATCGGTTGGCCAAGTCTTGGCGTTGGCTTTCGCAAACGCAGGCTCAGTCTTCCAAGCAGACGCTGATGCGCGCCCAGTCCACTCCGCCACGGTTGTCGTAGACCACCGACCAGATGTGGACGATGTCTCCGGCCTTGCCCTCACTCGGAGCCGTCCATTTCGTGTCGTGTTCGGCGAACCAACCCTCGGTGGCGTCCTGCAACCGCTTGGCGTCGTTCTTAATGTCACCTCGATCGGCGTAGTAGCGGATCCACATCTGTTCGCGCAGCTGCTCGTTGCCACCACCGACGCGTGAAGCAATATCATCAAACTCCGAGTTATCCAATTCGTCGAGGATGGGAGTGATGGCGTACTCTTGGCAATCCGACGCTCCGCCGAGCTTGCAAAGCTTGACTCTCGGCGCCAGAGGCAACTCGTCGCACGAGGATGGAACTGTCGGTTCAAGACAGCTTTCGCCGATGCAGACAGCCGACGGATTCACCTCTTCAGCACCGAACTTGAACCCACGAATGACGGGATTCTCGTTCTTGATCTCCTCATAGACGTAGAGATTCGAATACGAGACCATGAAGTTATCCGGTCCCCGCTCCTTCTTCGAATCGCCCTCGTAGCAAGTCAACGGAAAACCACGCGTGGCATCGCTCAACACTGTAAGTGGATCGACATTGTCTTGCCACTCGGGGCTGAGACCAATCTTGCCATCGCAGACCGCAAGAAATACCTGAGACAGTCCGTAGAGTGGAATGTCCTTGTCCGTCGATGGCGTATGTTGTGCAATCACCCAATCTGGCACCGTGTAGTCGAACGTATCGCCGGCCCCGACGCGCAGTGCCATGGCCAGGTTGAGCAAGTCTTCTTGGCTCATTCCCTGAACATCGGTGCCTTGGCCGTCCGAGTCATTCCATTGCTCGTACAGCTCAGGAAAAGTCGCCCTAAGGAATGCATCGATTCGCGCAGCGCCGATGTCGAACAGATGATCTCCAATCGACCAGCTCTCGACTGCGGCTAGTCCGTCGACACCTGGACCAAGTTCCGTAAGCACCTTAAACGAGAGCCACACACTTAGCATGCAGCTAAAGTAGTTGTCGCGCGGCGGGTTGTTGCAGCCGCCGAACCAAACCTTCTGCAGCGGCGGCTTCGGTGGCACCTGCTCGTCCTGCTTCAGCCGCGCATCTTCCATGGCAAGCACCATGTGGGCAGTATTGTCAGGCCGATAGTCAGTACTAGAACCACTAGTTGCGCCCGCAACGGCAGTGGGCCTCAAATAAGGATCGTCCTTCTTCACCGCCAATATGCGCAGGCTCTGCAACTTGCTCGGCGGATCGAACTCTGGCCCGCAAGCTACCGCGGCAAGGGCAAGCGCGGCCCCCAATCCAAGACGTAGAACTCGAGACTGAAGAATGCGCGTTGACATCAGAACTCACCTCTCAGGCCGACGCTGGGCAAAAATGGCACTCCGGTCTGATAGACCTGTCGGGCAAAGTTGAAATCGTAGGACACGCCCTCGATGCCTGGATTGTTGTAGACGTTGTAGATGTCGAGATAGGCGCTGACGCGATAGGTCTTGATCTGCCAACGCTTGTCGAGACGCATGTCGAGCTGGTGGAACAGCGGCAAGCGCTGGGAGTAGAGCTGCCCTTGCAGCGGCACATACGCGCCAGTATCCGCTGCGTAAATGGCGGGAAGGCTAGGCGCCCCACGCACTGGAGTCACCATGTTCCCCGAAACGATTCGGAAGCGCAGACCAAACTCCCAGCCCCTTCCCAATCGATAGCTGCCAAGCACGGTCAGGTTGTGCGTCTGGTCGTAGGGAATGTGGTACTCGCGCGCGCCGGGGTAGTCACGCCGGACGCTCTGCGACAGCGTGTATGCCACCCAACCGAAGAAGTTCTTGTCCGGCTTGTAACGCAGAAGCGTTTCGAGCCCCACGACACGCCCGGTTCCGCGGTTAGAGTAGCGCGTCATCATCGAGCTTTCCGCGGGCGCCACAAGATGACTCATGTCCTTGTAGAACCCCTCGACGCTCACATTGAGTTGGCGAGTGATCTCTTGTTCCACCCCAAGCGCGTAGTGCAACGCCCGATTCGAAGTAATTCCCGGCGTACCAAACACCGCATTGGTCTCTTGGAATTGCGGAGGCTGATAGTAGTACCCCGCCCCAGCTTTGAGGGTCGTACGCCGTTGCTGGACACCGGCCAGGTCAGGTCCACCCTTGACGAGATCGAAACGAGTATTGATTCGGGGGCTCGTATCGACACTTCGAGTGTCGCGTGCATAATCCACGCGGATCCCCGGAACGATGCGCCACCTGTCCGTAGGCTGCAGCTCGGCATCGGCGTACACCCCTTGCCGCAGTGAAGTCTGCGTCTCTCGGACCTCAAAGAACGGCCGGCTGCTGAATGGCCCGCTCTCTGGCTCCCCGGGTAGCGGTGGTGCGGGAGACCGCACCGCAATTTCGTAAGGCAACGCAACGAGGTCGAGACCGGTGTTGAGTCTGATCCCAGAACCGAATTTCCAGCCGAACTCATGACGCCATTGTATGGGATAAGTGGCGATGTCGAAGCTGAAGGTTCCTATCCCAAACCCGATGGCCGTCTTGCCCACCGAAAACATGGATGTCATCGAGGCAAACGAAGTCAGTTGCCGGTCGTACAGGAGTTGTGCCTGATAAAACGCCGTGCCAAACCGCAGATTGCCACCGAACGCCGGTTCTTGGGCCATCGGATCGATGACCGCAGCGAAGCGGTCGTCCGCACCATAGAAGCGCAGAGATAGCTTGGACTTGTCGCTGGGCTTGCGCTCGACGATGAACTGATAGTCGTAATAGACGGGAAGCGTCTTGATGTTGGCGCCGGATGATTGAAGAACGGGTCCGAGCCAGGCGTCGACCCAGCTGCGACGAGCTCCGACGGCGAAGCTCCACCCCTTGGCCTTGGGGATCGGTCCTTGCAGCAACATTCGCCCTTCGATCAGATCGAATTGCGCCAGCCCATTATAGCAACCGCGCCGCTCCGTCAGATTCCCCTTCTCGTCCTTGCACCGAGTCTCGGGGCTCTTGAGCCCAACATCCACGATGCCGCCCATCCCGCGACCGTACTTGGCGCCGTAGTTGCCCGGGTAGAAATCGATGCGCTCGACCAGTTCTGTTGGGAACACGCTGCGCAAACCACCAAAATGATAGATGAGTGGGATCTCGCTGCCATCGAGGTAGGTCTGGGTGTCTTCCGGATAGGATCCACGGACGATGAGAATACCAGCGAACCCTGGCGGACGGGCCACACCGGGGAGGCTCTCGAGCGAGCGAATCGCGTCGCCGCTCGTCCCGGGAATGCGCTCGACTTCACGGCGTTCGATCGTGCGGCGCGTCACCTCGCGGGGCGGCCTTTCCCCGGTCACCGTCACCTCGATGGCACCCTCTTCGGCATCGGGCGCAAGGCGATAGGTGACGTCAGTGACCTCGCCGACCACGACGACTTCGTCGATTTCGACGGGCGAAAATCCAGGGCTTGTCACCTTAAGGTGGTAGGAGCCGGGCGTCACCCCCTCGAGCTTGAACTTGCCGGCGGAATCGCTCGTCTGCTTCAGCTCTTCCCCTTTGGGCGTCTTGATGAGGATCTCGGCACCTGCCAGCGGTATGTCGGCTCCCGCGATGCGCAATACACCAGCCAGGTTACCAACGGTCGGAGGTGGTGGTGGTGCGGCCTTCTCAGGTTCCACGGGTGCAAGCGTGAACGAGTAGCGATAAAGGATCTTGGCCTTCATCGGTGTGCCATTGCGTGATGCAGGTTCGAACTTGAACCTGAGCGCAGCACTACGCGCCGCCTCGTCGAAGCCATTGCCCACCGGTTCGGTGACCTCGGCATCGATGACCGTACCCTGCTCGTCGATCGTGAGCCGCAATACGACATCCGCGGTAAGGCCTGCCTTCTGCGCTTCAGGTGGATACACCGCCTGCTCGAATTGCGAGAGCTTCGGCGGTACGACCGCGGCAGGTTTTGGCGGGGGGTCCTCGGGGATCGGATCGGGCACGCGTTGAAACTGGGCGAGAGCCGATTGCGTCGAAAGGAGCCCGAGGGCCAACAGCAGAATGACGGAAATGCGCCTGCTAACCATAGTGCCTGTCCGTTCGGCTCCTAACGCGACCCCAAGGGCCGCACAAGTCCCCACGGGCAATCCCCCACAACTTTGTGCAATTGGGGCCCCTCGAGCCCGCTTGCGCCCTGGTCCGACAGGGTGCAGCATCGGGCCGAACATGAGAATCGCCAGCTGGAACGTCAACTCGATCCGCGTGCGTCTCCCCGCCCTGACAAGTTGGTTGGACGCGCAGCAGCCCGATGTCCTGCTCCTTCAGGAGACCAAGGTCATAGACGACGACTTCCCCACCGAGGATCTCGTCCGCAGGGGCTACACAGTCGTGTTTGCAGGCCAAAAGTCCTACAACGGAGTGGCTATCCTCTCGCAGCATCCGATCCGCGAGGTCACGATTGGCTTTCCCGGTGATGGCCCAGAGGCCGACAAGCGCCTACTCACCGCCAGCATCCAAGGCCTGCGGCTCAGCTCTGCCTATGTCCCGAATGGCAAGGACATCACGCATCCGGCATTTGCAGAAAAGCTGGTCTGGCTCGACAGGCTCCGTGGCTTCCTGCTCGAGCAAAAGGCGACCCATGGCTTGCCAGTGCTCGTCGGTGGCGATTTCAACGTCGCGCATGAAGCAAGGGATTTATGGAATCCGGAACAGCTTGCAGGGCAATTGCATTTTCATCCCGAAGAACGTTCGAGAATTGATGCGCTCGTGGCCGCGGGATTCTTTGACAGCTTCCGACGGTTCTGCGCCGATCCCAAGAAATTCAGTTGGTGGGACTATCGCGGCACCGCATTCGCCAAGGATCGCGGCATGCGGATAGATTACGTCTTTGTCGACCAGGCCATCGAAGCTCGCTGCAAGATGGCGGGCATCGACGCCGAACCCCGACAATGGGAAAAGCCTTCGGACCACGTACCGGTATGGGTCGATATCGCCTGAATTCGCCAAGCAGACAGCCAAATTGCCATCCGCCGCGATCGCACTGGGTATCAGCTATCGGCTTGGATTCTGAGGTCCAATGAGCTGATACCAGATCTCTGACAGCCAGTATCCCTGCTGCTATGCGGCCTGAATGGCAGCGTGCTGCTTGACTGCATAGGCAAGAGATGCTCTCCCGCGTCTAAACCATTGCTCGAGTTCTGGGCGCGCCTCAAAAGCCCGACCAAGACGTTGCATTGCAGGCAGATAGATGATTTCCCGCCCCAACCCACCTCCACGGCTCGCGCGCAACACCGAGTGAATCGCCATGTCGAGGGGGGCGCCCAACTCAGCAAGCTCGCGCACCGCGTCGACAAATGTCGCACCGCGACGTAAATGCGTGCAAGCTAGGTGACGTGATCCCAACTCGGAACGACGGAAGGGATCCATCAGCCCTAGCCGACATTCGATGAGCAGAGCCCGCCCCTCCTCGTCGTCGTTCGCGCCGGCACAGCCGCAGCGCAGAATATCCGTTCGAGACTTGGCTGCCAACCGTGGCAGAAGATGCCCTGATACCTCATGCTCGGTGATGCGTGCCGCTGCACCCGCAGTAAGCCACGCGTTCCCGCGGACGACCACGAGGTCTTGACCACATGCCGCAATTGATACGAGTCCATCATCGACACGCAACCGAACCGGTAGATGCAGACTGCCGATTCGGCTGGACAGCATAGACCAAAGGCTTGCCGAAGCAGTCCGATCGTCGGAGCGGAAGCACGGTTCACCTCGCTCTGCCGCTGCACCTTCAGCAACCCATTGTCGTGCGGTCGATTCTAGTTGGGTGGCATGGTTACCAATCGGCGAAGCGAACCGCATGCGGGCCAACGCATCGAACACCGGAGTGCCCACGGCGTCGGCTATTCTCGCCTCAAGTAGCAATTCGCCAGCGCGCCCGGCCAACCACCAAGACTCGACCGACTCATCCGTACTTTGCTCGACGGTTAGGCAGAGCCTATGCTTCAGTGATTCCAGGCTCCGACCGCGCGCGTAGTGCAGCGTGGGAGCTTCGTGGCGCCCCTGCTCCCAGGCACTGAGCAGCCGCTGGAATTCGCGGGCGAATTCGAGCGGCCGCGTTCGATCGATCAAGGCAATCTCGGCCTCGGCCCGTAGGAGCAGTTGGACCGTTCGCGAGGGATCCGCTATCACAACTTGTTGGCTGCAAGGTTGGCGAGTTCACTGCGCTCACCTTTGCTTAGTACGACATGCCCGACGATGGCGTCACCCCTGAGCCGCTCGGCGGCAACGGTCAACCCGTTGGTCGAACTATCGACGTAGGGATTATCGATCTGGTACGGGTCACCCGTAAGCACGATCTTGGTTCCTTCACCGCAGCGCGTGATGATGGTCTTGACTTCGTGAGGCGTTAGATTCTGCGCCTCGTCGACGATGACATACTGTTGAGGCATGCTGCGCCCACGAATGTAGGTGAGCGGCTCCACGTGAACGACTCCGCTTTGCATCAGTTCTTCGAAGGGCTTCATCCCGCGACGCTTGCCACCGCCCGAGAATAGGAGAAACTCCAGGTTATCGAAGACCGGCTGCATCCAAGGATTGAGCTTCTCCTGGACCGTGCCCGGCAGAAAGCCGAGATCTCGCCCCATCGGCATCACGGGACGGCTCACGAGCAGCCTCGAATAGTGTCCCTCTTCGACGGTGCGCAGCATCCCTGCAGCCAACGCCAGCAGCGTCTTGCCCGTGCCGGCCTTTCCGACCAAGGTCACCAGACGAACTGAGTCGTCAAGCAGGAGATCGAGCGCAAAGCTCTGCTCCTGATTGCGGGGCCGGATCCCCATGATGCCGTCCTTCGGTGTTCGAACGGCGCGAATCTCACCCGAAGTTCCAACGTAGCGCCCCAGACTCTGACGCGGCTTTGGTTCGCTTTCGTCACGCAATATCACGCAGAGATTCGGGTAGATAGTCTCAGTGGCCGGAGCCTGCATAATGCCGCTGGTCTTGAACGCATCGAGCTGTTCGGGCAAAAGAGCAAGTTCGACGATGCCCGTGTGCATGTGATCGACGTCAACCGAGTGATGCTCATAGGCTTCCGTCGTCAATCCGAACGCATCGGCGCGGATCCGTAAGTTGACGTCCATCGTCACGAAGATGGTCGGCTTGTCGGGTGAAGCTTCACGTATTTCGAGCGCCGTCTGCAGTATCGCGTTGTCCACCGACGTAGGATTGACCCCATGGGGGAAATGCGGCTTCTTCTCCGGAACGACAACCCGCACCGACCCCTCGCCCACTTTCACTCCCTGAGCCAGCGATCCCTGGGCGCGCAGTTGGTCAAGAACTCGAGCAACGGTGCGAGCGTTGCGCCCTCGCTCCGTCGTTTCACGCTTAAACTGATCGACCTCCTCGATGACATAGATCGGTAAGGCGATGTCGTTGTCCTCGAACTTCAACACCGCGTGGGGATCGTGCAGCAGCACGTTCGTGTCGAGGACGTAGTTCTTGCGCATTCTGGTCTCCCAGGTTCGGGTGGTATGGCCGCTCGGATCCGCTCTGCAATGCTACCCGGCTCGGCCAATCGACATATCGTCTCTCTGGAATACACGGGTCCTTCAGCATTTTGCAACTGGAACCGACTGACGGTCGAGCAGATCGGGCCATCGTCAGCTACCCTACGACCCCGGTGTCGACCCTGATTCGCTCCTTCTGGTTCGCAGCCGCCACGATTCTCTACGTGGCAGCCGCGTCCCTACAAGCAGATCCGCGCGGGATCTTCGCGTGGCTGCTCCTCATCTTGGCACCGGCGGTGCTTTGGCTCACCTGGCGCTACACCGGCACCCTCGAGCGGCGCAGGGAGCGGGATCCCGAGGTGAGCCGCGACTGCATTCGCGCCGCGACGACCGGCGCGCTGTTGTTCATTGGTGCGCGGACTGGACCGCTCGGACATCCGGGTTTCGA
Organism: uncultured Polyangiaceae bacterium; assembly: GCA_964454965.1. Taxonomy (GTDB): domain Bacteria; phylum Myxococcota_A; class Polyangia; order Polyangiales; family Polyangiaceae; genus FEN-1139. The sequence goes on along the minus strand of CAYVXY010000003.1, from coordinate 211,177 downwards.
TGCTGCCGCCAATCTCGGTGTCGGAATCACCCTCGTCGCCGCCAACATTGCCCTTAGCAGAATCCAAGGTCGGGGCGGGCTTCTGTCCGCACCGAATGCGACACGCTCGTTCGATGCGGCGATCTTCGCCGCTCTGCTGTGGGGCATGGCAACTGCGTTGCCTGCGATGCGCAGCATCTTGTCTCGCTCATTGCTGCTGCTCGACCCCGTCGCCATCGACTATGCCACCGTAACGGCGGGCATGGCGAGTCTCCTCTTGATGCTGGCCGTGACGCTTCGACTGCGCCTGCTGCGCAGACTAGAACTGGACGTTGCCGACCGCGCAGTCTCGACATTCACGGTGGCAAGTGTTGCCTTGCTTGCGACCCTTCCAGCCCTGTTGCTCGAGGTGGTCGCACCCGACCGAGCAATCCCGCTCGTGGTCATCGTCAGTGGCCTGTTCTACGTGTGGGCCGCAGGCACCGCCGATGCACGACGCGTAACTGCTTCGCTACGCGCGCTCCTCGCCATCTTGACGTTTCTCTCCCCAATCGTCCTATTCCTCGCCATCCTCAGTCGCCGCTCACCATCCCTGGCACCAATCCTAATCGTTGCGGTGGCGTCCGTCAGCCTGATGCTCGGCTTGGTCGCAGCACGCCTATCGCGACCACTGGCCCCCGAACAGTCTCGGTGGCTAGACGCCATCGACAAAGCCAGCGAAGCCGCTCTGGTACCCGATCCTGATGACGCATTGTGTGCCACGCTCGTTGCTCTCGGTCCCATCGCCCCTGGCCCCAGTTCTCGCGTCGAACTCTGGCGCCTGCAGCCCGAGAGTGTCCTCTTTGTCGACATCGCCGGACAATTGCACGACGAGCGTGCGCAAATTCCGTCGTCGACCATCGAGCTTGCTGCCGAAGAACCCGAACGAACACTTCGCGTCGATGTCCTTCGCGCAGTGCAGGTGCGCAACCCAAAGGCCCGCGACGCGCTGTCTCACCTGACCACTCACCAAGTCTGCGCCGTAACCCTACTAACTAGTGATAGCGGACCACTAGGCCTACTCGCACTTCCCGAAGGGCATCGAAAGAGTCCCCTGTCGCTCGAAGAGGCCGTTGCCCTGCGACGCCTCGCGGACCGCCTAGAGTCTGTGCTTGCCATCACGGCAGCCCAGGCCCGATCCCGGCAACGGGAACTCGAAGCGCTGGCTCAGGTCCAGACACTCACCGAAGATAAGAACCGGCTTGCTCAGGCGCTTGAAAGCGACGGGACCAGACAACGACGATTTGCCGAGCGCTACGCCAGGCGCCTCCGTCCGACCATCTACTCACCTAACGCCCGCGCCGCCCAAACCAATCTGGAACGATTCGCCAAAACAGCCACTGAGGTCTCCCTGGTCATTCCTCCGGGAACCGACGCCCTCGGCTGGGCAAGCCTATTTCATCTGGCCAGCCCAAGGCAGCAGGGGCCTTTCGTGGTCTTCGATGCGCTGAGCGCAGAATTCGAAGCCGACAACTGGGACGATCCGGAACACTCACCCCTGGCAATCGCGGAAACCGGTACCTGGGTGCTCTTGAACCCGCAAGCCCTACAAGCCGGGCAGCTCACGGTTCTGGTTCGCGCATTGGTCCGCCACAAGGCTTCTCGCGTGTCTGGCGCTACTCCCAGCCTCGGTCTTATCCTCGCCTGGCACCACCAGGCACCTTACGACAGCGTTGTACGAGTGCCAGCCGAGGAGCTGCTGCGAATCTTTCCGACAGAAACCCGCGTCATTATCCCGTCGCTAGCGGAGCGCGCTGAAGACCTGCGCGCGCTCATCTACGACCGAGCTGCACGGCTTGGTGCCATACTTCACGGTAAGCCAATCGGAGTTGATCCTTCGGCCCTCGCTGTCTTGCTTGAGCATGACTGGCCGCTCAACGATCTCGAACTGGACATGACACTGCATGCGCTCGTGCTCGCAACGACGTCGAACGCCATCTCTACAGAGACTCTAGATCAGATCCAGTTCCCCTCCCTGCGCCCCCAAGTCACCTCAAGCACACCGAATCTCGCAAAGCGACGCGTCCGCGCTGGCACGCCCAGCATTCGCCCCAAGGACCGCTAGCGACACCCAGTCGCTCTCGATAGTCAGGCCGGATGAGGCTTTCTTTTGGGGTTGGTCCGGCGTGATTACTGCTGGGGCCGCCTTGCCGCCGAGATCGACGTTAGCGAGGTACAAAATCACAATCTGCCTGCGCAGAGCATCTCTTGGCAGCTCGGATGACCGATCGATGGCAATTGGGTTCTGCCGGCTGCGTGCCGGCCTCAGGCGGTTCCCGAGCATCCGCCCTTGGCCGACACGCCCCAAGCTGTACTTGGCGCTCCGCGCCATGCCCTCTGCGAGGGCACCGTTGACCTCCACGGACTCGTGCAGCGCGCTGCGCTCGTTCGTTCCGATTCGAGAGCCCACATCGCCATTCCTGACGGCGAGGATTCTCGATGTTTTTGTCGTGACGATGTGAGCTCTATCGCTTGGACTTTCTCAGGAAACAGGGCTCGTGAGAAAACGGCCTCAGCTAGCCGTCGTGGCGCACGTTCATTGACGGCGGACTCCGCTTTCGAGCAAGCTGCGCGCGGCGCGTGATCTTGACAGTCAGTTTCACTCCTCTGCCGCGCGTCTCTTGGATCACGCTCGGGCTTGCCAGCGAAATAGGCCTCGTGTTGCCGTCACAAGATAGCTTAGGCTTCGATCGCCTCGGGCGTCCTACCCAAGAGACGCGTTACTTCCTTTCCAGTCTGTGTACAGAGAGGTTGTCAGCCCAGCAGTGGCTCACCGTCATACGAAGGCACTGGGCCGTCGAGACCACGCATCAGATCCTCGACTTTACGTTCCAAGAGGACGAGCACCCTTGGATCACTCACAATCCAAGACTGACCGCCACCAGCATGATCCTGCGTCGCATCGGGTACACCCTACTGAGCGTCTTCAAGAACGTCACCCAGCGCTCCGAGCATCGACGGCAGGAACCTTGGCACCGCCTACTCACCAGGATTCGTGATGCCTTGCCGCTGGCCACCCCAGCAGCATTCGACGGTGTGCGCAGACGCACAGCAGAGCCTGCTCTTTGCTGACCTATCGAAGCTGCACCAACTCGGGCTGACGCCCTCAACTCACACGACATTGCGAGCTACTTCGCCCGTCGAGCAACCCCCTGCGCCAGCACCGGGAATACTCGCCGTGCAACCAAGCTACGTGGTCACATTGAACCGACCCAAATGCCCGGAATTTGCCCCGGACGTCACTACACGTCGCAGCGAACACCGATCGATACTGTAGCGACACCCGGTCGGGTTGCGCGGGGGGTCCGTCCATGCACGGGCGCTTGAGTCAATTGGCTGGCGACGAGTGACTGGAGTAGACGTCGCGATCCACCCGACCATCCTTCAGGTGAACGACCCGTGGCATGCTGTCGGCAAAGCTAGGATTGTGCGTCACAACTACGATGGTCGTGTTGTGCCGACGGTTGATCTCGAAGAACAACTGGTGAATGGCCTCGCTCGTGGCACTGTCAAGGTTCCCTGTCGGTTCGTCTGCAAGCACGAGGCGAGGATTCAACGCCAGGGCGCGAGCGACAGCCACACGCTGCTGTTCCCCACCCGAAAGCTCCCCCGGCCGATGCGTAGCGCGATCGGACAGGTTCACTTCCTCGAGCAACGCTGCGGCACGACGTTCCATTTCACGCCGTGGCCGGCCGGAGATCAGCCCCGGGAGCATGATGTTCTCGAGTGCCGTAAATTCAGGAAGCAAGTGGTGAAACTGAAAGACGAAACCAATGTCTTTGTTTCTGACAGCCGCCAACCTCGACGGCCGCATTGTCGTCAGCTCTTCGTTGCCAAAGATGATGCGACCGCGCGTCGGCAGATCCAAGGTCCCCATGCAGTGCAGCAGCGTGCTCTTGCCCGCGCCAGATGGCCCTACGATAGCTAGGATTTGTCCCTGCTCGATGGTTAGGTCGATGCCCTTGAGCACCTCGAGTGCCCGACCCATGTGTAGGAACTGCTTCTCGATACCTTCGATGACGACGAGCGGCTCAGCCACGGAACGACCTCACTCGTAACGCAAACCGTCGACTGGTCTCAGTCGACTCGCTGCGGTTGCAGGGTAGATGGTTGAAATGGTGGTGATAACGAGTGAGGCTAGCGCGACGAGCGCGTAGTCGCTTGGATTGACGGCAATTGGCAGGCGATCCACGTAGTACACTTCGGTGCTCAATTGAACACCGGACGACTTCAAGCCCATCGCCAATGCCCAGCCAACAACCACACCAAACACGGTGCCGATGGCCCCAATGATCAGCCCCTCGAGAACGAAGAGGCGCATAATCGCCTGGTCGCTCGCCCCGAGTGACTTCAGGATCGCGATTTCCTTGCTCTTTTCGGTCACCATCAGCAGCAGCGTGCATATGATGCAGAAGCTGGCCACTGTAATGGCGATCGAAAGTATGATGAAAGTCGTGATCTTCTCAAGCAATAGGGCACTAAATAGACTTCGATTGAGTTCCTTCCAGTCGCGGATCTTGACGTCCGTCCGCTGAACGGCCCGCACTATCGCATCGCGCACGGGCCGCACGTCCTCCGCGTCCTTGACCCGCAATTCAATCGCCGACACCCGTTCACCGAGGTCGAGGAAATGCTGGGCGACGTCAAGCTTGACGTAGGTATGCGTCGCGTCGTACTCGTACATGCCACTGAAGAAGATCGCCGCAACGCGGAAGCGCTGGCTGCGCGGCAGCAGCCCCATCGGCCCGAGATCGCCCAACGGCGACACCAAGGTGACCTCATCGCCCACGTAGACGTGCAGCGATTTGGCGAGTTCGCGCCCGACGACGATACCTGGAAATATGTCCACCGGTTCGGGCGCTGCGTCGGCGCTGCGGAAGCGGCTCCGATAGTCGATCCCCTTCGGGTAGAGCTCGCCTCGAGGACCAATGCCAACGATCTCGGTCGCGGGTAGCTCGGCCAATTGCTTGGTATCGTCGAGGTACCGGAACTGCCCCACTTCCACATTGGCCTGCAAATCGATGACGTTGCCGATGCTCTTCGATTCGATCCCCTTGAGCAATACGCCGGCGGTGTTCGAGGTGCTCGAGATCATGACCTCACCGGTCACCAACGGAGTGATCCCTTGGACACCGGGCACGCGCCGCGCCACGTCTAGCGTGTCTTGCCAACGCTCGAAACCGCCCAGCTGACCATTTTCGATCCGCACATGGGCATTGTTGCCCAGGATCTTACGCTTCAAATCGTTGCCGAAGCCGCCCATGACACTGGTAACGACACATAGTGCCGTACAACTCACTGCCACACCACAGATGGACAGCACGGATATCACGGTCAAAAATCCGCTCTTGTGGGCACGCACGTGCCGCGCTGCCACAAACGCGGTAAATCCGCGGCCCTCGATCAAATTCAGGGCCTTCGGTAAGACCAGTGCCAAAACGACGATGCCGAGGCTAGTGCCACAAAGAACGGTCCCGATGCGGATCAACTGGTGCCAAAGGATGAAGACGCTGCCCTTGCTTTGCGGCAACTTCAACGTCCAGAACAACAGCACGGCAAAGGTCAGACAAAGCGCACCAAAGAGGCTCCACGCCAGAATGCGTCGTCCACGGCGCGCGAGGCGCACCCAAATCTTGTAGACGCAGGTCAAGACGAGGATCGTGCCAACTACCCCGACGGATATTTGCCCCCCAAGCCCGATGCGCATCCACAATACTTCGAGCTTGGTGGCCAATGGAGCCAGCCGTTGCCAATTCGGCGCAGCAGCACCGAGCCAAAACATCAGCTGGCCCCTTCCGGACGCAGCAGCGGGAATGCAATCACATCACGAATCGATGGCTGGCCCGTCAGCATCATCGTCAGCCGATCGACGCCAAGTCCGAATCCGGCAGCTGGTGGCATGCCATGCTCGAGGGCTCGCACGTAGTCCTCGTCGTAGTCCATCGTTTCCTCGGCACCGGCGCTCTTCTTGCGCGTCTGCTCGCGGAACCGCTCGGCTTGGTCGTCGGGATCGTTCAATTCGCTAAAGGCGTTGCAGAGCTCGCGGCCCTCGACGAACAGTTCGAAGCGATCCACAAGCGTCGGATAACCATCCTTCTTGCGTGCCAACGGCGATACCTCGAAGGGGTAATCGATGATGAGTACCGGAATGCTCTTTTCGCCATTTGCCGAGCGATAGTCTTGCCCCAAAAAGGGTTCTACCAGGTATTCGTAGGCGATAAACAGGCGCTCGCCCTCGCTCTCGCAGACCGAAAGGCCCTTGCGGAAGTTGCCCCAATCGATCTTCTTGGAGCGCTCAGTTGCCATCGCCAAGCCCCGCACCCGCTCCGCCGATTCGTCCGGGCAATTCGGCTTCGGGGCGGCAATCGAAGCAAACTCGTCCACCAGCGACTCCGGCAATTCGGCCGCGCGTAGTGCGCGCGTCACGGCTTGTCGCATCGGCACCCGTGCGAAAGGTTCGTCGAAGGTAAAGGCGCGATGCTGTACCCATTCGGCGTACTTGCTCGCCTGCCCCAGCGCCGTCATGGCCTGGCGCAAATGCTGGTCGACGGAACGTAGCAGCTCCTCGGCCATTTCCATCAGAGTCTCGTAGGTCGCGTAGGCTCGATAGAACTCGAGCATCGTGAATTCGGGATTGTGGCGCGTGCTAAGACCCTCGTTGCGATAGCAGCGACCGATCTCGTAGACGCGCTCGAACCCACCGACGAGCAATCGCTTGAGGTACAGTTCCGGAGCGATGCGCAAGAACAGATCGAGATCCAGGGCATTGTGGTGGGTGCAAAACGGCTTGGCTGCGGCTCCGCCCACCAAGGAATGCAGCGTCGGGGTCTCGACCTCGAGGAACCCTAGACCATCCAGGTAGCGGCGCAGCCCCTGGACAATTGCTGAGCGCGCCCGCAGAACGGATGCGACATCGGGGTTGGCGACCAGATCGACGTAACGACGTCGGTAGCGCAAATCGACGTCAGTGAGGCCGTGCCACTTGTCCGGCAAGGGCCGCATCGCCTTGGTCAGAAGGCGCAAGCTGCGCAGCTCGAGACTCAACTCACCTGTCTTGGTGACCATCGGGATCCCCGAGGCCTCCACGAAGTCGGCGACGTCGAGATCGTCCAACCGAGCAAAATCCTGCCCGAGCAGATCGAGCTTGGCAAACAGCTGAATTTCGGCCGTATCGTCTCGGAGTCGCAAGAAACTTGCTTTGCCGAAACCGCGACGTGCCACGAGCCGACCGACTACGTATTTAATTTGCCCCGAAGCAAGAGTCGCTACCTGTGCGGGATCGTAACGGTCTGGTTCGCCTTCGACCCGAGTCGAATCGAATTTGGCACGGAGACTGCCAATCGGACTGCGGCGCTTCTCGTCTAGGTCGTTGGCAAAAGGCGTCTCACCGCGAGCGCGGATTTTGTCCGCCTTGTCGCGACGGGCTGATATCAGCGCTTCCTCGGCACTCTGTGCCGTGGCGGTCTCGGTGGTGCTTTCCTTGGTGCGGGGATCAGACATCTTCGGCCGAGCGTGCACCAGGGGCCGGGGCAAGAGTCCACCCCACTTCACTTCCCGCGGCCGGCTTTTGCGGCGGCAGAAGGCTAGGTTTTGCTCGTCGCCTCGACACGACCCAAGCCACCCTGCATTTGTAGGTCCGCGGTACGGAGCAGGAATGCCTCGATGAAGCCATCCAAATCGCCGTCGAGCACCCCATTGATGTCGCTGGTTTCGTGCTCGGTGCGCAGATCCTTGACGAGTTGGTACGGTTGGACGACGTAGCTGCGGATCTGGTTGCCCCAGGCGATCTGACCCTTGGCGGCTTCGTATTTCGCCTGGGCCTGCTCGCGTTTGGCTATCTCCATTTCATACAGCTTTGCTTTGAGCATCTTCATCGCCATGGCGCGATTCTGGTGCTGGCTGCGCTCGGCTCGACACACGATGTTGAGCCCGGTCGGGATATGCTTCATGCGTACGGCCGTCTCGACCTTGTTGACGTTCTGACCACCCTTGCCGCCGGCGCGCATGGTGGAGATCTCGAGATCGCCTTCGTTGACCTCGATGTCAATCTCGTCCTCGATATCCGGCACGACTTCGACTGCGGCAAAACTCGTGTGCCGGCGCGCATTCGCGTCAAACGGACTGATACGCACCAGGCGATGGACGCCGATTTCAGAGCGCAGGTAACCGTAAGCGCTATCGCCAGTTACCGTGAAACTGGCGCCGTCGATCCCGGCTTCGTCGCCTGCCTGGTAGTCGATGATGTCGGTGGTAAACCCCCGACGCTCGCACCAACGCAGATACATGCGCAGCAGCATGTCCGCCCAATCCTTGGCTTCCGCGCCGCCAGAACCAGGATGGATGCTCACAATCGCCCCCGAACGATCCGCTGGGCCCGAGAGCATGCGCTCTAGCTCTGCCTTGCGTACCAGCCGCTCGAGCAGGGCGGTTTGCTGCACGGCATCTTCGACGACGGCATCGTCCTTCTCCATGTCGCCGAGCTCGAGGTACTCACGAGCATCCCCTACTTCGGACAGGAGTTTTTCGACCAGTCCTACCTTCTCGGTCAATGTCGCGCGCTTGCGCATCATCGCCTGAGCCTTGTCGGCATTGGTCCAGAAATCAGGCGCTGCAGACAGCGCGTCGATCTCTTCAATATTGCGCTTTAGGACCGGGACGTCAAAGAGACCCCCTTAGCGCATCAACACGCCTTTGAAGGTCATCGAGTTGGGCCCGGGTCTCTGAAATCACAGGGAGCTACTACCTCGAAAGCGCTACCCTCTCAAGTTGCTGTTGCGAACAAGCCGCAGCGGGAACCGCAGAGTCGTCGGTTTGCTTGGCCTGCCAAGGCAAGCGCGGCTTGCCCGCTGTCCTTGGAACACGGGCAGGTAAGCCGTTCGGCTCGAAAGATGGGCGCGATGTCGGCTTCGGCTCGCTAGTGGAGGGCCTGGTTGCCACTTGAGAAGGCTCGGCCGCAGGCTGATGAGCCGAAAACCAACCTCCTGTCAAAACGTCGAGCCGTAGGGTGGATTCGAAGAGGTCTTCGGCTGCACTGCGACTCCGAGCTCCCTGCGCAACAGCGCGCCGCCACGCGCTCTGCCAAGCCAGTAGCTCATTCGTCGTCGTCGCGGTAACGCGCTGTCGCTCGCGCGCCTGGGCTAGCCGCAAGCGCTCGATGCTCAGCTCTTCGCTGGCAAATAGCAAACGCCCTAAATGAAAGGTCACTGCCGCTTCGACGACGAAGGAAACTCCGCCCGACTGGGTGTAGCGAAAGGGATCCTGCTCGGTTGGAGTCAGCCTCAACGATTGGTCGCGGTCCCTCCCGACACGAAGTCGGGTGTCGGGCAACATGGCACTGGTCCTCGCGCGACTCGAAAGGCTGTCGAGGCGCTCCAATGCACCACCAACTCCCTGCGCAGTCAGTGCTGCATCCAAAGCTTGGCGCACAAATGCAGGTGTCAAGACGAAGGGCACGTCCTCGGACGCTTTGCCTTCTTTGGCGTGCCCGTCGCGCAAACGGCGCGAGGTTCTGGGGGCGTCGCTTGACGAGCCAGGATCGTCGCGTTCGAGCGGATCGAGCGGCAGCTCCGAACCAGGTGCCGTCTCGAGATCGGCGTCGACGTCCGTGAAAGCAACGCCCGTGCTCGCCGCAGAAGCCCTCGATGGCGGCGTCCATTCCAATTGGACTAGCGCCATCCTTTCGGTTCCGAGGCCAGCCGCGGAACCTACTCGACCCGTCACGCTTACGGCCAGCTCCGACATGGTCTGCGCATCAGCGACAAGAGGAGCCGCGAGCACGACCAAAACGACTGAAAGTTCGAGCAGAAACATTGCTCGGATACTTGGTTTTTGGGGGTTTCTCCGCAACATGCGGCGTTATCGGTCGTTGCCTGCCGCAGTTGCGCACAATCCTACCTGCATAGGTCGATTTTCCCGCCGAGGCAGTCGCGCCTAGACTGGAGGGCCGCTCTGCATCAGCCGGGCCACGGTTGCTCCACCGACCAGCTGCCAAGAATCGGCACTCATTGTGTGAGGTGGAGCCCAACGCAGCAACGCACCCGTTGCCCGGCTCCAGCCGAACTCTGCACCCAATACCAGTACGACGAAGCGTTGCTCGGTGCGCCAGCCGAGCACCACTCGCACCTCACTACCTACCCCCGCCGGTGTAGCGCTGCAACGCCCCGACGTTTCGCTCAATTCGAGGTCAATCTGATGCGTTGTGGGGCCGTCCCAAGAAGCCGCGACCTCGATGATTCGCAGCGCAAGCACTCCTTCTGGCGCCTCCGAACGCAATCGCTCCACATGGTTCGGGTTCAGCTCCCAGTCGCAGAGAATCGACGAATCCTCGTTGCGCAAGACTACGAGCCGATCCTCGACGGGCTCACGTCGCGCCCGCGGCAAAGCGGCCGCATCCCCAAGCTCCGATTCGGCAACCCCACTCGCGCACCGGGCAGCGGCTGCCTGCTGCTCGAGGGACGCCGTTTCTTCGTCCGCAGTGGGTTCTTCGAACGTCGGTTCCGGTTCCCCCTGCACGTCGGAAACAGCGGGCTCCGAGGTGTCGTTTTGCGCCGCTGCTTCTGAGTCCGCCGCCTTGTTGAAACAAGTGTCTTCTGCCTCGAGGTCGTCGACGGGAGCGCTGGCGTAATCAGCCGAATCTTGGACGGAATTTGGGACCGAATCCTGGCTCGCATCCTGGCCCGCGCTTTGCGCCCACCGCTCCCGTGCTTGCCGTGCCGCTTCATGATCAGGTTCCTTGAGTAGAACCTCGTCCAACAGATCCAAAGCCTTCGTCACGTGGCCCTGTGCGGCATAGATTTCGGCCAGCGTTACCGTGGCCACCGGCGCCGCCGCCTTGGGTGCAAACACGTGCACACCACGGATGAGATCCGCCGTGTCCGGCAGATTCAATCCCTGGCCAACCACGCTGGCCACCAAGTCCCTTGCCACGCCGAACCACCCACGAGCGCGACGCCCCTCCTCTTCGCTGTCGGCCGAAAGGCGGATGATCTCGTCTCGAAGCTCGGGACGCGTCAGCAACTCCGCTCGCTTTGCTCCAAGCTGACGAGCTTTCGCGATGAGCTCGTCACGATTCAGTCTTTCGAGCACGTTCGGATCGATGGACACGGCCGGGACTTTACTCGGAACGCACGCGGCCGTCGAGCGGGGTCGCGCCGCAATGCGGTTTTGAGGCAGTTTTTCCGTTCACGCGCGAGGCAGACCAAAGCTTTTGCGCCCAATTAGCGACTTTGCCATGCAGCGCGCACCGCCCCGCGGCAGCTCAATTCATCGGCGCTGCGTCGATGAAGATGGTCGAAGCCATACTGCTATCGAACTGACGCCCATGCATGACGCCGCCCTTGACGCAGAAATCGAGAGGGAACTTGCTGCCTTGGTAGTGGATTGACGAACCGCTGATCGTATAGGTCCGATCCTCCGCAGTTACGATCTCGTCAATCGTCGAACAGTGGCAGACGCTGCCCTCGAGCACGCACGATGTCTTGTGTGGCTGGTTCTCCACCACGATGGGAACCTTCTGCGGAGCTAGGTCTGAGCAGTTGAGAGCATCGAGCGTCGGCAGACCGTTGGCAGCAGCGCAAGCACCATCCATCTCGACTTCGTATGCAATCGTCATCTTCGTGTTGACGACAGCCGTGCCGGCAGAAAACGAGACGGTCCCAGACATGCTCCCAGTAAAGGACTTGTACATGCTCTGGCAATCGACTGGGAGCACAGGGTTCAGATTCAATGCTGCCGTCAGATTGCCCTCGACACAGGAGTTGCCGATAACCCAGGTTTCTTCCACGTCGCCGCCGCACATCTCAAAGCCAGAACAGGACCCCCGGGGCTTATCGGAACAGCCCAAGGCTGCAGCAACTAGCCCAATCGGAAGGAGTGCTTTGACCAGAAGCTGCCTTGACATGTTTCCAAACAAGATAGCCGCCCAGGAGGCTACCTGCAATGTAGGCGGACTTCGGAACCGAACCTGCCGTCGCTCACACCTCTACGTGTAGCTACCTGAAGTGGTCAGCCGTCGACCTGTGCGATTCGCCGCTCTACCAGTGTCTGAACGACGGTCGGATCTGCCAGAGTTGATACATCCCCTAGATCGGCATATTCACCAGCCGCCACTTTTCGCAGAATTCGGCGCATGATCTTGCCCGAACGTGTCTTCGGTAGGCCACTGCTGACGACGATGACGTCGGGGGTGGCAATCGGTCCGATGTGGTGTCGGGCTTCGTTGCGCAGCTCTCCCAGTAGCTCGACGCTCTCACTGTAACCTTCTTTGAGGATGACATAGGCGAAGATCCCAGTGCCCTTGATTGGATGTGGGTAGCCAACGACCGCTGCCTCGGCGCAAGCCGGGTGGGTCACGAGCGCACTCTCAATCTCCGCGGTGCCCAGTCGGTGCCCCGCCACGTTGATAACGTCATCTACGCGTCCAGTGATCCAATAGTATCCGTCTTCGTCGCGCCGACAACCATCGCCCGTGAAGTAGTACCCGCGATACGGCTTCAAGTAGGTGTCAAGAAACCGTTGATGATCCCCACTGACCGTCCGCGCCATGCTGGGCCAGGCACGCTTTATCGCAAGGAATCCGGAGACGCCATTGCCCTCGAGCTCTTGGCCCTTTTCGTCCAGAACCACGGGCTCAATGCCGAAGAACGGCAGTGTTGCGGCTCCGGGCTTGGTCGGAATTGCTCCAGGCAACGGCGTGATGCAGATGGCGCCGGTTTCAGTCTGCCACCATGTGTCCACGATCGCGCAGCGCTTCTCGCCGACGACATCGTGATACCAGCGCCACGCCTCGGGATTGATCGGCTCACCAACGCTGCCCAGTATTCGCAGACTGCTTCGATCGTATCGCTTCACGAATTCGTCACCCTCACGCGCCACAGCGCGAATTGCCGTGGGCGCCGTGTAAAATTGGGTGATCCGCAATCGCTCAACCATGTCCCAGTAGCGCCCCGCATCCGGGTAGGTTGGAATCGATTCGAACATCACGGTGGTGGCGCCGTTGGCAAGAGGGCCGTAAACGACGTAGGAGTGTCCCGTGACCCAGCCGACGTCCGCAACGCAGGCGTAGATGTCACCTGGACGCCAGTCGAAGACGTACTGATGCGTCATCGAGACCATCAACAGGTACCCCGCGGTCGTGTGAAGGATCCCCTTAGGCTTGCCGGTGGACCCTGACGTATACAGCACGAAAAGCGGGTCCTCACTATCCATGTGCTCGATGGGGCAGTAGGGGCGCTCCTGGTCACAGGCCTCCTTCAACCAGACGTCGCGGGAGGGATAGAACGGCACTTTGGCGCCGGTGCGCCTGACGACGAATACGTGCTGCACGCACGGACACGCCATGACAGCCTCGTCGACGGTTCGTTTCAGAGGGATGATCTTTCGCCCCCGCACGCCTTCGTCCGCGGTAATGACAGCACGGCACCTGGAATCCAGGATTCGATCGCGCAGCGATTCCGCTGAAAAACCTGCAAACACGACACTGTGCACGATACCGAGCCGCGCGCATGCCAGCATTGCGAAAGCCGCCTCGGGGATCATGGGCATGTAGATGGCGACGCGATCCCCCTTCTTCAGTCCGTGATGTCTGAGAACGTTTGCCAACCGACACACTTCCCACTTCAGCTCGCGGTAGGTGATTCGGCGGTTATGCCCCGGCTCGTCGCCCTCCCACAGAATCGCTAGATCGTCCCCACGCCCATCGGCGACGTGGCGATCAACACAGTTCTCGCAGGCATTGAGCCTGCCGCCAAGAAACCAAGCGATCTCCCCATTGGCGAAATCAGAGTCGGTGACCTGACGGAAATCGTGTTGCCAAGTCAGACGCCGACGTGCCTGTTCACCCCAGAATTCCTCGGGTGATTCTAGGCTGCGCGCGTAGAGCTTCTGATAGTCAAGCAGACTGCTTACGCGGGTTGGGTTCAATGAACTCTGCGCTTCCGGATAGACGAGTACCTGAGCCATCGGGCAAACATGGAGTCACCCAATGGCATTCACAAGTCGTCCACGACATCAACGAACCAGCGGCCACCGCCCCCATTTTGACCCACTATCGCAAGAAGTGGCAGGTATAGCCCCCAGGGTGCTTCTGCAGGTAGTCCTGATGGTAGGACTCCGCGGGGGTGAACCGCCCCGCTGAATCAATCACGGTCGCTACCGGCCGTTTCCACAGCCCCTCGTTCTGGATGCGTTCGACCACCGCGGCGGCCACTGCCCGCTGCTCAGCAGATGTCACAAAGATCGCGGAACGGTATTGTGTCCCCACGTCGTTACCTTGTCGGTTGGGGGTCGTTGGATCGTGCATACGAAAGAACCACTTCTCAAGCAAGTCCGCGTAGGAGATCTTCGCCGGATCGAATACGACTCGAACGCTCTCCGCATGACCGGTGTTACCCAATTTGACGTCGTCATAGGTGGGCTCCACGGTATTGCCTCCCATGTATCCGACCTCGGATTGAACCACGCCCGGCACCCTGCGCAATAGCTCCTGCATGCCCCAGAAGCAGCCCCCAGCAAGATAGGCTTCCTCTAGGGTTGCCTGACACCCCGGCGGCTCCGCACCGGAGTCGCTGCAACTATTCTTCGTCGGCACGTCGGCACGTGGCGCAGCAGCACCGCCGAAAAGCGCGACAAATTGCCCGTACCCTTCCTCGGCAAGCTTCGCCTTCGGAATGAATCGAAGTGCTGCAGAGTTGATGCAGTAACGCAACCCGTTTGGGCCGGGTCCATCCTCGAAGACGTGACCCAGGTGGGAGTTCGCCTGCTTCGAACGGACTTCTGTACGAGTCGTGCCAAGTGACTCGTCCGAACGCACAACGAGCGCACCCTTGATGGGCGCGGAGAAGCTCGGCCACCCCGTACCGGAATCGAATTTGTCTCTGGAACTAAACAGTGGCTCGCCACTGACGACGTCAACGTAGAGACCTTCCTCGTGGTTGTCCCAGAATCGATTGCGAAAGGGCGGCTCGGTCGCGTCATGCTGAGTCACCTCGTAGGCGAGCGGCTCGAGTTGCTGGCGCAATTGCACATCGGACGGTAAAAGAAATGGCTGCTTGGACATGGTCGTGATGGAGTGCTGATCATTGCCGGAAACGACAGTCGGAATCGGCGCGTCGTGGGCGGCTGCAACGGAGGCCTGCTCACCTGGCTGCTGCCATTTGGTGCAACCAAGCAACAGTGCAGCGCTCATTGCCAGCCAAAACCACGCCCACCACCTAGCCAGACGTGCTGGCTGCTGGGCTCGCCTAGTGGCTGTTTCTGCGGTCACCCTCAGTACGTGGGGTTAGATCTAGGAAACGTCGAGAGGGAACCGAAGGTAGACACCTTGAGGCGTCCACACCCCAATAGCAACCTAATACTCCCATAGGCAAAATACCGAAAGGCCTCGCCAAGCATGCTGCCAGGTCGAGGCCCTTTGGAACTACACGGAAACGCGAGACTAGTACTGGAACAGCATCTCACGGTACTTCGGCAGTGGCCAAAGCTCGTCCTCGACGACCGATTCGAGCCCATCGGCGATTTTGCGCACCTTGTTCATGGCTGGAATCACCTGGTCGCGGAAGGCCTCGCCTTGCGCCTTGAGCTCGATGCCCGCAGCCGCCTCAATCGCCGAGTCAAGCACATCGACTGCGGTCTGCAGAGCAGCAACATTGCCTACAATGTTCTTGAGCAAATCGAGCTGGGCGGATGGCACGTCGACGCCTGCACTCTTCACCGCCACTACTGAATTTGCCACCTTTGTCTGGTAGGCAATCGCGGCGGGCAAGAGCTGATTGCGAGCGATGTCACTGGTCGCCGTTGCCTCGATATTGATGACCTTGACGTAGCGCTCCCAGTTGATTTCGATTCGCGCTTCGTATTCCTTGGCGTTGAACACCTTGTGGGCATCAAAGAGCGCCTCGAACTTCTTGCTGTGTGCCGCCTTGAGGCACTCCACGGTGTCCTTGAGGTTTGGTAGCCCCCGCTTCGCGGCCTCCGCATGCCATTCCTCGGCGTAGTTGTTGCCCGAGAAGAGCACCTTCTTGTGTGCCTTGATGCGTGTGCGGAGCGCCTCGGTCAGGACTTTGTTGAAATCGCCTACGGATGCCTTCTCGAGTTCGTCCGCTAGCTGCTTGATCGCTTCTGCTGCCGCCGTGTTGAGCACGACGTTGGCGAAGTAGCAAGACTGCGATGAGCCCACCGCGCGGAACTCGAATTTGTTGCCAGTGAAAGCGAACGGCGAGGTCCGGTTGCGGTCAGTAGCGTCCTTTGGAAAGACGGGGAGCGTGGTCACGCCCAGCTCCATCACTCCGCCGGCCAAGCTCTTGGTTGGGGTCCCGCTCTCGAGCTGATTTACGACGTCTTCGAGCTGCTCACCAAGGTACACCGACATGATTGCCGGCGGGGCTTCGTTGGCGCCCAAACGGTGATCGTTTCCGGGTCCTGACACGGCGATACGCAAGAGCCCAGCATATTCGTCAACGGCCGAAATGGTGGCAACGAGGAATGCCAAGAACTGCGCATTGGCATGGGGCGTGTTGCCGGGATCGAGCAGGTTCTCCCCCTCGTCCGTCGACATCGACCAGTTGTTGTGTTTGCCGCTGCCGTTGATGCCCGCAAATGGCTTCTCATGCAGTAGACAGACCAAATCGTGGCGCAGCGCGATGCGACGCATCAACTCCATGGTGAGCATGTTGTGGTCCGCCGAAAGCGACGCGCGCTCGAACATGGGAGCGAGTTCGAACTGGGCGGGTGCCACCTCGTTGTGCCGAGTCTTCGCGGGAATTCCGAGCTTCCATAGCTCGCGATCGAGGTCCATCATGAACGCCAAGATCCGTTCACGAATGGTTCCAAAGTAGTGATCCTCGAGCTCTTGCCCACGGTAGGGGGGCGCTCCGAAGAGCGAGCGTCCGCAGGCAATCAGGTCGGGACGCAATTCGTAGTACTTGCGATCTATCAGAAAATACTCTTGCTCTGGCCCGAGCGTGGTAAATACGCGGTCTGACTTCTTGTTACCGAATAGGCGTAAGAGCCGGACGGCCTGGGTCGAGAGCGCCTCGACTGAACGTAATAGGGGCGTCTTCTGGTCCAGTGCTTCTGTCGTGTAGCTGACAAATGCCGTAGGAATCGTCAGCGTGGCCCCATTGACCTCTTCTTGGATAAACGCCGGTGAAGAAGGGTCCCAAACGGTGTAGCCACGAGCCTCGAAGGTGGCGCGCGTTCCGCCCGAAGGAAACGAGGAGGCATCGGGCTCTCCACGCACGAGGGTCTTACCTACAAACTCCGTGATGGCACTGCCATCGTGGACCGGCTCGAGGAAGGCGTCGTGCTTTTCCGCCGTGAGCCCTGTCATGGGCACAAACCAATGCGTGTAGTGGCTAGCCCCGTGGGCAAGTGCCCACTCTCGCATCCCCTGAGCAACCTGATCGGCAATGCTCGCATCTAGCGGCTGACCGCGCAGCGCCGTCGCGCGAAGCTTCTTATAGACGTCCTTCGAAAGATACTGCTTCTGCGCAGCATCGTTGAACACCAACTTGCCATAGATTTCCTGGGCAGGATTGGCGCGATAGTCTTCAATCGGGGGAGTCTCTCGCTCGAGAGACACGGCGATGCGCTTGCGGGCGGTTGGCATGAGAACTCTCTGCTCCTTCAGATTGACTTCGAGTGATGGCCGAGAATGAAACGTGCGCGACCTCGGCGGTACTGCATTGCTGAGCCCTCTGGGGGCCGCGCCGAACATCGCGATACCTATCGGGCAGTTCGTTTCTGGAATGTTTCGCGTCAGTTGCGAACTCGAGGTCAAACACGAATACTCTTTGCACGACCATCGGCCAGCTGGACTACTCGAGCCACTCGGCCCCTAATCGACAGAATAGCGCCATAATTACCGCAAGATCGAGCGGCAAGGGTAACAGAAACCACTCAGCATTCGTGCGCCGGCGCCCGGTCAACTCCGTCAGTTGGGGCGTGCGACACACATAGCAAGCAGCCTTTGCAAGCCGGTTGGGGCGTTAACGGACGCCGAAAAGTGGTCGTTCTTCCACTAGTCCGTGTCGGAATTCAACCCCCAACTCCAGGATTCGGCCTTGAGGCCGTCTACTCGGGAAGATGAAGCTTCCACTCGTGCCCTAGAACTGGAGCACAAGGACCTCACTGTCCTCGCTTCCGTCAAGTGGCTCAGCGTGAGCCTGACGTTGGCGTTCCTTGGCTACTGTCTCGTGCCGCTCTTCACCCAAGGCGGTCCGTCAACGCCCGCGATTCTAGTCTTGGACCTAGCGGCACTCGGCTTCAACCTCGCTCTTTCTCTGGGTCTGATCTTGCAACGCATTCCACCGCGTTGGGCCCACCCGGTTGGCGCGGCGATGGCACTAGCCACTGCGCTGAACATCCTCGCCACGGCCGCGATCCGCCATGCCCTCATCGACCTCGTATATGTCCCCTTCCTAATGGTGGGAACCGGCGCGATCGTACTCTCGCCGTACTGGTTAGCTTTCGTCATCAGCGTCATATTGGCTTTGGCGATTCCAGTCGCCATCCGTGTACTACCATCGGCCTACGTCGCCGACTACTTCGCTTCGGTCGCGGCAGGGCTCGTGCTGACCCTGAGCGTCTTCGTCAATCGGCTACATTCACACCAGAACGTCCTTCGCTTGCGCCATTCCGACCTGCGCCTCGCTAGCTCCTTGCGCGAAGCACTGGAACGCAGTGAACTCCGCCTGCGCGAACAGCAACAGACCGATCGACGCCGCCAGGAGCTCGAAGACCAGCTCCGCCAAGCTCAGAAACTCGAAGCCATTGGTGTACTGGCCGGCGGTGTTGCACACGACATGAACAACGTGCTCGGCGCGATCACCAGCATCGCCTCACTCGCCAGTGACCGCATCGAGAACGACTCCGCACTGAATCAGGATATCGACGACATCTTGACCGCCGCCCGACGCGGCAGTGCTCTGACACGCAATCTACTCGGCTTTGCTCGCCAGGGAACGCGTCTGAAGGAGCGCTTCCGCATGGAAACCACCGTCGAATCCATTGCGCACCTCCTGCGCCGCACCGTCTCGAAGCAGGTCGAACTCAACGTCGATGCTGCCGTCGCTCTCGATGACATCGTTGGTGACCCGGGTCAAATCAGTCATGTATTGATGAACCTCTGCATCAACGCTGTGGACGCGACTCAAGGGCGCGGCACCATCACCATTCGAGCATGCAATCTCTGGATTGACTCTGATCTGGCACTCTTGCGCGACATTCCGGTCGGACGTTACATCGAGCTCTCTGTCGAAGACAACGGCTGCGGGATCCCGCCCGACGTGCTGCCACGAGTGTTCGAACCCTTCTTCTCCACCAAGTCGAGCAATGAACGATCGGGCCTCGGCCTATCCATGGTATACGGCACGGTTCGAGAACACGGTGGCGCCGTGGTCGTTGACAGTACTGTCGGCTGTGGCACCAAGGTACACGTCATCCTCCCCTCGCAATTGAAGAAGCCGGCATCGCTGGCCCCGCCTTCCGTGCGCGCGGTTCGCCCAACCGAAACACGCCGAACCATTCTCCTCGTCGACGACGAACCACTTCTGCGATCGGCTGGCCGCCGGATCATCAGGACCCTCGGATTTGAGGCGCTGGTTGCCGCGAATGGCGCCGAAGCTGTCGCCATATTTCGCCGTCAGCACGAAAGCATCGCGCTTGTGGTTCTCGACGTTGCCATGCCCGTCATGGGCGGCAGGGATTGCTTCTGGCGTCTGCGCGAGATCGATCCGGATATTGCCGTGCTCGTGGCCTCCGGCTACGCCAAGCACGGCGACGTTGACGAACTGCTCGCAGCAGGGGCAACTGGCTATTTGAGCAAGCCGTACGACCGTGAGCAGATGACCGACGCGATTCACCGCTGCCTTAGTCTGTCGCTGACCATGGCAGTCGCCAAAATCGCGCCGGATGACACGCGTTCGCAGCGCAGTGCCGCGCACTCCTAGAACGCCACATCCGCTGTCCAGGTGCCTCTGCGTAACTAATTTGGCGGGCCCCCCTTGCCCTCGGCAATGGCATGCGCATGTTGCTGCTGTCGGGACGAACTCCCGAAAACTCTGAACGAATTCGGCACTCGCTAGCGCAAATCGCGCCCTGAACGGCGCGAAGACCGCGCGCAGCCGCGAATTCGCCCAGAGAAGACCGCTCTCAGTCTGCACGGGACACATTGATGTTGTGGTCTCCCGTGCGGCCCGAAGGAGGACTCCATCATGATCGTCAAAGCATTCCGCAATCACTGGTTCGAAAGCCCCTGGTCGGCACTATCATTGGCATCACAAATTACACCATTCGATGCTCTTCGCAACGAGCTGGAACGCACGCTTTTCGCCCCGGAACGCGTATTGGCCAACCCGTACTGCACCGCGGCCCAGGCAGCGCCTGACTTCGAGCTCATCGACGATGGTCCGCAATTGAGGCTTTCAGCCTCCCTGCCCGGAGTTGCGCAGGACGGCCTCGACCTCAAACTCACTACGGACCGTTTGGAACTGCGCGGCGAACGCAAACTATCCGTTCCTGAAGGCTACCAGGCGCGTCATCGGGAACGTCAAAGCTACACTTTTGAACGAACCTACCGTCTCCCCGTCAAGGTTGACCCGGACAAGGCCGAAGCCAGCCTGGCCAACGGAGTTCTGAACATTAGCCTGCCCAAAGCCGAGGCCGCGAAACCCCGCAGCATCACCGTACGTTCCCGCTAACCCATTCAGTTTCACCCGAGGCCATGAATCATGTCCAACGCGAATGCTACCCACCCCAATACTGCAACCACGAACGACGCCGCCTGGTGTGTCTATTCCCCCAATGTCGACATCTATGAGAACGACACAGAACTGCTGCTCATTGCCGACGTGCCTGGCGCAGCAGCAGATCGGGTTTCGGTAGATCTACTCGACTCGGTTCTCAGCATCTCAGCCGAGATACCGAAAGCGGATGAATACAAGACAAGCTATCGTCGTCAGTTCAAGTTGTCGGTACCCGTGGATGCCGACAAAATCACTGCCGAACTCAAAGCAGGAGAGCTGCTGATTCGATTGGGCAAGTCGGCAAGCCAACGTCCGAAGCGAATTGATGTCAAAGCGTCGTGAGATCCGCGTCGATCGATGAACCCCGCGCATAGACGCGCGGGGGCGTCGCTACACCGAGGACGCTGGGGCACTTTGCCGCGCGGCTCCTCGCAAAGAAGCACGCACGAATCGACCAGCGGACTGGGGTTATCGAAAAATCGACAGGCCGAGCCCTAGGGCGCGACCCCGCGCAAGCTGCGTCCTGCATAGGGCCAAAAGAGCTCCTATCTCAGCTGGTGACGTGGCAATACCCGACCAACCGGACTATGCTGCCTCGCGTGTCTGGACTCCGCGTCGCACTCATCTATCCGCCTCCCTGGAAGATCCCAGACGTCGACGCTCCGAGCGATCCCGTCGACGGACCGCCTGCGGATTTTTGCGCAAGCGATCTGGATTCCGACTTCTTTCAAGTCCCGTACGGCCTGCTTTCACTCGCGGCTCAGGCTTGGCGAGCTGGACACAGCGTCAAAGTTCTGAATCTGTCGGCGCACACTTGGTCATCGGTCCAAGACACGATCCGGCACCTTGACGCCAACGTCGTCGGCATGTCCTGCTGGACGGCAAACCGCCGCGGGGTGCGGCTGGTGGCCGAATTGGTCAAGGCGCAGCAGCCGCAGACGCACATTACAGTCGGCGGGCCACACATCACACCGCTGGGCAGGCGTTACCTCGACCACTACCCTGCCATCGACAGTGCCATTGTCGGTGAAGGCGAAGTCACATTTCTCGAGCTACTGGAACGTCTGCAACGAGGGACCTCGCTCCGCGGTTTGCGCGGCGCTTGGGTGCGGGATGGAACACACCAACAGGTGCTTGAGCCGCGGCCCAACATCGCGTCACTCGACGAGCTCGAGTCACCTCATCGGCATTTCCCGACACACATCGTGATGACCTCCCGAGGTTGTCCCTGGTCTTGCACCTTCTGTGGTGCCGAATCGAGTTGGGGGCGCGGGTTTCGTCCTTTCAGCGTCG
This sequence comes from uncultured Polyangiaceae bacterium, assembly GCA_964454965.1. GTDB lineage: Bacteria > Myxococcota_A > Polyangia > Polyangiales > Polyangiaceae > FEN-1139. Next base: position 189,125 of record CAYVXY010000003.1, on the reverse strand, counting down.
GACGTGTGCTCGATGACCTCGAAGGCGCACTCGAACGTACGAAGGTTCGCATACTTCTGATCAAAGACGACACGTTCACGACCAATCGCGACCGAGTCTTCGAGCTGTGTCGAGGGATCCAAGACAGAAATCTCCGATTTCTGTGGAGTTGCGATACGCGGGTCGACGTGTTGCGCGAGGACCTCATTCGCGAAATGCGACTTGCCGGTTGCGAGCGCATGAGCCTCGGTGTCGAGTCGGGTTCGCCGCAGATACTCAAGGCGATCAACAAGAAAATATCCATCCAGCAGATCCTCGACTCTACCGAGCTGACGCGACGATTCGGTATTCGAGCTCGCTTCTTCATGATGCTCGGCAATCGAGGCGAGACCCAGCAGACGTTCCAGGAGACGCTAGCGTTTCTCAAAGTCGCCAGGCCACACCAATACATCTTCTCCTGCCTAAGCATCTATCCAGGCACCAAAGACTACGACGATGCCGTCGCAGCAGGCTGGGTGTCGCCCGACCGCTACTTCAATGAGACCTTCCAGGAGCTCAAGGCGCCATTCGACGCCAGTCCTGCGGACGCTTCCGTCATGAACGCTTGGTTCGAGCAACACCGCGGGATCCGTGACGAGTACGTACCGTCGGCGGATGAACTGCGCACGGTCGCCCAAGAGTTGGGTGGCGACCACGCACCGTCGCTGCTCGATCTGGCGGAAGCCCTGGTCGAACAAGGGTGCCTAGACGAAGCAGCAGTTCAGCTCGATCGCGCAGAACGCCTCGGGCATCCCCTGCCCGGCCTTATCCATAACGCCCGAGCCTGTATCGCTGCAGAGCAGCGTGACTTTGTGCGTGTGAAAGACGAACTGGTCCGGGCGGCTCGAATCGACCCACAACACTACCTGCTCTTGCGCAATGCCAGCGTAGCCAAGCATTGGTTCGAATCAGGTGGGCTTGAAAGGAGCGGACCGCTACGACTGCAAGCCCGGCATGATTTTCAGCTCTTCGAACGCACCGAGCAACCGGCATTGCCGGGTCCCTTGCCAGAAGGCTGGGACAGTTGGACGAAAGCGAGCAGCGTTACCCTCGTTCCATCGACCGAAAAGCGCATGGATGAGCCTACCCGGAACCTGTCGCGACTGACAGTTCTGCGATAATCGTGCAATGGGCGACGCCTAAGCCCCACGCTGCAATCCGCAGCGGGCCGTTCAATCATCAAGCGGAGCAAATAGGTGCTCCACCTCGCCGAAGTCAAAGCTGGGTCGCTGCGCCGGATCGTCCGAACCGAAGAGGGAATCCGACAGCCAGCGCTTGCGCCGCTGCAGGGCGAGCATGCGTTCCTCGACACTCCCGGCAACGATCAAGCTATGCACGAACACTGGGCAGGTCTGACCGATGCGATGAGCTCGATCGGTGGCTTGGAGCTGCGCGGCAGCGTTCCACCACGGGTCGTAGTGAATCACCGTATCGGCGCGCGTCAAATTCAGGCCCGTACCACCCGCCTTGAGACTGATCAAGAACACGTCCGCGTCGCCGTTTTGAAAGGCGTCCACCCGACCTTGCCGATCCGTTGTATGTCCGGTCAAGGTAATGTGGCGGATCCCTCGTTCGAGCATGCCTTCGGACAGGAGCGCCAGCATCTGCGCGAATTGGCTGAAGACCAGGACTCGCCGCCCTTCGCGCAACTGGGCCGACAGAAACTCGAAGAACAGCCGCCGCTTGGCGCTGGCGTCCACCGATCGCGCTGCTGGAAGGCGCACGAGCCGTGGGTCGCAGCAGACTTGCCGCAACTTCGTCAACGCATCGAGGATGGTAATGGCACTGCCAGTAAGGCCTTTGTTGCGAATCGCCTTCCTAACGTCGCTGTGAGCCGCAAGTCGGATGCTTTCGTAGAGATCGCGTTGAGCGCCCTCGAGCTCCACGGGACGAACAAGCTCGGTCTTTTCTGGAAGCTCCTTGGCCACCTGCTCTTTCATTCGCCGCAGAACGAACGGGGCCACTCGCTCCCGAAGCGCCGACAATCGCAACGCGTCTCCGTTACGTTCGATTGGCAGACGGAACCGCCGCTGAAAGCCGGCCTTGGATCCCAATAGCTGTGGCATCAAGAAGTCGAACAGCGACCACAACTCGTCGAGATTGTTCTCGACGGGAGTTCCACTTAGACACAGACGATGCCTCGCCGTAAGGGTCTTGACCGCCTGAGACGATTGGCTGCGCGGATTCTTGATCGTCTGGGCTTCGTCGAGAACAAGGTAGTGGTACGACTGAGCGACCAGCTGTGGCAAGTCACGAACCAACACGGGGTAGGTAGTAACGACGACGTTGGCGCTGCTCACGGAGGAAAGACACTCGCTACGCCGACCACCGTGGTAGACGACGCACGACAATGCCGGGCAGAAACGCTCAAGTTCCCGCGCCCAATTGCCGACGAGACTGGTCGGTACGACGACCAGCGAGGGTCTATCCATACGACCGCTCTCTCGTTCCTGGCCAAGCAGCGCGATCGTCTGCAGAGTCTTACCAAGCCCCATGTCATCTGCCAGAACCCCCCCGAGTCCATAGTCACGCAGGCGCTCAAGCCAAGCAACCCCTTCAGCTTGGTAGGGCCGCAGGATCACGGCCAGACCACTCTTGGCCGGCACAATGTGAGCTGCAGCATCAGTTAGCAGCTGACGACCATGGGCGAGAATCGACAGCTCCTCCTCAAGCACCGGCCTGCCATCATTACCTTCGCTCAAACGCTCCAGCCGCGCAAGACTTGCGGCTTGAACGCGGCAGATCCGCAGCCGCCCGTCCACTGTCCTGTCCCCGCGATACAACTCAATAATCACTTGGAGCAATGCTCGAAATCGCTCGACTGGCAGGGTCACGTAGCGCTTGGGACCGACGGCAATGGCACGACGCTTTGCTGGCAAGCGCAGCAGTTCCTCGAGAGATTGGCCTTCACTGTGCTCGTCGATGATAGCTAGCAGCGCCGGAAGCAAGTCTAGCCGCTTGCCGTCTGCGTCGATCCCGAGCTCTACCGCAAACCAGTCGATGCGCCCGTGTTCGGGCTCAACCAAGAGACTCCACGGCGGATCATCGTCTATGACTTGATATGGATAGTCCGCATCGATGGACACCTTACATCCGAGTGCGACGAGCTGCGGCAAGGCGAATGCCGTGAATGAACAGAAAGAATGTACATTGTCGGTCAGCTGCACGAAGTAGTCAGCTTCCGTGTCGAGCATTGGCAGCAACTGCTCGACCTGCCCCACCTCGACGGATCCAAAGCTCTCGAGCAGGCACTGAAACCTGACTTCAGCCGCCCGGTCCCGCTGGACGGCGCTGACACCTCCTTCAGTCGAGACAAAGAAACGTTCCCGTTCGTCGTTCGCACGAATGCGTGTTCCCTCGTAGTCGAAAACGAGACCGATGACGGGCCACTCGCGCTCCTCGTCGCCCCGTTCACCCTCGGAGAGGAACCGTTCCACGAACAGGCGCAGATGCGGCACGCATTGGCTCGTCCCCTGGGTCGGAATGGATGCGCTCTCGGCGGGCACGCCGGGGTTAGAGCAGATTCTTCGGCCGCTGTCGATGCCGCGTCCCAGCGGCGGTCCTGTGAGGGAACGGTCTCGAATCTTCGACACAGTTGAGGCCAAAATGCCGCAACTTTCCGGCGTCCGACCTTGCCGAGGGGGTATCAAACGTGCTTTGCTTGGGCCTAAGCATACGATAATGCGCGAGTTGCAAGTGAAAATGCCATGACCGAGCTGCAGTCGGGTGTCGTACTCGGTCGATACGAGTTGCTGGTCCGAATAGGACGCGGTGGCATGGCCAGTGTTTGGGTCGCGCGAGAACGGTCGGCCGCCAGCGGGAAGCAGCGGCTCGTCGCGGTCAAAGCCATGCTTCCCGAATTGGCCGCGCATTCTGAGTTTCGGTCGATGTTCCTCGGTGAGGTCCAAATCATCCAGGCCATCAGCCACGAAAACGTCGTAAGAGTCTTCGAGGTGTCCGAGGAGAACGGCACGCTCTACATGGCGATGGAATGGGTCGAAGGCGACTCACTACGCAACATCATCAAGGCCGCCAAGAGCCGAGGCGCCTTGCCGCCAGAAATCGCGGTGCGCATCGCCGCCGACGCGGCCGCCGGGTTGCATGCCGCGCACGAGCTGCGCGGTTGGGACGGCGAATTGCGCGGTGTCGTTCATTGTGACGTTTCACCGCACAATGTCTTGGTCGGCATCGACGGCAAGGCCAAACTCGTCGATTTTGGCATCGCTAATGCGCTCGGACGCCTGGGACAAGCCGGGGACGGCGAACAGATCAAAGGCAAGCTCAGCTATATGTCCCCGGAGCAGGCACGTGGCGAGCATGTCGACCGTCGGACGGACGTGTTTGCGTTGGGGATCGTATTGTTCGAGATGACCACTGGCGAACAGCTATTCAAGGGTCGCGACGCAGCGCATACCCTCGAGCTCGTCCGGCACGGTACCATTCCACGACCCTCGACCCTAAATCCGCGCTACCCGGAAGGGCTCGAAGCAGTCGTCATGCACGCCCTCGAGCGTGACCCCGAGCGCCGGTTTCAGACTGCGCACGAGTTCGAGCAGGCGTTGACGCAGTTCCTCTACGAGGAGCGGATCCTGGTCTCGCACTCGGCTGTGGCGCAATTGCTGTTGCGCGTCATGGGGCCACGCATCGAGAAGCGCCGTGACGTCATCACGACGATCGTTCAAGCCGTCGACGGCCACCTCAAAGTCGGTGAGCTAGGTCCGCACCAGCTCGCGGCATTGGCCGACCTTTCGCCGATGCACAGCGACCCCTTCAATTACACATTGACCAATGCCGGCGAGGCGAATGCACTCGGGATTGCCGCACGGCTCGAGTCACATACCGTAGTCGCTCGACCGATTTCGACCCCACCGCCAGAAGAACCGGTACTCATCGAACCCGACCCCAGCACTATTCCTTGGCTTTGGGTGTCGATTGCTGGAGCAATCTTGGTCGTTGGCGCCGTGGTCGCGTACGTCGTCGCGTCGCGCTCGCAATCCTCAACCATCGATTTGGCTGCTCATCAAGAGGCATCCGGCGCCGCAACGAACGCGACGCGGCCCACCGCAACGCCCGAACCGGCGGACCCGGACAAGAGTCACGACCGTGGACATAGCGCGGAAAGCCTCCCAGTCGCCGGTGAATCCTTGCAGGTTGCGTCACCGTACGCTGGCAGAAGAGGCGCTAAGGCTAGGCAATCCGACAAGGAAGCGACCGCCGATGCGCCTGACAGGAAAGCCAGCGGGTCGGCGAAGAACGCGGAGACTGCAGCCGAGAAGGCAAATGAACAAGAGGTCACTGCTGAGACTATTGTTTTGGATGGCGACCCAACGAAGCCCGCGGCGGGCGAGGCAGGCATCAACAAGGCCGCGGTCAACCTGGCGCTTGCCATGGCCGCAGCCGCGGCACGCGCCTGTCGCAGCCAGGGCGATTCGCCAACTGGGCAAGGCCGCGCTGCGGTCACATTTGCAGCAGATGGCTCTGCTGTGGCAGTCAGCCTCTCCCAACGGTTTACTGGTACTTCCATCGGCAGCTGCGTCGCAGCTCAGTTTCGACAGGTTCACGCTCCCGCCTTCAGCGGCGACTCAGTGACGCTGTTTTACCCGTTCGAAATTCCGCAGTGAGTTCAAGGTCCATCTTGAGATTCGCCCCGAAACCAGCGGTCGAGCACGGAATGTCCCAGGTAGATGACCGGAGTCGTTGCTAGAGCAATCAGGATCTTGTACCCATAGTTGGTGTAACTCAATTCAACCACCTGCGCGTAGCTGAGCTTCTTTGGGATCCCGAAGGCGATCCCGTTGATGACGAAGGTATCGATTAGCTGCGAGACGACCGTCGAACCTACCGCGCGTAACCATAGCCACTTGGCGTGCGTGCGGGCCTTGGCAAATACGAATACAGCGGCATCAACAAGCTGACTTAGCAAAAATGCCACAATGGATCCAACGATTATCCAGAGCGACTGGCCAAAGACGCTCTGGAACGCCTGATCCGACACTGGCGAAAACGGCGCCGCCTTGACCGACACGCACAGGAGCAGGAGCAGAAAGACATAAAGGATTATTCCAACCGCCAACAGCGTCAGTCGCCTGACCGCCTTTGGACCGAAGTATTCGTTGATGAGGTCCGTGACGACAAAGACCACGGGCCAGGGAATGACACCAATGCTCATCACCCACCCCCTCACTTGAATGAGCTTGCCGCCGATGAGCTCACCGAGCAGGGCGTCCGCCAGAAATATCGCCGCCAGAACCAGAAAAGCCGTCTCACGCCGAGAGGGCTGGTACCGGTCACTCTCTTCCGTCCACGTTCGACCAAACCCGTCAGCCATATTTGACCCTCGCCGGACCATATTGGTCACGGCTCCCCGGATGGCAAGCCGTTTCGATTTGCGCGATTTCGTGCTATGGCCGAGTGCCATGCGTCGCAATATCGTCCATCCCGGTGCCTCTGAACTGACCTACGAGATCCGTGGCATCACCGACCTCGCCAACGAAGTCTCCCGCATTGCTGGTCGCCCAATCTGTTGGGAGAACATCGGTGATCCAGTGCAGAAGGGAGAGAAACTCCCAGCTTGGATCAAGGAGATCATTGCAGAGGTCATTCAGGACGATATGGCGTTTGCCTACTGCCCGACGCGCGGGCTACTCGGGACGCGCGAGTTTCTGGCTGAACGCGTCAACTGCCGCAAGAAGGCCCAGATCACCCCCAACGACATCCTATTTTTCAACGGCCTTGGGGACGCGATCAATAAGGTTTACAGCATGCTCGAACCGCATGCGCGAGTTATCGGGCCGTCCCCTTCCTACTCGACACATTCCTCAGCCGAGGCAGCCCACGCCGCCTCGACGGCGATCGTGTATCGACTAAATCCACGTAATGGCTGGATGCCTGATCTCGACGAACTGCGCAATCGAGTCAAGTACAACGACAGCATCGTTGGCATTGCGATCATCAACCCGGACAACCCGACCGGAGCGGTATTCCCGCCGGACGTGATCCGGGAAATGGTGGCAATCGCGCGCGAGTATCGCCTATTTATCCTCGCGGACGAGATCTACCAACACCTCGTCTACGACGGCGTCGACTACTTGCCGCTCTGCGACTTGATCGAGGACGTTCCCGCAATATCACTCAAGGGGATATCCAAAGAGATGCCCTGGCCCGGGTCCAGGTGTGGCTGGATGGAAGTCTACAACTCGGACAAACAGCCGATGTTCCGTCGCTACGTGCGCTCCCTACTCGACGCGAAGATGCTCGAGGTCTGCTCGACGACGCTGCCGCAGATGGTCATTCCACGCGTCTATTCGGATCCGCGGTACGAAAGCTGGGGCCAACAACGGCGTGCCTTCTTTGCCTCGCGAGCAAGACAAGCCACGGAACTCCTCCGAACGTCACCCGCCCTCATCGTCAACGAGCCCCGGGGCGCATTCTACCTGAGCGCAGTCTTCTCCGACGAACTGAGCGACCGCATGAGCCTGAAGATCGAGGACCGTCGTGTCGAAGAGTTCCTGAACCAGCGCTACTCGCAAGGCATGCAGCCCGATCGCAAGTTCGTGTACGACCTGATCGGTGCGGCACAGATCTGTATCGTACCACTAGCCGGCTTCATGAGCGATCTGCGAGGGTTCCGCACCACGCTACTCGAGCGCGACGACGCAACCTTCACTCGGGTGTTCAAAACGATTGCCAGCGCTGTGGACGAATTCGTCAACAGCGCGTGCTGATGCTTCCAACCAACGGGCTCCTAGCTCTCACTCTTCCGACAGCGCAGCGACTCGCCATCGGTCAGACGTCGCCGTTTCGCTACCGGCGCGACGGCTTCGTCGAACAAGGCTTCGTGCTGCGCCGAGCGGACGGCTTCGTTGCGTTCGCCAATAGGTGCCCCCATTGGAACGTCGACCTCGACTTGGGTGACGAGCATTTCTACGACCCACGAGTCGATCGCATTCTCTGCAAGAACCACGGGGCAACGTTCCTCCCCGCAGACGGGACCTGCGATGCGGGGCCGTGCCGGGGCAAGCAGCTCGAACGCTTCGTGGTCACCAGCGCTGGCGAGGGCCTCATCGTCGAGATCCCAGACGCCGAACCTGCCTGAAGGTTTCTTAGCCGTGGATGTACACCACGGTACCGCGTTCCTTGTTGATGACCCCGTGCCATTCGGGATTCACGTTCGGATCGGTCCACTCGAATAGCCACGCGGCATCGTAGGGGGCCAGGTTGACGCAACCATGGCTTCTAACTCGCCCGAACTCGTCGTGCCAGTAGGTACCATGAAGAGCGAAACCCTTGTGAAAGTACTGCACGAAGGGTACATCCAGCAGGCTGTAGGAGTCGGCAATGTCGTCTGCGCCATCCATGGTAGATGACACATGCTTCGAATAGATCATGAAGGTCCCGCGAGGCGTTGCCGACTCGGTTTCGGGATCCCCCATGCCACCACGACCTGAGCTGATTAGCGTCGCGTAGACTGGCTTTCTCCCCAAATAGGCGACCAGGGTTTGCCCCAGGATGGATAGATCGATCCATTTGCGATCGCCGGTGGCAAAACTCGGAAATTCCTTGCGCGGTTGAATGACGTGCAACCCTTCGGCGGCCACCCAGAAACCATCTCGCGATTCCACGAGCCCGCCTGACATCTTGCTCCCCGTCAGCAGGACACCTTGACGCTTCGAAAGGGCTCCGCCGGGGATCAGTGCCTTGCGCGCATCAGGCGTGAACTTCGCCAATTGCTCCTTGGTGACGAACCCCACGGGCAGGCCGGCCTCAGCGGGAATTTCGATCCCGCGCAGGGCACTCGGGACGACAATGCGCAGCCGATCCAAAGCCACCAAGTCGTGCTCGGTCGTCATTCCATACCATCGACCGTCGTGGACCATCGTGCGCGAAATGGCGAAGCCACTATCAGCCGCTGCTCGTCCCGAATGTACGCGGTTCTCGAGACGATGTTCGACGCCATAGGGTTTGGTGACACGGCCTCCATTCTGCAAGAACCCTGGCGGTTCACCCGGAGTACCAACGAGCGCTTGCACGGCGGGTACCGCCGCCACCTTCATCACGCGCCACTGCTCGAATCGACTCGTCGGGTCTCGACCCTCGATCGACCTGACCTGTGCTCGGGAAGGCAGCTGAAAGTAGAAATGGGGCGGATCGTCGCTAGCCAAAGCGTATAGGTACGGTAGTCCTTCCCCCCGTTTTGGCCGGATAGACGCCTCTCGTACCAGTGGAGTCTCGAGGTCGAGCGTCGCCCCCTTACCAAGACAGATGAAGCCGCGAGGGTTGACACGCAGCCAGCCCTCTTCGCAACCGTCATTCTTGATTGGTGGACCACGCACGTCGACAATGGCCCCGACACGCAGGTAGCCAAATCGTGTGCGGCTCGAGCCCGCATCCGTGTACACCCAAGTGCGAAATGCCGTACTCGCGGCCCGCATTCCCCCGGGGACAAACGGCATGTTGTCGTCCTTGGATCCAAGACTCAGCTCGCCACCCGCCGTCGCGTTCCTTGGCTCGCTGACGATTGCGCTTGCCTCGGGATCAGCTACGACCTGCCTGGGCCCAGCATCGACCATGAGCCCAGGCGGAGCGTGTCGCTCGGTACAGCCAATCCCACTGAACCATGCCAGCGACAGAGCCACGCACTTCCATGTTCGACGGAGTCCAGCCACTTGTATCCTAGTGTCCTTCGCGACTCGTCACTTCGTCCTCGAAAACGCCCAACGGTGGCGCATCGAGCCCAGCCAACACGGAACCGTCTTCGAGGCACAACGTCCGCAGGCGCCCGGATGCGGCGAGTTTTCCGTCCTCGGTCTCGACTCGCACTTCCCAGAGTTGTGTTCTCCGGCCGCGATTGAGTGGTACGCCCACGGCGAGCAGCTTTCCGTCGCGAACTGCACGGAGGAATGACGTGTGGTTCTCCATCCCAACCACCGCGCAACGATCCGAGCCCTGCGCTACGAATGCCCCCACCGAGCCGAGGGTTTCGACGATGGTGGCGTAGACGCCACCATGCACGACCCCATGCACTTGGCGGTGACGATCATCGATTTGCATCTCCGCCTCAACGCGATCGGCCGAAGCGGAGACGATCACGATCCCCAGCGTGTGATCGAGACCAGTCAACTTCTGGTTGATGCGGGCTGCGACTGCTGTTGGCGATGGACTCACGGGGCGTGAACCTAGCACTTTCGGGGTCGCCGACACTCGCATTGACACTCGAATGCGGATTTTTGGCCGGCGCGTCGTGGGGTCTTAAGCCGCGTGCCGCCTTCGGCACCGGGCCGCTTCGGCCAGTTCACGCAGCATGACCTCGGTCATGGCAAGATCCACACATGCGTCCGTGATGCTTTGGCCATAGACTAAGGAGCTTCGGTCTCCCCTTGTCGATTGCTTGCCGGCTACGATATTGCTCTCGATCATGACCCCCGCCAGGTTTGTCTGCCCGGCCTTGATCTGAAAAGCGACGTCCCTAGCGACGTCCGGCTGCCGCTCATGATCCTTGCCGCTATTGTCATGACTGCAGTCCACGATCATGTGCGGATTGGCGCCCGCGATGCAAAGGTGGTCAGTGGCCCGTTTCACCGCCAAGCTGTCGTAGTTTGGACCATCCGCTCCGCCTCGCAGCACCAGGTGACAGTCTGGGTTACCGGAGGTTCGCATGACCGACACGCGTCCCTGACCATCGACACCCAGGAAACGATGCGAGCCCGCCGCTGAAATCATGGCATTGACCGCGACTTCGATGCCGCCGTCGGTCGCGTTCTTGAATCCAACGGGCATGCTCAGCCCCGAGGACATCTCGCGATGGGTTTGGCTCTCGGCCGTTCGCGCACCAATTGCGGCCCAGCTCACCAGATCGGCGATGTATTGTGGCACGATCGGATCGAGCATCTCGGTTGCGGTAGGTAGGCCCAACGCCGCGACCTCGACCAGCACCTTGCGCGCCATGTGCAACCCAAGAGGGATGTCGTAGGTACCGTTCAGGTGGGGGTCGTTTATGAGGCCCTTCCAACCAACCGTCGTGCGCGGCTTCTCGAAGTAGACGCGCATCGCGACGAGCACATCGTCGCGTATGGTGTCACGAATGGCGGCGAGGCGACGCGCGTAGTCGATAGCGGCCTCTGGATCGTGGATCGAACAAGGCCCGACTATAGCGAGGATGCGCCGATCCCGTCCATGCAGAATGTCGCGGATTTCCTCGCGAGAGTGGTACACGAGCTCGGAGATTTCCTCCGTGATCGGCAATTCGCTCTTGAGTTGGTCTGGGGGGAGCATGACAGAGGTCTCGAGTACGTGAAGGTTGTTGGTCTGATGCATTGGAAGGGCTCCAAAACGACGAAACCCCCGGTCGCTGACCGCGACCCGGGGGTTGTTACTGCTATGTTGGTTCTACGTGCTACCGAGCAGTTCCCAGGAAGCGCGGCCAAAAGGCCGGCTTGCTATAAAAGAACCAACGATAGCTACGAGCAACTGACATGTTGCCAAGATTCTACCTATCCCGACCGAAGGCGCAAGCAGCAAACGAATATTTTCGCGACCAGACCATGCCTTACACCCCGGAGCTCCTCCGATGCCCGAACCCGATTACCTCGAATCACTCCTCGCTCCGCTTCGCGCATCCTTCCACGCCAGGCGCCGCGACAGAATGGGGATCGCTGAGCAAATATCAGACTCTCTAGCGATGTACATCAAGGCCGTCGATGTCGCGGTAACACGCGAACTCTGCAAGGCGCATGGCCTGCCGGTTCCTACAGCGGGTGATCCGCCCGCTGCGCTAGCAGCGGAATTGCTGCGATTGGTTCGTCTGTTGCCAGAACTGCGCGGCCAGTCTTCGACAAAATGCCCGAGCGATCCCGAGCTCCCCGCAGAATCCCCGGAGATTTCATCAGATCGACCGAACGCGCGTTCTTCGGAGGCGCGCCTGGACAAACGTCCTCGTCGCCCCGACAACGAAGGCGACATCCCGGCTGGCGAGGGCCAGCGTTGGCCAAACTTGCTAAAAGCCATCATCAAGGCCCCACTCGTCATCGTTGGGGGCCAGCCACATCTCGAACGGTTGAGCATGCTTCCCTCCACGTCGATTCAGCAGGTCGAATGGATCGATACAACACGTCAAGGGACCCATGCCATCGGCAACCTGGAACGTCGTATCCGCGACCACCGCATCGGCGGCATCCTCATCTTGGAAGGCCTCGTTCAGCACCGACATACTGATCCACTCATCAGTGCGGCCCGCGGCGTCGATTTAGCGCACAGCTTCGGCGGCAAGGGAGGCCGCGCGGCCCTGCTGCAGTCCCTGGACGAGCTTGAATCACGCATTCTTCACCAGACGCCCAAACGATAGTGCCATGGCTTCACGTACAATCCCATTTGCAATGTCCCTCGTCATTCTCGGATGTCAGACTCAACCGCAATTGCCGAGCGGAGTCCAGGCTAGTCGCGGTGCAGTCAAGGCCCCGCCAGCAGGCCTCGCGGGCACTGCCGGCTTGGCCGCTTCACCGGCTACCCCAGCGCCCGCACCTGAACCGACGCCCCAATGCCCGCCACCACCAGCAAGGCCGACTATCACGGACGGCACGACTTGCGGTCTGCTCGATTGCCGCGCCTTCGCTCGAGCCGAAGATGCAATTGCATACATCATGCGGGAAACGGCTCCACTCGTACTGGCCGTCGGCGAGATCCACGCGCAGAAGGGTCTTGCTCTCAAGGCTTCGCCAACCCAGCGTTTCGCGGAGCTGTTGCCGCTATTTTGTGGCAACAGTCGTCACATCGTGATCGAACTGATGACCGGGCGTAACGACTGTGGCGACAATCGCGTCAAAGAGGTTCAAAAGGCACAGAAACCCGTCACCCAAGGCCAAGCGGCAACAAACCAGAACGACTTTTTTGAACTCGGCAACATTGCCAAGAAGAATCGCATCCAACCGCATGCGCTAACCCCAACCTGCGAAGAACTTCAGTCCATCCTCGCCGCCAAGGACCAGGACATCGCGCGCATGCTGGAACTCACGGCAACGCGCACGGCGGAGGTTGCCGAGGAGTTGCTCACACGAAACACCGACGCAAAGGGTACCCCCACCGTGATCCTGTACGGCGGTGCCATGCACAACGACGTGAACCCCGGCGAGGGGCGTGGAGCCTTTAGCTACGGTCCGCGCCTGCAAGCAAGCACCCAGAATCGCCTCACCGAACTCGATATCGTGCTACGCGAACAGGTGAGGGATACCGAGAGTTATCAGCGCCTGCCCTGGTACCCGCATTTCCGAGCCAAAAAACTCGAGCAGCAGTTCGTCCTGTATCGGCTAGGACCCAAGTCATTTACGCTTATCTATCCGAGCTCCCCCCAGTGGTAGGATCTCGCCCAAATCAAGGCGGACGGTAGCAAATAGCAAAAGTGGTAAGCGACACGCCCTTGACAGCCAAGTCAAGGCGCTACGCCGTCGCCCGAGTGAACCCAACCTCGACACGACCATCGGCCAAACAAGTGAGCTTACTCGTGTTGGCCCCACTGCTCGACCCATCGAGCCCGGCGTGATGCTCTCACACCAATGGGCGTTCAAGCCCATCGCCTAGTTGCACTTTTAGGCTCGAAGAATCCATGGCATCATCGGCGCATGTCGTTCCATCGTCATCTGCCCATGGGTTCACTGATTGCTCTAGCGTTGCTCGCATCCGCTCGCACGAGTCACGCCGCGTGGCCTTGGGTCGATCGATCGATCACGCTACCCCGTCACGACTGGGCTTTTGACTTTGGCTTGGGAATTGGGCACATGAACGCACCTAGTTCACCAACGGGCGTTGGCCTGAACCTCGAAGGCGCTGTCGGTGTCACGCGGCACCTCGAACTCGGATTGCGCACAGGATTTCGGTTTGGCGACGATGGACGACTGACACAAGCAGACCAGTACGGGCGTCTCTTCGACCGCCAGACATTTGGCACCCGCAGCGGTGACGTTGCCAATCCGGAGTTTCGGATCCGTGGAGCATTGGTGAATAGTCGTGCCGTAGAGCTTGCCTTGGAGGGTCGTGCTGTTCTTCCTTTCGAAGGCGGTTCACGCTTCGGTGCGGTATTCGGTATGCCGGTATGGTTTCGGCTCGGGGACAGCGTAAGGCTCGATACTGGTGTGTACGTTCCGTTTCTTTTCTATGATCCCGTCGTCTATGCCCTCAGCGTGCCTCTCGACGTGTGGGTCCAGGCAACCGGGAACCTATGGCTTGGCCCCATGACAGGGATCCGCGCCTATCATCAAGGTGGTGCCGATCGGACCGACGTGGCTCTCGGTTTCGGTCTAGGCTATTCGCTGGCGCGTACTGTCGATCTCAAGGCGATGATGCTGATGCCGGGCATCAACCACACCGAAGGAGCGCGTAACTTCGGCATTGGCGTCGGGATTCAAGTGCGGATCGAGTGACGCGCCGACGCCCCTATCCTTCACTGCTCAGCACTGACAAAAAGAGAAGACGCGCCCGCACTGCGCACCAAATCTCCCCTTGATAGGATCGTGCACCAATCTGGGGCGCCAACCACACCATTAGGAGCAGCGGACCCAATGCAGCTTCAGCAGCTTTGGCCTGCCCAGCTCTGGCCTGCCAGAGTACGAAGCCTGGCCTAATCCATTGACTCTCGCTCAAGCACTTCGCTGAACACCTCCGGACAGGCACTCCGCAACATGTCGATCCCACGCATGCCTTCGCTGCGTGGGATCCCCGAGGGCATAAAGCCCTTGCTCAGGAGGGTCCTACAGATCCACTCGATGCGCTCGGACGCGTGCTCAGAACCCACGGCCTCAAAGAATGTTCTGGCGCTGGTGTTGGCCACCACATCGGAACCGAAGGCGAGACAGAGTGATAGATTCCAGAGGGCTTCGTCATGCAGAAAGGTCGATCGTGGCGTCTCGAGCAGGCTCTGCAGCAGTCTCTCCTCTTCAGGCAACTCGACCTCAGTACCAACCAAGAAGTACGACTGGAATCGTTCCTTCCAGTCGATGGCGTTCTCGTGATCCTCATCGAAAGTAATGTCGATGCCGAGATCGTCATGGGATGCACGCGCAGCAGCACGAGCGGCCGCGCGCGCCTCGTCGAACTGCTCTGGTGGTGGTGCGTCCAGCGACCAGCCCCCGGCACTGGGATTCGGCAAGACTTCACGCTGGCCTGATTCCTCCGCAAAACTCGGTAGTTCCTCCGCGCGGGCGGCTGCTCCCGACGACTGCGAGTCAGCACTCGACAGGAAGTCCGACTCGCGCACCTCCTCGTTGAACGAAGGTAGTCCCTGAGACTCGGGCTGTTCGTACGGCAAAACGACCCGCCGTCCCGTTAGATCGTCTTCGTCAGCGGGCGAGTCAACCAGGTCACTGGCGAGCGCACCGACGGCTGCAGAAACACTGGCTGGTTCGTTGTCTGCTGGTGACGTGTCGACGACTGTCGGTTTGGCCGCGGCAGACGCCGACGCCTTTGTCGGTGGGTGGTATGAACTGCCGCTGTCGCGACTTTGCTGGTTCGCGGGAACTCCTGCCGCCATGACGCGATCCACTACATCCTGGAATTCACCAAGGCTGGAAAGTGCTGACCAAGAATTCGCGCCCACCGGACAAATCCAAGCCGTAAGCGGCACCTTGCCTGATTCTATCCCGCGAGCGACGAGGCCCGTTGTCAGCGGTCCAATGCTTCGGTCGCCAACTGCAAGATACCAGTGCTTTTCTTGGACGGACTCGGCCATCAAACTATCCATGCCAATTGCTTTCTGTTGATTCAAAGGTGCGATTCTTCCGTATTCCCGCGGACGCGACTTCGCGTTTGTCGGCCCGGCGCTCTCGCCCAGATCCTGTCGCAACGCAGTGTGAGGCTTCTCTCGATAGTTGCACATCCACGGGCGGAAAAATGCCTTCTTCTACCTTACGGTCCCTCGATTCGAGCGTCAATTGGGCCCGGCGCTCAAAACCCGCTGCCGTGGACCTGGCTTCAACATCGACATCGTAACTTTCCTCTGATAACGAAGCGTTCAACCCGCAGTGTACCGCGAGACTCACGGCAGCTCGCCTTCAGCTATCTGCATCGGAAGCGGTCCCAACGGTCGGCCTCCTGCTACTATCGCTCTCAAAGTAACTGTCTCAACCAACGGCCATCCCATGAAGTCGCTTTATCGTCGCATCGCGTTTGCCATTCTCGCCGCTACATCAGGCGCGCTTCTGACGTTCGCCTTCGTTATGTGCAAGGCGAAGGACTCGTCGCCCGGAACGGCGTTGGCATCTCCCTCGGCAGCATCAGCTACACCGGTTGCAGCGGCCACGGCGTCCATCCCTGCGCTCTCCGCTTCGAGCCGCACTGAGGACGAGCGCAACACCATTGCCGTCTTCGCCAAGGCGGCCCGAGCCTGCGTTTTCGTCACGCAACGTCAGACAGTGGTAGATTTCTTCGGCGGTACTGCACATGACATCCCGGCCGGCTCTGGTTCAGGCTTCATTTGGGATACCGAAGGGCACGTGGTCACGAACTTCCATGTCATCGCCGATGCTCAGCGTCTCACGGTAACGCTCAACAATCAGGACACGTTCGTGGCTAGGGTCGTGGGCGCCGAACCGCGGAAAGACATCGCCGTATTGCATATTGATGCGCCGAAAGAGGCGCTGGTGCCCATCGATCGTCATCTCGACAAGCTCGCTCTCGATGTGGGACAGAAGGTGATTGCCATCGGCAACCCGTTTGGGCTCGATCAGACCCTGACGACCGGTGTCATTAGCGCATTGGGTCGACAGGTCGATGGCATAGGCGGCGTCAAGATCCGCGAGATGATCCAAACGGACGCGGCAATCAATCCCGGCAACTCTGGCGGACCCTTGCTCGACAGTACAGGACGCCTCATCGGCATGAACACGATGATCTTCTCTCGTAGTGGTTCCTCAGCGGGGATCGGTTTCGCTGTGCCGGGTAAGACGATAGCGCGCATCGTGCCGCAACTGATAAAATTCGGCAAAGTCGATCAAGTTGGTCTGGGCGTCGAGATTGATCCTCAGCAGCGCATCGAGCAGCGGCTAAATCTTCGTGGAATCGTCGTCATTGCGACAATCCCCGGAAGCTCCGCCGCAAAGGCGGGGCTGCACGGTTTGGAACGTACGGTGACAGGGATGAAACTGGGAGATCTCATCGTTGCCATCGACGGCAAACCCATTGTCAACTACGACGACCTATACAACAATCTGGACGGACGGCGCGCCGGTGAGGTCGTAAAGGTCAAATTGATTCGCGATCGCAATCCGCTCGAAGTAGACCTTGCTCTCGTTCCCATTCAATGAGCACCATCCCTGCGGTCAAGAGCAGACTCCCCCTCCTGACGACTGCGCGTCATGATCGCGACGTCGTCGGGCTGAAGTACGTCTACCCGGTGGTTTCGCGTCGGGCCAAAGGCGTCTCGATTGGCATCAACCTCAACTACGACAACAGATGCAACTGGCGCTGTGTGTACTGCCAGGTGGCGGGCCTCGAACGCGGCGCGGCTCCCGCGGTAGATCTAGTACAGCTAGAAAGCGAACTAATCTCCCTCGTCGACACCATCGAGTTCGACGGTTTCCTCGAACGCCACGTCCCGGCCGAATATCGACATGTCTCGGATATCGCCCTTTCGGGTAATGGTGAACCCACAAGCTCACCCCAGTTTTGTGAGGTCATCGAACTTTTGGCACGCCTCCGACAAGAGAGACCTCTGATCCACCGGTTGCCGGTCGTCCTCATCACCAATGGTTCACTCGCCGATCGAACGAACGTAAAGTCTGCCATATTGCGTCTGTCGGAGATCGATGGAACGGTTTGGTTCAAACTCGACGCAGGCTCCGACGCGGGGCTGCGCCGGACCAATTCCTGCTCAACGCGTATCATTCGTCACTTGGCGCGACTACGGACGGTGGCAAGCCTGTGCCCGACGCATGTCCAGAGCTGTTGGTTTCGTCGGTCGGGTCTCGCCCCTGACACCGCGGAGGTCACGAGCTTCGTCGAGGTGCTGCGCAGCCTCCGACAACAAGGCGTCCCGATCCGTGGTGTGCAGCTCTACACGCTGGCCAGAGAGTCACTCCAACCCGAATCAGGCGACCTCAGCCCGGTCGCGAAGGACTGGCTCGACAGCCTCGCTTCGCGCATCGAGCAACTCGGCCTTGCCGTCGAAGTCGTGGCTTAATAACTTCGCCAATCGCCGCGTTTTGGCCCCATCCCTGGCCCGATCGGGCAGTCGTGGCCAAAGAGCGTGAATAACCTGGGCATGTCCCGGACGAAGCGTACTATGCTAGGCCGCGTGCGTTCGGTGTGGTTCTTGGGAATCGGTTCTGTAATTACGGCGGTGACGTCCCTTGCATGGGCGGCACCACAACCCACTGCTGGTGCGGACGCCGCGCCCGCGCCCGACACACCTACGGTTCGCGAGCCCAATGTCGAGTCCGTGGACACCGGACCTTCTGACCCCGCTGTCACCGCTCCGCGTCCAATCCGAACGAGCGTCGACACACCGCTCGAACCGACTAGACGAGTTGCTGTCCTTCTCGAGTTTGTCGTCAACGAACGTGGACGGGTCGAGGACGCACGCCTGCTCGAAGGACCCGAGCCATTCGCCCGTGCCGCACTCGAGGCTGCCTCAGAATTCACCTTCGAACCAGCGCGACTTCGTGGGCAGGCCACTGCAGCGAGAATCCGATTCCTCGTGCGCTTCGAACCCAAGGCTCCAGTCGAAACCTCAACGCCGAAGGCTGCCACCCCCCAGCGCTCCAACGGGCGACTCCCTCGACCAGCGGCGCAACCGTCCGAGCCTCTCGAAGTGGTCGTCACGGCGATGCGTCCTGCCTACACGACCGGCGTCATCACCCGTTCTGAAGCCAGGGAAATTCCTGGTACTTTCGGCGATCCATTGCGCGCCATCGAAAGCAGTGCCGGCGTCACCCCGATCTTCTCCGGGGTGCCCTTCTTCTTCGTGCGTGGCGCCCCGCCAGGAAACGTAGGATTTTACCTCGATGGTGTGCGCGTGCCGCTCTTGTACCACGCCATCCTCGGTCCCTCAGTAGTTCACCCTGCCATCATCGATCATGTCGAGCTACATCGTGGGGCACCACCAGCACAGTTCGGTCGCTACGCGGGAGCTATCGTCAACGCCGAAACTCGTAAACCGCTCGGTCGAGCTGGTGGAGAAGGCAACGTTCGAGTCTTCGATGCCGGTGCGTTGGTCGAGACCCCCTTCGCCGACGGGCGTGGCCATGTATTGCTCGGCGGTCGCTACTCCTACACGGGCCTGCTCGTGTCGCTCCTATCCAACGTACAAGCGGCGTACTGGGACTACCAAACCCGAGTCGACTACCAGACCAGCCGGCACGGAAAAATCGGCGTCTTCGCCTTTGGTGCCTACGATCGCGCGGCGGCCCAAGATGGCGCTGCCGAGCGCGGGGGGGGGCTGCAGTTTCACCGCGTCGACCTGCGCTACGATATCGACAGCACCAACGCGACGACCCGCATTGCCGTAACAACAGGCTACGATCGGACTGGGTCGCCCTCCGGCGCATTGACGGCTCAGACCGTTGCATTTCGCAGCCTGACGCAGCAGCGCTTGCTCAAAAACCTCAGTCTGACTTACGGCTCCGACGTCACGCTCGACAGCTATGCGCTTCGAATTGACAAAGCAACGGCCGAAGCCCCCGACCTAGCCAAGCTTTTCCCAAATCGCACCGATGTTCAAGGCTCGGTCTTTGCACAGCTAGAATACGCACCTACGGCGTGGGCCACTCTTTCGCCGGGGCTTCGCGCCGATGCCTATCGCATCGCCGGAGCCACGGCCACCGGCATCGATCCGAGGTTCGCCACCACGCTTCACCCCCATCGCAATATCTACACCAGCTATTCCATCGGCGTTTCGAACCAACCGCCCAATTTCATTCCCCAAGTCCCCGCGGCAAGCGTCGGCACTCTCCAGGGAGGCCTGCAACGCTCAATCTCGATGAGCACAACGGTAGGCGCACACTTGCCCAAAGATTTCGGGGCTTCGGTGACTGCCTTTCGCGCCGAGTACTACAACTTGCTCGATCCGATTGGCCGCGACAAGGATTGGTCGTTCGATCCGAATAGCCTCAGCCACCGTGAACGCGGCATGGCCTACGGCCTCGAGTTCGAACTGCGCCGTGCGATGACGCGACGTATCGGCGGCTTTCTCGCTGCGACGCTCTCTCGCACCGAGCGCAGTAGCGGTATGCGCGAATCGCTTTCGGCATTCGATCGACCCCTGGTGCTATCGGCGGCACTTGGCATCGATCTCGGATACCGCATTCGTGTCGGCGCGCGTCTGGCCTACTACTCGGGGATCCCCGGACGAGTGTTCGAGGGAGCCGTGGCGAAATTCGACGCGTCCCAGCGCTCGAGCGGCTACTACCGCGCGGATTTGCGCATCGAACGGCGTTGGCCGATCGCAGGTAGGGGTTACTGGGCGCTCGTCGCGGAAATGCTTAACGCTACCATGTCCAAGGAGATTACCTCGCGCAATTGCGGCACGCTCGGCTGCACGAACGAGGTATCGGGACCGCTTGCCATTCCGAGCGTTGGGTTCGAGATCTATAGCTACTAGGCCTGCCGCGCACACTTACGTAGACGCTTCGACTCGTACATGAGGCTGTCAGCTCGAGCCAATACCTCTTCGACCATTTCCGACTTCTCTGGATCATACGGCGCAACGCCGACGCTGAACTGCAGTTGAAACGCGCGGTCTGGCTTCTGATTTAGCTCGGCCAATTTCTCGTACAAGCGCTCGATCACCAGCTCTCCCGTCGGGGGATCCGCCTCGACGGCCAGCACGACGAACTCATCGCCACCGAGACGTGCCACGACGTCGGAATAGCGGAAGGACTGGCGCAGCACATTGGCCGTCTCAACCAACGCTTGGTCGCCGAATTCATGACCGAGTTCGTCATTGATGCGCTTCATGCCGTCCAGGTCGACGAAGACGACCATGGCGGAACGCCCAGAGCGGTCACAAAGCTTCAGTTGTTGCGTAGACAGGGTCAAAAATCCTCGACGATTGTACAGCCCCGTCAACTCATCCACAAGCGAGAGCGCGCGAAGTTGATCGGCTTGTCGCTGCAACAAATCCTTGTTGCTCTCGCGCGTTGTTACGTCACGATAGGTCCAGAGATGCCCCGCCGCTTGACCGTCGGCGTCGAGGGGGGAATAGGAGCGTTCGAGGATCCGCATGTCCGCCAGGTAGACGAGCTCATCCTTGCGCACTTGATGCGCTAGGATAGCCTCGTCGATCCCTTCCTCTAGGGCTTCGGGAATGAAGAACAGCGGGCTAATCCGCCGAATCAATTCCACAGAAGGCGCACCAACAATCGCTGCTGGACCGTCAGGTAGCTGCAAAAGGTCGCAGAACTGTTGATTGCAGTGCTGAATGATGCGGCGCTCGTCTTCCACCAACACCGCTGCGTCCAGACTGTCAACCAGAGCGCGCAGGCGCGCCGAGAGCAGACGCTCCAATACGAATCGCTCTGATTCCTCAGTGATATCGTGGAGCAGACCCATTCCGAATCGCGCCACACCACTTCGATCGTTGATCGGTGTCGCACGAATATCGTAGCTGCGACCACAGCAGTCGAGCAAGAACGCCCGCTCTACCCCTTCGAGCGTTCGCCTACATTCCTCGAGTAGCTTCCCCGATTGCTCGCCGCAGTCCGCCTCGGAAAGATTGCGCCCGACTGGGTTATCCAGCAGGCCTAGTTTGCCTGGCATGGGCACGGTACCATCGACCAGGCGCAGGTTGAGCTCGTGGTCGAACACGAACAGAGCGCGGTGAGGCATCTGATGCACCATCTGCCGGTAGAACCAATGCTGTTCCTCCAATTGGTCGAAGAGTTTCGCCACTTCGACCGTGGCTTGAACGCGCTGTTTGGCAATGTCGATGCGCTCCTCGGCAGCATTCGACTCATTGACGATAAGATGTGCCAAATCGTCGAGCGCCGTAAGCTCGGGTTCGGACCAGCGCTCACGCCTCGATGCCACGTAGAGCAGCGCATAGCCGTCATTTCCCGAACGATTGACTTCTACTCGTCGCGCGACGAAGGTGCCAAAATCCGACAGTTTGGCGACGACCGGATGCTCTGGCCATTTGCGCCGAGCAATTGCCGATAGCTCGACAACCAGGTCGCTGGACGCATCAGCAAATGGTGACTTGGCCGAGTCGACGGTGAAGGGGTCCGCCCCGAGAATGGCACGACTGCGTTCGACGTCGGCTTCCACTGAACACCAAGCGACGCAAGTGGCCTGACCCAAGGTTTCGCCCAGACGCAGGTACCGGAGCATCCGCTCGTCGAGGAGCGCGGGGCGTTCCCCCCTCGACCATGCGATCGCCTCCAGCCGTTGCGGATAGGGTAGTAGGGATGGTACGTCGTCTCTCACGGCTGGAACCCCAACGCCGAAGGGCATGGCAGCGAATCGGCGTCACCTCACATACGGCCTGGCTGTCTTTCGATTTAGCTAGCAATCTCAACTCCGCGCGTGCGGTACGGCCGGAGCGAAGTGCTGATACTGCGACAATTCTCTTTATATTTCGAGAGCATAGCGCAAAGGTGGCCGGATCTAGTAGGTGGGTCTCCGCGTTTTCCCTCGCTCAGCACCCATCCACCTTCACAGAAAGACCACCCGACGAGCAGCTCGCGACGGTAAACGCCACAAGGCTCGCGGGCCGCAAACCTCACCCCCTGGACGGGTCGTGATATAGCCCGGTCGCCTCGTTCACCGAGCGTTCGAAGGACAGTATATGGGCGTACGTCGTGGTTCCCTATCATTTACACGTTTTCGCGTCACCGGTGTTGTTCCGAAGGATCTGCGTAAGCGTTACCTCGAGGCCGTGCAGCTGCGGACCTTCGCACCACTCGACGTCAACGGTGAAGCCACCGAGACCAGTGGTTGGTGTGTCCTCGAGCGACCCTTCGATCTCGAATTCGATCAAGGCAAGCTGTTCTATGATCGTTTCGTATTGTTGGGGTTCCGCGTAGACAAGTGGCGCGTCCCCGGACCCTTGATCAAAGCTCACGTCGAGGATGAGGAACAGCGCCTCTTGGGCAAGACCGGACGAGAACGTCTGGGGCGTGCCGAGCGCGCCGATCTAAAACTGAAGGTTACGCTGCGGCTGCGCAAGAAGATCATGCCAACCGCGAAGTCCTTCGATATCGTCTGGGATCTGGACGGAGAAACGTTGCTCTTCTTCGGGCACTCCGCCAAGTTGTTGCTCGACTTCTCGGCGCTATTCGAGACGACATTTGGCTTGGGGCTCGTCGAAGACAGCCCCTACGCAGCAGCCATGCGCGCGAACCTACCGAGTATTCTGCAGAAGCGCCTACTGCATCTCGACCCCATGAGTCTAGTCGATGGCAACCGCCGACTTGCTCAGGCAAAGAAGGGCGTAGTCCCCAAGGTCGAGACAACCAGTGATGAAGCGGCCAAAGGCCAAGCATCGAGCACTCCGGATGCACTCCTCGAACGCATCGAAACAACACGCTTCTTGGGCGCCGAATTCCTCCTGTGGATCTGGCTCTACGGCTCAATTGTCGAGGAAGTCGTCTCGCTGGGAAAGCTCGGCGAGTGGACGGTTTGGCTCGACGGCGCGCTCACGCTAAAGTCCGTATTCGATCCAGCTGAGTGCGTTTCAGTGCGCGGAGCTGCGCCGGGTACCAGCGCCGAGGCGCGCGAAGCGGTCAAGGCCTATAAGTTCCCAACGCGCGCCAAGGTCATCATGCGGCAAGATCCTCGCGACTTTCGCTTCGTGCTCAATGCGGATCGGTTCGCCATCTCTGCGGGTGACATTCCAGCGGTATTGACCGAAGAGTCCGATGATGCCTTCCTGGATCGGATGCATCTCGTCGATGAGATGATGACGCTTGTTGACCGACTGTTTGCGACCTTCCTACAGTTTCGTCTGGCACCAGTCTGGGCGGAGGCCTGGGAACCGGCCGTAGTGGCGTGGACCCAAGAGGCACGCACGCCCAGTTCGGTGCTCCAGGCGTTGATGAAGGCGTCAAAATCCCTGGGGAAGAAGCAGTCTAACTAATTGTCCCCAACCTTGAATCCCCGTTCAAGGCTTTTGGCTCCAATTGCGTGTTAGCTTCTGGCCGCCTCGCTACGGCTCAAAGACACCCCTATGCAATGGCCCCGCTCCGCCGCATCCCCATCTCGCCGTCCTGGTTGGCGGAATCCCTGGCAAAACGCGATGCTCCTTGCCTGCGTTTGCTCGCTCGGCACGACCACGGCACTCGCGCAGCAGTCTCCGTCTCTACCCCGAGGAGCAACGGGCACTGCACAGAACAAGCCTGTCGTAGTCGCTCCGCGACTCGTCGAGCAAACGCCGGTGCCCTACCCTGCTGGCGCCCACGGTGACGCCATCGTGGTCGTCACGCTGACAGTCAATGTCGATGGCACCGTTCGTTCTGCTACGGCAAAGGAAGGTGAATCGCCCTTCAGTGACGTTGCACTCGAAAGCGTCAAGCAGTGGCGATTCGAGTCCGCAACGCGCGACGGCATTCCCGTCGCCGCCACTATCCGCATGGAGGTCGCCTTCCACGCTCCCGTCGTTCAAGAGGTCGAAGAACCTCTACCGATGCCTGCCGAGGTCAAGCCGAGAGAAGCGCCGTTGTCCGCGTCAACCAAGGCCAAGACTCCGCCGAAACCGCAGCAACCCATCGAAGTGACCGTCCTTGGCGACAAACGCGCGCCCATGGTCGTTTCT
Source organism: uncultured Polyangiaceae bacterium (assembly GCA_964454965.1). Taxonomy (GTDB): domain Bacteria; phylum Myxococcota_A; class Polyangia; order Polyangiales; family Polyangiaceae; genus FEN-1139. Next base: position 164,380 of record CAYVXY010000003.1, on the reverse strand, counting down.
CTGGCTCGCACCGAGGTTCGTCAAATCCCCGGTACCTTTGGCGATCCATTCCGAGCGTTGGAGATCCTACCCGGTGTCACTCCGATCATCTCGGGACTGCCGTATTTTTACGTACGTGGAGCGCCCCCTGGCAACGTCGGTTACTACCTGGATGGCATTCGCGTCCCCTATCTCTACCACGTAGCAATTGGACCCTCAGTCGTAAATCCGGGAATGGTCGAGCGTGTCGATCTATACCGCGGCGGCTACCCCGCACGTTTCGGTCGATATGCTGGCGGTATTGCCGCCGCGGAAACCACCGCCCCCAGCGTTACGCCACGTGGTGAGGCCAACATCCGCCTATATGACGCCGGCGCCATGGTGGAAAGTGGATTTGCCAAGGGGCGCGGCACAGTCCTCTTGGGTGGCCGCTACTCCTACACAGCCGCCATCCTATCGCTCGCCGTAAAGGGGGTGAAGCTCGACTATCGCGACTACCAAGCCCGGTTCACCTACGATTTGACCCCGCGCGACCAGATCGGCGTCATCGCGTTTGGTGCCTACGACCTTTTGGCGCAAGAGCAGAACGGAATATCGACCATTGGTTTCGGTACCGAGTTCTATCGCGGCGAACTACGCTGGGACCATCAGCTCGAACACGACGGCACTGTACGCACTGCCGTCACGCTCGGCTACGACCAGACGGCGATCGGGGGGCAGCGCAACGCGCAAGACCGCATGCTCAACGTGCGCAGCGAAGTCACGCAACCGCTCGGTCACTCCGTGACCCTTCGCGCAGGTGTCGACACTTTGCTCGATTCCTATCGCGTCACGACGCCACTCTATGACGATCCGGACAACCCGTTGTCGCAACGGTTCCAGAGCCTGTTTCCGTCGCGCAAAGACGCAGTCGTGGGTACCCATGGCGAACTCGGAATCGAGGTTCAGAAGGGCTTCTTCGTAACCCCCGGCCTTCGACTCGACTACTACATGTCACGCGGAGCTACCGCTATTGGCATTGATCCAAGAATCTCTGCCCGCATCAATCTCTCGGACAAATTCGCTATCGTTCATACCTATGGCATTGCGCACCAGCCACCTTCCTTCGTACTGCCGATCCCGGGGCTCGCCCTAGGCAGCCTAGAGAATGGACTGCAGACGGCGTATCAAGCCAGTGCTGGAATTGACTGGGGTCTTGCCAAGAGCACCTCGCTGAACGCCAATGTATTCTACAATCTCTTCACGAATCTGACCGACGCCCTAAGCATTCCGGAAGGGCAGGGGCAGAGGGGGCAGAGTATCAACCAGCGCACCAAGGGCAACGCCTATGGACTCGAGGTATTTCTGCATCGCAAGCTTACACAGGATCTCGGAGGCATTCTGTCCTACACGCTTTCGCGTTCGGTCAGGTATCTCGACGGCGCTGAATTTCCGAGCGCATTTGACCGCCGACATGTCATGAACGTTGCCGTCGCTTACAATCTTGGTCGACGTTGGCGCGCCGGATCCCGGCTGGTCTTCTATACCGGAGCGCCCAAACGCACGACCACCACTACGACAAGCACCACTACCGAAGCCCCGACGGCGGCTGCGAGCGCCTCGACCGCGGTCTCCAACCCCCCAAGAGACCCGGCGTTTTATCGCATTGACTTGCGCCTCGAGAAGCTCTGGCCCATGGGAAAGACGAGCCACCTTTCTTTTGTAGCCGAGGTCCTGAATGCAACCATGCACAAGGAAACCTTCAACGGTGCCGAGATTGGTCCCATTTTCGTACCCAGCCTGGGCCTCGAAGGAGGGTTCTAAATCATGAACGGTCGAAAAACCCTGACCGCGGTCCTGCTCGCGAGCTCGCTTGGTACCCCAGGCTGCTTGCCCGCCGATACTCGGCCAGAACCGGGCCGCATCTACGTCACAACCGACCTGCCTACCGATCTCCGCGAAACGCTAGCTGAAGAGGGGCAGCTTGCTTTCACCACGGAAGATGGTTGGACGGTCAACCTCACACGTCTCTTCGTGTCGTTGGGCAGCCTCGGGTTCGCGGGCGAGGGCTGCAATGAGTATTCTGAAGCGCGCTACGGACGCGTTCTCGACATGCAGCAGCCCGGCCCGCAGAAGCTCGGCCAAATGTGGGGATTGAATGGCTGCCTCGTGAGCTATTCGGTCTATCGCGCCAGTAGCGACTCAGTCCTGGGAGCCGGGGTCACGACCAAAGACCGCGATCTAATGCAGAATGCTCTCGTCCCTACGAGCGCCGAAACCGGGGTCACTACGGCGCAAGGCATGACGTTGCATGTCCAGGGTAGCGCCGAAAACTCAGGGACCACAGTCAGTTTCGATTGGGGCTTCTCCGACCGTCTCAACTGGACCGACTGCCAACGCCGCATCAATGGCGAACTGGAAACGCAGTTGCCGCTGGTCGGGGGTGAGACGCTCGGCGTAAACATCGTCGTCGAACCGCGAAACCTCTTCCTCGCCGTCCCCGATGGTTCGACTGCATTAGCGTCCACCGACGCGGGAGCGACGACGGCAGCAAGAGCGGTGTCACTCATGCAGTTGATCGCGGACGCCGATCAGCGGAACGGCAATGCCAACGGAAGAGTCGCCCTCGACGAACTGTCGACCATGACCGTCCCAAGCGACCTCTCCGCGTTGAACCTGGCCGAGGTAATCCGACAGAAGGCCTATCCCTCCGTGTTCCAGTATGGTGGCGACGGCCAATGCGTCGTTCGCAAAGAGGGTCGACATGGTCCGGGCGGCGGCATGTAGTGGCGCCGCACGCGCCCACCGATACGACTGAAGACTCTACTCGGGGGGACTGTCTCCTGGCGCAGCACTCGAAATTCGACGAACCGGGGAATTGTTCGAGAGCTTGAACGACCCCGATTCTGGGTCGTCGACCAACGCCGATTGGACTGCATGCGCCAGCTCCTCGGCAGTGTAGGGCTTGGCGAGCCACGCCAGTCCCATCTGGAATGCCAGTTCAGCACGGTCTGGCGGCGCATGGCCACTTACCACAATGGCGCGCTGACGAGGAAATGACGCCCGGATCCTATCGAAGAGCTCGAGGCCATCCATTTCTTCATTCAGGATCATATCCAGAATCACCAAATCGTACGGGCTCTCACCAGAGGCGCCTGCAGGTGTGAAGCTCTCGAGAGCCCGTCGACCGCTCTCCAGAGTGTCGATCTGATACCCCAGACGACTCAGAATGCGACGCCCCGTTCGGAGTTGGACGGGTTCGTCGTCGACGATTAGCACCCGAGCATTCCCACGCGTTGGCTCTATGGACCGTCGCTTCCTCGCACAAACCAACGCGTCGGCACAGGGGAAATAGAGGAGGAAGTTGGTTCCAACACCCAGCTCGCTCGTCACGTCGACGAACCCATCATGTTCTTTTACGACGCCATGAACGATAGCCAACCCGAGACCACTACCACTATGCTCGCCCGTACGCTTCGTGCTATAGAACGGCTCGAAGATCCGACCAAGTTCCATCTTTTCGATCCCGCTGCCATTATCAGAGACGCTGACCACGGCATACTTGCCAGATTCAATGGCCTCATAGCGAGAGAGCGGTTCGGGCACGTGGGCGCGATACACTCGAACCACTACCTTACCGTGTCCAGCAATCGCCTCGACTCCATTGCGAACCAGATTGGTGATGGCTCGAGACAGGTGCGCCTCAGAGGCAAGAACGACTAGAGACTCGTCTTGAACATCAAGAACTACATTGACCTGTTGATTCGCTAGCTGGGTGAATCGCATGGCCTCTCCGGACAGGCAGGTGTTCACGACTTGGCTGAGATTCAAGGGCTCCTTGGTGGTTCTCCCCTGTCGCCCAAGCGTAAGAAGATCTTTGATCGTCTGAGCCGCGCGCAACGCCGCCGCCTTGATACTCCCCACGTCTTCGCGAAGATTGCCGGCATCTCCACTACTTAGAGCCTCGTCCAATTCCCGCAAGATGACATCAGGTAAGGCGACGAGTGGTCCGAGCGCGTTATTCAGATCGTGCGCCACGCCACCAGCAAGCACGCTCAACGATTGCAGGCGTTTGGCACTGGCTACACGCTCCTGCAAACTGCGCTCATGCAGCGTGGTCTTCTCTACTACTTCCTGGTGGAGTCGGATACTGGTAAGTGCGGCACTGATCTGATGCTGCAACATCTGGTGACCAATTGCGCGCACGGAATAGTCGAACAGGGCAACGCCGAGGTGGCGTGTTTGGACCACTAATGGAAACACCAGCAAGGTACGGCGACGCCCATCCGGAAAGGCCCGGGGTGGAATGAGCGCACTTGTCGGGTAGCGCTTTGGCTCTGGCTCGTGCGCGCAACCGTCGAGCAGGCAAACATCGAGCTCGAGTTCGTTCACGGTACCCTCGGGATACTGCGAAATGATGGCTGTTTCTACGCCAATGGCAGGCAGAGCCTTGAGGAGCGCGGTCTTGAGCGATTCCATGTCGAGCGCTCGCGACACCATTTCGCTGCCTTCGAGCATATTCAGAAATGCGTTGTCGAGCTTGATTCGGTGTTCGATCTGTTCACTCATGCCCGACAGCTCAATCGCATCCCGCGCTTCGTGCCACATGTCTTCGAGTCGGGGGTCAGCAGTTCCTTTGCAGTGCTCACGCAAATGGGCCACCGACTGCTGCAGACCTCGGCGCAACTCCTGCGTGCACTCGGATTCGCCGATGACATCCTCCATGGTCTGAACAAACGTCTCCGCCTGGCCCGCAAGTTCCGCCTGAAGCGCCTCGAGCAGTCGAGCGGCGGCGTGAACGCCGTCGTGCGTGCCATCGCGGAGGTACTCTGCCAATTGGGCTCGTATGCTGTCAGCATGCTCCTGCAGATGTCTCGTTGCGTCCAAGGAGTCGTCATGGGCGTCGAGTCGCACTCTGGATGCGCTTCGCCCGCAGCCACAGGACCGTCGAATGACCAAACCAGCTGGGAGCGCCGTGCATTGCGCGACGTCGTGACCGTCGCTTTGCTCCAAAACGAGCTGAATGGCATGCTCCGCCATATCGTCGTACGGTTGGGCCACTGTAGTCAGAGGGGGACTTGCCAGGCTTGCCGCTGACAAGTCATCGAAGCCGGTTACCAGGACGTCGCGCGGGATCCGATAACCCCGATTGCGTAGGATTCGGACCGCGGCCAGTGCCATCGCGTCGTTTGCAGCGACTACTGCATCAAATGGAACGCCTCGAGCGAGGATTTCTTCCATTGCCGCCGCACCTGCACGACCGACGAAGTAGCCGTGGGCAATGAGCGCTGGGTCAAATCCTAGACCGTGACGTTCCAGAACGCGCCGATAGGTATCGAACCGCGCCTGAGATTCAGTACTCTCCGGTGGACCCGCAATGAACGCGACTCGACGGCAGCCGTGGTCGCTAACCACGTGTTCGACCACCGCCTCCATGGCCGTTCGATTGTCAATGACGATGCTTGGCACCCCCAACAACTCGAGACCTACGCTGCAGCGTGGGAAGGGACCGAAGCGCTCGGCGAATTGACCCAAACGCTCAGGACCGCAGAACGATGCGAGCGTTGTCGAAAGCAGGATCACACCGTCCGCGTTGTCCGGATGAATCAAATTGAATACTGCGTTCTGAGCCGCGCTACCCGACCCGGGATGCCCAATAGCGCCGCCGTAGATCAAGAGCAGATTCAGGTCGAGCGCTTTGCACTTGGCCGCGAACGCTGTCCGGAAACGCGCCTCGTAGGACCCAATGAACTGAGTCATGTAGTCCATGAGGACGGCGATGGTTCTACGACCACTCCTCGCGCCCACGCCGGGACTTGCTGCGAAAGAACGGGTCTGCAGGTTTCCCGTCGATGATGGGGTGTAGAACTCTGACGGCATGCCGGATGCGCCTGCAACAGGGTTGCTCCATTCCCTACGGCGCTGTTGAGAAACTGGCCTATGGCGACCTGCCGCAGGGGTCAGACGGAGCCACGGAATGCCCACTGCTCACACCGGACACCAATACCCCACATCCACCCGCTTCGACACCCGCCGGGCCCCCGTCCAGCGCTCCGCTCACCCCTTCAGATGACTCGTCGGCCCCGACGCATCGTCTTCGTCAGTGATGACTGCATAGACCATGACGGCGCCCAGGATCGGCAACAGCCAAATCAACCTGGACTGGGCCATCTTCTCTTTGCGTTCATACCAGTCAGTCCGCCAAACCCTTACTGTGACCCAACACTGAAAAACGACGGCCAAGAGAAGCATCAGAGAAAGAAACACCTGCATGACCGCCCCATCCTAAGTCGAACCTGCTCGCACGCCAGACCGCCTTGGTCGATTTTTGAACTTTTCTCCGCCAAGTCGAGCTTCCATTCGAGCGCCCTTGGTGAAGCGTGTCTTGGCTACTTGCGCCCAGCAGGCCAGTTGCTGCGCGGAAAACCGGGACCGGGACGCGCAAACAGGTAGCCCTGGAAGAGCTCGCAGCCGAGCGTGCGCAACACATCGAATTCGGCGTCGGTTTCTACCCCTTCGACAATCGCGGAACTGCCCATGTCCCGACACAGAGTGATCATCGACCGCACGATGCGTTGCTGCATCGGCTTCTGATCGATATCGCGGATGAGCTCCATGTCGAGCTTGATGTAGTCTGGTTCGAGCAGCGCAAACGTGTTCAGCCCGGAGTACCCCGCACCGAGATCGTCGATGGCGACGCGATAACCCAATTCCCGCAGTGCGGCGATTCGGCTGGTGACGTCGCCAATGCCATCGAGAATCGCTCGCTCGGTGATCTCCAAAACGACTTGTGGGGCAAGCTTGGATAGCGCCGAATTGGGCGACAAGAGATGCGGATCGAGCAGATCGGCAACATGCAGGTTGACGAACAGCAGTTCCGACCGCTGATCCACGTTGAACACCTCAGCGACGCGATCGCGCATGGCGCGACCAACGGCTTCGAGCTGACCTAATCGTTTTGCTGCCTCCAACACCGCGGCCGGGTGCGGCAGACTCGGCTCGTCCGACCGCAATAGGGCTTCGAATCCAATACAACCCTTGGTCCGCGCATCCACGATGGGCTGAAATGCAGCCCACAGAGTCCCGAGCATGCGGCGAAAGCTCGTCTCGAGGCCGGACCGATCTGCTGCGTGTGGCGGGTCACGTCCCAGCACCTCGGCAGCACGCAACCGAAATTCCGTCATTCTCCGCAAACGGATCGCCTTGTCGAGCATCCCCTCAAGCAGCGGCATCTGCAGCGGCTTGGTCAGGTAATGTATTGCACCGTGCTCGAGGGCTTGAACGGCAGTGTCAACCGTTGGCTCTCCCGTAATAAGAATCACCGGAACATACAAATTGTGAGCACGGATCTCGCGCAATAGCGTAATGCCGTCCATCTCTGGCATCGCTATGTCGGACAAGACAACGTCGAAGTCACCGCTCGCCACCTTCCGAATCGCTTCAGCCCCATTCGACGCTGTCTCGACCAGGTAGCCCCGAAGGGCCAACACGCGCGCGATCGCTCGCAACACGCTCGGTTGGTCGTCTACCAGCAGGAGGCGTCGCTGCCCAGTCGCCGTTCCACCCTCTTCACTCCCAACACCCGAATCAGCTACAGGATCTCGAACGTTGGAAGCGGGCGGCTCGCTGCAGGAGCCAGTCGAAGCACTTGGCTCAAACTCGGTAGCACTGACTTCGCCGGAGAAACCCGCGGCGTCGGGAAACTTGGGCGTCGTCAGAACCTTTGCACGAGCAATCACCGCACTCGGCCGTTCTTCGTCTTTGGAAAGCGGGCGCATTCGTCTGATCCGAACCACTCAAACCAACTAGGCTGTGTAGGTTACCAGAAATCCCCCACGGAGCGATGGGCCATGTCGCGTTGAAATCGGCTGCAATCGGCTGCAATGAATGCTGATGAATCCTGGCGGACGGTTCGGACGGCTCCGTCCAAGGCATTCAAACTGTTGCGTCGAACCTGCAATAGCTACGGCATGGCGCGCCTCAATAGGTCGCCGCAGAACTTGTCTGGGTTGCCTCCGCCAATTCACTCGACGCTGAAATCCGCCTGGTCCATCGCACCATTCGACGCCGCGACCCGCACCCGATGCCGGCCCGGCCGTAACACCCAAGACCATTGGAACGGTGGGTGGATCCGACCCGAGCGCTCGCCGTCGACGTCATACTCCACCCAATGGGTCTGAGCCGAAGCCTTCACCGAAAACGGAAGTTGCTGCTGCGACGCAGGGAGATGTGGATCCAATAGAAACTTTGCTCCGGACGTGGGCACGCGCAAAAACAGCGTTCCCGCCTGGCTTGTCCCCAATGCGCTCGGGCAACGTGGCGATTCTGCCGTCGGCCCAGTCGGGCGCCCAACCCCGCGCGCCCAAGGCATCAAGCTTTCTGGGTAGGCTTCGAAGACTCGCTCGACAGCATCGCGACATCCTGGTCCCGCCAGTAAGCCGTTCTGGGGATCCACCTTCACATGCCGATGCAGAGTGCAGAGACCGTCATCGGCGCGTCCGGGGATCGCGCGGATCGTAACTATTTCCTTGCAGTCGGGTCCTGGTCGCTGCCCGCTGTTTTTGCAGATCCGTCGCGCCAACAGACGCTCCGCGGGAAACAACGCGGCGCCCGGCCGACCGCGCATGGCCGCCAGCAGAACGGCGCGCAGCAGCGGCGCAGCCCCGACCACACCACTTACACCATGCGCCAGGGGGCGTCCGTCGAAATTGCCGACCCATACCGCCGCGGTGACTTCATGCGTCACTGCCACGGCCCAGTTATCACGATGGTTCGAGGAAGTTCCCGTCTTCACCGCTGCGACGAATGGCATCTCGAGAGTACCGTGTCGACCAAAGCTCGCGATGCGTGCCATATCGTCGGCTAGGATCTCGAGGACTTGCCAAGCCGTCGACTCGGAGAACACCCGCGTGCCGGGCTGCTCTGGCAATTCGTGGCGCACACCGCTCTTGTCACTCCAATGCGTCGCAACGCGCAGCGGTCGATGTACTCCGTAGCGCGCCAAGGTGGCGTAGGCTAAAGCCAACTCCAGCAGCCGAACCTCGCCGTCACCCAACGCGAGTGCCAAGCCGTAGTGCGCCGCCGGTTCGCGCAGGGACTGAAACCCAAGCCCGTGCAAGAGTGACAACAGTCGCTCCACTCCGACTCTCTGCGCAACGGCCACGGCTGGTACGTTCAGCGACGCCCCGAGTGCATCGCGCAACAGGACCAGGCCGTGAAAACGTCCATCGTAGTTCTTCGGCGAGAACGCGCCGTTTGGCGTATCAAACTCGGTCTGTACGTCGAAAAGAGGAGTTGTTGGTCCCATCCCCGACCACTCGATCCCTGCCGCGTAAACGAATGGTTTCAGCGCCGAACCCGGCTGGCGCAGAGCCAGACATCCGTCGTTCTGGCCAAGACTTGACACATCGGAGAAGTCAATCGAACCAACATAGGACAACAGGCCGGCAGTTTCATTTTCGACGACGGCGACGGCTGCGGCACTAGCGCCCTGCTCGGCAAGACCAACTTGCGCGTCCCGCACCAGCTTCTCGACTTCGGTTTGGAGCTCACGGTCTAGCGTTGTCTGCACGACGGAAGCACCGGCATACCGATGAGCGGACTGGTCGAGGCGGCCCTGGGCGAGAGCGCGCGTGAAGTGCGGTGCTCGCGCCGTACCTCGCCCCTCGCGTACGGTCATGGGCTCCAATCTCGCTTGCCTCGCCGTGTCGGCATCGATGTAGCCCTGCGTCCACATACGCTCGACGATCCTGTTGCGCCGCTCGAGCAGACGCTCCTCGTGCCGCCGCGGATGATAGCGCGCTGGACCTCGGGGAAGCGCGGCCAAAGCGCAAGCTTCCGCAATGGATATCGACTTTAAAGGCTTACCTAGGTAGTCATCGGCCGCAGCAACTATCCCCCGAGTGGTCGGAGCGAACGGGACATAGTTGAGGTAGGCCTCGAGGATCGCAGCCTTATCGTACTCCGATTCGATCCGCAGGCTTACGACCACCTCTCGCCACTTGCCGAACAAGGTCCGCGGCCTGGCAACGACCGACCTCGCCAACTGTTGCGTGATGGTGCTAGCGCCGGAGACGATCCGTCTTTGACGCGCGAGTTGCCAGACAGCACGACCGATGGCAATCGGATCGACGCCGCGGTGACGGTAGAAGCGCGCATCTTCCGCCGCAATGACTGCGTTCTTGAGTTGTTCCGGCACTTGCGCGATTGTCACCGGCACGGCCAAGCGATAGTCCTCGCCACGCACTTGCCCCAGCGCCCTGCCCCGACGGTCCTCTACGACCAAACCCGCCCCATGTTGCTGCCGGCGTAGCGACTCTGGCATTGGCTCAATGACTGCCGCTATCGCCGTCACCGTCAAACCAACCGCGAAAACGATCTGCACCCAGTCAAGCAGGCTGCGCAGCACGCACCGAAGCCACGCACCCAACGTAACGCGTCTACGCAAGTTCACGACCCTCGCAGCGTTTCATCACCTGATTTCGACGGCACAGGGACTGGTCGTGCCGAAGTGCTCGGGAGCGTACATTGCTTCTACCCTAGCTGGGGGCAAGGCGAAACTACCACGCGTCACCGCACGGACTAGATAGCGCAAGCGGTACAACCCCACGGGAAAGTGATCCACCAAGAAAGTGACCCTATCGTCACGAATGTCTCGGTGAAATGTGATGGCGTCGCTGCCCTCTGGGCCGAGGGCTTCCATACGATCGAGTCTGCTCATCCAAGCAGAGCTAGTCTGGTGTGTCACGTCAATGGCTTCGAATCCCGCTGGTAAGGGAGTGTCTATCACCACGAAGTCGCGTGGCCGAGGCACTACTACGGCAAGCTCGACGACGAAAGACTGCCCGCGCAGGGCGCGGACTATGCAAGCTTCGGGCTCAACCGCCGTTGGAGCGGCCAATCTGCCATCCAAGCCCACTTGCAGGATTGCTCGCTCGATGGCAAACCCAGCGTCAATCGCAGCCTTGGCCGGCTGCATTGGCACGTAGCGCAGCCGGGCTTCATACAGCAGCGGTCCTCCTCGCGTCTCGAATAGCAGCTCTTGATTGCCGGCCTTCAATGCGTCCATGCGCAAGCGTTGCGTGACCGTTGTCGGCGATTCTCCGCCGATGGCCCCGGAAAAAACGCTGAGCTCGCCTAAAGTCACTTTGGCCTCGATGCCTGAAGACGAGATGTGCTTCTGGCTTCGTACGGCATCGAGTGCCAAGAGGGCGAATGCCGAATCCTGGGTCGTCTCCCAGCGGCCGTTGCGCCGCGCGGAGAGCAACCCCCGAGCCAATGGCATGAGCAGCGGGTGCTCGGGTTTCGCAGCGGCGAGTGCCCAAATCACCATCGCCGCGGTTCGCGTCTTCGTGTCGAAGAGCCGAGCATAGTCGTCTCCAACGTTGGTCACCACCAGCGCGGAACTGCCATCCTGATGAAACGAACGCTCAAGCCCTGAAACCAGGTCGTCTACGGCTTTGGCGTCGTGACGCGACAATGCATAGGCGTGCAGCAAGAGCGCTTGCGCAAAGGGCGGCATCTGCTGGCGCAAAGAATACAAACGAGTAAGCGTGCCGGGATCCCCCTTGCCCATGCGGAACAGCACGTCCACAACGTAAGGCAGCGCAGCCAGCGTCACCGGCAGAGTTTCACTGCCGATGAAGCCCGCCGCCAGACTGTGCAGATACTCAGCACCGCGCTCGAGAGTTGGGGTAAGGCTCGGCCGGCCCTTCTTGGCTTCGTTTAGCGCGCCCAGCACATGCGCCGAGACCCAGGGATCACTGCGCTCGGCGCCCGACCACATGCCAAAACCACCATCTTGCCGTTGACGCCGCACTAGCTCGCCAATGGCCATTTCAATCAGCTGGTTTCGATCCTTGGGCAACGCGATCCCCGCAACTTTTGCCAATTCCGCCAGTGGTAGCAGCGCCAATAGGCGACTTGAGATCTGCTCCGAGCATCCATAGGGATACTCCACGAGCTGCTGGAACCCACCCGCGCTACCGCCCAAGAAGCTGTTGGACAGCTGCACTTCGAGCTCGCCCTGATCGCTGCGCACTCCCGCCAAGTCCCCGAGCTTCGCAAGGGCGCGCTCATTCGTCTCACCTGCCTGTGCCACCACCTCCATGGCAATCGAGCGTTGAACGGGTCGACTCAATTTCACCGAATCCTTCAACCCATCGCTTTGCGCCTCGATCGTGAGCGAACTCGACTCCGGACCCGACGCAACGATGGGGAAGAACAATTCAACCGAGCTTCCCCCGGCCAATCTCGCATTTTGTTTCTGCTGCTTCGGCGTCACCCCGGACGCCGAAAGCGTCACCGCAACGTTCGCGTCGGGAACATCCTTCGCTGATACGACCACGCCGATCTCGGCGCGATCGCCGGCGCGAAAAAAGCGCGGCAGGGTCGGCCTCACCATCAAGGGCTTGGACGTCACGATGCGGTCACTCGCAAAACCGTATTGTTCCGCACCGGTCACCGCCAGTGCGAATACTTTGTAGCTCGTCAATCCATCGGGCAATCGCAGGGTGGCCTTGACTTGCCCCTGTGCATCAGTGACGAGATTGGGCAAGAAGAACGCCGTCGCGCGGAAGTCCTGTCGCACTGGACGGGCAGAGTCAGATAGCCCGCCGCCCGAACCCGGGGTTCCCTTGCTCAATCCGAGTTCCTCACGCATCGAAGCAAGCGTCCGACGGCCCAACGACTCACGACTCTCCATCGGCAGCAATTGCAGCGGCCGCGACCCTAGGAAGATCCGGAAGGGGTCGGGAACCTCGTAATTGCCAAGTGCCAACACCCCTTCATCGACGGCCCAGAGCGTCACTTCGCCACGAACGGGCCGCAGCGAAGCGTCACGCAACGTGACCGCAACATCGACGCTCGCGCCCGGCATGGCTGCGCGCGTCGATGGCTGGAGCTCGACCGCCAATCGACGGTCGGACGAATCGATCTTTAGCTCCGCCCAGCCGATTCGATGGGTCGGCGCTCCCAAGTCGGGTTGTTCCGGTCGTGCCGCTGGCGGGCGTACGCGCCCGGTCACAAGCTGAATCGTCACGAACAGATTCGGGCGCATGTCGTCAAGAATCGGGACTTCTACAATGGGTGTGTGCCCCGTGAGGTGGCGGCGCTCCGCCGATTGTACGTCCGAGCGCCCCACGACAACGAGCGCATCGCTGTCGGTGATGACGCTCTTGACCAGAATCTTTGCCACGTCCCCGACACGGTACTCTGTCTTGTCGGGTACGAGCTCAATGCGTCGGTCGTCTTCATCGACGATGTCCGCCGGCCCTGCTCCGGCAGCGAACACGGCTTGCGCTGACGTCGCTACTCGCTGTTGGTCGTCCTTGCTCCGCGCCACGACGAAGTAGTTCCCTGGTCGCGCCACATCGAAGACGCAACGCTGGTCAGTAGCCGCCGAATGCACGCGGCAGCGTCCAACAACCTCATCGCGAGCTAGACTCTTGCTCTGAACGACACCGCTTGCCTCCTGACGGACTACTGACCATTGGCGCCGTAACAACTCAAGCTCGACCACCTTCCCGCTTGGTCGCGTTCCGTCGAGCGCAAAGACAGCCACGTCAACGGGTAACTTCGACGGAGCAGAAATCCAACCGGCTAAGGAGCGCCGCAATCCCACGTAGTGCTGCGCCGGGTGCACCAAGGTCTTAGACGTCGCCGCCACCGGGTTCTGCCCAGCGTCGGTAATTTCGGCCTCGAAATGGATCCATTCTGGGCCCCGCGCCGCAGGCAACTCAGCAGACACGCTAGCATCGGTCCGTCCGTGTTGGTCGAGCATGACCTCCGACAATAGGAGTTGTGCGCGTTGGAAGTTGTCGTCGCGCTGTGCAGAGTCGAACTCATCTGCGTCCGTGATGTAGGCCTCGGCACCGGGAGGGACGAACGACGTTCGCTCGCGGTAGGCCTCGAGCCGCGCCTTGGCCCCTGCCGCAGCCATTCCAAATAGCGTCCTTGAAAGCACCGATACGGCAAGTCGTCCCCCGCGGACCATCACCTTGCTTGCTGGCTCGACGCTGACTTCGAGTTCGACGGGTCGGTACTCGCCAATGGTCAGCTCCGTGGAACCGAGCGCGACCTTGCCGCTGCTCGCGCGTATCGACCATTGCCCGGTCCTGGCCGAGAGCGGCACTGAGAAATGCGCCGAAAGCGTACCAAACTCCGACGTGTTGGTCGTCACTGAGCCGACAGCTATGTTGTCCGGGGACAAAAGTTCGAGTTTGACTGAACGCGCCTTGGGTAGGCTGAGACCCCGCGGGAGTTCGTCGCGAAGCACGGCCTTGACGTCCACCCGCTCCCCCGGGCGGTACTGGCCCCGCTCGGTGAAGAGCATGAGTTTCTGGCTCAACTGCCCCGTTCGATCGACCGAGACTGGGATCCGCCATTCGGGTAGTAGATCAGAGATTCGCCGAAATGCGAGGTCCTTGCCCCGCGTCACGACAATGGCAGCTTGGTGCTTCCACGGCTGCTCCAGGGTCAGCGCATCGATTGCATCGGGACCAAGAACCGCGATCCCTTGGGCGTCTGTCATGCTCCGTGCACGGATCTTGTCGTTGGCCTCCAATACCAACACTTCGGCATTGGCAATCGAATGACCGGTATCGAGCTCAGTCACCCAAACCACGGAAGCATGGCGGCCCACTTGCCCGCTGATGCCGAGGTTCGTGCGTTGAACGAGTCGCGCATCGGTCAAGGTGACGGCTTTACCCTCCCGATCGAACCCTGGGTAGCGCACCGCAACCAGGCCTGCTCCGAGCAAAGCCCCTGCTTTGCCGGCCGGATCGAAGGAATCGACACCCATCTGATTGCGCGCGTATGCGGGCGCCTGCTGGTCGAGTCGAACCTCTGGGCGCAGTCGACCACGCGCAAAGAGCTCGTCAGCGTCCTCAGCGGTCAGAAGGGCGGAAAGACCGGACAATGGCAGCGGCACGTACAGGCGTTCGTAGCGCGCGACATTGACAACACCGATCGGGATTGACGTAGGCAGTGCGGTTTCGAAGATGTCGCCTTGAAGACCAATCTCCATCTTCGGATAGAAATCGTCGAAAGCGATTTGCTCGACATGGGGCTGCTCCAGAAGTTGTCCAAAGTCGTCTTTCGTCGTCCCCGAAACGCGCAACGTCACCTTCGTGCCGGCGCGAAATGGCCCTGGCAGATGCACGAACGACGTCACTTCATCGTCGGCATACCAACTGGCGAGTTTGGCTCGTTTACCATCAATAGTAAGGTTGACGCGCAACCCGCGAACCGTCACCGGATTGTTGAATTCGAGATCGATACCCGTTCTCGAGTCGCATTGGCTCTTGGGCCCCGACCGCTCGCAATCCACCTTTTCAACTCGAAGCGGCGCGATGGTCGCAAACTCCTTGGATTGGACCGCGGTCGTGGACAGCGGCCCCTCGAGCCCCGCGAGTCCGGCACCCAAGCTGATCCTGACGACAGCGGACCTTGGCAGCGCCCATTTCGGCGTCAACCGAAATCCATGGTCCTTCCGCTTGTCGGTGAGCGCGGCCAGTACGAAGGGATACGACTCTGATTTGCCGCCGACCTCGACCAAGAGACTCAATTTCGCTCGCAACGGCTCGATTCCAACCGCTTGATCCAAGACGATCTCGAATTGACTATTGCCGCGAAGATGAGTCGATTCGTCACTCGGCGTCACCTCGACGAGCTTTGGCGTAGGGGTGCGCAGTTGGAATCTGTGCGCACGACCCAAACTCGTGCCGTCAAACGCTCGCGTCTCCGCTGGGACCTCGACGTCGATCGCCGTCGCGAATGGTAGTCGTCGCTGCGCCGGCGAAAACACCAAAGCCTGTGTCCCAAGCCAACGCCAGGTCCCTTCGATGTTAGGACGCAGCTGAATCGGCGGCGTCGGTGCATCTGCCAAGGTGCCGATGGCGCGCAGCGGCCGAGAGAACAGGATCTGAATCTCACTCTCCGGAGCGGCCTCACCCGAGGGACCGGCAAACACGACACCGAAGCCCTCGAGCTTGATCGCGGGCACTGGCAGTACGCCGAGCGGCATACCTGCCGGCTTGGGCAGAGGCGTACTGGCGCGTGAGCAGGCCAAGAACAACGATACGACAATCGAAGCAACCAGCTGCAGTCTTGGATGGGGCTTCACGATGTCGTCACTTTACTCCGCCTCGCCTTGCTGCAATCGCTTCTGCTTCGCCCCCGCCAGCAAGTCGTGCGCTTCGTGCAAAAGTGCTGGGATCTGTTTGGCAAAGCGCGAGCGGCCGGCAAGGCAGGCTTCAATCGCAGCGTCGTCCATCACGGCTGCCGACTTGCCTGGGAACCAATGCCCGCCGTTCTCGAGCAGGTTGTAGCGCATGCGACCAAAAGCTACCATGTCGAGCCCCTTGGCGAGATTGTATAGGCGCAGGATCTCTCGGAGGTTGATCTGACCAGGCACCTCTTGCCACGGCGGGAGCCCTTGCGACCACCCCCGCACCCAAGCATGACCAAACGTACGCTCGAGTTCGTTATTTAGCTTGGCCTCAATCGGGGCAATCAGCTTGCGCGGGTCGCCCATATTGCGTTGAAATAGCTCGAGCGCCCGAAGATGTTCGTCGTAGTCACCAGGCCGCATCGCACCGATCGACAGGGTCGAAAGTTCACTGTGGGCAAGACAGAATAGATCGTTATAGATCATGGGCGAGAACGGCTCGGTCAAGCGCCGAAGCTTGTCTGGGGCTTCGTACAGTTTGCCCCCCTTGTCGTTGGGCGAAATGACCAAAATCCCCATGTCACGCGCGGCAGCTGCACGCACGGCCTCGAGGTTTTGCTGCATCGCCCAGTAGTAATGCAGGTTCACGTAGTCGAACCGACCATCAGCAATGCCCTCGAGAATGACGTCCAGCGGCGCATGCGTGGAGAAGCCGACGTAACGCACTAGCCCGCGCTGTTGGAGCGACAAGGCGCGCTCGAGGCAGCCGCCGTCGCGGATGGCAAGGTCGAGGCAGTCGCGATCGTTGAGCCCGTGAATGCCCAGCAGATCCACATAGGTCAGATTGAGCCGCTTGAGCGAGTCGAAGAAATCACGTTCGAACTCGTCAGGATCGTTCGTGGGTGCCACTTTGGTCTGAACGATGAGCTCATGGCGAGGCAGCTTTGGCAGAATCGCCCCGAGCTGCTTCTCGCTCGTCCCATAACCACGTGCTGTTTCGATGTGGTTCATGCCGACATCCAAAGCACGGCGTACGGTCGCCTCCAGGTTGGCCTGGTTCTCTGCCGAGCAGGGCGCCGAGGGATCCCAGGCCTCTTGAAACCGCATGCCGCCAACCGTCAAAACCGGCATCGCCAGGCCAGTTCGTCCAAAGCGTCGTGTCAACATCGGTGGAACTCTCCGTCTCTGCTAGTAGCGTGAGTCCGCCAGCGGTCCAATATTAATCGCCGGCCAGGTCATCGACCTCGCACATCCGGTGAATTCAGTGCGGACTGAGGTCTGGCTACCCCGGCCGGAGATCCTGTTCTAGGCTTCTCTTCTCGCTGGTTCTGCACGAAAAGAGCATGTCCAACCCGAGCCCACGACTGCCCCGCTTTCCCCAAGTGGGGGCCTGTACCTGGAGCGGTCCGGGCAAATGTCGTTCAGATAGCTGTCGGTTCTCGCTGCTCGAAGACCGCCCGCGGATACAGGATTGGGCGTCGGAGGACCTCGAGGAACTCGCCCGCGCCTTGCCATCGACCTGCGCCCTCGACTTTGCATCCCTCGGGCCGATGTTGCTGGACGAGATCGCAACCTTTTTGGGACTTGCTCGTCCACAGGTGGAGCAAATCGAACTGCAGGCAACACGCAAGCTTGCGCGCTTGCGCGAACTGCGGCGCGTTCATTGGGACGGCCACTAATCCAAAGGCGGCATAGCTTCGCACGAAGCGCAATGTTTTCGCGAAATCCATCGTGTGAAGTTGTCCTACCAGTTTGCGTTTCAGATGTTTCGCCAATGCTTCGATTTGCACTTCCCGGGTTTGCAGCTCGCGGTATCTTGCGGCGCCATTGCCAGTCCTGAACTCAGGGTTCATGCACAGCGGTGACCAAGGCGACGACGAGCGCGCCCTTGATTCGTGACCGTCCTAGGCAATCTGAAATTTGGTAGCAACCCTTTAGGCCATCCATGTCCAAGATCGTATTCAAGGAATCCCTCTCCCCATCGATCGTACGCATGCGTATCGAGGCACCACGCATTGCCAAGAAGCGCAAGGCGGGGCAGTTCATCATCGTGCGGCCTACCGCCGCGGACGAGCGACTCCCGTTGACCATCGCGAACGCGGATGCCGATGCCGGTTGGGTGGAGATCATCTTCCAGATCGTTGGGCAAGGCACCAGATCCCTCGATGCCCTCAAGGTGGGCGATAGTGTGGAAGACTTCGTGGGACCCCTCGGCAAACCAACGCACATCGAGAAGTTCGGGCGCGTTCTTTGTGTTGGTGGCGGCGTGGGAACGGCTCCCCTGCACCCGATTGCTCGCGCTTTGGCCGAGGCGGGCAACGAAGTTACCACGGTCATCGGAGCGCGCAGCAAGGAGCTGCTGATGCTGGAAGCAGAGATGCGCAGCTTCAGCCATGCCGTGCATATCGCCACGGATGACGGCACTGCCGGTCACCATGGCTTTGTCACCGATGTCGTAAAACAGCTACTCGAAGCGTCGACCTTCGACTTTGCCGTTGTGATCGGCCCGGGGCCGATGATGCGTTTTACGAGTGAAATCCTCGTAAAGCACGGGATCAAGACCGTCTGCTCGCTGAACCCGATCATGGTCGACGGAACTGGCATGTGTGGTGGTTGTCGCGTCACGGTACACGGCAAGACCCAGTTCGCCTGCGTGGATGGCCCTGAATTCGATGCCGCTGGAATCGACTGGGCAGAACTAATGAAGCGACTCGGTAGCTATCGAGCATTCGAACAGCAGCGTCGCGAAGAGCATGAATGCAAGCTGAAGGTGACCCCATGACTGAGCCTGCCGCCCCCAAGAAAAGTAAACTACGCCCCCGCACCGCGATGCCGGAACAGGCACCCGAGGTTCGCCGGGCGAACTACGAGGAAGTGCCCTTCGGCTACACCGAGGCCTTGGCCATCGAGGAAGCGACGCGCTGTCTGCAGTGCAAGAACCCCGTCTGCGTCGCGGGTTGTCCGGTGCAGATCGCCATCCCCGAGTTCATTGCGCTCATATCCAAGGGCGAATTTGCCGCGGCTGCGCGCAAGCTGAAGGAAACCAACTCGCTGCCTGCCATCTGCGGACGTGTCTGTCCGCAGGAAGACCAATGCGAGAAGCTGTGCATCCTCGCCAAGAAAGCCATCCCCGTGGCCATTGGCAATCTGGAGCGCTTCGCCGCTGACTGGGAGCGCAGCCACGGCACAGCCGAGCTGCCTGCCAAGAAGCCACCCAACGGAAAGCGTGTCGCCGTCGTGGGCAGCGGTCCTGCGGGCCTGACCGTGGCGGGTGAACTCGTCAAATGGGGCTTCGACGTAACGGTCTTCGAGGCATTGCACCAGCCTGGTGGCGTGCTCGTCTACGGCATCCCTGAGTTTCGCTTGCCGAAAGCCATCGTACAAAGTGAGATCGACTTTCTGATCCGCCTCGGGGTAAAGCTCGAGAAGAACTTCGTCATCGGCCGCACCGCCACCATCGACGAACTCCTCACGGAAGAGGGTTACGACGCGGTGTTCGTGGGCTCCGGAGCGG
The DNA here is from genome assembly GCA_964454965.1 of uncultured Polyangiaceae bacterium. Lineage (GTDB taxonomy): Bacteria > Myxococcota_A > Polyangia > Polyangiales > Polyangiaceae > FEN-1139. The sequence continues at coordinate 144,740 of CAYVXY010000003.1, read as the reverse complement.
GCCTCCCAACGTTCATGGGGATCCCCGGGGAAAACGCCATTGGCGTCTATAGCGCCAATGAGTACTTGACCCGCAGCAACCTGATGAAAGCCTACCAACCCGATTCCTCGACCCCGGTACTGCGCGGCGAGCGAGTGGTTACGGTCGGTGGCGGCAACGTGGCCATGGATTCAGCCCGTACGGCGCTGCGCCTCGGCGCCAAGGAATCGGTCATCGTCTATCGCCGCAGCATGACGGAGATGCCGGCCCGCGCGGCTGAGATCCATCACGCCCAAGAGGAAGGGATCCGGTTCGAGCTGCTCTGCAACCCGACCGAGGTCTTGGCTGACGCAAACGGCTTCGTTCGCGGCCTGCGCTGCGTCAGGATGGAACTCGGAGAGCCAGACGCCTCCGGCCGCCGACGTCCGGTCGTGATCAAGGACAGCGAATTCGAGATCGAGTGCAACGTGGTCATCATTGCCATCGGCAACAAGCCCAACCCGCTGATCCAAGACACAACCCCGGACATCGCGGTGTCGAAATGGGGAACCATCGTCGCGGGGGAACAGGACGGCCGAACCCCGAAGAAGGGCGTCTACGCGGGCGGTGACGTCGTAACCGGTGCAGCCACCGTCATTTTGGCCATGGGGGCAGGCAAGACCGCAGCCCGCAGCATCATCGAAGACGTATTGGGCAAGGAAGCCCTCGCGGATCCTCCCCCTCGGACCGCGGTCGAACTCGAGAGTGTTGACGAATAGGCATCGAAAAATCAGAAGCGCGGCCAAGCCCCGTCCCAGCCACTCGGGCTGCGCCGGGGCAGCGCCAGACTGATTTGCGAAGAACCGCGCCTTGGCCTGGACGCTCGGTTACCGTTCGGCGTGCCGTACCATTGCGACAGCAGGACCGATCATAGGATCGTCGTAGAAGAAATGGTGCAGAAAACCTGCCTTCTCGTAGGCACGACGCGACGCTAGGTGATGCACACTGGCCTTGCCAAATACGACTGGCGGCGCGAGTGACTCGCACAATTCATCGTAGGCCAGCCGAATCGCGACGCTTCCAATGCCAACGAAACGCCGATCGCGCGGACCGACGAGAACGTCCAATTGCACGGCGTTGTCTCGGATGACCTGTGCAACGCTGGTGCCCCGCAGGTGTTTGCCCGCCTGGGTCAGCCAGCGCAGGTAGCCAACAGGCTCGTCGCTGACAAGTACGACACGATGGTCAACCTCCCGCCGCGGGGCAGCCAGAAGCGCGATATTCTGCCCGGATTTCCCCCAAGACAGCTCGACATCTGACATCTCCAGCCATTGTTGCACAAGGAGCATGTCTTCCGACACTGGGAAGCGAAGGGATACCCTTGCAGCTAACGTAAGCTGTACTGAGCTTCTTACTTCCTCGTAGCTGTCGATCAGGGGGAGCATATCAACCTGAATGGATTACTCGGTCCTGCATTAAAAGCTTTGGCCCAGCAAACCTATTCCTGCAACTGTTGTGCAAATTTCGGTGGGCTCGTCTCCGACACCAGAGTCGCCTAAGCGACGCGGCCTACATGACAGCGCTGTCGCGGCGCATTGAAGCAATGAAATCATGAATGAAAGTGCCGCGAGTCACTCAACATCAGGCATTTGCCGGCTCGACGCCATCGTCCAAAAAAGGGCTGCAATTACGCCCAAATGCGCTCGCTATTCGGCGACCTTTGGGTTCCGACTGTTCTGCGGTGGCAAAGTCCGTTCGACAGCCAAACGCTGTACCTCGTCGTCACGCAACACCGTGAATCGCACCACAGTACCGCGTTCGCCCGATAGTATTGCGTGGAGCCCCTCTTCGGAGAGTGGACGCACATCACGGCCATCAATCAAAATGACCTCGTCGCCGACCTTCACCCCGGCGCTCGCAGCGCCGAGCCCCGCAGGTGCCTCGCGCACGAACAGATGTCCGTCAGCATCGCGCCCAAATTTGGCCCCAACAGTCCCGCGCTGGCGCGTGCAACCGACGAGATTGAAGGCCAAGGCGAGCAGTACGACAACAACAACGAGCCGCGCGCCCAGACAGCTCACTGCTGCCGCAGTGCGACCCTGCCGCGCCGTCAGACGAGCGAGACTCGGTGACGCGTGCTCCTGGCGCGATATCGATGGAGCGAGGCTCGATGTCGTGGGAGCCAGACTCGAGGTCACTCGTGGCTGAGCACTCTGGTTGCGGCGAAGGGCGATCACGAACCTCGAAATACTCCGACTTTGGTACTGATGCCCACAACCCAACCCGGTCCTTTGGCCGCCTTGGACGGCTTGGATGGCTTGGACTGCTTGATTTTGGGTTCTTGAAACGCCCTGAATTTGGTGATTGGCGGTGCGGCGCGGTCACGTCGAACTCTCGCAAGACGAGAAGGTGCGTTGCTTCGGCACTTTCCCTTGACGACTCGCGAGCTTTGCGTATCTTTCGGGCCCTTCCGCCAACTTAGCTCAGTGGTAGAGCAGCGGTTTCGTAAACCGCAGGTCCCGAGTTCAAGTCTCGGAGTTGGCTCCAGCGTCATTCTCGACGATTCACATAGAGACGGCCGTGTTCGGCACTGACACTGGCTCGACGCCCGGAGTCACCTTCGCGACTAGACACGACGACCACGACGGACCGGAGCGCAAGCCGCGGCAACCAGCGGGTAATGGTTGAAAAATGGGACTGTCGAACTAGCTAGGCACGTTGCGGCGCCGTCGAGTGCGACACATGACGCACGAGAGGCCTTTCGCCATGGCGATGTCGTCTGGCGGTTTAAAGACGGCTCGAAGTTCATCGACCACCTGGTACGCCCAAGCCAACTTCGTGTTGATGGCTCGATCTGCTCTGCCGTACTGTCTCTGGACTGGACTGCCCATTCCCATCGAGTGCGTACGGCCTGCGACGGATCCGAGCGGTGCTCACGTCGTGCTGCTCGCACGCCAACGAGGCTGCCCCACGATGCATGTCGTCTGACATTATCAATGTAGCAGCAGCAGGGACGCGGAATGTCGAGCCATGCCTTCGATGCAGTGACTACATGGACGCGGAATGTCGAGCTATGCCTTCGATGTAGTGACTACATGGACGCGGAATGTCGAGCCATGCCTTCGATGTAGTGACTACATGGACGCGGAATGTCGGACCGCGGTTGCGACGTTGAAATGATTTGGACGGGCAGCTGAATTCCAGTTCTCGACGTAGTCTGCCCCCGAAGGCGCGGGTGCAGTGGGGCAAGGCAGGCCCTCGAATGCCTCGAAAGCGAAATCGTGGGAGAAACGACCGGACTTGGCACGGCGGCCAATCACTTTGGCGACCAAGACAGGCTAGCTCGTCCAATCCAGCAACCGTCGCGGTAGGGCGGTCCTTTCGTACTCTTGGCGCGCTCCCCGCCAAACTCCTTCTCTAACGACGCGCGCGTGATGGGTTCGAGCGGCTCATCATCAACGGATCCGAACAGCTCACGCTGAAACCGCTCCTCGCTGCGCTCGTGGATCTCGCGCAGCTTCGGCAGTGGTAGGAACAAGACCTGAGGCTGCTTCACGAATTCTCGCTCGGCATGGATCCCGTTCTCCGCCGAGCCGACCCATTCCGAACCGAACTCGCGAAGCCAGAGTAGCAAGGCATTGCTGAACCGTTGAAGAGCTCACGAGTCATCTCCTTCGATGACAATCGCAAGCGTTGAAATACCGGCGGTACGCCGAGCGACCCGCTTCAGCTCGACGACACTCGGCTTGGTTTCCGGTAGAAGTGAATCGAACCCGGTGCGAAGCTCAAGGGATCGGGCAGCAATAAGAGCCGGCACGCACATGATTGCGAGGCCGCACGCATGAGAGACTCCTTCGAGTGTGTGCGTGTAGATCGAATTGGACTCTCCAGCAGAACTGACGGCGTGGGGTCGAACCCGCAGGGTGACCGACCGTTGGGTTGACAATAGAGGGCTCATGGACAATAGGTTCCTGGTCGATGTTCGACTCGAAACGCTTCCTTGCGATCGGTAAGATTGTCGCGCTCATCTGCGCGACGTTGCTGCTGCTCGTTGCGAGTATTTCGAGTGGGCTGACGTCCGAGGTTGGCAATCGCCTATCGGCGCAAGTGCTCCGTCAATCGGTTGGGTTTAGGGCTCAGAGTCTGTGGCGAACCGCGAACACCCAGACGCGAGCATCAAAGCTCGAACGAGCCGACACTGAGTCGGGCCGCTTATCGGTGACCTCAGGCGCTAGCACTGAGCTCGCGTCGTTGCACGCGTGGCAGCCGTCACTTCAGCACACGTATCGAGTGCTCCCTCCCTACACGCTTCGCGACATCGAGCGGCCTAAGCGGCACCTACGTGTCGACGTCGAGCGTGCGCGCGCTCCCCCGGTTGCAGTCGGATCCTATCCGTAGTTCGCCCGACGTTCGTCTGGACGGGTAGGGCACGCCAACGGCCTCGAATCCGATATTCGATTCAGGCGAACGTGTGTCCAACCGTTGCGACTCCGGTCAACATTCCAATCCACAATTCTCCCCTCTTGCGCTGCAATACTGCAGCGTACTGGACGTGTCTATGTTTCCTATTCTCGCGTTGGGCGCACTCGTCGCCTTGCAAATCGCGATCACCTATTGGCTGTGGCGCAGCCGGACCTATATTCGCTCTGAGAAGATCGCACAGACCAAACTCATCTGGCTGTTGCCATGCCTCGGAGCTGCGTTCGTTGCCGTCATGCTCGTCGAGGATGTCCGACAGCAGGGATAGCCGGTCTCGGACCCTGGGTCACGCAGGCAAATCAAAGGCCGTGGCGCGCAGCGACAAGCCCATCGTCTTCGGTAGATGTCGGCACCGGAGGACAGCGCGACCGATTGGAGGCACCCAATGCATGACCTAAATGTTGTTCTGACCTTCGCCGCAGGCCTCGCATTCGCGCTTCTGCTCGGGACGGTCGCGGTTCGGCTCAAACTTTCCCCCATCGTCGGGTATCTTGTCGCTGGGATCTTCGTAGGCCCCTTCACCCCCGGCTACATCGCTGACGCCTCCGTTGCCGAGCAGTTCGCGGAGCTCGGAGTCATCCTCCTGCTATTCGGCATAGGTCTTCGGTTTCACCTGAAGGAACTCTTTGCCGTATGGCGTGTGGCCGTACCGGGAGCACTTATCCAAAGCCTGCTCTCGACGGTTCTCATGGCGGTCCTTCTTCGATGGATCGGTTGGTCATGGCAATCCGGCATCGTTCTTGGGATCGCAATCTCCGTGGCGAGCACCGTCGTCATGGCACTGGTGCTCGCGGAGCACCATGACCTGCATGCGCCCATCGGCCACATTGCCATCGGGTGGACTGTTGTCGAAGATCTGCTCACGGTGATTGTCTTACTGCTGCTCCCGCTGCTCTTTGGTGGAAGCGGGCATGGCGACACGAGTCTTTGGTTGGTTCTTGGCGTCGCAGGACTGAAGATCATCGGACTCGTCCTGACGGTGGCAGTCCTCGGCACATGGGTGATCCCGAGGGTCCTGGAGAGCATTGCCCGAACGCGCTCGCGGGAGCTGTTCACGCTCGCAGTGCTGGTGATCGCCATTGGCATTGCCGTCGGTGCTGCCAAGCTGTTTGGTGTCTCGATGGCCCTTGGCGCGTTTCTGGCGGGGCTTGCTGTAGGACGGTCGGAATTCGCGGCACGCGCAGCTAACGATGCAATCCCAATGCGGGATGCTTTTGCCGTGCTCTTCTTCGTTTCGGTCGGGATGCTCTTCGACCCGCTGGCGCTCGTTCGAACACCTCTGCCTATGGTGCTCGTCCTTCTGGTCGTGATCCTCGGCAAACCCCTCGTTGCGGCAATTGCGGTACACCTTCTCGGCAAACCCAAAGAGACAGCAATTCCAGTGGGTGTGGCCTTTTCTCAAGTTGGCGAGTTTAGCTTCATCCTAGGGTCAGTCGCCCGCAGTCTTGGACTGATTGACAACGTCGGCTGGAACGCCCTCGTGGGGAGCGCCATCGTTTCGATCGCCATCAATCCGACCTGGTACCGACTCGCCCGCAAGTGGTCCGTGAAGTCGGATGCGCGAGAACTCCCGTCGGATATCCATCGCACCCTGGTCGATCATCAACGCTGCATCTTGGTTGGATACGGACCGGTTGGCAGGATCGTGCATCGCCTACTGTTGGCTCAGGATTTCAAGGTTACCGTCATCGACCTGAATCTCGATACCATTCGAGAACTTCGAAAGGACGGCCATCATGCCATCTATGGAGACGTCCTTCGGTCCGGAACGCTACAGGAAGCCGGGATTGCGATTATCGGAAGTCTCATCCTAAGCGCCGATGTAGACGACGCGGCGGAAATCATTCGCTATTCTCACGCACTAAATCCGAAGCTCAACGTACTCGTGCGTTGTGCACACCTGAGAGATGTCGAAGTCCTCAAGGCCGCCGGTGCCACGCAGGTCTTTGCTGGCGAGGCGGAAGTTGGGGTTGCATTGGCGGAGGCCGTGCACTTCGGCGAACATCGGACCGATGATGAGGTGATTCGTCAGCGGGACGCAATTCGGGCTCGATTGTATGGTTCCGCTGGCAATTGACTCACAACGCACCAGCGCGCTGTTCCAACCCAATATCATCGACCTATGTCCCCCGACACAGATTCCGCCGGAAGTCACCACGATGAACTCGCGCGTTCTGATGCTGACTGAACGCTGGTCTGGTCCGCGAGAATGCTACCTGGTCTATCCCCAAGACGAAAACTGCTTGGAGCAACGCATTAGCGTGTTGTCCCCGCTTGGAGCCGCGCTTCTAGGACTCCGAGAGGGGACAGGCTTCCACGTATGGAACGGTAAGAGGGTTATCGACGTGCTCTTGGTGGGCCTTACGTATCAGCCCGAAGCGCAAAAGCACTGGCACCTATGACGCTCAGGTCGCGCTGCGGTCCAACCACAGTCCTCGAAATCGACGTTGCGATGGCTCTGGAAGCTTTTTGCAGGGTACGGCGTCCACGAAGCGATCTCCATCGTCGCTCAGTATCATGATGCGACTTGACTGCCCTGGATCGTTGAAGAAGCCTTCGACATTGAAGTCGTCAGGCCACGTCAGCGGCAATTCGGCCGGAGTCGTTCCAGGACTCCATCGATAGAGGTGCTTGGCCTTACCCTTCGATGCAGGACCAGCAGCAATCAGGTATTCGCCGCGGTGAAGGGTCAGACCGCGAGCCCCAAGACCACCAAGATCTAGGAATTCAACCCGATCGATTCGGGCGCGCCCGCCACGCGGTAACTCGTTGGGGTTGCCGATCAAAACCAACACCGCCCGCCCCTCATGCAACGGACTGCGTAGTCCGATCCAGAGGCCACCTTCGGGACTGGCTGTCATCGCTTCGATGTTCATTGCGGCTTCGCTAGGGGGCCGCATTTGGGTCGCGTCCTGCAGGTTCACTTGGCTCAGCAGCGGTGATGCCACAAGGTCTTCGTGAAGCATCCGATACGGAGAGCCAACAATCCCCATGGGGTTGTCGCCGATGGGCAGAGCTGTGCAGAACAGCACGAATCGAACGCGCGGTGCTCTCGGTCCTCCAGCTTTGCTATGCGAAGCGAGAAAACATGCATCGTCTCCCAATCTGGTGGCGGCCTCGATGTCTGCTTCCCTTGGGGGGCCGATTTTCGGGGTGCGAGGCTGGCGCTTCTTCTGGCGTTGTATGGTTGGGGCCACGCTCAGTTCTGCGGTAAGGTCGAGTTCCTCGGTTGGTTCCCCTCCCCGAGTTGAATCATAGACGCGAAGGATATTATCTTCGTCATTAGCCACCAGAAAGTGGCTGGAATCAATCGGGACTGCGGCAGACGCATCGCACATACCCGAAAATGTCACCATCGCCTCAAATGATGTCGGCGCCTTCCGTACAAGTTCCCGCGCGGGCGGCTGCGACGTTGGGTGGCTCTTGGTGCATCCCACGATCGCCCCATAGGCTAATCCACTAATTGCAACGCCGTATATCCAGGGGCCGAATCGTAGAAGGCGCATGATTATCAACAGACGATCAGCAAGACGTATTCCCTACGGCTGGTCTTCGCCTTTTAAGACCATCTCCCACTTGAGCGCCCAGAACGACCGTTTCTTCCACCTGCCACCTGGCTTGTCGCCCTTGACTCCCAATGAATCGCACACCCGTAACATCGGGGCTGTCGATGACGGGTGAAGGAGCGGTAGCACTAGCATGGCGTCTCCTGCGCGCTTTGCCGCCTCGTAACGCATCGTGTCGTCATCGGACAGCTCGTCGAAAAGCATGTCGGGCCAAGTGTCACGCTCGGCAGTCGAGCCTTCGTCGAAGAAGTACGCGCGTTCCCAAGACTGAGGTTCGCCCTCGACGCCGATCCAACCGCCCTCATCCCGGCTGTACACGAGTCGACGAACGCATGTCCCATTCACGAACGAGTGCACTTCGTGAACATCTGATGTCGTCTGCACGACGAAACCGATAGCCATGGTCGCAAGCTCGCGGGACAATGCCTCGGCGAGCCGAACCGATGCTTGAATGTCGAATCCAACCTCGCACTCGATGAGCGCGAAAGGCGAGGTTCCTTCACCGACCTGCTCCACGCCGTGCTTGGCAGACACCTTCCAGAATTCCGAAGTCCCATTCGTAGCTACTATTGTCCCAAGCCAAGTGCTCATATCGAGGGGACATCAACCCTAGCACCCTCGACTGTCTTTGGGATCGCGCCGCTGCATTCTCGCGCGTTTTCTCGGGGCAGAGCCCGCAGCGATCGGCTACATTTCGACCGAATGCCTGTGGAACCGCGACCACCCCTTGGGTCCATCGAGCGCAAGAGCTTGCTCTACAAGAGTGGCCTTGGGTTTTGGTGCATCAATCACGTTCAAGGGTGCAGCCATGGGTGTCGGTACCCCTGCCACGCCTTTCTGATCTTCAATCGGCACGGTCGCGTGCGCGACTATGCAGAATGGTGCCAACCACGACTGGTTTCCAATGCCCTCCAACTCCTTGACCGCGAACTAAAGCGGAAACGACAACTGCCGGACCGGGTTCACCTGTGCCTGTCCACCGATCCGTTTATGCTGGGTTATCCGGAAGTGCAAGCGATGTCCCTCGCGCTCGTCCAGCGCTTGAACGGGGCCGGGGTCGCGTGTTCGAGCCTCACCAAAGGGATACTGCCCGGGGATTTCGCGGACCGAACACGGTTCTCAGCCGAAAACACCTACGGTATTAGCCTGGTGTCCCTCGACGAGAGCTTTCGTCGCCAATGGGAACCTGGCGCGGCCCCGTATCTGGAGCGGATCGCGGCCCTTCGGCACCTTCACGAGGCCGGTCGTCGAACTCTGGTGCATATCGAGCCCTATCCGACGCCCAACGTCATCGAACAGGATCTTCTAGTCATGCTCGAGGCCGTGGCATTCGTCGATCACGTCTTCTTTGGCAGTTGGAACTACAACCGTCGCGTTTTGGACTATCCAGGTGCGGAAACTTTCTACCGAGAGCAAGCCGGTATAGTGCGGCGGTTCTGCCAGATTCACGGGATTGAATGCGAAACAGCGTGACGTTGCACAGGGCCTCGTTCTCCACGGCAACCGCGGGAAACCAACCAAAACAGTCAACCGGGGTAGACTTTACAATGGCCTACTAGGTACCGTAGGAATCGATTGGCTACTTTATGACCACCAAGCACGCCACGGGTGCAACGCTAACCTCCCTCTACTCAGGATTGCGGCGAGATCCAGTCCTCTGGAAGAAGTGCGAGCCACTGTTCACGGTGAAGGAGTGGCCGGCGCGGGCCACTCTTTTGCGCGAAGGCGAGGTCGCCCGACAAATGTACTTCATCAAGAAGGGCTGTCTGCGCCTCTGGTTCAACAAGCAGGGGAAGGACATTACAGTCCAATTCTTCGTCGAGGGCCAGGCCGTCTCGTCGATAGAAAGCTTTCTTGGGCAGACGCGGAGCATGTTCTCCATCGAAACCATCGAGCCCACGAGCGTGGCGATGATCCGACGTGACGCCTGGGACCAGCTATTCCAGCTCGCCCCCACGCTGAAGGATGGACTACTCGGACTCATGATGCAACGCATGGAGAGCTATGCTCAGTTGTTTCTCTCCCAGATCAAAGACACCCCACGCGAACGGTACGAGGCGTTGGTGCGCGAGCGCCCCGATCTCATCCAGCGTGTTCCGCAACACTATATCGCGTCGTACCTGGGCATCACGCCAGTATCACTGAGTCGCATCAGAAGCCGGATCAGCCGCCAGCGTTGAGTATCGATCTTTACAATCGTAAATGCACGAGGCATCACGAGCACGATACACTCGGAGCATGAGTCCGTCGCTTTTCCGCGGCAAGAGCCACCATTCCGAGTTCGTGACGCTGAATTCGCGCGCGTGTGAGGCGTGCTGGCATTGCGTCGAGACCTGCCCGTCGAAGGTGCTCGGGAAGGTGAACCTGCCGTGGCACAAACACGCAGTAATTCACACTGAGACGCATTGCACTGGCTGTCTCAAATGCATCAAGGCTTGCGCGACGGGCGCATTGACGAAAAGGACCGTGTAGCCATGCGCCAGAGGTACCTGCTCAATCTCGCGTTGTTACTGGCTGGACTCGCATCGGCGAGTTCCGGGCTCATCATACAAGTCAAATACCACATGGGCCGCCACGGATCACTGGACGCGACGGACTGGGGCTATGCAACGTGGGCGCAGTTTCACCAGCTCGCCTCGGTAACGCTCCTAGGACTTGTGGTGTGGCACCTGATTGTCAATTGGAAATGGCTGCGCGCCGTGTGGAACAAGGGACTTTTCCACAAGCACAGGCAGCTCGTCACCATGAGCCTCATTTTCCTCGCCGCCGTGCTGACAGGCTTGAGCGCCTGGGCCATCAGCTGGACTGGCATGGGTTTCCAGAGCGAGAAAATGGTCGTGGAGATCCACGACAAACTCACCCTGTTCCTCACCGTTTTCCTGATTCTCCACGTCTGGAGCCGATGGAGACGCCTCGCGAAATAGTTTAGCAGCCCGTGTTCGTTCGCCCGCGGAGCGACGCAGTTCCGAGAATGCTCGAGCCGAGCGCTTGGAGCTGCGTCCGCACCGCCTCCTGATCGGTGGGGGTGGTGGGCGAGAACGTCGCGATACTGAGCGCGTACACGGTGAATTCGTAGACGTTGCAGGGTGCGCCGGGACCGTAGTAGCCGTTGGTCGTTGCGGCGTCGGCGCCCTTGCCGCATTGCTGTGAGCCAGCCGGTATGGCGGGCGTTGCAGTTGTCTGGTCGATGTTCGCTGGCAGCGAGGTGACCGTGGGCGCGATGTTCCAGAGGACCCAGTGTGTGCTTGGCCCACTTATGTCCTGAAAGAGCACGACGAAGCTCTTGGTTCCCGCGGGGGCGCCGCTCCAATCCAGTTCCGGCGACGTGCCGGCGCCAGACCGGGTGATTTCGGTCGGCAGCGGTGCACATGAGGTCTTCGCGGTCGCGCTGCACCCTGCCATGTTCGTCCAGCCCGGCGAGGTGAGCTCAAAGGAACTGCCCGCAGCGCCGCCCGCGCCAACGGTGCCGCCAGTGCTCGACTTGCCCGCGGTGCCAATGGCGCCGCCCGTGCCGGTTGCGCCGCCCTTGCCGATGGCGCCACCGGTGCTCGACTTGCCCGCGGTGCCAATGGCGCCACCCGCGCTGGTTGCGCCGCCGGTGCTGGATTTGCCGGCGGTGCCGGTGGTCGTCGTGCCACCCACGGCGCCCGAGCCGCCCGTGGGCGCTACGCCGCCCGTGCTGGACTTGCCGCCAGCTCCGCCGATGGGAGCGGTGCCCCCACTTGATGTTGAACTGAGCGTTCCGCCAGTACCGCCTGCGCCAGTCACGACTGATCCCCCGCCGCTGCCCAAGGGTTGGGCGCCGCCAGTAGCGTTGGTCCCGCCCGACGCATTGCCGCCCGCGCTCGATACGCCACCTGAACTCGTGCTAACGCCGCCAGTTGCGTCCGAAGAAATCGAGTTGCCGCCGCACTGCACCACACTAAAACTAAGGGACAACATCAGCGCCAGTGCCAGCCAACCCACGCCACCAGACTCGGTTGGTGTCAACCTCCTGGTGCGTTTCCACTGGTGGGCACGGTCAACGGAAGGGATACGCGTCATGGCAAGTCTCCTCAGGTAGCTACGGGACCCTAGCACCATATTGGTCCCGGCGGATCGGCTGTGCCGGCCCAAGGCTCTCCAGCCTCAGAGTCGCCCGTCTCGCCTTCGATTATGAGCGCAAAAAGGTGGCAAGAATGGCAGGGTGCTCAGTGGCGGCGGTCGTCTCGAGCCGGCGGAATTCATGTCGACAAACAGGCGGGGCTGGCCAACAGCACGATGCTGAATTTCCACGTCTTGGTCCCTAACTGTCACAACCGCCTTTCCTCACCGTCTATGACAATCGAGGTCCAGGCAACAGCCTTCGGCCCCGTAAGCAACGCGCCGGGTTCTACAAGCGGCATTGAAACTCAACCGGCACCGCATCGGAGAAACGCGATATGACAATGAGCAACGCTGACCCATTGGTTCAGGAACTACTGGAGCTGGAAAACGCGGCCCTGGTCCGCTGGTGCCAAGGCGATCCGTCGGGCTGCCTCGAGATTTCAGCGCCAGACGTGGTGTATTTCGACCCGTTCATTGAGCAGCGCATTGATGGCGTAGCATCGCTATCCCGTTACTATGAATCGATTCGCGGAAAGGTCAGCGCCGAACGATTCGAAATCATCAATCCGCTGGTACAACGTTCCGGCGATGTAGCCGTCCTCACCTTCAACTTCGTGTCCTATGGGGCAAACCAGTTTGAACTCCGTTGGAACTGCACGGAAGTCTATCGGCACGACACTGTTGGCTGGCGGATCATCCAAACGCACTGGTCCTTCACTACTCCGAAGCTGCCGATCGGGTAAATCTGCCACATCGTCGTCGGAATGCGAGATTCGTCCGGTTAGACTTCGAACAGCGCGCGCTCAGACATCGGAAGGCCCTGCCCTCGATTTGCGCTAGCTTCCTTGGTTTGGGCTCGACCTAGTCTCGTGTCACATTCAACACCCCGCGCAGCAACTCGTCCCTGAGCGCCGCCAATGCCTCCCCCTGCTCCAAGGAACGATCCCCCGCGGGGGCTCCCTTCGCCGAGCTGGGGGACAGCTCGATGGCGCTGATTTCCCGGTTAGTTGGCGCGCCAAACCGCAGACGAAGCCATCCAAAGGCAATCCCGTTGCAGCCACGCAGCAAGATCCGGCCGTTCTGACGACGTCCGCAGCTTGTGTTTGTGGCGTCGTGATCATCGTCGAATCGGTTCCACATTTCCCGAATCGTCACCGCTCGGTGCGGCGTGCGAGCGAGGGCGAAAAGTGCTCCCAGGGGCGACTGGCCCGCTCCCTACTCATCCTGATGCGGCCGCTCTGGCTCCATTTGAAAGAAAAATTCACCTACTCGGCTTCGGTGCGGCTATCTATTCAGTAAGTGGACTTGAAAGTATTGCAACACTTCACGGACACCATCGACCGCAGACGCAAAAGCACCGTTGAGGGCGCTCGAGCTACTGCGACTAGAACGCAGCTAGCGTCGCGATAATCGTTTGCAATTGCGGCCATTCGCGTCCACAAGGACGCCGAGCAGAGGCAACGGCGAAGGAGCTTGCATTGGACAATTCACGGATTAACCGCTGGATGCGAAAGCCTCGCGTGCGCCACAGGCAGCACGGCTAAACGCGCTCATTATTTGACTATACCCGCTCATGATGCGCGTCGTCTTCCAAGTCCATTTGCTTAACCCTTTCGCATTCACGATGTTGACGCTACCATGCGCCGCATGAACGCCCCCGACTCGGCAGAGTTACTTTCGAAAGCCAGCGCAACGCCTAATCAAGCTCCGAAATCCTCATCCGCCCCGCTTCGAAAAAACGCACAACTGAAGACCTTGCCAAACCACGCCATCCTTGGGGTCGAGAGTGGGCCGTGCCTTTGTATTCTGTCTCTATTGGCAAGCATCGCCTGTACAACGACAGAGAACGGCGTTGGGGGCAATGCACCGGCCGCGGGCGGAAATGCCACGGCCAGCGGTGGACATGTCGCGACGGGGCCAAACGGTGGAACGATTAGCGGCACAGGCAGCAACTCAGCTTCCGGGGCAGCTGCAACTGCGGGTGGTAGCTCGGCAACGGGCGGCTTCGTCGGAGCAGGGAGCAACAGCACTGGCGGCGGCGCCACCGCTCCCATGGGCGGCGCCGGGACGGGAGGCGTCAGCACTGCGAGCAACAGCACTGGCGGGGGCGCCACCGCTCCCATGGGCGGCGCCGGGACAGGTAGCGTCGGCACTGGAAGCAACAGCGCGCGCGGCGGTGCTAACGCTCTCGTGGGCGGCGCCGCTACGGGCGGATTTGGCCCTGGTGGCATTGGAGCAGCGAGCAACGGCACTGGCGGCGGTGCTAACGCTGGTGTCGGAGGAGCGGGGACGGGCGGCGTCGGAACCGGTGGCGTTGCCGATACCGTCACGCGCACAACGTCAACGTATGCGTTCAAACACTTTCCGATCCAAACGAACAGCGACGGCGTGTGGAATGGCTCATCGACCCCCGGCACACAAGTCACCACTACTACGTATAACACTGTGGTCCTGGAGAACGGCTACCTACGAGTCACGCTCCTGCCGGACTACGGCGGTCGCATCTTGAGCATGGTGCACAAGCCCACCAATCGCGAGATTCTGTACCAGAACCCGATTGGTACCCCATACCTGATGCTCCAAGGGATCTTCTATTACGACTACCTGGTCATCATGGGCGGCATCTTCCCCAGCTTCCCAGAGCCTGAGCACGGCAAATATTGGAACCAGCCGTATTCTCTCAAAGTCGTCAGCGAGAGCAAGGATGCAATCACGCTGCGGATGTCGAGGAAGGACGACCTGAATGTGCCTAGTGGAGTGCCAACCAAGTACGACGTCGGCCGCACGGATGTCCTCGTCGAGCTAGATGTAACCCTTCGCGCCGGCAGCACTAGCCTCGAGCTAGCCACCAAACTCACCAATACCCAAAGCAAGTCGATTCCAAAATTCGAATACTGGACGAATACCACGCTCGCGCCCGGCTCGACGCCAGGGAAAACAGCTATTCCGCTAAATACGCGAATCTTGGCGGCCATGGACAAAGCTCACCTCCTCGAAAGCTCCTGGGCCTGGTTTGCTAGCGCCGAAGAGCGGGTTAACGGCGAAGTCTTCAAGTGGAACAACCTTTCCTATTTCAAGAATTGGACAGACCAAGGCATTGCCTACGCCAGCCCCGATTATCGCGCCAACTGGTCGGGTTTGATCAACTACGACAACAACATGGGGGCTCTCTGCGTTTCCGACAATGTAAAGACACCAGGGTTGAAGATATGGACATTTGGGAAAGGCAGTCTCAACATCGACATCAACGACAGTACTCAGTGGCTCCGCCCCACCATCGAGCTATGGCATGGCGTCACCCCGGAGTTCTGGACCCGCGGGTCGATGTCCGCCAACGAGGTGCGACAATGGAGCGACCGCTACTTCCCGACCCTGGGCCTCAAGGAGGTCACGGCAGCCACTGAGAATGGCGCGCTCTACTTGTCGAGTTCGAAAAGCGGAACGGACACGGTGCTAAGCGTTGCAGCGACGCTTACACTGCCGAACCAGACCGTCAAGGCAATCTTGCGACTCAACGGTACTGCTGTCGCAGAGCAGGATCTGGTCGTTGCCACCACGGACCCGACAACCGTAAGCACAACCGTGGCGACCAGCAAGATTTCGACTGGAGCCGTTTTCAAAGCCGAGTTCTTGCAGGGCGGCAACACCTTGCTATCTGGGCAAATTGCACTGCAATAGCGAAAGGCTCGCTGCTCGCTGCCCGTTCGCGCCGTTGCTGCAGCGTCGACATTGAACTGAATCACCTCGCCCGAGGAATAGCAGCCCCTTTTCCACGGCCAGCTAGCCCCGGAAGCTAGGCGTAGCGCGTTTCAAACAACGAGACCCTCACCAAGAACAGCGCCCCGCTGCCCGAGATTGCGTTTCGACACCGACAGCTATGGGTGGCGGAAGGGAAACACGGCCGCTGTCAATCGACTACTGCCCAACATGGTTCAATTCCCGCGACCACCTACCCGTACCTCGGCCCCCTGGGAACGGCTATCGAGAATAGCCAGCATTTCAGGCCTGGACGCGAATAGCACCGTAGCGGTTGCAACGACAGCAAGTCGCAAATCTTGTGTGGCGTGCAAGTGCAAGAATTCTACACAAATTATACAAAACCGGGCCTCTAGTGGCGCTGGTATTACTTGTTTGTACCGTTGCTTCCAATGTAGGAGATAGCCAGTCACGCACGTCGCTGTATGCTCAGCGGGTCGCCAGCCACAACGGAGCGAGTTACTGGTGACCTGTAAGAGGAACACTAGCAGCACTCAAATCAGAACTTGACAAGCTGGGCACACAAGCGCAAAAAATGTGGATCCTGGCTAGTCCGTTCTTGAGTCTGGTTAGTGGCGGCACACAACGTAGTCAGGAGTGTACAGAGGATGCACCGCTGGTGCCATCCCAATCAGGTCTAGAGACTCCCTTTGATCTTCCAGGTGGGAGTTCAAATGCCTTGCGCAAGTATTGGACTCACCCTTGCTCGCGCTGAATTCCAAACTCCGACTGCGGCGATGAAAAACAGTCAGCTTTGACATCGAGTCGATGGGACAAGGGTTGGCGATATGGTTCCCGATTCCAGAACTGAGGTCACCGCAAAAGTTCCTGAACGCATCGGCAAGTACCGCATGGTAGGTCAGATTGGACATGGGGGAATGGCTGAAGTGTTTCTTGCCGTTGCCTCAAGCCCTGGCGGCTTCAACAAACTTCACGTCCTGAAGCTGCTACGACAGGATCTCTTCGACAATGAAGAGGGCGTGCGCGCGTTCCAGGACGAGGCGCGACTGGCGGCGCTACTGAACCATCCAAACGTTGTGCAAACCTACGAGGTGGGTGAAGACGACGACAACGTCTATATGGTGATGGAATACTTGGAAGGTGAAAACCTTCAGTCCATTCTGAGCTACATACGACGCACAAACATGCCAGGTGGGCTTGGTCTGGACATGCGACTTCGCATCCTGATCGAGATTCTAAACGGACTGCACTACGCGCACGAACTGCGAGACCTCTCCGGTCACCCGCTGAACCTTGTCCACCGCGATGTTACACCTCACAACATATTCATAACATACGATGGCGGCATCAAATTACTAGACTTCGGCATCGCAAAGACCAATAGCGTGTCAACCTCGACACAAGCGGGCACCATCAAGGGAAAAGTAGCCTACATGGCGCCCGAGCAAGTAAGTAGCCCGCATCGCATTAGTCGAAGGACCGATATCTTTCAGATCGGACTCGTACTATGGGAAGGCATCGTTGGGCGAAGGGTATGGGAAGGCATTTCCGAGTGCGATGTTCTGCTCAAGCTCGCAAAGAACGCTATCTGCGAAGTGAATGCCCCTCCGGGCGCGGATCCAGAACTTCTACGCATCTGCCACCGCGCCATCGCAACCGAACCCGAAGACCGCTACGGAACCGCCGAAGAGTTCGCCGCCGATCTCGAAGGCTATATGGTAGCCCGTGGAATTCACACGCGGGCCAAGGATGTCGGCAACTTCGTTGCCCAGCTATTCGCCAGCCATCGGCAAGCACTGCGCGACGCACTCCAACGGCGTCTCCAGGATATCGAGGCGACTTCGGGTCAGATCGCAATCGCAGCGGACAATGCCCTGCCAAATCTATATTCGTTTCAGCTCATGGGACACTCCGAGTCAAGTCGTCGACGTCCACCCGGGACTGGTGACAGTCACTCGAATGTGCAATCGCTCATCGTCGGAAATACGTCACACTACGTCAAGCGCGTCCGGTACGCTCATTGGAAACGGGTCGTCGCAGCGACTGCGCTCGGTGTCCTACTCGTCAGCGTCACCTACATCGTCATGTCGCATTCAACAGATCCGTCTGTTTCGGCGAAGGAAGTGATGACCGAGAGCGAGTCCTCTCGCACGGTCGAATTGTCAATTTCGGCGTCACCGTCGCACGCGCGACTGTTCTTGGACGATGCTCCATTGCCAGCCAATCCATTTCGCGGTCGCTTGCCCAAGGACAATGCCGTGCATGTCGCACGTGCGGAAGCCGTCGGTCACGAGTCCGCTACGCTGAAAGTACGACTCGATCGCAACACGGAGAGCATGCTCGTGCTCCCGTTGTCACCCGCGCGCACGGACTCGCCAACCGCAGTCAGCGCGTCCGCTTCCTCAACGGCGATTGAGGCGCCAGCCAATACGAAAGCGCCGAGGATACGCTCGGTCAGGGAACCCGCACGCGTAGTCACGCGTACCGGGGCGCAGAACCCAAGTGCCGCCTCCACTTCCGGCGCGAAGTCCACTCAAACCACTACGAGCACAACTGCACCGATTCCGGCTGTCAAGCTCGACAATTCAGACCCATGGCGATGAGGAGCAAAATAAAAATGCAGCATCGGACTGGCTACTTACTGATTTTCCTGACGGCGTTGCAGACGATAGCGCTCACCGAGCGAGCATTGGCTCAGTCGACCAACAATCACAACGCTGCATTGAGCGATACTGAACAGGTCGAGGCCCGCGAGCGTTACGCGCGTGGAGTGCAGCTCGCCAATGAAGGAAACTATCCGGCGGCTCAAATCGAGATGCAGCGGGCCTATTCACTAAACCCAAGCTACAAGATCCTGTATAACCTCGGTCAAATCCACGCTCACTTGAATGACTATGCTGCTGCCCAAACGAACTACGAGCGTTACCTGCAAGAGGGCGGGACCGATATCCCCGCCTCTCGGATTACGGAAGTCACCCAGGAAATCGCCAAGCTTCGCCCACGCGTCGCAATAGTCGAGTTGGAGGTCAAGGGTGACGGTGCCGAGGTGCTTCTCGATGACACGGTTATTGGACGCAGTCCACTACGCAAGCGCCTGTTCGTGAATGCGGGAAAACACAAGTTTAGCGCTTCCAGGGCAGGCTCAGAACCCGTGACGCGGGTCATGCCCCTTGCAGGTGAAGACAAGGTGACACTGCAACTCGATGTTTCGAGCAAAGCCGGCGTAGTCAAAGCACAAGACTCCACTGACAAGGCCATGACGGCTCCGAACGGTGCAAAACGACCCAAAGCGTCCACCGCTTTGACCGAACAGGAACCCAAGACTGAACATAGCTACGTATGGATTGGGTGGACTCTTACCGCTGCGCTGGGCGTCGGTACGGGAATTGCTGGGTACATTGCCACTAACGACGCTAGTGACCTTAAGAAACTCAGAGACTCTCCAGGTGCTAATCGGCAAACTCTCAACGAACAGGAGGACTCAACATTCCGTTCCGCACTTGTGACGGATATCCTGCTCGGGGCCACGCTCATTGCGGGTGGAATTTCACTATACTCGACATTGTCCTCGGCTCCGAGCGCCGAAAAGGACCGTGCCCAACAGGATTTGGCGCTGGCGGTTGGCCCCAAGGGCCTGTTAGTGCGAGGGTCATTCTAAGTTACCCTTGGGCCCGATGGAGTGTCGCTTTTCATTGGGGGAAACTCGCGACGCCGTAGGTAGTCCAAATCGGCATAGCAGTCGACGCAAGTGTCGACTTTCCGCAAACCGACAGCAAGAGGGAATGTTCCATGGCGATGATAAGGAAATGTGCAAAAAGAATCGGATATGCAGGCATGTTCCACGGTGCAGTGCGGCTTCGGTGGGCAGGTGCAACCGTTCCGCTCTTGGTCGCACTATGGACTTGTGCCACCCCCTCCTGTCTACTGATCACTGATCGAAGCAAGGACCAGTGCTCCAATACGTCGGAATGCACCAGCAAGGGCTCCGCTTTTGCTGGAACACAGTGCGTGGAAGGTGTGTGCGTCTCGAAGACAGGTGTTGTCGGAGGTTGCAGCCGCAACGCAGATTGTCTTGCGAACCGAGATACTCCCAACACCTATTGCAGCACGAACAAGACGTGTCTTCCTATTCTCGACTCCAATTGTACCAGCGTCGTGACCATCGACGGAAAGCCTGCCACTCCGGATGCGATCATGCTCGGGGTATTGGCGCCACTAACGGGTGAAAACGCGACTGACGGTGCCGCGCGCGTGCGCGCAGTGCAACTTGCTCACGCTGAATTCACCGAGCGGGCCATAGGCATTCCATCGGCGAATGGGTCTGCTCCGCGTCCGATCGCGCTAGTTGTCTGCGATCAGGTGGCCGATGCAGAGGGTGCAGCGACCCATCTCGCCACCCGCGTAAGAGTTCCCGCAATCATTGGACCAGGCTTCAGTGGTGCAACGGTGAAGGTGGCAAAGAACGTCACCATTCCCAACGGAGTGCTTCTGATGACTCCTTCCGCGACAACGCCAGATCTGGCCACGCTTCAGGACGCTGGCCTGGTCTGGCGCACGTCGAGTTCCTACGAGCCAGAGTCGAAGGGCTATGCGGCCCTAGTGGCCCAAATCGAAGCTAACCCTCAAGTGCGTGAAGCATGGGGACTCGACAGCGCGGCGTCGATCCGTGTCGCGGTGCTTGCCAAGGGTGACTCGTACGGCAAGGGCCTCGCTGACTTGCTGAGCAGCACGCTGACGTTCAACGGAACAACAGCCGCCTCAAATGGTACGGCCTACTATGGTCGCTTCGATCTTCCGGATCTGACAGCGAATCCTAACGCAGACACTCAAGCCGCTGTTACCTCCATTGTCCAGACGTTCAAACCTCACCTTATCTTGGCCATCGGCACGGCCGAAGTAGTTACCAAGGGTTTGGACCCAATCGAGGAACAGTGGATTACCGGAACTGGTGCTCAGCCGCGGCCATTTTACGTATTTTCCGAAGGGGCAAAGCTGACACAGCTCGCATCGGTAGTGACGGCGAGCGAAGCCGCCCATTCCGACCGCAAGCTGAAGGCGCGCGTCCAAGTGTTCGGTCCACGCTACAACGACAAACTCTACGATTTGATGCAAACCCGCTATAGTGCAGTAAACAACGTCGCAATGCCCGACGTGTACGGGGTAACTGGTTCCTATGACGCATTCTATCTCATCGCGTATGCCTTGACTGCTAGCAGCGCCAGCGAGCCCAGCGGTGCGTCCGTAGCAGACGGCCTCAAGCGCCTAGTACCTCCCGGCACGACGTTTTCGGCCGGCCCAGGCGACCTGTCGAATGCGACGGCGGATCTCCTTGCGGGACGGAACATCGACTACGATGGGGTGACAGGCAGGCTCGATTTTGACCCTTCCACTGGCGAAAGCCCTGGGGACTACAACCTCTACTGTGTTCAATCTCCGCAGTTCGTACAGACGGGTCAGTACTTCTTGTCGTCCGAAACGCGCCTGGTGGGCCAGTACCAGCCTTGCCCATAGTCCCCTGTCAAGCGGACTAGTGACGTCATCACTTCTCAGCTGGAGCACAGTGAATCTCTGCTCCAGAGCGCGTGGGGGTTCGTCGTTTCCGCGATGCAACTCGACGAAATCGCGGGGCGCGGTAGCCGCGAACAGCAAAAAACTAAGATCTCGCACCGCGAGAACCCGCTGTTGGTTCTTCGTGACGACGCGTCAGAGGCTCCACCAAATCGAGAAGAAGTGCAAGGTGGAGCCCGCGAGCACGAAAAGATGCCAGACCGGATGGGTCCAAGGAACCCGCTTCATGGCGTACACTATGGCTCCGACGGTGTAGGCCCCGCCGCCCCAGACAAGCAAATCAAAGCTCGTGGTCGACAAGGCCGCCCTGACGGGTCCCGCGACGAACATAACCAGCCAACCCATCACCAGATACAACGCTGTTGACAAGAGCTTGTAGCGATTGATCCTCAAAGCTTCGGCGGCTATGCCGATGGCGGCGCAACTCCAGATGACGACAAATAGGACCCAACCGAGAGTCCCGCGAAGCACCGAGAGCGCATAGGCGGTGTAGGTCCCTGCGATCAGCAGGTAGATGGCGCAATGGTCCAACAGTTTGAAGGCGCTCTTTGCCTTCTTATTCGTCAAGGCATGGTAGAGCGTCGACATCAGATACAAGAGAATGAGCGTAACCCCATAGACGCTCACCGCTACGATACTCTGGGCATCGCCATGGGCAGAGGCGCGAATGACCAACGCAAAGAGAGCGACAACACCGAGACCAGCGCCGAGACCATGGAACACGGCGGAGGCAATTTCTTCTCCCAGGGAATACGCTCTGGGCAGGACAAGGGCTTGGCTCGCAAGGATGTTGCCCGCTTTCATTGACCGAGACTGTCCCCTATCGTGCGGCATTGTCAGCTAACTCTTCTGCGGTGCGCAGGGAAGCCCCACACCAACTCCGCGGCGTCAAAATCTTGATTGCGAAACCCTCGCTGATTGAGAATCTGGTCTTCTGTAAACTGCGTCGGGTTTGGCCAGAGGTGCCCAGCCTGGGTCGGCTGCCAGCGGCGCAGGTAAGGGACCAGACCGATTCCAGGATGGAGTGCATTGGTAATGAACCTTTGGGGCGTATTCGGGTTTCGGTGCACTTGACAGTAGTGACCGACTGGTAACTCGACCTGGGCCAGCGACGCCAGGTGGGCCCTTAGGGATTGAGTCGGCCGTCAAGCGAGATGGCAGCACAGGCCAGCATTGATGCTTCACGTAGCAGTTGGATTACTGCAGCGCGGTCGCCCGAAGCCGGGACATTGTCCAAGACAACACGAGCAAACTGCTTTGCAGACTCGTGAATCAGCGAATACTGCTTGAGCTTCTCTGGGGTCGCGCTGTGATGTGAGAAGACATAATCTGGATCGAAGTCGGCTAGATTCATGGTGGCCCGGCCATACCACGGAAAATGTCCTGCGGCTGCGCCAGGCGTCCCGTAGACGTATCGCCCCGCCACCGCGGCCGCCGTAGTCGCGATGTCAGCCGCTCCAGTATTTTCGGCAGTTCTGGTGACCATACGTCCTAGACCCCCCCCGGCAACGTGACCCAATCGTAGCGAACCTATGCCGGCCGATGTACTAGAGTGCCTATTCCTCCACCGGGACCTCCCATGAGCGCCATTGAAGATGTCATCAGCAAGGTCAGAAAACTCTACGCACTCGCTGAAGCCAATACAAGCGAGCATGAGGCAGCGGTAGCCGTAGCCGCCGCCGAGAAGCTACTGCAGCAATACCGATTGTCGCGAGCTGAGGTCGACGCACATTCCGATGCTGACTCGGAGTCACCCGCCGAAGACGCTGAGCCGATCGAAACGTACGCTTCGCGCGTTCCAGTGTGGCAGCAGGTACTGGTCGGCACTTTGGCGAACCATTACGGTTGCGTCATCTACCAAGCGCGCTCGTCGAAAGAAACTGCGATTCGGGTCGTGGGCTGCCCCAGCGACGTGCGTCTGTTTCGCCTGCAGTACAACCGCGTGAAAGCCCAGGTTGATCGACTGACGCTGAAGAACGGCCTCGGAAAGGGCCGGAGCTATTGCGATTCCTACCGAAAAGGCCTCGTCGTCGTGATCCACGAGCGGCTTAGTGCCATGCGGACCGAAGTGCGAGAAGCGGCAACCAGCACGGCCCTAGTAAAACTCGATGAGCGAGAAAGCCAAGCCGCTCGCGCATTGCGCGAAACTCACTCGAATCTCCGCACTTCGCGTCCAACTCCGATGCGTGTCAAAGATGATGGATTTCAGGCTGGTCGCATGGATGGCCACCAGATCGGTCTGGGCGAAGAACTCGAGTCGCCGGTACGCGGCTTGCCGAGCTATCGATCGTCTACCCCATTCTCATGACCGGCAGTGAACTCCCATTGACCCGAGCGGTCACACAAGATGAACATTATTGGATCATGCCCGTCGAAATCCTCAAGCAAGACAAGTGGCTGAGACTCCCCGAGTCTACCGTCGAAATCATCGGTAACCACGTCTACCGCGTCTCTTTCGCCCGGCAGCCGTCGTTGCCATCCAAACCGCGTGAGTACAGCAGCCAAAGGATTCGGATTGGTCGGCGATTTGAGTCTCTCGAAGTCGTAGCTGAGCAAGTCAACGATGAGCGGGTCGTCGTCTTCGTTCGGGTCTAGCCCAATAGTCCGGCCAGGTTTCGCGTGCGTTCAGGTGTGACTGTCTCGTGAACACACTAACGCCGTGCGGCAATTGGTACTTCTGCGCCGACCTACAGGCCTCTATAACCCCCAATAGCCGTCTATTGACCTGGCTAAGCGAGAGTGCTGGTCTGATGGGCAGTGCGACTACGATGAAGGCAAAGCTCGTTTTTCAAATCGGTCAAACACCACCCCTTGCCGACGTCTGTCTGAACATCGCTCCCAGACCCGACGATCGGCTTCAAGTCACGCGAGCAGACGGACCCCCCATCGATCTGGTCGTTCTCCGGGTGGGCCACATCGTTGGGCTTGGACCCCCGAACGGGCAAGAGCACTCACTGGAAGTCGAGGTTCGACATTGGGAAGAATCAGACAACCTCCCGCGACGGTGCGAAGAGAAAGGTTGCGGAAACCAGGCTCACAAGCAGTTCCATCATGGGGCGAATAGTCTTTGGCTTTGTCGCGATCACTACCGGGGTTTGGTCTACTACACCACACAAGGTGCCAGCAAAGGCCGAAAGGGATAGCTGCTCGCGTTGGCTACTGGAATCTAGGCGTTTGAGTGCACCCCATATCGTAGTCAATTCCCTGGCGCGACCTCAGGGTGGGGTAGTTTTGAAGTGCAATAGATGACGGGCCGCGCTGCCCAGCTTCAAGAAAGGCTTGAGCTCGACCTAAGCTTGCCCGATCGGCACGTCTACAATCTGACCATGCTGAGGGGCCACCCAAAAGGCAGAAAGGTCGCCTTCGATGTTCAAGACGTGCAACTCCCAACTACCCGATGGGAGTTCAACGCGAACATGGGTAGCGCGGGTGTCTTCGTCTTCAAGGTGCTCAATCGCAGGCGTCATGCTTGGACTATCGGACGTCCCCGCGGCCGCTTGAGGAAAATCGTCACTGTCACTGGAGGTAGCACTCTGGGGCTGCACACGGCACCTGCACCTACAGCCCCATCGCGGCCATTTTCATGCCCTGACGACAGCCGGGGCGATTTCATCTAATCGAGCATCAAGCCATTTCCGGTTCACGCATGGCAGTTCGCTCGACGTCCTCTTCGACGGCCGGCGAACCGCCGACATGGCTGCCCATGGCTGCGCCGATGGCGTAGCCGACCTCGCCGTGGAGGTTCATATCCAGGCCTTCGCGCTCGACGTTCGAGTTTACTCGCAGCCCCACAGTTCTCTCTAGAAACTTGAGCAGGCCATAGGTCATTGCCACTGAGTAAACGATCGTTGCCAGTACTGCGCCGAGCTGAACCAAAACGAATCGAGGATTGTTCGCGAATAGCCCGTCAGCCCCAGCGGCGTTCCAAGCCTTTTGTGCAAAGAGACCAAGAAGCAGTGTTCCTACGATTCCGCCGATCCCGTGAACACCAAACGCATCCAACGTGTCATCGTAGCCCCATCGATCTTTGAGCATGAGTGCCCCGTAGCAGGCCATCGCGGCCAGAGCGCCAATGAGCAGAGCCGAGCGTGGGCTCACGAAGCCCGAGGCTGGTGTGATGGTCGCCAAAGCAGCAACGAAACCCGACGCGTAACCAAGGCTTCCAGCCTTCTTCCATCGCTTGAGGTCAATGGCAAGCCAGACTGTCGCGCCGCTCGCGGCGGCGAGTTGCGAGTTTACCAAGGCCAACACTGCAGTGCCATCCGCAGCAAGCGCGCTGCCACCGTTGAAACCAAACCAGCCGAACCAAAGCAGCCCTGCGCCAAGGAGGGTCATCGTCAAGTTGTGGGGAACGGACTTCTCGCGTGGGTAGCCGAGCCTCCTGCCGAGTACAAGTGCGAAGACCAAGGCCGATAGTCCAGAGGTAACATGGACTACGAGTCCACCGGCGAAGTCGAGAGCACCAAGCCTGGCGAGCCAACCTCCGGGCGTCCACAGCCAATGCGCCACAGGATCGTAGACAAAGGTGGTCCAAAGCACAGTAAACACAATGTAGCTACGGAAACTCATTCGTTCGGCGAAAGCGCCGGAAACCAGCGCTGGCGTGATTGCCGCAAACATCAACTGGTACGCCATAAACAGTAGATGGGGCACGGTCATGCCTGCTTTAGGCTCGAGGCCGACTCCGGTCAGGAAGAAATGTGCACTGCCGCCAATGATGCCGCCCACGTCCGGCCCAAATGCAAGGGAGTATCCAAAGAGCACCCACTGCAGCGTGACGACACCTAGTGCAACGAAGGTATGCATGAACGTCGACAGGACGTTCTTCGTACGCACCAAACCTCCGTAGAAGAGAGCGAGCCCTGGAAACATCACAAGTACCAGGGCGGTCGAGACGAGCATCCAAGCTGTGTTACCAGTATCGATCTGGGCCATGAGCCGCGGATACCTTCACTTTCAAGCTATGTAAATGGGCGTTTTCGTATTCGCTTCAAGTTGAACACCTGCAACCACTACGAAACCTGATGCACTCTAGTTCGCAACAAAGCCGACATATTTCAGCTGAGATTGTCTCGTGATTGTTTCGTGATTCCTGTGTTTCCGGAGGTCCGCGCAAGCCGCGGACTTGCCAAGTCCGCCGCGACACTACGCGAGATCCGTGATCAATCGCTTGCCAAGAGCAACAACGGACTCCGACGCGTACCCAAGGCGACGGTAGAATTCTATGACATCCGCATTCGAGTCACGGACCAAGAGATTTACCTTGGGGCACCCACGCTGGCGCAGCAGTGCTTCTCCCGCTTGCATGATTTGTCGACCGAGCGACAGACGCTGCATCCCAGGAGTGACCGCAAGGTAGGACACGTTACCTCTGTGTCCGTCGTAGCCGAACATCGCACTCGCCACCAGCTTGCCCTCAAGCACTCCGACTAGAAAGAGCTCTGGTTGCTCGCACAGCTTGCGAGCAACGTCCTTCGACGGGTCATTCCAGGGGCGTGTCAGCCCGCAATCGTTCCAAAGTTGTACAACAGCCGACTCGTCCTCGCTTATAAACCTACGGATGTGCATGTTCCAGCGCGTTGATACCACGCCGGTGTGCGGGACGGGAGCTACCGGTCATCCCAATGGGCTTTGCGCAAGTCACGAACACGCGCAAGCTTTCTGAGAGCCAGCTTTTCGAATTGTTCAACGAAGGCGCGCGGCATACCCAAAAATGTCGCAACTTCGTCCAAGAGGAGCGGCCCTTGATTGGCCAAATCGAGGACACAGGTCGCAGGCATGGCATCAATGAGTTCCAGAACGTCCTCCCTTGACCACTCGTGGATACGCGGACGCTCGGCGAGCAACGAATAGCGGCAATGGATGTCCTGACACTTGTCCGGTTCTCCCCATGAGCATTCTGGTTCATCCGGATAACGGGTCAGGTGGAAACGTACAGCTGGCTTTGACATGGCGTTCGTTGGGGTGCCTGGTGTCTAGACGTATCGTAGTTCAATTGCGCGTCAGAGCTAGCGTGAAACCCTCATTTTGTGGAGGTTTACGCCTCGACACCCTGACGAAACACAGTCGCGACCCCAGCTGAAACATGCGAGAAACCTTTGACCCAGACCACACGCGCGGCAACACAGCGACCGGCGCAGTGCTCTCGAAGCGTTCTAGCTTTGGGTCAGCGTGCGGAAAAAGAGAGCGCTGTCCTTCGCCGTTCGCTTCTGGCTCTCGAAGTCGACATGCATCAGCCCATAGCGCAGGGTATAGCCCATATGCCACTCGAAATTGTCCATCAAAGACCAGGCAAAATACCCTTCCACTGGGACCCCTTCAGCGCGAGCTTCGGCAACCTTCTCCAGGTGCACTCGCAGAAACTCGACGCGCCCAGGGTCGTGTACCTTGCCGTCCGCGCTGAGTTCGTCAGGGAAAGCGGCGCCGTTCTCCGTGACCACGAGCCGATTGATCCCATAGTGCTGGTAGAGCCGTCGCAGCTGCTCCAGAAGCCCCTGCGGGTAGATCTCTCGGTCCATCGTGCGCGGATGGTTTCCCTCGGTGACACCCTTGCAACACAACGTCCCCGAGTCCGGAGCGTCCGCAATCACTATGCGCTCGTAGTAGTTCACCCCAACGACTTCGATAGGTTGGGCAATCAGTCGCAGGTCTTCATCAGACACTTCGGGCATCGCACGCCCATAAAGTTGCACCATGTCGCTCGGGTAGCCCAAACCCAATACTGGCTCTAGAAACCAGCGATTGAAGTAGCCATCGAATCGCTTTGCCGCCGCAACATCCGCCGAGGAAACGCTGGCAGGATGAACCGGCATGAAATTCGGTGCAATCCCTACTGGGGCTTTTACCTGGGCCCGCAACGCTTGCACGCCCAACCCATGCGACAATAGCAGGTGGTGCGCACAAAGCAGCGCTTCCGAGAGGTTCTTGTGGCCTGGCGCGAAAAGCCCCAGTTCGTAGCCCAGAAAGGCCTGACACCAAGGCTCATTGTGGGTAAGCCAGAGGGCCACGCGGTCCCCGAGCCGCCGCGCGACGGCCTCCACGTATTCTGCAAAAGCCATGACGGTGTCCCGTGAGAGCCACCCACCGGGAAGCGAGTCGGGAAGATCCCAGTGATAGAGCGTCACGCAGGGTTCGATATCGCTTGCGAGTAAGCGGTCCACCAGTCGCTCGTAGAAATCGAGCCCTGCTTCGCAAACCGCTGTGCGCCCGGTCGGAAAGATCCGCGACCAAGCCACACTGAAACGGTAGGCGTCCACACCGAGCCAACGCATCAGTTCCACGTCTTCTGCCATGCGATGGTAGTGGTCGCAGGCGAATTCTCCGGAATGGCCCTGCTTGGTCGCTCCCTCGATCCGACAGAATCTGTCCCAGATACTTGCACCGCGCCCTCCTTCGTGGATCGCCCCTTCGATCTGATAGGAAGAAGTGGCCACACCGAATTTGAAGCCTGGTCCGAAGGCACTGCGGTCAAGACGATTCATACGCTCAGTCCCTTATACACCAGGGCGGAGTGGAGCGCCTGCCTCGAGAAACGACTGAGGCGATTGAAAGCACTAGCGCCCGACCGCCGCCGTTGCCGCCGTCTGGTCGAATACTGGGCCCGTGCCGGCGGATGTGCCCAGTGAATGGTCGATACTCTTTGATGCGCGTGCTGGTGTGATGCGGACTCTGCAGGCCCCTATCTGATAAAATACCCCGCAACCTTCCAGGAGCCGTCCGCTTCTTCTTTCACCGTCACCGTTTCTACCGCAACATGTTTCTGCTCGAACGCCGTGTCGAACTGCATGAGCTGGTAGTTGCCGTCTGGAACCCCGGGCAACGAGTTCTTCGCCTCGGAAGACTTCTGCATTCGAGAGACAAGCTTGCCGAGCGGCACTCGAACCGCACCAACGCCTTCGATCCAATTCTCACGGGTCACGCCACCCTGAAAGAGCTGCGCTGCCGAGTCCCAGCTCTCCCCATACTAGCCCTCATCGACCAGGGCCAACCACGAAGTCACACCTACCATTGCCCTACCATCATGCTTGGTCGAACCTGCAGCAGAGGGTTGACCAGCTGCGTCGCTCGACGCCTTGTCGGCCTTGCGACACGACAAACATGCTGCGATGACGACCATTGCCGTTACCCACTTCCGCACGGAGCTCATGATTCGCTTTCCTTCCGTCAAGGTTTCGGACCCGTTCGGTCATCATCGCACGATGGGGCCCGAAATCGCGATCGGCTCCCCAGTAGCGCCGCCGAACAAATAGGCCAACGACCCAACAATGCCTTCCAACGTCGCCAGCGCGTCCGATGCGTGCCACGCTGCTCAACTAAGAAGTGTCCATCGCCGTCGTCGCCGAAAAGCCCTCCGTCGCCCGTGACATTGCCGCCGTTTTGTGCGCGACCGAGCATCGGAACGGTTGCTTCGAGGGGAGCGGCTACGTCGTAACCTGGGCGCTCGGACATCTCGTGACATTGGCCCAACCTCACGAGATCAACCCGGAATGGAAACGTTGGAGTCTAGCGACTCTGCCCATGCTGCCGACGGAGTTCCCCTTGGTGGTCGTCCCTGACACCAAGGCCCAGTTCGCCGTAGTGCGCCGAATCCTAAAGGACAGCAACACCGAACGCGTCATATGTGCCACCGACGCAGGGCGCGAGGGGGAACTGATCTTTCGCTACATCTACGAGGCCGCAGCTTGCAGAAAGCCAGTGAGTCGCCTCTGGATCTCTTCCTTGACGCCAGACGCCATCCGCAAGGGCTTTCGCAACCTGAAGGATGCCTCCGAATACGACCGCCTCGCTGACGCTGCCAAAGGCCGGAGTCGCGCGGATTGGCTCGTCGGGATGAATCTGTCAAGGGCCTATAGCCTCTCGCTCGATCAGGAGATCTCTGTCGGCCGTGTCCAGACTCCCACGCTCGCCATCGTGGTCGAACGCGAACTATCGATTCGAAACTTCTTGTCCGAAGACTACATCGAAGTGGTGGCCACTTTCGCGCCCAGCGAAGCACCAGGCAATAGGCCCGAGAGCACCTACAGTGGCACCTGGTTCCGCGCGCCGTCGGCGAACGACCCAGGTTCGGTCGATTCGGCAAAGCGTCAACGACTCCCACCCGACGGCTTGGAGGCGGCCTCGATTGTCGCGCGGGCGCGCGCGGGCAAGGCGACCATCGAATCCGTGCAAGCGGAAACGCGGAAGCTGCCTCCGCCGTTGCTCTATGACTTGACCGAGCTGCAACGGCACGCCAACCGCCTCTTTGGCATGAGTGCACAGAAGACACTCAACCTGGCCCAGTCGCTCTACGAGCGCCACAAGCTATTGAGCTACCCAAGGACGGACAGTCGCCATCTATCAAAAGACATTGCGTCGACCCTTGGAGAAGTGGTCAGGACAATTGGCGGTCGTTACCCCGGTAGCCTCGCGGCTGGGACGGGCACGAAGCTCCTTGGTCGCCGTTTCGTCGACGACACCCGCGTTACCGACCACCATGCCATCATCCCGACGACCACGCCTGCTCGCGACGGCGTGCTCAACGCTGATGAACTAAAGATCTACGATCTCGTGTGCCGGCGTCTACTTCAGGCCTGGCATCAGGATCACAACTATTCGGTCACGACCGTGATGACCGCAATCACGTCGCCAGACCCCCTCCCCGTCGTCGATCGATATGAAAGTCGGGGCACCGCCGTCGAGCAGATCGGCTGGAAAATGCTCGACTTCGGTGCTGGGACGAGAGTCCCGCGAGCGAGCAACAGATATACCGAATCTCCTGACGATTCTGACGTCGCGGAGCAAACACTCCCCGCGGGGCTCGCGCGCGGCCAGGCTCAGCGCGTGCTCAATGCGGAGCCAGTGGCCAAACGCACCAGGCCTCCGAAGCATTACACCGAGGCTACGCTACTGACGGCGATGGAGAATGCTGGCCGGACCCTCGAAGAGAAGGACCTCTCGGATGCGATGCGCGATCTTGGTCTTGGCACCCCCGCGACGCGCGCTCAAATCATCGAGACCCTACTCCGACGGGAGTATCTGATTCGTCGCGGGAAGTCGCTGGAAGCCACAGATAAGGGCGTTGGCCTTGTCTCCGTCGTGCATCCCGAGGTCAAGAGCCCGGCGATGACTGGCGAATGGGAAGCTAAGCTCATCCAGCTGCAACGCGGTCACGGGGATCTGGCCGCCTTCATCGTAGGGATTGAGGCGTACGTTAGGGACGTGGTAGGTCGGGTCTGCCGGACCCCCATCCCTGCGGCAACCACTCTTGCACCCAAGTTGCCGACGCCGAACAGCAGCCCCACTGCGGCGACCGCGGCAATTCGCCCGATCGAATCACGCCCCAATACTGCGCCGCGCACACCAACAGCACCCGGTGAACTTCGCAAACTCCTGCAGTCTGCCTTTGGCTTTGCGGATTTTCGCCCCTACCAAGAAACAGTATGCCGCGCCGCCGCTGAAGGGAGAGATCTGCTGCTGGTCATGCCAACCGGCGCCGGCAAATCCCTCTGCTATCAGCTGCCCGGGATCGCCCGCGGCGGCACTACGCTGGTAGTCAGCCCGCTCATTGCTCTAATGGAGGACCAAGCTAGTAAACTCGCAGCTCAAGGGTTTCGCGCTGAACGTATCCATTCCGGTCGTTCGCGACTCGAGTCAAGGCAAGCGTGCATCGACTACCTCGCCGGTCGCCTTGATTTCTTGTTCATTGCGCCCGAGCGTCTGCGGGTCCCGGGCTTTCCGGAGATGCTGGCCAAGCGGACCCCCGCGCTCATCGCCGTCGATGAAGCGCACTGCATTTCGCAATGGGGACATGATTTCCGGCCAGAATACCGCATGCTCGGCCAGCGCCTGCCCGCACTGCGCCCGGCACCGATCATCGCCCTTACCGCCACAGCGACTCCGCAAGTCCAAGACGACATCGTGGCGCAGCTGGGTCTCGAGAAGGCCAGTCGTTTCATCCATGGCTTTCGGCGCACCAATATCGCCATCGAAGTCGTCGAATTGAACCCGAGCGAACGTGCGAAGGCCGTGCGCCAGCTGCTTGCCGACAAGGCCAGTCGCCCCGCCATCGTCTACGCGGCAACCCGCAAGAGCGCTGAGGCGCTGGGTGCTACGCTCGGTCGCAAACTCGCCGCCGCTTACCATGCGGGAATGGATGCCGAGGCGCGCGATCGGATCCAGACCGCGTTCCTCGAAGGACGGCTCGAGATCATTGTCGCCACCGTGGCTTTTGGTATGGGGATCGACAAAGCCGACGTGCGCACGATCATCCATGCGGCGCTTCCCGGCAGTCTTGAAGGTTATTACCAGGAGATTGGACGCGCCGGACGTGATGGGAGACCTGCCTCTGCATTCTTGCTGCATTCGTACACCGATCGAAAGACCCACGAATTCTTCCATGATCGCGACTACCCTGAGGCAGAGGTGCTCGAGTCGATTATCGCGAAACTCACCAACAAGCCCATCACAACAGACAAGCTCCGCCGCAAAGTCCGCATGAAGCCGGACCTGTTCGACAAGTACATGGAGAAGCTCCAGATCCACGGCGGTGTCGAAACCACCGCGGAAGGCGAAGTCGTCCGCGGAAGCGCGAACTGGAAGACGCCATACCTCGCCCAACGCGATCACAAACTTGAACAGCTGAAGCTCATGACGCGCTTCGCGTCGTCCCACGACTGTCGCATGGTCCACATGGTCCGCCATTTCGGCGATCAAGAGGATAGCCATGGCCCCTGCGGGCTGTGTGATGTCTGCGCACCAAAACAGAGTAGTGTTCACGACCTCCGCGAGCCTAGCCCTACCGAGAAGGCCGCCATCGCATGCATCCTGACGGCTTTGTCAAGAGATGACGCTCAAGCAAGCGGCCGACTTTACCGCGAGACGTTTGCGGATAGCGACGTCGATCGCCGCTCTTTCGAGCACCTTCTCAATGGCCTGTGCCGCGCCGGAGTCGTGGTCGTTAGCGACGAATCATTCGAAAAGGGCGGGCGCGAGATCGCTTACCAACGAGTCTCGTTGACTGAGGCAGGAAGGCAGCAAGGCAGCCTACTTGCCGAAATTGCACTCCCAGCCGCGAGAAGGAGGCCGCCGTCGAAACTACGAACCTCTTTGACGAAGGCGAAAGTCACGAGCAAAGTCAAAGCCTCGTGCAAGGCAGAAGTCACGAGCAAGGCCAAGGCGTATACTAAGCCAAAGTCCACCAGCGAATGGTTCTTCGTCAACCGCGCCAAGCGTGCGAAGAAGACGCGACGGCGCAAGCCGTTGGCGTAGCAGCTCCGTCAGCGCGGCGCGGTGGTCCAATTGGGGCAGGCGCTCGTCCCATTTTGAGCTAGGACGCGTCTGCATGCGTTCCCTCGTTGCTGCCCTTCGATTTCTCACCCGCATTCCGGTACCAGGTCCTGACACCCAAGCGGCGGACTTGGCGCCCGCAGTCGCTTGGTTTCCACTGGTAGGCGCCCTGGTTGGTTTTGCGACGGCTGGGGTTTACGCATTGGCGATTCAGCTCTGGGCCGCCCCGGTTGCTGCGGTCTTGGCTGTGAGCTTCGGTCTCCTACTTACAGGCGGATTTCACGAGGATGGCTTCACGGATGCCACCGATGGTCTCGGCGGGGGGTTCACCAAGGAACGAGTGCTCGAGATCATGAAGGACAGCCGCATTGGCGCCTATGGCGCGATGGGGCTCTGGTGCCTCTTGACGCTGCGCTGGGCGGCGCTCTGCCAGTTGGGGTCTCGCAGCCTCTGGGCATTACCGTTAGCCATGGTGTGGGGACGCTGGTCCATTGCTTGGACACTGCGCGTGTTGCCCTCCATCTCGGAAGGGCTGGCCAAGGAAGTCCATCGCAGGAGCGGCCATGGGCCATTGCTGTTGGCGACGGCCTGGTTGTTGGTCGCCAATGCCGTGGCCTGGCACTTCGGACTTGGTAGACTCGGGCAAGTGGCAACGTTTTCGATAACAATGGCCCTGTTCTGGTCGCTCTATCTCCGGCAGCGCCTTGGAGGGCACAGTGGAGATCTGCTGGGCGCTGGCAATCAGTTGGTTGAAGCTGCAGCACTCTTGGCCATGATGCTTAAATGACATGTCTATTTCTTCTCAGACACGGTCCCACTGCCGCTTCTGACCGTGGCGCACCCTTGGGGCACCTGGATTTGCCAGTGACCCCAGAAGGACAGGCGCGTTGGCCCCGGGTGAAGGCACAACTGTTGGAGCTCGGTATTGAACGTGTCATCTGCTCGGATCTGCGCCGAGTCCACGAGCACGCGACGACCCTCGGACCAAAACTGGTAGTGTCCCCCGCCCTACGTGAGCAGAGCTTTGGGAACTGGGACGGCGTCCCCTGGTCGGAGCTCGAAAACACGGGAGCCTTCTTCGCGGATCCCATTCACAACGCAGCTCCGGAAGGCGAATCCTTCGCGCGCTGTGCACAACGAGCGTTCGAGGCAATAGAAGGCATTCCCTACGGGGACTCCACCTGGCTTGTGTTCGCGCATGGAGGCCCCCTCCGCGCGATCCTGTCGCGGTTCCTGGGCTTGCCACTCGAGCGGTCCTTGGATCTTTCTTGGCAACCCTTCGGCCTGACGCGCCTGGACGTCTACGCCACGGACAGAGCAGTGCTCGTCTACCACAATCGTGCATTGGGGTAGTCGAGGACCGATGACCACGCACAGGCATCCGCAATGAACCTCGACGTCTCAACTACGCCATGGCTAGAACCGCTTCTGGTCGGGCTCGTTGTGCTTTCGACCATTGGACTTTGGATCGCCGGGGAGCGCTGGGTTCAACGACATAAACGTCGACGCCAATGGTCGCGAGCTCAGGCGGCAGAGGCCGCGGCACCGCGACTCCTGCAGCGTTTGGGCTACGACGTATTGGGGGCCCAGGTCGAAGGGAGCTATACCATGCTCGTCGACGGCCAACCGACATCCGTACCGTTACGCGCCGACTACCTCGTAGCGCGCGATGGCCTGCATTACATTGCCGAGGTAAAATCCGGCAAGCATGCGCCAAAGCTCGGAAACGCCGCCACCCGGCGACAGTTGCTTGAATACCTCATGGCCTTCGATGTTCAAGGCGTCCTTCTTGTTGACGGCGAAACGGAGCATATCCACGAAGTCGTGTTTCCGCTGCCGCCACGCGTATCGACCTCAAGTTTCGGAAAATGGATGGTAGCTGCAGCCGTGTTGGCGCTCATTCTTGCCGCCGTGAGCTTGCTCCACTTCGGCTGACGGCGACCTAACTCGAGCGCGAGTTCAGATGCGACGCAACCAGCGCTGCCACGCCAGGTTGACTTCGCTGGGTTGCGACCCCACAACGGCAAGAAATGCCTTCTCGCCCGTCTCGTCCGATCGATAGCCATCACGCCATGTGTGATAGAAGGGCCAAAGCAAGCCCTTATGTTCGAGCCAGAGGCAGAAATAGCGAGCCAAGGCGTAGTTCAGCGATTCATCAGCGCCACGGAATGTCTCGTAGCTCATACTGAACAAGGCATCGATTCGCACTGTTTGCCGTTTCGCTGGTTGGCTCAGCGCGGCGACGAGCGCTGGCCAACGCCAATTTTTAACCCCGCGAATCTCGCCCGTCTTGCCAAAACTGAATCCCTCGTACAGTGAAGCAATACCCTCCTCCAGCCAAATCGGGGCTTCGGGGAAGTCCGTCTTCAGGATCGGGTGGACGAGTTCATGTGTCAGCGTTCCGACGCCAGGCCCCACGTCGAGCACGATGTGTCGTCCTTCAGACTCGTAGAACCCATAGCTCGAAATGCAGGATTTCTGCCAACGTGCCCGACAGAAGTCTTGGTATGGCTTGGCAGACGGAAACAAATACACCGAAATAGCCCGCTCGGGACGCCGAGTGAACCGTCCGTTGAAGTAGGCAGCAATTGCCTGCTCCGCGATACGTGCTGCGCCGCTTGCTTGCCCAGTCGGGCTTGCGATAAGAAATACGTCTTTTACCACCTCGAGCGAAACCCGTCGGCCCATATCGCGTTGTGCCGCTTGCCGACGCTCCTCGATGTCGGATGCAAGATCGTAGTAGGTTGATGGCAATGGGTCCACCGCGCCTGCACCAGCCACTCCCAAGACGTTGGCTGGGCCCACGTCACCTAGCCTTGAGGTTTCAAGGGTCGTGGGGTTCAGCTCCAAAGCTGCTCCGTCTTGGTTGGTGATTCCCAGTGCGCTCGCACCGCCCAGCGCCGCAAGCAATCCCCAACCGAAAAGGCTACACATGATCTGCCTCCGTATTCTCAATGCTCATTGACCCAAGCAAGTGCGCCGCGCAGACGTTGGTTGATATCTGCGGGAAGTTGGTGCCCAATCGGCCCGAGATCGACGAAACGCGAATCCAGACCATAACGATCCAAGGTCTTGGATTTGAGCCGCATGTGTTGGTACATCATGTCCCACTGCCCTGCCATGAGAACCACGTCCTTTACGCCCGCTTCGAGCAGCGTGGTTACCGCCGGTTCAACCTTCGCACCGATCAGAATTAGATGCCGAAACGGCGAGTGTCTGCGCTGAAACGCATCGACAGCCGCCAATGCACCCAGGGAGAAACCGGCAAGGATATGCCCCGATGTCTCGTCAATCCTGTCGCCGAAGCTCGCCCGCATGTAGTCGATGACCTGCTCGGGGATCTTGCCGCGTTGTTCATACGACCAAGTGGCTCCGCCCCCGTCGCATTTGGCGTCACCACGAGGGCACACGAGCCAAGCCTGCTCGGTGAAAGCGTCGGCTAGGAGCGGGCACTCGTTCGCGGGAACGTCACACATCCCATGCAACATGACGACCACAGGGCGCGCGGCAGTTGGATCTTTTGGCGGGTAGATGATAACTTCGGACAACGCCGCGGGCTTGTGTACGAAACTGGCAAGTGGTGCCGCGCTCGCCGTCGAGGAAAGCGTGCAGAGTGCTGCCGTACCGAGACAGGGCAAGAGGCCGTGATGCCAGCATGCAGTCAGCGCTTTGGGTCCAGTCGACCTAGCCATGATCCAACCTTTCTGCGAACGCCCACACGATGTCCTGGTCAGATGCGTGTGTTTGCTCGTGTATGTTCAGTTGGATCGTCGTGTGTGCCGTGCGATCTGTGACAGACTTTCGTTCGCTATCGCTCAGGGTGGCTTCGACGCCTGCCCCGAACGCCTGGTCGACAGAATTGGCCGAGGGAAATCCGTAGGGCGACTGGGAAGCACCCAAACGCGCCGCACGTACCGCGGCGACTCTTGCGTTCGTATTGCTACCAATGCAAGGCTCGCGTATCGTGACATGGACGAACACTCACTTCATCACATGTGATCCGACAGCGAAGGAGCGACCATGTACGACTGCGTGCGCGACTTATTCCCCTCGTTCAGCAAGGAGTTCGAGGGACGGGTGCCCTTCATGTACTTGGACATCAGGGGCTTGGTCACCGTCGGTGTCGGCAACCTGATCGATCCTGTCTCGCAAGCTCTGGAGCTACCCTTCGTCCACGAAGGCACTGGAGCCGCGGCATCACGCGCGGAGATCGAAACTGAATGGCAACTGCTCAAGGGGCAACTGCAGTTGGCCCATCAGGGGCACCGAGCTTGCGAGAGCATCACCCGCCTACGCCTCACGGAATTCGCCATCGACGAGCTGGTCATCGCTCGCCTGCATTCCAATGAAGTCCTGCTCCGCAAACGCTTCACCGAATGGGACAGCTGGCCCGCCGACGCCCAACTGGGCGTCCTCAGTATGGCCTGGGCGCTCGGACCAGGGTTTCCGAGCAAATGGCCCAAGTTCACCGCCGCGGTCAAGACTAAGGATTTTGACGGTGCTGCCGCTCATTGTCGGATGCACGAAGCTGACAGCCTCGGGGTGAAACCCCGCAACGATGCCGATCAGCTTCTGTTCGCCAACGCTGCCGCTGTCGAGCGACAGAACCTCGATAGGACCGAACTCCACTACCGTAATCCAATGCCTTCGCGTGTCGAAAGCTAGGTGGTCAGTCGACGCGCAAGCACCGACGGTGCCGTCCTGGGATTAGCAGGCAACTCTGCCGTCTTGATGACGGCAGAGTGCACTATACAACGATTGTCGAGACCCAATCGAGCGGCAAGCCACCACTGCTCGCCACGCGGCAGCCCCTACAGAATCGCGTCCTTGATTGCCTTAGCCGGACGCGCCTTAACTGCCTTGCTCGCGGGCTTCGCTGCAAAGGTCGTGGGCTCCTTGGTGAATGGGTTGATCCCTTCACGCGCAGGACGGGCAGGCTTCTTTACCACGACGAACTTGGCAAAACCGGGAAGCACGAATTCGCCCTTCTTCTTGAGCTCCTTGTGGCCGATCTCGGTAAGTGAGTCGAGCACCTTCTTGACGTCTTTGCGCGCCCAGCCTTCACCCATGGCGTCGAGGATGGCGAGGATTAGTGCGCCCTTGGATAGTTTCTTCGTCGTCTTTGCTTTCGGTTTTGCCATTCTGTTTCTCCTGCGTTCCACCGACAGAAAGCACTGATCGCGTCCGAATGCTAGCGCAAAATCCGCCTTTTTTGCCACGGCGTCATTTTGTGCATGAAAATAGGACAATTTTGAGCGACTCGGGACGGGCCCTACCTCCCTTACGGCAAACGTGCACTGCGTGATTCTGTCCAGAACCGTCGTCTGCGATGCCGCCAGAGCCTCAACGCCGTCGCGGTTACCCACTCGCGCCACGCGAGGTCCCCGTAACTCGAACTGGTCACGCCGCAACAGTCAACAGTCTACCAATGCCAGCGTACCATCCCCGGTCGGTCGGCAGAATCCGCATCTAGTGGCGCTGCGAGAGTCTGGACTATCTCGAGAATCGCGCCCATTAGTAAGAAATCAGGTTAGCGCGTGACGGATTGTTCCTTTTGACCGTTTGCTCTCCAAAGCGCACATCTATTGCCCTGCTCAGAGCGAGTGTCTGATGCTGAGATATCACTCCACCGTCCTTGTCGCATTGACGTCGCTCTTGCACTGCATGCCAGTGTGGTCCGAGCGCCTGCCTGATGACGATGCGGCTAGTGGTGGCGGTGCTGACGAAGGCGGCGGAACCGCAGGTACCGGCGAAACGAACACCAACCGCGCAGGCAGAGGGCCAGGCAGTAGCGGGCTAGGCGGCTACTTCGCCACCGAAGGTGGCGTTGCAGTCAGCACGAGCGGCGGCAATGCCGGCCTTGGTGGAACGAGCAATCCGTCGAGCAGCGGCACTGCCAGCGGCGCCAGCGGAACCAGCGCAACCAGCGCAACCAGCGGAGCTAGTGGAACCCGTACAACTTACACATCGGGCGGAACCGGGTTCGGTTCCGGTGGAACCGCGCCAACGGCAGGGGCAAAAGCAAGCGGCGGCACGGCTCCAACAGGCGGAATCAGCGCAACGAGTGGCGCCGCTCCAACGGGGGGTACTACCACGACCGGCGGAGCCACGATCGCCGCCGGAGCCAGCGGCGCCTCGACATGCAGCGGTACCGTTACCTTCAGCTTCACCGGAGCAGTCGAATCTGTCCTCGTACCAGCTTGCGCGACGAAGATGAGAGTGGAAGCTTACGGGGCTGAAGGTGGTACTGCGTACAACCAGAGTGGCACAAATCCGGTTGGGGGTAAGGGCGCGTATGTCAGCGCATGGCTGAGCGCCACTCCCGGACAAGAGTTGTTCGTCTTCGTGGGTGGACGCGGCAAAAACGGCGACGCAACAAGTGGCGGATTCGGTGGTTGGAATGGCGGCGGCGACGGTGGCTACGCTAACGGCTCCGGCTGGGTTGGCGGGGCAGCGGGCGGCGGCGGCGCCACGGATCTGCGCCGCGGTGGCATAGGACTCGCGCAACGCATCATGGTCGCTTCGGGAGGCGGTGGCGCCAGTGGCGCTTGCTCGTCGGGAGTACGCCCTGCCGGCGGTGCCGGTGGAATCACATCCGGCACGGACGGCGGTGCGTGCTTGGATGCTTACGAGTCGAC
Source organism: uncultured Polyangiaceae bacterium (assembly GCA_964454965.1). Lineage (GTDB taxonomy): Bacteria > Myxococcota_A > Polyangia > Polyangiales > Polyangiaceae > FEN-1139. The sequence goes on along the minus strand of CAYVXY010000003.1, from coordinate 104,464 downwards.
TGGAACTGGCGGGACGCAATCCTCAGGTGGATTGGGCGGCGACTACAATTACTGCACTGCCGATTCTGGTGCCTTAGGCATCGGGGGCTCCGCCTGCCTCGAGGGCGGTGGCGGTGGCGGCGGCGGGTACTATGGCGGCGGCGGCGGCGCTTGGGGCGGCGGTGGTGGCGGCAGCAGCTACTGGCTTCCGAGCGCGACAAACGTCGCAACAAGCGCAGGTTCCAGAGCGGGGGATGGTCTGCTCGTAATCACCTGGTCAGCGTAGTCGGCAGCGACAGCGCATTGAGCAGCTCAATGCAACCAATCGGTCTCAGCGCTGGCTCCTCGCCAGCACCAATGCTGCGGCCCGTTTGCGCGGTGAGTAACGAGGAAACCCTTGAGCTCTGCACGTCACCCACCTCGCCGATCTAAGCTCCAAGCTGCGTTCCTGTGGTTGTGTTTCCTGGGAAGACCGCACGACCACAACATACCGCACGGCGGGACAATCGGTCACACCGCAATGACAAATTCACAGGTCCCCGTTCTTGCTGAAAGAAGAATTCTCGACAGCGCGTGACCAATTGACTCTCGGCCTCGTCTGCCATCAGCGCAGGACGAACGTCGACAGCACCGAACGACCCGGTTCCAGTTCGAGCAGCCACGGCGACGTGATCTGCAGAATCGAACGCGAACCTGGTTCACGATGTTATCGACAAGACTCGACTGCAACTTCGAACTCATTTGTGGAAGGTGTTGTAGTATGCTTCAACCTAAGAACCGTGAAATCCGTTCACGAATCGGTCTACTCACTAGCTTGGCGATCGCGGGGACCTTCGGTGGTGCGTGCGATTCCTCCGCGACTCAGAATACCAGCGTCTGCCAAGTCGGCGAAAAACGCTGCACTTGTTACGCAAACGACAGCTGCAATCCTGGCCTGGCCTGCATTGACGATATCTGTGTGAGTGCTGGCAGCACCGAAGGCACGGGCGGTGCTGGTGGCACGCCGAACACGAGCACTGAACCAACGGGCTCAGGCGGCCATCTTAATGGAGAGGGTGGCGCCACGACCACCGTTGCCACCGGCGGCGCCACGACCACCGTTGCCACCGGCGGCGCCGCGACCACCGCTGCCACCGGCGGCGCCGCGACCACCGCTGCCACCGGCGGCGCCACGACCACCGCTGCCACCGGCGGCGCCACGACCACCGTTGCCACTGGCGGCGCCACGACCACCGTTGCCACTGGCGGGTCGTCGACCACCGCTGCCACCGGCGGCGCCACGACCACCGTTGCCGCTGGCGGGTCGACGTCGGTCACCAACTCCCCCGTCATCGATGCATTCGCCACCTGCGATGAGAACATCGAGAACAACTCTGGACGCAGCGGCAAGTGGTACTATTTCGCTGACAACGACTTCAATGCCACCCATAGCTACGGCGATCCCGGTACACAATGGTCGGATCATGGCTGTGCTGCTTGGATGATCCTTGGATGCACCGGCACGGCCTGCACCTACGCAGGCCTCGGGTTCCAGCTCGCCGCGGGCAACCCGTACGATCTTTCCAGTTACGCCGGCGTTTCGGTCGCTTTCGAAGGCAAGGACAACGTATACTTCGTGGTCAAGACGTCCGACGGCGGCTACTTCGGAACCTGGCTGACAGGAGCAACCGGCAACCAAACCCGCAACGCGAATTTCTCCAGCCTGGCGGCCATGTCAAATTCGGCCGTCACCTCTCTGAACACCCGCTTGGTCACCGAGATGCAGTTTACCGTAGGTAAGAGCCTCGTCTTGGACGCTGGGTTTGGCTTAGCTATTCACTCGGTGTCCCTGCGCTAGTCGGAAATCGACCCGCCGAAGTACCTTCGCAACACGGCCACGGCCGAACGCAAACAGTGGCGAGCATCTTCGGCGGGCAGCTCGAGTTCGTCAGCAATCTCGTCAAAGGTTGCACCCTTCAGCCAGGCCTCGAGGATCGAAAGCTGTCGCTCTGCCAAGCGACTCCGGGCAAATTCGAGTAGCTCCCGTGCCGTCTGCGCCAGCGTTACCGGTGGGCGCACGCCCAGCTCCTCGAGCACCGGGGCCGATGCGAATTCGTTCAGAAGACGTTTTACGCCTGGCTCCCCAGACGAGCTGCGCTGCGCTCCCACTTTCTCGCGAACATGGTCACGGATCGCATTCTTGGTGACAATGCGCAACCAGTCCTCGAAGGCCTTCTCTGGATGTTGCTGTTTCCAAGACAAGTAGAGGCGTAGCCCTCGCCCCTCTGGTTGTCCCAACTTCTCGACTAGCTTGGCAATGACGTCATGCACCCCATCTTCGGGGTTTGCCAAGGCCTGCACCGCACGACTCGACCGCACCATCGAAAGCCAGAGCGGCCAGAGATACTCGACGAGCTTCTGACAAGCAACCTTGTCACCTACAGCCCCGCGAGCAACCAGATCTTCGCAGCTGGCATTATCGATCTTGATCTTGCTCACCATCGTCCTCCGAAGGTTGCGCCAGAAGGCCGCAAACTTAGACTCAACTGAAGCCTATTGGTACCCGCTCGATGGTTCGACGATGGGGCCGTAAGCCAAAGAATGAGACCTGTTCCCAGCAGCAAGGTCCCACCGCCTGCAAACATCAGGGCGTAGGTCTGCTTTCGTTCGGCCTCGCGCATCAAGTCGCTGCCACGAGCATCGCACGCGTAGTTGCTATCACAGTTACCATGGGCCGTTGCATCGTTGACCAGTGAGTGAGTCTTGACGCCGAAATAGGCAGCTGCCCCGAATAGCAGTAGTCCGGTGCCTCCCGTTGCCGCGGCCGCGACCTGCCGACCATGGCCAGTTCGGTAAGCCTTGTGGCTAGACGTTACCGTACCCGATGGTCCTCGAAGCGCGACATCGGCGGGCGATACGGGTTTCGCTGCGACAATCGGCACTGGGGGTTTCGAGGCAGCGGGCGCCAGGGGTTGCGCCGTCGCCGCCGGTACCACGACACGCCTTGGCACAGACGCGGGAGCTGTCTCCATGCTGGCAGTTTTGAGCTGCAAGACGATCTCTCGTGTCTCGCCCTCGCCCAGGTTCACCATGAGCGGCTCCGCAACAAACCCCGGCGCGGTCACGCCTACCGAGTGCGTTCCCGGATCGACAAACAATGCTGGCGCATCCGGCTCTTGCGCCACCGCATCCCCATCGACCAACAACGTAAAGCGACCGGGTCTGAAGTTCAGCCGCACGAGCAACCGTCCCAACCTGGAATCAATCGTCTCTTTGGACGAGAGTACGAGACGCCGGAGCGCACTCGCGTGTTCGTCGTCTCGCGCTCGCTCGCGCAATAATGAAAGTGCCCGAGCATAATCATCCGACGCCATCTTCAACCGACCATCATGCTCGTGACAACGCGCCAGCTTGACGAGTGTGCTAGCCGATGGGTCAAGCTCCATACTGCGACGAAACAGCTCACAGGCCTCCGTCCAGTTTCCAAGCTGTAGCGCAGCCTTGCCTCGCTCGAACTGCAAGTCGGCCTCCCTTGGGCCCTTGCGCAACTCCTCGGCCCAAGCGAACTGGGTGAGGCAGATCCCGACCACCAAGAGCCGAATCGGGTAGCAATGCCCAGGCCCCGCAAGAGCCGCATGGTATGCGCGACGCAGCCATTTCATCGGTAGTCGCTCGGATCATCGCCGAGCTTGCCAGAAGTCTTGGCCGGTTGCACGCGATTTGAGTTCCCCTGCCTTGCACCTGACTTCGCGGCCGCGCTCGATGTACCGGAACCAGTTCCTCGATGCGACGCACTACCGCCCACTGCTGCGAACTGCATAGCAGGCACAACTTGGGGTTTTGTCCCCTGGTCCGTCCCCTGCGAGCCGAGCACTGCGCGCGTCGGCAGCGGAACCGACGCGGGTGTTTCCGACGGCTCAACGCGGACCGAGCCTTCGGGCGTACGAAGCGCCGAACCTCGCCAGCTCGAAACGAGGAATAGCGAAATACCACCAACCACTGCTGCAAGTACCCACGCCAAGCGCCGGCCGTTCCGCGTCGCGGTGCCTGTGCTATGGCTCGCATCACTCACTCGCCTAGGCGTGTCACTCACAGCAGCCAACGTGGGCACTAGTATCGCCTCGGATGGATTCGAGCTCGGAGCTGCCGACGGTTGCGCTTCGCCCGCCGGACGAAGCAGCGGCGCAGTCTGAACTGCCGCGCGCGGCCGCTTCAGCGAAAGCGCGCTAGACAACCGTTCGACGAGTTCTGAGCCCGACTCGAAACGACCACTCGGCAATCGGTGAATGGCCTGACTAAACCATTCGTCAAAGGCCAGTGGCAATGCAACGCCGTAGCGATTCGCTCTGACCGTTGCAGACTCCGATGCCCCCTCCACCACCTTCAGTAAGAGCGAATACAGTCCGGAGGTATTCTCGGCTTCCTGTTCCCAGTACGCATGGCCAACCAGCAAGGTAAAGGCGAGCTGACCTACTGCATAAAGGTCCGCCCGACCATCGATGGCCCCATCGCCACGCACCTGTTCGGGAGACATATAGAGCGGGGTACCGAAACTACGCGTCGTATTCAGATTGGCAGACTGCGCAACGATCTTGGCAATGCCAAAATCCAGCAGCTTCAGGCGCGGGCTCCCATCGTCACGCTGCGTTAGGAATAGATTCTCTGGCTTCAGGTCCCGATGCACGATCCCTGCCGCATGGGTACGCTCAAGTGCCAGACTGGCTTGATGCAGCAGCGTCACGACCAATTCGGCATCCAGACGCCCCTGCGCGCGCAAGACACCGGCAAGATTTTCACCACGCAGATACTCCATGACCAAGAAGGGCAGCCCCTGTGTCTCGTCGAACCCTGCGTCGAAAACCTCGACAATGTGGTCGCTTTCTATGCCTGCAGTGATGGTTGCTTCCTGCTTGAATCGACTGCGCATGTCTGGATCGCTCAGCAGCATGGGCAACATCGTCTTCAAGACTCGTCGACGCTCGGTCGTGAGATGCAAGACCTCGTACACTGCCCCCATGCCCCCAGCGCCCAAGCAACGAACCACCTCGTAGCGCTCGTGGAAAATCGTACCCCGACTGAGCAGCTTCGGCTCAGCATCCGCGCCAGCATTCGCACCTGTTTGCACCGATGACAAGACACGCCGAGTCTATCCGACACCCGCGCGGCTCGCAAGAAGCGCTAGAAACCAGGACGAATCTGCCGGTCCCGGTTGGCGACCGCGTGGCTAGGTCGCGCGGATCAGCTTTCGTATCTTCTTCTGGAAGGTTTGGGTACAGCTGGCATGGCTCTCTTCGTACTCGATGACGTCGCGAATGAGTCTGGCTCTGATCTCGGGCGTCACCGTAGAACAGTCTCGAATTTCCGTGGCGAGCCGACCGCCCTCATAGGTGTCTGGCCATTGCTTCTTTTCGGCCGTTGCGGCCTTGTTCGCCTGCTTGTGATGGGATGGCTTCGTCTTAGTGACGTCCCGAAACTGAGGCTCCGCATCTCCGCGCCGGCCCGTGCCATGACAGGTGGGGCACTTGTCGGTAAGCCCGAATGAATTGGCAATGCGACCGTCGCCACCACAAATCCCACAGGATTCAGTACTCATGGTGCGATCGCTCCAATCGAAGGAGCGCCGTAGTCTTCATCATGCCGCAAGCCTAGTCCAGACCTAGCGCACCCGCCGCAACTTAGGCACAAATACCCCAAATAGTCGCGCGCGACCGAGGGACTTTCCCAAAAGTCGCCGAATTGGCCCGTCGCATCTATCTGCTCGTACTGTCACGCCTCGAGCACGAGGCGCTAACGCACACCATGGGTACGGCGCGCCAATGCTGGAGCAGCCGCGATCAGAAGAAGCCCCACACCAAGCGCCACCAAGCCAACATTGCCAAAGACGTTCCCGTAGATGTGCAGCGTAGTACTCGGCGGCGGCAGTACCGCTTCAGCCCCCTGTCCCTCACCGTGTACGCCAGTCAGCGCCGCAATCAAACCCGCCGCGTACTGAGCGAACGCGGATGACAAGAACCATGTCCCCATCATGAGCCCAGCAATCTTCGTCGGGGAAAGCTTCGTTACCATCGATAAGCCAATTGGAGACAGGCAGAGTTCTCCAGTCGTGTGCAACCAGTAGCCAAGCAGCAGCCAGCCGGCGGCAACCAATCCACCTTCGCTTGCCTGCGTCGCACCAAACCACAGGGCTCCAAAGCCGAGCCCCAATTGCACGATCCCAACTCCGAATTTCAAGGGGACGCTCGGTTCCCAGTGTCTGCGGCCCAACGCCACCCATAGTAGACTGAAGAGCGGTGCGAAGATCAGGATGAAGACCGGATTGACCGACTGAAAAACTGATGCCGGAACCTGGTCTGGTGCTGAGCCCCCAAAAACCCCAGCCAGCGCTCCAACGACCGCAGCTATCGGTGCACTCAAATGTCGGTCGACGTTGCGATCCGTGAACAAGCTGAGTGAGCTCCCTGCTTGCTCAAAAAACGCAAAGAAGACGATGGAGAACAGCATCAGGACGAGCGCTACGATGAGCCTATCTCGCTCGATGGCATCGGCGAGTCGCAGTAGATAGGTGATGAGTCCCACGGCCACGACTACACCCAGCAGTGACAGCAGACGTCCCACCCAAGCGCCGTGTTGCACGAGTTGCCATGCCACCACGGCCGCAACAAATGCGCCGAGATAGGCAATGTGCTCACGCGACTGTCCAAACCAGACCCGCTCCTTCAGGCGTTCCACACTGGGTGGCTCGGCAGTCCCGGCGAGCATTCGCTCACCGGACAAGAACACGCCCAATCCCAACAACATCCCTACACCTGCCAGGCCGAAGCCGTAGTGCCAGCCAAGGGTCTCTCCCAGAACCCCACAAACTGCGGGTGCCAAGGCAGCCCCGAGATTGATTCCCATGTAGAAGATGGTGAAACCCGAATCGCGACGCGGATCACCCGGCGAGTACAGTCGACCGACAATGGTCGAAATGTTCGGTTTGAAGAACCCGTTGCCGACAATGAGCAGCCCGAGCGCCGGGTAGAACAAAGCGTCGCAGGCCATGGCAAAATGGCCGAATGCCATCATGACTGCGCCGAGCACCACCGATTTGCGATAGCCAAGGAGCTGATCGGCCAGCATGCCGCCGAACACGGGCGTGGCATAAACGAGAGCCGTGTAGCTGCCATAGACGACATAGGCATCCTCGTCCGAGTAGCGGAAATGCCGCACCATGAATAGGACGAGCAAGGCGCGCATGCCATAGAAGCTGAAGCGCTCCCACATCTCGGCAAAGAACAGCATGTAGAGCGCCCGCGGATGCCCAGTCGGGGCCGGCGGTGCTCCATTTCGGGTGAATGGATCGTAGGTATTCACGTTCGCTCGAACAATAACACGCCCCACTTGCCATCTTGGGAGGGTTCATGCAACGTGGAGTCGCGGAGCGTTCGAATAGGAGGCCTGCGTCATGAGCGACAAACCCTGCCCCAATCGAATAGGTAACCTGACCCGTCGGCAGCTACTGCTCCTCAGTGGCGGCACGACCGGAATGCTGGCGTTGACCGGCGGAGCCTGGTTGACCAAACGCTGGGGCCTACTTGAGTCCCTGGGTGCGACAAAGCGTCAGATGCCAAACCACCGCATCCAACACAACGGGGGTGATTGGCTCAGCATCGCGCATGGCACATCGCCCGAACGCAATGTTCGCGCAGTTGTGGACGCTTTGGGCGGAATGCAGCGCTTCGTTTCAGCCACGGATCGCGTCCTTATCAAGCCCAATATCGCGTGGGATCGTCGCCCTGAGCAAGGGGCCACGACAGAGCCCCGCGTCGTTGCCGAAATCGTCCGCGCCTGTCGCGACGTGGGCGTCACACAACTGCGCGTGCTCGACTGCCCCTGCGATGACCCGAAGCGGACCTACCACGCGTCGGGCATTGCCGATGCGGCGCGGGCCGCAGGGGCACAGGTCCAATTTCCCAGCGAATCTGGCTACGCCCACGTCAGCATTGCCGGACACAGCGCGGCTTGGCCAATCCGAGACGTCTTTCTGTGGGCAGACAAGATCATCAATGTTCCCATCGCAAAACACCACGGAAGTTCCAATCTCACAGCTGGCATGAAGAATTGGATTGGTATCACGGATAAGCGACGCGAACTATTTCACGCCTCCCTCGACACGTCGATCGTCGCGCTTGCCGAACTGATGAGGCCAACCCTGACCATCATCGACGCCACCCGAGTCCTTTTGCGCAACGGTCCACGCGGTGGCAATTTGGACGACGTGCGAAGTATGAACACGTTGGCTGCCAGTCTCGATCCCGTTGCGATAGACGCCTGGGCTTGCACGATGGTCGGGCTCCCCGTCGAGAAGGTCGCCTATCTGCGCCTTGCCGAGCAACGCGGTCTCGGACGTATCGATTGGCGCGGGCTTGCACATCGCGAGCAGCAGCTGGGCTAGCGCCTGTTGGATGATTCGTCGCAGGCACGCCCGGTTGGCGCCACGCAAGTCGCTGGATAGCCTCAGCTTCCTAGCGCTCGCGGCAATACCTCATATTACCAATTCGCACCTCGGTGGGCCATTTGGGGGGATGGAATGTGCGAACCAGACTGGTACCGCAGGTCCATCCAGTGCATTCTGTACACATTGGCTCGACGTCTTGCCAGGTACACATCTCTCAGTCGCGCAACTCCCGATCGCTAGCGCCCCTTACTTCGGAGAATGCCATGTCCCAGACTGCCTCGCCTCGACATACGGTTCGCATCGCTTGGTTCCCTGCATTGCTGGCCGTACCGCTGTTCACTTCGAATATCGCCAGCGCCGACGTAGCCTGTGGTGACACGACTTGCCCAACCGGCTTCGTCTGTGAGGCATATGACTCGGCCGATTGCGCGGATGTCGCTACGATTGAAGGCCAGACCGCCAGCTGCAATGCTACGACGACGTACTACCAATGCGCACCTGCACCCTGCAGCGCGGATGCAGACTGCGGCGTAGGCATGGTCTGCTTTAGTTCGACGCGCGAGGAGTGTAGCGGCGGCACTACGGCGCCTGCCTGCGCTGCAAACGCCCTTGATTGCACAGCCACTGCACCCGACGTAACGACGGAATCCTGCACCACGACCAACCTGCAGCAATGCATCCCGCGCTATCTGTTGCCCTGCACTACGGCCACTGACTGTGGCCCAGGTTTCATCTGCGAAGAGACGATAGAGATGGCTTGTGCGGGCTCTGGTGGCTCAACCGGTGTGGCGGAACCCACAACTGGTGCCTCGACCGTCGACTCGGGTGCAGGCGGCGCAGCCAGTACCACGGCGACCAGCGTCGACGGCAACGGCACCAGTTCGAGTTCAACCGCGGACACGACCACAACCGTCGAATGCACTGGCACTCTGACCGGACAATTCGCCTGCAAGCTTCAGCTGATCGCCTGCACTACGGCCGCTGGTTGCCCCGCAGGATTCACCTGCCTCGAGAACCCGAGTGGCTCTTGCTCGTCGAGCTCGACCGGTGAATCCTCCTGCACGGTCGCGGATCCCCCCATGCTCTGCATGCCGCCCTATGCCGATCTCGTGAGTCGCGGCGTGAGCGAAAGTGTCTCGAAAGACTCAATGATGTCCACTACCGCCGGCTCAGTGCTGACCCCCAAGGCAAGCCCCAATGACGCAGTGGCGAACGCAAGCCCTGCCGATGCCGCCACTGTTACGGGTGGCGGCTGCAATGTCACTAACCCTGCCAACGGACTCGGTTCCAACCTCGTGCCAATCTTGCTCGCCGCTGGTCTCGCCCTCGGCCTGCGCTGCAGGCGCCAGAACTAGAACTGACTCCACCTGCTTTCTTCACTCTCAGATTACCCCCCACGAGCCAGAACGAGGTCGACGCACTAAAGTGTTGCGACCTCGCTCCCAATAATTCGGGCCAATGCGGCCAAGGCCCTGCTCGCCCGCCCTCAGCTACAACTCCCCGCCGGTCGCATGCGGCGTACGAAGCGTCATAGCTGATGCTTCTTGGTCCTGCTCCAAGACCTCCCTCAACGCCGAGACGAGTTCCCTCGTACCGAAGGGTTTCGCCAAGAGACGATAGCCTCGACTCTGCAGCTCCGGCCAGCAGTCCATCGTCGGCGCATAGCCACTGATGAAGATGGCGCGTTGCCTCGCATTGTCTTTCAGCATCTCCAGTACCATTTCAGGTCCAGATAACCCCGGCATGAGGCCATCTGAGATGACGCAATCGAAATGTCCTGGGGCACGTCGATAGATCGCCAAAGCCTCTTCGGCTGTACCGACGGCTTGAACCGAGTAGCCAAACCGCGACAACTCCCTGCCCAATGCCCGACGAACGACTTCTTCGTCCTCGACGAGCAACAGGTGCTCGCCTCTGCCGCGATAGCGTTGCTCGTCGTTGTCCGAGCTCGGCGCTTCGTTCTGCGCCGTCTCGTCCATCACCGGCAAGTAGATCGCAAAACACGAACCTTGGTCGACAGCGCTAGATACCTCCACCCAACCGCCGTGTTCCTCAACGACCCCATGAACGACACTAAGACCAAGCCCTGAACTATGATTCTTGGTCGTAAAAAATGGATCAAAGATCCGTGTTAGCACGTCCTGTGGCATACCCGTTCCGACGTCGCGAACGAAAATGGCAACTTGCTGCATGCTGCTTGCAGCGCGGATCCGTTCCGGTGGCACGCGTCGCTGACGGCAGACACTTACGTGAATCGTTCCACCTCGCGGCATCGAATCACGCGCGTTGATGACAAGATTCATCATCAACTGCTCGATCGCCGACAGGTCGGCACGCACCAGGGGCAGCTTATCCTCGACCTCGGAAAACAAGCGCACGTTTTCGGGCATGACTCGGCGCAGCAGACGCAGCAGGTCACGCACGATCTCACCGACGTCGATGACACGCCGCGCCATGGGCTGCTTGCGACTAAATAGCAGCAACTGGCGCACCAATCCGACAGCACGATCCGTGACTTGGCTAATCTCTTCCAACAACCCAAACGCAGCACTGTCTGCCCGTTCCCGCAGCAAGTCGACATTGCAGCGCACCACTTGAAAGAGGTTGCTGAGGTCGTGCGCCACTCCACCCGCGAGCGACCCAACCGCTTCGAGCTTTTGACTATGCAGCAGTGCGCGGTAGTAGAGCTCCCGCTCTTCCTCGACACGCGTACGCTGATCGATTTCACGCCGCAACTGCTCGTTCGTCGCGATCAACTCCTTGCAGCGTTCCGCTGCCCGCCGCTCCACGGCAGCATCGAGGTCTGGCTCAGGCTGGCTGGTCGCGCCGACCGCGACAGACTCGACCCTCTTGCCTACCTCGTAAGTTGCGCTCTCTTGCTCCGTCAGCGCAGAAGGGGAGATGAGCCCCAACTCCATTCGATCAAAACACAGCGCGAGCAGTGCACGACAGAACTCCTGATGACCGAAGCCAGAATCGAGGCAACACGCCGTATAGGCGTCACGACATTGCTGCAATAGCCCAAAGACGACCTCGCCGCGAACGCCGCGCGACCCGAGCGCTTGCGTTTCACGCCGGATGAAGGTCACCAAAGGGTCGTGATCGAAGTGCTCACCCGGATGAAAGGCGGCTTTCTGATCTGACGCGATGAATGCGGCGATGGCACACGAGATTCCATGAACCGTGGCATGTAGAGTGTCCCGCAGGTCCGGCACGTAGCGAGCGTAGCCGCGCTCAAGCGCAGTTCTGGCAATGCGATCGACGAGATCTGCTTGTTGCTCCTTCAAGTAGGCCCCAAGGCTCACCTGAAGGGTATGGACATCGGCTCGGTGTTGCTCGCGCTCGATCATGATCGACCTCCCCATCGCTCGCAATCGTCGAGAGTGCTGAGAATTCGAGCATGCGTTGCCAGCGCCAGAAGCACAATGGGTAGACGACGCCACAGTCTGTACTTCTGGGCACTAGCCCAGCGATGCCCGCGCAATGGTTCGACAAATTCGTAGCGTCGCGTGGGCCTTTCCCTTTGCGCCCACTGCGCCCGAACCGTTGACCAGTTGGACGGAGCGTGAAATCGGACAGGGTGAGTCGTGTCAAATCCAAAGAGACTGACTCTTTCCGGGAAGTCGGCTACCGCGTTCGAGGGATGCAGAGTGCCCCTCGCCGAACACCGGCTCGGCGAGGGGCACTCGTTTTCTTCTCGCCATTTCCCTGCGCAGCATCGGTAGAATTGCGGCGCGTAGGCCCAAAATCTGAGCCTGAACGCGAGGGGTAACCCGTCGAATCCCTGCGCACCAGGGCGGTCTTCGAACTGGCATGCTCGACCGGCAATGCCATAGTTCATCGCGATTCTTCGCCCAAGAACGCGCTGGCAGGATCCCCCCATGACTAGCTACCCCGAAGACATGCTCTGGAAAAGAATCCGTGAGGAAGCGGCCCGCGACGCGACAGAGGAGCCGATGCTCGCTAGTTTCCTCTATTCCGTGGTTCTAAATCACGAGCGTTTCGAGGACGCACTAAGCTTCATCTTGGCCAGCAAGCTCGGGAGCACGACCCTCACCGCGGTCAGCTTACGCGACCTCATCCAAACGGCGTTTTCTGCAGATCCTCAGATCGGCGACGCAGCGCGCGCCGACATCGAGGCGGTCATGACGCGCGACCCAGCGTGCCTTGGGTATTCGATCCCACTGCTCTACTTCAAAGGCTACCATTCCATTCAGGCCTACCGCGTGGCTCACCACTACTGGACCTTACAGCGCAAGCCCTTGGCCCTCTTCCTCCAGAGTCGAATCTCCGAGGTATTCGCCGTCGATATCCACCCTGGGGCCAGGCTCGGCAAGGGACTCATGTTCGACCACGCAACCAGCATCGTCATTGGTGAAACCTGCGTTATCGAGGACGAGTTCTCGATGCTGCATGAAGTGACCTTGGGTGGCACAGGCAAAGCCGGCGGGGATCGCCATCCGAAGATCCGTCGTGGGGTCATGATTGGCGCGGGAGCCAAGGTATTGGGCAACGTGGTCGTGGGTGAAGGCGCCAAGATTGGCGCCGGAAGCGTCGTGCTGAATGACGTACCGCCACACTGTACGGTCGCGGGCGTGCCGGCAAAACAGGTGGGGGTCCCTTCCTTTGCGCTGCCAGCGTTGGAAATGGATCAGATCATTGAACAGTCCGATGAGCCATCGAAAGACTAAAGGGACGGCCGATTTGGCTTCAACGGAGGATCTTGTTTTCGAGCATGGTCTAAGGTTCGACTGCACACGCTGCGGCAATTGTTGCCGCCAGAAGGAGGGCGCACTCTTCCTAACCGCGGTGGATCTGAGAAACCTTGCAGAGTGCCTCAAGCTCTCAGATGAAGAGTTCTTTATGCAGTACTGCGAAGTCGTAGATCTCCGTCTGGCGACGCGAGTCAGTCTCGTGGCTGAGGATGACGGTGACTGCATCTTCTGGGGTGAGGGAGGATGCGAGGTGTACGAGCATCGACCTCTACAGTGCCGAACATTCCCCTTCTGGGCCTCGAACTTGACTGACGCCCAGGCGTGGCAGAAGGTTGGCGAAACTTGCCGCGGAGTCGACCGGGGAAAGCTCTGGTCGCCCGAGGATATCCGCGAGTGCGTCAAAAGCAGCGACCTTGACCCGCTACTCGATGTTGGCGACGGAGAATGACTCGCGAACGGCGTCCCAAGTGGGCCCGGATCCGCAGCCTCCACCAATTCGGCGTTGCATCCCCCACCCGCATCCTTGTAGCCTTAGCAAGCCATGATCCTATGCTCAATGCGCGACTTCGGCCGATACGAAGGGCTCAATACCCGATTTGGGGCGCTCGCGGACGTACTCGAGACGCAGAACCTTCGGGATTTCACCGTGGGGCGCCACGACATCCTTGGTGACAAGCTGTATGTCATTGCGGCACCGCAGGCCGCCACACAACCGGTAGTCATGCTCGAAGCACATCGGCGCTACATCGACGTGCATGTGTCATTGGATGGCACGGACGGCATCGGCTGGGCGCCACTCGACATGTTGCTGACCGAAGATGCGCCCTTCGACGGCGAGCGCGATTTCGTGTGCTATCGCGAGCCGCATCTGAGCATTCACCTGGTGACGGCCGGGAGTCTCGCGGTGTTCTTTCCCGAAGATGCACATGCGCCACTCTTGGGCGATGGGCACCTCGTGCACAAATGCGTATTCAAGGTACTGGTCGATCGTGAACCTACTCTGATTCCGTCGATCTAAGCCGCTCTTGCTAGCGAAGCAGCGCGGCATTGTCGAGAACGTGGGCACCCCGTCCCGCTTCGAGGGTGGTGTCGAGCAACTGCCGCGCCACCACGCTGGCTTGGATGGGGCGCCACGCGCTGGGGACCAACGAGTTGATGGGCTTGAGAAGCGCCTTGGCGAAGTCCTCACCAGAGCGCTTCTCGGTGCGGTCACCAAGCAAGAGACTGGGACGTGCAAGTACCAAGACATCGAAATTCAGCGCTGCGAGTCCTGCTTCGAGTCGCCCCTTGGTGCGCGAGTAGAAGACCGGCGATTTCGGGTTTGCGCCGGTGGAGCTGACTGCCCCAAAGCGCGAAACCGAAGCGCTACGGGCGCAACGGGCGACACGCAGCGGCAACTCCAAATCGACGGCTTCGAAGGCTACCCGACTTCCCGCCTTCCGAATGGTCGTCCCCAGGGCGCAGAGAACGACGTCCACGTCGAACAGAGCGACATGGCCTTCGATCGTATTGAAATCCACAGCGAGCCAGACAACCTTGCTCTCGTGACGCGCAGAAGCACCCGCTGGAACCTTGCGAACTGGGGCGATGACCTCGCTGACAGCGGGATGGGTGCTTGCAAGCTGCACCAAACAGTTGCCGATGAGCCCTGTACCGCCAAGCACGAGCACCTTCTGCGTTGTCTTCGTCTCAGAGCTCATTTTCACTTATCCTTACTCAACGACGGCATTTGTTGCCTGGTACCTCAGGCAAGCCTATCCGCCAAACTTCGCCCAGACCTGCGGTAGTCGTCGAGCCAACTCGTCCCCGTCCTCCGACCAAGCTTCGCCAACGGGCTCCTCCAATTGGCTCACGCCGGTTTCCGGCAGTTCCTCGTCCGTCATGTCCTCATAAAGCTGACTGGGAAGGTACTGGAATTCTTCGAAGGAACAGCTCTCGATCCCCGGAGCGTCAGCAATGCTTGTGAGACTCTCTGGATCCCGCAGAGCTGCATCGAAGATTTCACGCCCCATGGAGATGAGCCAGCTGCGAAAGTCACTGAACCCGTCGTCGGAACAACCACCTTCGATGATATGCGCCGCAGCCCAAAGATCCCAACGATAGGCTTCATTCATTCGCTCGTCGAAGTGGCGCTGAAACTCGACGAGTTCATCGACGGGTAGCTCTCCGAGCGCAAGCTGAAGCCCTTGAATCTGGCGCGCCATATTTCCATCGCGAAGCGTCGGGTCGAAACCCGCGCGGGAATGTTGGATGATTGCCCAGAATTCATCGAGGTGCATGGTTCAGGCGCTTTCGGTATCCCGGGCACGGTACAGCAACACAGAAGCGTTGGCGAGCGTCCCCCACAAGAACTATCGTAGGATAGTTTGGCGTCAAGCGTGCCTCTGCCAGGCCGGAAGACACTCAATCCCACGAACGAGTTCAAGAATTCGCTCGAGCGTACTGTTGAGCTGTGCCGGATCCAGCCGTTCGGAAGTGCCATTCGGACCGTGATAGTTGGCATGCACCATGGTCGAGCGGTTCGGCGCGCATCTCGCGTGTCTGCCTCTCGCCCGCGAAGTTCGCGACCTGCAAGCATTTTGACCCAGTTCACTAGATTCGACGTTGAGCTCCCGGTCCGCTCGACTTCGGGCAGTGGCATTGGGTCCATGTCGGCGGCAACCGGACAGGGATCACTGGCATAAATAGTTGAGCCGGCCGGCAATGCACTCGCGGCTGGTGTCGACTCACCCGAAACGACGGGCTCTAGCCGAGGCTGCGTTCTCTGGCATCAACGCCCGCCCGGCAACTCGTGCCACGTGGCATGCCACGCTCAGGACCAGCAGGCGCGGTACGAAAATTGGTCTCGACTCGGTCCCCCAGTCGTTTCATCGGCTCTGCACGTGAGGGGAAGAACGCCACGATGTAGGGTAAGTGGGTGGGAGAACCACCGACAATGGTCACAGCGGCACTTCAGCCGTAGCACCTCACTTGCCTTTCGTGATAGGTGCTATCGAATGATTCGCCATCCGTACCACGTCATCGGCATGCTCTCCATTTGGATCGCTGTAGCGTGCAGCAGCACCGAAAGTAGCGTCAATACGGCATCGGGTGGCAGCGGCGGCACGGCTGGTGCGACAAGTGGCGCTAACGACCTTTGCCAGAACGGATGCGTCGCGACGCTCGCGGCGAACTGCAGCAACGGTCCCAGTGATCCGGCTACATGTGAAGCGGACTGTGCAGCGCTTCTAGCCGGTACCTGCGCAACGCAATATCGGACGCTGCAAACCTGCGCCGTGGGCAAAGCCGTTACGTGCGGCAGCACGGGAATTCCCGTAATCGCAGCGTGCGCCGCGGAGCAGACGGCGTTCATTGCGTGTTTGAACTGAGGGCAGCCCGGCCACCTGCGATCGGGATTCGAACGGCCTGGGCGTTAGCCGAGGCGGCCGACGCAGCAAGCTCGCCGCGAATTGGACAACGATGGAACGCTCCTGCCCCTCGCCTTTGCTACGCCGCCCCCAGCCAAGGGCTCGTCGTTGT
Source organism: uncultured Polyangiaceae bacterium (assembly GCA_964454965.1). Classification (GTDB taxonomy): domain Bacteria; phylum Myxococcota_A; class Polyangia; order Polyangiales; family Polyangiaceae; genus FEN-1139. The sequence goes on along the minus strand of CAYVXY010000003.1, from coordinate 87,835 downwards.
CGAAGCAGCAACCGCGTCAACTCACTGCAATCGCTCCGCAAGTACTCCCGCTTCACGCAGCACCGCATCGAGCTGCGCATCACTCAGTCCCAGCTGCTTGATAGCCTTAGCCACAACGTCACCCGATGGGTCATCTGCGGCTTCGTCCTGGAAGCCCAAACCAACGCGCTGTGCCAGCATTTCGGCAAGCCCGGTGATAGCGCCGAGCGGTTCTTCGTTGGTTCGGACCTGAAAGTCGAAGTGCTGGCTGATGCCGTGGCGGATCTCTTTGGGCAGTTGCCACTTGGTGGCCAGATGCAAAGCGAAGCCACGGTGAATGCCATGAATGGCGGGCCAGGCCTGCTCGAATGGGGGAGGCGGCAAATAGGAGCCGCGACTGCCTAGCGCGAGGATGCAGCCAGCAATGCCCACGTCGTGCAGGAGTCCCGTGAGGTAAAAGGATTGTTCCGGGAGGTTCGCCGTCTCGCAGAGTAGACGCGAGATCTCGGCGGTTGCTACGGAGTGACGCCGCAGGCGCTCGAGGATCCCTTCGTAACCACGACAACGAAAGAGTTTCGACTTCAGCGCAGCCTGGATAAAAAGCTCTGTCGAGCGACGGATCCCGAGACGCACTAGGGCTTCTTCGACGGTTCGGATCGGCGAGCTGAGCGCCAAGATGGCAGAATGGGTGAGCTTTAGCATAGCGGCTGCAAGGACGGGGTCCTGCTCGATTAGGGCCGCAATCTCCCGCATTGTCACCGACGGCTTACGTGCCGTTTCCATCAACTGCACGGCGATGACCGGCAGTATGGGTGGACGATACTTGGGGCCCGTCAGTTGCCCAACGAGGGACATCTGCACAGCGCGACAACTCGGATCTGCCAGCGGCACCATGGTGGACGCAACGAATCCGGTGGCACTAGTAGTCTCGATGGTCACCTCAGCCAATACGGCCGGGAGAGAGAGACTTGAAGTCCTCGGGCCAAACCTTGCCCCGACCTACCGGCTAATGCTGGTGGTGGTGCTGGTCGCCGTCTCTGCAAATGTTCTCGACGAAGACCGTCACCCTGTCGCCCGCAACCGCAATTTTATTGCGCTGGGACAGAAAACCAAGCAACTCGTCGAAGCTCATCCCTTGGGCCGAACAGGTGAAATAGGTGGCGTCTTCGCCATAGGCTCGGGTCGCGGCGTCACGTAGCGCTGAAAGAGCAAGGTTGCCTCCGGCGGAAACGACGCGTTCGAGGATCTCATGCCCGTGAACGTTTAGACTCATCCGCTCCCCTATAGCACTTCAAAGTGGTTTGAACACCCGACCAAAAGCAATTGGTCGGCAAACGGCAGCCTTGACAGGCGCGCAGGCATGCTGATGTTTGGCCTCTCGCGCGGGGGAACTGCCCCCTGGCGAATCCACCGAACCAACGAGAGCCATGTCCGAAGCACAAAACCACGCGTTTCAGGCCGAAGTCGGAGCAGTGCTCCGCCTGGTCGTAAACTCCCTCTACAGCCACAAGGAGGTGTTCATCCGTGAGTTGGTATCGAACGCCTCGGACGCCCTCGACCGATTGCGTTTCGAGAGCCTCACCCAGCCGGAGCTCTGTGGCGAGGGCACTCAGTTCCGCATTCGCCTCTCGGTCGATCCCGAAGCGCGAACGCTCACCATCGACGACAACGGTATCGGCATGAGTGCGGAGGAGCTCACCCAGAACCTTGGCACCATTGCTCGGAGCGGCACACGTGAATTCGTAAAGCGTCTCGAACAGGCACGCGAAGCCCAGAACTCGAGCGTGCAATTGATTGGCCAATTCGGTGTCGGCTTCTACAGCGCGTATTTGGTGGCCGATCGCGTCGAGGTCGTCAGCAAGAAGGCTGGCACCAATGCCGCCTATCGCTGGGCTTCCGATGGCAAGGAGGGGTTCACCGTCGAGCCGGCGGAGCGCGCCGAGCACGGCACGACCTTGGTGCTGCATCTCAAGGACGACCAGTCGGAGTTCCTGGAAGAATACAAGCTTCGCTCGCTCATCGAGCGCTACTCGGATTACATCAGCCACCCGATCGAATTCATCAAGAAGGACGAAAAGTCCGAAGAGAAGTTCGAACGCCTCAATCGCGCCAGCGCGCTCTGGCAGCGTAATCCCAAGGAGGTAACGGTTGAGCAGTACCACGAGTTCTACAAGCACCTGACGCACGATTGGGAGCCCCCGGTCGCCTACCGGCATTTTCAGGTCGAAGGCACCCAAATGTTCACGGGGTTGCTGTTCTTGCCCAAGCATCCGCCGTTCGACCTCTTCGACCCGAGTTCGAAACATGGGGTGCGATTGCATGTGCAGCGCGTCCTCATCATGGAGAACAGTGAAGAGCTACTGCCAAAGTGGCTGCGCTTCCTGCGTGGCGTGGTCGATTCCGAGGATCTGCCGCTCAACGTCTCGCGGGAAATGCTCCAAGATTCGCGCGCTGTGCGCACGATCAAGAAGCAGGTCGTCAACAATGCCCTGACGATGCTCGAGGAGCTAGAGCGTGACAAAGCCGAGGAGTACGCCAGCTTCTGGGAATCCTTCGGCGCCGTCCTCAAGGAAGGCCTTCACTTCGATCCGGACGAGAAGGACCGCATCGCAAAGCTCCTGCGCTTTGCTAGCTCCACCGAGACGGGAACAGTTTCGCTTCCATCCTACGTGGCGCGGATGAAGCCGGACCAGCCCGCGATCTACTACGCTATCGGGCCATCGCTCGGTATCCTTGCCGCCAGTCCCCATCTCGAGTCCCTACGCGCCAAGGGCTACGAGATCCTGCTGCTCACCGATCCAGTCGATCCCTTCGTGATGAGCAATCTGCCTGAGTTCGACGGCAAATCCGTCAAAGACGCCATGGGCGCCGGCCTCGACTTGTCCGACAAGAAGGACGACAAGAGTGAATCGAAAGAGGACGACAAGGAGCCGCTCTTCGACAAGATGAAGGAGATCTTGGGCGACCGTGTAAAAGAGGTGCGCGCTTCGAAGCGCCTCGCGGACTCGCCGGTGTGCCTAGTGAGCCCAGAAGGCGCCCTCTCGCCGCATATCGAGCGCATGCTGCGCGCCCGGCAGATGGATATGCCCGAGACCAAACGTGTCCTTGAAGTCAATCGCGATCACTCCGTGGTCGTCGGGCTACGTAAGCTTCTGCTCGTCGATCCCAACTCCCCCAAGTTGGGTGAGTGGGTCGAGCTGCTCTACGATCAAGCCCTCATTGCCGAAGGCAGTCCGCCTGCCGATCCGGGCCAGTTCGCTAAACGCATGGCCCGCCTGCTCACCGACGCCGCCGAAGCCGCACTGAAGTAAAGTGCGATTTCCGAAACCCGCTCGCCTCACGCCGGATCGCCTTGCTGTTTGGTCGATTCGGCGTGATGACGGCCCTGTGCGGGTTCAACCCAAGTGCTCGGACGCGTCCGACACCTCGGACGCCTCGGTGCGGGAGGACGAAACTGAACCGCTTTGACGCATTGTTGGTGGCGCTACGGATTCCCGGCTCTCGGCTGGTAGCTGGCCGAACTTAGCCAAATAGGCCATGAGCACCAAGGACTCGGCGCGAACGGGCGAGTACGTCGCGACGTTTATCACCACATCGTACAAAGTGGGATCGGCCACGTCCTTCCCAAACGTTCGCCGCACGAATTCGGCTCGGGATTTGTCGCCGGCGGGTACTTCTCTCAGGGCGGCGTCGCGCGTTGTTTGGCAGGTCCGCACGTAGTCGGCAATCCGATGCTCGAGAGGCGCCACGAGCCGCACTCGAAGGGCCTGTGCGGACGTCAGCACGCAATGGGCACCTCGACCGACGACAACGGCGCCGCCATGGTGCGCAATCGATGCGAACAGGATGCGCAACTGCGCGCGATAATCATGGGCCAGGCCACCCTGCGCGAGGCGAAACGCCGTCATCAAAACCTCCATGCCAGCGGGCGCCTGTTCATCCAATGCCAACACTTCCTTCGGATCGATGTGGAGTCGTTCGGCTACTGCAGTTACGATCTCCTGATCCCAGAACGTGAAACCCAATCGCTCGGCAACACGTCGCCCCAAAGCAAGGCCCAGACTGCCCGACTCGCGAGAAATCGTCACGACGGGCCAGAACGTGTTGGTCGCGTTGGGCGGTTGAAATTGCCAACGCCTTACCTGTTGTTCGACGATCCCATCCACGGGACGCGGAAGGTGACGCCGATGCCATTTTAGCTCGTACATAGTTCCCTCCTCCCTCGGTGACAGCGAGGGAGGTCGCCGTCACCTGGAAAACAGAGTCTGGGCACATGCAGTGAAACTGTCAAAGTCTAGCTAAGCGACAATGATACTTTCCCAGGCTTCACTCTGGACTGGCCCGTCCGCTCCGCAAAATCCGTGAACATTCGCGGGACTTCGCCTGACGGTCTGCGATCCAAGCCGCGAATGCGCCCGCCTGACGGCTCGAATGCGTTGTCCTGAACCAAGGTCAGATTGGCATGTCGATTGCCACCGCTGAAACCAGGGTCTGCTCAACGCAGATCGATTTCTGATGGTCTTGCGCGACGCAGCCACGTGCGGCAGAGCTCGTCGCGTCTTTATGCCACTGCTGTCATAAGTTGCCGCGCTGCACCGACATAAGAGCACAGAGTACCCTGCATAAGTGCCCGGAATGTGCAGCGAATACCTTTGCAGCCCGGAAGCGAATCGCCGCGCGACTCGAAGCATATCCGCCTAGAATGATGGATCGCTTGTTCACGCTCAGGGTTCAACCATGCGATTTCCAGCATTTGCCTCGCCGCTGCTAGTTGATTGCATCGCGCAGCTACTTCTCGGCGTCAGCGGCTGTTCGAACGACGAAGTCCCAAGAGTGGAACGAGTGGCAATTGCAGCATCAGCGTTCACGGTTGGCAATGGCAAGCTGGAGCCGGCTGAATCGTGCGACGACGGAAACGAGATCAGTGGTGACGGCTGCAGCTCAACCGGAGAAGCTGAGATCGACTACTACTGTTGGGTTCCCGGCAACGCGTGCTCCCTCAAGACCGCCTGCGGCAATGGAACTCTCGACGGCGGAGAAACCTGCGACAACGGCGCCACCGCTGACAACAGCTGCAGCGCCTCCTGCGATTTCACCAACTGCGGCAACGGTGTTCGAAACAGCGGCATCTATCCCGATTGGTCTCAAGAAATCTGTGACGACAGCAACCGCTACGACGGCGACGGCTGCAACCGACTGTGCGAGGTCGAACCCGGCTGGGCGTGTAGCGGTACACCAAGCCGCTGCGCCCCCTCTGGCGTGGTGTTCTACAACACCGGTGTCGCGAACAACTTTCGCGCCCTTGCTCCAGACGCGAGCGATCCACACTGGAGATACACCTACGACAACACCAGTGCCGTCGTACACTACCGCGACGCCACCGACTGGCCGCGCTCGCTGCAAGGGGCGCAGTACCTCGCCAATGCCACCGGCACCGCTCAAGGAAACGGTCGTGGCTGCGTGTACCAAGACTTTCAGATCCCCTCTACCTATGTTGCAGCCAATTTCACACTGATTATCGCGGCGTTCAACGACAACAATGCCGAGGCTGACAGCGGGCAGTACTTCGCGAACGTTAACGGCACGCCTGCAGTATCGGGTACCGGGTTGCTGACGCTGGACCCCCCCGCGGACGGCCAGGACTGGCAGAAGAACATCCTCTACGCGCTCACCTCGAGCAATCCCTGGGTCATCGGATTGAACCGCGTCGAACTCTGCAACGACGATCTGCTTTCTGGCCCAACAGGCTTCCGCTATTCCTTCGCGGACGCCTCGGACGGTCGCTGTGGCGATGGTAGCGTATCGACTCGTGAACAATGCGACGACGCCAACACGATCGTCGGCGACGGCTGCTCGATCAGCTGCGACATCGAATCCGGGTTCGGTTGCGTTGGCAACCCGAGCAACTGCGCCTTGAGCTGTGGAAATGGCGTCGTGAATCCCGGCGAGCAATGCGACGACGCCAACGCGATCGCCGGCGACGGCTGTTCCGCTGCCTGTCGCATCGAATCCGGATACAATTGTACTACCGCGGGGTCACTCTGCCTCCCCATCTGTGGCGATGGCAGATGGGTCGCTGGCGAGCAATGTGATGACAGCAACACGACAGCCGCGGACGGCTGCTCGCCGAGCTGTCAGCTCATGCCCGGTTGGGAATGCAGCGGCAGCCCTGGCGGGACCTCAACTTGCAGCTTGCTCTGCGGCAATAGCCAACTCGATTCGGGAGAACTTTGCGACGATGGCGGACGCGTCGTGGGCGACGGCTGCTCGGTGGGTTGCACGGTCGAGCTTGGCTGGGCCTGTCCCGCTGTCGGAGGCGCCTGTGCCGAGACCTGCGGCAATGCCAACGCCAACGCCGGAGAACAATGCGACGACGGCAACACGACGAGCGGCGACGGCTGCAACGCCGAGTGCTCAATTGAGAGCGGCTGGGTCTGTCCCACAGCTGGTGCCTGCAACGAACTCCCTAATTGCGGTAACGGCGCACTCAATACCGGAGAGACCTGTGACGACAGCAACATAGTGGCTGCTGACGGATGCAATGCGAGCTGCCAGGTTGAATCAGGCTGGCAATGCAGCGGCGCACCGAGCGTCTGCGGTACTGTCTGCGGAGATTCCCGCGTCACAGGAACTGAAACCTGCGACGACGGCAATCTCGTCGCTGGCGACGGCTGCGGTAACGCATGCCGTACGGAAACCACCTATGCCTGTGTTCCTGCGTCCGGCCTCGGCCCCTCCCGCTGCGCCAAGACCTGCGGAAACGGTGGGTTCAATGCGGGTGAGCAATGCGACGACAGCAACACCACCAACGGAGACGGCTGCACAGGCAGCTGCCGATTCGAAACCGGGTGGGAATGCCTTGGCCCCCTTGGTCCCTGCCGCGAGATTTGCGGAAACGGGATCCGCACCCCTTCGGAAGAATGTGACGACGGCAATCTCCTTGCCACCGATACCTGCGATCTCCTGTGCAGACTCACGGGAACCGGCAATGGTGCGCCCAGAATCACCACGCTTTCGTTTGGCATTGCGGAGGGCAGTGTTGGAGCGGTGGCGGTGCTTGCCACGGATCCCAATGCCGCAGACGTACTTACCTTTTCCCTGGACGGAGGGGATGACGCTAGTATTTTCACGCTCAACGTCTCAAGCGGGCAGCTTACGTTCAAGTACCCGCCAGACTTCGAGAACCCACTCGACGTGAATCGTGACAACGAATATGCCCTCAGCGTCAGCGTCAGCGACGGCCAGGGTGGCGCGGATAGTCAGACCATCTACTTGCGCGTGACCAACCAGTCGAACACTCCTACCGGTGGAGAATGCTCGGGCGCCGAAGACTGCACGAGTAGGGTCTGTGACGGTAGCGCACACACTTGTGCCGCCCCTACCTGCAGCGATGCGGTGAGAAACGCGAGGGAAACGGCTGTCGATTGTGGCGGAGGCGACTGCCCGGCGTGCAGCAACAGCAAGAGTTGCGTGTTCGCAGCGGACTGCCTCAGCGACTTGTGCGACGCCACTGAGCACCGGTGTTTGGCCCCCACCTGTGGTGACGGAATCAAGAACGGCTCCGAAACCGACGTCGATTGCGGCGGCAGCACGTGTTCCGCGTGCGTTGACGCTCGCATCTGTCTCGACAGCACGGACTGTAGAAGCGGAGTCTGCGACGAAGCTACTGGACACTGCCTCGCTCCCACTTGCACCGATCAGGTCAAGAACGCCGCTGAGAGCGACGTGGACTGCGGGGGCACGCTCTGCTCTGCCTGTGAAACGGCAAAACTTTGCGCCAATAGTGCTGATTGCGTCAGCCATCTCTGCGACAGCAACGTCTGCATCGCTTCGATCCAAGGAGGCAGTGGCGGCGGATCCGGGCAAGCCGGCGCGGCGGGGGCCGCCGGTGCCCCATTTGGTGGCGGCAGCAATGCGGGCTCTGCGGGTGGCGGCCCCCTCGTTAGTAGTGGTGGCAACGGAGGTCTAGCAGGGGCCAACCCAACATCCTCAGCGGACAGTCCCGCTGGAGGCACCAACACAATTGGCGGCAGTCCCCAGGGCGGCACCAAGGCAATCGGCGGCGGCTACCAAGGCGGCAGCGTCGCAACCGGCGGCAACGTGACATCAACCACACTCAATTTCGCTGGAACGGTGGGATTTGGCGGCAACGCCGCCACGGGTGGAAGCGAGCGTTCTACTGTCGGCGGCGCGGAGCAGTCCCTGCAAGGCGGCGGCTGCAACTGCGCTTTTGGGCAAGGGCACAAGAACCCGCCAGCCCTGCTGACTTTCTTGCTCGCCTTGGGCGCTTGGCTGCGCCGACGGCACCCGCACGAAGAGGACTGAGCGAATCCTCGTAACACCCCAACCGACCAACCTCGACGGGGCTCGCATCAGCCGCTACCCTCCTTGCGTGAGTGACGACGGCCACCAACGCCAATGGGTCTGCCTCGGAGCCGCATTGGTCTCGATGGCTGCTCTCACCTGTGGTGGTCGAATGGCGGAGGTCACGCCCGGAGAGCCTCCCCTCACTATCCTGCTCGCCGAAGACTTGATTCCGGGCCTGCAAGACGCCATCTGCATCGCGGCTGACCAGTGCTGTAACCGGGCAGGCTGGGTCCGCTCACCGGACTGTCGTGGAGCCGTGCGGAGCCATTGGCAGCCAATCCTCGACCACGCTCGAGCGGTTGGAGCAGTCTTCGACCCCAATGAAGCGAGGCGCTGTGTCGACCAGACAGAGGCCGAATGGAGCCGCTGTGAAAGCAGCAAGACTGCCTCCTCGACCGCCGACGCCACCTGCGGGAGAGTCTTCGCGGTGCCCTCCCCACGAAGAGCGACTGGTCAACCTTGCGAGGCCACCATGGACTGCGTCCAAGATGAAGGACCGACGGTGATATGTCTGAAAGTTGGCGAGAGCGAAGGCATCTCCGGCATTTGTCTGCGCAACCTGGCAAGCGAATCGAATGGCCCCTGTGGCGGCGCGCTCGGAGACACGTACGCCAACTGTTCTGCACCGTACGTGTGTGGTGGGGATTTGCGCTGCCATCCTGCCGCGACACTCGGGCAGAGCTGCAGCAGCTTTGGTAGCGACACTTGTGGCGCGGCCAGCGTGTGCGATGTCGGTGGCAAGAACCTCTGTCGAGGTGCTGTCGCCGTCGGTCAGGCCTGCAGTAGTGCCCACGACTGCGAAAACTTCGCTTGTCTCGGCGGGCTTTGTCGTGTCTACCCCGACCTTACGCTGTCCTGGTACTGCCAAGAACGGCTACCGTTACCCTGACTTTATGCACAGCAGCACGGCTGCATCCAATACGGTCATGGCGCAAGCGCTATCCCCACCGGACAAGTAGGGCAGACGAGTGAACCGCTCGACGCGGAAGCCGGCCGGGACCAACACGTGCTGTACCAGACGCAGCAATGCGTCAGAGAATTGGCTGCCAACGATGGGCAAGCGTTCCTTGGGCTCACGACTGACCGCCCCAATGTAGACATGCGGGCGGTACGGCAACGGAACACTCAGCAGCAATCGGGTCTCGCTCGTCATTGTTCCGCGACACCGTTTAAGCAACGTCAACGGACAATCGGCGCGATCCAGAACGTTTAGCATCGAGATGACGTCGTATCCGTCGCCTCGGATCCCCACCTCGGCAACGTCATACGCGTGACAAATGAAGCCTAGGCCAGTGAGTCGACGTCGCGCTGCCCAAGCGGTTTCGATCACCTCGGTCTCGTCGAAAAGTGGCTGCAGCACAGCCGTGACGTCCCCGGAACCTGCGCCAATATCTAGCAGCCTGCCTCCCCGAGGGCGCCCCAATAGCTGTTCTGCCTGGGCCGAACCAAACAGATGCATCGGGTACATGTCAAGCAACGCATTGGCGTCGTAGTCGCTCATGGCGAAGCGAAGCACGCGTTGCAGTAGGGTCCTTGTGCGCGAAGCACGACGACGCTGCACGCCCTTGAGGTACTCGACCAGTGCCGTGTCCGGCCCCAACTCGACGAAGCTTGCCCGCATCGCGTCGGGCCAACGCGCCATGTTGACCGCATACTCGAGCGGGGGCTGCCCGAGTGCCTCAAGCAACCCCGCGAGCAGTTCGGAGCTTTTGCTCTCGATCACAATCTAAAGCGCAGGCTCTGCGTTCTTCGTCATCTCGAGGAAATGTGCACCAAACCACTGCCCCGCTTCGGGTGCGTTCGGCATGCTGTCCGCCGATGCACAACCACCGTCAAAGCGAGCTGCCTTCGGATCCGAGGTGCCATCCGACTCCCCTGGCGGCTTGACCCAGAAGTAGGCGTCCACCAAGGGCATTGGAGACGCTTGGGGACGCGGGCCAATGCCCGCACCCTTGATATTGCACCAATTGCCCCAAGTAGCTCGCACGACCTTGCCGTTGCGTGCCGTATCGATGATGAACTTCTTGCCCACGATCCCCTCTGCCTGTAGCGCCAAAGTCAGCTTGGCGACGTAGGTGCCTTCATCGGAACAGGGATTCGCGGCACCCAGCTTTTTACCATCGGCTCCCGAGACCGTGTTGTAGTTCGATACGTTCGTGGCAAAACCACGGATCTTCTCCACGCCGCCGGCCTGGGTCAGAACGTCCTTGAAGATCTTAGCGATCCGCTGGCGATTACCCTCCCAACCCAACCAACCCGCGTGCGCTGCATCGAGGTAGACGGACACCTGCGGCATGTTCAGCTTCGAGACAGCGTAGGCTGTGGCACTGCGGTAAACTTTCTCCGACGCGGCGCACTTCGTCACGTTCAGGTTCGTCGCCAGATTCCCCAAAGAATCTGGCTCGATGATGGCAACGATACGTAGTTTCGGATGAGCCGCAAACTGCTCGGCAATCTTGTCGATGAACTCCGACTTGTATTTGGCTTCGCCACCTTTGTCGACGTCCAATTCGCCGGCAGAGGCTTTTGCGGAACAGTCGCGGTTCGGCAGATCATATACAACGAATGTCACCAACACGGGCTTGCCGTCGCCGCCCTGCTGCTTCTCTGCCGCGTCGAGCACTTTCGGCACCTGCGCAACCGACGCAATCGAATCGAGCCACACTGCCGTGGGGTAACTCGCCACCTTCTTGATGGTCGCCGCATTTGCCTTGTCGCTCTTTGCCGCAGCCTCCACTTTGGCGACGTAGTCTGGATTCAAGAAAAACTGGGCGCCCTCGAATGGACTCGGCGTCTCCGGCACTGTCGCTGTGGTTGCGACTGCGCCAGGCGAGCCGGGTTGCGCTGCGGTTCCAGCGGTGCGAGGCGCTTCCGTGTTGCGCTGATGCGAACAGGACAACGCAACCAGCGTGAGCACTGAAATGGATAGCCAACGTGAGGTCATGGTTCGGGCTCCTATTGCAGGGGCGGCGTGATGCCAGCGACCGCGGCCGAGTATACCGATCGAGTACGGCTTGTCGCTAGAAACGCCGCGCAGCATGCAGAATTGACCCGATATGTGCCGAAATGGTCAGCGTGCTACCCAAGCTGCGCCACAAGCAACCCGCCCAGCGGTACCGGGTCTAGTTTGGCCGTCCGTTTCCTGCTCGGCGCCGCCCTGCTCTCCGCATGCGGTTCCGAAGAACCCAGGCCCAGGCAGCTTCAATCGCGCGAACACAGCGTCTGCTGAATCGTCCCGTCCGGATTGCGAATGTCGAGCTGAACAGCGGAGCGTCCATCGGCATGGGTCGAGCAGCTCAGGCAGGGGTCATAGGCGCGAATGACGGCACACACGCGGTTGAGGATCCCCTCGGTGATGACGCCCTTCTTGATGAAGTGTTGGGCCACCTGCTTGACGCCGTAGTTCATCGCCAAGTTATTGTGCCCCGTGGCCACGATGAGATTCGCCCAAGTGATAGCCCCGCCGTCGTTCACCTTGTAATGGTGAATGAGGATGCCGCGCGGCGCTTCGATGATGCCGACGCCCTCTGTCTCATTGACGCCCGCGTGTGCTCGCACCCTAGTACCGAGAATGCACGGATCCTCAAGCAAGATCTTCATGTTCTCGATGCACCACATCGCCTCAATCAGCCGCGCGTAGTGGTTGAAGAAGGCGCTCTGCGGGCAACGCCCCAGACGCTGGCGAAATTCTGCGAGCTCGACATCGGCCTCCGCCGTGCCGCAGCGATCAGCGGCATTGAGACGCGCCAATGGCCCCACACGATAAATCCCATTGGGGAAGCCGACTGGCTTATAGAACGGGGCCTTCAAATAGGAATGCGACAGGGTCGCTTCGCCGATATACTCCGAATAGTCACGCGGATCTTCGACCTCTGAAATAATACTTCCGTCCTGTCCGCGGAACCGCATGCGGCCATCGTAGATGCGCAGGGCGCCGTCGCCGCCAACCAACCCGGCGTACATGGTCGAGAGATTCGAGAAGCTCTTGATCTCCTCTGGAAATGTGTCGACGATCCCCTTCAATAGCCCCATTGCACGACGAACAATCGACATTGCTACAGGCAACTCTGCCAAAATGGAGTCTCGATCGTTCTCGCTCAAGGGCGCATTGACCCCCCCCGGCACCGTCCAACTGGGATGTACCCGCTGCCCAGCCAGACGCTCGATAGCATCCTGTCCGAAGCGTCGGAGGGCGATGCCGTCACGCGCCAGCTCCGGATGCTTCTCCGCGAGTCCGAGTACGTTGCGGACCGGAACTTCTGCATCCATTCCCAACAGCAAATCCGGTGCCGACAGGTGGAAGAAGCTGAGGGCATGTGACTGCACGAATTGTGCGCAATGCAAGAGCTGCCTAAGTTTTTGAGCCGTTTCCGGGATCGTCACGGCCATGATCATGTCGCAGGCCTTGACGGATGCGAGCAGGTGGCTTACGGGGCAAATTCCGCAGATTCTAGCCGTAATCGCCGGCATCTCGTAGTAGGGCCGCCCCTCGGTGAACTTCTCGAAGCCGCGCAGCTGAGTGACGTGTAGCCGAGCGTCCAAGACGTCCCCGGCATCGTCGAGATCGATCGTTATTTTGGCGTGCCCCTCAATGCGGCTGACGTGGGGGATGACGACTTGCTGAGCCATACCTAACCTCTTGTTCGCGTCGCTAAACTTTGGCGGCCTCGAGACCTAACGGAGTCACCCAAACTTGACCAAGCCGGCCAGTTCGGGCCGTTTGGCATCCAGCAGACTTAGAAGGACTTGAGCAATCGCACCGGGCTTGGGTGGGCAGCCCGGCACATGGACATCGACCTTAATTACTTCGTGCAACGGTACGGCGCGTCTGGCCAGTTGCGGGATCCCTTCGCTCGGCGCAATGCGATTCACGTCCGATCCCTGTACGTACACTCGGTCGAGCAATGCCCGGACTGGAATGGTATTGCGCATGCTCGGCACGTTGGAAGTGACAGCGCAGTCCCCCAACGCGACCACGATGCGCGAATTGATGCGCAGTTTCTGTGCCAATTTCAGATCATCTTGATTGCTAACTGCGCCCTCGACCAGCGTGACGTCGACACCGCTCGGGAACACTTGAGCGTCTACCAGCGGCCCATACACGAGCTGAATTCTCGGCGCCAGGTCCAACAACACCTCGTCGATGTCGAGGAGGGACATATGGCACCCCGAGCAACCGTCGAGCCAGACAGTGGCGAGGCGAGCTTTCCCGGAATTTGGTTTTAGCGACATCATGGCTTTAGCTCCCTCGCTTGCTGGCCAGTTGGACCACTGCCTCAATGCTCTTTGTCATCTCGCCAGCCGCGAAGCCCTTCTCGGCGAGGGCTCCTGTCGGGCACACTTGGACGCACTTCCCGCAACTGGTACAAGTGCGGGCTTCACCCCAGGTTCGGTTCATCTCGGCGGTGATGCGCGAAGAACTGCCGCGACTCATTACGTCCCACACCCTGGCCCCTTCGACCTCACGGCACACACGCACGCAGCGCGTGCATAGGATGCAGCGATTGTGATCGAGCACAAAGCGCGGATGCGAAAGGTCAATCGGCCGCGCCTGGTACGCGTAGTTATATCGAATACTCGTCACACCGAGCTTCTGCGCCAGAGCCTGCAATTCGCAGTGATTGTTCGACACGCAAACTGCGCAGATGTGGTTGCCTTCGGCGAACAGCAACTCAAGCACCATCTTGCGATAGCTCGTTAGTCGCGGCGACTGGGTGATGATACTCATCCCCTCTTGTGCTGGCGTCGTGCAGGACGGCAGCATCTTATTTACGCCAGCCAACTCGATGACACACAAACGGCAGGCGCCCACCGAAGTGAGGCCCTTCATCTGGCATAGGCCGGGAATGGTCTTGCCCGCGCGTTGCGCCACTTCGAAGAGGGTTTGACCTTCCTCGGCCTTGACGAGCTCACCGTCGATTCGAATCGAGATCGTTTGACCCTGGGGCATCACTAATATCCTTACAGCTTTGACTCTTGCGGTGTTCGGTCACACTCGGTGTTGGGCTATTGATCGGCCCGGACGTCACAGCGCAGGCAACGCCCGCACTCTTCCATGGCTTCCACGGGCGCCAGCCCAATGGTGGCGTCTTCGAAATCCTCTACTCTAAGTTCCGCGTCGCGCTCACGAATGTGATGGCGTCGCCGCTCGCTCGGATGCAGTGGCGCATCGTTGTTGTATTCGAATCTCGGCCATAGATCCTGGAAACGGCTCACGCCCATCAAACGCTTGTCGATGTGCTTTGCTGCCCGCTTTCCAAACCCCATGGCATTTGAGACGTTCGACGCGCCAGTGATCAAGTCACCACCCGCGTAGAAGTTCGTGCGGCTGGTTTCGAGGCTGTAGCTATCCACCTCGAGCCCCTTGCTGTCCGCCTTGAGCTTGAGGCCGGTTGCCTTGATGAAGTCGAGATCCACGGTTTCGCCAACGGCAAGAATGACCGTATCGCAATCGAACCGTAGGATCTCAGCGGTCATGACCGGCTTGCGGCGGCCCGAAGCATCGAACTCTCCTGGCTGCGTCCTGACGGCCTCCATGGCCCGAACCGCACCCTCCTCCGTTCCGACGATTCGGTGCGGAGCTGCGTAGAAGGCAATCTCGACTCCCTCCTGCTCGGCAGCCTCGACCTCTTCCGCAATCGCAGGCATGTCACGACGATCGCGCCGATACACGATTGTTACCTTGGCACCCAAGCGTTTCGCTGTCCGCGCCGAGTCGATGGCGGCATTGCCGCCACCAATGACGACGACACTCTTGCCCAGTGTTACGGTCTGCCCCTTCGCCACCTCCTCGAGGAAGGTCAAGGCCGGTATGACCCCTTTCAACTCAGTTCCTTGCATGTAGACCCATGATTCCTTCCAGGTGCCAATGGAAAGGAATACAGCGTCGTACTGCGCACCGAGATCGTTCAGCGGGATGTCTTTGCCCACCACCGTGTTGCACTGAAACTGTACGCCAACGGCAGAAATCAGCGCCAATTCGTTCTCGAGAACAGACTTCGGCAATCGATACTGCGGCAACGCGTAACGCAGCATGCCACCTGGCTCAGGATTCGAGTCGTAAACAGTAACGTCGTGTCCAAGCAGCGACAGGTAATACGCTGCCGTCAGTCCAGTTGGCCCGGCCCCAACCACCGCCACCCGACGACCGGATGGGCCCAGCTTTCGCGCAACCACCGATTGAATCAGGGCCGGGTACTTCGCCGATGCGTAGACCGTATCGGCGATGTAGCGATGCACCTCGCGCATGTTGACCGATTCGTCGATTCCGGCGCGCCGGCAGCGATTGTCGCAGGGGTGCTGGCACACGCGGCCAGTAGACGCCGGCAGCGGATTGTCGAGCACCAACGACAAAAATGCTTGATCGAGCCTATCTGCCTTCAGTAGCTCGAGGTATCGCGGTATGTTGATGTGCAGGGGGCAAGAATTCTCGCAAGGACTCAGCGCCAGTTGTTCGCAAACGCCTGCACGACAACGATGAGCACGGATGTGATCGTGAAACTCCGGCAAAAAGTGGCGAAGGGTCGTAAGGACCGGATTCGGCGCCGTCTGCCCAAGCCCGCACAAAGAAAGGTCTCGCATCATGCGTGACAGCTCGTCAAGTGTCGTCAAATCGGCTTCGGTCGCTGTACCGCGGGTGAGTCGATTGAGAATGCGCAGCGCCTGATCGAGCCCAACGCGACAAGGAACGCATTTGCCGCAAGACTCCGAGTGGGTGAACTCCACGAAGTAGCGCGCCACGTCGACCATGCAGTTGTCGTCGTCCATGACGACCATACCGCCCGAGCCCATGATGGAACCGAGTTGCGCCAGAGTCTCGTAATCGACCGGCGTGTCGAACATTTCCTGCGGGATGCAACCACCCGATGGGCCTCCCGTCTGCACGGACTTGACTGGCTTGCCATTCAAGGCGCCGCCACCGATGTCATAGACGAACGTCTTGAGCGGGGTACCGAGTGGCATCTCGACCAACCCCGTACGCTTGACCTTGCCGACCAAACTGAACACCTTGGTACCAGGACTCTTGGGCGACCCGATCTCGGTAAACCAGGCGGGACCTCGCAGCACGATCGGAGCAACGTTGTACCAGGTTTCAACGTTGTTGATATTCGTTGGCTTGTCGAAGAGTCCCCTCTGCGCCGGATACGGCGGTCGAGGCCGCGGCCGACCTGCCTTGCCCTCGAGCGATTGGATGAGTGCCGTCTCTTCACCACACACGAAGGCGCCCGCACCTTCGACGAGCTGCAAGTCGAAACGGAACCCTCGCCCTAGGATGTTTTTGCCGAGCAATCCCACTTGACGAGCCTGCTCGATGGCCGTTTGCAGGCGATGTACGGCGAGTGGGTATTCGGCGCGAACGTAAATGATCCCTCGCGACGCACCCGTTACGAACCCGCCGATAATCATGCCCTCGATCAGTGCCTGCGGATCGCTCTCGATTTCGTTGCGATTCATGTAGGCGCCAGGATCGCCCTCGTCCGCGTTACAGATGAGGTACTTGCTGTCGCTCACCGTGTTGCGGAGGATCTCCCATTTTTGACCAGTCGGAAAACCTGCGCCGCCGCGACCGCGCAGCTTCGCCAGCTTGATCTGCTCGATGACTCGCTCGGGGTTGCCGTCTATCAGCACCTTGTACAGGGCCTGGTAGCCACCAACGGCGAGATACTCCTCGATGTCAGAGGGGTTGATGAGACCGCAGTTGCGCAACACGATGCGCTTCTGACCGTGAAAGAACGGAACCTCGTGCCAATGCGGCAACTCGGGATAGCCCGTGCCGTACTTGACGCTGCTCGTGATGTGGTCCCACTCTTCGACCTTGCACAATGCCAGGTCCATCGGGATCCGGCCTGCCACCAGCTCATCGAGAATCCGCGTGGCATCGCGCGCTTGCACCCTCCGGAGGATGACGAGCGGTTTGCCCGGCAACCAAACATTGACAATGGGCTCTTGGGCACAGTTTCCGAAGCACCCGGTCGGAGTCAGCTTGACGCTGAGCCCTCGACTCTCGATGGCGTCCGCAAATGCATGAAACGCTGCCTCTGCCCCATTGCCCATGCCGCAAGTACCCATGCCGACGGCGACACGGGGTACAGACGGCAAGATCTTCGCAAGCCCAGCTTCGTGGGCTAGGTTGAAGGAACTTAAGTCCTCGATGCGTGTCATTGTCACTTGTCCCTCAAGTGCTTACCGCCGCGCAGTGAATCGATCTCGCGGGTGAGAGCTCGCTCATTGACGTGGCTTAGAATCTGGTGTTCCACTTCGGCAACCGGTGCCAAGGCACATTGCCCGAAGCAGGCCACGGTACGTACCGTGAACTGACCATCAGCAGTGGTGGCCGAGACTTTGTCTGCACTTCCAGCCTCTTCGTCGTCCTCGCCGAGACCGAGCTGCAGGCGTGCCACCGACAGAAGGCGCTGCGAGCCCCGCGTGTGACAAGCAGTTCCTCGGCAAATGCTCACGGAATGCAGCCCTTGCGGCTTCAGATTGAAGAGCGAATAGAACGTCGCAACACTGTAGATGTTCGATGCGGCAATGCCCGTTCGCTGGGCGAGATGCTCAAGAAATTCGAGTGGCAGGAACTTCTGGTGTTGACGATCCTGAATCTTCTCGAGAACCGTTAGCAGCATACCCGGCTTGCCCTGGTGCTCTGCAACGAGTCCGTCCAAGTATTCCTGATCCTCACGCGACAGAGGCCTGCCAAGGGCCACGGATGTCATACTCGCCTCCACTACTCGGGGTCCGTCCGCCAGTTAGGATTCATGAGTGTAGACGATAGCGCAACTATGAATTCCAAGTTGCTTCAAATCGATGCCTATTCGCCATGCTCTAGCCGAGAAATGAAACGCGCACGCATTGCGCGCACATTTCGACTGTACGCCGCAGATGCGCACTTCTGCAACGCTGCGCCAAACCTTATGACGATGCGCAATGCGGTCGCGCCCAATGCCGTGCCACCCGTTCATTGCTGATTCTCGTATGAAGTGAACGATCCAGTGCGCATTGTTGTCGCGCAGACATGACTGGTTGAACCGTCGCAATATCGCCTCGCACGAGTGGACTCGAGGCGCAATTGTAGCGCGTGCAACTGGTTCAACCGTTGCGGCCGCTGCAGACGCTGCAACGCAACGCACGAGCCACTCCGCGTCGTTACGGTTGTGAATGCACCAAGTTCAGCTGAGAATCGCGCCCCAGCAGTGCGGCAATCTGACATGCTGCAAAGGAGCACATCGGGTATCCCCTGATGCTAGAGACGGCGGCGCCATGAATTGCCGAGGTGTCCCCAGCTTGCTGCCTTTGGCCTCCTCATCTGGATCAAACAGCACCCCAGAATGAGTCAACGATACACCTAGACACATTGCCTGGACCCCTGGACAATATAGGCCACTTGGAACAGAATAGTGCGACCGGCCGGCCACCTCGTCATGTGCATGCGACGCTTCGCGAACGCCTCGTAGAGGTCCGGAAGCTCACTCGGTTCACAGATCCAGGCCAACGTTGCCGAACGTCACGCTCGGACCAAATACGAATGACCAATTCGACAACTCGACGGGCCCCGCAGCGTTGCCCAGCGCGTCGTAGGTCAGCGTCGTGTCGCGCCCTGGACGATATGCCATCCACGCGTGCAGGTTGATGGCCGCTTGCGAGACCTGTCGGGTGTTGCCCAATGGAACGGACATGCCAATGCCCGCCACCAGGTTCAATTGACGCGTGTTCTGACTGGATAGGCCCATACCCATGATCCCCGCCTCCAAACCGAACAATCCATCGCTACCTTGACGCGTAACCCAAGTAAAGCGTGACAGGACTCCTAGGTTCAGCGTTAGTGCGCCATTGCCTGCCCCATTCGGCTCGTTGGAGAATCGAAACAGACTCGCTGGGATCGTGACCGTCGCGTAAAAGCGCATGTTGGTGTTCTCGAACACGACCGAGAACGTCGCGGCTGGAACTTCCAGCCGCTCGCCACCGTCGCGGAGGTACTGCGACTCGTCCACGATGTGTGTCACGCGCACGGTCAACTTGTCGAAGTGCGCTTCCACGCCACCCAACCAGAACACCATTGGTAGTGTGCCGTGACGCACGACGAGGCGTTGGCTCATCTCACCGTCGGAACGAGTTGTGCCGGCGGCGCTGCGGACGTCGACACGCACGTCTAACCGCTGTTCGCCATCTTCGGGCAAAATGCGCTCCCGATGCACCAGCAAATGGCAACTCTCACGACTCGCGAATGGCAGGTGCGGTGTGTCGCCGGGAAGAATGGGCTTGGGGTGGCCGTCCTTGTCGTTGCACACGAGTTCAACGAAGGGGATCCGCTGGCCCACTGGGATGGCCACCGGCGCCGCCACGTTGACCGCACGGAGTTCGCGCTGGACCGGGCCATCGACGACCGCAAGATCCAGGTTGGCGAGCTCCCCTGGTAGTGCGGGGTCTCGCACTCCAAAGCGCAGCGTCACGAACCCATCGGCCTCATCTGCACCCTTGATGTAGTAGCCCACCTTGCTTCGCGTGATCGTATAGGTGCCATCGATCGCTAGTGGGACGATTCTGGCGCGCAGCTTCGACGCAGTGACAGAAACCATTGCGCTGCGGTTGGTGGGAACGAAACCGATCTCACCAAAACCCTCGAGGGCTATCTTCGACTGCACCCGGGGCGACGGGATCGTGGTCACGGACTCGACCGCCACTACGTCGGCCCCGAGCTTACCACGATAGCCCACGACGTTCAGCTTCTGCGCCGAAACATGGCCAAGCGCCAGCGCGACCAACAGGTTGGGGCCTTCGGGTACGCTAGCCACCACGGGCGCGGGTGTACCGTTTACCGCCCAGCTCAACGAGTCGGCAATGGGCACGCAGCGCTCATCAAGACGCAACACGACATGCACGTTGTCCGCGTCCCGAATCGGTCCGAGGGACACTCCCGTTAGCGGACAGTATACGAGAGCGACCTCCTCTACTACCTTGTCTACCAAGGCGGCACCACTGCGCACAAACACGCGTGGCCGCATTTGCAGACGCACGGCTGCCCGTTGCGGCGTATCCCCGCTCGCGCGCACCGAGATCATACCCGACTCGAGCGAGCAATGCCCGCGGTCGCAAGCCACGGAAGCCACTGCCTCACCATGTGGCAGCGTGATCATTGCTTCCCCTGAGGACAGATCTGCGACTTCTTCTGCAGGCCAGACGCGATCGATGACGATGCGCGCTGGCACGACAATCATGCTCTCTGGGGCGATTTCGCGCCCAGAAACGTCGTAGAGGCCACTGACGCTCGGTGCCCCTGCCGGTAGCAGGTACAGGACGAATCGAGCTGGGTCTGCCGGCAGCGCGCGACTCGTAGCAAAGGAGCAGTGCTGTTGATTGCCAACCGCAGCCGGCGCAACACAGATGTCGTGTCCAGCTTCAGACGAGGATCTCCACCAAAGCTTGACGCCGTCCAGCCCGACACCGGACAGCTCGGCCCGACCTTGATCGATGTCGAGTTCGACGCTTTTGCGGTCGATCTGTGGCGTCTTTCCGATCACCGTGAGGGTTAGGCTGTCGGCGACCTTTCCGCACTCCGCACTGGATTTTGCCAGATGGATGGTAACGACTGTCCCAATGCTCGCCACGTCCGACGGAGGACGGATTCGCGTTCCATTCGACTCCAGGACCCAGCCCCCACCGGGGTCGCCACAAGCCACCAGGGCATTGGGCAACGCGATCCCTACACTGCCAACCGTGAGCCCCATGGGCGTCGCCGCCTGCACCGGACTGGCCAACGTGACCAACAGCAGTGCGCAAGCGAACCACGACAATGAGCGTGACCAACCCCTCCGTTCGAAGTAAGCGTCGGCACTTGACCAACCTACGGTGGCCAATCGGCTCAACTTGACTAAGGTCTTCGTCTTGCGCATTGGCGTTCCCGAAGAACGAGCAGTCTTGCCCCAACCGCTACTCGTTGGGACACGGGCCTTGCTTACTAGCCCTTCGAGCCGAGCAATTCTGGCAGCGCGCTGGCACTCGAGGTCAAAAGCCCAACGCGATCCAGGTAATGCACAAGCAATTCGCGGTTGTCTGTCACGTTCAAGGTCTGCATCTCAAGCGCTCCGATGCGATCCTCGGGCGAGAAGGCCATATCTTCGACCTTCTCCATGCTCAGCTTCTCGGGCCCGTACATCATGAACTCGGCCTTGGTATCGAGAATGCCGTAGTCGTCGCCGCGCCGCAGCTCGAGAGTGACCGAACCGGTTACGGAAGGGGCAATCCAACGCGTGAAGGCGTCCTTTAGCATGAGCGCCTCGGGATCAAACCACTTTCCTTCGTAGAGCAACCGCCCGAGGCGTCGGCCCAGGGTGAAGTAGAGATCCAGCGTCGACTCGTTGTGGATGGCGGACAACAGGCGCTCGTAGGCAATGTGCAGCAGCGCCATGCCGGGCGCTTCGTAGATCCCGCGACTTTTGGCGTCGATGACGCGGTTCTCGATCTGATCGCTCATCCCCAGGCCGTGACGCCCACCGATTCGGTTGGCCTCAAGCAAGAGATCGATGGGCTTTTCGAGGCGCAGCCCACCCACGGAAACCGGCAGCCCCGCTTCGAACTCGATCGTGATCTCTTCGGGTTCGATCACGACGTCGCGCTTCCAAAAAGCAACGCCCATGATCGGCTCTACGATGCGCATTCCCTGGTTCAGGTACTCGAGCTTTTTGGCCTCGTGCGTGGCTCCAAGCGCGTTCGAATCCGTGCTGTACGCCTTTTCCGCACTCGCGGTATACGGCATACCGAGGCTCGCCAGATAATCCGTCATCTCGGTGCGGCCACCGAATGCATCGACGAAGGCACGGTCGAGCCAGGGCTTGTAGATCTTCAGGTTCGGGTTGGTGAGGATCCCGTAGCGATAAAAGCGCTGGATGTCGTTACCCTTATAGGTACTTCCGTCGCCGAAGACATCAACCCCGTCTTCACGCATGGCACGAATGATTGCGGTCGTGGTCACAGCGCGACCGAGCGGGGTCGTGTTGTAGTATTTGCGCCCCGCGGTCGAGAGATGAAACGCGCCACATTGGATCGCCACGAAGCCTTCGCGTGCCAGCGCGTCGCGACAATCGACGAGCCTGCCCGCTTTCGCCCCATGAGTGAGTGCGATGGGAGGGATCTCGGCGGGATCCTTCTCGTCGGGTTGCGCCAGATCGGCCGTGTAGCAATGCACCTCGATTCCCTGCCGCGATAGCCAAGCAACGGCACAACGCGTGTCCAGGCCGCCGGAGAATGCGATTCCGAGACGAGTCCCCTTGGGGGGCAACGAACGATAAATGCGACTCATGGCCGCGGGAACTAGCACGCCAAGCGCTAGGCGACGAGCCCGGTCGATTCTGCGGCGCCAATCATCAGGTTCAGATTCTGGACGGCGGCGCCCGAGGCGCCTTTGCCCAGGTTGTCGAGGCGCGACACGACCAGGGCCTGATCCGCGTGCCCACAAACAAAAATCTCCAGCCGATTGGTTCCGTTACAGCCGAGCGGCGACAGCATGGTGCCGTCGTCGAACTGGGCGGGATCGGCCAGCGGCATCACCCGGATGAATTGCTCGCCCGCGTAACGCGTCGAATAGAGCTCGTGCAGTTCGGCGGCCCCCAACTGACGTTGGAGGGTTCTGACCGTGAGTGGGATTGAGACCAGCATCCCGCGGTAGAAGGGACCGAGCACTGGCATGAACAGCGGAACATGCTCGAGACCCGAAACGAAACGCATCTCGGGAAGATGCTTGTGCGTCAGGCCCAGTGCGTAGGGCCGCGGCGGAGCAACCACCTCGGGTTTGCCCTCGCGATAGCTTTGGATGAGCTTTTTGCCGCCACCGCTATAGCCGGTGATGCTTTGAGCAGCTATTGGATGGTCCGGCGTGATTACGCCAGCGTCGACCAGGGGCCGCACGAGCGCGGCAAAGCCCGTCGCGTGACAGCCGGGGTTGGTGACATAGCGGGCGCCGCGGATAGCGTCGCGTTGACCTTCTGACAACTCAGGAAAGCCATAGACCCAGCCTGCGGCAATGCGATGGGCCGTACTTGCATCGATGAAGCGCGAGCTCGCACGAGTCGCGAGAGCGACCGCCTCTTTCGCCGCCGCGTCGGGCAGACACAAGATGGTCACGTCGGCGGAGTCAATGCAGGAACGACGCGCCTCGGCATCCTTGCGCCGTTCGGGTTCGATGGTGACGAGTTCGAGATCACGCCGGCCAACGAGACGCTCGTGGATCTCGAGACCGGTCGTACCTTCTTGCCCGTCAATGAACACGCGAACCATGGTTCGCAAAGCATAGTCGGTTTCGGCAAGGCTGCAGCCCCGTCGGGGCGCGAAGCGGAAGCGCGCAGCAACTGCCGTTTCGTCGAGACGTCACCCTTCAATCTCGCAAGATCTGCAGTTCGGCCCATTGTCCAACCGCGTGAGATCCACACCCCTCTTCACGGTCGGTGTAGTCTGTCCGTAGTCACTTCCAGAGCCAATCGCTAGATGCGCGGGAGAAAGCCTTTCATCAGCCAAGTAGCGCTGCAACGTCTGCTCATCGTGAGCCTGCTCGGTTGCGCGAGAACAGTCACGGCGCAAACCGCGACGCCTGCGCCCCCCCCCGCAGGGACGACTGTCACCCAACCCATGCCACTCGCCACGACCGGGACGGTTACTGTCACTGCCACTTCGCCCGCCGAAGCAACCCTATTCGTCGACGGTCGCGCCGTCGGTCCATTGCCCCAACGCCTCGAACTCGCTCCTGGGATGCACGAGCTCACTGCCGTAGGACCAGCGGTCGAAGCACGTCCAGTTCGCTTGCAGGTCGAGGCCGGAAAATCGATGACGCTTGGCCTCAATGTCATCCCAAAACCTGCCTTGTTCGAGATCGATCCAGTCGCCGCGGATGCGGTTCTGGTTATTGATCAACTGCCCGTTGGCTCGGGCAAGCGCACGGTCTCACTTGCCCCCGGCCATCACGAACTCGAGCTGCGGCGAAACGGCTACAAATCTCAACGGCTAACGCTCGAGGTTCTAGCCGGTCAACAGCAGCAGCTGAAGGCAGCCAATTACGTCATCGATCCCAAATCCTTGCCCGCACCCGAACCCACGGCGCCAACTGCTGGTGCCGCCCCCAATGGCACCACAACTGTCGGAACCAATGCCGAGCAGACTGCGCCACCGGCAGGACCAACCAACCCCCCCGAACTAGCTCCCCGAGAAGCGCCCTCGAGTCCATACCAAGGGATCTTTGGTTCCTTTATCGTCCCCATCATGCTCGGCGGCAAATCGACGCACAGCTACGTCGACGACTGCCCGGCAAAAACCTACGGCGGCGCCTGCACTACCTCTGCGCCACGCGGCGGCGGCCTCGGCCTGCGCCTCGGCTATTTCTACGAATGGATTGGCCTCGAGTTGGTCGGCGCCGGTGCGGTAGACGTATCGACCACCGAACTCAAACTCCCACCCATCCCGACGATTTCTTCCTCGATGCAGGATGCGGCCGGGCGCAGCGTCTTCGTTCGTGCAGGTGGCATGGTTGGGATAGGTGCTCGCCTCGCCATTCCGATGCAGGGGCTACGTATCACCGTGGGCGCTGACTACCTCTACATCTACCGCAAGGTCATCGCTATCCCGGACAGCTTCGTCGGCGGCACACTTTCGTACTCCGTGCCGGGTTGGTTCATCGACGGAGGGATCCAGCTCGGCAGTACGCCCGGTGCGCGTTTTTACATCGGAGCCTTCGTCCTCATCGAGCAGGCCCACGATCTACCGCTGACACGCAATGTTGCCGCCCTCGGCATCGATCCAACCCTGGTTCCGGCAGAGCTGACCCAAATGACCGTCTACCGTGGCAGACAGACTTTTTTTGGCCCGTTGCTCGGCATCGCCTTTGGCCACTGACCAGCGGAGCGAACAGGTATGGGGTCCGTACCTCGTGCCAGCAACTGCACGCCTTGCGCGCGCCAGACGGCGCCAAATTTCCGCGTCTTTCGCATACCAGGCGCAGGCTATTGCACGCCTTGACCACACCAGGCGCAGGCTATTCCGTGCATTGCACACATCAGCGCTAGTTGAAGGCGCAGTTCGAGCTCAGGGCGACACTACTTAAGTTACCTTGAACGGCCGCCGTATGACCTCTCGTGGTCTTTCCGAAGTCTGACAAAGTGACTCAAGGACGGTGCTCGAGTGGCGCAGTCGGAGACGCTTGGGGACATCGACCGGGACGGACCCTCCCGGCAACGGTCATCGCCGCTTCCATCCTGCTTGCCGCGTGCAGCGACAAGCAGGTAACAACTGGCGGGGAAACGATCCGAATTGGCGCAGTCTTGCCGTTTACCGGCACCGAAGCCGCGATGGGCAGGAATCTCGAGCAGGCCCTGTACCTGGCGATGGAAGACGTCAATGAAGCCGGAGGCATCAACGGCATTCCCATCGAGATCGTCAGTCGCGACAGCAACTCCGGGTCGAAGCGCGGTCTGGATGAGATCCTCAATCTCCTCTACAACGATGAGATCACCTATCTCGTTGGGCCGGAGGAAAACACTCTTGCAGGGCAGATCGTTCCGGACGTCAAGGACCTAGACGTCATGAACATTCTGCCGGGCTACGCAGCGCCTTCCATCCAGCGCTCTACTACCAAGGGTGCCTGGTTGCGTCTGGCCCCAACGCCCTGGGAGCTCTCCTGTGGCCTCGGCAAGCACGCGATAGAAGAAGGCGTTCACTCCACGAACACCCTGTCTACGGTAGACGATTTCAATACGGACTTTGCCGGCAAATTCCTCGCACAATTCAGTACCCTAGGTGGGATCCCCTTGACCCAAGTCGGCGTGCAGCCCGGGCAAGATTCCTACGCAAAATCAATTGCTCGAACGATGAGCTACGGCGCCGAACGCACGCTGCTCAACGCCTATCCGGCAACGGGCTCCGACATCGTGGCGGAGTGGGCAATCACGGGCCATCGCGGCGCTTGGTATCTCAGCCCCTTGTTGCATACCGACGTGTTTCTGCTCAATACACCCTACGGAGCACTCGACGGCGCATGGGGACTGTCGCCGTCGCTCAGCCTTGCCAGTGAGTGTGAAACTCTGATCGGCGTCAATGAGGGAGCCGTACGCTGTAAAAGGAACAACGCTCAGAAGTTCATCGAGCACTTTGCTGCCCGCTGGAGCGGGGCACAGCCATTCCCGGCAGCGCACCTTTACTATGACGCAGTGATCCTCTTGGCCATGGGGCTCCAATACAGCTTGGCGACATCAGCTGCCCTGCCTCCGCCCGGTAAGCTGCAACAGACCATCCGCAAATTGAGCAATTCAGCCAACCCACCTGCCTATTGGTATGATCTCAAGGCAGTGCTGGCCAATTTGGCAGATGGCAACGCCCTACGCTTCGTGGGCGCAGGCGCGGAGTACGACTTCGGCCAATACGGAGACGCCAGACACAATGTGTTCGATACCTGGACCGTACAAGGCCAGTCCTTCGTCGAGATGGGTTCGTACTATGCCTATTGTTGGCAGCTTCGCTAGACGCGCAAGCAGACAGGTCAGGGGCCCAGGACGAAGCAAATCTCATCATTCGGCAAGCCCAGCAGCATCGCAACCAAGCAACGGGAGAAATCGACATGTATAGAAGACTCGGACTTTTCGTCAGTGCAATTGGGATAATGTGCTCAGTATCAGCCTGTGGCAGCGACAATGCCGCCACGGCACAGAAGAAGACTGTCGTTCGCTCTGCCATGCAAGACAGCGTGTTCAAGCCCGTTGCCCTCGAAGCCACGGTCGGAGACCTTGTCGATGCCATCAACCAGACCGACAACAAGGATCTCGAACTCGGTGTAATCCTCAAGCAGCTCACTGACTACTACGAGCCAATTCAGTTAGGCGCGAGTCGTGCCCTTGGTGAACTAAAAGTGACCGGCGGCGTCGTCGCGCCCGATGAGTCTGCGGGACAAATAGCGATCGACAAAGAAAACGTGCTCATGCAGGCCAACCGCGAGAGCGGGTACGACGGTTACGGCGTCGCGCCCTTCGAGAAGGGCAATCAGCCCGAGATTGACCTCGCCGTTGACGCCGGAATGCATGTCGTCACCATCGACAGCGATCTGGCCGAGTCGAAGCGTGACCTCTACCTGGGCACCATCAACGCCGAAGGTGGCGCAACTGCTGGTGGCACGCTCAAGGGCCTGCTTTCCGGCGGCACAGGTACAGTCATTCTGCTCGGTCACGACGATCCAGGTTGGCCCGACGGCTACGACCGCACGATGGCTGCCAAGGGCGTGCTCGAAGCTGCTGGGTATACCGTCGTGATTCGCAAGACGGACTGGTCCGAGACGGGCGAAGCAGCCGACGCGGCTGCACTGGCAACCCTGATATCAGAAGCAAATCCACCTGTCGTCGGTATGATGGGCATGTTCTCCAACGCCCATCGCTGCGCCACAGCAGCAGAAGCGGCAGGCCTAACAGCCTCCACGGTCACCATCGCTGCCTTCGACTTCGACCCAAAGACGGTCGAATACATGCGTTCGGGCATGATCAAGGCAACGCATGCCCAACGTCAGTACTACATGGGGTACCTCACCCCGTACGTTCTGTACGGCATGGACGTGCTCGGCGTGGCCAAGACCAAGGCGCTTCTCTCAGGGCAAATGGTCGATGACTATCGCTTCAACACGGGACTAGACGTGATCAATGCCACCCAACTTGACCAGTACTATTCATTCTTGGACAGCCTCGGGGTCGGAGGATAGCGGAACTTCTGGAAAGCACTCGACAACGGGTGACAGTCGCACTCTTGGTCAGTCACCCGTATTCGACCGAATGACCGCAGAATTGGTCATAAGGACCCTCTGCTCTAAGCGATGGTTTGACGTATGTGAGTGAATCATGTTGCGAACTCTCTCAAAAGCGACTGTCTTCGCCATCCTGGCAACCCAGTCGACGTTGGCCATCGCCCAAGAGGCAGCAGCGCCCCAGGCAGTCGACGACCTCGACCTAGTGAAGTTGCTCAATGTCGAGGTCTCGACCGCTACAAAGACAGCCGAGAGCCTAGACGAAGCACCCGCAGTCATTACCGTTGTAACGCGCGACGACATCCATCGATGGGGCTACCGGAGCGTTGCTGAGGTCCTGAATCATTGCGTGGGCTTTTACTCGGTGGACGACCACACGCAACCCAACGTGGGCGTGCGTGGCATGTCCGGCGGACTCGGTTCGGAAAGCGGAGCCATCAAGGTCATGATCGACGGCCGCTCTGTGGCATACCGAACGACCTCTGGGAATTGGCTCGGTGCCGAACTCATTGCACTCGAATCGATTCGCCAGATCGAGGTCATCCGCGGCCCTGCCTCTGCCCTCTACGGTGCCGACGCCTTCCTCGGCGTCGTCAACATCATTACTGACGATCCGGACAACGCACGACCGGTTCGTGCGCGCCTGTTCACGGGTCTTTCCGGTTCGAACCCGAGTGAGCAATTGGACGTGGTAGCCAATGGCCGTGCCGGACGATTCGACTACATGGTGGGCGCTAGTAACGAGTACAGCAGCCGCAATGGTCTGCAGATGCCTACCGAGTCACCTAGCCCCAATCTTCCGGCATATGTCGGTGACCGGCGCAGCGCCAATAACCTGGATCGCAGATCGCTTGGGCTACAGGCAAGAATAGGTTACCGAGCAGCGGAGACCGGACATCTCATTGCTAGTGTGTATGCATCGGAGTTTAGTCGGGGCGGCGATTTTGCACCTTGGGCACAGTTAACAAACCGCACTGACGCTGACGGAAACAAAGTCGGCACCGTCATTTCCCAGGGGCAACTGAGACTCAACATCGATGGCCTGCTCCATGCTGCCAAGACCTTCGATCTTGCCGCACAAGCCACGTATTTCGAAGGAGGCATCCTTCCGCCCGATCGAATCGAACTCGGCAGCTCGCTCTGGTATGCGCGCAGAAGAACCGCCTACCGCGGCGTCGATTCAGTCGTCGAAGCACGCTTTCTACCATCCGCGCGCTTCAACGTGATCGCGGGACTAGAGACGGTGCTAGACCACGAGACATTGCTGGGACCAGAGCGGATCAATCGTTCCACTGACCAGGTAGTGCCGACCGCTGGCTCGAATGATCGTCGGATCGATTTCCTGAACGTTGGCGCCTTCGTCAGTTCGAACATTTGGGTGGTCGAACGCTGGCTGAAGCTGACTGGCGGCGTTCGCTACGACAACCACAACACGTATGGCAGTCAACTCACAGGTCGCGCGGGGCTGACATCGCGTCTTTCCAATTCAGTGGTCATGAAGTTGCTGTATGGCAGCGCGTTCAAAGCGCCCTCTCCCTACTTGCTCTATGCAACGCCGCTTGGCCCCGGCGACGTACAGGGCAACCTCGGCTTGAAGCCACAGAAGATCCACACTGTCGAGTACATGGCTTCATTCAAGCCGTCGCCATTCTTTGGGGTATCGTCGGGCGTGTCCTACAATTGGCTGCTCGACAAGGCTGAATTTGCGCCGCAGGGCATCAACCAGGTAGCGAGAAATACCGCAAGTCAGACCACGCTAGCCTGGGAGACCCGGCTCGATGTCAAGCATTACGACGACGTTGCTGCTTATGCCTCCTTCGAGCTCGTACGCTCGCGCAGGAATTTGGGCGAAGTGGGCTATGCTGCCCAACTCGTTGGTACTGCCAACATCGTCTATCCGCCGTACATCGGTCGACTGGGCCTAATGGGCGCCATCCCCAGCGTACCGGCAGTACCCTTGTCAGCTGGTCTCGAAGGCATGTTGGTCGGGCCGCGCCACGCCGCCGATGCAAGCGTTCTGGCAAACGGTGCGCAGTTCGATCTCAAGCCCTACGTGACGATGAACCTATTCCTGACCACGAGAAACCTGTATCTGATCCGCGGCCATGAGACCGTTGCTGCCCTGCGCACCTACAATCTGCTCGGAACACATGGTCCGAATCCCGGGTTCTCCGGCTTCGAATACCCCCTTGCCCCTCGCGAAATCCTTCTGGAGCTGAGACACACCTACTAGTCGAATGGCCCCCATCAGCATACGCTTCGGCAAATTACGCACACGGACTTCGAACTCACTCCGCGTTGACGCCTGGCAGACTTCATGACTCCAATTTTCAAATACAACGAGGTGCGCATCGATGGCTAAATTCGATGCATTTCCTGAGCTAGGCGCCGCTGGTGCGGTTCTTTTGGCTGCGTCTCTCGTGACTCGCTCCTCCTTGGCTGGCGGCGCAAAACTGCTGGTATTTCTCCATGTTGCAGTAAAACAACGCGCGCTACAGGGCGAGCTGCAAGCAGCGCTATCCGGGTTCGGCGTCACCGCCGTGGGCCGCATCGGTGACTTCGAACGAAACCTAAAGGACGGAACCGACGCAGTCTTGGCGATCCCGCCCGTCCTCGCCGCGTTCAAGCTAACCCCCGTGCTGAGGGGAGTGCGTGCCGGAAGCACCGAAGAGAAATACTCCATAGTCGGAGTAGGCGCTGAGCCAGATCTGGGTAAGCTTAGCGCAATTGGCTCGCTTGATCTCTTGGGGCGAGAAGGCACCAATGCCTTCGTACGCGTCCTGACGGGCGCATCGCCGCGAGTCGAGCGCGTATCAAAGGTCGAGGATCTGCTGCCACTGCTGCAGATGCAGCGAGTAGACGCCGTACTATTGCCGTCGCGGCTCTTCTCCGAGATCAAATCAGCCAGCAAACTTGCACTCACTCAAAAGGAGCTCGGCAAATCGGTTGGCTTGCCTTCCGTTGCTAGCGTCTCCGGAGCGGGCGCGCAAGTTGCAGCTGCAATAGCGAAACTGCCGCCCGCAGTGGCAAGGACGTTGGGAGTTGATTCATGGCGTTGACGCGTCGCGAGTTTCTTTGTGCTATTCCCCTGTGCGCCGGGGTCCTTCTCGGCTGCGGTAGCAGCGCGAAATCGGCAGCTGAAAAGGGCCAACTGATAGTCCTTGCCACCGCTCAACCCAAGCAGCAAGACGCCAAGACCATTCTGGTCTGCATGCCTGAGACTCCCCAAACCAGGGATGTCTGGAAGGGCTTGAACGATGAGCTGTCACGCGACTATCGCCTGGTGGCAATTCACGTGGATCGAGGAAACGATGCACCGATCATTGCCGAAGGCATTAGACGCTATCGTCCCGCCGGGATCGTACTGATGAACAATCCGACGGTAGCTGCCTATCGGCTCTATCAGCAGAACGCCACGGATCGACACTTTCCGCCTACCATCATCGTCATGACCTCCTTTCTGGACGGGCATTCCGACCGTCTCGTTGGCGCTACCGGCATAAGCTACGAGGTCCCGCTGATTACGGTCATGACCAATCTACGTCGACTGGTATCGCTCAAATCCGAGCGAGTTGGCGTGGTCGTGCGAGCCCCGCTGCGCGCCTTCGTCGGCAAGCAAGTAGAACTTGCTAGACGAGAACAGGTTGTCGTAAATCAGGAAGTAGTAAGCGCAAACCCCAATTCATCGGAACTCAAGCTTGCGCTCCGACGTCTCAAGCAGCAGGCCGACGTGATTTGGATTCTTAACGACGATCGTTTGTTGAGCCCAAAACTCATCTCCGAGGGTTGGCTACCAGGCTTAGATGAACGACCGTGGCTCCCGACCATCGTAGGCGTGGGTTCGCTCGTGTCAGCCCAACGGTCCTTCGGAACATTTGCCGTTCTTCCCGACCACGTAGCGCTTGGAGCGCAGGCGGCGAGCCTCTTGCTCGATCTTGCGGACAACGGCTGGCAGGTTGAGCCCGACAGCAGCATTCAACCTCCACTTTCCACCACTACCACGATGGACTTGCTGCAAGTCAAGGAGCGTTTCGTGATGCAGAAGAATGCATTGCAGCAAGTCGATCGCATCTTGGAGTAGTGTTGGCTCAGCTCGAAGCATTACCACAAGGGCTTGAACGGTGAGGAATCACATAAACGACCCGCGGACATCAAGAGTTTCAGCTCTCACCCGCTAGGCACAACTGTAGAGGTTGAGGTAGATCGTGAAAGCGTCAAAGAGTCTGCGTGGCAAGTTCA
The DNA here is from genome assembly GCA_964454965.1 of uncultured Polyangiaceae bacterium. Classification (GTDB taxonomy): domain Bacteria; phylum Myxococcota_A; class Polyangia; order Polyangiales; family Polyangiaceae; genus FEN-1139. The sequence continues at coordinate 55,491 of CAYVXY010000003.1, read as the reverse complement.
TGACCACGATGCTACTCGTGACCGGGATCATCGGTATCGCGACGTTGCTCGCGGTTGCCGCCATGAGCGCGCAAGCATCCGCCCAGCATCTCGCCACCGTACAACTTCACATCGAAGAAGGGATCCGCAGTAAGGGCCGAGTTCTGACCGAGAACCACGCCTTGGCCATGCGCACTCTGGTGCAGGACAACGCATACCTTGACATGCAGCGTCTGGTCGAAAGAGCCGTTCGCGAAGACCCTGATCTTATCTATGGGTTCTACGTGAACAGCGACGACGAAGCCATGGCCTACTGTCAGCGTGGCACCAACTGCGGCACCGACAAGGCCATCGACAAGGAGATCTGGATGCTCCTTGGTATCGACAAGTCAACGCTGCTGGTCAAGCAACCGACCGTACTCCGCGCCAACCGGCTCGGAGAAGATCTGCTCGAGGTAGCGATGCCAGTGCGCGGAGAGGACACGGAAGTTCTCGGAACAGTGCGCTACGGTCTTTCAACCCGACGCATGCACGACGCGCTCGCGAATGCCCAAGCTGAGGCGAACTCGCGATTGAAGCGTTCGCTCATCTTGATCGGTGCCATCGTAGGCCTGTCCGTACTCCTCGGTTTGGTTTTGAGTCGATTTCAGGCGATTCGGATCACGCGGCCAGTGAGTGACCTCACTGCCGCGGCGCGAGAACTCGCAGCGGGCAACCGTTCCGTTCGAGTGCATATCGAGTCAGGTGACGAGTTGGAGACACTCGGCGGCTCGTTCAATCGAATGGTCGAGGATCTAGCGGTATCCTATAGCCAACTCGAGGAGATGAACAAGACCCTCGAGCAGAAGGTCGCGGATCGCACTGCCGAGTTGGCGACCAAAAACCGCTCGATGCGCTTGGTTCTCGACAATGTTGACCAAGGCTTCGTTACGCTCGGTCCCGGTGGCATGATGGCAATCGAGCGTTCTCGCGTGGTTGGCGATTGGTTCGGCCCAGCGGAGCAGGCTACGACGTTCTGGGACTACCTATCGCAGCGCTCACGGGCATTCGGCCTCGACTTTCGCCTCGCTTGGGACCAGGTGGTAGAGGGCTTCCTACCCGTAGAGGTCACGCTCGACCAACTACCCACACGGCTCACACTTGATCATCGGGCATTGAGTTTTCGCTACATTCCGTTGTACAAGGGCAGCGACTTCGACGGCGTATTGGTCGTGATTGCCGACATCAGCGAAAAGCTCGCCAAGGAACGCGAGGAAGCCGAGCAGAACGAGCTCATGCAAGGCTTCAAGCGCCTAATGCTCGATCGAAGCGGATTCTCCTCGTTCCATCGTGAAGCCAGTGAGATGATTCAAGCGATCTGCGCACCCAACCCACCAGCTGGAGCGGAACTCAAGCGCACCTTACACACGCTCAAGGGCAACGCAGGTGTAATGGGACTCGTCGTCGTGGCGCGGCTATGTCACACGCTAGAGGATCAGCTCGGTGAATTTGGCGAAATGGCGCCTGAAACGATCGAAGAGCTTCTTGGGCGATGGAATATCATCACCGAGCATATTGCTTCGTTTGCTGGCCTCGACAAGCAGCGAGTCATCGAGGTCCCCCAAGCAGAGTACGCAGCGATGGTCGCCAAGTTGTCGGTTCAATCGATGGCCGGTGACGTACTCAATCAGCTCCTTTCGTGGCAGCTGGAGCCCGTCGACAGAGCATTCGAGCGCCTGGCTGAACAAGGTCGTGCGCTGGCAAAGCGTCTAGGCAAGGGCGATCTATCTGTAGTAATCGAAGGCAATGACGTACGGTTGGACCCAGAGACTTGGTCTCCTTTCTTCTCTGGGCTCGTGCATGCTATTCGTAACGCCATCGATCATGGCATTGAAACCCCTGCGGAGCGTTTGCTGGCCAACAAGGCGCCAGGTGGCACTCTCGTTCTACGCGCCGAAGCGCGAGCGAACTCCATGACGCTAGAGATTGGTGACGATGGCAGAGGGATCGATTGGGACATGGTCGCCCAGCGAGCTCAGTCGCTCGGTCTGCCCTATGAAACCAAGACTGACCTGCTAAACGCACTACTGCACGGCGGCATCAGTACCAAATCAGAAGTAACCGACACCTCAGGCCGCGGCGTCGGGATGAGTGCAATCAACCACCACATCGAGGCGATAGGAGGCACGCTCGAGGTGTTGTCGTCGAAGGGCAAGGGCACGACTTGGGTCATTCGCTTTCCTTGGTCGCCCAATACAGTTCCAACCGCACGCTTGAGACGAAGCAGCATGCCGGCAGCCCGCCTTTCCCTGACTCCGCGCCTTTCCCTGACCCCTAATACTCGCAAGCTAAGCTAGGGCAGCCCCCAGCGCATGCTCGCTTCAGCCACTCCTCAGCCACGCAATTGCCGCTCTCGTCATGCCGCTGTCCCGCTACGACATGGTCCGCGAAAGTGCCCTGCGCCGCACCGCGTTGATGGCGGTCATCGCCAACTCTTCACGAAGCACGGACTTGCTGACGATGGCATCTGCCTTCACTTCATCGGCGAGCCCCGCGAGATGCTCCGCTTGAGTGCTAGACACCAACACGATCGCCAGTTGCTGGAATCTTGGATTGCCCCGCAAGAGTTTGGCCAATTTGTCCCCAGACATATCTGGCATCATGACATCAACCACGACCACATCGATTCGATTTTGGACAATCAACTTGGACACCCCAATGGGACTGCCAGTACTGAAGACGTCGCAATCGCGTGCGCGGAGCAATTCGCACATCAGTTCTCGCACGATTTCGTCATCATCGATTACAAGAGCCCGCGTGGTTGCCATTGACTATTGAGGATACGATAGTTCGAAGGAGCCGCAAGTGAAAAAAGCGCAAGGATTTGCCCAACGTCGCCGTGATTCAGTACGCGCCAAACTCCTGCGCGCAACGATGGGGATCTGGATCCTCGCGAGCCTTGCCACGCTCGGGGCGGTAGCAATCGGGCAGTATCGAGCCTCAGTAACGTCCGCGCGCCGAACCGAATTGATGTTTCGCGAGAACCAGCGAGAAAAGGGCCAACTGCTGGTCGCGAATCAGACTCTCGCGCTGCGTGCCATGGCACTCGACAATGCCATCTCGGACGTTCGCCAGGTGGTTAGAAAGACGGTACAAGAGGACACTGATGTCATCTACGGCGCCTTCGTCGACGCTAAAGGCACACCCTGGATTCTTGTAACGCCAAGAACGCCCGAGCTCGGGTTGGAGGGAAGCGAAGCGCTAGGTAAGCTTGGTGATTTGGATGACACAACCGGTCGCACGCCAAAGCCGGGGCCACGCGTACGCGCAGTAACTGCCTTTGACGCCAATGTAGAAGAACACGCCTCGGACGTGTTTGACGGAAACGACTTCATCGGTACGATTCGCTATGGCATGAGCATGTCGCGCACGGAGGCAGCGCTCCAACAAGAGCTCCAACGCGGGCGACAGTCACTGCTCCAGATCCTAGCTTTCTTGGCGCTGCTAGGCGTTACCGGCGTTGCCTTGGGAGTCGGGGCGATTCGACGCATCGCGCATCGGATCACCCAACCCCTAGCCGAACTGGCTCTTGCCTCAGAAGAGTTGGGGCGCGGCAACCGTACCGTGCGCGCACATGTCCACAGTGGGGACGAGTTGGAACAGCTGGCACTGACATTCAACGCCATGGCTGATTCCAACGAAAAGGCCATCGTGGACCTTGAAGCAAAGACCGCCGAGGCACTTGAGTCGTCGCGTTTGAAGAGCGAGTTCTTGGCAAATATGAGCCACGAGATCCGCACACCAATGAATGGCATTCTCGGGGTGGTCCGGCTCGTGCACAAGATGCCGCTCGAAGGCAAGATGCGAAGGTATATCGAGACCATCGACGCGTCTGCTTCAGCCTTACTAACCATTATCAACGACGTCCTCGATTTCTCGAAGATGGAGGCTGGGAAATATACCCTCAGAACGACGAACTTCGAACTCCGGACGGTGGTACAGGAGGCCTGCGAACTCCTCGCCACGCGTGCGCAGGACAAGGGACTCGAACTGGTGTGCCGCATCGACCCGTCGCTTCAGACACTTCACGTCGGCGATCCAGACCGAGTCCGTCAAGTGGTCAACAATCTGCTTGGAAACGCCATCAAGTTTACGGATCACGGTGAAGTGTTCGTCAACCTGAAGGTCGTGTCACGCGATGCAACCAGCGAAACCGTGAGGCTCGCGGTGCTCGACACCGGCATTGGAATCGCCCCACAGGATATGGGGAAGCTCTTCGACGCATTTTCGCAGGTCGATGGCTCCATGATGCGAAAGCATGGGGGCACTGGGCTTGGACTCGCTATCTCGAAACGCCTGGTAGATATGATGGGCGGAACCATTCAGGTTAAGAGTGCCGTCGGAGAAGGGAGCGAGTTCTATTGTGAGTTACCCTTCGAATTGGTGGGAGACATTTCTACTGAGCGGGGAGACTGGGCGAGTGGCAAACGCGCGGTCGTCGTGGAGAGCCACCCGCGTTGGCAATCGGTCGTAGTTGAGCATCTGGAGGCTTGGGGCATGACCGTCGTCTGCTTTGCCAGCGCGGCGGAGGCATTGGCTGAATTTCGACGCGTTGCCACAACAGACTGCCACGTGGCCGTAGTTGGGACACAGCTGAACGATATGGAATTTGACGAATTTGTCCGACTGTTGCGCGCTACGCCCAGCATGGCGACCATTCCACTGGTTGCGCTCTATCAATTGGGAGCGAACGCCTTTGTCAGTGATGTCGAGAAAGAGCTTACAGCGCAATTACCGAAACCACTTCGATTCTCCGAATTGTATAACGCTCTACAGCAGACACTGCTTGGAACGAAGACCCCCAGCAGCAAGGCGTTCTTGTCCGGGAATGTGCCTATTGCTTGCGGAGGAAGAGTGCTCGTCGTCGATGACAACGAGATCAATCGCTTCGTGGCCGCAGAAATGCTCGAGCAAATGGGCTACGAGGTCGAAACGGCCGAAAACGGCGCTGAAGCACTAGCGCAGCTCAAGAGTGGCGAGTTTGTCGTGGTCCTCATGGATTGTCAGATGCCGGTCATGGACGGCTACACCGCAACCAGAACCCTTCGTGAACTCGAAAAGGAAACCGGCCAGCATCAGCCTGTCGTTGCGTTGACGGCACATGCGCTGTCCGGTGAGAGGGAACGCGTACTGGCAGCCGGCATGGACGATTATTTATCGAAGCCCGTTCGCCCGAGTTCGCTCGACAAGATGATTCGACGTTATGCGAAACTCGCGCGACGTCCTCTCGCAATATCGAATACAACCAAACTACTCGGCGACGCTGAACCGTGCTTGGATCCTTCGATTTCGCGCTCCCAAAAACTGATCGGTCTATTCTTGAAGAACTTGCCTTCGCAGTTGGCAAGTATCGATGAGGCGCTCAAGAACGGTGACACCAAAGAGTTGCGCGCCCAAGCGCACAAGGCCAAAGGTAGCTGCCTGGCGTTGGGTGCGACGGTCATGGCACAAAGCACCGAAAGGCTACAAAAGTTGGCGGAGACCGGCAGCATTGCGGGAGCGGTGGAGCTAGCTGAGTTGGTGCGCGAGCAGTTCCAACAAGTCGAACGGGAGCTCAAACAAGAACTCGCTAACGCCTAACCAACTGACCAGTAGGACTGGCATCGCATTGCCCAGCTAGTGATAGCAGAGACTCAGCGACGTCAACACACTTCCTTCCGCTAGTCCAAGCCTAGTTCTGCGAGTTGCTCCTCGTCCAAGCAGAAGTAGTGCCCGACCTCGTGGAGCACCGTAACGCGTACTTGTTCGAGCAGTTCTGCCTCATCGTCGCCAAAAGCGTCCAGCAGACAATTGGTAAATAGCGTGATCGAAGTCGGGCCGATCGCCGCATCGCCTGCATTCTCCTCGGAAAGGTTCGGACCTTCGAAGAGCCCCAATGCGCGCGCGTCAAACCCCTCGGCCACTAGGTTCGAGCTGGGGCGCTCCTGAAGCAATACAGGAACGTGAGCCATTCTCGCCCGTAACTTCATGGGGAGTTCCGCCAACGCGTGTCCCGCTGCCTCCGTCATCGCCTTCGCGAGTTCCACTGTCGCCGGTTCGGATACGAGATCTTCCTCACTGTCTAGGCGCAGCGTCTCCAGTTGATGCACGGTGGCTTCGTGCTCGTGTCCCAACTCTTCCTCGAGTTCCGCAAGGTAGTGATGCGCGTCCGCGAATTCGGGCTCTTCGGCTACCACACTTGCCAGATACGCCGCTGCCGCCTCGGCATCCTGCACCGCCCGCAACGCCTCCGCCTTGCAGAGAACCCACTGGCTCTCGTTTCGAATCCAGGCGGGCGCCTGCTCAACCAGATGCAGCGCAGCCATTGCATCGTCGAGCATCAGGGCATCGAACCGCTCCAGAAACGCTAAGAATTGTTCACCATTCTCCGTTGAGGCAAGGTCCAGCGGCTCCATAATCCGTCGGTACCAGGCTTTGGGCCTGTTGACCAGTGTTGGGGGGGAGACCCGACACCAGGAGACGGAAATTCTCCGTGCGTGGGCGACATCTGCTTGCCCTTGGCCTAGATATGCACCGACACACATGCAAACCTACGACTTGATCGTCATTGGAAGCGGTCCCGCCGGCGAAGGAGCCGCAATGCAGGCAGCGAAGGCCAAGTGTCGCGTTGCCGTGGTGGAACGGCACGAGCAGGTCGGTGGTGGTTGTACGCATTGGGGCACCATTCCGAGTAAGGCGTTACGCCATGCGACACAGAAGCTCGTCGAACTCAAGACCCACCCACTATTGGCTGGCATTGCCGAAAACGCAGCCATTCCATTTACTAAGCTACTCCATAGTGCAGACGAGGTCGTTCGACGCCAGGTTAGCATGCGCCAGAGTTTCTATGACCGAAACCGGGTTCAGCTCATCCATGGCTCGGCCCGCTTCATCGAACCGCGACGGCTCGAAGTCGTCGCACCGAACGGCCACACCGAACAACTCGAGGCAAGCCACTTCGTTGTAGCCACGGGTTCACGACCGTATCACCCATCCGACGTCGACTTCTCGCATTCGCGTATCTTCGATAGTGACACGATCCTGAGACTCGAACGCGATCCTCATTCCATTACCATTTACGGTGCAGGAGTCATCGGCTGCGAGTATGCGTGCATCTTTCGCAATTTCGGCATCAAGGTCAATCTCATCAACCAGCGAGACAAGCTCTTGTCGTTCCTCGATGACGAGATCATCGACGCTCTTTCGTACCACTTACGCGATCAAGGTGTGATCATCCGACACCTTGAGGAGTATGCGGGGATTGAACCAACGGATGAAGGGGTAATACTGCGACTGAAGTCCGGTAAGATCCTCAAGACCGATATCGTGCTTTGGGCCAACGGACGAACCGGCAACACTCAGGGGCTTGGGCTTGAGGGAATGGGCGTTGGCGTTGATCATCGCGGTCAAATCGCCGTAGACGACTGCTATCGCACGACCGTACCAAGCATCTATGCCGCGGGTGACGTCATCGGCCCGCCCGCATTGGCCAGCGCCTCGTACGACCAGGGACGGGCGGCAGCTCAGCACATCGTACAGGGTCGCTGCGCGAGCCGACTTTCGCACATCGTCCCTGCTGGCATCTACACGAGCCCCGAAATCAGCTGCATTGGCCGAACCGAGCGCGAATTGACGGAAGCGAAGATCCCGTACGAGGTTGGCCACTCGCAGTTTCGCAGCCTAGCGCGCGCGCAAATCACAGGACAGACCGTCGGTATGCTGAAATTGTTGTTCCACCGAGAAACCCTCGAGGTGCTCGGAATCCACTGCTTCGGCGATCAAGCGTCGGAGATCATTCACATCGGGCAAGCCGTGATGGCCAGTGCCGATCCCGGCCTCCGGTACTTCTCCGATACGACGTTTAACTACCCAACCATGGCCGAAGCCTATCGGGTCGCCGCGCTCAATGGTCTCAACCGGCTCTTTTAGACGGGTCAGGAATCCGCGCCTGTTCGAACACCACGATCGTATAGGCGTGTACGCAGTATTCTTTCTCGACGGCAGCCGCCACTTCGAGTGGCCAGAAGTTGAAATCGGGCTCCGCCCAGGAGGCTGTATCGACGATGCGCCGCCACTCGAAGCCCGACCGGCACGAGGGGGTCGTGAACCGCACCGCTTCATGCCACATGTTGACCAGCAAGGCGAAATCACCCTCGTCTGTGGTGGCACCGTCGATCAACACGGTCACGCAACGGTTGCCGTCGATGACTGCCGAAGCTGCATCTTCGCGCACGAATCGATAGGTGACATCGTTTCCGCGTTCGAGTGACAGATCGCCATACTTCAGGTTCGCCAAGATCGCCGATCGTTGGCGCAGTTCCAACAAAAAATGCACGAGGCGGAACAAGGGATTCGTGTGCTCGTCGCACTCGGCGCGCCCAAAGCTGTCGCAGTATCGAATCCGGTGCTGTTCTGTCTCAGCGGGCAAGACGCGTGCACGCTGCGTCCCTTCACCCGCCATCGGATCGATGGCAGTTGGACTATTGGTGGCTAGCTGGTCGTAGTTGTTCCATGTCGCTACCGAGTCGAGGCTCCACGGGTTGTTGTTTCCGTTCTGAGTCCTTCCCAGTTCGTCGCCGTAGGCCGCCATCGGGATCCCGCGCGAAAACACCAGTATCACCCAGAAATTGCGCAGTCGTTGACGTCTGAGCGACGTGTCCCCACCGCTATCCCACGACAGATTTTCGTCGGCGCCGCCGTCACTGGGTCCAAATGGCCACGGTTGTGCGTTGTTCTTCGAGTTGTAGCTGACGAGATCGAGCAGCGTAAACCCGTCATGTGCCACGATGAAGTCCACGGACCGCTGCGGCCCGCCTTGATCGTTAAAATGGATGTAGTCCCCGTTGATCATGTCGGTAAAATCGCGCGCATTACCGTCACCCCGCAGGTAGCGCCGCACGGCGTCACGGTAGCGGCCATTCCATTCACCCCAGTCTGCAGGGAAGTTGCCAACCTCGTAGCCCCAGAGGTCCCATGCTTCGGCAATCATCTCGACGGAGCGTTCGCGACCAAGGTCGCGGATGCGCTCGAGCAGGGGATGGTCGCGGAAGAAACGACGCTGCTCGTGCCAATTGGTCCGCTCGAAGGCGTTCGGAATTCGGCCCAACACGGGAGCTAGATCGAAGCGAAAACCGTCGATTCCCATCTCTTCGATCCAATAGGTCAAAGAGTCGAGAACCAACAATTGACTGCTGCTACTCGAACAGTTCAGTTGATTGCCGCAACCCGTCGCGCCTTCGATGATGAGCCCGCGCTCGGATTCTAGGTAATACTCCGCAGCATCAAACCCGCCCAAACTGACGAACCCGGTCGTGTCACTTCGCCCAAACCAGTTGCCGCCTTCGCCGGTGTGGTTGTACACAACGTCGAGATAGACCTCGATTCCATGGTCGTGAAAGGCGCGAACCAGCTGCTTTATCTCACGCGTAGGACCGCCTGGGCTCTTGTCGTAGGCGTAGCGCCGGTCGGGAGCAAAATAACCCAGGGTCATGTATCCCCAGAAGTTTGCGTCCGGTTGTCGCTCCGTGTCATGGCCACGTTCGGCGTGTTGGAGTGGCAGTAGCTCGATCGTGGTAAAGCCCAACGCTTGCAGGTACGGGGCGAAGTAGGCCGCGCCCGCGTAGGTTCCGCGCAGGTGAGGCGGAATGCTGACGACGCGTTCGAAGTCTTCGACTCCCCGCAAGAGGCAACCGAGACGGCTGGCTGAGCCATGTCGCGTCAGTCCGCGTAAATGCGCCTCGTAGATGATGGCATGCTCGGGTGGCAGAAACGGCCGCTGTCCGGTCGAGGCAGACTCGCTGATCTCGATCCCCTTTGGGGCAAAACGCGCTGTGTCTATCGAGCGAACCGGCACTCCTTGATGGGGCAATGGACCCGTTGCAAATACCCAGATCGGATCGTCGCTAATCGCTCGGCGGGCGCCCCGACTCTCCGGAGCTGGACCCAATTCACTTTGGTGACCAAGCAGGCGTTCGACCGCAGCCCTATCGTGGGTCAATTCGCGCGCGTAGGGATCGAAGAGCACCTTGTTCGGATTGAATCGATTGCCTTGGGCGTCGAAATCGGAGATGAAACCCGCCATCGACCCACCGCGACACCACGCGTCGTCATACGGCCAATTCGGCCCCCAACAGCGAAACCCGTAGAGTGTATTTCGTTTGCAGCCGCGCAACCTCGCCCGAAAGACGTTGTCCGCGGGGTTCTTTGCCAGCCAACAGGCAAACACAGCATCTTTCCCACAGGGACTATCGTAGATCTCGAGTAAGATCCGCGTCGCACGACGCGAGAACACCGCAAAGGTAATCTCGTCGCCAATGCGGTGCGCACCCAGGCTGTAGGGGGCACGCGCCCACTCGTCGCTGGCAACGGGAGTGATTAGGGAATCGTACAGGTCGATTTGTCTCATTGGGGTCATGCGACGAAAGGATCCCCGCCGGCAGTGGCATCTGGGTCGAATGCCCCCATGGATCTGTACCTAGGGTCGAGCGGAGCCAGTAATGTCGCACCCATTTCGTTTGGTTTCCACTACGCCCATCGATCCTAGCGCCGCTTCTTTACGCCGGCGCGCCATAGCAACCACGCATTTGGGGCGCGAAATCCAAGGGATTTTTCGGTTCGGACCGCCACGCCAAACCAATCAGGTTCTAACATGCCGCTCGGCCGAAGACCTCGCCACGGCTCCATATCCGCGCTGATGCGACCCTAGTCGCGTCGCCCCATGACCTCACGAACGCAACGGTCGAGTTGCTTTCGTGCCGTGCGGATCCACGCATGCGCTACGGTACGCCGGCATGCCTGCTGACGGATTCCTATCGCTGCTCGAGACCCACGATCACTTGGACGAGCTATTCCATCTACATCAACAGGCAGTCCTCATCATGCGCTGGCCTCTAGCTATCGATCTATTCGATGCCTATCGAGCGCTGCAAGCATTGCACGTAGCCCAGGAGGAAGAGCGACTGCTACCGCTGTTCCGACGCGCTGGCACGATTGCCGGCGCCCCCGTCGAGCTGTTCACTGGCCAGCACAAGAAGATGTTCGCTCAACTCGACCGTCTTGGCGCACTGCTCGACTCGATTCGGCAGATTGGCGACGTTCGTCGCTCCGCCATCGAAGTACTCGATCACGAGACCGCGTTCAAGCATTTGGCCGAACACCACCACGGCGCGGAAGTGAAGTACTTCTACCCGACGCTGGAGAGGATGGCTTCCACACGAGAGGTCACGGAACTCGTTCTTGACTGTTGGCAACAATGGCACGCCGCTCGCAGCGACTTAGCCCCGCTGCTGGCGCGAGCAGAACAGGAATTCTGTCCCCGCTGAGCAACTGAGGCAAACACTCACCGACTCTGTGCAAGCTTTCGCAGCTGCTCCACATCCCCAATGACGATGGGACGCGTCGAGTTGACGGCACCCACGGCAAGGAGTTTTCTGAGTGCACGCGAAATGGTCTCTGGCGTCATCGAGAGCACTCGCGCTACCAGACGTTGCGACAGCTCAAGCCGCTGTTGCTGCAGATTGACACAACGCTGCAAAAGTAGGCGCGCGATGCGTGACACTGCACTTCCACCACGGTCGAGGCGCTCGGTGACACGCCGGTTCGATTCTTCCAAGGTAAGCCGCATCAAGGACCCAAATGGCGTCGAAAGAGGGCCAATCCATGGCTTGAGACGCTCGATAGGCGACACGCATACCGTCAGATCGGTCAGCGCCCAAACTCGGTAGGTCGTGCGGATCGCGTAGATCGATTCGGAACCGAGCAGAGTCTTTGGTCCCCGTACCGTGCATCCGGTCTCGACGCCCTTGTCGTTCACGGTAGAGAGCCCTACCAACCCCTGTTTCAACAGCATTACCGCCTGCGGAAATTCACCCTGTTCGATGAGAGTATCCCCTGCCGTGACGTCGCGTTCCCGACACGGGCAGCCATTGGGCCAGTTCACTCCGCCCAGGGGACAATTTGGACAGCTAGGCCCGTGCCCGCCGGGCAGGAGTTCTTCATTGGCTTCTCTTTCGTCTACCAGCATCGCGACGGTCCGCTCCAAGCCTTAGTTCTGTCATACCAGGCGATGCCACAACCTGTCGACCCAAGCCGAAAGAGGCGAGGAAAGGCGCAAAATGGAGCGATGCCCGGTCCCCCCAGTGCTAAAAGCCGGCTTCAGGCTAGCGGTTAGACCGCAATTGGATTCGCCGCAATTGACCGTTGGCGGCAAAGTCCCCTCGAAGGACCCGATGTTGCACCCGGACCTCGTTACCCCACCCCGAAACCGAAAGGAGCTGCTCGACGACTACCCGATGCTCTTCGGAATCGGCAGCGCCCCGCATCGAGTGCTCGACGAATGCCTGGAGCTTCTCGGGCAATTTCATCGATTCGGACGTGACATCGCCCCGTACGTCGACAAACTCGATACGTCGGCGAGTCAGCCATCGAGCGACGTGCTCGCTCAGATCATCTCTGCAGCCTGCCGGCGTCGCATCTTCTCGCTGGCAATCCCGAAGAGTCTCGGTGGTTCAGGCTGCTCCATGTTGGCGCTCGCCGTAGGGCTCGAGCATCTCGCACAAATCTGCGTCGGTGTTGCCAATGTCGTCGCCGCACATGGGTTGGCTCTCGCTCTCGTTGGGGCAACTGGCAAAGTACGGCTGTTGCGAATGCTTGCCGATCGCATCGTTGAAGGCGAACGGACTGACAAGGCATTCCTACTGGCCACGGCAGCCACGGAGCCTAGCGCCGGCAGTGACCTTGAAGATTTCGAGGCTATGGGCCACGCCCGAATGGAAAGCCATGCCGATCCCATCGGCAACGAATATGTGCTCTATGGACGCAAGATCTACGTAAGCAACGGAAGCATCGCCTCGGCCCACGTGGTCGTGATGCCGACGGATCGCGCTCGACCAAGAGAGACATTGTCTGCCTTTCTGGTGTTCGCAGACACCCCCCGTCTGGCTGTCGTGCGCACCGAGGAGAAACTGGGACAGCGTGCCTGCCCAGCCGCAGAGCTCGAGTTCGATGGATGCCGGGTAGCTGCGGAGTATCGACTGAACGAAGGTAGCATCGCGGGGCGTACCCTAGATCTGGTGCTCGGTGCGTCGCGAGCCACGGTGGGTGCATTTGGCGCCGGCATTGCGCGCGGTGTACTCGCAACGAGTGCTCACCTGGCCCGTCGCGTGCTCAGTCGCGGCTCGAGACCGCTCGTCGAGCATCCACGCGCCCAAGCAATCCTCGCCGAAATGTGGAGCAACGCGACACTCGCGCGCAGTGCCTACCTAAGCTCGGCCCATGTCCAACGGCGCCTCGGCTTGGTTTCGTTGATGGAATCCGAGCCGTTGCGCGCACTGGATCGCGTCGTCCCCAGTCGATTGACCCATGGTGCCTTGGCAGACAAGCTGTTCGGCTGGGAGGGAATTGATCGCGAAGCGCGCCGCCTAATCGCCCAGCTCAACGTTGCGGACGTCGAGCTTGCGTCAGCACACGGCGCTGTGACCAAGCTCCAAACGAGCGAGTTTGCCTTGGCCAACTGCGAGCTAGCGCAGGAGCTCTTAGGCGCCGAGGCCACCCGAGAGGATTCAGGGATCCCTAAGTACTGGCGCGATGCACGCCTTCTCGGGATCTACGAAGGCACCAACGAAATCTGCGCACTCGACATTGCCCAGAAGCTCCACTGGAGGCGCTCATGACGGGCGACGCCTGCCTACTAGGCCTGGTGCGAGAGTCGGTGCAAGGCTTCAGCGAACGCCATCTTAGTGAGTTTGCCGCGACTGAAAGCGCTCCACGCTTCGAGTTTGCACGCGAGTTACTCGAGGAAGTGGCAGCGCTTGGGTGGCTCGCTGCGCTTTCGGACAGCGAGGCCTCACCGGGCAACGCCGACGAAGCTTTGGTGCTCGCAACGCTCGTGACCGAACTCGGTCGCTTCTCACCTGCTCTCGCCGCAAAACTCCTCGCGCACCATCTCTGCCGTTTCTGCATCGAGGCCGGAGCAGCGGAAGTAGCTACCGGCTTGTCGAGTCAACTGGACACTTGGTTCGGCCTCGACGCGACGGTCGGAGACGAGCGGCTCGCCCCCACGCTGCAGGTCGACCACAGCCACGACACATCATCCCTGACGGGTTCGATGCAATTCGTCATGGGCGGCGACGTTTCGACCCATTGGCTCGGCCTTGCCCAACTAGATCAGGAACGCGGCTGCCTCCTGATTGTCGAACGTGCCACAGCGAGCAGCGTCATTGCCCTCTCAACGCTCGGGTTGCGTGGCCTTGGTGTCGTGAAGGGAACGTTCTCGATGGTCGCGCCCGAACATTACCGAGTCATCTCGACAGGGCAGGAGGCACTGACCCTTGTCCAAGCCGCCTATCGATTCGTCGGACCGGCAGCGCTTGGTCTGATGCATTCGCTGCTGGAGCAAACCCAAGGACTCGCCAACGAGCATGCGCAGCTCCGACGCCAGAACGGTCGGCCCCTGATTCATATTCCGGCGGTCCGCCAGTTGCTTACGCATATCGAACGAGCCTTGGCGTTGGTTCGAGTGACCCAGCAGGCCTACCAGCATAGCACCGCAGACGCTGAGTTGCTCGCCCATGACGCGGCCAAAGCCATGACGTTTGCCACAGACGCTGGCCTGCAGGTATTGGGCGGAGCGGGCTACATCGTCGGCCATGGTTTGGAGCGACTGTGGCGCGACAGTCGCCAGTTGAGTCACTTTCTCCTGCGCCGAGATTGGTAGTAGAGCATTAGGCAAACGGCCGGCAGCGCAACGAAATGACCGAAATCCAGCCGCCCATTCTCTATAGTCAGTCGCGTGCAGCTGCGGTGCTCTATGCCATTGCACTCGAAACGGCGGAGATGCTTCTCGATGGCACTGGCCTCGTCGCGGTCAACCTTGGCGGATTCGGCATCGTAAACGCCGCCTGGTTTGACTACGGGGCATCGAGCATTGGGCCCTATAGAGAGTTTTCGATCGGGATCATGGCAAGTCGAGAACGACTCCGTATCTCCGCCGCGGCAAACTTGCTGCGCGGACGAGCTGGAAGCGTTGGCGCCTTCATACTTGCGCTTCCGGTCGATTCCGAAGTGGCGCGTTCGGGCGGGGTCGCACTCTACGGCCTGCCCAAAACGCGACTCGACTTGGCGCTCCGCTGGTCGCCACGGAGGCTCGACGCCGCCCCATACAACGAGGAAGGAAAGCCCATCTTCTCGATGCAACTCCCGCTGGGGTTCGGTGTTCCCTGCTGGGTGCGACAGTTGCTCATCTACTCGCGCATCGAGGGTCGAATCTTGGCCACCTCCATATCTACGAGTTGGTTCGCTCAGATAGATTTGGTCGGTCGCCCGCGGCTGACGGTCGAGAATCGCCACCACCCCATCGGCCAACTGGTCACAAGCCTGGGGCTTGAGTCGGCTCGTCCGCTTGCCATCGTTCACGGGAAGCTTCAGTATGCCGAGCTGCCACCGCCGACTCGCTCCTGCTAGGCGGGCCACGTGGTGAAGCAGGCGGTGGCGGAATTCGCCCCAATAGACTTCGGTAAGTTGTCAGACGAAGGACGGGCCACCGATTACCTTGTGACATCGGGTGCAATTCGTGCGGCCAGACTTCGATAAGTCGACTGAGACGGACCACTTTGATGGTATATGAGCGTTCCTTGGGATCAGCAGATCCACGCGTTTTCGGGTACCTCGAATCCAAAGAACGCGAGCCAAAGGGCGGACAGCAGCGCAGGCGCACTTTGGTTGAGATCGCTGCAACAAATAGCTTGCATGGGGGTGCAAGTTGCACTCAACTTGCGTTTGAGTTGCACGGCCGCTCGAGGATCCCAAGCATTGCCCCTTCGAAGCATCAAGCATTCGCGCCAGCCAATCGAGTTCGGTAGAGGAATACGCCATGGGCTGGTTGCGTGAATCCATGTCCCAAGCCGGCCTGCGGAGCTTTGGCGAGCTGGCGCGCAAGGCGCTGGCCCATCCGGAATGGCCCGAGGATTCGAGGGCCCAGCCACGATCGCTTGAGGCAATCCTGGGCCGATTGGACAGGCGTGAAGACCTCGACTGGCTGACGGATCGTCCCGGCATCCAACAAATCCTCGCTGAATTGCTGAAGGTCACGGTCTCGGAGATCCGGTCGATTCTCGTCGAGTGCACGTCAGGCCGCCAAACCGTCACGCGGCTTCGCTTAGATGACCTTCGGGTCGCTCGCGGGTTCGACTTCACCCAAGAGCCACTTCCACCCACCATTCCCGAACGGGTCAGCCTTCCCGCCACCTGGTCGCTCTGCTGCTGGATTGCCGATGCTGGTGCTGGTTTCAGCCTGGCCGGGCAATGGCTCTCGGCGCGCGGCCTGGCCCAATGCGCAACCGTCGACAGCGTGGATGAGCTGCTTCGACTGCCACTCGTCGGGCCCCCGCTTTACCTTGAGGTCCCTGTCGCACTGCTGGGCGCGCTCGGTCAAAAATGGCACGGTATGCGGCCCTTGTGCGTCGCCGTGGCTGCCAGCGAAAGCTCGCATGGCCTCGTTCGAAGTCAACTGCCAGGGTTCGAACCGCTGCATTCCTTGCCGATCGGGCAATGTCTCGAGCAAGTCGTCGATTGGGTCCTGTTTCGCGTTGCGGGACGTCCACAGTCACGGCGTCAAGAACTCATCACTTGGTTGGACGAAGCCCCTCGCGAATGGGGCCTCGTGCAGACGTTGGGCGATGCCTTGGGTCTCATCGGTGCCTTCGTCGAAGGCATCATCGAGCCGGCCCATGCCGCGACGAAAGACGCGCTTCTGCAGCAATGGATGACCCATCGAACGGCAGACTTGGCACGCGAGCGCCATCGCGACCTGCATGCCATGCGCCTCACACTGCCCGAGGTGCTTGTCGACATGGCGCAGGCTGTCCTCGTCGACGATTCTCGTTCGCTTCTGGCCGCGCGCACCATTGATGAGTGGCTCAATCTGGTACCTGAGCATCATCGCCGCGGCCCTGACATCGACTGGCTGTCGACGCGATTGGTCTCGGACAATTTACCGATGCGCATGCCAGATCTGGAACGAGCGGTTCAACGCCTGCCTCCGGGCGCTCACCGAATCGTCGTAGCGCTGCGTGAACTGTCGGTCTTGAGACCGACGAGCGTCACCCGCTTTGCCATCCGACCGCATTTCCTTGGGCGGCTCGTTGACTCGATTGCGAGAGAACGAATGGCGGCAGGGGCTCCTCAGCTCTGGGGTGAAGCCCTATTGCGACCTCTCGCACGCGCCGCGCTCTTGCCTACCCTACAGGCGCGCGCCGACACTCAACCAGAAACGTTAGCGGAAGACACGCTAGAACACGTCGATCTGGAGAGTCCCGCGTTGGTGTGTGCCTTCGAGACGAGCTTCGTCCTGATAGGTCTCGCGGTGATAGCGGGCGCAGAGCTCAGCGAACAGCTCGCAGCGTCCCTGCTGCAGGAACAGGCCGCCATGCTCCTTTTTGACGTCGGACCGGTCCCTAGCTCCCGAATGCTCCCCACCGAACCGGCGAACCTCGAAGATTTGCCGGGAACGTTCTATCTTGCCGCCTGGGCGCTCAGCGAGCATTCGCGCATCCGCGGCACATCGCTGCATCCAGCGCTCGATCCTTGGCATTGTGACCAGCTCCCTACAGCTTGGCCTGCGCTCCTCGACAGTGTCGTGCAAGGTCTTCGGGCAGCACTATCGCAACCGCCGTCTTGGTTATCGGGAGCCATTCGTCTTTTGGATCGCGTCCGACAATCTATCGGTGCGGAAGTCGGCCCAGCTCGACAACCCCACGAGCTGTTCCTAGTGGGGACGGTGATCGACGCCATCGAACTCGGAGTGCTGGAATGGTCTCAGCTCGATGCGCTCCTTGCTCAGCCCTGGCAGTACGAACTATTCATCGTCTCCGCTCGAGTGCGCGACACTAACGCACCTCGTCTCGCACAAGCGATCTACTCGGCCTGGACGGATGCGGGATCACCTGCAACCGGATACGTACTATTCATGCGTTGGACTGAGGAGTTCCTTCGCGCGGCACCCGCTGCATTGCTCGCGCATCTACTCCTAACTCCACAATGGGAGCGGCCACTGAACGATTTGCCGCTTGCCGCCTGGCAGTCTTGGGTCGAAGCGCGCAAGGCCATTCCGTTGGAGCTGGAACCTGACCGACCTTGGCAAATGGCTCCGGCGTCCGTCGTTGAGCTGGCGCTCGCAACACATCAGCCGCTGCGCGAGGAGATTCGTCGCGTCGTATGGCGTCGGCACAGTGACCTTGCCATGCGGCAAGTCGAACGCCATCGAACGTTAGCGCCACAGACTGCAGCCGACTGGCTGCGGATTGCACCGGTAGAGCAAGCACCCGCACTCGCCAAGTACGGTATACGCTCCGGATGGCTCCAGGCCGCCGATACCGTCACCCTCGAGCTGCAGCGACTATTGCATCGAGCCATCGCTCAGCGCGTGAGCCATTGGCAGGCCGCCTACGATTGCTTGAACCAATTGGAAGCACTGCGCCGCCGCTTTGGAACATCCCAGTAGAAACCGACGGCGAGTCGACTCACTGGATTGAACGCCCAGGACCGATCTTCCGGCCGCTCAGGCGTGCCCGGTCCCTTGACAAATTTGGAGTCCGCGTTATCTTTGCATCAATTCGCAATTCTGAACCGTCGTTCATTGCCAAAAGACCGAACATGTTAGCAGATCGTCTAGTGAACAGGTTAGTGGGTTCACTTCACATGAACAGGTAACCGTGGTAATGAGGCGACGTTCACAACGATAGGCACGCATGTCGAAACCTTCCCCCAAGAGCCGCCCGCAGGCCCTGCGTCAAGCCCTCCAGGAGCAGACGAGAGCCGCCTATCGTGAGGCCATCCTTGACGCCGCCGAGCAGGTCTTCCTCAAGGAAGGCTTCCAATCCGCGAAGATGGTTGATGTGGCCGAGTCGACCGGTGTCTCGGTTGGCACGCTGTACAACTACTTCGAGAGCAAGGACGCCGTGTTCCTGGCCTTGGCAGAGCGCCATCGGACGCGCTACTTCGCCATGCTCGACGAACCATTCGCTACCACAGATCCCATGGACCTGTTGGGCGAGTTCGTCGAGCGGACGCTCGGATTCGTCGAGGAAAACGGCGCGCTGTTCGCCATCTACCTGAGAGCTACAACACCCTGGCTGGACGGAGCTGTGCCGTCCACCCCAACCATGGATCCAGAGGAAGATCAGAAGCGCTACAACGCGCGCTTGGCGCAGATCTTTTCCGAGGGGATCCAGTGTGGACGGCTGCGCAACGACATTCCCGTAGACGAGCTCGTTTGGGCTCTTCACTCACTACTACAAGCGGCCATCATTGCCTGGGTTGGTTCACAACGCCAACAGGCGCTCATCGATCGTGGCCGGTCTTTGGTTCAGCTGTTTCTTCAAGGAGCATCCCGAAAGTGACCTATCTTCGTTGCTTGTTCATTGCCGCCCTCTTGCCCCTCGTCGCTGTCGGCTGCAAGCGTTCTGAAGCGTCGAATGCCCTGCCGCCAGCAGACGGCCCGGGCGCTGCGCCAATTCCGAGCGCACCTGTCGTGGATAACGCGACAACAACGTCTACAGCGGAAGAGCGCGTCCTGCGTGCTACGGGGACGACCCAAGCGCTGAATCAGGCTGAGCTTGGCCCCAAGGCGAGTGGCGTGCTCGCAGCCGTGCTCGTCGAAGAGGGCGCCAAGGTGAAACGCGGGCAACCGTTGTTCCGTCTCGACGCCACCAATTCGATGCTAATGGTCAAGCAGAGCGAAGCTGGCCTGGCCCAAGCGCGCGTCGGGCTTACCCGCGCCGAGCTCGAGTACAACCGCATCAAGCCCCTGGTCGATCAAGGCGCGATCTCTCCAGCCAATTGGGATGCCGTCCGAATTGGTTACGACCAAGCCAAGGTCGGGGTGCAACAGGCAGAAGCAGCAGTGGCGTCGGCGCGCGCCTACGCGGCAGATTCGACCGTCGTCGCGCCCTTTGCCGGCGTCGTAGCCTCGAAGAAGAAGAGCGCCGGTGAAACCGTCACGATGATGCCAGCAACCACTGTCATCGTCCTGCAAGACATAAGCAAGATCGAGGTACGCGTCCGACTTGCCGAGGGAGAACTGGCCCGCATCAAGGCAGGCGATCCTATGCAAGTCCGCTTCCCATCCCTGAATACGGATCAATCCGTACCAATTGCGCGCATCAATCCTTCGGTCGATCCCATGAGTCGCACGGTCGAGGTCGTGGGTGTGATTCCGAATCAGGACCGAACGCTCAAGGCCGGCATGTTGGTCGAAGTCACCTTCCCTTCAACGGCTGTTGCCCCCGCGCCAACCACCATCTCTAGCACCACAGCAGCACCGACCACAGCGAACACCGCGCAGCCCAAGCACAAGCCATGAATCTAGCCAACGTCAGCATCCGTAGGCCTGTCTTTGCCGTGATGCTCATCGCGGCGTTCATGGTCTTTGGCCTGCTCAGCTATCCCAAAGTCGGTGTCGACCTCAACCCCGAGATTGACTTCCCCTACGTGACCGTCACCGTAGTCTATCCCGGGACCGATCCGGGTACCATGGAGCGCGAGGTCGCCGAGAAGCTCGAGGAGGCCGTCAACACCCTGGGCGGCATTCGCTCGCTGCGCTCGTATAATCTCGAGAGCGTGACGCAAATGGTCATCGAGTTCGAACTCGAGATCAAGGGTGACCAGGCAGTGCAGGACGTGCGCGACCGCATCTCGCGCATTCTGAAGGACTTGCCACCGCAAGCCGATCCACCGATCGTCGAGAAGTTCGATATCGGGGCCATGCCGATCATGTATCTGGCGCTCTCCGGCAATATCGAACCCCGCAAACTGACGCGCATTGCCGATAAGGTCGTAAAGGAAAGGATCCAGCGCATTCGTGGTGTCGGCAGTGTCGATGTCATAGGCGGTCGCGACCGCGAAATACAGATCTACATTGATGCGGACAAACTCAACGGACTCGGCATTGCCACCCAAGAGTTGGCCCAAACCATCGCCGCGCAGAACATCGAGATCCCGGCAGGCTCGTTTGAGACCGGAACGCGCGAGCTTACCGTCAAGACCAAAGGACAGCTCAAGACCGCAGAAGAGATCGCGAATATCATCCTGCCGGTCCGCAGTTCACTGCCGGGCCAGCCACCACCGTTGACGCAGCCTGTCGTGCGCCTGCGCGACGTCGCCCGGGTCGTCGACGGCATCAAGGAAGCTCGCTCCGCCTCCACTTTCGACGGCAGACCGGCCCTCGCCATCACCGTTACCAAGCAGTCCGGGAGCAATACCGTCGCACTGGCAGACGCTGTTCGCCGAGAGATCGAGGCATTGGAGCCCATCGTAGCTGCACAAGGGGTGAAGCTCGAAATCGCCACGGACAGTTCCACGTACATTGCTCGCAGTATTCACGACGTACAGTTCGACCTGGCGTTCGGCGCAGTATTGGCGGTGGTCGTCATCTTCTTCTTCCTCGTCAATGGCCGCGCGACCTTCATCAGCGCATTGGCGATCCCGACCAGCGTCATTGCAACCTTTGCCTTCGTGTATTGGATGAAGTTCACCTTCAACAACATGACGATGTTGGCGCTTTCGCTCGCCATCGGTGTTCTCGTCGACGATGCGATCGTCGTCATGGAGAACATTCACCGCCATCTCGAAGACGGCAAAAGCGCACTGGCAGCCGCCAGTGATGCAACGAGTGAAATCTTCTTGGCCGTCTTGTCCATGACCTCATCCATCCTCGCGGTATTCGTGCCCGTGGCGGTCATGAAGGGAATCGTTGGCCGCTTCTTCCTGCAGTTTGGTTTGACCGTCGCGTTTGCCGTCGCGATGAGCATGCTCGTTTCATTCACACTGACGCCGATGCTTTCGTCGCACTTGCTTTCATCGCACAAGGGTGAGAGCGCTCTGGCGAAGGCCGTCGACGCCGTGATGACGTTCCTCGAGAAGGTCTACGGCAAAATCATCAACTGGGCGCTGACGAACCGTGCCGTAGTAGTTGTTTTCGCCGTACTGGCGCTCATTGGCTCGGGATTCCTGGTCACCAAAGTCCCACAAGAGTTCCTCCCGAGCGAAGACAGAAGTCAGTTCCAGGTAACGGTCGAACTCCCCACAGGCACGTCACTCGACACTACTTCCACCTTCATTGGTACAATTGCTGACGACATCCGCAAGAACGCGCCAGGCGTGTCCCACACGCTTATGACGGTCGGCGGCGGCAAGCAGCCGCAGATCAATAAGGGCGACATCCAGGTCAACATGCAGCCGGTGAAGGAGCGCAAGGTCACCCAGCAACAACTCATGGCGTGGCTGCGGCAGCGCTACTCGAAAATGAAGCCGGCGATGATTACCATCTCGGAGATGGGTATGGGCGGCGGCCCGTCACAGCCGGTCCAGTTGTTGATTCAAGGTGACGATCTCGAGGAATTGGCCAAGGTCTCCGACCAAGTCGTCGAAGAACTGAAGAAACACCCTGGCTTCGTCGATGTCGAAAGCACTTACCGCGGCGGAAAGCCCGAGGTCGCGGTCCACATCAATCGCGAACGCGCTGCTGCGCTAGGTGTCCCCGTGGCATCCATTGCGCAATCGCTCCGCATGTTCATGGCCGGCGATGCGGTAAGTGAACTCAAAGAAGGGACAGACGCGTACGATATCATCGTGCAATTGCCCAAGGAGGAGCGGTCACGCGTTGAAACGCTATCGAGTATGCGGGTTCGCTCGACGGGCGGTGACTTGGTCGATCTGGCAAACCTAGTCACGATCAGCCGCGAGGTTGGACCGAATCGAATCGAACGCATGGACCGCCAACGTCAAGTAACGGTGATGGCAAATCTGGACAAGTTAGCGCTGAAGACTGCACAGTTGCAGGCTGACGCGGTCGCAAAGAAGTTCATTCCGTCCAAGATGCACTACCGATTCGAAGGCATGGGTCGCATCATGGAAGAGTCGATGGGCTACATGATAGAAGCGCTGTTTCTGGCCGTCGTACTCGTCTACATGATCCTTGCAGCCCAGTTCAACAGCTTCATTCAGCCCATCACGATCATGATATCTCTCCCGCTGAGCGTGATCGGAGCCTTTGGCTCACTCTACATCTCCGGCATGTCACTGAGCATTTTCGCAATGATTGGCATCATCATGCTGATGGGCTTGGTCACCAAGAACGCCATCTTGTTGGTCGACTTCGCCAATCAGGCTCGGGAACGTGGAGAAACTGTTCATGATTCGTTGGTGCATGCAGGGGTGCTACGCCTGCGGCCCATCTTGATGACCACGGTCGCCATGGTCTTCGGCATGCTTCCCGTCGCCTTGGCCCTGGGCGAAGGCGGTGAGGCCCGCGCCCCCATGGCCGTATGCGTCATCGGTGGCCTTATCACTTCCACGCTCTTGACCTTGGTCGTCGTGCCGGTCGTCTACACACTTTTCGAAGCCATGGTAAGCAGCCGCGTAGCTCGCTGGCTCGGCCAGAAACTCTTCTCCTCGGGAGATGAATCTGAGCAACCCCACGCCGTCCAACCTGAAGGGAGTTCCGCCTCGTGACCGCCAAGCTTTCAGCCGTTCTCGCGTCCCTCGTGGCGTTGTCAGCAACCACCAGCCTGTTCGCGCAAGTGGCGGCACCCGCTGCTGCTCCAGCAGCTCCGCAGCCAGTCCCTGCTGCACCAGCAGCGGGCGTAGCCGCCAATCCAAGTGTCAACGCCGCTGAGCCCCTGGCCACCCGTGAAGCGCCGAAGAGCCGCAGCACGGTCATGGAGGCCTTTGCTCCGCAACCGCAGGGATTGACCGCCAAGAAGGTCGCGGAGCGAGCGATTGCATCGAGCCACACGCTCGAGGCAAAGAATGCAGATCTGCGTGCGGCCGCGGCCAAGGTCGACGCATCAATGTATCAGTTCTTGCCGCGGGTATCGCTGAAGGCGGGCTACACGCGGTTGAGTCGCGTCCCAATCTCCCTCGGGGGAAGTGGGTATAGCCTCGGGGGCACCGCTCAAGGACCCTACACGATTGGGGACGCGAGGATTCCTGGGACAGATACTGTGGTACCCAATGCGCTGCGCGGCCAAGATGGCACGGCCGTGATGGGAGGGCAGTTGAATTTCCCAATCATCGTCGACCAATACTCGCTCGGAGCGAGCCTCTCTGTTCCCCTGTCCGACTACGTACTTCGACTTTCGGACAGCATCAAAGGCACCAAGAAGAATCAGCAGTCGACCGAATTGAATATCAAGGCCGAACGCGCCAAGGTTGAAGGGGACGCGCGGGTGGCATTCTTCAATTGGGCCCGTTCCATCGGACAGGTGGCTGTCACGGAGAAATCCATCGAACGGGTTCGCGCCCGATTGAAGGATGTCGAAGCCTCCTTCACGGTCGGCATGGTCACCAAGACGGAGGTATTGCGCCTACAGTCGTTGGTCGCCAATACCGAAGCCGGTCTCGAGGCAGCGCGCGCCTTTCGCGAACTCGCCTCACAGCAATTGGCCGTCATCATGAACGATCCCGAGCCAAACTACGCACTCGGCGAAGACGTATTGGCGCCGCCCAAGTCACGACCGATCGAGCCGCTGCCCCAATTGGTGAGTGAAGCGCAGAAGCAGCGCTACGAGCTACAGTCACTGGATCGCGCCGCAGAGTCACTGGGCCATGCAGAATCCGTACTACGCGCTGGTCAACTGCCGCGAGTCGACGGTTTCGCCAACTACGACTACGCCAACCCCAACCAGCGCTATTTCTTCCAGCGGGGCTGGCATAGCACCTGGGCGATCGGTGCACAGGCGACCTGGACCATTAACGACGTCTTGACTTCCGGTGCATCCGGCGACGAGTTTGCCGCCCAAAGAGAATCTCTGATGGCAAACCGCCGCGCCATGGCCGACGGCGTTCGTCTCGAAGTCACATCGGCCTATACCGACGCTCGGCGCGCCGCGGCGGAACTCGAAGCGGCCAAACGCGCCACCGAAGCCTCTCAAGCCGCCTACGATACGGCAATTCAGCTCTTCAAGGTGGGCAAGGCCACCACGTCCGAGCTTATCGATTCCGAGGGTGAACTCGTGGTGAGTCAATTGCGGCTCATCAATGCTCATATCGATATCAAAGTGGCTGAAACCAAGCTCACTCGCGCCCTCGGCCGGGACATGAGCAAGATCGGCGGCTGAACCCGAAGCTGTACGACATCTCGCCAAAACGGCTGGTCCGTCGTAGGCTTACGCGGTGGCTCACCTGTGCGCTTGGCCTAGGTTAAAGTGGTTCGCTACGCTGGGTCTAGTGTTGATTGGCGGTTGTTCCCGGAGCAGCCTCACGGCAACAGAGCCCTGTGACGACGAAGGCGCGACCAGGATTTGCTCCAATCGTTGCGGCACTGACGGCGTGCAAGTTTGCGCGAACGAGATCTGGCAAACCTGCGTCGTAGAGGACAGGTTCCTGGGTTGCAGCAACGCTTGTGGGCAGGGCTTGGCCTTCTGCTCCAAGGGCGAACTTGGACGATGTGAGGTTCCCGATCCTGGGCCGCAAGCCTGTGCGACTGGCTGTGGTCCGGGACAGAAGACTTGCCATGGCGGGGTGTGGGGCAACTGCGAGTACGTCGACGGGCCCCGCAGCTGCACCAATGACTGCAGCATTGTCGATGGCGATGGTGTCCAATACTGCAACAAGGACGCTTGGAGCCCCTGTGCCGTGCCACTTCGGCAAGAACATTGCCTAAGCGCCTGCGGCAGTGGCAAGAAAGTCTGCGACAATGGCCAATGGTCGGCGTGCGATGCACCCCAACCACTTCCACCGCGCCTGCACGCGATCATTCGCGACTTCACGCCCAGCACCAATTCCGACTTCCAGCGGCCGGACATTCATTCCACGGTCGACGACCGAAACGTCCTCTTGCCGGATCTGGGCGCTGACGGCCTGCCAGTCTTTGCCTCGACTGGTGCGACCCGCACGATCTCCGGTCCGATGTCCTTCAACACCTTCTACCGCGATACGCCTGGCGTAAATCTTACGACGACGAAGGATCTGCAACTAGTCGCGTCGACAACCGAGCCAGGCCTCTTCGTCTACACGAACAACAGCTTCTTCCCGATTGACGGTGAGCTGTTCGGCAACTACTCGCACTACGCTCACAATTACCACTTCACCTTGATGGTTGCGACCGAGTTCGTCTATGTCGGCGGCGAGACCTTCACGTTTTCAGGCGATGACGATATGTGGGTCTTCATCAATCGTCGACTTGCCATCGATCTCGGCGGCGTGCATCAAACCGAGACGGCTTCTGTGGACCTCGACAACGAGTCGTACAATCTTCGGATCGTACGCGGCAACCGTTACTCGCTGCATTTCTTCTTCGCCGAACGGCGCGCGGTCAACTCGAATTTCACCATCCGCACGAGCATTGCCGACATTGGGTCTTGCCCGTAGTTACGGCGCGCCACGCAGAGCCACGAGCAACCACGCAGCTTGCAGCAGACTAGCCCCCACGAGGGTCCACCCCAGGCGCTTCAGCGATTTCGGCGTCGGCCGCAATGCGCGACTGACCGCGACCACGAGCCAGAAGAGCAGAGCAGCCGAGCCCGCGTAGGGACTGTAGAAACCAAGCCCCAAGGTCGGAACAAGCGTCACCCCGAGGCCCCCCCAACCTGCCCGCGCGTTGTCTTCACGAAAATCCTTGATGACGCCGCGTACCCCAAAGATCCCGGCGCTGAAAGCCAGCGCGAAACTGAGCCACGCGACCACTGCTGTATGAATTGAGACCCCTGCCGCCAAGGCCACGGGAACTGCGGCGAACGGCAAGGTCCATGCAATCCACAGTTCGCCAAAGGTCGAACGCTCCTGCCCCTTGACGAGGAAGCCGAATACCGCAATCAGCAATGAACCGAGACCTAAGAGGACGGCGAGACGCACGTTCCAGCTGCCCCCAAACACCGCCGCTCCGCCCAACAGGGTCGCCGTCCCAAGCGTGAGCAGTAGACGTCGCTTGGCTGGATCTCCGGCTTCTCGCGCCGCTCGGGTCCCGCGTTGGCCAATCAATACCAAGAGCGGCTCATGCGCCATGAACGTGGCCACCACCGCCAGGGCTAGTCCCCACGCGACGAGGCCCGGCGTGCCCAACCCGAGTGCCACGACGAGGGGAAATATCAGCTGTCCCCAGGCGCCGTGCTCCTTGGGCGCCATGCTGCGCGGCCGAACCCCCGAGGCCCTAGTCGTAGGTAGGCTTCTGTCGGACAAAACGACTTGAGGCATGGCCACCCAATATCCTAGGTTCGCCATGCCTCAAGGTCTAGACCAGTACCTGACGGATGTCAGGCTGTCTTGCGCGCGCGCCGACGAATGAGCCCCGCCGTAACCGCGCCGAACAAGCCCAAACCAAACCAAGTACCACGGTTCGAATTGGCCGGCGTCATGGCGCAGCTGGCACTGGCTTTGGCTTCGCCCTCAACTTCACAGGTGCCGTTTTCGCAAGCCGCCGAACCGCTGGCAGTTGCGTCCATCTTGATCGCAGCCTTGATCGTATCCGTGAGCGCCGTGATGCAGGACTGGGCGTTGCCACCCGCATCGATGAACTGGCCGTCGCAGAAGATGGCGCCGCGGGGCTCCGAGCAGGCAACTTCACAACCACCGGTGCAGGTTGCCTCACCCTTGGCGCGACAAGTCATGTGGCAGGCGAGGTTCCCCGTAGCGGTACAACTGCCCTTGCAAGATCCAGTACAAGAAGCCGTACAATCTGCCGATGGAGGCACGACGTCACAATTGGCGTTACATTCGCCTTGGCAGGAGGCCTTGCAGGTACCTTTGCAGTTCGCCTCGCAGGTGGTTTTGTTAGCGTCTGAGGCGCACTGACTGGTGCATTGACCCGAACAGTCTGCGTTGCATCGCCCCTGGCAATTGGCGCTGCAATCGATGGAACCTTTGACCTTGCAGTCCGCCTCGCAAGTGCCCTGACAAGAGCCCTCACAGCTGACGCTTGGCACGCTGCATTGCCCCTTGCAATCGGCGTAGAGGCTTGCGGAGCAGGCCAAGGGTTTGCAGTCTGCGACAGTGCAACCGCCCTCTGCCATGACGTTGCATTTCGCGTTCATGTTGACGTCGATGTTCCCGCAATCCGCCAGGCTCGCCGCGCAAGCCGTTCCCTCCGAGAGGCAAAGCAGTAGGCCAAAGGCACAGAGACTCGTAAGGATTTGCTTGGTCATGGTGTCGACTCCCGTAGCTATCGCCGGATCTGGTCCGGCTGGCTCCGGGTCATACCCGGGATAGGCCAAACGGCTTCCCTCGATCGAGCGGCGGTGAACCCTGAGTATGCACCATGACCAGCTCTGGGCCCAAACGGCGACTGGCCCTAGGCCGCTGCAGGTTGTCGGGCGGGGTTCTGCCCCCGGCGCCGAGTGTTGCCCGTAGTTGCCGGATCTCCGAAAGAAAGGCGAACATTGAGCGACGGCGCGGCACGGAGGATCGATTCGACCAGCTCGAACAGAGCCATCTGATCCCGGGTTCCAATGCGGGAAGGCGCGCTGAGCGTCAGTTCGGTATCCGGCCAAAGAACCAACAGCTCCGCCATTGCCAGGAGCATGCGTTTGCGTGCTTCGACAGCGGCTGTAGGCTCGTCCGCTGCGACACAAATGACGGCAGTGCGCAGCGCGCAACCACGCGCCACTTCGCGCCGACAACGCCCGAGCACACGGGATTGGAAGGCGTCCTGGGCCTCCCCCTGCATCTGAGTCACAACCATGACGTTTTCGGGCGCAACGCTCCCGAGCTTCGCCAAGTTGGGCATATTCGACCGCTGCTCGCGAACGACGAGCAGACCTTCAGCACGCGACAATACCGTCGCCATAATCAGTAACTCCTCTGTGCCCACCAATGGTTGGCGACGGGAACCTATTCCCTGGAAGTGACTTGTAAAGCCCCACCAGCAACGGTGTTGCCGAATCGTCACCCGCGTCAATACGGTGTTGCCGAATCGTCACCCGCGACAATGGGGGGCGCGACCAACTGGCTTCGCTGGCCAGTAGCTGCAGCGGCAGCTACTGCAACGGCGAGCTACGGTAGCTAGTAGCCAAAATCGACAGGGCCTGAAGGCTTGCTGCCCGGTTTGGCAGCAGGCTTGTCCTTGCCTGGTTTCGCTGGCACGGCCGCTGGCTTGGCGGGCGCTGCAGCCGCAGCAGGTTTGTTTGGTTTAATCGGCGCGGCAACGGCCTGCGGCGCTGGCTTGTCCACGACGACTGGAGCCACGCTCGCCTGGGCGCTCGGCGTGGCCGTGGGCACCACTTCAACTGCGGGAGCAGGTTTGGCCGACTCCGACTGGACCGGAGCTGGCTCTACCTGAGCCGAAACAGCTGCAGCTGGGGCGGGCTCGGTTTTGCTGCCGGACATCAGTTTGTAGGCACCGAAGCCAAGCCCTGCGACGAGCAGCCCTGCCACCGCAATACCTACCGCCACGGGGGCTTTGGATTTCGGCAGTCCGTCGGGCGCCATGATTTGGGAGGCTGCCCAGGTGTCGGGTGTCGTGGCCCCGTTGACCACCTGCTTGTTCACACTGGTGCCAAGGTCCAGCGCGGGAGCCGAACCAAACGCGGCTCGCGGGAGCAACGGGTTTATCACCCCCGCTGGTGGAATGGAAACCGAGGCCCCTGTCCTTATCCAAGTCGACAAGGCTTCGGAAAGCTCCGCGGCGGTTTGGAAGCGATGTTCGACGTCGCGGGCCATCGATTTCGCGATCAGGTTCGCAAATCCCGGATCCAAATCTGGAACGACCTGCTGCGGCGGCGCCGGATCGCTCAGAACAATCTGGAACAGCAGTTGATTGAACGTCGGCGCATCGAAAGGCACACGGCCGGTAACCGCTTCGTAGAGCATGACGCCCACGGCGTACAAGTCCGAGCGATGGTCCGCTTCACGACTGCCGCTCGCCTGCTCCGGAGACATGTAGTAGGGCGTCCCCATGACCGTCCCTGTGCGCGTCATCTTCATTTCGCTGCCGCCAAGCGGCTGGAATTTCGAGATCCCGAAATCGATGAGCTTAACGAAGTCCCGATTCCCCGCCTTCTCCTTCAACACGAAGACGTTGTCTGGCTTCAGATCGCGATGCACGATCCCCGCGTCGTGTGCAGCCCGCAGCCCCTCGAGGGCTTGAATCATCAGTGGAGCGACCTCTTCAGGACGCATCTTCCCAAGGCGCCGAATGCGATCGGAAAGTGGCTCGCCATCGAGATACTCCATGACGATGAAGTGATCACCATTGGCAAACGTCCCAAGATCGAGGACTTCCAGAATGTGGTCATTGCCAATGCGACCCGCAGCTTGCGCTTCGCGCTCGAAGCGTTGAACCGCTTCTTGGTTCTCTGCCACGCCTTGATGCAACACCTTGATCGCCACGCGACGACGAATACGAGTGTTCTCGCCCTCGTAGACCGCCCCCATGCCCCCTTCGCCGATCATCCGGACGATCCGGTATTTTCCTTCGATGATCTCACCCGTCGTCAGCGACATGTCATTCCCTAACACGCAATCTCTTTGGTAGTCATTTCCAGAGTAGCGCGCCCGACCCCGAAGGGAAAACCACAAGCGCTATCGCGGGTGCGACTTCCAGCATTTGGCGCGTCGGCCCCAGGACCAATCGACCTTTGGCGCTTCGCAAGACGGCGATCGGGGCATGGGCCAGGTCAGCAAATCGACAGATATGCTCACCGCATCGCCCGCACCGAGGGCTGCAGCCCCATGGGTGCTGGGCCCTCGGTGATCGCAACAGCATTTTCACGACAACCCGCCGCTGCAGGAACCCGCCGCTGCAGGTAGGTCCCTGAGACGGAACCTTCACCTCTACTACACGCACCCCCGAAATGGCGCCCAGTCCAATGCGGCAGGTATTGCTGAGCACTGTCACGCTGTCGCTATCGAACGTTCAACTGAACCTGCGATGGCCACGAAGCGCATGGGCTATGCTTGCACGCACAAAACACGAGATCCCGTCGCGTTCACGCACGTTGGGAACGCTTCGGGATCTCGTCGTTACGGCAGAATGGTGTCAGTCGAGCGCGAGAGCACCCTTCTCGCAGGTGTCGACGCAAGCGCCGCAGTCCGAACACTCGTCTTCGTTAACCGTGATCTTCTCGTTTTCGACCTTGAGCGCTTCGGTGGGGCAAGCGTCAACACAGTCACCGCAGCCATTGCACTTCGTCAGGTCAGCTTTTACAGCCATGGTTCGTCTCCTCGATCGACTTCAGGTCGCTTGAGCAGCGACCATTGGCTGCTTGGTACGACCAAGTTCTGGGCGGAGTTCAGCAGAATCGCGCCAAGCCGCAACGAGAAACCTCATCATAGAGCGGTGGATTGCCGACGTTTCACGAGGGTTTCTCACCATGGCGGGCGGGGAGACGCCCCCTACAGCCGGCCGAATACGCGAAGACCACGCACCACTTGGTGGAAAGCGCGAAATTTGCGCGATTCTAACGCAAAGCTGCTTGGCTCTCATGAAGTGACGTGAATGACCGCGACTGCATTCTGTTGCTCGTCGACATCCCAGAATCGCTACCTCGTCGTGACCGCATTGCGCAATCGTCTGGACTTCGAGCGGCTCGCGGAGCCCGCATTGCGCACCAGCAGACTCGAGCTCGGCACCACCTGTTGACGTGAGCTGCCATACGGCAAGCGCACCGGTTCGGCGCTCCGCCGTGCCGGCAAAACCAAGGGCCTGCGAGGCCCCGTGGAGCTGGTCGAATCCACAGTGATCCGCCTCGCGGTTAAACGCGGATGCGCGATCTCAAGGCGTCGTAGCAACATGGCGCACCTGTTCGGGCACGACGGTGCTGATACTCGTCACCCGGGGCTCACGGCCCCCAGGCCGAGATAGTTTGTCTGGTGATAGCTCAGGTGAAACCTGAAGACGCTCGAAGAACGTAGCAGCATCGTTGCTCGATCGAAGGTGATGGTCTACCGATTGGCACTATCCGATTGCATAGACTGGCCGATCGCACCCCACAGAAGAAGAGAACCGACATGACGAGCGTAACTTCCCCTAGCCGTGGACAAGCCATCCGAATGGGCGCCGATGGGCGTCTGCAAGTGCCAGACGAGCCGATCATTCCATTTATCGAGGGCGATGGCACAGGGCCAGATATTTGGCGTGCCTCGGTTCGCGTGCTCGATGCTGCGGTCGAAAAAGCCTACGGTGGCAAGAAGAAGATCGCTTGGCTCGAAGTGTTGGCTGGCGAGAAAGCGAAACGACAACTCGACAATTGGCTGCCGGATGAAACCGTCGAGGCCTATCGCAAGTACCTGGTTGGCATCAAGGGCCCACTGACGACTCCAGTTGGCAAGGGGATCCGCTCGCTCAACGTCGCGTTGCGCCAAATGCTCGACCTTTACGTCTGCTTACGCCCCGTGCGCTGGTTTACAGGCGTGCCCAGCCCCGTCAAGCGTCCGGGCGATGTCGACATGGTGATCTTCCGCGAGAACACCGAGGACATCTACGCCGGAATCGAATGGGCCGAAGGCAGCCCCGAAGTCAAGAAGGTCATCGCATTCTTGCAGAAGGAGATGGGCGTCACGAAGATCCGCTTTCCCGAATCGAGTGGAATTGGCATCAAGCCCGTCTCACGAGAAGGGACGGAACGTTTGGTGCGCGCTGCCATCGACTACGCCATAAAGAGCCAGCGCAAGAGCGTAACGCTGGTTCACAAGGGCAACATCATGAAGTACACCGAGGGTGCCTTCCGTGATTGGGGCTATGCCGTCGCAAAGGAGGAATTCCGCGCTCAAGTGGTGACGGAGCGGGAAAGCTGGATCCTCGGCAACGTCGAGAAGCAGCCGAGCCTCTCGGTCGAAGACAATGCTCGTATGATTGAGCCGGGCTACGACGTCGCCCCCACCGACATGCAGGCGGAGTTCCGCCACGAGGTCGAACGTGCGCTTGCTCTGCTCCCGACGCACGGTAGCGGCAAGTACAAGCAAATGGTCGTCATCCGTGACTCCATCGCCGATATTACACTGCAGCAGGTATTGACACGCCCCAAGGAGTTCGGTGTCATCGCAACCTTGAACCTGAATGGCGACTACCTGAGTGATGCCCTGGCTGCACAGGTGGGCGGGATTGGTATCGCTCCCGGCGGCAACATTAACTATGCCACGGGACACGCCATCTTCGAGGCCACTCATGGCACCGCGCCCAAGTACGCAAACCTCGACAAGGTCAACCCCGGTAGCGTCATTTTGAGTGGCGAGATGATGCTGCGCCACCTCGGCTGGCTCGAGGCGGCAGAGCTCGTGCTCCGTGGAATCGATGGCGCCATTGGCGCTGGAACCGTAACCTACGATTTCGCACGACTGATGGATGGCGCACGTGAGGTCAAATGCTCAGAATTTGGTTCGGCCATCATCGAGCACATGTTGTAGACCACTGAGCGGTTTCCCCTTTTGTTCACTTTTTCAGGAGCTAGAATGGCAAGAAGTAAAATCGGTCTGATCGGTGCGGGCAATATCGGTGGCGAGCTCGCCAATCTCCTCGTGGCAAAACAGCTAGGCGATGTCGTTCTCTTCGACATCCCTGCCAAGGAGAATTTCGCCAAGGGCAAGGCGCTGGATCTCGAGCAGAGTACGGCCCTCAGCTGCAGCGATGCCAGGGTAACGGGCACCTCGAACTGGGCGGACCTGGCCGGGGCTGACGTGTTGATCATCACAGCCGGGATCCCACGCAAACCGGGTCAGTCACGCGACGATCTGGTGATGATGAACCTGCCCATTATCCGTGACGTCGCCGACAACGCCAAGAAGCATTGCCCCAACGCCTTTGCGATCATCGTGTCGAATCCGCTCGATGCCATGGTCTATGAATACCGGCGCCGCACTGGCGCACCTCGAGCCAAGGTCGCCGGCATGGCGGGCGTCCTCGACAGTGCGCGCCTCTCGCTATTTTTGGCCCGCGAGCTCGGCTGCAGTACCAAGGACATCCGGACGATGGTTCTTGGCGGGCATGGTGACGACATGGTCCCGGTCCTCTCTAATTGTACGGTCAACGGGGTACCGATCAGCCAACTCTTGCCCCATGACAAGCTCCTTGCCATCGTCGACAGAACACGCAAGGGCGGTGGGGAAATCGTCAACCTGATGGGAACCAGCGCCTTCTACGCCCCAGCTGCCAGTGCTGTCGCCATGGCAGAGGCCTTTCTGCTTGACCAGAAGCGCCTGCTTCCTTGTGCGGCCTACCTGGACGGCGAATATGGCTACCACGACCTCTACATGGGTGTGCCCGTGATCGTCGGTGCCGGCGGCATAGAGAAGATCCTATCGATCGAGTTATCCGCAGACGAGTCCGCCATGCTCAAACGAAGCGCCGATAGCGTCCAGAAAGTGGTCGATATCGTGAAGGCCCAAGCTGGCTAACCAACTGGCAACGACACCATGCAACGGCCGCGTCCACGGCACTGGAGATGTGAGCGATGAAGATCCACGAGTACCAAGCCAAACAGATCTTCGCACGTTACAACGTTCCGGTTCCGCGAGGGATCCCCTGCCTTTCGGCTGACGCGGCACAGACTGCTGCAGAGCAAATCATCGCCGAGACGAGTAACCCCGTAGTCGTCGTCAAGGCGCAGATCCATGCCGGTGGGCGCGGCATGGGTGGCGGTATCAAGGTCGTCCCGGGCGGCCCCCGGCAGGTATTTCAAGTTGCCGAAAAGATGCTCGGTATGCAGCTCGTCACACGCCAGACGGGCCCTGCAGGCCAGACGGTGCGGCGCCTCTACATCGAACAAGGGCTCGCCATCAAGAAGGAGCTCTATCTCGGACTGGTGATCGATCGCGGTACCGGGCGTATCGCGGTCATGACCTCCACCGAAGGTGGCATGGACATCGAAGAAGTTGCACGGCATCACCCCGAGAAGATCCTGACCGAGTACATCGATCCACTGACTGGCATGACAGGCTACGAAGCGCGCAAGATTGCCTACAAACTCCACGTGGGTGAGGGCAGCCCCTCCCCACGGCAGACCACGCAACGGTTCGTCGATCTTCTTCAGCGCGTCGCGACGTTGTTCGAACGCGAAGATTGTTCGCTGTGTGAGATTAATCCGTTGGTCGTGACTGAATTGGGAAATGTGCTTGCGCTTGACGCAAAACTCGTCCTGGATGACAACGCGGCGCGGCGCCACTCAGAATGGAGCGATCTGGTGGATGCCCATGAGGAGGATCCCCTGGAGCTCGAGGCGCGCCATGCCGGGCTAAACTACGTGGCCCTCGACGGTGACATCGGTTGCCTCGTCAATGGGGCAGGGCTCGCCATGGCAACGATGGATATCATCAAACACTATGGCGGCGCTCCAGCGAACTTTCTCGACGTCGGCGGTGGGGCCAGCCGTGAAGCCGTGACCAAGGCGTTTGGCATGATCCTCTCGAGCTCGAAGGTGAAGGGGATATTCGTGAATATCTTCGGAGGTATCATGCGTTGCGACGTGATTGCCGAAGGCATCATTCAAGCCACCCAACAGCTCGCGCTCAAGGTACCGCTCGTAGTGCGCCTCGCGGGAACCAACGTGGAGCAGGGTCAAGCGTTGCTGCGCGAGAGCGGGCTAAACATCGAGACAGCCAACGACATGGGCGATGGCGCAAGGAAGATCGTCGCTCTAGTTCGGTCCCGCGTTGCCGCATAGGAAAGCTTCATGTCAGTACTGATCGACAAGAGTACCCGGGTCGTCGTCCAGGGCATCACCGGCGCAGCAGGAAGCTTTCACGCTCGCCAATGTGTTGCCTACGGAACGCAGGTAGTTGCCGGAGTCACCCCCGGCCGCGGAGGGGAGTTCTTGGACGCGGTGCGCCCCGACGGAAAAGCCGTTGGCATCCCCGTCTACGACACAATGACGGAAGCGGTGGCGAGTACGGCCGCAGATGCGTCTGTCATTTTCGTTCCCGGGCCGGGCGCCGCCGATGCCATCCTTGAGGCAGTCGACGCAAAGTGTCGACTCGTTGTCTGCATCACGGAGGGGATCCCAATCCTCGATATGGTCAAGGTCAAGCGCGCCCTGGTGGGCTCGCCCTCCATCCTGATCGGTCCCAACTGTCCGGGTATCATCACACCCGGCGAATGCAAGATCGGGATCATGCCGGGACACATTCATCTGCCGGGACGAGTTGGATTGGTTTCGCGCTCGGGCACGCTCACCTATGAAGCCGTCGGACAACTGACGGCACTTGGTATGGGGCAGTCCACCTGCATTGGCATTGGCGGTGATCCGGTTGCTGGAATGGATTTCATTACCGCGCTCCAGCTATTCAACGAGGATCCAAGCACCGACGCCATCATGATGATTGGCGAGATCGGCGGTGCCGCAGAGGAGAACGCCGCTGCCTACATTCGCGACCACGTGAAGAAACCAGTCGCGGCTTTTGTCGCTGGATCTACGGCCCCCTCGGGCAAACGCATGGGACACGCTGGCGCGATCATCTCTGGCGGCTCAGGGACGGCTGGCGACAAGATAGCTGCGCTCGAAGCCGCAGGTGTGCGCGTTGCGTCAACCCCCGCCGAGATGGCCGCCACGTTGAAGTCGCTGCTGTAGCGCAGAGCATTAACCCAACGAGCTACCCCTCAGCAGACCACTTTGGACGCAGCAAGTTCTGTAACACTCCCTGCATTCGAAGTGGCACCGCGCGAGGGCAGAAGCCTCCTACCAAGACCGCTTCACCCGAGCGCCGAAGAGGCGGAACGACCCGACAGGTCGCCCGTGTCGTGACGAACAGCCTGTCCGGTCGTTGATGAGCAATCACTCGTGAACGGTGACCTTGACCATTTGGATCGGAGTCGCTGGCCGATCCCCGGCGTCTGTCTTCGCGGTCTCGATCTTCTTCATAATATCGAGTCCCTTGACCACCTTGCCGAAGACTGGATGCTTCGATGGACCCGGGGTGAACCAATCCAAGTACGAATTATGCACGGTATTGATGAAGAATTGGCAGCTGCCGCTGTTCGGTCGCCCCGTGTTCGCCATAGACAACGTACCGGGTTCGTTCGATAGCTTGGCATCGGCTGGATGCTCGTCCTCGATGCAGCCATTCGGAGCGTTGCCGGTTCCTGCACGCTGGCTCTTTGGATCTTTGCTGTGCGGGCAACCAAATTGGATCATAAAGCCGTTGATGACGCGATGGAAATGCAGACCATCGTAGAAGCCGCTCTTCGCTAGCTCAATGAAGTTGCCCGCGGTACGTGGCATCTTGTCCACGAACAGCTCGATCTCAATATCCCCAAGGGACGTACTCATGGTTGCAGTCGGATTAGCCATGGGCGAAACGCTATCGTTTTAGACCAGGCCCCGGCTAGTCGTATTCGGGCAGGACTCGAGCAAAGCGTCGGGTTCAAGACGAACGGCCGTACGGACGCCTTCCCCGAACTTCATGTTGAATCGCTCCCTCTGGAGCGAAAGACCAATAGACGCACCTCGTCGCAGCTATCACTTCGCCCACTGGTGATACTCATCAAGGAGACGACGGAGAATCCAATCACGCTGCACTTGGCATGCCGTAAAGAAATGACGCATTAGAGTTGTCCGTCGACAGACTCTGACATAGTGGCGTGCGGAGTCGCCCCTCGTGACGACGCCTCCCCCCAATGCAAGAAGGTTTCTCGGAAATGGCTTTGGAACGTACCCTTTGCATCATCAAACCCGACGCCTGCGAGAGCAAGCTCTCGGGCCACATCCTGCAGCGCATACTCGACGAGGGATTCTCGATCCTTGGATTATTGCAGATTCAATTGACCCTGCGCCAAGCGCAGGGTTTCTACGAAGTTCATCGTGAGCGGCCGTTCTATGCCTCGCTCTGTGATTTCATGACGCGCAGCCCCGTCATTGTCATCGCCATTGAACGCGAGAGCGCGGTAGCCCATTGGCGCCACGTGATTGGTGCCACCGATCCGGCCAAGGCCGAGGCTGGAAGCATTCGCAAGCTCTACGCAAAAAGCATGAGCGAAAACTCCGTCCATGGGTCAGACTCCGTCGAAAATGGACTGCGTGAGTGCAACTACTTCTTCCCTGAGTGCCTGTTGAGATAGCAAGAGAAGCCCATGGAATACGGCCAGCCACCGTCCTGGCGCCCCGACGTTGAACAGTTTCGCGCCGAGGCCTACCGCGGAACGGTGCGCGATGCCCTGGGGGGGCTCCGTAATCTCGAGCAGTTGCTCGGTTCATTGCGTGTGGGGCCTCGAGCACTGACTTCCGTACTGCCTGATGTGCGTTCGAGTTGTCCCGCACTTTGCGAAGCCATCGACGGGTTGGCAACCCTTGTCGTCGGGAAACTCCCGGATGCTGAGGGAATTGCCGTTGCACTGCGCAAACTGACGCGCGGGCGGCTCGACTCTCTGGCAGCTGAAATTGGCGCGCTCGAACAGCAGAGTCTGAACGCAAAAAATCGCTTGCGCTTGGAAGAGGCGGTTTCGAATGCAGCACGTGACATCGAAGCCATCGTCGATTTGGTCGACGTGCTCGGTGAAGTTGCTTGGGGCCGAACAATGTCACTCGATATCTCCGAGGTGGCTAGGGAAGCCTATCGAAGCAGCGAGCCTGCGGGTTCACCGCAGCCCGCGTTCAGGCTAACGCTCGTGAGCGACAGTACCTCGGGTGAACATGTATCGAGCCCACGCGCACTCACTCTCATTCTCCAGCATCTGGTGCGCTGGTCGGTCGGCTGCGTGCCCAACATGATCCCGGTGGTAGCCGTCATGTTGCGTCAGAACCAACAGGTCGAGATCACCATCCAAGAAGGACCGAGTGCTGGCGAAGCGCGCTGGGTATCCGGCAGACGCCTCTTGCCACTCTCAGAGGAGGTTCTGCGCATTGCAGCTAGTGCCATGCAACTCCACCTCGAACTCCATCGGGACACGGGCCAGGTTCGACTCGTGTTTCCTTCGACAACAGCAACCTTGCCGTGATGTACTGCCCTTCGGTCGCGCTACCGAGCGGCCATGGGTACCGAAGTGTTGAACCTAAGCGACACCCTGTTATGGCTCTGTTCGATGCCATCACCCACGGGTGAAGAGCGCCGAATCTGTGACGCGATTGCCGGTTGGTTGAGTAATCATGGGATAAGCGGCTCCGCAATCCGACGCTACGGTAGATCGCTATATGTCGAGCTGACGCGTGGACGCCCCGGGCCAAAAGTGGCGCTGGTGGGCCACACTGACGTCGTTCGCACCCTGCATGACGGGCCTCCGCGCATCGAGGAGGATCGCTTGTACGGGCCCGGCGCATCGGACATGAAGAGCGGACTCGCGTTGATGCTTGGAGTCGTCGCGGACCCGGTCGACACGAATGCGAATCTGACTCTGATATTCTACGCCAGCGAAGAGGGCCCCTTCGTCGACAACGAACTCGATCTCATTGTCAAGACTGAACCAGCACTTCACCAGCTCGACTTCGCGCTGGTCCTCGAGCCCACCGACAGCCAGCTGCAACTCGGTTGCGGCGGCACGCTGCATGCCGAGGTGACCTTCGAGGGAAGAAGCGCCCACAGCGCGCGACCATGGCAAGGCAACAATGCCATCTATCAAGCCATCGGTGTACTTTCGCGTTTGGCGTCGAGAAAGCCCGAGCCGCGCATGGTCGAAGGGCTCGAGTGGATGGCGTCGATGAGTGCCACCATGGCCCAAGGCGGGCGCGCACCCAACGTCATCCCGGATCTGTTCCAGTTGAACGTTAACGCACGCTTCGCTCCCGATCAGTCACCAGCGGAGGTCGAGGCCCAGCTTCTGAACCTGGTCGGGTCAGACGGGACAGTACACTTAGTCGACTGTTCGCCCCCTGCCCCACCATTTCGCGACCATTCGCTGGTGACGCTGCTCGAGCAGTCAGGCGTGCGCTCGGTGGCACCCAAATTCGGATGGACCGACGTCGCACGATTCGCACCTCTCGGCATAGCGGCGGTCAATTTTGGACCTGGAACGCTCAGTCAAGCCCATCAGGCCAATGAGTGGACTAGCGTCAGCGAGCTCAATTACGCCGACACTGTTCTCCGAGCTTGGCTCCGAGCCATCCCGCCGGGCAAAATCCTGCCGTAGTCACGGGAACTCGGCATCAAGAACCAAAAGGCTGTAAGCCAAGCGTTGCTGCCTGCGTTCAATACGTGGCTGACGCGTCCCAGGCCTCAACCCCAAGGGAAGCGCACCAACAAGCACTCTGGAGGCAACCATGCGCAGCAGTTTCAAAGGTCGGTGTTTCCTTCTCCTCGTCAGTGTCTCCGCGGCGCTCGGGCTGGCGTGCAGCAAGCGCTCTGGGCTAGATCGCGGCGACGCCAATGAAGCAATCCTGCGCAAGACAGCGCCAAACGCCGCAGAATCTGCCAGCAACAACCAACCGCACGACGATGAAACTGGTCCCGCCGAATCGCCGCGATTCGCAGCAGCGCCGGAAGGAGACGTCGATGGTGCAACGGAAGCCTTGCCCGAACCAGCGCGGTCGCGTCCAGCCGAAACTGAGGTCGCGTCGAAGTCGAAGTCGAGTGGCGAAGCCAGCGCACCTGCCATGCGCAGCAGCCAACCTGCGGCGTCCGCCGCACCGCCCGCAGCGGAAATGTCAGCTCGCGGCGACAGCGCCTATACTCCGAAGAGCCGACAGCGCGAGTCATTCCAGCCCCGCGAGGAACGCCCGGGCCTTGGAACCTCTTGGGGCGAAACGCGCAAGAGCTGGGTGAGCACAGTCAGTTTCGAGCGCGAAAGCCCAACTGCTCCGACCGCCACGCAGCGCATCTTCTACAACGACGCCAGCGGGATCCTTGCCCAGACTGGCGCGCGTTCAGTTGGCGTTTTAGGCCAGAATCAAACGGATCTGGGCCGTGGGTTCGTCACGGTGGAAATCGTGGCACCCGATGGGCTCCCCCTGCCCGGGCTGGTCAGCGGCGGCCGCTCCTTCGTCGTTGGACGCGACGGTGACCATTACGCGATCCGGATCCGTAACCACGAGCGCTACCGCGTCGAAGTCGTTGCTACCGTAGATGGTCTCGATGTCATCGACGGCACCACCGGCAACTACCAAAAACGCGGCTACGTGATCGAGCCCTACGCCACCCTGCTGATCGAAGGCTTCCGCAAGAGCACGAACGCCGTCGCGTCTTTCCGCTTCGGTACCGTCTCGGGTTCTTACGCCGCACGTACCGGCAGCGACCGTCACGTTGGCGTCATCGGCGTCGCACTGTTCGCCGAACGCGGTTGCTGCAATGAAGACTACTCGAACCAAGAACTCTACCGCCGCGAGACTGCCGATCCGTTCCCCGGACAATTTGCGCGACCGCCACGGCAACCGCAACCGCGGCGACAGTATTGGGCAGAATGACCTTGGTCACTCCGTGATTGACACGAGTCCCCGACGATCGATTCGATGGGGACTCTGTGCCTATTCTACCGACGCTCCGGGGCGTACTCGATTCCAACAAACACCTGAAGCCGATCGACCGGAGATAGCTCAGCGCGCGTGGAGGAGTCCACTGCATACAAGTTGGGACCGATGACGTAGGGTCCGACGCGCGCTAGACTGTAGCTACCCCCAAACCGATAACTGAGTCCTCTGGTCGAACCGAGCGGCCCCGTCAGAGTCAGTTTGAGATCGACGCGCGGAGGCACGTGAGGGGCCGGTCGGAACTCCCCATCAAAGGCACGATCCGCATAGCGCCCCTGTTCGAACCGCGTTGCGAGCGAGATCGTGTGGGCCCCCTCGATCCACTGATACGCAACGCGAGCATTGCCGTACACGCTTGGTGTCACGGTTAGCGGCGCGCTGGGGCTACCGTCGCCCCAATCGACGTTGGCATGAGCAAGGGTGAGGCTTGCACCATAGGTCAGTCGTGGTGACACGTGCCCATCCATGCGCACCTCCAGCCCTTGACTCTGCAACGTTGCCGTATTGCGATACTGGTAGCCAAATTCAGCATTCGGGGCGGCACTTCCATTGTCGATGGCGCGTTCGAGTTCACTCTCAGTGAGCGTCGCGTACTGAACGAGCCCACTCCAGCGGCTAACGAACACCCCGAACAGCAAGCGCTGTGCACCGAGTCGCTGTTCTAGGCTTGACTCCAAAGACCAAACCTTCTCGGGACGTAGGTTCGGGTTCTGGATCTGCGCTGTCTGGGTCGTATCCGTGTAATAGCGCTCGTAGAACGAGGGCGCGCGGAACGCAGTCGAGTACACGTTCTTCCAACGCGCCCCGTGCCATGGCTGAAGCCCAAACGAAGCCCGAGGCGAGGCTGCAACACCAAACCCCGCGTAGTGATCGACGCGGGCGCCCAGGGTTATATCGAGCTCGGTGACCGGCAAGAACTTCTGCTCAGCGTAAGCAGCAAGTACCACTTCGCTCTTCGCGTAGCTGTTGATTCTCGGACCGTTGAGATTGTCGAAGCTGGATTCAATCTGCCGATACTTCGTTTCGGCACCAACCAGCGTAACAAACTGGCCGGAATTGGTCCAATCCGTCGTACTCCTGAGTTCGACGCCGTAGTTGTTGGCTTGGGACATCATGCGTTGAGTGCAACCGCGAGTCATCTGTGTTGGGCAGTCTTCGACACTGCTCATAGCGTTTACCCAACGATACTGGTACAAGTCGGTGAAGCCACGCACGAGCAAGGTGGAACGACGGTGCAGCATCAGCCGTTGTTGGGCTTCGATATTGAACCAGCGATCGCGTTCTAGATTGCGCGGATCGTCGAAATCGCCTGCCGTATCGAGCGTGCTGTCCAGATAGGCGCTCTGCCGATAGTATTCCGCTGCGCGCGTCCACAGCGAGAAATCCCCAACCGTAAGTTGAGCGAAGGCACTCGGGGCTCGTTCTTGTCGGGAGTGCTTTATCCACCCGCCCCATGCCCCTTGTGCGGTGCGCGAACCGAAGTTCTTCGGTCCAAGGGTGACCGAATCGGTCGCCCATTGTGGCCCTACTTCGAACGCCGGGCGCGCTCGCGCTCGCCACTCCGCTGCCATGACCAGTTCCGCCGGTTTCCCCAGGATCTGCAGCTCTGCACCATACCCGAGGCCCACCCGTGCGCCATGGCCGAACGGTTGAGACAGATTGAAATTACCGGCGCGACCGACCGGTGCCGCGGTACTAAGTTCAGTGACCGTGGTAACGCCGCGATAGGCTCCCGCCTTGCGGGTCACGACGTTGATGACACCGAGCATTGCCTCGGAACCATACATGACCGATCCCGGACCCAAGGTAACTTCGATGTGATCGATGAGCTCGAAAGGAACCCCAAGCCCCATATCGACATACGCAGCGCCATCCCAAGCTTCGTTCAGGACGTGGCCATTGAGCAAAAGGAGGATATGATTGTTGTAGTCGCCCGACATCAGCACGCCACGCGCGCCCACCTCCTTTGCGTGGTTTGGATCGGAGACAACGAGGCTATGTGTCAAGTAGTTGAGTGCCTCGTCGAGTGTGCGAACGCCATACCTGCGCATGTCCTCCGCAGTAATGATACTGACCGTGGTGGCTGCGTGCGCCGCGGTTTCGATGTTCTTTGACGGGGTCGACACGATGCTCTCTTCGAGCAGTTCTGCAACGTCGGCCGCTTCTTGCGCACGGACCCCTGTCGGAACGACCGCGACACCAGCAAATAGGGCAAAAATGCTCAGGGTTCTCATCGGATCACCCTCGCCAACTTGAGCAATTCGGGTTTGAACGCGACGTGGTGGTGGCGCGCTCGCTCGAGGTGAACTACAAGGCCGGGCTTGCCCGAACGTGACTCGACCCCGAGGACGATCGACCCAGCATCGACATACCGGGGCACGGCTGCAACCGTCAACAGCGCGGTACCGTCCAATTCGCGGGCAATGGCGCTGACTTGGCGTGAAAGTCCCGCGGATAGGTAAAGCACTGACGGCACATCGCGCTTGCAGCGTTCGAGCAGCTTTTCTGCCGACACGTAGTCGACTATTCTGACGGTCGCCGGAAGCCCAGCAATGCTTGGGACCTTCTTGAATGCAGCCTCCAACTCAGCGGCGACGCGTTCCGAATCGAGATCGCCCTGGGCTTTGAGGATCCAAACCAAGACGCGCCCCTGGGCCCGTTCCTGCAGGTTGCGATCGTAGGCGGCAACGCGTGCCACAAGATTTACTTGGAGCTCCACGGGTACGTCAACTGCCTCGGCAAACACCCAAGAGTCCCCAAACAGTACTACCAGGGCAACCAGCAACGCACGGCGAAGCGCAACCCGCGCTTTTGCGCCGTGGATGGGTGCCGAAGCAAGAGACCGCATTCGATCACTTCCACCAATACCCAGTTCGAATGCGTCATGAAAGGGGATTATTGCGGCAGCCTGTATGTAACTATGCGACCGTTCCCACACCATCGCCCGATTGCGTGGCGCGCCGCAGTCCCTACGTCTTGTGCCGATCCAGCAGGTGGCCGTAGTCTGCTGCGAAGGAGGCTCGATTGCCGCAGCTTGGCCCGGTTCCAGCTCAGCGAGAACCGCAAAGCATCATTTACTCGGTCACGACGCGCATCGTCGTCTTGACGCTGACCATTTTGGTCACGGT
The DNA here is from genome assembly GCA_964454965.1 of uncultured Polyangiaceae bacterium. Taxonomy (GTDB): domain Bacteria; phylum Myxococcota_A; class Polyangia; order Polyangiales; family Polyangiaceae; genus FEN-1139. The sequence continues at coordinate 11,060 of CAYVXY010000003.1, read as the reverse complement.
CGGGATCCTCGCGACGCTGGGCCTAGCCCAGCGTGAGCGCGACCACCTCGTCGCAGCCAAGCAGTTGGCGGTAACGATGACCACGGAGCTATTCGCGGAGACCGTCGCGGTTGCGCTCGACTTGGGCGACGAGCGTGACGTCGCGGAGCGCATGGAGCCCCTACGGTCCAATGCATCCATGACGTACGCGGCAGTCTGGAAGAATTCGCCGTCACAACCGATTGGCGAGCTGGGACACCGGCCGAAGGGCGGTCCATCCTTCGAGACCACGGGGCTCAGTCGAAACGGCGACTACCTTACCGTGGTGCGTCCCATCCTCGGCGCAACTAGAAACACGATTGGGTACGCGGGCGTGCAGGTGTCACTCGAACCTGAGAACCGCGCCTTTCGCGCATCACGCTCGCGAATCGCCATTTCAGCCTTTCTGACCGTGGGTGTCACTTTTCTCTGCCTGTTCGTCGCGTTGCGCTGGGGGATCGTCACGCGCATCCACCAAGTTGTCGAGGCCGCACGGAGACTCGAGCTTGGGCAGCATGTCCGCGCCAAGGTGCATGGTCGTGACGAACTGGGTCAACTGGGTGCGGCGTTCAATTCCATGGCCGACGCAATCGTCGAGCGTGAGTATCGGGTGGCCAACGCGCGCAGGCGCCTGCAAACGTTGCTCGACCACATGGGCCAAGCCATTATCACTTTCGACGCTCGAGGCAAGGTGCTCGGCGATCGCTCACGACAGGCAGAACAGCTCTTTGGCCCCACCTTGATCGAAGGGGCCTCGATTGTGTCGCTCTTGTACCCTGAGGGTCGCGACCAGGTCGTAGAGAGCGAGTCGTTCTCAGCTTGGATCGACGCGGCGTTCGAACGCGAAGGAATCGATTGGTCGGAACTAGAAGCGCTAGCCCCGTCGAGTGTCACGTTGATGCGCAGTAGCGGTCATATCCACGAACTCGACCTCGAATTCCGCTGGGTGGAGTCTAATGATGCGCCCAACTGCGTCATGATGATTGCCACCGACGCGACACAAAGAAGACGCCTCGAGCGAGTAATGGACCAGGCAGAATCTGACCACAAAAAAGCCGTGGCTGCTCTGCGCTGGCTGGTTTCCGGCGGCGGCCAGCTCTTCGTGCGTTTCTTGGAGAGTTCTCGCAGTCGACTCGCTATGGCAATCCGCAGCATGAGCCTTTCGCAGTCCCTCGATGCAGAGGTTCTCGGACAAGTCTTTCGTGACGTGCACACGGTCCGCGCCGAGGCGCGCTGCTTCGATCTCGAGCGGGTAGACCAGACGCTAACGCAGGTTGAAATGCAGCTCGCCGAGGTGCGCGGCGGTGCGATCACAACTCCCGCTGCCATAGCTCAACAGCGCGAAGTCATGTTGCGCTGGCTCGAGTTTGCCAACGTAGAACTCGAGAAGGCTGAGCGACAGTTTGTCGAACGCTCACCAATTGGCCGAGAAGTGCTCGATCAGATGACCGTCCGTCGTTCCGACGTTAGCCGGTTTACCCAGCTCACTGCTGGACGCAAAGATGAACTGGCGAAACTGGCGAGCGCCATGACGTCACGTCCATTTGGAGAGACTGTGGTTACGGTGGTCGACGCCGCCTCGCGCTGGGCCGAGCGTGTGGGCAAGCACGTCAAAACCGAGGTGTCAGGAGCCGATCGGCGGGTCCCAGGTCGGCTAGCAGAACGTTTGCCAGGCATTCTGAGCCACCTCGTGCGCAATTCCATTGCGCACGGAATCGAAGTCTCGAGCTTGCGAATTGAAAAGGGGAAGCCCGCGATTGGTACCATTCGAATCAGTTGTGAGGGGGCCGAAGACGCACCCATAATTTCCGTCCAGGACGACGGTGCTGGATTAGACATCGGCGGATTGGGCAACGGCGACGAGGGGCAAGCTGCGCACGCCGCCCTCCAGCCGGGCATTACCACCTATGCCCAACCAACCCCGTTTGCAGGCTTTGGTGTAGGATTGGATGCGGTGCAAAAAGACCTGCTCGGAATTGGATATGAAGTGACCTTGAACCAGGAACCCAACGCCGGTGCTTCTGTCACGCTCAAGCCAAAGAGACAGCGAACCCTAACATGACGCTTTCAGCAAGAGTGCTCGTCATTGACGACAGTGAGGTCGTCCTCAGTCGGGTTCAGGCGCGGCTCGAAGCCGAAGGCCACCTCGTGACGACAACGACCCAAACGATTGGCAGCGCCCGACTGTTGCGCGACGCAGACATCGTACTCATCGACTACCACATGCCAGGAATCGACGGAAAGGCCCTGCTCGATTCACTGCGAGCAGCCGCTGCGCAATCCAAGCTTACTCCCGCGTACTATCTCTACACGCAGGATCAGACCGTGAGCACTCGAGCTTTGGCGCTAGGGTTCGATGGCTGTTTCAACCGCAAGGGGGACGACGACGCACTCGTCCAACAGCTCGACGCGGCATTGCGTCAGTTGCGCCTGCGCCGAATGGTCGACAAATCGCGGACTGCGTCGAAGCCGCGGTAGACGGCACGTGCTAAAGCCGGACGCATGAAGCTCTCGGTTTCGCAACAGTTCGACCTCGGTTGCAGCGTCGAACGAGCCTTCGACGACACGCTCGATGCTGCCCATTGGACTGAATTCGCGGGCTGGGCATTCATTCCGGGGATCGTCGGGGCTAAGCAGCGCAGCGCTGGGCCCGTGATACTCGGGACGATGCACGACGTGACGAATTCGGACGGCTCCCATCACGTCGAGGAGGTCGTTGCGTTCGACCGACCAACGACGCACACACGTCGCATCTCTAGTTTGACTGGCGCGTTTGCCCTGCTGGTCCGACGCATGGATGAAGTCTGGAGCTTTCGGCCGTCACCCAGAGGATGCAAGGCCAAGCGTCGGTTCGAGTTCGAGCTCACGACGCCGCTCGCATTGCCGATTGGCCTCGGACTCTTGCTCCCCTTTCGCCAAGCCATGCTGCGACACGCCGCGAGGATCCAAGCGCGAATCGGCACCTGAGGGGGCTACACCTCATCGTTCGGTTTCGGGCGACCCCCTTGCACTGTGAGGCGTCTAGCCCAACGTCTAGCAGGCAATGCTCCAAACCGGTTTGCTCATTTCTGCGGCGTCCTTTCTGCTCGCGGCGGCCTGTTCCACGTCGACGACGACTCAAGCGAGCTCGCAGGATTCAGGGGGAGATAGCAGCACGGCGGGCGCTGACACGTCGGGCACGGGCGGCGGCACGACGAGTAGTGGAGGCACGACGAGCGGTGGCGGCAATCCCGCTGCTGGAGGAACGAGTAGCGTGAGCACGGACCTCAGCTGTTCGACTTACTGTGCCAGAGTGCAGGGCAATTGTCTGACTGAAAGCGTCAAACAGTATAAGTCAATGGAGAGTTGTGTCAGTAGTTGCGCCGCCTTCCTTCTTGGCAGTATCAAGGACTCGAGCGGAAATACGCTCGGGTGCCGTGCGCATTATGCGGAGTTGGCTGCCGCCGATCCTGTAACCAATTGCGCTGCGGCCGGACCATCGGGGGGCGGTCACTGCGGGACGAATTGCGACGCGTACTGCGCCTTGATGGCACGGATCTGTCCAACCGTATTCGACGATGACGCGGGTTGTCGCACCGAGTGTCTCAAGATGGTCGGTGTCGACGAAGTAGCTTACCGCTATGGTCTTTCCGGCAACAATCTGCAATGCCGCATCTACCACACCACCTTTGGTGCCGAGGGTTTCCCGGAGATCCATTGCCCGCACGCCTCGCCGGTGCCACTTATGCCCTGTGCGGGGTAATCGTCGAATCAGCGATATCCGGCCTCATCACGGGCAATTCGGCCCAATATGCCCTTGACCGTGATGTCGAGCTGGCTGCCATCTCGGTAGTCCGCAGGAACTACGAAGTGCGTTCGGTCTTCAGCGATGAGATTATACACTTTCTCTTGGAGCTCGCGATTCGCCCAACGTTTCGGGTCGAACACAGCCACCGAGTGGCCCCCCTGGTGTCGCACCATCTTCATGGACGGGATGTCAGTGTCGCCGTCACCAAAGTAGACCATCCGAGAAAACGGAACGTCGCGTTCCTGTGGGGGCTTCCAGCGGTTCACGGGCTCGGGATCCCAGCTATTTTTGACGCCCTTATTGATTCGGAATAGGTACTGCGTTTTGCTGGTGTAGTTGATCGCCAGCGCAGGCCAAATGGCGTGACCCGCATCGTCGTACCGGTAACGAGAGGCGAAGATCTTCCGAAACTGCCGAGCGATGCTCGTCCCGGCGATCATCTCCTCGTTTCCCGACGATATGACATAGTGTTCGAGAGCCAAGCCCCGCTCCAATGCATGGGCATTGATTCGGTCAAACCACTCGCTGACCCCCTCGAACAGCGGGGTATTTGCCCCATGCTCGCTCAACAAGTCGCGGGTGATCCAACCACCGAGTTCGGCAGCTTTGGCAATCAACAGGCGTAGGTAGACGAGGATCTCGTCTGCATCGTGCGTCTTCTTCTCGTCGTAAACCAACGACCAGAAATCCTTGGGACTAATCCCAAGGTATTCAGGCAGCAGACTGTGCTCCTGGATATTGCCGGGTGCCAGCGTCCCGTCAAAGTCGTAAACGAGCGCGGTGCGCAGCGGTAGGGTGACGTCAGGCATGGGCGTTCTAGGTTATGTCGATGCCACAGGGGTGTGGCGAGTGCCAATCCGCCCTCTGTTTTGGGGACAAATGTCACCGAAGCGGTCTACGTTGGCGTCCTTCTTTTGGGTTGGTTCGGCATATCAACGACCTGTCAAACTTCATGCGCGCCGAGACGTATTGAATAGCGCGACGCACCTTGGGCATCGACCCGCCAATGAATTTGGTAGGTACGGCGCGGCGACGGCGCTGAGCGATGTCGAAACTGCCAACCGAGCTAGTTCGCGTCAACGATGTTTGGCAGTGGTTTCGGCGACCGCACTTGTACGAACTCGCGATACAGGGCCCTCGCCTTCTCGAGCCTTCCGTCCGCGGCCTTGTCAGGTTTGCGGCGCGCGGTCTCGAGCCAAGGATCGTCACGTCCCTCTACAGCCAAAAACGCGGCCGTTGCCGCCAACTCGAGAACGACTGAACTAGTTTCCGACGCAAGCTTGGCGTAGGCCCGGCGCGTGTCATTCTCGTCGACCAGCTTGGTCGAGTAGATCGAATAGTGACCGCCCCAACTAGTCGGCTCTTCCTTCTCTTCGAGCAATCCAGCCAGAGTCGCGTCGCGGACTGCCAATGTGAGGTCTTCGCTAAACGGACCAAAATGCCGATACTCGAAATGAAAGCCCTCACCAAGACCGGCTAGCTCCAAGAGATAGGCAAGCTTTTGCAGCCGTGTTCGGCCAACCAGGGTTCCGCCTGCCGCCGCGACGATCTCGCTCGCCTTGTGACGATCATCCTTGCCTCTAGTTGCGCTGTTCATTGATGACCTCCGACAATTGCCTGGATCACGTGACCGCGGTGTTCGAACTCCCTGCAGCAATCTGTGGCCGAAAGTAGGCGAGCAATCCATCCGTTCCAAGATCGCCCGAAACAAGCCACTCGAGCCATTCATCGACCAATTCAAGAGCCTCGTCGCTCAATCGATACTTGGTCGGAGAATAGCTGTCGTGATGCTTGCCCACTGGCTGCAGGTGATCCAGCCGCAATACCGATTCAGCACCGCTGGCTGTCGGAAGAATGTCGAGCAGGAACTGTCGATATTGGCAGTTGCGCATTCTAGTGAGGAATGCCTCTGGCCACCCCGAACGATCAGCGGTGCGCGCAGTGCCATAGTAGGGCGCCACGACTATTGTCGGCTCCGTTTGCCACCTGGGACTCGATTGCGGTCTCAATTCACGCGGAATGTCGTCACCGCCAATGCTAACGACCAGGCAAGGTCGCACTTTGGCACGATATGCCGTCCACACTTCACCAGGATACTGCGGAAGTGCCGCCACAGGCAACTGCGGCCGGTCGCGTCGACCTTTGACCGAAAATGGTCGGACCCGAACCAAAGCGCGATCGTGCTGGGTCGGTTCACAGCGTCCCTCCGCGTCCAATATGTACGGTATCAGCCCTACATGCGGCACGAACGCATGAATAAGCTGCCCGCGTTGCACAGGAAACTCACCGCACTCGACCCACCAAGGATCGACAATGTCCTGCAGCCTAGTCACGCTCTTCCCCGCGCGTATCCGACGTCCACACCTCGTCGTCGAATACGGCCTCCGCTTCAAATTCAGACGCTCCACCAGTCCCTAGACTGTCAAGCCAGCGTAGCCCCTCGAAATAGACTTCATCGTAGACTGGTGGTTCTACGACAGCTTTACGACTCGCACGCTCGGCCCGGCGTGCAGCAAACCGCGCCTTGAATTCGGCCTTCAGCGCAGCGAGGCGCTCTTGCTCCTTCTTCACCTGGCGCGCAGTGGGCGCCCCAGACTTCGCAGAGCTGTGCCCGCCCTCCGTCCGTTCAGCCACGGTCAGTACCAATTCGACATTCGGAACAGCGCGCCGCATCGGACGAGTAGTATACACAAAATTGAGCAATTCGCCCGTATCTTTGCCGAATTTTCTCACATTCCGTCGCACGGAACTGACAACCGCCGAAGGCAGTTCCCGAGCTAACTGTTCATAGAGCTCGTCGTCGACCCTCTGCCAACGCACGAAGTCGTCATCGAACTTGGCAGACGAGATGGTCCGTCGGTCCGCATCAATCGCCGCTAGTGCAGGCTCGATGCGCTTGTACACTTCCTGCGCCCAGGGACCAAAGTGGTAGAACGTCCACCTAGCGCCGGTGTAGCCCTCGCCGTTGCCGCGCTCGGCATGCTCGAGATCGGCCAAGTAGGCATACTTGAGGAGATGGATCGGTCCGAGATCCCGCTCGGTGTAATCATCGTTCCGCCCGGCCTCGAGCAAGGCGAATTGGATGACTTTGTCACACCGAGTCGTGTCCATTTAAGTAGGCGATCTGGGTTTGAGAGCCGCTGCATTGGCGCGGGTCTGGAGGGCAGAACCGCGTGCGCAGCGAATGGCTATATGTATCATGCCGGCCGGGCGGGGGCTACTATGGCTTCGGTGGTGCTGCGGGTGCGGGCAGATGGTGGAGGCTAAACCTCTGCTTCCCGAATCGTGCATTCTGCATTTTCTTGTTGATCAGGAGTGGATAGGGATGTTCGCGCACGATGTAATCTCCCCGGTGGACGGCTCCGCTTGCGTGTCGCCGGTTGCGCGTATGTTCTGTTGGTCTTCCTCAATGTTGCGCTTCTGACGGAATGCGCTGTGAGCTATAGTCAGCGCACCATGACTCGACAGTCCGCGCGTCGTGCCGCATCGGCGCCAATGCAGGTAGCTCGCCAATTGCCGCTCGCAAACCATACGACAGGAGAGCAGATCCGAACGACTCACACTCCTGAACTCGTCATCGCGTTGTGCGGCCCAATCGGTTCACCGCTTCACGATGTTGCATCTACCCTTCAGGTGCTCCTGAAAGACGAGTACGACTACGAATGTCAGGTTATCCGTGCAAGCGAGTTCATCTCGAAACGATTTCCAGTCCCGGTGGGAGCCACATATATCGCACGGGCAAACCACCTAATCGAGAAAGGCGACGACCTTCGAGCAGCATACGGCAACAGCGTACTTGCCGAGCTTTGCATCAGATCTATCTCGATTCGACGAGAACGGATGAACGACAACGACCAGGAGGACGAAGTAGACGCTGGGACCCGAAAGCGGTTTGCGCCGAATCGCATTTGTCACATCATCGATTCGATCAAGAACGGCGCCGAGCTCGATACTTTGCGACTTGTCTACGGCTCGCTGCTGCATACGGTTGGGGTGTTCGCCTCCGAGCAACACCGCAAAGGCCAGCTTGGCGTCTCCATCCGCGATCCAGGCGAGATCGAGAAGCTAATTGAACGCGATGCGAAAGAGGAAGGCCTCTCGCACGGACAATCGGTGCGCTCCACATTTCCGCTATGTGACTATTTCGTCCGAGGGGATGGTGGAAAGAGCAAGACAGACGCGAAGCTGAAACGGCTTCTCAAGCTGATCTTCGGCATCGGCGTCACCACCCTCACTGCGTCTGAAACGGCGATGTATCAAGCGGCGGCGGCGGCGAGAAGTTCCGCCTGTCTATCTCGTCAAGTCGGAGCAGCCATTCTGGACAAGGACGGTCAACTCATCGCGATCGGGTGGAATGACGTCCCCAAATACAACGGCGGCGTGTACACGTCAGCTGATGAAAACGACTGTCGCTGCTGCAACTTCAAAGATACCCTGTGCCATAACGACGCGCACAAGCAGCGAATTGCTAAGGACGTTGCCGAAGCTCTTTTGGAAAAGAACCTGATCAAACAGGCTGACGTTCAGGCAGCCACCGAGGTAGTCCGGAAGTCTCGGGTCGGAAGCTTGGTTGAGTTCTCGCGCGCCGTGCATGCCGAGATGCATGCGATCATTCTCGGGAGTCAGCTAGGTGGCGTTCGAATGAAGGGCGCCAGCCTTTACTGCACCACCTATCCCTGCCACTCCTGTGCGCGTCACATCGTGCTGGCTGGCATCGCAACCGTCTACTACATTGAGCCCTACTCTAAGAGTCAGGCGATTGCCCTCCACGATGACGCGATCTCCGAGACTGAGGGCTCCATGAACAAGGTTCAATTCCTCCCGTACGAGGGGGTCGGCCCCAGCCGGTACCTGGAGGTGTTCGGGGTCGGGTCCAGCAAACGGAAGGCGGACGGCGACGGCAAGATGATTCACCACCAGAAGTCCTCGGCCCTACCCAAGGACAACCGTTCTCTCGAGTCTTTTCCAGCACTCGAGGGCTTGGTCGTAGCTCACTTGCACAAGACCGGCGTCTTGAGTCACAATGCGGCCAGCCATGAAGACCCGGCCTGACAGTCAACTCGAGCTGCAGTTCGCATGCCGGCAAGGCGAGGAGAAGCCCGTCGGTCGAGTTGTATCGCTCGAGGATGCGCGCCGTCGTCGTGACGAACAGGAAGAGCGTCGACTCGAACAGCGCGTCATCGAACGATGGACGGGGCGCAAAGAGTTTGAAGCCTGAATCGGGGTCCGCTGTCTGATTCCACTGTTCCGACGCCGGCCGTCTTTTTTGGTTGGGGCGCCGTGGCGACCGCGATGGGCGATGTCGAGCTGACGAAACTTGTAACCTTGCTAGCTCGCGTCAACGATATTCGGAAGTGGTTTCGGCGACCGCAACTGTAAGAACTCGCGGTATAGGGCCGTCGCCGTCTCGAGGCGTCCTCCAACAGCGGCATTGACCGGCTTTCGGCAAACATTTTCTTGCCACGGGGCTTTGATTCCCTCGACCTCCAGAGACGCAGCTGTCGCGGTGCCGCCGAATTGGAAAGCCCGCCATAGACTCACCCCGTCGCTGCCAGCGCCCTCGTGCGCAAGGTAACCAGCGATTCTGGCTGGGCGCGCCGCGGCATCTCGTCCCAGGTGCGCCCTCCGAGCAAACGTCCAGCCTTCTTCTTGTTCGTTCCTCCCCATTGCTTGAAGAAGAACGGCACTCTGGCTCGACGGCACTGGTCGCGAACATCCGTGACCCATTCAGGATCCATGGATCTAGCGCGAGGACCAGATTCGCCGCCAACGATCACCCAATCGATCCCTTGAAGGTTCAGCGCCGGCAGCGGCCCCAGCAGCGGTTCCACCGACAGAAACTTCACGCAAGCTCCCGTGGCGCGCAAATCGTCGATCCGCGATATGTAGCTACCATTCTCGACGCTCACGCCCATCCATACATTTTCAGGCCAGCTAATTTCCGAACTCAATTCTGCGAGCCGGTCAGCTCGCTTGGTCAGCATCTGAAAGCGATGCCAATGCGCCCTGCGCATCACGTCAACGACGCGCTGAATGTACGCGACGGGCACATCCTTGTGGAACAGATCGCTCATGGAGTTGACGAAGATCGTCTGCGGCTTTTTCCAACGCAACGGCAGGTCGAGCATGTGGGGCTGCAACGTGAGCTCGAAGCCATTTCCGTAGTTGGCTTGGCCCATGGCCTGCAGGCGCTCCGCCATGCGCTCGGCGTAGCAATGCTTGCAGCCAGGACTCACCTTCGTGCAACCCGTAACGGGGTTCCACGTGGATTCAGTCCATTCGATGCCGGAGCCGAGTGCCATTAGCGCATGTCCTTCAATAGATAATTCGCAATGTTCAGTGCTATCGGAGCGCCCTTCGCGTTTCCCGCGGCAAAGCAGAATAGATAGAGCGGACAGTTCGAAGAATTGCGCAATACCCCGGGCTCCGCAACGTCGGCAAAGATCCGTTTCAGCCGGTCGGTAAAATAGCGTCCGATCGTGGCATTGGTCGCCTTCACCACATGCTCTTCATCGCCACCAAATAGGGTAGGTTGGCGCTCAACGCGATAAAACTCGTCGTACCAGTCCGTTGTTCCGAGAAGCTTGTCGAGACGAGTACGCCAGCCTACGGGGATCTCCCCAGAGCGGGTGAGCAGACGCGAGACGCCTATGCCGAGCGGAAATAGCAGCCACAAGTCGATGGCTTTCGTCTTCGCAATGGCCTCGATCGTTTCCCACTCCACTTGCATCCCGTAGGGGTCGAGAAAGAACACAGCACGATGGGCGCGCCAATCCTTGTCGCAAAGTTTGCGGATCTCCTCGTTCGCCTCGCCCTGTGCGACGCGGATGTCAGAGGCCAGGTCGGAGAAGTCAGTTTTGAGAACCTCGAGCTGACCGCATCGGTCGGCGTTGCGCTCGATGAATATGTACTGATCGAATCGGGGCCGCGTCTTCAGAGCGAGGCGCGCCGAACCATCGAGAAGTCCTTGCGGGCTCGACTGTGCAAGATCAGGAAACAGAAAGTCGTCCGAATCGCTGTCATCACGCGACATTGTCCGATAACCGGTGCCAGCAACCGCATCAATGTATGCTTTTCGGAAGGGCTCCTTCTGAAGTGCAGTCATGTAGCTATGAAGATACCCCTCGAGCACTTTCAGCTTCTTGGTGGTCCAGTCGCCACCAAATCTGTGTGATCGACCCTGTGACGACGCCCCCTTGCGGGGTCTGGACCAGCCATGGAGCTGTTGGTCTAGGCAGCCGCAACACAGTTGTTG